>JAHIND010000001.1 GCA_018896025.1 Pseudomonadota bacterium
AACCTCGGAGGAAAGAAATGAGCGGCTGGGGCCATGGCTGGATTACTACAACCAGACAAGGCCACACACCGCTCTTAAATACAAACCGCCAATCTCAAGACTGGCAAACTGTGAACAACGTCCTTGCTAACAACAGCTAGGTGGCGCTGCCGTTTTTGGGCGTTTGTTAAATCAAGCCCCAAAAGGCCAGCGGCACAGCCAGGAGGGCGAGGGCAAGGCGTCCGCCGAGCGCAGGCCGCAAGCGTGGCAGAGTCACGCTGAGGCCTAAGCGATACCGGCAACGCAGCCATCGGCCGCCTGGCGCAGCCGCCTACTTAGAACTCAGGGTGATGTCGCCGTAATAGGCCACCGCGCTGCCCTTGGTGTTGTCTGAGTCGGTCATCACCGCGATGGCTCCTATGGCCGGAGGCTCCTCCCCAAAACAACGGCGAAAATCGGCGGCCAGGTCCCGGCGGTGGCTCACCCACTGCCCGGCCTGGCCGTTGCCGCTGTTCACGGCCATCATCATCACGTTGTCCCCGGCAAAGGCGTTGGGCCAGGTGCGGCCCACGGGCAACTTGTTGGCCCACACGTAGTTGAGGGCGCGGGTGTTCCAGAACAAGAAAGAGGGGAAGACCACGTAGACCCGGGCGGCGAAATCGTCCCCCGCCTTGCTGCGGCCGTCGCCCCCCGGCAGAGTCTTTTCTATTTTCCAGGACCAGGAGAGCGTGGGGGTCTTGGCCGGGTCGGCCTCGATTTCCCTTATCAGGGCCGAGGCGCTGGACTCACTCACCGCCTTGAGCACCTTGCGGCCGTCCACCTCCACTAGGCTGTAGGTGGTCAGGCCCTTGAACTCCTTGGGTTCCCAACCGGCCAGGTCGCCCGCGCTGAAATGGCCCACCGTGACCACCCCCGCCGCCGCCCCCAGGGCCAGGGCGGCCAGGGCCAGCAAGGCGATCCCCAGCGGGCGTTTCATTGCTTGTCCGTATGCTCCGACCCCTGGGCCACCAGGCCGGTGCAGGAGCAGTGGATCACCGCCCCCTCCCAGGGCCCGCCGGGGCATACCGCCGTGCGCATGGCCTCCCAGCCGGGGCAACCCCGGCACAGCAGGCGGTCCTTGCCCAGGCAGGGCGGCGCGGCGGCGCGGCGCAATACGTTGAGTGTGGGTTGGTTTTTCATGCTGCTAATTTTAGCATCCTTTGCCGCGACGGTCTCTTGCTTCAGGGTTTCTTGTGCCGCACCAGCAAGACCAGGCGCAGATGGCCCTGGGTGTGGGGCACCCGGAGGGAATAGCCACTCTTGGGGCTGGTCATCAGGGCCCCGTTGTGGGGGGGCTGGGCCGCGGCCTCCTGGGCCAGTTTGAATATCTCGGCCAAGGCCTTGGGCGGGTAGGCCCCCTGGCTGGCCGCCTCCACCAGTTGGCCCACCTCGGGCCGGGTGGTCAGGTCCGCATCCGTGGCCGCGCTCAAGGCCCCCTTGGGACCGGCGGCCTTGATCATCATCACCGGGCCGGGCTCCTTGCCCAGGCCCTGGGGCAGGCTCACCCACAGGCTCACGCCATCCAGGGGCTTCTGGTAGAGCAGCTCGCCGTCGTGCAGGGCGGTAGCCTGGCTGAAGCCCAACTGCTTGAGCAGGGCGGGCAGCGGTTCGTGGGCCGGGGAGGAACAGGCGGCGGCCAGCAGCAGGGCCGCCAAAAGGATGAGACAGGAGCGCAATCGCAAGGCATGGCCTCCAGGGGATGGCAGGGACAAGACTTGCGCTAACTATACACCCCGGCCGGTCCGCCGGGGCAGATAGCGGACCGGCCGGGGAAGGGAGGCGGGTTAATCGTTGCTCTTACATACGCCGAGGTCTAAGCGACGCCGCCAACGCAGCATCCCGCCACTTGGCGCAGCCGCCCCCACCAGCGGCACAGCCAGGTGGTGCTAGACAAGGCGTCCGGCGAGCGAGAGGCGCAAGCGTAGTCTTATCTACGCTGAGCCTTGAGCGATGCCGGCAACGCAGCATAGCGCCGCCTGGCGAAGCCGCCGCTATCAGCCATTACCCTCAGCCAGGAACATCTCCTTGAGCTTGTACTTCTCCACCTTGTAGGTGGGGGTCTGGGGCAGGGAATCCACGAAGCGCAAGTGGCGGGGCCGCATGTAGGCGGGCATCTCCCGGTCCAGCCAGGGCCTGAGATCCGCCTCGCACAGCTCGTGTCCCTGGTCCACCACGATGTAGACCACGATGTCGTCCTCCAGGCCCTCGGAGGCGGGCACCGGGAAGGCGGCGGACATGCGCACCTTGGGGTGGGTGTTGATCACGTCCTCCACCTGGAAGGAGCTGATGTTCTCGCCCTTGACCCGGATGAAGCCGCCCATGCGGTCCACGAAGTAGAACATGCCCTTGTCGTCGTAGCGGGCCCCGTCGCCGGTGTGGAACCAGAAGTTGCGGTTGGTGGCCACGGTGGCCTCGGGCTTGTTGAAGTATTCGTTAAGGAGCACATAAGGCAACCGGGGCCGCAGGCATATCTGGCCGTACTGGCCCGGCTCCAACTCCTGATCGTGCTCGTCCAGGATGGCCACCTGGTGCAGCATGCAGGCGTTGCCCATGTAGCCCTTGGGTATCTCCTTGTGGCCGGGGATGATGGGCATGCCCAACTCCTGGGCCACCTGGTAGACCTCCTCCTTGGAGTAGCCCTTGGCAAACTCCGGCGGCGTGCCCCCGCCGTTCACCGACTCGTCGATGATCCCCGCGCACACGTAGCCCACCTCGGTGGCCCCGTAGCCCACGTTGACGAAGTCCAGGCCGAAGCGCTGGGCGAAAACGTGGTGGTACTCGGGTAGGGGCTGCATGTGCACCCGGCGCAGGGTGTTTTCCCGGTCGTCGGGCTGGGGCTCGGCCTTTAAGAGCCAGGGCATCATCACGTCCAACAAGAGAGCCACGCTGGCCCCGCTCACCTTGACGCGCCGCCAGAAGTCGCTGGCGCTGAAGCGGTCCCACAACGACACGGTGCAGCCCCGCCAGGCGGCGCGGCCCACCAGGGAGAAGGCCCCGCCGATGTGGTACATGGGCAGGTCGCAATAGGCCACGTCGTCCGGGTGCAGCATGCGCACCCCGTAGTAGCAGTAGTTCTGCATCCAGCGGAAAGACTGCACCACCCCCTTGGGCGGGCCGGTGGTGCCCGAGGTGTAGACGATGTTGGCGGTGTCCCAGAAGTTGATCTCCACGCCGGGGTTGGTGGGGTTGCCCTCCAACAGGTCGGCGAAAGCTATCTCCTCAAAGGGCGGCTCCAGGCGCAGCCCGGCGGTCTCGGGATTGTAATCGTGCTCCTCTGGCGTGGGGCGATGGATCACTACTTTGGTAAAGGGCAGGTCGTCCTTGATCTGGTTGAGCAACGGCTCGCGACCGCTCTCGGTGATGAGCAGCTTGGGCCCGGTGTCGCTGAGCTGATAGGAGAGCAGGCGGCCCTTGTAGAGGAAATTGATGGGGCAGAACACCGCCCCCAGCTTCCACAGGGCGTACATGGACAGCACCGTGACCCAGGGATTTTTTAGGAACAGGCTGACCCGGTCTCCCTTGGACACCCCCATGCCGCGCAGATTGTGGGCCACGCAGTTGGCCAGGCGGTTGAACTGGGCGTAGGTGTAGGAGGCGTCCTCCTCGCCGTAGTAGATGAACAGCTTGTCCGGCCGGGTGGCGGCCCACTGCTCCACCTTCTCCACGATAAGGCCCATGGCGGCCAGTTTTTCATTCAGCTCCCGGGTATCCATCGGTTGCTTCTCCTGGGTAGGCCCTGCTCCTGGGGCGGCCGGGCGTGGGGCGTTGAGCTAATCTTCCTCGGATGCCAGGTACTGCATGAGGTCCTGATAGGTGTTGGGCAGTTGAGGAGAAAATCGCAAGTAACTCGAAGTGGGGTAGCGCATGCCGAAGCGGTGGGTGTCCTCCAGGCCGGTTACCACTTCCGCCAGCTTGGCCACCGGGATGGTGAAAACCATCTCGTCGTCCTGGGTGAGGGCGAAGATGCGGTCACCCGCCCCGCACACCACCATCTGGCACTCGCCGGTGATGAGCGCCTTGCTCACATAGGTGCCGCAGCCCACCGCGCCCAGGCTGTTAGAAACCACCGCCTCGCCGGTCATGTAGATGACCGCCTGGACCAGGCGCATCATCTGGGCCGGGTTGCCGTAGATGATGATGAGCTGGGGATCGAACTCGGCCTCGGCCAGGGGCGCGGCCATGATGTAGGCGTAGCGGCCGTGCTCCAGCTTGGGCAGGTTGGCCGCTATCTTGGCCCTGGCCTGTTTGCTGCGCACCCAGAAGGGCACCTCGGCCTCGCCGGACATGTAGCGGTCCTTGGGGGGCACGAAGCCCATGGCCAACGCCCCCAGGGGGCAGGTCATCTCCTCGGAGCCCAGGAGCACCTTCCAGCCGTAGCGCCGGGCCAGGGACACCCCCTGGCACAGGGGCATGGGGGTGCGCTTTTTCTTCATGGCTTCAAAGGCCTCGGGAAGCTCCTCGCCCTTTTCGGCCATGCGCAGGGCCACCGGGAAGGTCTGCAGGCGCAGGAACTTGTTGAGCTTGTCGGTTATCTCACTGTAGTCGGGCATGGGGCTCCTCCTCACATTAAACCGGCTGGGCCGCGCTCTCGGGCAGGGCCACTTGGGCGGTGCCCGCGGCGACCTCCTCGCCCCGCTGGTTGGTGCATTGCAAATCCAAATTGACCACCGCCCGGCCGTCCAGGCGCTCCTTGGAGGCCACTTTGCCTCCCAGCCAGGCGATGTCGCCGAAACGCACGAAGCCGCTCAGGCGGACCTCCAGGCTCAGCAAACGGCCCGCATCGCCCATCCAGTTGGTCACCGGATGGGTGAACCAGGCCACCCGCTGGAAGCCCACGTCCATGGGCAAGGGCGAGCCCATGAGGATGCGCGCCCCGTCCGGGTCCATGTGGCTCATGGCGATGGGCTCGGGCGCGCCGCTGGCCGGGTCGATGTAGGCCAGGCCGGGGTTGTCCAACAGGTGCATGAGCTTGGGGCCGTGGGCCAGGGCCGCCCGGTGCCAGGCGATGCCCGTGGACCAGGCCACCATGTCCGACAACGACAGGGGGCCCTTGATCACCGGATCCACCACGTCGCCCACGGCCACGTCCTGCCAAAAGCGCTCCTCGCGGCCTCGGGGCTTTTCGGCCCGGATGGCCTGGTAAATCTCGGCCAGCTTCTCGGGGCTGTAGGGCTCGCGCTGGAGCACCGCCGGGGCGGTCTGGCCGGAGGGCTCCTTTTTCTTGCCCCCTCCCAGCTTGACCTGGGAGCGCATCATGTCCCAGCGGCAGGAGCCGGCCACCTCGCCGCGCTGGTTGCGGTAGCGCAGCACCCCCTGCTGGAACACCCGCACCGGTTGGCCGGGCTTGGTCTTGTCGGCCAGGGGCAACAGCTCGTTGTCCACGGTGAAGCTGTCCCCGGCGCGCATCACCCCGTTCCACTCCCAGCGGGCCCCCACGAAGAAGGCGATGAGCCCGGGCAGGCCCAGTATGGCCTGGCCTTCGCACACCGCGTTGAGAAAGGCGGGCGGGGCCAACAGGCCGCCCCATTCGGTGGCCGCGGCGTAGTCCGGGTCGCACCACAGGGGGTTCAGGTCGCCCAGGCCCTGGGCGAACTGACGGATGGCCTCGGGGGTGGCCACCCGCTGGCTCACCGGGGCCCCCAGCACCGCGCCCTCCATGCGCTCGCGGTACTTGGCCAGGCCTTGCTCGATAACTTGGCTTATGTCCGGTCGGCTCACCGGCTCCTCCCTACTTGAAAACGCCTTGTTCATCCAGGCGCTGATATTCCTCGCGTCCCAGGCCCAGCAGGCCCAGGCAGATCTCCTCGGTGTGCTCGCCCAGGCAGGGGGAGCGCTCCACCCGCTGGGGCGAGGCGGAAAACTCCAGGGAGTGGGCCGCGTAGTCCACCTGGCCCATCACCGGATGCTCCCGCCGGGAGAAGTACCGGTCGTAAACCAGTTGGGGGTTTCCCCCCAGGTCGCGGCCGTCGTTGGCCACCCCGGCGGGCACCTGGAGCGCCTGCAAAAGCTCCATCACCTCGTGGTCCTCGCGGGACTCGGTCCACTGGGCGATGCGTCGGTCCAGTTCCTCGCCTTGGGCCAGGCGGCCCTCCAGGCGCTCCAGCTCCGGGTCCAGGGCCCACTCCGGCGAGCCCATGGCGTGCACCAGGCCCTTCCATTGGCGGTCTTCCATCACGGTGATGGCCACCCAACGGTCCTTGCCCGCGCAGGGGTAGACCCCGTGGGGCGCGGCCTCGGAGTCGCGGTTGCCCGCCCGCTGGGCCACCCGCCCGGTGAGGGCGTAGTTGAGCAGGGCCGGGGCCACGAACTGCACGCTGGCCTCCAACTGGGCCGCATCCAGGTACACTCCCTGGCCGGTGCGCCGCCGGTGGTCCAGGGCGCTGACGATGGCCAGCAGGTTGAGCCGGGGCACCAGGTAGTCGGTGTAGGAGCCGTAGGGGCCGCAGGGCTTACGGTCCGGCCAGCCGCAGTGGTAGGTCAGCCCGCTGATGGCGGTGAGCGGCACCCCGTAGCCGGGCATGGAGCGCAGGGCCCCGGTCTGGCCGTACATGCAGGAGCTGAGCATTATCAGGTCCGGCTTCACCTTGACCAGGTCCTTGTAACCCAGGCCCCACTTGGCCATGACCCCGGCGGTGTAGCTGTCCAAGACCACGTCGGCGGTGGCCACAAGCCGGAGGGCCAGCTCCTTGCCCTGGGGGTGTTTCAGGTTCAGGGCGATGCTCTTTTTGCTGGCGTTCTCCCGCCCGAAGAACAGGGAGTTGTCCAGGTTCACCTTGTCGTCCTTGAAGGGCGTCATGGAGCGGATGATGTCCGGCCGGGTGCGGGTCTCCACCTTGATCACCTCGGCCCCGAAGCCGCCCGCCCAGGAGGTGGTGAGAGGCCCCACCACCGCCCAGCCGAACTCCACCATGCGCACGCCTTCCAGGATGGCCGTCTGCTTTTCCATGGCTAGCGCCCCCCTTCCAGGCCCAGGGAGGCCAAAACTTCCTGGTTGTGCTGGCCCAGGGTGGGAGCGGCCCCCCGCACCAGGCACAGGCCATCCTCGGTCTTCACGAAAGGCCCGGGCAAAGTCAGCTCTTGCTCAAAGGCGGGATGGGCCAGGCGCACCCAGAAGCCCCGCTCCTTGAGCTGGGCCTCGGCCAAAACCCCGGAGGCGTCGTTGACCGGGTAGACCATCACCCGCCGTTTGACCCCTTCGTCCCACAGCTGGCGCTGGGTGTGCCCCGCGAAAAAAGCGGCCACCGGCTCCACGATGCCCTTGTCCGCCTCCTCCTGAGGGGTGCGGCCCAGGTCCAGGCGGGGCCAGTCCATGCCCTTCATGTACTCGCTGCCCATGCCCTCGTCGTCCATCCACTTGGTCAGGGCGGGGTTGCTCACCGCGCCCATCTGCCCGCCGAAGAGGTAGAAGGCCACGAAGCCGTCGGCGCAGGGCCAGATCAGGGGGGTGGTGGTGCCCATGGGCGGGATGCGCAGGGCGCTGCCCTGGCGCCTAAGCACCCGGCCCCTGGCATCCCACAGGATGTGGGAGGCATAGGCCACCCGCTCCAGGCCCTTGAGAGCCGAGACCACCACCCGCTGCCCCTGGCCGGTGCGGCCCCGGTGGAACAGGGCCATGGCCGCCCCGGTGGCCGCGTCGGCCCCGGCATGCAGCCAGGACTGGGGTAGGCTGATGCGCACCGGAGGGCGGTCGGTGTCGCCGCAGATGTAGAGCAGGCCCGAAAGGGCCCAGATCACCAGGTCGCTGGCCACGAAGTCGCGGTAAGGGCCGTCCTCGCCAAAGGCGGTGATGGAGGCCATGACCAGCTCCGGCCGCGCCCGGCACAGATCCTCGTAGCCTAGGCCCATCGCCTCCAGGTGGCCCGGAGGATACGCCTCTATCACCACGTCGGCCGTGGCCGCCAACTCCAGGAAAAGATCACGCCCCTTGTAGGTCTCCAGGTCCAGGATCACGCTTTTCTTGCCGGTGTTCAGGGCCTGCCACAAGAGGGAGGCCTCCACGGGGTCCACCCCCGGGGCCATGGGCCCCAGCAGGCGCGCCGGGTCGCCGCCGGGCGGCTCCACCTTGATCACCTCGGCCCCCATGTCGGCCAGGAGCTTGCCCGCGAACAGGCTCTCCTGGCCGGCCAGCTCCAGCACCCGGTAGCCGCTCAAAAACCCCGCGCCCACCGGAGCCGTCCCCTCCACTCGACGGTCCTGCCGCAACGCTGCCTCCCCTAGCCCGGACATTTCATGAAGGCTGTGCGCCCGGCTGCGCCAGCCACCGGCATACAGCGTTGCCGGCTACGCTCGGGCCTCGACGTAGCAATGGCTACGCCTTCGGCCCTTGCTTGCCGGTCGCCTTGTCTTCCGGCGGCTGGCTGTGCCGGGGCCGGGGGCAAACCCCGCCCCGATAGGGATGATGCCGGCCTCATAAGCACTCCATAAATACCGATTCGTTACTCATCTCCACCCAACCTTCATGAAATAACCTGGCTACTTACCCATCATGGTATTGGGCAGCCACAGAGTGATCTCCGGCCAGATAATGAGCACGGCCAGAGTCAGGATGTCCATGGCCACAAACCAGGCCACGCCCCGGAAAATGGTTTCCAGGGGAATGGTGTCGCCCACCACGCCCTTGATGACGTAGACGTTGAGCCCCACCGGCGGAGTGACCAGGCCGATCTCCAGGTACTTGATCATGATGATGCCGAACCACACCGGCGAGAAGCCGAGCTGGTCCATCACCGGGAAGACGATGGGCAGGGTCAGGAGCATCACTCCGATGGAGTCCAGGAACATGCCCAGGAGGATGTAGACCAGGCTTATGCCCGCCAGCACCACCATGGGATGGACCTTCATGCCCAGAATAGTCTCGCAGATGGCGCCCGGCAGGTCGCTGATGCCGATGAACTTGGTGAAGAACACCGCCCCCAGGGCGATGGCGAAGATCTGGGAGGTGCTGCGCACCGTGTCGCCCATGGAGCTTTTCAGGGTGGGCCAGGAGATCTTGCCGCTGATCAGGGCCACCACGAAGGCCCCGGCCGCGCCCACGCCGCCCGCCTCGGTGGGGGTGAACAGCCCGAAGTAGATGCCCCCGATGACCAGCACGAACAGGGAGATGATGCCCCAGGTTCCCTTGAGGGAGGACAGGCGCTGACCCCAGGTGACCTTCTCGGTCACCGGCGGGCACAGCTTCTTGTTGGCCATGGCCCGCACCAGGATCATGGCCATGTAGATGAGCGCCGAAAGCACGCCGGGGATGAAACCGGCGATCAAAAGGCGGCCGATGGAGGTCTCGGTGAGCGCCCCGTAGAGGATCAAGAGGATGCTGGGCGGTATCAAAGAGCCGATGGTGCCCGCCGCGGCCACCGCGCCGCTGGACAGGCCCTTGTCGTAGTTGTGCTCCAGCATCTCGGGGATGGCCACCTTGCCCATCATGGCCGCCGTGGCCAAGGAAGACCCGCTGGCCGCGGCAAAGGCGGCGCAACCGGCCACCGAGGCGATGGCCAGGCCGCCGGGCACCCGGGAGAGCCAGTAGCGGGCGGTCTTGTACACGTCCTTGGTCAGCCCGGCGTGGTGGGCCAGATAGCCCATCAGCAGGAACAGGGGAATGGTGGTCAGGATAAAGTTGGCGATGAAGCTGAAGGGGATGAGCCCCAAGAGGCCCCCAGTGGCCTGCCAGCCCATGATCTGCCAGTAGCCGGCGATGCCCACTATGGTCAGGGCGAAGGCCACGTGCACCCTGAAGGCGATGAGCACGAGGACCACTCCCACCCCGATGAGCCCTACCATCCAGCTATCCATGGTGCGCCTCCTGCTGCTCAGTATCCTCCCGGCCCATGATCACCGGAATCCGCTCCAGGGCGTCCAAGAGCAACTCGATGCAAAAGGCCAGACAGCCGATGGGGATGATCCACTTGCTTATCCACACCGGCATGTCGATGATCCCCGAGATGTACTCGCGCACCTCGGTGGCCATGATGGCCCGCTGCAGGCTGTATATCCCGATGAGGCCGTAGGCCACGAACCCCACCAGCAGGGAGAAGGCGTCCAGCACCGCCTTGAACCGCGAGGACAGGCGCTCGGTGAACAGGGTGATGAACACGTGCTCTTTTTTGCGCTGCACATAGGCCAGGGGGAAGAAGACCACCGCCACCATGATGAAGTAGCTGTTTATCTCGAACACGGCGGGTATGGGGCTGTTGAAGATGTAGCGGCCTATGACGTCGGCGGTGACCAGGAACATCATGGGCAGCATGAGCAATACCGCCACGCCGGTTAACAAGCCCACGAAGGGGTTAAAGACGCGGCGAAACCCTGCCAAGATTGCTTGGGCGGACACGGTTAATCCTGCCTGCGATGGGTTGCGGAGCTTAGGTCCCAGTCCCGGAGCGCGGGCTCCGGGACCGGGCGCGTGCCTTATGGGCGCGGTCTACTTGCCCCAGGGATATCCCTTGGCCTCGACCTGCTTCTTGTACTTGTCAGCCAGGGACAGGAAGGTCTGCTGGGTCTTGGTGCCCGGCAGTCCCCGCTCGTCCATGGCCTTGGCCCAGGCCTCCATGAAGGGCTTGGCCGCGGCCAGCCACTTGGCCCTTTGCTCCTGGTTCAGGTACAGGAACTTCATGCCCTTCTTCTCGCCCAAGGGGATGACCTTCTTGCGCACGTCGATGAGGCCCTTGGCATAGCGCTCCACGAACTCGTCGCTGACCTCGTTGAAGACCTTCTTAAGCTCGGGGCTGAAGCTGTTGTACAATTGCAGGTTGATGGCCAGGCCGTAGGAGCACAGTTCGCCCGCGTTGATCACGCTGTAGTACTTGATCACGTCCCAGTGCTTGTAGGCCTCCAGGATGAAGAAGTAGCTCTGGGTGGCGTCGGCGGTGCCGCGCATCAGGGCCTCGTACACCTCGCCCTGGGTCAGCTTGATGGGCACCGCGTTCACCGACTTCCAGAACTTGGCCCACTGGCCGCCCGCGAAGCGGATCTTCATGCCCTCTGTGTCGGCGGGCACGAACACCTCCTTCTTGGTGGTGCCCAGTTGGGTCATGCCGGTGACGAAGGGAGCCAGCACCTTGACGTTGTACTTGGCCAACTCGTCGATGAGCGGCTTGTAGGTCTTGAACATCTCGCGCATGGTGGCCAGGCCCACGTAAGGGTCGTCATGGCTGAAGGGCGGGTCGCCCACGGTCCACAGCGGAGTCTTGGCCGGGTGGTAGATGCCCCAGGCGCCGCCCAGGTCGGCGGTGCGGGCCCCGATGCCCTCCATGGCGTCGCCGGGCTTGAGCAGGGCGCCGGACCAGAAGAACTTGATCTGCACCTTGCCCTTGGAGCGCTTTTCAATCTCGGACGCCCACCACTTCACCGCCTCGGCCCTGACCCCCTTGGGCGCGCCCTGAGCGGCGTAGCGCAGCACCAATGGTTTGTCCGCCGACCAGGCCGCCCCCGCCCCCAGGCCCACCCACAGGCCCAGGGCCAATACCAGCGTCACTATGCTGGACAGTCTTCCCCTCATGACATTCCCTCCCTTTTGGCCCGCCATGGTGTTGCGCCGCGGCCGGACCGGTTGGCATCAGACCTCGCCCCCCGACTGGGGCTCTTCTATTGGTCGCCGCCACCGGAGGCGGCGGTGTCAGGCTTCTTCCTGGTCCACCTGGTGCAGGCGCTCGCGCACCTCGGTGAGGTGAGCTTCCAGCAGGCTCTGGGCCTTGTCCCGGTCGCCCTGCTCGATGGCCTCCAAGAGCTGTTCGTGGGCCTTGACCACCTTTTCCGAGGTTTCCAGGCTGGCCGGCACCCTGGTCAGGAAGTCCAAATGCACCGCCATGATCGATTCCAGGACCATGACGAATACCGGGTTGCCGGTGGCCTTGGCCAAGAGCCCGTGGAACTGGGCGTTGGCCTCGGTGGCCAGGTGGCCCGACTCCACGATCTGTTTGGCGTGCTCCACGTTGGCCCTGAGCTTTTCCAAATCGTCCTTGGTGGCGTTGGTCAGGGCGTAGTCCAGGATGATGCGCTCCACCTCCAGGCGGGCCTGAGTGATGGCCTCAATGCCCACCCGCCGCATGCGGAAGGCGTCGATGAATAAATCGCTGATGCGCCGGAGGATGGTGTCCTTGATGATGGTGCCCCCGCCGCCGCCGCGCTGCACGGTGATGAATCCGGACAGCTCCAGCAGGCGCAGGGCCTCTCGAATGGTCTGCCGGCCCACGTTGAATTGCTGGGCCAGTTGGGTTTCAGGAGGGAGTCGGTCGCCCACCTTGAGGGTGCCGTCCAAGATCAATTCCTTGATGTTGGAGGAGACCTCTTCGAAGGTGCGCTTGTTCTTGACCGGGGTGAAGAGCTGTTGGCTGGCGTTGGCGGTTTCCTGGCTCATGCTCTTACCTTCCCGGCGTTGGATGTGCGTCCATATGAATGTCAGACATTCGTACTATCATCAATAGCCGAAGCGGGTTCACGATGTCAACCACTTTTATTCTCCTTTAATTTAAGCTTGTTACACGACACGCCCCACCAAAGGGCCCGACCGGAAGGCACTTCCGGCCGGGCCGTGCAAACTTCATCGACCGGTCGGAAAGCCCCCGTACCGGTGTTTTCAAGACCCTTTCCCGCTATTCCCCGCCGGCCAGATTTTTCATCAAGGCCTGATAGGAGGGCGGCATTTCGGTGTGGAAACGCATGTAGGGAGTAACCGGGTAGCGCAGACCGGCCCGGTTGGTGAACTCCAGGCCCGAGAGCAGCTTGTCCACCTCCCCGGCGGGTATGGCGAAGGCCATCTCGTCGTCCTGGGCCATGGCGAAGATGCGGTCACCCGCCCCGCAGGGCACCAGCTGGCACTGGCCGGTGATCAGCGCCTGGCTTATGTAGGAGGCGCAGCCGATGCCCCCCAGGGCGCTGAAGTTCAGGGCGCGGCCGGTGTGGTGCACCAGGCCCTGCACCATGCGCACCATCTGGGCCGGGTTGCCGTAGACGATGATGAGTTGGGGCTCCCAGTCCGCCTGGGCCAGGGGCGCGGCGATAAGATACTGTCCCTGGCCGTGGGGCAGCTTGGGGATGGCCTCGGCCACCATGGAGCGGGCCGCGTCGTCGCACACCCAGTTGGGCACCCCGGTGTGGCCGGACATGAAGTCGTCGGTGGGTGGGGCAAAGCCCACGGCCAGGGCCCCCAGGGGACAGACCATGTCCTGGGGCGTCAGGCACACCTTCCAGCCGTAGCGCCGGGCCAGGGTGATGCCCTGGCACACCAGCATGGGGCTGGCCTTGTCCGCCGCCTTGGCAAAGCCGGCGGGCAACTCGTCGCGCGATGCCACCATGCTCAGGGCCACCGGATAGGTGGCCGGGCGTAAATATTGATTGAGCTTTTCTTCCACATTTTTCAGATCCATGCTCCGCCCCTCCCCGGTCCGAGCCAATGCCGTGCTTGCCAACCGGCCAGTCCAGTGATTAAATCTCTACATTCGTTGGGAATTATAACCCCGGAGCACCGGGCGGAGGCAAGCAAAGGCCATGGACCAAAATACGCGCGAGATCAAGACCCACTGCTCCTACATGGATCACGGCGGCTGCGGCCTAATCGTCACCGTGCAGGACGGGCGCATCGTAAAGGTCAAGGGCGACCCGGACGGTTGGCTGAACCAGGGCTACGTATGCCCCAAGGGCTTGGCCTCCCCCAAACGTTTGTACCATCCCCAGCGCCTGCGCCATCCAGTGCGCCGGGTGGGCGAGCGGGGCTCGGGCAACTGGGAGCGCATCTCCTGGGACGAGGCTCTTGAAGAAATCAGCGCCCGCCTGGACGAAATAAGAAAGCGCGACGGGGCCCGCTCGGTGGCCTTCGGCTTGGGCATGCCCAAGGGCCTGGATCACTTCGGCCAGATCCGCCTGGCCAACACCTTCGGCTCGCCCAACCTGGTGGCCAGCCAGGACGTGTGCCACGCGCCCCGGGAGATCACCGGAGTGCACACCTGCGGCTTCTACCCGGTGGTGGATTTCAAGCACCCCAGCGAGCTGGTGGTGCTGTGGGCCAGCGCGGTGACCAACACCAACGAAGAGGGCGGCATCTGCTCCCAGCTACTCAAGCAGGTGGGCCAGGGCACCAAGCTCATGGTCATCGACCCTTACCGCAGCAGCCTGGCCGACAAGGCCGAGCTGTGGCTGCCGCTAAGGCCGGGCAGCGACGCGGCCCTGGCTCTGGGCATGATAAACGTAATCATCGCCGAGAAGCTCTACGACGCCGAGTTCGTGGCCAAGCACACCCACGGCTTCGCCGAGCTGGCCGCCCAGGCGGCGGACTACCCGCCGGAGCGGGTGGCGGCCATCACCTGGCTGGAGCCCGAGCAGATTCGCCGGGCGGCCCGGCTCTACGCCCAGGCCAAGCCCGCCGCCCTGGCCTGGGGCAACCCCATCGAGCACACCAACAACGCCTTCCACGCGGCCAGGGGCCTGGTGTGCCTCATGGCCCTGAGCGGCAACCTGGACGTGATGGGCGGCAACATCTCTCCGCTGGAGCCCAAGATCGCGGGGCTGGGGCCCTACGTGCGGGCCGACCTGGTGCCGGACAAGCGCAAACAGATGCTCAGCGCGGCCCACGGGGTGATCCCCCGCTTCATGACCATCCCCCCTGCTTATCTGCGCCGGGCCATCCTGGAAGGCGACCCCTACCCGGTGAAGGGCTTCTTCTCCATGGACACCAACCCGCTCATGGTCTGGGCGGACAGCCGCCTGACCAAGCGGGCCCTGGAGAGCCTGGAGTTTTTCGCCTGCGCCGAGCTTTTCATGACTCCCAGCGCGGCCCTGGCCGACGTGGTCTTGCCCGCGGCGGCCAGCCTGGAGTTCGACGACATCGGCCACTACGGCATAGGCCACGGCTTCATCCTGGCCCGGCCGCATGTGGTGGACCCGCCCGAGGAGTGCCGCGCGCCCATGCAGATCTGCTGCGACCTGGGCCGCCGCCTGGCCGGGGAGGAGCTGTGGCCCGAGGATTACCACGACATGCTGGACATGGTGCTGGAGCCCAGCGGGGTGAGTTGGGAGGAGTTCGTGGAGCGGGGCCACTTGCAGGGCCCGCAGAAGTTCCGCAAATACGCGGAAAAGGGCTTCCGCACCCCCACCGGCAAGGTGGAGCTGAGGCTCTCCGCGGCGGAGAAGTTCGGCCTGCCTCCCCTGCCCGCCTGGGTGGGATTCCCCGAGGATATTGACGAAGAGTTCCCCTTGGTGCTCACCGGACGCAAGAACAAGGTGGCCCTGCACTCGTCCTACCGCTGGGTGGAAGAGCTGCGCAAACAAAACCCCGAACCCATCACCGAACTGAATCCGGCCGACGCCCAGCGCCTGGGCATCGCCGAGGGCGACCAGGTGCGGGTGAGCACCCAGCAGGGGAGCATCGTGCAGACCGCCAAGCTCAACCAGAGGGTGCGCCAGGGCGTGGTCTACGCCGAGCACGGCTGGTGGTTCCCCGAGGAGGACGACCCCCTGGGCGGCTGGGAGCGGGCCAACTTCAACCTGCTCACCAGCGCGGCCAAGCTGGGCAAGGAGTTCGGCACGCCCAATATGGCGGCCATACCCTGCAAGGTGGAGAAAGTAGCTTAGAGCGAAATTGCCAAGCGGCGACAGCCTGTAAATCGACAAACAAAGGGCCAGCACTACACCTCGTAGCGCTGGCCCCAATTTTTTCCGTCTCGTTAATGCTCTTTGAATTCCCGCCGACCGTCCGCGCCAAGTGCGGCATAGCCAGGCGGCGACAGACAAGGCGACCGGCGAGCGACAGCCGGAGGCGTAGCAAAAGCTACGTCGAGGCTGGAGCGATGCCGGCAACGCAGTATGTCATCGTCTGGCTATGCCGCCATCACTTACTCCACTAAGGTGAAGCGCCAGGCGCAATACCATTCGTCGGGATGATCAGGCGGACAGCCCACGCACTCGGTGGTAATGCGCTTGTCTATGCTGCGGGCAAAGGCGGGGTATTCCACCATGCCCACCGAGTGGCAGGGGTAGTCGGGCAGGCCCCGGCGCTTGCGGGCGCTCTGCACCCGGCAGTCGTTCATCTGGAAGATGAAGCTGTGCTCGTCCACCTCGTGGATGGACTGCACGTTGACCAGGGAGTAGTTGCGCAGGCCCAGGGCGGCCTTGAGCCCGTCCAGGCCGGGCAGCTCGCCCAGGCCCAGCAGCTTCTTGATGTAAAAGGCCTCGTGGGGGCTCAGGCGGCTCCAGCACAGGTCGTTGGCCCGCTTGGCCGCCTCCATGCCGTGGGCCTGCTCCACCGCCTGGAACCACACCCCGTCGGTGACCAGCCAGTTGGAGGCCGAGCCCTTGGCCAACTCCACGAGTTCGTCGCGGCTCATGTTCTTCAGCTTCAGCGGCACGCCCTTTTTATCCACCTCGAAGCCCAGGATCTTGCCCAGGCGGCCCATCTGAAAGGCCAGGCAGGAGTCGAAAACTTCGTAGTCAGCCTCCAGCACGTTGTCCATGCCGTTTTGGTGCTCCACTTCGCGGAACCAAAGGCCGTAGTGGATCAGGTTGCGGTGAAAGGTCTCCAAGACGAATCGGACCAATTGGTCCTGATCCAGGTTGTCCAGTTGTTGCATCTGCGAGGACATTCGCTTCTCCAGGTGAGGTTGAGCATGGGTAGGCAGGTAATCATATCCCAAGGGGTCGCGCCTGTTAAGCCGCAGCGCCCTGGTGGGGTCGCGCCTGTTAAGCCGCAGCGCCCTGGTGGGGTGGGCCGGTTTGTTTCTGGTGGGGCGCAAACCTATACCCTAGTAGGTCCATTTTTACCTTGACCCAAGGCCCAAAGTGCTTACAATTGTAAGTACACAGGAACGGAAAAGGAGTCCATCATGGCCCGAGTCACCCGAGTCTCTAAGCAGGGCAACTCTCTGGGCGTTCTTTTGCCCAAGGAGTTTCTGGACGGGCTTGGCCTGGTGCAGGGTGATCGGGTGGCCATGCGGCTGCTGGACCGGCGCATAGAAATCGTCCGCGCGGAGGATGATTATAATGACGCCATGGATTTGGGCAAGGAGTGCTCGTCCCGTTACCGGCGCGCCTTGGCCAAGCTGGCCAAATGAAGCCGGAGCCAAGGTGGATACCACCACAGGCGATCATCGACCTGCATCGGCAGCAAATTGAAAAATTCGGCGGCTTGCCCGGCATCCACAAGGAGGCGGGGCTTGATTCCGCCTTGGCGCGGCCCAAGCAGATTTTTTCCTACGGCGGAGAGCAAAGCGATATCAGTTCTCTCGCCGCCGCCTATGCCTGGGGCATCTCCAAAAACCACCCCTTTGTCGACGGCAACAAAAGGATGTCTCTGGTTTGTATTTACGTTTTTTTGGGCCTGAATGAATATTATTTGGACGCCCGCGAAGAAGACGCCTACGACACCATGATGCTGCTGGCCGACGGATCTCTCCAAGAAGAAGCGCTGGCCGCCTGGATAAGAGCCAACACCTTTAAGCAAAACTCCCTCTAGCCCGACAACCGCCGCAATCCCCCCAAAGACCCCAACCTGGTCATCGCGCCCGTTTGCGCCGCAGCGCCTCGGTTGACATTGACCCTCGGGTCAAGAGAAAATCCCCCCATGGAAAGACCAACCGCCACCGTGCCCGCCCCCATCGGCCTCCGCCAGCAGCGCCGCCGCCTGGCGGCCCGCCGCCTGAGCGAGGAAGGGCTCAAGCTCATCGCCCGCCAAGGCCTGGCCGCGGCCAAGGTGGCGGACATCACCGCCGCCGCCGGGGTGGGCAAAGGCACCTTTTTCACCCACTGGCCCAGCAAGGACGCCTTTGTGGCTGATCTCCTGGACCAGGTGCTCACCGACCTGGCCAGGCGGGTGCGCCCCTTGGGCCTGGCCCCCACCGACGCCGAGACCCTGGTGGCCGACGTGTCCGCGGTGCACCTGCGCTTTTTCCAGCTGCGGCCCGAGGCCGCCGCCCTGATCAACCAGGCCCTGGCCCTGGACACGGGCGGCCAAGCCCACCAGGCCGCCGTGCAGCGTCTGGGCGCACACCTAGACATGGTGGCCGCCATGATCGCCCCGGCCGGGGAACAGCTGGGCTGGCCCCGCAAGCGGGCCAGGGAGCTGGCCCTGGCCCTGATGGCCACGGCAGGCGGCTTTTTCTGGCTGGGCGGCCCCCTGGGCCTGGGGGCGGACACCCCCCTGGAGTTGCTGGACCGCCTGGGCCGGGCCCTGGGGCGGGGGCTGGCCCGTTGAGCCAACCGGTGGTGATAGGCTACATTAGAATTAGTGAGTAGCGCCGCGAGGCCGCATCCCGCACGAGCAACCCGACGCCGCCGGCGCGAGGCTGAAGCTTTTTAACGGGGAGGGATGCCGGATGCTGGAACTGATGCCGCAAAGCACCGAGGCCGCCGTGGCCGTCCAGGCCAGGGGAAAGCTCACCGACACCGACTATCAGCAGGTGCTCATCCCCCGGCTCAGGGAGATGATAGCCAAGCAGGGCAAGGCCCGTTTCATGCTGGTCATGGGCCCGGAGTTCCGGGGCTGGGAGGCCCGTGGCGCCTGGGACGACGCGGCCTTCGGCTTCAAACACCGCAAGGACTTTGCCAAGCTGGCCCTGGTGGGCGCGCCCAAGTGGGTCAAGTGGTCCATGGACGTGAGCCAACACTTCATGTCCGGGGAGGTGAAGAATTTCCCACCGGAGCAGGAGGACCAGGCCTGGGAGTGGGTGACGGGCTGACGCGACACGACACGACAGACGCAAAAGGGGCCGGCAACAAGCCGGCCCCTTTTTTATTCTCGCTTTTAGCGGCTAGACCACCTTTTTCACCGCGGCCAGCACCTCGTCGTAGTCGGGTTCCTCGCTGAGTTCGGTCACCCGCTGGATATAGGCGATCTTGCCCTCGCGGTCCAAGACCAACACCGCCCTGGCCAGCAGGCGCAGCTCTTTGATGAGCATGCCGTAGGCCATGCCGAAGGCCGCCTCGCGGTGGTCGGACAGGGTGACCACCGCCTCGGCCCCGGCCGCGCCGCACCAGCGCTTCTGGGCAAAGGGCAGGTCCATGCTGACGGTCAGGATAACCACGTCGCCCCCCAGGCCCGCCGCCTCGCTGTTGAAGCGCCGGGTTTGCAGATCGCAGGTGGGGGTGTCCAAGGAGGGCACCACCGAGAGGATCACCACCTTGCCCTTGTAGTCGCTGATCTTCACCGGGGCCAGATCGTTGTTCAAAAGCTCGGCGTCCGGGGCCTTCTGGCCCACGGCCACCGCCTGGCCCAAGAGGTTCAGGGGATTGCCGTGCATGGTTACTTGCTTGTCATCGCTCATCTTTTCTCCTTATCGGCGGGCGGGACCCAGGGGCCGCTCAGCGCCATGGTTATCTCAGGGTTAGTTACATTGTAAAAGCGTTGGGCAGGGCTTGTCACATAACGGGTCATGCCTCAGACTGTTTTTTATGGGTGACGCCTTGACATCACCGACCTCATTCTTTATATAATAATAGTAATCATTATCGATTAGCAACTGCTAACTACTCAGAGAGGGGTAAATACCATGTCCAAAACCGAAGAATTCCTGAAAGAAGCTTTTGCCGGCGAGTCCCAGGCCAACCGCAAATACCTGGCTTTTGCCAAGAAAGCCGACGAGGAAGGCTACCCCCAGGTGGCTCGCCTGTTCCGGGCCGCGGCCGAGGCCGAGACGGTGCACGCCCATAACCACCTGCGGGCCCTCAAGGGCATCGGCACCACCGCCGACAACCTGGAAGAGGCCATCGCGGGCGAGACCCACGAGTTTGAGCATATGTACCCGGAGATGATCGAGGCGGCCAAGGCCGAAGAGGCCAAGGAGGCCCTGCGCTCCTTCGAGTGGGCCAACGAGGTGGAGAAGATCCACGCCAACCTGTACAAGAAGCTGCTGGACAACCTGGGCGGCAACGCGGGCGACTATGCCTACTACGTCTGCCCGGTGTGCGGCTACACCGCCGAGGGCGAGGCTCCCGAGCGTTGCCCGGTGTGTGGCGCCAAGGGCAGCCGCTTCATGAAAATGGACTAAGGGCCGCCCCTGCCCGAGCCCGACGGGGCCGCTTCGGCGGCCCCGTTGCTTTTGCATGGCCGCCTGTGCTGCAATGAAGTGGGGGCAAGGAGGCCTGCATGAGCCCGGAAAATCCGCCGCGCCGCGCCGAACCGGTCCTGGTTTTGGGCGCCACCGGCTATGTGGGCGGCCGCCTGGTGCCCCGCCTGCTGGCCGCCGGTCACCGGGTGCGGGCCATGGGCCGCTCCCTGGACAAGCTCTCCTGCCGCCCCTGGGCCTCTCATCCAAATTGCGAACTGGTGCAGGGCGACGTAAAAGACCCCCTGTCCCTGGCCAAGGGTATGAAGGGCTGCTGGGCCGCCTTCTACCTGGTGCACTCCATGAACCCCGGCACCAAGGACTTTGCCGCCGCCGACCGCCTGGCGGCGGGCAACATGTCCCTGGCCGCGGCCGCCGCCGGGGTTGAGCGGCTCATCTACCTGGGCGGCCTGGTGCCCGAGGGCCCCAACATAAGCCACCATCTGCGCTCCCGGGCCGAGGTGGGCCATATCCTGCAAAGCGGCGAGGTGCCCTGCACCTGGCTCCGGGCGGCCATGATCCTGGGGGCGGGCAGCGCCTCTTTCGAGCTGCTGCGCTATCTGGGCGAGCGCCTGCCGGTGATGATCACCCCCCGCTGGGTGCGCAGCCGCTGCCAGCCCATTGCCATTTCCAACGTGCTGGGCTATCTCCTGGGCTGCCTGGAGCACGACGAGGTGGCGGGCCAGGCCTACGACATCGGCGGCCCGGACATCCACACCTATGCCGAGATGTTCCAGATCCTGGCTCAGGAAGCGGGCCTGCCCCCGCGCATCATCATCCCGGTGCCGGTGTTCAGCCCCCGCCTGAGCAGTTATTGGATTCACCTGGTCACCCCGGTGCCCGCCAGCCTGGGCCGCCCCCTGGCCGAGGGCCTGCGCAACACGGTGATCTGTGGGGACACCCGCATCCGCCAGATCATCCCCCAGGAGCTGGTCACCTGCCGCCAAGCCATCCGCACCGCCCTGGAGCGCCTGGCCCAGGACCAGGTGGAGAGCTGCTGGATGGACGCGGGCGAGCTGAACCCGCCCGAGTGGGTCACCTGCGGCGACGCCCCCTATGCCGGGGGCACGGTGCTGCGGGCGGGCTACCGTTTGGGCATCCCCCTGCCGGCGGAAACGGTGTGGCCGCACCTGGCCGAGGTGGGCGGCCGCCGGGGTTGGTATTACCAGACTTGGCTGTGGCGGGTGCGCGGGGCCCTGGACAAGCTGGTGGGCGGGGTGGGCCTGGGCCGGGGACGCCGCAGCGCCGGAGATTTGCGGGTGGGCGAGGCCCTGGATTTCTGGCGGGTGCTGGCCGTGGAGCCTCCCCGGCGGCTTCTCCTCCTGGCCCAGATGAAGCTGCCCGGCCAGGCCACCCTGGAGATCACCCTGACGCCCCAGGGGGAGGCGGCCTGCGAGGCGCGCATGGTGGCCTGCTTTTTGCCCAGTGGTCTCATGGGGTTGGCCTACTGGTACGGGGTGTGGCCCCTGCACCACTGGGTGTTCCAGGGCATGCTGCCCGGCCTGGCCCGGACGGCTGGGGCCCCGCCCGGCGGCCCGGCCCAGCCCTTCGACCCCAGCGACCCCACGGCCTGTGATTTACCAGCGCCCCATTGACCTTAAGCACGCGCCCATCTAAGCTTTAGCGCAACACAAGCGCGGTCCGTTTTGGACCGGGAGGTTGGCTGATGATTAGGGTGCGGTGCTGGGCGATATTGCTGGCGGGCCTGATGGTCTTGACGGCTCTTCCGGCGGCGGGGGCGGAGCGGGAGCTAACCCTCGACGGGGCGGTGTCCCTGGCCCTTAAGGAGAACCCCACCCTGGAGGCCTCCCGCCAGGGGGTGGCCCAGGCCGAGGGGCGCCTGACCCAGACCACCTCCCGCTGGTGGCCCCAGCTCACCGGCTCGGCGGGCTACAGCCGCAACTACAGCGAATCCTCGCGCATCGCCGCCCTGGAAGGCTCCAGCAGCAACCTTTACAATTATTACGAGACCGACCTGGCCGTCACCCAGAAGATCTACGACTTCGGCCAGACCGGGGGCAAGGTGGAGGCCAGCAAGCAGGAAGTTAGCGCCACCCGCCACGACCTGGTCACCCAGCGGGAAAAGGTGGTCTTGGAGGTCAAGGCCCAGTATTTCGAGGTGCTCAAGAACCAGCACCTGGTCACCGTGGCCCAAAAGACCCTGGCCTCCCAGGCCAAGCACGTGGAGCAGGCCAAGGGATACTACGACACCGGCCTGAGGCCCAAGATCGACGTGACCCGGGCCCAGGTGGACCTGGCCAACGCCCGCCTGGCCCTGATCACCGCCCAATACGACCGCCGCAGGGCGCGGGTGGCCCTGGAAAAGGTGATGGGCAAGCGGCCCTATCCCGGCGACTACACCCTGGCCGACATAGCGGCGAGCCCTCCCCTGCCCCCCAATCTGGAGCCCCTGGTGGCCGAGGCCCTGAAGCAGCGGCCCGAGGCGGCCAGCCTGCAGGCGGGCATCCAGGCCGCCCAGGGACGCCTAACCTCGGCCGAGGGCGGCTTCTGGCCCAGCTTCGACGCCGGGGCGGACTATGAGCTGGCCAACGCCGACTTCCCCCTGGACAAGGGCTGGAGCGCCGGGGTGTACCTGACCTGGCCCTTGTTCTCAGGCTTCCTCACCAAAGGCCAGGTAAGCGAATACCAGGCCCAGGTGCGCCAGCGCCAGGCCCAGTTCAAGGAGTTGGAGCTGGCCATCTCCCAGGAGGTGGAGCAGGCCTGGCTGGTGCTCAAGGAATCGGCCGAGCGCATCGAGGTGGCCGAGACGGCGCGCATAAACGCGGAGGAAAACTTCCGCCTGGCTCAGGGGCGCTACGAGGCGGGGGTGGGCAACGCCATCGAGTTCACCGACGCCCAGGTGAGCCTGTTCGACGCCCGCAGCGCGGTGGTCCGGGCCCGCTACAACTACTTGCAGGCCTTCGCCGCCCTGGAGCGGGCCATTGGGCGGCCGCTGGTCAACAGCCGGGTCGCTTCGCGCTAATTTCCGGCTTCACCAGCCGTCGGCTGGCTGTGCCGGGCTCAATCACAACTCATGTTAATAGACGGAAAAGCCTTTAACCGATCAGCTTAGGGCTTTTTTTCGCGGGGC
The DNA here is from genome assembly GCA_018896025.1 of Pseudomonadota bacterium. GTDB lineage: Bacteria > Desulfobacterota > Desulfarculia > Desulfarculales > Desulfarculaceae > Desulfoferula. The sequence continues at coordinate 23,131 of JAHIND010000001.1, forward strand.
ACGCTGTAAGGATCCACCAGGTTGCCCCGGTCGTTACTGTGCACTTCGGTGGGTCGCAGGGTTGTCTTCCCGCCTGGCTGCAATTCCACATCAAAAACTTGATTGACCAACACCGTGGTGATGGGCCAGTAGGTCCATCCCTGGCGCACTCCCACGCTGGCCTGCACGATCAGGCGCAGGGTGTGCTTGCCCGGCGGGGCCAGGAACACCGTGTCGCGCACCAGGCGAGGGGTGTGGATCACCTTGAGCTGCTGGGGCGGGCCCGGCCGCAGGGGCACGTTGCGCCCGCCCTGGACCAGGTACAGGCCCCAGTCCCAGCTGGTGTAAGGGGTGGTGTCGTCGAAGACGTTGAACAGGCTGCGGTCTTGTTTGAGGTCCACCAGCACCCGCACCTGGGCCGGGTCCGGGCCGGGGTCGGCCGTGCCCATATTGGCGCAGGCGGCGGCCAGGGCCAGCAGCAAAAGCAGCCCGGCCGCCGCGCTCCGTATCAGAGCGCGGCGGACCATGGGCAATAAAATCTTAGTAGAACCAAGGTCCACCCCAGTTATCCATGGGATCCAGGGCGTCGATGTTCATGTCGAAGCGGTGCACCGTCTCCACCCCATTGCTGATGATGGGCATGAGGATGGTGAGCTGGTTGGGCCAGTCGCCCTGGGAGATTTGGGGATCGGTGAGCGGAGCCAAGAGCCACTGTCCGTCCCGCTTTAGCTGGCGAGCCGGTTGCAGGGCGTCTTCGATGGTCTGGCCCGGACCCACCTGGGTGGGCTTAAGCATGCTAACCGGCGACCAGTAGGGCACGCCCTGGTGGGCCACGTTGTATTTGTAGCCCTGGCCGTTTATGTAATAGGTGTGAGCCCAGTCGATGGTGATGGGCTGTTGGTTCATGTTCTTGAGCTTGACCTCGAAGTTGAACTCCCGCTCCGTGTCCAGGCGCAGTTGCACCTTGATGCCGCCGCTGCTGTCGCCCGCGCTGCCGCTGCTACCGCTGCCGCTGCTGCTGCCGCCGCCGCTGCTGTAGGTCCACTGGTTAAGTCCGGTGCCGTAGGTCATGGCCGCCTTGGGAAAGGCGGAAAGGTTCATGGTGGACTCGTCGCGGTAATACTCCGCCGCGGTGGGTCCGCCGCCACAGGCGAAAATAGTGGCCATGAGCGTGAGCAGGGCCAGGCCGAAGCCGGTGATGGACAAAGCGCGCATAACCTAACAGCTCCCTAGGGGTTCTCCCGCATAACAGCGGGTTATCCCTTTTAGCATGTTTTGAGGGCCCTGCCCACAGGCCGGGAAGCCGGGGCGCAAAAAACAAGCGCCCGCGTTACTGGGGTAGTAGACCTACCCCGAGGACCGAGTGATGCCGACAACGCCGCCATGCGGGGGGTGGCGAAGCCACCCGGCACAGCCAGGCGGTGCTAGGCAAGGCGTCGGGCAAGCGAGACCCGCAGGCGTATATGCCAATACGCCGAGGAGGCGAGCGCCGCCCGCAACACAGCATAGCGCCGCCTGGTGAAGCCGGGTCAGTCCAGATACAGCTCGGTGGACTGGTAGCGTTCGCCGGTGCTGGGCAGCACCACCACGATGGTCTTGCCCACGTTTTCCGGCCGCCGCGAGAGCTGCCAAGCGGCCCAGGTTGCCGCCCCGGAGCTGATGCCGCACAACAGGCCCTCCTGGCGGGCCAGCAAGCGGGCGGTGTCCATGGCCTGGCCGTTGCTCACGGTGACCACCTCGTCGATGATCCCGCGGTTGAGCACCTCGGGCACAAATCCCGCCCCGATGCCCTGAATCTTGTGGGGCCCGGGCTGGCCGCCGCTCAGCACCGGGCTGTCGGCGGGCTCCACGGCCACCGCCTTGAGCTCGGGCTTTTGGCTTTTGAGGTACTCGCCCGCCCCGGTGATGGTGCCCCCGGTGCCCACCCCGCACACCAGGATGTCCACCGCCCCGCCGGTGTCGCGCCAGATCTCGGGCCCGGTGGTGTTGCGGTGGACGGCCGGGTTGGCCGGGTTGGCGAACTGGTTGGGCATGAAGGCCTTGGGGCTCTCGGCCAAAATCTCCTGGGCCTTGTCGATGGCCCCCTTCATGCCCCCCGCCGCCGGGGTGAGCACCAGCTCGGCCCCCAGGTGTTTTAAGAGCTTGCGCCGCTCGATGCTCATGGACTCGGGCATGGTTAAGAGCAGGCGGTATTTCTTCACCGCGCAGACAAAGGCCAGGCCGATGCCGGTGTTGCCGCTGGTGGGCTCCACGATGAGGGTGTCGTGATCGATCTTGCCCTCGGCCTCGGCCGCGCCGATCATGGACACCGCGATGCGGTCCTTCACCGAGCCCAGGGGGTTCTGGTACTCCAGCTTGGCCACCACCGGGGCCACCATGCCCGCCAGGCAGTTTTCGCTTAAGAGCACCAGAGGGGTGCCTCCCACCACGCGGATGACGTCGGGGTTGATGTTGGTGGTCATGCTTTTTCCTTTCCGGCCCGCCTGGAGCCCACGTAAACCAGTTCCGGCTTTTCCACGAAGACCTTGGTGTCCGGGGGCACCGACTCGGTGAGCCACACGTTGCCCCCCACCACGCTGCGCGCCCCCACCACGGTCTGGCCTCCCAGGATGGTGGCCCCGGAGTAGATGATCACGTTGTCCTCGATGGTGGGGTGGCGCTTGGCCCCGCGCAGGTTTTCCACCTGCTCCTTGGACAGGGACAGGGCCCCCAGGGTGACCCCCTGGTACAGGCGCACTTGGTCTCCGATCACCGCCGTCTCGCCGATGACCACCCCGGTGCCGTGGTCGATGAAAAAGCTCTTGCCTATCTCGGCCCCCGGATGGATGTCGATGCCGGTCTGGGCATGGGCGTACTCGCTCATCATGCGCGGCAGCAGCGGCACCTCCAAGTGACGCAGCAGGTGGGCCAGGCGGTACACCGTGACCGCGAACAGGCCGGGGTAGGAGAAGATGATCTCGTCCACCCCGCCGCTGGCCGGGTCGCCCTCCTGGGCGGCGCGCACGTCCAGCGAAAGCAGGCGGCGTATCTCGGGCAGGCCCTGCACGAAGCCCAGGGCGGCCCGCTGGCCCCGGTCGCCGCAATGGGTGCAGCTCAGGTCGTGGCGGAAGCAGTCGTGGCGCACCGCCCAGGTGATCTGGTCGGCCACCAGCTCATAGAGCTCGGTCAGCTCCATGCCCATGTGGTACTCCAGGTTCACCTGCTCTATCTTGTGGCCGTCGAAATAACCGGGGAACAGGGCCTTGCGGGCCTTGGCCACGATGCGCTTGACCGCCTCCTGGCTGGGCAGGGGCACCGGGCTTATGTGCTCGAAACATTCCTGAGTGCCGCAGCTGGCCACCAGTTCCCGGACCACACCGGGCAGCTCCTGATGAAGCTCACGGGAAAGATCTTCTTCCAGCTTGCAGTTGTCCCCATTGGCGGGATCTGGCATGGCCGCATCCTTTCCTGCCCCCTGAGGGTAACGGTAGGGCTTCTAATTTTTCAGGATAGCACAGGAGAATTATTCGGAGGAGGCCCCGCGAACCAGGTACTTGCGGGCCACGTCCTGCCACAGGCGGCACTCTGGCTCCAGCCCGTTGATGGTGGGACCGGTGGCCACTTGCTGCAGGAGCTGCTGGGCCTTGGCGTCTTCGCCTTCGTGATGATACAGCTCGGCCAGGTAGAGGTGGTTGAGCCAGTAATGGGGGCCCCGGTCGATGGCCTGCTTGTAGTGCTCTTCGGCCTTGTCGTTGTCCCCGCCGATGAAAAAGGGCAGCTTGCTGTAGATGCGCCCCAAAACCCGGTCGGCCCCGCCGTGGCAATAGGTGGGGTCCATGGTGAGCAGCAGGCGCATGTTGGCCCGGGCCTGCTTGACCAGGCTAAGGGCCTCGGTGATGGGGGCCACGGTGGCCAGCATGCCCTGGCCCACGCCCAGCCAGTAAACCGGTCCGGGGTCTGAGGGATGGGCCTTGCGGGCCTGCCCGGCCACGGTGATCATTTCGCGGAAAAAGGGTTCGTCCTTGGGCGACTCGGATTGGGCCCCTATCCACACCAGCAGCTCGCACTGCTTGAGGGAGGCGTCCAGGTCTTCGGGGGTGCAGGAGAGGATTTCGCGGTAGGCTTCCACCGCCCTGGCGGCAACGTCCATATCGGCGCGCTGCTCGTAAAAGGCCTGAGCCATGGCGGCCAGTTGCACCGGGACGTCCTGGGCCCGGGCCCAGGAGCCGCCGCCCGCCAACAGGGCCACGACCATGGCCGCCATCAGCCAGCGGACCGGCAAACCATGACCGGTTTTATAAAAGCCGCAATGCAAAAAAGCCCTCGCGGTGATTGAGTGACAAACTATATTTAAACTTAAATTTTACCCTCCTCACCGGGAGGGTCAAGCTTTTTAAAACATCCCGCTCACCGACCAGGCTATGGCGAACTGGCCCCCGTAGTACAGGGGCAGGCCCACCAGGCGGTTGTCCCAGCCTGGCTTCTTGAAGCGGTCGCGGGCCACGCACAAGTCGCTGAGATAAAAGGCCAAGGCCCCGCCGAAGATAAGCCAGGCCTCCCGCCGGGGCAGGGCTAGGTTGAATACCGCCGCCTCGGCGGCCAACACCATCAAAGTGATGACCACCACGTAGGCCAGCACCGGCAGGAGCATCTTGCCCAGGCTGGAGCGCAGCCACAAAAAGACCAGGCCGCTCAACGCGCAGATGGCCAAAAAGCCGGGGCGGAACCAGCCGCCCGGTCCGGTGAGCCCGGCAAAGGCCACCACGTAGGCCACATGGCCCAGAAGAAAGGAAACCAGCCCTGCCCTGAAAGGGGCGTCGCCCTTCAGGGCCAGGCACACGTCGCCTATGAGCCCCAGGATCAGCCCGGCAAGCACCAGGTAGAAGTAATGGGACTGGGCATGGGGCGTGAGCAGGGCGCTCAATACGAACAGGGCCGACAAGGGGGTCTTGAAGGCCAGCACCCGGCCGGGCCGCTGTTCGCGCTCGGCCCAGATCAGGCCCAGCAGGAGCAGGACGGCGGGTATCAATAGATAGGTTGCGATCATATTCCCCCTCCCAGGTCGCGGACGCTGGGCCAATGTAGCACGGCCGGGCGGGGATTGTAAGGCCGGGTGGCCACAAGCCGATTGCCCCGGCTCCGTCATGCGGCTAACATGGCCCCACCAGGCGCGGGGCCGCGCCTTGAGCAAACGGGGGAATCATGGCCGGAGCGGGTCTGCGCCTAAAAAACTTCTACCAACAACACACCAAGCCCCACTACCCTTCCCTGCTGGTGGCCCGGCGCAGCCTCAAGATCATGGTGGCCATGGTTCTGAGCCTGCTCATTTTGCAGCCCTGGCCCCACCTGATGACCTGGGGCCCCCTGGCCGCCTTTTTGCTCTGCCAGGTTCCTCCGGGCCTGCCCCTGGCCGCCCGCCGCAAAGCCATGCTGGTCTTGACCCTGTTCACCGCCCTGCTCATGCCCCTGGCCACTCTGGCCGCCGACGGGGTGGCCCTGCCCACTCTTTTCGTGATCCTGGCCACCTTTGCCGCCTTTTGGGGGGCAGCCCTGGGCCCGGCCTACGGCGCCTGCGGCCTGTGGGCCCTGCTGTTGGTGGTGGTGGCCCTGGGCAAGCCCGCCCCCCTGGACGAGGGCCTGGCGCGGGCGGCGGCGGTGGCCCTGGGCGGGGGGCTGTGTTGGTGTTTCCAGTTCCTGGTGCTCCCCATACGGCCACGCCAGATATACAGCGCCGCCCTGGGGCTGGCCCTAGAGAACCTGGACCAGCTCTGGACGCTGCTGGAAGAGGGCTATCCCCAAGGGAAAGTGGACCCCAAGCGCCTGGAGGAGTTGAAGAGCGGAGCGCTCACCGCCCTGCACCGGCTCAGGGGCATACCCCAGTTTTTGGAGCTGCCTTCGGAAAAAGTGGGTGGCTCCACCCAGGCGGTGCTGGCCCTGGGCCTGGACCTGGTGCGGGTCTATGAAAACCTGCTGGCCCTTTGGCAGGTGCGCCAGTTGGCCGCGGACTGGCCCCTGTTCCAAACCCACCAGGAGCAGCTTCTCCAGGGGCTGGCCCAGTCCCATGGGCTGCTCCGGGAGGTGCGCCAGGCCCAGGCGGGCAGCAACCGGCGGCCCGACCCCACGGCGGTGATCGACGGCCTGGCCCGGCAGGTGGCCAAGCTGCGCGGGCAGGCCCAGGAGAACGAAGACAAGCGCTCGGTGGGCGATTACGTGGCGGTGACCAACTCCCTGACCGCCCTGGTTTCCCTGGCCAGGGACCTGGGTCGGGCCGAGGGCCAGCGCCGGGCCTTGGAGCTGTTGCAGCTTCCCGCCCAGCACCGCGCCGCGCCCAGCCAGTTCCGGACCCGCCTGAGGCAGGAGCTGCGCCTGGACTCTCCCATCCTCCGCTCCTCCCTGCAGGCCTCGGTGGCCGCCGGGGTGGGCATGGTGCTCATCAAGACCCTGAACCTGCACAACGGCTACTGGGTGGTGCTGTTCGCCCTGCTGGTGGTCAAGCCGGACCTGGGCTCCACCCTGGCCATGGGCAAGAGGCGCGTTATCGGCACCGTCCTGGGCGCGGCGGCAGCCATCTTTTTCCTGCTGGAGGTGGCCTCCAGCGGCCCTATCTACAACCTCACCGCCTTGGCCGGGGCCTACGCCACCCTGTTTCTGATGAGCTTCCCCCACCCGGTGCTCACCGGAGGGGTGAGCTGCTTCACCATGTTGCTGCTCTCCTCCGCCATGAGCCCCCTGGGCTGGGAGCTGGGTTTCTGGCGCATGGGCGAGGTGGCCCTGGCGGTGGCCATCGGCCTGGGCGCGGCCAGTTTCATCTGGCCCAACCGGGCCAGCCGCCGCATGCGCCAGGAAGCGGCCCAGGTGCTGGAGCAGTTGGCCGCCTTCCTGGATCAGGCCACCAAGGAATACCTGGCCGGGGACATGAACCCCGACTCCCTGGGCCCGGCCCGCCAAAAGCTGCAAGCGGCCTTGGACCAGCTCCGCGCCAGCTACCAGGCCGCGGGCCTGGAGCCGGGGCGCAACCCGGCCCTGGCCCGGCGCTTCGGCGAGGTTATCGAGCATGAGGCCCACTTGTTCGACCAGATGCTGGCCCTGGAGGCCGCCGCCGGGCGGAGCCGCCCCCAGGGGGTGCAGACCCGGCTGGAGCCCCAGCTGAGCGCCCTGAGCGGCCGGATACAAGCCGCCATGCTCGCCATGGGCGAGTCCTTGGCCAAGTCCAAGCGCCCCCGCCACCTGCCGGACCTGGTCCAGGCCCACGCCGCCGTGTCCCAGCGCATGGGCCAGGTGGGGGCCCAGATTCACGGCCAGCCGGGCCGCCTGACCCTGTCGTCCTTCCTGTGGGAGCTGCGCCAGATGGAGCGCGAGGTGGAAGGAGCCGCCACGGTGGTTACTTCCCTGGCCTCATCTTAAAAACCTACCGATTGGTACATACGCACCGCTTACCTACATTTTGGTGTCTTCCGATTTTGCAAGCCATAACACCCGCCCCCAAGACCGGCCGAGGCGCGATTCCACGCCCCCTTCGTCCGCGCCGCCTAAGAGCCTTGCAGGTCAACTTATTGATATAACTTTTTATTTATTTTAAGTTCCCCGGGAAGCCGGGCCCATGTCCATGGCCATCCACGACCCCGGCGCTTTGACCGGGCCGGGCTGGGCCGTCTAAATTTTTCCACCAAACGGTAGCATTAACTAAAAATGTCCTACCTATTGGTATCTTTATTTTTTACATTTTTGCAGATTTTTGCGGCACCGAAGGCTTTATCCCCGTGTTGCCAGGCTCTTAGGCCCCACCGCCCTAAACCGGGAAAGTTGGTATAGAGCTTGCGTTAGTGCCCCGCGAGGAATAGTCGCGCCGGTTTGGGGTCATGGTGGCCCGGGCCTGGGGAGAGGCTCCCGGCATAAAATTTAGCGTGTGAGGAGGGAATCATGGCCAACCTCAACACGGGCGACACCGCCTGGTTGTTGGTCTGTTGTTCGCTGGTTCTGCTGATGACTCCGGGGCTGGCCTTTTTTTACGGCGGCATGGTGCGCCGCAAGAACATCCTGTCCACCCTGACCCTGAGCTACGTGTTCATGGCCCTCATCGGGGTGCAGTGGCTCTTGTTCGGCTACTCCCTGTCCTTTGGCAAGGACATCGGGGGCATCATCGGGGGGCTGAACTACCTGGGCTTTATGAACGTGGGCGCCGCGCCCAACCCTGAATACAGCTCCAGCATCCCCCACCAGCTTTTCGCCACCTACCAGATGATGTTCGCGGTGATCACCCCGGCGCTGATCACCGGGGCCTTTGTGGAGCGCATCCGCTTCAAGTCCTTTTTGCTCTTCGGCATCATCTGGGCCACCCTGGTCTACGATCCCCTGTGCCACTGGGTGTGGGGCGCGGGCGGCTGGCTGCGGGAAATGGGCGTGCTGGACTTCGCCGGAGGCACCGTGGTCCACGTGGCCGCCGGTTGCTCGGCCCTGGCCTTCGCCATGGTCATCGGCCCGCGCAAGGGCTTCGGCCACATCCCCCTGGAGCCGCACAGCATCCCCTACACCGTGCTGGGGGCCGGCCTGCTATGGGTGGGCTGGTTCGGCTTCAACGGGGGCAGCGCCCTGGCGGCCAACGGCGTGGCGGTCAACGCCCTTTTGGCCACCAACACCTCCGGGGCCGCCGCCGGGCTGGTGTGGATGCTTTTGTCCTGGCTGGATGGCCGCCCCTCCACCCTGGGCCTGGTCACCGGCATGGTGGTGGGCCTGGCCGCGGTCACTCCGGCCTCGGGCTTCGTCTCGCCCATGGCCGCCCTGGTCATCGGAGCGGTGGCCGCGCCCATCAGCTACTACACCATCCGCTTCCGGGAGCAGCGGGGCCTGGACGAGTCCCTGGACGTGTTCGCCTGCCACGGCATGGCCTCCACCTGGGGCATGATCGCCACCGGCCTGTTCGCCACCACGGCCGTCAACCCCGGCGGGGCCAACGGCCTGTTCCACGGCAATCCCTCCCAGTTGGGGGTGCAAATTTTGGCCACGGTGGTTACCATGATCTTCTCCTTCGGCGTCACCTACGTGGTGGCCAAGGCGCTGAACATGAGCATCGGCCTCAAGGTGGGCCTGCACGAAGAAGAAGTTGGCCTTGACATCAGCGGCCACGGTGAACGAGCTTATTCCTAGGGGTTAAGGGAGGTCTAAGTCATGCTTAAGAAGATCGAGGCCATCATCCGCGAGGACAAGCTCAACGACGTCAAGGACGCCCTGCACGAAATCGGCATCCGGGGCATGAACGTCTTCGAGATTCGCGGCCAGGGCCGTCAGGGAGGCATCACCCTGGCCGGGCGCTCGGGCACCTACCAGGTAGACATGCTGCCCAAAATGCAGATGAACATCATCCTTAGCGAAGACAACGTGGACGAGACCATCGAGGCCATCCTGCGCGGCGGCCGCACCGGCAACGCCGGGGACGGGCTCATCTTCGTTTACCCGGTGGACGAGGTGGTGCGCATCCGCACCGGCGAGCGGGGCCACGAGGCGGTGATGTACCCCGGCGACATCGACGAAAAAAAAGGCCGGGGCAAAAGCAAGGCTTCCTAGAAGCGCCGAAACCTATGATCGCGCGGCGGGGCGGGGCCGAGAGGTCCGGCCCCGCCTTTTTGCCCCATGTGGCCGGTGGGGGTACACTTAGCCGAATTTTTTCCTGATTCCCCGATGGGAGCGCGGCATGGAAGCGGTTATTCCCTGGTTGGTCTTCGCGGCGGTGGGCGCCTTCAGCGGCGTCCTGGCCGGACTGTTGGGCGTGGGCGGCGGCATCGTCATCGTCCCGGCGGTGGCCTTTTACCTGGAGGCGACCAACCTTGCGCCAGGCAACGTCCTGCACATAGCCTTGGGCACCTCCCTGGCGGTGATCGTGTTCACCTCCATCAGTAGCTTTCGGGCCCACCACAAGCGCGGGGCGGTGGATTGGTCCATCGTTCTGCGCATCAGCGGGGGCATCCTGGCCGGAACCTACCTGGGCTCCTGGGTGGCCGCCCAGCTTTCCACCCGCTTTTTGGCCGCCTTTTTCGTGGTGTTCCTGTACCTGGTGGCCCTGCAGATGCTCCTGGAGGCCCGGCCCAAGCCCAGCCGCCACGTGCCCGGCTGGACCGGCACCAGCCTGGTGGGCCTGTTCATCGGCGGTATCAGCGCCCTGGTGGGCATCGGCGGGGGATCGCTGAGCGTGCCTTTCATGACCTGGTGCAACCTGCCCATCCACCGGGCCATCGGCACCTCGGCGGCCATCGGGCTGCCCATCGCCCTGGCCGGGGCGGCGGGCTACATCGTCAACGGCTGGGGAGAGCCCGGCCTGCCCGCCCACAGCCTGGGCTTCGTGTATCTGCCCGCCCTGGTGGGCATCGCCGTGGTCAGCGTGTTCTTCGCGCCCCTGGGGGCCCACCTGGCCCACCGCCTGCCCACCGGCCCGCTCAAGAAGATATTCGCCGCCTTCCTGATCCTGGTGGCCACCAAGATGCTCCTGGGCCTGTTCTAGACGGTTTTCGACCGGAGCGGGGGCCTAACCCAGATTAAGGCCGTATTGCAGGCCCAGATAGACCAGATATATGCCCAGGATCCAGACTCCCTGCCAGCGCTTGAACCAGCCGTCGGTGTTCATGCGGATGAACAGGCGGAAGGAGTAGAGGATCAACAGCATGGCCGGGAAGTGGAAGCTGTAGAAGTTGGGCGGCACGGTCAGCGGCCGGGCAAAGGCCGCCGCGCCGATTACGAACAGGCAGTTGAGCACGTCGGCCCCCACCACGTTGCCCACCATGATCTGGGGCTGGCGCTTCTTCACCGAACTGATGGCGGTCATCAGCTCGGGCAGGCTGGTGCCAAAGGCCACCAGGGTGGCGGCGATGACGTCCTGGGGCACCCCCAGGCGGGAAGCGCCCTCGGCGGCCACGGGCACCAGCACCCGGCTGCCCACGATCACCCCCACCAGGCCCAGCAGGGTGAAGCCCAAGGCCTTGCCCAGGCCCCATAGCGGCTCGTCCTCCTCGGCCTCGTCCACCAGGCCGCTTTGGCGGGCCCAGCGGTAGGACAGGTACAGGTAGCCCACCAACAGCAGCAGGAAAAAAGCCCCCACCCCTCGGCCCAAGACCGGCGCGCCGGGGTTGAGCCACAGGGCGATGAGCGCCACCAGCACCAACAGGGTGGCCGCGCCCACCTGCACCCAGCCGGTGCGGTTGAGGATATAGCGGCGCACCGGCACCCGGCTGATGATGCACATGAGCCCGAAGATGAGCCCGGTGTCGCAGATGATGGAGCCCACGCCGTTGCCCAGGGCCAGGCCGGGGTTGCCGGTCCAGGCGGCCATGACGCTCACGAACATCTCGGGGGTGGTGGTGCCCAGGCTGATGATGGTGGCCCCGATGACGATGCGGGGCAGGCCGGTGCGCCGGGCCAGGGCCACCGCGCCGTCCACCATGAGGTCCGCCCCCTTGGACAGCACCACGATGCAGGCCACCAGCAGCAAGAGCAGGCCCCACATGGGCATGCCTGCCACCATTTGGTGCAGCACTTGGTCGCTGGTCAGGTAGTGCAGTACTTCGCGCAAGGTCTTATCCGCCGCCTTTCACCGGGATAGGGTCCGGGCCCAAAGCCCAGGTGGCAGCTTACCATGACCGGGGGGCCCAGCCAAAAAATGCGGCGGGTTTTCGGGATGAATGTGCGGACTAATCCTCGGGCGGGCAGCGCTCCCAGCCCTGCACCTGGAGGCAGGATTCCATGGTCCAGGCGGTGGGCCCTTTCTCAAAGGACTTGCCCAGGGAGTCCTTCAGGTATTGCTGGCGCTGCTTGACCTTTTGCGTGCACTGCTTGATGGCCTTGTCCAACTCCACCTGGCCCTGGGGAACCCAGCGGTAGCACCAACCCTCGCTCTGGTATTCAAAACTGCGGGGATCGGGGCTGTCCAGGCCGCTGGTGTCGCTGCCGCCGCAGGCGCTCAGGGAAAGGACCAGCAGGGCCGCAATAAGGGCTGCTAGAAAAACGCGATGGTTTAGGCTGCGCGACATGGCTGGGGTCAACCTACCTCCCGGCAAATGAATGGGGCCCGGCAACCACCTTGCCCCATGTTTGAAAAGTACCACAAAACCACACCTGCTAGCCATGCATCGCGGCGGGCCCTATTCCCCGATGATCTTTATCAGCACCCGCTTGGGGCGGCGGCCGTCGAACTCGCCGTAGAAGACCTGCTCCCAGGTGCCCAGGTCCAGGCGTCCGCCGGTGATGGCCACCACCACCTCCCGGCCCATGATCTGCCGCTTCATGTGGGCGTCGGCGTTGTCTTCGCCCCGGTTGTGGCGGTATTGCTCTACCGGGGCGTGGGGGGCCAGCTTTTCCAGCCACACCTCATAGTCGTGGTGCAGGCCGTTCTCGTCGTCGTTGATGAACACGCTGGCGGTGATGTGCATGGCGTTGACCAGCACCAGGCCCTCCTGGACCCCGCTGGCGGCGACGGCTTGCTCAACTTCCGGGGTTATGTTGATGAAGGCCCGTCGGGTGGGCACTCGGAAGGTCAGCTCCTGGCGATGGCTTTTCATGTTATCTCCCCCGGTGGGCTCTGGTTGATTTCATCCCCTACATTAAAACCCCGCCCCGGCGGCTGGGCAAGCCCCGCGCCCACGCAATATTTTTTCTCCCCCAGGGCGGGAGCGTTATCATAAAAGAATGAAAAGCCCCATCAACCTCTCAGCGAGGGGAAAGCCTATGCGACGCCCACGCTCCATTTTCATCAAGGGCCTGGCCTGCTTGACCCTGGCCCTGATGCTGGCGGCGGCCGCCGGATGCGGCCAGGTATACCTGGACCCCGGACCCGACCCGGCCAAGGTGCGGGTGAAGCTCTGGGCCAAGGTGCCGGAAAAGCTAAAAAACCACCCCGGCGAGTGGATCTACTGGGATTGGAGCCTGCGCCTGGTGGTTCCCAAGGGGGCCTATCCCATGCTTAAGCCCACCGTGGCCCAGGATTTCTACACCATACCCAACACCAATCCCTTGGTGCGCGACACCACCTTCCTGGTGCCGCCGGGCAAGAACAAGTATTTGCTGGAGGTATACGGCTACGCCATCCGCCAGCGGGGCGAGCACTCCGGACCCAAGGTATTGACCGATCTAGTGGATTACATCGACCTGGACCTGGCTCCGGGCGGCACCTACCTGCTGGAGCGCCGGGTGGGCGGCCAGTAGATATTAAGCTCTTGGCGGCGTGGGGCCGAACACCAGGTCCAACAGGGCGTTGATCTCTTCTTTGGAATCGGGCCAGTCGGCCACGGGCTCTGGGACCGATTTGGGCTTCAGATCACCGAGGCCTTGCCGGGGAGCGGCCAAGGCAGGAGCCTGCTCCGCTCGAGTCTGAACCTGCTTGCGTTGCGCCTGGAGCTTGGCGCCGGCCAGGCGGCGCATCTCCTTGGCGGCCTGATTGTCAAAGTAGTCTATGTGCTCGTCATGGCGCGGGCCGTGGCGACGTTCGCCCGCGGGCGGCAGAGAGTCGCCGGGCGAAGCCAGGCGGCGGAAGCGGTGCAGGTTGTGTTTCAGGTTGGTGGCCCCCATGGCCTCCAAGGTGTGCAAGAACTCGGGCCGAGCCAACAGGAAAATGTTCAGCACCCTGGGGGAGAACTGGTCCTCGTTGCCCAGCAACTCGATCTCCTGGAGCATCTCCGGGCCCCAGTTCTGGGCGCTGTCGATGAGGATGAGGATCTTGCGGCCCTGGCGGCGATACTGCTGAATCTGCTCCCTGAGGTCCAGGAGGAAGCGGGCCTTGTACTGACAGGGCCCGTCCATGCCCAGGGCCTCGGAAATGCGGCGGAACAGGTCCATGGGGGTGGGGCACTGCTCGGCGCTCAGATGCACGCAGGTCACCTCTGGTCCCAGAGAGGCCTTCAACTCGTCCAGAAGCTGGGTCTTGCCCGAACCGGCCCGGCCCACCACCAAGGCCCAGCCCTCGCTCTGCTTGATGCTGTAGAGCAAGGTGGCCAGAGCTTCGCGGTGGCTGTCTTGCCTGATGTGCTCGGCTCGCGCCGTCGCCGGGTCGTTGAAACCGTCAAAAGATGTGCTGTGTGCGCTCAAGGCAAGTACCTCAAAAACTTATGGGCCCCCGGCCACATATTTTGCAATGTGCCGTAGAGGTGGGCGCCCGGGTGCTAGTCTAGTTCTTAACTTATGTTTAATAAGTTAACAACGAATCCCATTAAAGCAACCACCGAATGCAAACGCGGCTTGCCCGGCCTCGCGACCGGGGCACTCCAGTGCTTACCAGGCAGGACCTAGTGTCCTATAATAAAAATTAGGGGGGAATAGCGGGCAGGCGACCCCATTGACATTATTCTAAAGCCTATCAAGGAACTAAGACAAGAGGATAAAAGCAAGCGGCCATGCCAGGTTACCCGGAAGGAGGCACCCCATGCCGGAGGACGAGGCCACAACCAGGGAGCTGCGCCGGGAGATTGAGCGCCTGCGAGCGAGCCTGCGCCAGGCCGGGAAGCGGCCCGGCGGCGGGACGGAGCCGCCGGCCGACCCCCAGGAGGCGGATTTCCACACCCTGGCCCAGACCATGTCTGCGGCCATTTTCATCATCCAGGGCGATCATTTCCTCTACATGAACCCGGCCGGGGAGCGCCTGTGCGGCTACGCCAAGGAGGAGCTGAAGGCCCTGCCCTTCTGGCAGATAATCCATCCTGATTTTCGTGACTTGGTGCGCGAGCGCGGCCTGTCCCGCCAAAAGGGCGAGGAGGTCCCCGCCCGCTACGAGTTCAAGATTCTCACCAAGGACGGCCAGGAGCGCTGGGCCGACTTCACCGCCGGCATCATCCAGCACCAGGGCAAGCCGGCCATCCTGGGCACCGCCTTTGACATCACCGAGCAAAAGCAGGCCCAGGAGGAGATCAAGGACTCGCGCAAGCGCCTGGCCGACATCATCAATTTCCTGCCCGACTCCACCTTCGCCATCAACCGCCGGGGCGAGGTGATCGTGTGGAACCGGGCCATCGAAGAGCTGACCGGCATCAAGGCCATCGATATCCTGGGCCGGGACGACTACGAGCACGCCCTGCCCTTCTGGGGGGAGCGGCGGCCCATCTTGGCCGACCTGGCCATGGAGTGGGACCAGACCTTCGAGGACCGCTACCCCTACGTGCACCGGGAGGGACACACCCTGCTAACCGAGGCCTTCGCGCCCAAGATACCGCCCAACGGGGCCCACCTTTGGGGCAAGGCCACCGCCCTGTTCGACTCCCAGGGCGAGATCGTGGGGGCCATAGAGACGGTGCGCGACATCACCAAGCGCCGGGCCATGGAAGAGGCCCTGCGCGCCTCGGCGGCCAAGCACCAGGCCCTGGTGCAGAGCCTGCCGGTGGGCATGATCTCGGTGGACCCGGAGTTCCGCATCACCGAGATCAACTCCCAGGGCGAGAAGATCCTGGGCTACAGCCAGGGGGAGGTGCTGGGACGCCCCTGCGGCGAGGTGCTCAGGGCCGAGGTCTGCGACGGCCAATGCCCCATCCGGGGGGCCCTGAGCCGGGGGGAGCCCACCGGGCCCATCGACACCACCTTTATCAGCAAGGACGGCACCCGCAAGGCGGTTCGCCTGAGGGCCTCGGGACTCTACGACCAGAGGGGCAACCTGGTGGGCGGGGTGGAGATCTTCCAGGACATCACCGAGCTAAAGGCCCTGGAGCGCGAGCGGGCCAACCTGGTGAGCATGTTCGCCCACGACATGAAGAGCCCCCTGGTGGGCATCCAGGGCTTCGCCCTGCGCCTGCTCAAGAAGGGCGAGCTGAGCGACGCGGAAAAGCAGCAGAAGTATCTGGAGATCATTCGCCGCGAGGCCGCGCAGCTGGAGAAGATTATCAACGACTTCCTGGACTTCACCCGCCTGGAGACCGGCAACCTGAAGCTCAACTTCAGCGCGGTGTACCTGGACAAGGAGTTCCTGGAGCTGTTGGAGGTCTTCCAGGCCCGCTTCGACCAGGAAGGTGTGGCTCTGAGCATGCTGGGCACCGAGAGCCTGCCGGTGATCCAGGGCGACGCGCACAACCTGCGCCGGGCCTTCACCAACCTTTTGGACAACGCTCTCAAGTACTCCTCGCAAGGCACTCAGGTGCGCATCGAGGCCGAGGCGGTGGGCGATACGGTGGTGCTGCGCTTCATCGACCAGGGGGCGGGCATCACCCCCGAGGAGTTGCCCTATATCTTCGACATGTTCTTCCGGGCGGCCAGCCACGGCAAACAGCCGGGGCACGGCCTGGGCCTGGCCGGGGTGGAGGCCATCATCAAGGGCCACGGCGGCCAGGTGCTGGTGAGCAGCGAGGTGGGCAAGGGCTCGGTGTTCAGCGTGATGCTGCCGGTGAGCCAGCCCGAGGCCGAACCGGCAGCGCCGCCGGGACCGGAAAAGAGCCTGGTCTAGGTGCCGGCGGGCCGGTGATGAGTCTGGAGCCCCATAGGCAACAACACCCCACATCGTCCAGCGTAAACGGTATCGGCTGATCGGTCTTCAACCGCCCCACTCGCCGATACCGGCACAGCCAGGCGGTGTAGGGCAAGGCCTCGGGCGAGCGAGACCCGCGGGCGTATTCTTACATACGCCGAGGAGGCGAGCGATGCCCACAATCCAGCAACGCCCCGCCTGGCGAAGCCAACTACCGGCACAGCCAGGCGGTGTAGGGCAAGGCGTCGGGCGAGCGAGACCCCGCAGGCGTATTCTTACATACGCCGAGGAGGCGAGCGATGCCCGCAACGCAGCCATGCACCGCCTGGCGAAGCCGCCCAGGTTAGGGGAGGTAGCGCTCCCTAAGCCTCTGCATCTCCGAGCCGGCCATCAGGGCCAGGCCCTTGTTGATGATGGACAAAAGCTCAGCGTTGCCTTTTTTCACCGGCATGGCCAGGTCGTTGCGCTCCACCACCGCGTTGCCTTGGGCCCAGGAGATGTCGGCCCCCAGCTTCAAGCGGTTGCGCCAGTAGAGCATCACCGGGTCGTCCATGACCACGGCCTGGACCTGATTTTGCGCCAAAGCCTCAACGCAGGCCTTGTAGCTGTCAAAAAGCACCGGGGTGATGTTGTTCTTGAGCAGAATCGCCGCCCCGGAGTCGTCCTTGACCGCCCCCACCTTGATGCGGGAAAGGTCTTCCATGCCGCGCACTCCCCGGGCCCGGCTGGTCACGAAAATGGCTGCGGTCACCGGGTAAAATGGTTCGCTGAAATCCAGGGTCTTTTTGCGCGCGCCCAGGGGGAACATGCCGGTGCTGGAGTCCAGGGCCCCGGAGTTCAGGCGCTCCAGTTCCACGTCGTCGTTGAGGGCCTCGAAGCGCACCTCAAAGCCCAGCTTCTTGGCCATGGCCCGCCACAGGCCCGCGCAGATGCCATCGGCCTGGCCGTCCGCCCCCACAAAGGAGAAGGGGTGGTAGGTGAGGTCGGCCCCCACCAGCACCGGGCCGTGCTCCTTGAGCCAGGCCCGCTCATTACTGGTGAGCGGGTCCTGCTTGTCCAGGCTGCCGCAGGCGGCGGCCAGCAGCGCCAGGCAAGATAGGGCCAGCAGCGCCCAACCGATTTTTTTCATCAGCAATAGCTTTCCAAAACTTTTTCCATGACCCCGTAGTCCACCTCCTGGGTGGCCAGGGGGCCCTTGTTGAGCACCGGGAAATAGGAGTCGAAGGCCGGGCGGTCGTTGGTGTAGATCACCCCGATGGGGATGCGGTCCCCGAACTCGTAGCTTAGCCGGATGGCCGCGTCCCAGTCGGCCGGGTCGTGCTCCGCCCCTTCCCCCAACTTGTACACCCTCTCCTTATACCACTGAAAGGTATTGAGTTTGTTGAAGGAAACGCAGGGCTGCAAGATGTCCACCAGGGACAGGCCGGGATGGGCCAGGGCTTGCTTGATGAGCCCGGCCAAGTGCTCCACCTCCCCGGCGAAGCCCCGGGCCACGAAGCCCACGTGCATGCTCACCGCCACGGCCACCGGGTTGAAGGGATAGGAGTGCACCCCGGTGGGCTGGGCCTTGGTGTGCATGCCCTCCATGCTGGTGGGGCTGGCTTGGCCCTTGGTCAGGCCGTAGATCTGGTTGTCGTGGGCCAACATGGTCAGGTTCACGTTGCGCCGAAGCGCGGCCAAAAAGTGGTTGCCGCCCTCGCCGTAGTTGCAGCCGTCGCCACTGGTGGTGATCACCTTCAGCTCCGGGTTGGCCAGCTTGGCCCCGGTGGCTGCGGGCAGGGAGCGCCCGTGCAAGCCGTTGAAGCAGTTGCAGCGCAGATAGTGGGGGGTCTTGGCCGCCTGGCCGATGCCGCTGACCAACAGGATCTGGTGGGGAGCCAGGTCACTCTCGGCCAGGGCCTGGATCAGGGCCTTGCGGATGGAGAAGTTGCCGCAGCCCGGGCACCAGGCGGTCTCGAAATCGCCGTAGTCTTTTATATCAACCATCATTTCCCACCTAGCTCGCCAACTGGCGCAGGATGTATTCGGGGGTCAGGTTAAGGCCGTCGTAGCGCCCGATGAAGCGCTGCGCTTGGATGCCCGCCTCTTTCCTGAGCAGTCCGGCGAACTGGCCGGTGGCGTTGCCCTCGATGACCACCACCTGGCCCGCCTTTTTGAAACGCTCCGCGAACTGATCCGGCACCAGAGGCCACACCTGGCTGAAGTGGCAGGTGGCCACGCTCTGGCCCTCCTCTCCCAAGCGCCGCGCCGCCTCGGCCACCGGCCCCTGGCTGGAGCCCCAGCTCACCAGCAGAGTGTCCGCGGCCTCGGGGCCCACGAACACCGGTGGCTCCACCTCGGCGCGCAGGCCCTTTTGCTTGGCCAGGCGCTTGTCATTCATGCGCACCCTTAGCTCCAGGTCCTCGGTGATGTGGCCCTCTTGGTCGTGCTCGTCGCTGTCGGCGATCACCAGCTCCGGCCCCATACCCGGCAAGCGCCGGGGGGAGATGCCGTCGCCGGTGATGGCGTAGCGCCGGTAGTCCCCGCCCGAGGCCCCGCCCCCGCCGGGGCGCACCGGGGTTAGGCCGCTGAGGTCAAAGGGGGTGAGCGCCCTGAGGCTGTCGGCCAAAAACTGGTCGGTGAGGATGAACACCGGGGTCTGGTACTTCTCGGCCAGATGCAGAGCCCGGTAACCGGCGGCGAAGCACTGCTTCACCGAACCGGGAGTGAGGATGGCCCGGGGGAATTCGCCGTGGCCGCCGTGCAGGGCGAACAAGAGGTCGCCCTGCTCGGTGCGGGTAGGCAGGCCGGTGGCCGGGCCGGGGCGCATGGCCAGGGCGATGACCAAGGGGGTCTCGGTCATGCCCGCCAGGGAGACGCCCTCGGTCATCAGGGCGTAGCCCCCGCCGCTGGTGCAAACCAAGGCCGGAGCCCCGGCGTAGGAAGCGCCCAGGGCCATGTTCACCGCCGCGATCTCATCCTCGGCCTGCTCGTAGACCACCCCCATCTGCTCGGCGTGGGCGATCACGGTCAGGGCGATGGCCGTGGAGGGGGTCATGGGGTAGAAGGCCACGAACTTGAGCCCCCCGGCCAGGGCCCCCAGGGCGATGGCCTGGTTGCCCCCCAGCATCATGCGCTTGTCCGGCTCTTTTTCCGGGGCGGGCGGCTTCAGGCCGTGCTCCTGCCCGGCGGCCCACTGGGAGGCCTTTTCCAGGGCCTGGCGGTTTTCTTCCACCACCTTGTCGCCCTTTTTCTTGCCGATGGCCGTCTCCAGGGTCTGGGCCACCAGCTCCAGGTCCAGTTTCAAAAGGCTGGCGGCCACCCCCAGGGCCACGGTGTTGAGGTAGCGCTTGTCGGCCAAATCCTCGTAGGGCACATTCAGGCAGGGGGTCTGGCCGCAACTCAGTCCGGTGTCGGCCAGAACCACCGCCCCGGCGTTTAACTCCTTGGCATGGCGGGCCAGGGTTTCCTGGTTCAGGGCCACCAGGAGGTCCAGGCCCTCGCAGGGGCTGTCCAGGTCCTGGGGGGAAAAGCGGATGGTGAAGGTGTTGTGGCCCCCACGCACCCGGGACATGTAATCCTGGGTCACCAGGATGTGGTAGCCGCTTTTCACCAGCGCCTTGGCCAATACCTGGCCTATGGTGACCAAGCCCTGGCCTGCCTCGCCGCCTATCATCAGATTCATGCTGCCTTGGGACATCAGCTCACCTTTCCGCAAAAAGAAAATACCGCCCTCCCAAACCGGGGCGGGTCGCCGTCTTATCTTGCCTATATGGTAGCAAAGGGCGGGCGGCCACACCAAGCGCTGCAAGGGGGCCTGTTGCCGTGGAGGCGATTATGTGGGAATCTTGCGTCATGAGGCCCGCGCCGGGCCCCAGCTCACACGCCCAGGAGGGTTAGCCGTATGAAAAGTTTATTGGCTGTATTGCTGGCCGTGGCCCTGTTGGCCGGGTTCACTCCGGCCCTGGCCGCCTGGCAGGTGGTTTCTCAGCAAACCCTGCCCGGCTCGGGGCACCCCGAATCAGTGACCTACGACCCCGAGGGCCAGGCGCTGTACATGAGCAACTTCGGCGAAGCCTTAAAACCCACCCTCAAGGACGGCAAGGGCTTCATCAGCAAGCTGGACATCAAGGGCAAGGTCCTGGAGCCCAAGTTCCTGCCGGGGCCTGGCGACAAGCTCAACAAACCCAAAGGGTTGTGGGCCGAGGCCGGGCGCCTGTGGGCCGCGGACATCGACTCGGTGTGGTGCTTTGACCTGAAGACCAAAAAAGGCCGCCGCCTGGCTCTGCCCGGAGCCCAGTTCGCCAACGACCTTACCGTGTCCGAGGGCAAGCTCTACGTCAGCGACACCGCCGGCGGACGCATCTACCTGGTGCAACCGGCTGATTTTCTTAACACCGAGACCAAGGTGCGGGTGATGCTCAGCCCCACCGGCTTCCACCCCAACGGGGTGTGGCCCGCGCCGGGCGGCGGGATCGTCATCGCCGCCAAGAAGGACCTGGGCGGCCTCGGCGGGCTCTACCAGGCCCAAGACGTGGGGCAGATGAGCCAGATTCGCGGCGACCTGGGTCACTTGGACGGGGTGGCCATGCTCAGCGACGGCTCCTACCTCTACACCGACTGGGCGGGCCACGGCCTGTTCCTGTTGAGCGGGGGCGGCGGCCCGGTGAAGCTGGCCAGCGGCTTCAAGGGCCCGGCCGACTTCGCCCTGATACCTCGGGGCAAGGGCTACCTGGTGGTGGTGCCGGATTTGGTCACCGGCGAGGTGCATTTCATCGAACTAGTGAACAAGTAGGCAATAAAAAGCGAGCCCGGACCGGGCTCGCTTTTTTGTTCTTCCAAGTTGCCGGCCTAGCAGCTATCCCCCGGCACAGCCAGGCGCCGCCAGGCAAGGCGACCGACGAGCGAGGACCGCAGGCGTAGCCAGTGCCTACGTTGAGGATCCGAGCGAAGTCGGCAACACAGTATGGCGGTGGCTGGCGCGGCCGAACCCGGCACAGCCAGGTGGGCGAGAGCCGGGCGACCGGCGAGCGCAGGCCGCAGGCGTATTTTTTTATACGCCGAGGCCTAAGCGATGCCGGCAACACAGCTATCGGCCGCCTGGCGCAGCCGGACTAATCTCGCCGTAGGAAGCTGATCAGGTACTCGCCATTGGGGGTGTTGCGGTCCAAGGCCACGTCCTTGGCGGTGAGGCCCATGCAGAGGCCCAATAGCTGGGGATAGAGCACCGGCCCCTCGATGAGTTCCCTTTGGGGGGGCGGCCCGGCCAGGGAATAGGCCCACTCGGCCTGCATCTGGCTGTAGGCGCAGGCGATCACCAGGATGTCCGCCTTGGCGTCGCGGGCCTCGCTGAGGCGCCGCCGGATGGTGGCCAGGGCCAAATCCTCGTTGCGCTCGCGCACCGGGGCCCCGCAGCAGCTCAAGCGCCCGGCCCAGGTCACCGGGGTGGCCCCGGTCACCTTCACCAGGTCATCGATGAGGTGCAAGTTGCTGGGGTCGTCGAAATGGGTCACCTCGCTGGGGCGCACCGCGTGGCAGCCGTAGAGGATGGCCGCCCGGAGCAGCTCGTAGGGCCTTTTCACCCGGCTTTGCAGCTCGGCCATGCCCACGTCGTCGTGCATCACCTGCAGGATGTGGCGCACCTGCACCTTGCCCGAATAGTTCAGGCCCTCGGCGGCCAGCTCGGCGTTGATCTCCCTGAGCAGCTCGGGGTTGTCGGCCAAGAACTTCTGGGCCCGCTTCAGCGCGCCGAAGCAGCACTTGCAGGGGGTGGTGATGTTGAGCTCCCGGGACTCGGCCAGGGCCAGGCCCCGGGCGGCGGAGAGCATGTAGGAGCGGAAGTACAGGTGGCGCATGGGGTAGCCGCAGCAGGGGAACTCCAGGTCCACCAGCTCCACCCCCAGATCACCCAGCACCCGGCGGGTGGCGATCTCGTAGTGGGGCACGTAGTAGGGAATCTTGCACCCCAGGAACAAAGCGTATTTCATCAGCAACTCTCCCCTTGCTCCTGCCGGGCGGCGGCCAGATTCCTAAGCTCGTAGAGCACGTCGGCCACCTTGACCCCCTGGGGGCAGGCCTCCTGGCAGCGGTAGCAGGTGAGGCAATACCAGGTCATGCGCGCGCCCATGGCCTCGTCGGCCAGGCCCAGGCCCAGGGTGTGCATGATCTGGTGGGGCAAAAGGTCCAGCTCCTTCTTGGGGTCCTCGTAGGAGAACACCACTGGGCAGGAGTTGGAGCAGGTGGCGCAGCGGTAGCAATTGCGGAAGGTGTCCGCCTGCACCGAAAGGCCCAGGTCCTTTTGGAACTCGCCGTTGCTCACCTTGAAGGGCGCGACGGAGCGGCTGGGCCCGGCGGTTTCCAAGGCCTTTTTGGCCACCGTGCGGGTGGTGGGGCCGTAGCCCGCCTCCTCCAGGTCGTCCTTCATGGCGAACCACAGGTCCTGCAGGTTGATGCCCACCGGGCACAGGCGAGTGCAGCGCAGGCAGCTGGTGCACATGTAGGCCCCCTGGCGCATCACGTCCAGCATCTCGCCGTAGTCGGTCTTGCCCCGGACCAGGCGGCCCAGGGCGATGAGCTTCTCCGAGGGCAGCACGCTCAGGTTGGGCACGTGCTTGACCGCCTCGGCCACCGAGCAGTGCACCGAACAGGCCCCGCAGTGGGTGCACACGTCCAACTCCAGGGCCCGCACCAGGGCCCTGGCCGCCGGGTCCATCTCCTCGCGAGGCACCGCCACCCGGATCATGAGCAGCAGCGGCCCGGTGAAGATGTGCAGGAACTTGCTGAAGGGCAATATGGCCAGGGCGGCGAAGGCGGCCAAAAAATGTAGGTAATACAGCCACAAGGCGGTATGGGCTGCCTCCAGCCAACCGGCCATGGGAGCCATGAGCCGGGACAAGGGCCAGGAGGCGAAGGCCCACTGGGGATTGTCGTGACAGTCCACGCAGCTGTCGTTGTGCAGTTCCAGGCCCCGCTCCATGAGCTCCAGCCCGGCGGGCACCTGGCCTTCGGGGAAGGCCACGCCGTAGTGATCCCGCCACACCTGGCCCAGGGCGGCCCGGTCGTTATCCTCGGGGAGGTCGCCGTATTCGGCGATCATGGAATCGAAGCTGTGCACACTGACGATCTTGGCCCCCTCCAGGGCAAAGCCCGAGAGCACCAGCAGGGCCAGGAGGCCCAAGGCGGCCCGGTCGGCCCAATGGGTGGTGCGGCGCAGGCCGGGCAGCCTGAGACGCCGCCACATGGCCATTACCGCCCCGGCCAGGAGCATCACCCCGAACAGGTTGCGCAAGAACAGCCAGGGATTGAGGGTGGCGGTGAAGCTGGGAATGAGCACCGGCCCCAGGGCGTGCAAAAAGATGAGCCCCATCATGCCCCAGAAGATGAGCATGTGGGCGGCCCAGGCCCAGCGACTGTGCCCCAGGCTGCGGCGCTGGAACAGGCCGTCCAAGACCAGGGCGGCCATCATGGGTCCCAGGCTGCGGCCGCGCAAGGCGCGGGCCAGACCCTTCAAGGAGGCGCTCAATCTTTGGGCAGGGGTGTAGTTTCGTGATTCAGGCCCGATGGAGGTGGTCAGCCAGCGTCCCAGCTTGTAAGCCAGGCCCAGGGCCAACAGGGCCAGGGAGGTATATAAGGCCAGGTCAAAGAGCATTGGGCGGTCCTCCGCGCTCACGGAAATTTACCGGTCAGGCCACCCGTCCATAGGCATGCCCGCCGGCGCTTCCTAGGCTCTGAGCCGTCCACCCTCTGAACCGTGCCACCTTTCCTCCCCGGTGCACGGCCCGCTCTTCCAGCGCCCAGCCTGAGAAGCCTTTAGCCCACTTGGCCGATATGCTTTTAATATAGCACTATTACAATCGGCCAAAACAATCAGTCGCCGGTTGACTACCGGCGACCCATGGTTCCAAATATAGACACGAGATGAATTTTTTGCCACTGCGCGAAATAGGAGGTTTGCGGCCATGCCTCTCACCGGCAGGAAAATCGCCATTTTGACGGAAGAATTGTTCAATGAATTCGAACTGATCTACCCCTACTACCGCCTCCAGGAAGCCGGGGCGGCGGTGACGGTGGTGGGCACCGGCGGGGGCATGACTTACCGCGCCAAGAGCGGACTCAGCTTTGTGAGCGACAAGGGCAGCGGCGAGGTGGGCGCCGGGGATTTCGACGGCTTGGTCATCCCCGGCGGCTACGCCCCGGACCATATGCGCCGCCACAAGGCCACGGTGAAGCTGGTCAGGGACATATTCATCGCGGGCAAGCCGGTGGGGGCCATCTGCCACGCCGGGTGGATGCTGGCCTCGGCCGAGGTGCTTTCGGGCAAGCGCTGCACCAGCTTTTTCGCCATCAAGGACGACCTGGTGCACGCCGGGGCCCAGTGGGAAGACGCCGAGGTGGTGGTGGACGGCAACCTGATCACCAGCCGCACCCCGGACGACCTGCCCGCCTTCATGAAGGCCTATATCGCCGCCTTCAAGTAGCCGGGGTTAAGTCGCGGCACGGGCGATGCCGGCAACGCAGTATGCCGGTGGCTGGCAAAGACGACTGTGCTAAAGTTGCGGCCATGACCGCACCCTACCTATCGCTGGACCCCCTGGTGCCCTGGCGGCAACTGCCCCGGCCCATCGCCTGGGACCAGGTCTTCGGCCGCGACGCCCCCCTGGAGCTGGAGATCGGCTGCGGCAACGGAGAGGTGCTGACCCGCCGCGCCGGGGAGCGCCCCGGAGTGAACCTAGTGGGCCTGGACGTGGACTGGGTCTCGGCCCGGCGGGCGCTACGGCGCATCAATCTGGCCGGTCTGGGCAACGCCGTGGTGGTGCAGACCGAGGCGGCCTTGGGCCTGGAGCGGCTGTTCACCCCCCAGAGCCTGGCCGGGGTGTGGTGCCTGTTCCCCCGGCCCTGGCCCAGGCCCTGCGACGCCCATCACCGCCTGTTCTCCAACCGCTTCCTGCGCCTTCTCAATAGCCGCCTGGCCCCGGAGGCCACCTGCCGCCTGGTCACCGACTTCAAGCCCTTTGCCGACTGGGTGGGAGGGCAGGTCCCCGGCAGCGGCCTGGAGGCCGCCTGGCGAGACATCCCGCCCACGGTGAACAGCAAGTACGAGCGCAAGTGGCAGGGCCAGGGGCAGCAGGTATTCTATGAACTGACCCTGGTCAAGGCTGAGCACCAGCCCTGGCCCAACCCCGAGGAGCCGGTTTTGCACTACCCTCATTTTGAAAGCATGGACCCCGAGGCCCTGACCACCTGGGAGGACTGGGGCGAAATCAGCGTGCTGTGCAAGGATGTGCTCTACGACCGGGAGGCCAGGCGGGCGCTACTTCGCATGGTGGTCTTGGAAGACCACCTGGAGCAGGCCTTTTATCTGGAACTGATGCCCAAGCCCCAGGGAGGGCACCTGCTGCGCCCGGCGCCGGGCTGCGGGGTCTTGCCCAGCCTGGGGGTGCAGCGGGCCTTGGAGCTGACCGCCCAAAGATTGAGTGCAAACCAACCCACCTAGCGTTTAGCCGGCTCTCGTCTCAAAACTGCATTTACTTTATCGGGGGACGGTTTGTTCCCAGGCCCGGCACAGTCAGCCGCCGGCAGACAAGGCGTCTGGCGAGCGAGGGACGCAGGCGTAGCCAAGCCTACGCTGAGGACCGAGCGCAGCCAGCAACGCAGTATGCCGGTGGCTGGCGCAGCCGGACTTAGTCGTCCTCGGGCAGGCTCGTCTCGCTCTTCATGAACTCCCTTAGCAGCACCGTGGCGTAGGAACCCTTGGGCAGGCTGAAGCTGAACACCAGGCCCTCGGGGGCCTCGCTTATGCAGAGGCCCTCCACCATCAGGCGGCCCACCCGGCGGCTGCCCATGAGGCCCGATTTTTTTAGCGCGGCCTGATCCACTTCTTCCTCTTCCAGAATCTCACGCTCGAAAGAAGCGGCGGGCTCGTTGGGCCAGCGCATCTTCTTGCCGAACATGGGGCCGGTGTAGCTGATCTGGCCCGCGTCCAGGCGGGGCTGCTCCAGGGCCGCCTCGTCGGTGGTGAACATGCCTCCGGTGTCGGTCTTCTTGGCCAGGTCCCCGCCCACCAGACGGGTGAAGTCGCCCCGCTGTATGCGCCGGGCCAGCCAGGCGTTGAACAGGGCCGCCTGCCAAGCATTGAGCAGGAGCTTGCGCAGCCACTTGTCGCGGGGCCCCCGGCCGGTGAGGGCCCGGCGGCCCTGGAGCGCGTTGTCGCCCTCGCGGCCGAAGCGCTGGGTGCCGTAGAAGTTGGGCAGGCCGCGCTCGCCGATGGCGGCGGCCACCGCCTGGGCCGTGGCCAGGGCTCCCGGCTCGGCCCCGGCCACCAGGATGGTGAAGCGGTTGCCCAGCAGGTGGCCGGTCTTCAGCTTGTTCTGATGGCGTCCCCCGTCCAGGACCTTCACCGGCAGCTCGCCCTCGATTTTTTGGGCCACCTGCTCCAGGGTGAGGTTGTCCAGGGGCAGGGAGAAGCTCTGCACCGCCCTGGCCTGCTTGTCCTTGAGCCCGGCGAAACCCACGTCCCCCCGCGGCAAATCGAAAAGCTGGGCCAGGCGGTCGGCCAGGGAGCGGGTGGTCATGCCCTCCCGGGACAGGCGCAGATACAGATGAGGCCCCACCCCTTCGGGCAGGTACAGGGGTATCTCCTCCACCACGAAGTGGGAGGGCTCGGCCTTGATGACCCCGCCCACGCCGGGCAACTCCGGGGTGATGAAGGGCGGCGGCCCCATTTCGCTGGGCAGCGGGCTCATGCCTCTCCCTTGCCTTTGTAGCGTTCCAGGTATTCCTTGAGCCTCAGCTTGCGCCTGGTGTTGGCGCTGGTCATGTAGCGAACCTTGCCGAACACCGGGCGCTCGGTCCAGGGATGGTCGAAGCGCCCCAACACCCAGAATATGCCGCTGATGGAGTTGGGGTCGCGCCCGTCCAGGGCGTAGCGGTCGTTGAGCTCCAACATGGCCGCCAGGGCCAGCTTGGCCGAACTGCTCCAGGCCAGGATGTTCTTGCCCCAGAGCATGCGCAGGTAGTTGTGGATCACCCCCTCGCGCAGGAGCTGGCGCTGGGCCGCGTTCCACAAGGTGTCGTGGGTCTGGGCCCGGCGCAGTATCTCCCGGCCGTACACGTAGCTTCGATCGTCCTCGGCGTGCTGGTGCAGGGTCTCGATTGCCCACTCGGGCAGGGAGGCGTAGCGGTCGTAGTCCGGGCGGTACTTGCAGAAGTTGTAGCCCAGCTCCCGCCAGGTGACCAGCTGATCCAGGAAGGCCTCCGCGCCGGGGCTCATGCCCCACCAGCCCTCGCGGTGGCCCTGGGCCCCGGAGCCCAGGCGGTCCGGGGACCAGCCCTCGGCCTCGGCCACCTCGGCGAACGCCTGGTGGGAGGAGATGTGCCCGAAGTGCAGATAGGGGCTCAGGCCGCTGGTGGCGCTGGCGTCGGGGTGGCGGCAGCCGTCGGCGTAGCGCAGGCGGCCGTCCTCCACGAAATGGGCCAGGCGCTTGCCCGCGGCCACCGGCCCGCCGGGGATGGGCGAAGGGGCCACCTGGTGGTCCAGGGGCAGCCCGGCCAGGGCCTGGGGCGAGGCGGACAGCAGGGCCGAGCTGGCCGCGCTCCAGCGCTGGGTTATCTCCCCGGCCAGGCGGGCCTTGCCCGGCAATTCCTCTGCCAGGGGATCGGCTAGGGGCGGCTCGGCCAAGTGCACCGGCAACAGGCGCTGCAGGATGCGCCGGAAGGACTGGGCGGTCTTGTATTCATGGCCCCCGGCGCACATGGGCAGCAGGCCGCAGGAGTCCACCGCCTCCAGGCGCACGTTCAGCTTGGCCCCGGTCGCGTTCACCATGCGGGGCAGGAAAAAGGCCGGGAACTGGTCGGTGACCACCAGGCAGGCCTCGGCGGCCATGGCCTGCAAAAGGCCCTTGCCCTCGCCGGGCGCGCGCTCCACGAAGGGATGGTAGCGCACCCCCTTGTCCTTGAAAGCCTCCTGGTTGTCGGCCATGCCTTGCAGGATGAAGGCGTGCAGCCTATCCGAGGCGTAGGGGTAGTCCACGCGCAAGGCTTCCAGCACCAACAGGGGCTTGTTCAACTGGCGGCACATGTCCGCCGCCCGCTCCAAGCCGTAGTTGTAGGCCGTGCGCCGGGCGGAGGTCATCCAGTAGAGCACGTAGCTCCCCTCTGGCTTAATCTGGCGGTCGTTCACCGCCCTGATGCGGATTTTGGGTACTGGCAAGTTTTCCTCCGGATGGCATAGCTTAGGCCAAGGCGGGCCTGGGAGCAAGAGCGTTGACATCTCCCAGTCACCCCTCGGAAAATGGGACAAAAGGAGGCCGCTATGAACAAACACGCCCGGCCCGAGGTGGTGGTCAGCAAATGCCTCGGCTTCGAGGCCTGCCGCTGGAACGGCGAGACGGTGCACGAGCCTTTCGTGGAACTTCTGGGGCCC
Organism: Pseudomonadota bacterium; assembly: GCA_018896025.1. Classification (GTDB taxonomy): domain Bacteria; phylum Desulfobacterota; class Desulfarculia; order Desulfarculales; family Desulfarculaceae; genus Desulfoferula. The sequence goes on from JAHIND010000001.1 coordinate 51,909, forward strand.
TGGGTGGGCTGGCATCCGGTGTGCCCGGAGATGGCCATTGGCCTGGGGGTGCCCCGGGACCCCATCCGGGTGGTGGAGCAAAAAGGCCGCCCCCGCCTTTTGCAGCCGTCCACCGGCCACGACTGCACCAGGGATATGCAAAACTTCTGCGCCGAGCACCTGGACGCCCTGGGCCTGGTGGACGGTTTTCTCCTGAAAAACCGCTCCCCCTCCTGCGGCCCCTTGGACGTGAAGATTTATTCCAGCCTCAAGCCGGGGGCCAGCTCCCGGCGCGGCCCCGGCATTTTCGGCGGCGAGGTGATGCGCCGCTTTCCCATGCTGGCCGTGGAGCACGAGGGGCGCCTGAACAACTTCATGCTGCGCGAACGCTGGCTCACCCGGTTGTTCACCCTGGCCGATTTCCGCCGCATGGCGGGCTGGGACTCCATGGGTGAGCTGGTCAAGTTCCACAGCCGCCACAAGCTGTTGTTGATGGCCTACAACCAGCAGCAGCTCAGGATCATGGGCGCGCTGGTGGCCAACCCGGAGAAGCGCCCCGCCCCGGAGGTGATCGCGGTGTACGGTGACCACCTGGGCAAGGCCCTGGCCCGCTCGCCCAGCGCGGGCCAGGTGATCAACGTGCTCATGCACGCGGAAGGCTATTTCAAGAAGCAGCTCAACGCGGCGGAAAAGGCCCTGTTCCTGGAGACCCTGGACAAGTACCGCGCCAAAAAGCTGCCCCTGTCCGTGGCCCAGGCCTTGCTAAGCTCCTGGATCGCCCGCTTCGGCTCGGACTACCTGGCCGGGCAGAGCTTTTTCGCCCCCTACCCCGAGGAGCTCATGGAGATAAGCGACTCGGGCAAGGGCCGCGACTACTAGGGCCCGCCAAAAATTGATACGCCCCGCCGCTGAGCGGCGGGGCGTGCGAGGTTCTCGCGGGCAGTGCGGAGCTACTTCTTCTTGGCTTGCTTGGCCTTGGCGGCCGGGGCTCCCTTGCGGTGGCAGTCGCCGCACATGATGGGCCCGGTCTTGGGCGCTTTCATCTCGATGAGCTTCAGGTGGCAGCTCTTGCACTGCTGGTGAAAGGCCAGGGTCAAAGGCGTGGGGTTCTTGGCCGTGGCCGAGGACTGGTGGCACTCGGAGCACTTGGCCTCGCCGCCGCCCTGGTTGGCCATGAACTTGTCGTACTCGTGGTGACAGGCGGTGCACTCGTAGATCTCCGAGTGCTTGCCGTGGCTGAACACCACCGGCGGCCGGTCCTTCAGGCCCTGTTCGACGCTGGATATGGTCATAACCTCTTCCTGGCCCAGCACCATGGGCGCGCACAGGGCCAAGGCCAGGGCCACGGCCAAGAAAGTCGTCAAATACTTCATGGAGCTACTCCTCGCCATCTCCAGCTAGCTTTCCTGCACCTCACCGGCCTCTTCCATGGCTCCCTCTTCCACCTCCCGCTTGGCCTCTTCTTCGGCCAGGACGGCTTCTTGTTCGTCCTCCTCGGGCGGGATCATGCTCTCGGGAATCTCCATGATTTCGGTGATTATCTCTTTGAATGAGACGACTTTCACCTTCAGGTCGTATTCCTTGTTCAGGTCGTTGATCTGGTCGAAGCAGTTGTGGCAGGGCACGATGACGTGGGTGGCCCCGGTGGCCCTGATCTGCTCGGCCTTTATCTTGCCTGACTCCATGCGCCGCCTTTTATAGGGCGGGCCCATGGGGATGAATCCCCCGCCGCCGCCGCAGCAGTGGTTGTGTTCGCGGTTGGGGGTCATGTCCACGAAGTCCTCGCAGAGCATGTTCACCAACTCGCGGCCTACGTCCCACAGCCCGCCGTTGCGGCTCACGTTGCAGGGGTCCTGGTAGGTGACCTTGTGCTTGAATTTGTGCTTCAGCTTGATCTTGCCGTCGCGCATGATGTTGCGGAACAACTCCACCGAGTGGATCACCGGCACCGGCGGCTTGCCGCCGGGGATGCCCACCCAGTAGGGGCCCTCGAACTTGGCCGAACGGAAGGCGTGGCCGCATTCGGTGATGACGATGGCCTTCACCCCCAGTTCCAGGGCCTTGTCGTACATGGCCTTGACCGGGATGGTGGCCACGGCCCTATCGCCCGCGAACATGGCCAGGTTGGTGCTGTCCCAGCCGGTGCTGGGCATGGTCCAGTTGAGCCCGGCTATGTGGAATATCTCGGCGGCCATGCCCACGTCCTGGGGATAGTACATGGGCTCGCGGGGGTTGACCGTGTACATGTAGTCGGCCCCCTGCTTGTCCATGGGAATCTCCAGGCCGTGCACCTCCTCGCCGTATTCCTCGGCCATCCAGTCGCAGGTCTCGATCCAGTCCTCGGTGGCCATGGCCATCTGGTTGCCGGTGGTGCGGATGTTTTCGGTGGTGCGGGCCAGGCCGTCGGGCACGATCCCCTGGGAATAGCACACCGCCCGGGCGGTGGCGATCATGGTGGCGATATCGATGCCGAAAGGACAGTACATGGTGCAGCGGCGGCAGGCGGTGCATTGGCCCCACACCACCTCCTTGCACTCCTCCAAAAACTCGCGGCTCACCTCGCCCTTGGCCTTGTACATCTTGCCGATGGTGTTGATGGCCTTGTAGGCCGGGCTAAGCTTGGGGTCCTTGTCCTTGGCCAGATAGAAAAAGCAGCTCTCGGCGCACAGACCGCAGCGGGAGCAAATGCTCAACCACATGCGCATGCGCGCGCCCTCGTTGGCCGCCAGAATGGTCTTTATCTTGCCCACATCCACCGGCTTGGGGGCCTCGGCCTCCGGGGAAGCCGCGGCCTTTTCCTGGACCTTGTCCGCGGCCTTTTGGGCTTCTGCCGTCATGAATAAGCTCCCGTTGTTGATTTGATCTTCTTACCTGATCTCACCAGACCCGAGCCCCGCGCCGAGTTCCGAACTCATAGCCGATGGCCGAGCGGCTGGCAAAGAAGAGCACCATGTGGGCCAGCTTGGAGAAGGGCAGCACGATCAAGAGCACCTCGCTCAGGAAAATATGCAGGTTCAGCATGAGGCCGTAGGGGCCGTATTGGTTGAAAGCCAGCCAGCCGGTGACAAAGGGGGCCAGGGCCAACAGGACCAGGGTGTAGTCCCAGGCGCTGGTGAGGATGCGCACCTCGGGCCGGGCCAGGCGGCGCAGCAAAAAGAAGGCTCCGCAGGCGATCACCGCCAGGGAGGCCCAGTCGGCCACCGCGTCGGGCAGGCTGGGCAGGCTCCAGCCCCAGGCCTGCTCGAAGAGCATGTTGTGCGCCCCCAAAAACAAGGGCACCCCGATCCAGCAGATGTGGAAGACCCACACCGCGCCGGTGAACGCCGGCTGGTTGCGGCTGGAGACGCTGGCCCAGGGCAGGACCCAGTGGATGATGGAGCGCCAGGCCCAAACGGCGCTCTTGAAATCGTGCCAGGGCTTGTCGCGCTCAACGCTCAGACCGTAGAGCCAGGCCACCCGCACGGCCAAGCCACCCACGAAAATAATAACGGTTATCCAGAGCGCCGGTCCGGTCAGAAACTCGTAGAGCTTATCCATCGCCATGGCGCAATCCTCACCTCCCCAGCCCGTGCAACCCGGTCAATACTCCGCCCGCGACCTGTGCTGTGAGCCGGCAAAAGTCAGGGGAAAAGGCGGAATCAACGACCATAATGGTATGGTTAGCCCCGCAAATAAGTCAAGGGCTATCTGTTCATCAACGCTGCTATTTTAGACTTAACTCCCGCTAAAAACCATCCGGTGGGTACGCGCTCACCCCCTGATTTAGGCAGGTATTTCCGGCTGGTCATTTTGTTCGGCAGCTAAAGCCGTTGGGCTTCCAGCAACCCCATATATCATTAATAGACTATCATTAACTATGGAATAATCCACCGCCGCTTACATGCCGCCGTTGACATAGGAAATGAAGCGACCTATACATTGAACGAGGCGTCAGGCCTCCTCCACACCCATAGTTCTTTCAGCGGGAGAAAACAATGGATCGCCCCTCCGATGGCCGCCCGCCCCAGGAGCCTTCATCCTCGCACTGTTGGCTGGAGGTCCCTGATCTGACCGCTGTGGACTACCACTCCCCGGCCCACATCCTGTTGCTGGTCTCCGACACCGAGGAGGGGCCGCACCTGGCCCAGGTCTTTTCCGGCCAGGGCCACCGGGTCACCCTGGCCTCCCACTGGGACGACGCCCTCAAGCAACTGGAGGACGTCCCGGAGCTGGAGCTGATAATCACCGACCTGGCCGGGCGAGACGAGCACGGCATAGGCCCGGCCCACGACCTGGGCACGCCCCAAATCCTCTCCTCCCTGCCGGTGATCGTGCTTTGCCGGGAAGAAGACCTGACTCCGCTGATGAACCAGTGGGCCAACGGCGCGGCGGATTTCCTCAGCCGCCCCTACGGCGACACCGAGCTTTTGGTGCGGGTGCGCCGGGCCTTGATCCAGTCGCGCACCATGCGCCTGTACCTGAGGGCCGCTCACCGCGACCCCCTCACCGGGCTGTACAACAAGCGGGTTTTCAGGGAGATGCTGCCCCGGGAGATGAGCCGCAGCACCCGCTACGGGGTGCCCCTGGGCCTCATCTTCGCGGACCTGGACAACTTCAAGGAGGTCAACGACACCCACGGCCACATCATCGGGGACCAGGTTTTGCAGGCCTTCGCCCGCCGCCTGTGCCTGTGGGTGCGCGAGGGCGATCTGGTGTCCCGCTACGGCGGGGAGGAGTTCGTGGTGCTGGCCCCGGGGGCGGGCGTCAAGGGCATCAGCGTTTTGGCCGAGCGCATACGCCAGGCCATGGAAAGGCCCATCAGCACCCGGCGGGGGCAGATCACGGTCACCGTCAGCCAGGGGGCGGCGGTTTTCAACGGCGACAAGCAACTGAGCGCGGACGGGTTTTTGAACCAGGCCGACCAGGCCCAGTACCGGGCCAAAGCCCAGGGCCGCAACCGGGTGGTGATGGCCGACTCATAGGACCTAGCCCACACAACGCCTGAAAGCCGGGCGCGAGCCACAGTTGGGCATTCCAGCGATCTGTGCAACAAACAAGACGGCCTTTCATTGGGGAGGAATTTATACTCCGGACCGGCACAGCCAGCCGCAGGCAGACAAGGCGACTGGCAAGCGAGGGCCGTAGGCGTAGCTTAAGCTACGTCGAGGCCCGAGCGCGGCCAGCAACGCCGTATGCCGGTGGCTGGCGCAGCCGGACGCTCTACCTCGGTGGTTTGTGGGGTGCCTACGCCACTAAAGGAAGACGGCGAACCAGGCGTATGCCGGTGGGGCTTACCTCGGCCCGCACCGCCACCAGCTCCACCCCGGCCGCCCGGGCCTGATGAAACAGACCGGCGTAGGTGGGGTCTATGTCGGTGGCCGGGCCCATGGAGGCGGCGTCGCCCCGCTGCACCACGTAGAGCATGGCCGCGTCGGCCCCCTGGGCCTTCAGCTCCATCAGGGTCCCGAAATGCTTGGCCCCCCGGGTGGTCACCGAATCCGGGAAGCGGGCCACGCCCCCCTGCACCATGGTCACGTTCTTCACTTCCACGTACAGCGGCCCCTTGGCCCGCTCCACCACCATGTCCAGGCGGGTGTGCGCCCCCACCTTCACCTCGCGGCGCACGCTTCGGGCCCCGGCGAAAATCCTGAGCGCCCGCTCCTCGGCCGCCCGGGCGGCCAAAAAGTTGGGGGCCATGGTGTTCACCCCCACCCAGCCTTGGTTGAGGTAGATCATCTCCCAGGTGAAGGGGGTGCGCCGGGCCGGGTTGGTGGCCCGGCTCAGGTAGACCGGGGCGTCGTCTTCCAAACAGGTCAGCATGGAGCCGGAGTTGGGGCAGTGGGCGGTGACCTGGCTGCCGTCGGTGAGGCGCACATCGGCCAAGAAGCGCTTGTAGCGCCTAATCAGGCGACCGGGCACCAGGGGCGGATCGAACTCCAGACAGGCGCGGCGCAGGCGGACCGACGGGCGGCTCAACTGAGTTCCATAGCCAACTGGAACTCCCACTTGCCCGCCCCGCCGGGCACCTCCCAGATAAAAGTGAGGCTGCTGCCCTGGTAGGTGCGCTCCAGGCCGGACTCGGAGTTGGACACCGTCTCCACCGGGAAGTGCCACACCGTGGCCGCCTTGCCGGTGAACAGGCGCAGGCTGAAGCGGTCGGTGGCGTTGACCAGGCTCATCTCTCCCACCCCGGCCAGCTCCCAGGCGTGGTCCAGGGAATGGGTGTGGCCCTCATACACCAGGTGCTTGCCTGGATCGCTGGCCGATAGCAGGGTGAAGTTCAGCTCCACGGCCAGGCGGAAGGCCGGGGTGGCCGGGTCGCTGGTGGTCAGGCGATAGGAAGCGGCCAGGCGCGGGCCCGGCCCCAGGTCGAAGCCCTTGGCCACGGTGAGCGGATAGGGACCGCCCGGCGCGAAAAGGTTGCTGGCCCGTTTCAGGCGGCACCAGGCCTCCTCGCCGTGGGCCCCGCTTTCCACCAGGGCGTAGCGCCCGGTGACCAGGTCGCCCCACTCGCCGTAATCGGGCTTCTGGAATTTTTCCAGGTCCGCCTTGGGGGCCAGCAGATGGTCCTGGAAGCAAGCCCGGTCGTACCAGTCGTAGATCAGGTAGTTCTCCAGGCCTTCTTCCTTGAAGGCCACCCGGTCGTGGATGGAGGCCACGCCCTCGGCCTCGCAGGCCGGGGCCGCCTCCTCCTGGGCCTCGGCCGCCTGCACCAGCTTTTGGTGGTAGGCCTCGAAGCGCCGGGTGAGGGTGTCGGCCAGGTTGAAGCGCTGGGCCCTTAGGTCCAACACGCTGATGGAGCCGCCGTAGGCCGGGTGCACCACCGCGTCCAGGGCCGGGCCCGACAGCACCACCTCGTCGTTGCTGTCGCGGTCCAGGTCGGCCACCGCGCAGGCGGCCCAGGGGCGCTCGCCGTGCTCTTGCCGGTCCAGAATGTCCTCGGCGGCGATGAGGTGCTCATGCACCGCCTGGCGTAGGTGACCCAGGTAGAGCCCGCCGAACAGGCCGTGCCAGTAGGCGCAGTTGCACTGGGCCTGCATCAGGTGGTCGCGGGCCTGGTCCTTGTCGCCGGCCGCGGCCACCTTGTCGCTCACCCAGAGCATGCGCTTGTGCATGAGGTTGGACTCGCGGTACTTGATCAGGAAATTGTCCCACTGGCCGCCGCGCAAAAAGCGGCGCATCTTTTCGAAGCGCCCCTCCTCTTGCAGCTCGTGGATGATGTCCTCCAGCTCGGCGCTGGCCTCGGCGGGCAGGGCCCAGGTGAGCATCTCTTCATAAGAGGCGGTGGGCGGGTAGACCCGCCCGCTGGCCGGGTGGGTAGCCATAAAGTCGCTGGGCGTGGTGGTGGACAGCCAGTCGGAGGCCTCCAAAATCTTCTCGAAGAACTTCACCAGCCAACCCTTGCCGAAGACCCACTCCCAGGTCTCGGGCCACAGGCCGAACTTCTCCATGTCGTCGCCGTAGGTGGCGCAGGTGGGCCCGTGGGCGGCGTAGGCCCGGCCCAGGAAATCCACGGTGCGCGCGGGCTCCTGGAAGGGAATGGTGTAGCGCAGCTCCTTGTTGGTGGGAAACAGGGCCAGGGTGTGGCCCTCGCGCTCGGTGAGGTGGTAGCCGAACATGTCCTTGGCGGCCAGCCCGGCGTAATAGAAGTGGGTGTCGTCCACCAGGGTGTAGCCCAGGCCCGCCGGGGCCAGCTTGGCGGGCAGGGAAGGCTCCCAGATGCGCTCGGCCAGCCAAAAGCCCTTGGGCTCCTGGTTGAAGATTTGGCGGGTGGCCTGGTTCATCATGGCCATCTGGTCCAGAGCGTCCCGGGCGGGGATGGAGGCCAACAGCGGCTCGTAGAACCCGCCGGAGAGCATCTCCACCTGGCCCCGGTCCACCAGCCCGGCCACGGTCTCGACGAGGTCGCGGTTGTTGGCCAGCATGTACTGCAAAAGCGGCCCGGAAAAATGCAGACCGCAGCGTATCTCCGGATAGGCGGCCAGGGCCTGCACCACCGGCTGGTAGCACTCGGCCACTGCCTTGGCCAGCACCCAGGGGAAGTTGCCCACCGGCTGGTGGGCGTGCAGCACCATCAAAAGGTTCATCTTGCCGCTTTGGGCAGTGGGCGCATCGCTCATGTGGCTCACAGATCCAGGTTGAGGCGGCGGCCCAGGGCGGCCGAGCCGGGAGTTAGATTTTCCCGGCCCTCGCGTTGGGCCAGGCCGAAGATGATGTTTTGGGCCTGCCAGAGGTTGGGGTCAAGCTCCAGGGCGTCGCTGAGGTCCAGGATGGCTCCGGCTCGCTCCAGGGCCTGGGCGTTGTCTGGGTCGGCGGCCAGGGCGGCCACCTCGGCGCTGAGCGCCTCCTCCACCGCCCGGTTCACCCGGGGGCCCTCCAGGTCCAGGCCCAACTCGCGGGCCTGGGAGACTATCTCCCCCAGACGGCCGGGGCTCAGGGCGCGCGAATCGCCCGTGAGCAGTTGGATAAGCTCACCGGCCAAGACCGCCGAGGCCAGGGCCTCGAACAGCTTGGGCCGGGGCACGTTGATCCCCTGCAAAAAGCGCATGGTGTCGCGGTGGGTGTCGTAGAGGTTGCGGGCCAGGTCGAACTCGCTGGTCAGGGTGCGGCGGAGCATCTCCTTGGCCAGGGAGCGGCGGCCTTCCAGGAACAGGTCGCCCAGGGCGAAGGCCTCGCCGCCCAGGCTCTTGGCCAGCAGCTCCCTGAGGCCCCGCTGGTCCAGCATGCGCAACAGCGGCTCCACCGGCTGCTCCAGGGAAACGGGGTCCCAGTCGCCTGGGTCGTAGGCCACCTGGGCCAAAAACTCGTGGCCGCCGGGGTGCAGGGCCGCGTAGATGAGCTGGTGGGGGCGGTTCAGGCGCCGGTGGGTGACCGTGAGCTTGCCCCAGCTCAAATCCAGGCCCAGGTTGGAGCGGTGGCGGTGGCCGCTGGAGACCAGGTCGTAGACGAACAGCTCCTCGGGGGGAGGCTCCTCGCCCATGACCCCGCTGATGGCCGCGTGGGCCGCCACCCGGCGCGGCCCCACCTTGGCCGGGGCCACCCGCCGACGCCAGATGTCGGCCCCGTCGCCCTCGCCGGGCTGGTTGCTGCGGGCCTTGGCCAGGACGGCGGTCATCTGTTCTTCCCAGCCCCCGCCGTCCAGCTCGCCGGCCAGTTGCAGGGCCCGGGCGGCGAAGCGCAGGTTTTGCACCGCCTCGATGCCCGCCAGGTCGTCGAAGAACCAGGCGCAGCTGGTGGCCGCGAAAAGGCCCCAGCGCTGGCTCTCCATGAGCATGAGCACCCGCACCTGCTCCTCGGGGCTCAACTCGTGGGACTGGTGATCGCCCAGGAACTTTTGGCGCGCCTGCTGGCCGTAGTCCAGGATCAGGTTCACATAAGCGTCACGCGCGGCCCAGGGGTCTTTCAACAGGCGGCCGCCCTCGTACTCCAGCAGCCCGGCCAGGCGCTCCAGGATATGGTCCACCGCCTGGCGCAGGGGCGCGCGCCAGGCCTGGTTCCAGCCCCGCCCGGGGTCCAGGGCGCAGCCGCAATCGCTCCTCCAGCGCTCCACCCCGTGGGGGCAGGACCAGGAGGAGTTCTCCACGATCTTGGCCTCCCACACCGGCGGGTGGGTCGCCAAATAGGCGGCCGGGTTGGTCAACTGAACCTCGGGGTCCTGCTCCAGGCGGTTGAGGGCGAAGGCCAGGGCCATCTCCCCGAAGCGGTGGTGATGGCCGTAGGACTCGCCGTCGGTGGCCAAAAGCAGCAGGGAGTCGGCGGCGGCGGGCAGGGATTCCTTGATGCGCGCGGCGAAGCGGGCCCCGTCGTCCAGAAGGCCCTCGAAGGCCACTCCCCGGCTCAGCGGCCCCTGGTAGAAGAACACCGCGATGTCCCCCGCCGGAGTGGCCACCCGGTAGGGCCGGGAGCCGTCCACCGCCCCAGGGCCCATCTTTTGCCAGTCCCCACCGCCGGGCGGGCGCACCGCTTGGGCCTGGCTGGGGGCCAGGATGGTGAACTTGAGGCCCTCGGCGGCCATCAGCTCCAGGGATTCGGAGTCCACCGCGGTCTCTGCCAGCCACATGCCCTCGGGTTCGCGGCCGAAGTGGTGCCGGAAATCGCGGATGCCCCAGCGGATCTGGGTCAGCTTGTCCCGGCGGGTGGCCAGGGGCATGATCAGGTGGTTGTAGACTTGGGCCATGGCGTTGCCGTGGCCCAAGCGCTGGGCGCTGAGCTGGTCCGCTTCCCGGAGGGCCTGGACCATCTCCGGGGCTTCCTTGGCCACCCAGTCCAGAAGAGTGGGGCCGAAGTTGAAGGAGATGCTCTCGTAGTTGTTGACGATGCTCTCTATCTTGCCCGCCGGGTTGAGCACCCTGGCCGCGGCGTTGGGCGCGTAGCATTCGGCGGTGACCCGCTCGTTCCAGTCATGGAAGGGCGCGGCGCTGTCTTGCACCTCCACCGCCTCCAGCCAGGGATTCTCCCGTGGCGGCTGATAGAAGTGCCCGTGGATGCACACAAATTTTCCCATAATTCCCGCTGGCTCTCCTTGGACCCGGTGTGGGCCCATGTTTTGTATAATAGTAGCTTATAGCATGCCCGGTGCCAGAAAAAGCTAAGCCGCCAGGCACGCGGAGACCCTGCCGGGACCACCGCGCCGCCTGGGGAAGGAATCAGCCTTGGAGCCTTATCATCCCAGCACCGCCTACCGCCGCCACAGCATGGGCGGCGGCATCATGGACTGGGCCAACCAGCCCTGGCCTTTCAAGCGCTACCCCTACGCCACCCCCCAGGCCCTGGACGACCCAAGTCCCCTCCAGGCCGAATTTTGGCCCGCCCTGCTGGCCTGGCCTCCCGCGCCGGAGGTGGCGGCCCCGCCCCTGGACCAGGCGGGCCTGGCCGGGCTCCTGGCCCTGGCCGCCGGGCTCACCGCCCAGGACCAAAGTGGCGCCTATCTGCGCTCCCCGGCCAGCGCCGGGGCCCTGTACCCGGCGGAGCTTTATTTCAGCGCCTCGGGCCTGGGCTGGCTGGCCGACGGCCTGTGGCACTACGCGCCCGAGGCCGGCGCGCCGCGCCTCATACGGCCCGGCAACCTGGCTGGAGCCGCCGCCGAGGTGCTGGGCGGCCCGCCCAGTGAGCTGAACTTTTTCATCACCGCCCTGCTCTGGCGCAGCATCTGGAAATACCGCACCCGGGCCTGGCGCTACTGCCTTTTGGACGGCGGCCACCTGCTGGCCTGCCTGGAGCTGGCCCTGGCCGCCCGCGGCCTGGCGCAGCGCCTGTGCCTGGACCCGGCCATGGGCGGCGGCAAGCTCCTGGGCCTGGCCCCGGAGCGCGAGGTCCTGCTGGCCGGGGTGAGCGCCGGCGCGGCGGTGGAAAACGGCGGCCCGGCCCGGCCCCCGGCCTGGCAGCCGCCCCGCGAGGAGCCGCTGTCGGTCAGGGAGGAAAGCGACCCGGACATCGTGGCCGCCGCCGCCCTGGGCGGCAGCGACACCCCCGGCCCGGCCTTGCAGTGGCCCGGCGACCCCGTCCCTCGGGGAGCCCTGCGACTGAGGCCCGCCCCTCCCAAGGACGGCCCGTCCCTGGGGCGAGTGATGCAGGCCCGGCGCTCGCGGCGCAACTTCATGCCCCAGGGCCTCAGTGCCGGCCAAACCGCCCTGCTTTTGGCCGCCGCCCTGCCCGAGGCCGGGCCGCTGGGGGCCACGGTGCTTTTGGGAGCGGGCGGAGAGGTGCCCGCCGGGGTCTATGGCTACCACCCCGGCAAGAAGACCCTGTCTATGCAGGAGCCCCAGGACCGGCGGCTCCGGGCGGCGCGGGCCTGCCTGGACCAGGCCTGGGTGGGCCGGGCCGCCCTGAACCTGGTGCTGTGGGCCGATCCCAAGCGGCTGGCCCAGACCGCCGGGGAGCGGGGCTACGCCCAGGCCATGCTGGCCGCCGGGCGGGCCGGGCAGCGGCTGTATTTGGCCGCCACCGCCCTGGGCATGGGCTGCTGCGGGGTGGGGGCCTTTTACGACGACGAGCTGGCCGCCGCCGCCGAGCTTCCCCCCGGAGCCTGGCCCCTGTACCTCATCGCCGCCGGGCCGGTGAAGGGCGGTCCCCAAATCTAGGGTGCCTCGGCATCTTGTGCGTAAAAAAACAACCCTTTACATGCACCCAGCCTGCTGGTAAAAGTAATAGCTTGGCTGAGAGGGCTCAGCCCTGCCTGGAATGCCTATCGTACTTTTTCGACCCAGGGAGCCTAGATGATCGAGGTACGGGAGCTAACTAAACGCTTCGGGGCCACGGTGGCGGTGGACCGCCTGAGCTTCAGCTTGGACCAGGGCGAAATCTTGGGATTCTTGGGCCCCAACGGGGCCGGCAAGACCACCACCATGCGCATCCTCACCGGTTTCTTCCCTCCCAGCAGCGGCCAGGCCCTTGTCAACGGCCACGACGTGGTGGAGGAGCCCAAGGCCGCCCGGCGGGCCGTGGGCTACATGCCCGAGAACGTGCCGCTGTACAGCGAAATGCGGGTGGAGGAATACCTGCGCTTCGTGGGCGGGGCCAAGGGGCTGGACCGCGGCCTGGCCAAGAAAGAGACGGGCCGGGTCATGGAAGCGGTGGGCATCTCCAAGAGGGCCCACCAACTCATCAAGCAGCTTTCCAAGGGCTACCGCCAGCGGGTGGGCTTGGCCCAGGCCCTGTTGGGCGACCCGCCGGTGTTGATCCTGGACGAGCCCACCATCGGCTTCGACCCCGGCCAGATCGTGGAGATCAGGAGCCTGATCAAGGGATTCGCCGGGACCAAGACGGTGATCCTCAGCAGCCACATCCTGCCCGAGGTGGCCGCCACCTGCTCCCAGGTGGTTATCATCACCCAGGGCCGCCTGGTGGCCGAAGGGCCCATCGAGCTGCTCCGGGCCGGGCGTCAGGGCGGGGCCAGCCTCAAGGTTCTGCTGCAAGGGCCCCAGGAGGCGCTCACCCGCCTGCTCCAGGAGGTGCCCGGCGTGGAGGGAGTGGCCTGCACCGGGACCAGCCCCCACCTGGAAGGGGCCTGCTATTTTACTCTGGAGACCGAGGCCCACGGCCAGGTGGCCGCCCGGGTGGCCCAGGCGGTGGTGGCCGCCGGGCACGGGCTCATGGAGCTTTCGCCGGTGTCGGCCAGCCTGGAAGAGGTGTTCATGCAACTGACCACCGAGGAGCACGCCTCCGGGGAGGAGGCGGCATGAGAGCTTTCTTAGCCATATACCGCCGGGAGATGGCCGCCTATTTCCATTCGCCGGTGGCCTACGTGGTGCTGGTGGCCTTCCTGTTGCTCACCGGCTACTTCTTCTACGCGGGGGTCAGTTTCTACACCCTGGCCAGCCTGCAGGTCATGCAAAACCCCATGATGATGGAGCTGAACCTGCAAGACCATCTGCTGGCCGGGTTGATCAGCAACGTGTCGGTGATCCTCTTGTTCGCCGCGCCCCTTTTGACCATGCGCCTGCTGGCCGAGGAGCGCAAGTCCGGCACCCTGGAGCTTCTGCTCTCCTATCCCCTCAGCGACCTCAGCGTGGTAATGGGCAAGTTCTTCGCCGCCTGGAGCGTGTTGACCATCATGGTGGCCGCCACCTGGGTGCAGATATTCCTGCTGGCCTTCATGACCCCCCTGCCCTGGGTTCCCCTGGCGGTGAGCTACGGCGGGCTGTTGTTGATGGCCGGGGCCTTCGTGGCCTTTGGCCTGTGGACCAGCTCCCTGACCGAAAACCAGATCGTGGCCGCCTTTGCCGGTTTCCTGCCCCTGATCATCCTGTGGGCGGTGGGCTGGGCGGCTCCCTTGGTAAAGCCCGCCCTGGGCGAACTCCTCAAGGGGCTGAGCCTGGGCACCCATTTCCAGGGCTTCCCCAAGGGCCTGGTGGACACCGCCGATCTGGTCTACTTCGTCCTGTTCATCGGGTTGTTCCTTTTCCTTAGCATCCGCACCCTGGAGGCCAAACGGTGGAAGGCATGAAGCAACACCACGCGGCCAAGTGGCTGGCCCTGCTGGGCCTGCTGGTCATGGCCTGCGGAGGACTTTTCTACGCGGTGAGCATCCGCCACGGCCAATGGGGCCTCATCGGAGCCGGGGCCGGTCTGGTCATCGTGCTCCTGGCCGCCCTGGTGGCCCGGGACGCGGTGGGCGTGTTTTTCGCCAAGCGCTCGGCCCGCCTGGGCCTGGGCAGCGGCGTGGCCATCCTGGCCGCCGTGGCCCTGGTCATGTTCCTGGGGGCCCTGGGCGCCCGGCACCACGTGCGCTGGGACCTCAGCCAAGGGGCGGCCCACACCCTTTCGCCCCAGACCATCAAGGTGCTGAAGGGCCTCAAGGAGCCGGTGAAGGCCTACGCCTTTTTCAAGGACACCCAGGCCGGACGCCCCCAAGCCGAAGAGGAGTTGGAAAAATACGCCTACGCCAGCCGCCTGTTCACCTATCGCTTCGTGAACCCGGACCAGGAGCCCGGCCTGGCCAAGGCCATGAAGGTGCGCAACTACGGCACCGTGGTGCTGGTGGGCGGCGGCCGCGAGGAGCAGGTGCAACTCCCCGAGGAGCAAGCGCTGACCAACGCCCTGATCCGCATGGGCCAAAAGGGCAAGAAGCGCATCTACTTCCTCACCGGCCACGGCGAACCCACCCTGGACGGGGTGGGCAAGGAGGACTTCACCACCCTGCGCAAGGCCCTGGAGGGCATGAACTACGAGGTCAAGAGCCTGATGCTGGTGACCAGCGACCAGGTTCCCCCGGACGCGGCGGTGGTGGTCATGGCCGGTCCCAAGAAGCCCATGATGCCCCCGGAGATCGAGCGCCTGAGCGCCTACTGGGACCAGGGCGGCAGCGTGCTGCTCCTGCTGGACCCCGGCTCCGACGGCGGGCTGAAGGCGTGGCTGGGGGCCAAGGGCGTGGAGTTGGGCAACGACCTGGTGATCGACCAGGCCTCGCGCCTGGCCGGGCTTAGCCCCCTGGCTCCCCTGGCCAGCGAGTACGGCTTCCACGACATCACCAAGATGATGAGCGGCACCTTCTGCTTCTTCCCCCAGGCCCGCTCGGTGACCCTGGTCACCACCCTGCCCGAGGGTATGAAGGGCGAAGAGCTGGTTAAGACCAGCCCCGCCTCCTGGGCCACGGACTACGGAAGCTTCCTGAGCTGGTACCAGACCCAGATGGACAAGCTCAAGCAGAACCAGGGCCAGCAGGCGCCCATAGAGCTGAAGCCCAACAAGGGCGACCGCAAGGGGCCCATCAGCCTGGGCGCGGCGCTTAATAAGGAAGGCAAGGCCACCAAGGGCAAGGAGCGCCCGGAGGGCAGCTCGCGCCTGGTGGTCATCGGCGACGCGGACTTTGCCAACAACGAATTTTTGGACCTGGCCGGTAACCACGACCTGGCGCTCAACAGCGTCTCCTGGCTGGCGGCCGACGACGACCTGGTGGCCATCCGGGCCAAGGCGCGCAAGAACCAGCCCCTGCTGCTCCAGCCGGTGCAGGAGCGTCTGCTGTTCTGGATACCCCTGGTGGCGTGGCCCCTGGTTCTGGCCGTGGTGGGTATGGTGGTCATCATTAGAAGGCGGCGGGGACGGTGAACGCGCGGCGAGTCATAATCTGGGTTTTGTTTTTGGCCGTGGCCGCGGCCCTGTATTTCCTCAGCGGGGAGGTGGACCGCCGCTCCCAGGAGCATGAGCGCGAAGCCAACCGCCTGGTGCAGCTGGAAGACCCGCTGAACATCCAGAGCCTGAGCATAAGCGGCTCCGAGGTGCCCAAGGCCATGGTCATCGAGCGGCGCGACAAACAGCACCGCTGGGAGATGGTCAAGCCGGTGGTGTGTGCCGCCGACGGCATGCAGGTGGGCCAGATGCTCTCCACGGTTTTGGAGAGCCAGGTTACCTCGCGCATCAGCGACCCCGGCGACCTGAAGCAGTTCGGGCTGGAGCCGCCCGCCTTCAAGCTGGTGCTTACCAGCCGGGGGGGAGACAAGGCCGAGCTGCTGCTGGGCCACCTGAGCCCCACCAAGGAGTTCGCCTACGCCACCACCCCCGGCTCGGGCGAGGTGTGGCTGGTGCCGCCGTTGGTGCGCGGCGCGGTGAACCGCAGCCTGTTCGAGATGCGCGACAAGGCGGTCCTGGACTTCGTGGTCAGCGCGGTGAACAAAGTGGAGATCAACACCGGGGGCCAGGTAATCCGGCTGACCCGTGAAAAGGCCGGGGCCAAGCCGTTGTGGCGCTTCGCTGATGGCGGCGAGGCCGACCCCACGGCGGTGGAGGACATGCTTTTCATGGTGCACGGCATGATGGCCGTGGACATCCTGGACCAGGGCATCCACCCCGACAAAATGGGCCTGACCAAGCCCTGGGGCGGGGTGGTGCTGGAGCTGGAGGGCGGCGGCAAGAAGGGCCTGATCGTCGGCGGCAAGGTGACCGGCCGCGACGAGCGCTACGTGCGCCGCCTGGACGGCGGACCGGTGATGGTGGTTCAAAAGACCAGCCTGGAGCGCTTCGGCCAGATGAACCGCTTCAAGCTGAGCCAGCGCCGCATGTTCAAGGTGGAGCGCGACGACGTGGTGGCGCTCAGCGTGGAGCGCGGCGGCCAGGCCGTTAAGTTCGCCAAGCAGGGCGGCCAGTGGGTGCGCACCCAGCCGCCGGGCGACGAAAAAAGCGGCGAAGTGGCCAGTCTGCTGGTATGGGATTTAGTGAACCTAAAATGGCAAAAACTCCTGGGCACCACCGGCCTGGCCGGACTGGACAAACCCAGTATAGTGATTAAATTGACCATAAAGCCCCCCGCCACCGAACAAGGCAAGGCGGCCACGGTGATGGTCAAACAACTAATTTTGGGGCAAGTGGACAAGGCCAGCGGCCTGCTGAGCGCCAAGATCAAGGGCGACGACAGGGTTTTCGGCTTGGATGCCGGATTGCTCAAGGGCCTGCCCACCCTGCCCAAAAGCGACACCAAGGCCCCGGCGGGGCCCAAATAGAAGGATAGGAATTCATGGCTCGAGTCACGGTGGAAGATTGCCTTAAGGAAGTGCCCAATCGCTTTTCGTTGGTGCACCTGACGTCAAAGAGAGTGCGTCAGCTCCGGGAGGGCGCCCCGCCCATGATCCCGGTGAAGAACAAAGAGGTGGTGGTGGCCCTGCGCGAGATCGCGGCGGGCTACGTCTACCCGGTGAGCGCCGCCGAGGCCGAGAAGGAACGCGCCGAGGCCGAGGCTAGAGAGCGCGACCGCCTGGCCCAGGCCCAGATGGCTCTGGAAGCGGCGGCCCTGGCCGAAGAGGCCGAGGAAGAAATCGAGGACGACGAAGAGGACGGGAAATCCAAAGACCAGTCCTAAGACTGCCTTAGATTTTTTTCAGCCATGATCAAACGCTGCTATTACGAAACGTTGGAAGTCGAGCGGACGGCCGATCAAGAGACGATCAAGAAGGCCTACCGCCGCATGGCCTTGCAGTATCACCCGGACCGCAATCCGGACGATCCCCAGGCCGAGGAGCGCTTCAAGGAGGCCGCCGAGGCCTACGAGGTCTTGCGCGACCAGGAGAAGCGCCAGCTCTACGACACCTATGGCCACGAGGGACTCAAGAACACCGGGTTCCAGGGCTTCAGCGGCATGGGCGACATCTTCGGCGCCTTTGGCGACATCTTCGAAGGCCTGTTCAACGGCTTCGGAGGCGGCCCCTCCGCCCGGCCCGGCGGCCCCCGGCCGGGGCGCGACCTGCGCTACGACCTGGAGCTGAGCCTGGAGCAAATCGCCGTCGGCCACACCGAGACCATCACCATCCAGCGTGAGGCCGCCTGCTCCGAGTGCCACGGCACCGGCCAGGCCGGCGGCGAGGAGCCGGTGGTGTGCCAGGTCTGCGGCGGCCAGGGCCAGGTGGCCCGGGCCCAGGGCCTGTTCCGGGTGGTCACCACCTGCCCCCAATGCCGTGGCGAAGGCCGAGTGGTCACCAACCCCTGCTCCAAATGCCGGGGCCGGGGCCGGGTGCGCGAGGAAAAAGAAATCAGCGTGCAGATCCCGGCGGGCATCGCCCACGGCCAGCGGTTGCGCATGCGCGCCGAGGGCGAGGGCGGCTACAGCGGCGGGGGGCCCGGCGACCTGTACGTGGTGATCCACGAGGCCCAGCACAAGGTATTCGAGCGCCAGGGCAAGGACCTGTACCGCCGCCTGGAGGTGAGCATGTTCCAGGCCTGCCTGGGCCAGGATGTGGCCGTGGATAGCCTGGTGGACGGCCCCCAGCCCATGAGCATCCCCTCCGGGGCCGACAGCGGCGAGGTGGTGCGCATAAAGGGCATGGGCCTGCCGGGCCTCAGGGGCGACCGCCGGGGCGACATGTACGTGCAGCTTCTGGTGCGCACCCCCCGCAAGCTGAACAAGCGCCAGCGCGAGCTCATGGAAGAGCTGGCCGCCCTGGGCGACTCCGAGGCCGCTCCCGCCCCGGAGGAAAAAGCGGCGCCCAAATCCCGCAAGAAAAAGAAGCGGGGCCTTTTTTCCAAATAGGAGAAGCCGGTGAAGCTTAGCCACCTGGACGACAAGGGCGCGGCCCGCATGGTGGACGTGGGCCACAAGCCGCCCACCCAGCGCCGGGCCATCGCCAGGGCCCGGGTGCGGCTTTCCCCCGCCACGGTGGAGCTACTGGTCTCCGGCGGCCTTCCCAAGGGCGACGCATTGGCCGTGGCCCGGGTGGCGGGCATCATGGCCGCCAAGCAGACCCCCTCGCTCATCCCCCTGTGCCATCCCCTGCCGCTCAGCTCGGTGAGCCTGGAGCTGACTCCCGAGGACGATGGGGTCTTGATCGAGGCCACCGCCGCCACCACCGCCCCCACCGGGGTGGAGATGGAGGCCATGACCGCCGCCTCGGTGGCCGCCCTGGCCCTTTACGACATGATCAAGGGCGTGGAGCGCGGAGCGCGAATCACCGGGGTGTGGCTGGTGATGAAAGAGGGCGGCGCCAGCGGCCATTGGAGCCGGGAAGATTAGGCGCCACGCCTCTTTACACACGGCGGTGGGCGTGCTAGATTTACCCGCTATCTTAGGTGGCCCATCAGCTACGGAGAGCGAAGCATGAATGAAAAGAAGCTCGAGTTCTTCCGCAAGCTTTTGAACGAAAAGCTCGACGAGCTTGGCAAGGAAGCCGGGCGCACCGTGGCGGGCATGACCGATAGCAAAGAAAATTTTCCCGACCCCACCGATCGGGCGGCCATGGAGTCGGACCGCAATTTCTTGCTGCGCATCCGCGACCGGGAGCGCAAACTCATCAGCAAAATTCGCGAGGCCCTGGACCGCATAGACGACGGCACCTTCGGGATTTGCGAATCTTGCGGCGAGGACATCAGCGAAAAGCGCCTCAAGGCGCGTCCGGTCACCACCCTGTGTATAGATTGCAAAAAAAAGCAAGAGGCCAACGAACGGGCCCGCGGTCTCTGATTTTTTTGCCATCCCTCCCCGCCCGCCGGGGTATTAGTTCAGCCACGCGGGGGCGGACCTAGGCGATGTTCCAGCAACGGCTCAAGTTTTTCCGCTCCATCCTCTACCTGGGCGACTTGGCCCTGGTGGGGCTGGCTTGGTTCGGCGCCTATTTCCTACGCTTTTATTTGCCCATCCTGCCGGTGACCAAGGGCATCCCGCCGCTCAGCCTGTACATCATGCTCTTTTTGCTGGTGCTGGCCGACTTCGCGGTGGTGCTGCCGCTCAGCGGCCTGTACCGCCGCCCCTGGGCGGGCACCGGCCACTCTTTATGGCCGGTGTTGCGCGGGGTGCTCATAGGGGTGGTGGTGGCGGTCACCCTTACCTGGTTCCTCAGGCCCTACGACTTCAGCCGCCTGGTTTTCCTGCACTTTTTCGTGCTGCTCAGCCTGGGGCTGTTGCTCTTCCGTCCGGTGTTGCGCCATTACTGGCGCTGTGCCTACCCGGAAAACGCCGGGGAGCGGGTGCTCATCGTGGGCTCGGCGGAGCTGGCGGCGCAGGTGGCCGAAAACATCAAGAAAAACCCGGTGTTGGGCCTAAGTCTGGTGGGTTTCCTGGCCCGCGACGAAAAAAAGGTGGGCAGCCAGGTGGCCGGACTCACCGTGCTGGGCTCCTTCGCCCAGGTGGCCGACATCGTGGCCCAGCAGCACATCCAGGTGGTTATCATCGCCCTGCCGCTCGGTGCCCACGAGAGTCTGCCGGCGATCCTGGAGGGCCTGTCCGAAGAGCTGGTGGACGTGCGCATCGTGCCGGATCTGTACCGCTTCATGAGCCTGGGCAGCACGGTGGAGTCCTTTGAGGGCATGCCCATCATCGGCCTCAGGGGCTCGCGCCTGGAGGGCTGGCCCCGGGTGCTCAAGCGGGTCATCGACGTGGTGGGCTCCCTGCTTTTCGTCATGATATTCAGCCCCTTGATGGCCGTGATCGCCATCGGGGTCAAGCTCTCCTCCCCCGGCCCGGTGCTCTATCGCCAAAAGCGCATGGGCCTGGACGGGGTGAAGTTCGAGATGTACAAGTTCCGCACCATGCGGGTGGGGGCCGAGGCCGAGACCGGCCCGGTGTGGGCCAAGCCCGACGACCCCCGCCGCACCCGGTTGGGGGCCATACTGCGCCGCACCAGCCTGGACGAGCTGCCCCAGTTCTTCAACGTATTGAGCGGCGAGATGAGCCTGGTGGGCCCCCGGCCCGAGCGCCCCGAGCTGATCACCGAGTTCCGCAGCCAAATCCCCGGCTACATGCTCAGGCACATGGTCAAGGCGGGGATAACCGGCTGGGCCCAGATAAACGGCTGGCGGGGCAACACCGACCTGGCCAAGCGCATAGAGCACGACCTGTACTATATTGAGAACTGGTCGCTGCTTTTTGACATCAAGATCATCCTGCTCACCCCCTTCAGGGGGTTGATCAATCCCCACGCCTACTAGGAAGGCCCTGTGAGCATCACCGGACATCTCGCCGAACTGGCCCGCCACCGCGCCCTGTTGTGGGCCCTGGTGGGCCGCGAGCTAAAGGGCCGCTACCGGGGCTCCTTGTTCGGTTTCTTGTGGACCTTCCTGAACCCCCTGATGCTCCTGGGGGTGTACGCCCTGGTGTTTTCGGTGTACTTCCGCATCGACATGGAGCATTACGCGGTGTTCATGTTCACCGGCCTGCTGCCCTGGGTGTTTTTCTCCAGCAGCATCAACGAAGGCGCCGGGGCCATCACCGAAGGCGGCAGCCTGGTCACCAAGGTCATGTTCCCCTTGCAGGTCTTGCCCGCGGTCAAGGTGATGGCCAACTTCGTCAACTACCTGCTCAGCCTGCCAATTCTCTTCGCCTTTTTCCTGGCCGACGGCGTGGCCTTCACCTGGTGCATAATCGCCTTCGTGGCGGTGGCGGCGGTGCATATCCTGTTCACCTACTCCCTGGTGCTCTTGTTGTCGGCGGCCAACGTGTTCTTGCGCGACACCAAACACGTGGTGGGCAACCTCCTTACCTTGTGGTTCTTTTTGACTCCCATCCTCTACCCCCTGACCCAGATACCCGAGGGCTTCCGCTTCCTGGTGCAGTTCAACCCAGCGGCGGTGATAACCCTGGCTTATCACGATCTGTTCTTCTGGGGGCGTTGGCCCGCCTGGGGGCCGCTGGCCGGGGTGGCCGGGCTCAGCCTGGTTCTCTTGGTGGTGGCCGTGGTAGTCTTCGAGCACTACAAGGAGTACTTCGCCGAGAAGATATGAGCACGGCCACGGCCATAGAGATCGCGGGACTGGTAAAGCGCTTTCGCCGCGAGATGCTCCGGCGCGACTACACCACCTGGAAGTCGCTGCTGCTGCGTCCCTTTAAGCGGCGCACCGATGCCGACTACCTCACCGTGCTGGACGGGGTGGACCTGAGCATCGAGCCGGGGCGCACCATCGCCATCATCGGGCAAAACGGCTCGGGCAAGTCCACCCTGCTCAAGATACTGGCCGGCATCTACAAGGCCGACCAGGGCACGGTGACGGTCAAGGGCCGGGTGAGCAGCCTCATCGAGCTGGGGGCGGGCTTCCACCCCGAGTTCAGCGGCCGGGAAAATATCTACCTCAACGGCACCATCCTGGGCCTCAGCAAGAAAGAGATCGCCGCCCGCTTCGACGAGATCGTGGCCTACTCGGGCCTGGGGGATTTCATCGAGGCCCCGGTGCGCACCTACAGCTCGGGCATGTACGTGCGCCTGGGCTTCGCCGTGGCGGTGAACGTGGACCCGGACGTGCTCTTGGTGGACGAGGTGCTGGCCGTGGGCGACGAGGCCTTCGCCCACAAGTGCGAGACCAAGCTCAACCAGTTCAAGGCGGCGGGCAAGACCATCGTCCTGGTGAGCCACGACCTGATCTCGGTGAAGAAGTTCGCCGACGAGGTGGTGTGGCTGGACGGCGGCAAGGTGGCCGCCCGGGGCGAAGCGGCCCAGGTCATCGACATCTACCGCCAGGGAGTGGCCCGGCGCGAGGACGAGACCGGCCGGGCCCAGGCCGAGGCCAGGGTGGCCGAGCTGGCCGCCGCCCGGCGCTGGGGCCAGGGCGAAGTGGAGATCACCGGGGTGCGCCTGCTGGACGAGGCGGGCCAGGCCCACGCGGTGTTCACCTCCGGGGGGCCCATGAACCTCGAGATGGATTACCTGATGCGCCAGCCGGTGGACGACCTGGTGTTCGGGGTGGCGCTCAACAACAGCGCCGGGGTGCTTTGCTACGGCAGCAACACGGCCATAGACCAGGCCGAGTTGGGCCAGGCCCCGCCCAAGGGCACGGTGCGCTTCGCGGTGCAGCGCCTGGACCTGGTGCCCGGCACCTACACCGTGGACGTGGCCACCCACGCCGGGGACGGCCGGGCCTACGACTACCTCACCCAGGTGGCCTCCCTGTCGGTGCGGGGCGGGCCCCGCGACGAGGGCATCTGGCGGCCGCCCCATACCTGGAGCCTGACCGCACGGGGAGACAAGGCATGAGCCAAGAAGAGAAAAGCGCCCCGCCGGTGGACGTGCAGGCCATTCTGGCCGAGGTGGACCAGGCGGTGGAAGACAAGAAGGCCGCGGGCTTCTACGACCCGGCCGAGCTTCGGCGGGTGGAAGAGGCGGCCCTGGCCGCCCGCTCGGTGGACGACGAGCCGGGCAACCTGATGAAGCTGCACCACGCCAGGCTCAAGGAGTATTGGGAGCCCACCGGCTGGGGGGTGGACACCCACCGCACCGGCGCGGCGGGCAAGCTCATCGTGGGCCTCAAGAAGCTAATCTACAAGGCGAGCCGCTTCCCCATGAGCGTGTGGCTGGCCCGCCAGGCCCGTTTCAACGACGAGGTGGTGCATCTGATCACCGTGCTGCTGCCCCTGGTGGCCAATGTGCGCTCCCGCTTGCCCCAGGCCGAGAAGCGCCTGGACGAGCTGGAGGTGTCCCTGGCCCGCACCGCCCCGCGCATCGAGACCATGCTGGCCCGTTTGGAGCGGGTGGTGAATGAGCAGGAGGCCAAGGGCGAGGCATCGCCCGGCGCGGCGGACCAGGTGCGGCGCGCCCGCTTCCAGAGCCGGGGCGCGGCCTACCTGGAGTTCGAGAACGCCCACCGGGGTCAGCGGGAGCTTATCAAGCAGCGCCAGAGCGTTTATCTGCCCTTCTTCGCCAAGAGCGTCACTCCCCAGGCCCCTCTGCTTGACCTGGGCTGCGGCCGGGGCGAGTTTTTGGAGGCAGCCAAAGAGGCGGGGCTCAGCGCCCGTGGCCTGGAGCTGAACCCGGAGATGGTGGCCCACTGCCAGGGCCGGGGCCTGGAGGTGGCCGAGGGCGACGCCCTGGAGTACCTGCGCGCCCAGCCGGACGGCAGCCTGGGCGGCATCCTCATGGCCCAGCTCATCGAGCACCTGACCACCGACGAGTTGCACGAGTTGGTGAGCCTGGCCGCGCTCAAGCTGGCCGACGGCGGGCACCTCATCGCCGAGACGGTGAACCCGGCCTGCCTCACCACCCTGTCCGGCGCCTTTTACCTGGACCTGACCCACCACAAGCCCATCCACCCCGAGGCGGCCCGCTTTTTGTGGAAGGGCGCGGGGCTCCGGCAGGTTGAGCTACTTTATCTATCGCCCTACCCCGAGCAGTACCGCCTGCCCGAAGCGCCGGGCGAGGGCCCCACCGCCCAGGCCCTGAACGAGACGGTGCAGCGGCTCAACGACCTGCTCTACTCCTTCCAGGATTACGCGGTGGTGGGGCGAAAATAGGCATGGCCTCCCAGCGCCGAGGCGAGCCCCTTTCCTGCACCTTCGTGCTGCCCTGGTACGGGGAGCAGGTGCCCGGCGGGGCCGAGGCCGAAGCCCGGCTAACCGCCGAGAACCTGGCCGCCGACGGGGTGCGGGTGCGGTCCCTGGCCACCAACTTGAGCGGCTTGGGCAGCGATTGGGAGCACGACACCCTGCCCGTGGGCGAGAGCCTGGAGAACGGGGTTCAGGTACGCCGCTTCCCCGTGGCCCAGCGCGATGCGGCCCGCTTCGACGGCCTGAACATGCGGGTGCTGGCCGGGGCCACCCTCAGGCCCGACGAAGAGCGGGACTTCTACCGTAACATGGTCTACAGCCCCGAGTTGCTGGAGCACATCGCGGCCCACCCCGAGGAAGGCCCCTTTTTCTACATACCGTATTTGTTCACCTCCTCGGTGTGGGGGCCGCTGATCCACCCGGCCAAGAGCCTGATCATCCCCTGCCTGCACGACGAGGGCTACGCCCGCATGGCGGCGGTGAAGCGGGCCATGGAAACCAGCCGCATGGTCTGCTTCCACGTGCCCGCCGAGCGCGACCTGGCCGCGAGCCTATACGACCTGGGACGCACCGAGCCGGTGATCGTGGGCGAGGGCATGGACACCCACTGGACCCACGATCCCGAGCGCTTCCGGCAAGACTTCAACCTGCGTGAGCCCTTCATCCTCTACGCGGGGCGCAAGGACCCAGGCAAGAACACCCCTCTGCTGGTGCACTACTTCCTGCGCTACAAGGCCGAAGGGCGCGGCCCCGCGGGGCTCAAGCTGGTGTTGGTGGGCAACCTGCCCGCCGAGATACCAACCGGCGGCGAGGCCCACGTGTTGGACCTGGGGTTCGTGAGCGTGCAGCAAAAGCACGACGCCTACGCGGCGGCCGAGGTGTTCGTGCAGCCCTCGATCATGGAGAGCTTCTCCCGGGTGATCATGGAGGCCTGGTTGGCGGGCACCCCGGTAATGGTGCACGCCGACTGCCCGGTGACCAAAGGCCACGTGATGACCAGCGGGGGCGGCCTGGCCTTCAAGGACTACCCTCATTTCGCCGAGTGCCTGGACTATCTGCTGGAGCGTCCCGAGCTGCGCCAGCGCATGGCCCTGGCCGGGGCCGAGTACGTGCGGGGCAACTTCTCCTGGCCTGCGGTGGTAAGCAACTACCTGAAAGTCATCGAGACGGTGAGCGCCGAACCGGCGGCCCCGCCCACCACCCTGGACCGTGCCCTGGCCCCCCAGCGGCCCCGATTGGCCGCCGGCCCGGCGGTGCATCAGATGGTGCCGGACTTCAGCTTCGGCGACGCCATCGGCAACGACGCCCTGGCCATCCAGAAAACCCTGCGCTCCTGGGGCATCAGCTCGGACATCTTCGCCCACTCCATCCACCCCCGCCTGGCCGACAAGGCCCGGCCCATCGAGGAGTACGCCAAGCAGGCGAGGCCCCAGGACGTGCTGCTGTTTCATTTTTCCATCGGCCATCCGGTGGCCGACCTGTTGCCCGAGCTGCCGGGGCGGCGGGTGCTGCGCTACCACAACATCACCCCGGCCGAGTTCCTGGACCTGTGCAACCCCGAGAGCGCGGCCCGCGCCCGCCTGGGCCGGGAGCAGCTAAAACGCATCGCCCCGGCGGTGGAACTGGGCATGGGGGTGAGCGACTACAACTGCCAGGAGCTTACCGAGGCGGGCTGCCCGGCCACGGCCACGGTGCCCATCGTCATCGACACCTCGGTGCTGGCCACGCCGTCCGACCCCTTCGTAGCCCAGCGCTTTGACGACCAGCGCCCGGCGGTCTTGCACGTGGGCCGTTTGGTGCCCAACAAGAAGATCGAAGACCTCATCAAGACCCAGTACTGGCTCTCGCGCCTGATGCCCGGGGCGCGCATGCTCATCGTGGGCAGCGAGGTGGGCTGCGAGACCTATGCCGAGGGCCTGCGCGAGTTGGTGGACCGTCTGGCCGTGCCGGACGTGCACTTCTCCGGCCACGTGTCCCTGGCGGCGCTCATGGCCTACTACCGCCGGGCGAACTGCTACCTGTGCCTGTCCGAGCACGAGGGCTTTTGCGTGCCCCTGGTGGAGTGCATGCATCTGGGCATCCCCGTGGTGGCCTTTGCCGCCGCCGGGGTGCCGGGCACCCTGGGGGGTGGCGGCATCCTGCTGGACAGCAAAGAGCCCCAGCGGGTGGCCGAGGCGGTGGCCAAGGTGCTCACCGACCCCGCCCTGGCCCAGGGCCTGCGAGCCGCCGGGAAAGAGCGCCTGCGGCGCTTCGCGCCGGACCGGGTGGCCGACGATCTGCGCCAGGTGCTCACCGGCCGCATGGGCCTGAAGTTGGACCGGTGAAGGCGATGCCCCTCATCGACGCCCGGGCCTTGCAGCCCGGCTACAAGGAGCACGCCCAGCGAGGCATAGGACGCTACGCCAAGAGCCTGTTCGCGGCCATGACGGCCCAGGTGGACCCGGCGGACCTGTCCTTCATCCAGCGCCGCGACCTGCCTCAGCCCGAGTTGCCGCCCCAGTCGCCGCGCCTGGCGGTGGGCCCCGGCCCTCAGCGCCTGCCCGGCGGCGAGCGCCTGGTGGGCCAATATTGGACCCTGCCCCGGGCCCTGGCCCCGGCCTGGAAACAGGGCCGGGTGGTGCACATCCTCAGCCACGCCGACGCCCCGGCCCGCCTGGGTCCGCGCACCGTGCTCACCTGCCAGGACCTGATCTTCCAGCGCATGGAAGATATCTACATCAAGGGCCGCAACGCCCTGGCTTTCCGGGCGGCCCGCTGGCTGGAGACCCGCTGCCTTAGCCGCGCGGCGCGCATCCTGGCCATCAGCGAGTGCACCAAGCGCGACCTGGTGGAGCTTTACCGCATCCCCCCCGAACGGATCACCGTGGTGCCCCTGGCGGCGGACCCCGGTCTGGCCCCGGTGGAAGACCCGGCGGCGCGCGACGAGGTTCTGAGGCGCTACGGGCTGGACGCGGGCGGCTACTACTTCTACCTGGGCGGCATAGACCCGCGCAAAGACTTGCCAACCCTGCTGCGAGCCCTGCTAATATTGCGGGAGCAGGGCCGCCCGGCGGTGCTGGCCCTGGCGGGCAAGGTGGAGCGGGACAAGCACTACCCTGCCCTGACCCGGCTCATCGCCGAGATGGGCCTGGGCGAGGCGGTGAGGTTCCTGGGCTTCGTGCCCGACCGCGACCTGCCCGCCCTGTACTCGGGAGCAACGGCCTTCGCCTTCCCCTCGCTCTACGAGGGCTTTGGCCTGCCGCCCCTGGAGGCCATGGCCTGCGGCGCGCCGGTGGCGGCGGTGCGGGCCGCGGCGGTGCCCGAGGTGGTGGAGGAGGCGGGCATCCTGGTGCCCCCCGGCGACGCCCGCGCCCTGGCCGAGGCCCTGGCCGCCCTGGGCGACGATACCGAGCTGGCCCGGCGCTACCGGGCCCTGGGGGCCAAGCAGACCGCCCGATTCTCCTGGGAGCGGGCGGCAACCCAGACCCTGGCTGTTTACGAGGAGGTGGCCTCTGCTGGATGAGCCCAAAAGCCGCATAGGCGGATGGCTCCTGGAGAGCGCCCTGGCCCTGGTGGTGGCCGGTTCGGTGTGGTGGCTGTGGCCCCGCCTGGATTTGCCCCGCCTGGGGCACGAGCAGCAGTGGTTTTCCCTGGGCTGGCTGCTGGCCCTGGGCCTGGGGGCCGCCTGGCGGGCCCTGTGGCCCCAACCCCGGGGCGACGACGCCCACCACCTGCTCAGGGCGGGTACCTGCTCCTCGGCCGCTCTGGGCCTGGGCGTGGTGTTCGTCATCCTGCTGGCGGGCTCCCTGGGCCTGGGCAACTACAAGCTTTGGCTGGGCATCGTCTATCTGGGCGGAGTCACCCTCAGCCTGGCCAGCCTGACCCTGCGCCTGCGCAGCGAGATAAGCGCCCGCCCCGAGGGCGAGCTTCTGGCCATGCTGGCCGGGGCGGCCATATCCTTCGCCGCCTGCCTGCTCATCTTGCCCTGGGTGCGGCCCGACCTCACCGCCCTGTGGCCCCCGCCCGCGGGCGAGCTGTGGATGCCCCTGGCCTCCGCCGCCCTGTGGGGAGGCATCGCCGGGGCTACCCTGCCGGTGGTGCGCCTGTTGGGCGGCGACCGCCGCCTGGCCTGGATCATCTTCTTGGCCGTGGGCTTGGGCCCCGGACCGGCCCTGGCGGTTAGCTGGCTGCCCCTGGCTCCCCTGGCCGCAGTGTGCGCCATCCTGGTAGGCCTGGCCTCGCTCCGGCTCATCAGCCCCCGCGCCCGCCGCGCCGCCATCCAGCACGCCGAGCAGGGCGAGGGAACCCGCCCCCTGTCCTTCTACTGGCTGCTGCGCGGCCTCATGCTGATCTGGTGGGGCGTGGGCGCGGCGGTCACCCTGGCCGCCGCCTGGTGGTATCCCCGGGTGGGGGCCATGTTCACCGACGCCATCTGGCTCAGGGCAGTGGGCCTGGGGGCCTTCATGGTCACCTGCGTGGGGCTGTTGGCCGAGTACGCCCAGCCGCTTTTGGGCCGCAGCGACAGCCCCCGCCTGGGCCGCGACCGCAAGGTGGTGGGCATCTTCTGCTCGGTGCTGGTGCTCCTGGCAGCCCTTAGCCCCTTTTTGCTCATGCAGCCTCCGGCCAACGCCCACCTGCCCTCCTACTTCGCCGACGGCGCCCGCGCGGTGCTCTTGCACGAGGAGATGGTGCTGGGACCCCACAACCCGGAGATAGAGTTCAAGCCCCCCACCTGGCTCAGCAACCTCAGCCGGGTGTTCGTGATCAGTCTCTTAAGCGACGGGGCCCAGGTGGAGCAGGGCCAGGTGGTGGCCCAGCTCATCGCCACCGACGAGCAGGACCTGCCCCACATCTACCAGCTACGGGCGGGCATCGACACGGCGGAATGGGACCTGGACAAGCGCGAGATGAGCCTGGAGGCGGGCCACCGCCCGGCGCGCCTGGCCTCCACCTGGATCGTCTACACCGCCATCGGCGAAGCCTTCATGGCCCACGACTACTTCACCGGCCTGTACCTGGGCCGCCGGGTGGAGCGCCTGACCAGCGTGCGCCTGCGCTACCTCTACAAGAACCCGCCCGGCAAGCCGCCGGTTACCTTGGTCCTTCGCAAAGTCTTCTTATACTGATCTTGATTTTCCCGAATATGGCTGAACAGTAAACCGGCGGCTGCGCTGTCTTGCGATGGTTGGCCTCTCTTGGTTTAGGCCAACGCTCACCGGCACAGCCAGGGGGACGCGGGCAAGGCATCCGGCGAGCGCAGGCCGTAGGCGTAGCAAAAGCTACGTCGAGGCCTAAGCGATGCCGGTAACGCCGCCCCCGGCCGTCTGGCGCAGCCGACAAAGCAAAAAAGTGAGGCCCTCCCGAAGGAAGACCTCACCAGCACTACTTACTTGGCGCGGACGGTGCGGCTTACTTGGCCGCGCTCTCGTCCACCAGCTCCACCATGGCCATGGAGGCGGCGTCGCCCCGGCGCACCCGGGTGGACAGCACGCGGACGTAACCGCCTTGACGGCTGCTGTAGCGGGTCTTGCCGTCATCGAAGAGCTTGCTGCAGATCTTGTGGTTGTGGACATAAGCTTCCACCTGGCGGCGGGCGTGCAGATCGCCCCGCTTGGCCAAAGTGATCATCTTTTCGGCTATCCGCTTGAGCTCTTTGGCCTTGGCCTCGGTGGTCTCGATTTTCTCGTGCTCGAACAGCGAGGTGACCATATTGCGCAGCATGGCCTTGCGATGGGACGTGGTGCGCGAAAGCCTGCGATTATCTTTACCGTGTCTCATTTTTCTTTCGTCCTCGCCTCGAGTTCTTCCCGGCTGGGGAAGTCGTCCAAGCCGCCCATACCCAGGCTCAGACCCATCTCGACCAGCATCTCCTTGATTTCGTTCAAGGACTTGCGGCCAAAGTTCTTGGTCTTGAGCATCTCGGACTCGGTTTTTTGCACCAATTCGCCGATGTACTTGATGTCGGCGTTCTTAAGGCAATTGGCGCTGCGCACGCTCAACTCCAACTCGTCCACGGTGCGGAAGAGGTTGTCGTTGAGGGTGGGCTCCTCCACCGACTCTTCCTGGTGGGGCTCAGGCTCCTCCTGGAAGTTGATGAAGATGCTCAGTTGCTCCTTGAGGATCTTGGCCGCGTAGGCCACCGCATCCTCGGGCCAAACCGCCCCGTTGGTGAAAACCTCCAGGGTCAGCTTGTCATAGTCGGTGATCTGGGCCACGCGGGCTTGGGTCACCACGTAGTTGACCTTCACGATGGGGCTGAAGGCCGCGTCCAGAGGCACCACCCCGATGGGGTCTTCCTCGCTCTTGTTGCGGTCGGCGGTCACGTAGCCCTTGCCGGTCTTCACCGTC
The DNA here is from genome assembly GCA_018896025.1 of Pseudomonadota bacterium. GTDB lineage: Bacteria > Desulfobacterota > Desulfarculia > Desulfarculales > Desulfarculaceae > Desulfoferula. Next base: position 82,360 of record JAHIND010000001.1, read on the forward strand.
AATTCGGCTCTCAGGCTGCCGTCCGGTCCCAGAGTGGCCACCGCGTGTTCGGGGTTTAGTATCTCCACGTCCGGGGGAGCCTGGATGTCACCAGCGGTGACCACACCCTCTCCCTTGGCGTCGATGTGCATCATCGCCGGATCGTGGCCCAGGTACTTCAGGCGCACACCCTTCAGGTTGAGGATGATGTCGCTGACGTCCTCCATCACACCATTGATAGTGGAGAACTCGTGCAACACCCCATCCATGCGCACATTGGTGATGGCCGCCCCCTGCAAGGATGAGATCAGGATGCGCCTGATGGCGTTGCCGATGGTATGGCCAAAGCCTCGCTCCAGCGGCTCGCAGGAGAACTTGCCGTAGTACTGGGTGTGGGTTTCTTCGTCCACCTCCAGGCGCGACGGCCTGATGAGTTCTCTCCAGTTTCTCTCCATGACCTCTCTCTAACTGCTAGCGGGAGTACAGCTCCACGATGAGCTGCTCCTGCATGGGGATGGTCAGCTCTTCGCGGTTGGGCAGCGCTTTGACCGTACCCCTGAATTTGTCGGCCTCCAGCTCCAGCCAGCCGGGCACGGTACGCCGCGCCACTGCTTCCAGGGACTGTTTAAGCTGGGCGATCTCGCGGCTGCCGTCCTTAACCGCCACCACGTCGCCGGGCTTCACCCTCGCGGAGGGGATGTTAACCCTGGCTCCGTTGATGGTGACATGGCCGTGACGCACCCAGTGACGCGCCTGGGCCCGGCTTCCGGCGAAGCCAAGGCGGTAGGCCACGTTGTCGAGCCTAAGCTCCAGGAGCATAAGCAGGTTATGGCCCGTAACGCCGTGCATGCGGGCGGCGCGCTTGTAGGTCAGCTTGAACTGACCCTCGGCCAAGCCGTACATGCGGCGGACCTTTTGCTTCTCCCTCAGCTGCAGACCGTAGTCGCTGGTCTTGCTGCGGCGCTGGCCGTGCTGCCCCGGAGGGAAGGCTCGGCGCTCCACGGCGCATTTATCGCTGAAGCAGCGGTCGCCCTTAAGATAGAGCTTTTGAACTTCGCGGCGGCAAAGCCGGCACACTGAACCTCGGTATCGAGCCAAAATAGCTCCTCCGTGTCGCTAGCGGTGACCCAGACCCACTACACCCGGCGCCGCTTGGGAGGGCGGCAGCCGTTGTGGGGAACGGGGGTTACGTCGCGGATGACGGTTACGTTGAAGCCAACGTTGCCCAGAGCCCGAAGCGCGGCCTCGCGCCCGGAACCAGGCCCCTTGACCTCCACCTCAACAGTACGCATGCCGTTGTCCATGGCCTTCTTGCCGGCATCCTCGGCGGCCAGCTGGGCCGCGAAGGGAGTGGACTTGCGCGAGCCTTTGAAGCCCTGCACACCACTGCTGGACCACGCCACGGTGTTCCCCTGGGGATCGGTAATGGTGATCACCGTGTTGTTGAAAGTGGATTGGATATGAACCACCCCGTTGGGGATGTTCTTCTTTTCCTTGCGCTTGCGGACGCCTTTTTTCACCGCTTTGGCCATTTACTTCTTCCTCTTGCCCATGACCGCCCGGCTGGGGCCCTTACGGGTGCGGGCGTTGGTCCGGGTACGTTGGCCGTTGACCGGCAGACCGCGGCGGTGCCTGAGGCCCCGGTAGCAGCCCAGGTCCATAAGGCGCTTGATGTTCATGGAGATCTCACGCCGCAGGTCGCCTTCCACCTTATAGGCGTGGTCGATGACCAAGCGGATGTTGTTGATCTCTTCGTCGGTCAACTCGCCAGCCTTGGTGCCGGGATCCACCCCGCTCTCAGCCAAAATCTTGGCGGAGGACGTGTGGCCGATGCCGTAGATGTAGGTCAGCGCGATCTCGATGCGCTTATTGCGCGGTAGGTCGATGCCTGAAATTCTGGCCACGCCTATCCTCCCTAACCCTGACGCTGCTTGTGACGCGGGTTCTTTTTGCAGATCACCCGCACCACGCCACAACGTTTGATGATCTTGCAGTCCTTGCAGATGCGCTTGACCGATGCCCGAACCTTCATGGGACCATCTCTCTTTACAATCCATGCCGGCTGCCCAAGGGCCTTGTTGCCCCCGATCTTGCCTCCGGCCTCCAGTTATCCCTGCCTGTTAGGGCAGGCTCAGTATTCGCGGACCGTCCTCGGAGACGGCCACGGTGTGTTCAAAGTGGGCCGAAAGTTTACCGTCAGCGGTGACCGCCGTCCAGCCATCGGCCAATATTTTCACTTCGTACCCGCCGACGTTGACCATGGGTTCTATGGCCAGCACCAATCCGGGTTTAAGCTCCACCCCACGCCCGGCCTTGCCGAAATTGGGCACTTGGGGATCTTCGTGCAGGGCCCGCCCGATGCCGTGGCCCACGAACTGGCGAACCACGCTGAACCCGGCGTCTTCCACCACCTTCTGCACCGCCGCCGAGACATCTCCTAGGCGGTTACCCGGCCTCATCTGCTCGATTCCCGCGGCCAGGGAGCGCTCGGTGGCGTCCATGAGCCTCTGGGCCTCTTCGCTTATGCGGCCCACGGCTATGGTCATGGCCGCGTCGCCGTTGAAGCCGTTCAAGACCGCCCCGAAATCCACCGAGAGGATGTCTCCCTCCCTGAGAGGATCGGAGCGCGGGAAGCCGTGCACGACTTCGCTATTCACCGAGCAGCACAGGCTGTACTTATACCCGTGGTAGCCCTTGAATCCGGGTTTCGCCCCGGCGTCCCGGCACATGGCCTCGGCCATGGCGTCCAGGTGGGCCGTGGTCACCCCGGGCTTTACCTCCGCCTTGACCGCTCTGAGCACCTGGGCCACCAAACAGTTGGCCTGGGCCATCAGCTCGATCTCGACCGGAGTTTTCAGAACGATCATGCCGCTCTTTGTCCCGCTCCGGCCGCGGTTAACCCAAAACCGCCTTTATGCGATCCAGGATCTCGCCCATGCCGCCCACGCCGTCGATGGGGCGCAACAGGCCTTTGGCCTTGTAGTAGTCGATAAGCGGCTCGGTCTGGGACCCGTAAACCTTCAACCGGTTGCCCACCGTCTGTTCGTTATCGTCATCGCGCTGGTACAGCTCGCCGCCGCACTTGTCGCAGATGCCCTCTTGCTTGGGCGGATCGAACATCACGTGGAATCCCTGGCCGCAGGCCTTGCAGGTGCGGCGGCCGGTCAGGCGTCCCATCAGCTCGCTGTTGGGAACCTCAATGCTGATCACGTGGTCGATCTTCTTGCCCATGCCGGACAGGACCTTGTCCAAAGCCTCGGCCTGGGGCACGGTGCGCGGGAAGCCGTCGAGCATGAAACCTTTTTCGCAGTCAGGCTTGGCGATGCGGTCCTTGGCCAGGCCAATGACCACCTCGTCAGGCACCAGCTGGCCGGAGTCCATGTACTTTTTGGCCTCCATGCCCAGCGCGGTCTGGTTTTTCACCGCCTCGCGCAGCATGTCGCCGGTGCTGATCTGAGGTATCCCATAGGCGTCGATAAGCATCTTGGCCTGGGTCCCTTTGCCCGCCCCCGGAGGGCCCAACAGAATCAGGTTCATTATCTCACTCCCTCTCCAACCTTATATCCCCACAAAACCTTCTCCGAAGAGAAGCCTCCCAATCGCTTGCTACCGCCGCCCCTTGACCACGCCTTTTTTCATGAAGCCTTCGTAGTTGCGCTGCAAGAGGTGGCTCTCGATCTGGGCCATGGTGTCCATGGCCACGCCCACCACGATCAGCAGGGCCGTGCCGCCAAAGTAGAAGGGCACGTTGAACTGGCTGATGAGGATGGTGGGCAGCACGCAGACCGCGCTTACGTACACCGCGCCGCCCAGGGTGATGCGGGTCAAAACCCGGTCGATATATTCCGCGGTGCGCTTGCCGGGTCGGATGCCCGGAATAAAGCCGCCGTACTTCTTCATGTTGTCCGCCACGTCCTCGGGGTTGAAGGTCACCGCCGTGTAGAAGTAGCAGAAGAAGAAGATCAGGACCACGAACAGCAGGCTGTAGATCCACCCGCCGGGGGTGATGGACGAAGCCGCCTGCTGCACCCAGCTGATCTGGATGAACTGGGCGATGGTGGCCGGGAACATGATGATCGAGCTGGCAAAGATGGGCGGAATAACGCCAGAGGTGTTTATCTTCAGCGGCAGGTGGGTGGTCTGGCCGCCGTACATGCGCCGCCCCACCACCCGTTTGGCGTACTGCACCGGCAGTTTGCGCTGGCCCTGCTCCACGAAGACGATGGCCGCGATGACCCCGATCATCATGACCACCAGCAGAACCAGCATGAAGATGTTGATCTCGCCCAGGCTCATCATGCGGAAGGTGCTGTGGATGGCGCTGGGCATGCGGGCCACGATGCCCGCGAAGATGATCAGGCTGATGCCGTTGCCGATGCCGCGCTCGGTGATCTGCTCACCCAGCCACATGATGAACGAGGTGCCCGCGGCCAGGGTGATCATGGTCATGACCCTGAAGGCCCAGCCGGGATCGGGCACGACCATGGCGCCGCCGGGGCTGGTCATGGACTCCAGGCCCACCGCGATGCCGAAGCCCTGAACCAGGGCCAGGACAACCGTGCCGTAGCGGGAGTACTGGGTGATCTTCTTGCGCCCCTCCTGGCCTTCCTTCTTTAGTTGGGCCAGGTGGGGGACCACCACGGTCAGCAGCTCCAGGATGATGCTGGCGCTGATGTAGGGCATGATGCCCAGAGCGAAGATGCTCATGCGCTCCAGGGCCCCGCCGCTGAACATGTCGAACAGCCCCAGCAGGGTGCCCTGGTAACGGGCAAAGAAGGCGCTGAGCGCGTCGGCGTCAATGCCGGGCGTGGGGATGGCGCAGCCCACCCGATACACTGCCAGCATGATCAGCGTGAAGAAAATCCGGCGCTTGAGCTCCGGAATCCTGAGCATATTGCCGACGCCAGCGACTGCCACCTTACACCAACTCCACCGATCCGCCTGCCGCCTCGACCTTGGTCTTGGCGCCCGCGCTGATCTTGTCAACCTTGACGGTAAGAGCTACTTGAATGTCGCCATCGCCCAACAGCTTGATGGCGTCGAAGGTGCCCTTGATAAGGCCGGCCTCGGCCAGGGCCTGGGCGTCCACCACGCTGCCGGCCTCGAAGCGGGCCAGGTCGCGCAAGTTCACCTCGGCAATATTCTTGCGGAAGTGATAGTTGGAGAAGCCCCGTTTGGGCAGACGCCGCTGCAGGGGCATCTGGCCGCCCTCGAAGCCGGGCCGCACTCCGCCGCCGCTGCGCGCGTTTTGGCCCTTGTGGCCCTTGCCCGCGGTCTGCGCGGTGCCCGAGCCCTGGCCGCGCCCGATGCGCTTGCGGCTTTTTTTGGCCCCAGCCGGGGGCTTGAGTTCATTGAGCTTCATGGTGCTTCCTCTAATTCTCGTCGGCCAGCACCAGGACCAGGTGCTCGACCTTTTTGACCATGCCCCTGATGGCCGGGGTGTCGTTTAGGGTCATGACCTTGTTCATCTTGGTCAGGCCCAGACCCTTGAGGGTGTCCCGGTGACGTTTGGGGCGGCCAATTCCGCTTCTGACAAGCTTGACCTGAAAGGTTTTATCTGCCATGTCGCACCTCTCCGGCCCTTAGGCCACCACCTGGTCCACCGGCAGGCCACGGCGCTTGGCCATGTCCTCGGGGCTCTTGAGGGAGCGCAGTCCCACCATGGTGGCTTTGATCACGTTGTGAGGGTTGTGGGTGCCCAAAACCTTGGTGAGGATGTCGGTGACCCCGGCAGCCTCCAAGACCGCGCGCACCGCGCCGCCGGCGATAACCCCGGTTCCCGGACGAGCGGGCTTCAGCAGGACTTTGCCCGCCCCGAAGCGACCGATAATCTCGTGAGGAATGGTCCCCTCGGTCAGCGGTATGGGGGTCATGTCGCGCTTGGCTTTTTCCACACCCTTGCGGATGGCCTCAGGCACTTCGTTTGCCTTGCCCAGGCCGAAACCCACGCTCCCCTGTCCATCTCCCACCACGACCACGGCCGCGAAGGAGAAGCGGCGCCCGCCCTTGACCACTTTGGCCACGCGGTTGATGTGCACCACCTTATCAATGAGCTGGTTTTCTTCCTCGCTCACTTCTCTTCGTCTGCGTCTGTCCAGCAAGGCCTTTTTCCTCTTATCAAGAAACGCCTAGGCGCTTCTTAGAAATCCAAACCCGCTTCGCGGGCCGCCTCGGCCAGAGCTTTCACTCGGCCGTGGTACAAAAATCCATTGCGGTCGAAAACCACCTGCTTGATGCCCTTGGCCTGGGCCTTGGCCGCTATGGCCGCGCCCACCTTTTTGGCGGTTTCCACGTTGCCGCAGTGTCCCTGGTGTCCGCTCAAGTCCTGAGGCAGGCTGCTGGCCGCGACCAGGGTGTTGCCGTTCTCATCGTCTATGATCTGCACATAGATGTTGTCCAAGGAGCGGAACACGCACAGCCGGGGGCGCTCACTGGTGCCGCGCACCTTACGGCGCACCCGCACCTTGCGCTTGGCCCAGGCGACTTTTCTCTTTGAGGTCTTACCCATGGTTATATACCCCTGTGCCCCGGTTACTTCACGCCGGCCTTGCCCACCTTGCGTCGTATGGTCTCCTCGGCATACTTAATGCCTTTGCCCTTATAGGGCTCGGGAGGCCGGAACGCTCGGATGGTGGCCGCGGTTTGACCCAGGAGCTCTTTGTCGATGCCGCCCAGGGTGATTACGGTGTTTTTATCCACCGAAGCGCTGATGCCCTCGGGAAGCTTGAATTCCACCGGATGGCTGAAGCCCAAAGTCAGCTTCAGGGTGTCGCCGGCGGCCTCGGCCCGGTAGCCCACGCCGTTGATCTCCAACACCTTGGTGAAGCCCTTACTGACTCCGTCCACCATGTTGGCGACCAAGGAGCGGAACAGGCCCCACAGGCCGCGGGCCTTGAGGGAGCCGTCGGCCGGGGTCACGACGATCTTGTCGTCTTCCTGGCTGACCTTCACCAAGGGGTGCAATTCCCGGCTGAGAACGCCTTTGGGCCCCTTGACCTCGATCTTCATTTCTTCGATGGTCACCTGAACGCCCGAGGGCAGGACCACCGGTTGTTTACCTACGCGAGACATTGCTTAACTCCCATCCCCTACCAGACGGCGCAAATGAGTTCACCGCCCACCTTGGCGATCCGAGCGGCTTTGTCGCTCATGACGCCCTTGGGGGTGGAGAGGATGTTGATGCCCAAGCCGCTACGCACCTTGGGAATCTGGTCGTAGCCCACGTACACCCGGCAGCTGGGCTTGCTGATCCGCTTGATGCCCTCGATGACCGGCTCACCGGCCAGGTAACGCAGCTTGATGGTCAAAAGTCCCTGCTTGTCATCGGCCTTCACCGAAAGGTCGGTGACGTAACCCTCTTCCTTGAGCACGCGGGCCACGGCGGCCTTGAGCTTGGAGGAAGGAATGGTCACCTCGTCTTGATGGGCCATCATCGCGTTACGCACGCGAGTGAGCAGGTCGGCCACGGGATCTTGCATAGACATGGCGACTCTCCTACCAGCTCGACTTGATCACGCCGGGGATTTCGCCCCGAAGCGACATATCGCGGAAGCAGATACGGCAAATGCCGAACTTGCGTAAAAAGGCCCTGGGCCGGCCGCAAATGGGGCAGCGGTTGTAGGCCCGCACCTTGAATTTGGGCTTACTCTTGGCCTTATTTCTCAATGCTGTTTTGGCCAACTTACTCGCCTCCCGCTAATTTGCCCTGAAGGGCATGCCCAGCAACTTCAGCAGGGCCCGGCCCTCCTCATCGGTAGGGGCGGTGGTTACGATAGTAATGTTCATTCCCTTGACCTTGTCGATTTTGTCGTACTCGATCTCGGGAAAGATGATGTGCTCCTTGATGCCCAGGGTGTAGTTACCCCGGCCGTCAAAAGCTTTGGGGCTCACCCCGCGGAAGTCGCGCACTCGGGGGAGAGCAATGTGCATCAGCTTGTCCAAGAAGTACCACATGGTCTCGCTGCGCAGAGTCACCGAAGTCCCCACCGGCATACCTTCCCTCAATTTGAAGGAAGCGATGGAGCGCTTGGCCCGGTTGATCAGGGCTTTTTGGCCCGCGATCTGGGTAAGCTCCACGGCGGCGGCATCGAGCACCTTGATGTTTTGGATCGCCTCGCCCACACCCATGTTGAGCACCGTCTTCACCACGCGCGGCACGCGCATGACGTTGTCGTAGGCGAAGTTTTCCATAAGCTGGGGCACTACTTGCTCTTCGTAGTAGTTACGCAGCCTGGGTTTGGCTTTTGCTTCCATCTTCCTCTAGCTCCTCTGTTGAAGCCGGTATCGTCCCGGCTCGTCCCAGGGGCCGGACGCCCTGCGTTTGCAGCGCGCCTAGTTATCCATGAATTCGCCGCACTTTGCACAAAAGCGGGCGGACTTACCGTTTTCCAGTTTCTTGCGGCCCACGTGCACCGGTTGGTTGCACTTGGGGCACAAGAGAGACAAGTTGCTCAGATTCAGCGGGGCCTCGCGCTCGACGATGCCGCCCTGGCTGCTCTGTCCGGCACGGGTGTGGCGCTTGATCATGTTGACCTTTTCCACCACCGCCCGATCCTTGTCCGGGATAACCTTGAGCACCTTGCCCACTTTGCCCTTTTCGCGGCCGGCTATCACCAGGACCTTGTCGTCCTTTTTGATGCTGAACTTTTGCTTCATGGCCAAACCTACAGGACCTCGGGGGCCAAGGAAACTATCTTCATGAAGTTCTTAGCCCTCAGTTCCCTGGCCACCGGCCCGAAAATACGGGTTCCGATGGGCTCGCGAGCCTGGTTGATCAGGACCGCCGAGTTGTCGTCAAACTTGATGAAGGTGCCGTCGGGCCGGTGTACTTCCTTGGCCGTGCGCACCACCACCGCTTTCATCACATCGCCCTTTTTCACCTTGGAGTTGGGCAGGGCTTCCTTCACCGAAACCACGATGATGTCACCCACCGAGGCATAGCGGCGCTTGGAACCGCCCAACACCTTGATGCAATAGAGCCTCTTGGCGCCGGAGTTGTCGGCGGCCAGGAGATTTGTTTCAGGCTGGATCATGGCGTATCGCTCCTAGCAGGGGCCCTTAGGCCACCCTCTCCAGCACCTTGCTGACGCGCCAACGTTTATGACGGCTCAAGGGGCGGCTCTGACGAATGAGTACGGTGTCGCCCACCTGGCAATCGTTGCTCTCGTCGTGGGCCATGAACTTGGCCCGGCGGCGCACGTATTTCTTATAGACGGGGTGCTTTACCAGGCGCTCTACCTGGACCACCACCGTCTTGTCCATTTTGTCGCTTACAACCACCCCGGCCAGAGCCTTGGAGTTTCCGCGTTCCTTATCGGCCATGGAATTATACTCCCTAAAGCGCCTGGGCCTGGCGCTGATTGATAAAAGTCAGCACCCTGGCGATGTCTTTTTTGGTCTCATGCACCCGCATGGGGTTCTCCAGCTGGCCGGTGGAATGCTGAAACTTGAGGTTGAACAGCTCTTGCCGTAAATCCTCCAGCTTCTGGGCCAGCTCCTCCAGCGAGAGTTCTGTGAGCTCAGCGGCCTTCATGGCGTCAGCTCCTCTCCACGATCCGGCACTTGAAGGGCAGCTTGTGGCTTGCCAACCTCAGGGCCTCAAGGGCGACCTCGCGGGTCACACCGTCAATTTCAAATATCATGCGCCCGGGACGGATGACCGCCACCCAACCTTCGGGAGCGCCCTTACCTTTACCCATGCGGGTTTCCGCCGGCTTGGAGGTAAAGGGCTTGTCCGGGAACACCCGGATGAACACCTGCCCGCCGCGCTTGATGTGGCGGGTGATGGCGACACGACCGGACTCGATCTGGTGGTTGTCCATCCACGCCCGGTCCAGGGCCTGCAGCCCGAACTGGCCGAAGCTCACCCGGTTGCCCTTTTGGGCTTTGCCTCGCATGCGGCCTTTTTGGACCTTGCGATGTCTTACTCTCTTTGGCGCCAGCATGGTCTGCTATGCCTTTCCTTAAATCTCCGTCGGAACTCGCCCTAGGCGTTGATCTCGCGGTCGCTGTCGTCGAGGACCTCGCCCTTGAACACCAACACCTGCACCCCGATGATGCCGTAGGTGGTCTGCGCCTGGGTGAAGCCGACGTCGATGTCGGCCCTGAGGGTGTGCAACGGCACCCGGCCCTCGCGGTACCACTCGCGGCGCGCCATCTCCGCGCCGCCCAGACGGCCGGCGCACTGGATGCGGATGCCCTGGGCGCCGAACTTCATGGCGCTCATGACCGCGCGCTTCATGGCCCGGCGGAAGGCGATGCGCCGAAGCAGTTGGCCCGCCACGTTCTCGGCCACCAATTGGGCGTCGATCTCGGGCTTGCGCACTTCGTGGATGTCCACCATCACGTCGCGCTTGACCAGCTTTTCCAGCTCGCGCTTGAGCGACTCGATTTCCGAGCCCTTCTTGCCGATGACGATGCCCGGCCGCGCGGTGTGGATGCGTATCTTGGCCTTGTCCGCCGCACGCTCAATCTCGATCCGGCTGACGCCGGCGTGAGCGAGCTTCTTCTTGACGAAGGTGCGAATCTGCCAGTCCTCGTAGACCAGGGCTGCGTAGTCCTTGTTCGCGAACCAGCGGGAATCCCAGGTGCGGATGATACCCAGCCTAAATCCTACGGGATGTACCTTCTGACCCAAAACCAGCTCTCCTTGCCTAGCGCTCGTCCAGCACCACGGTAATGTGGCTGGTCCGCTTGCGAATGATATAGGCCCGGCCCATGGCCCGGGGGCGCCAGCGCTTCAAAGTGGGGCCACCGTCTACGAAGGCTTGTTTAATGTAGAGGTTGTCGGCGTCCACATTGCTGTCGTTGGTGGCGTTGGCCACCGCGGAACTGATCACCTTGCTGAACAAACCGGCCGCTTTTTTGGGGGTGAACTTGAGCTTGTTAAGCGCTTCGCCCACCTTCATTCCCCGCACCGCATCGGCCACCAGACGGGCCTTGCGGGGGGATATGCGCACGAATTTGGCTTTGGCCACCGCTTCCATGGGCCTACCTCTTCTTACCCTTCTTGTCCGAAGAGTGACCGTAGTAGGTGCGGGTGGGAGAAAACTCGCCCAACTTGTGCCCCACCATGTTCTCGGTCACGAACACCGGAATGAACTTTTTGCCGTTGTGCACCGCAAAGGTCAAGCCCACGAAATCAGGCATGATAGTTGAGCGGCGGCTCCAGGTCTTGATGACCTTGCGGCTGCCCGATGCCTGGGTTTGGTCGACCTTCCCGGCCAAATGTCCGTCCACGAAGGGACCTTTTTTAAGGCTGCGCGACATGGCTGGCTCCTACTACTGATAGCGCCGGCGGACGATGAAGTTGTCCGAAGGCTTCTTCTTGCGGGTGCGGTAGCCCTTGGAGGGCTGGCCCCAGGGGCTGCAGGGGTGACGACCACCGCTGCTGCGGCCCTCGCCACCACCCATGGGGTGATCAACCGGGTTCATGGCCACGCCGCGGACCTTGGGCCGCTTGCCCAACCAACGGGTGCGGCCCGCTTTGCCCCAGTTGAAGTTGTCGTGCTGCTCGTTGCCCACCTCGCCGATGGTGGCCCGACAGTTCAGGTGCACCCGGCGCATCTCGCCGGAAGGCAGCTTCAAGGTGGCGTAGCCGGACTCCTTGGCCATTAGCTGGGCGTAGGTTCCGGCCGAGCGAACTATCTGTCCGCCACCGCCTATCTTGAGCTCCACGTTATGCAAGTGGGTGCCCAAGGGGATGGCCGACAGGGGCATGGCGTTGCCCGGAACGATGTCGGCCTTGTCGCTGCTGACCACCGTGGTGCCTACGGTCAGGCCCTTGGGGGCCAGGATGTAGCGCTTCTCGCCGTCCAGGTAGTGCAGCAGGGCGATGTTGGAGCTGCGGTTGGGATCGTATTCGATGCTGGCCACCTTGGCCGGCACGCCGAACTTGTCCCGCTTAAAGTCGATGCGCCGATAACGCCGCTTGTGCCCGCCGCCCCGGTGACGGGAGGTAACCCGCCCGTAGTTGTTGCGCCCACCGGTTTTTTGGATGGGCTCCAACAAGCTCTTTTCCGGTTCGGTCCGGGTGATTTCCTCACGCTCCAGGTAGGTCCTAAAGCGCCGCCCCGGCGAAGTCGGTTTGTATTTCTTAATGGCCATGGTCCAGGTCCTCTCTCGGCTGACGGGCTCTTACGCCCCCTCGAAGAACTCCACGCTGTGGCCCGGGGCCAGGGTGACGTAGGCCTTCTTCCAGTCGCTGCGCCGGCCCAAGATCTTGCCCATGCGCTTGTTTTTACCGGTGCAATTGGTGGTACGCACCTTGAGCACCTTGACCTCGAAGAGCTTCTCCACCGCCTGGCGAATTTCCACCTTGGTGGCCCGTTTATCGACCTCGAATAAAAGCTGGTTGCCCAACTCCTTCACAATGGTCCCTTTTTCGGTGACCAGAGGCCGACGAATCACTTCTCTCAAATTTTTCACGACAGGGCCTCCTCAATGCCGGCCACCGCGCCCTCTAGGAGCAAGAGCCGGTCGTGTTTGAGGATGTCGTAGACGTTGAGCCCCTCGGCCCTGAGCACCTTCACCCGGGGCACGTTGCGCCCGCTCTTCTCCACCATCTCGTCGGCGGAGGGGATGACCACCAGGCAATCGCCGGCGGTCAGGTTGCTCAGCACGGCCACAAAGTCCTTGGTCTTGATGGACTCCAGGTCGAAGCCTCTCAGCACGGTCAGCTTTTCCTCACCCAGCTTGCTGGAGAGAGCCGAACGCAGAGCGGCCTTTTTGACCTTCTTGGGCACGTTGTAGTTGTAGTCGCGGGGCTTGGGCCCAAAGGTGGTGCCGCCGCCACGCCACAGGGGGCTGCGCCGGCTGCCCGAGCGGGCGCGACCGGTGCCTTTTTGCCGCCAGGGTTTGCGGCCACCGCCGCGAACCTCCTTGCGGATTTTGGTGCAGGCGGTTCCGGCGCGGCGCTTTGCCAGCTGCCACACCACCACCTCATGCAGCAGGTGCGGTTTGACCTCGGCCCCAAAGACGGCCTCGGACAGCTCGACCTGGCCGACCTTTTGGTTATTTCGGTCTAGTACATCCAACGTAGGCATCTTGATCACCTAAGAGTGCTTAAGCCTTTTCGATGAAGACGATACCGCCCCTGGCCCCGGGCACTGCGCCCTTGACCAAGACCAGGTTGTCCTCGGGGCGAACATCCACCACACTGAGATTGCGAGCCTGCATGCGCTCGTAACCGTAGTGGCCTGGCATGCGACGTCCTTTGACCACCCGGGCGGGATCGGCGCTTTGGCCGATGGAGCCGGGCAAGTCGTGGGTGGTGCAACCGTGAGTCTTACGACCGCCGCTGAAGCCGTGGCGCTTGACTACACCGGTGAAACCACGTCCTTTGGTGCGCCCGGTCACATTGACCTTCTCGCCGCGGGCGAACATCGCCGCGGTGATTTCCTGGCCCACCTCAAATTCGGCGGTGTCATCCACCTTGAACTCTTTGAGCACCGCCTTGGGGTCAACCCCGGCCTTGGCAAAGTGGCCGCTGGCGGGCTTGTTAGCCCGGCTGGCCTTTTTCTCGCCAAAGCCCAGTTGCAGGGCGTTGTAGTGCTCTTTGTCCGAGGTTTTAACCTGCACCACAGTGCAGGGGCCCACCTGGAGCACCGTTACGGGAACCGCTTTTCCCTCGTTGAGGAACAGGCGGGTCATCCCGATCTTTTTTCCTATAAGTCCCTTGAGCATGAGTCGCCTCGCGACGCTTACAGCTTGATTTCCACATCCACACCGGCGCTCAAGTCCAGCTTCATCAAGGCATCCACCGTTTGCTGGGTGGGCTCCAAGATATCAAGCAGGCGCTTGTGGGTGCGGATCTCGAACTGCTCCCGGCTCTTCTTGTCGATGTGCGGGGAACGCAGTACGCAGAACTTGTTTATCACCGTGGGCAGCGGGATAGGCCCGGCCACCTTGGCCCCGGTGCGGCGCGCGGTCTCCACGATCTCGGCTGCGGACTGGTCCAACAGCTTGTGATCATAGGCCTTGAGCCTAATGCGGATCTTCTGGTTCTGGATCATGAGGCCAACTCCTCGGCTAACTCTATCTCGCGCGCCCTAGCGGCGGACTGAAAGTCTCCCTACTCGATGATTTCGCTGACCACGCCCGCGCCGACGGTACGACCGCCTTCACGGATGGCGAAGCGAAGCTCTTTTTCCATGGCGATCGGGGTGATCAGGTTGGCCTCGATGGCCACGTTGTCACCCGGCATCACCATCTCCACACCCTCGGGCAAGTCCACCACTCCGGTCACGTCAGTGGTCCGGAAGTAGAATTGAGGGCGATAGCCG
>JAHIND010000008.1 GCA_018896025.1 Pseudomonadota bacterium
CCTCGCACCCCGAAGCCATGATACAAGAGACTTGTGGACATGATGGGGCTCCTCCTCGATGAAAATAGCTAACATCAAAGAGGAAAACCTGATTGTCCACTTCATTGCAACTCATCCAGGTACCCAAGATCCGGATGAACCTGAATTTGCCGTTCACTTGCAGCACCCCTTGCCCCAATTCCCTGGTTTGCTCAAAGGCCTCGATCACTTTTTGGGCAAAGGCCAGCTCTGCCTGGGCGGGTGAGAAAACCTGGTTGCAGATGTCGATCTGGTTGGGATGGATGCACAACTTGCCGGTAAAGCCCAACTCCCAAGCCCGCCGCGCATCGGACCGGCAGGTGTCCAGATCCTGGAGGTCGTACATGTAGGGGGTGTCGATGGGGCCGGGCAAACCCGCCGCGTGGCTGGCGTTGCTTATCTTGTAGCGGGGGAAGTACAGCTCCCGGCCGTGAGCGCTGAGGGCGATGCCCATGTCGGTGGCGTAGTCTGCGGCCCCGAAGGCGACCATGCAGGCCCGCGGCAATTCGGCCGCCTGGCTGGTGATGGCAAAGGCGTTTTCCAAGGCCAGGGCGGTCTCGATCAGGCACAGCAGGTTGACTGAGAATTCGGGCAGGCCGCCGGCCTTTTCAAGCTTCAGCAGGGCGTCGTTGACGGCGTCTATATCGCGCCTCGTCTCCACCTTGGGCACGAAAAGGGTGCCGAGCTTGTTGCCAGCCAGGGCCTGGAGGTCGTCTTCGAAAAAGGCGGTGCCCCGCGAGTTGCAACGCACCATTATTCTTTGGCCGGGATATTCGGCCAGCTTGTCGCGCACCACCTGGCGGGCCTGGGGCTTTTGCTCCGGCGGCACGGCGTCTTCCAGGTCGATGATCACCGTGTCGGCCTGGGTGGCCATGGCCTTGTCCACCCGGTCGGGCCGGGTGCCGGGCACGAACAGGGCGGTTCTCATGAGGGGAAAGTTCATGCCTCAGACCTCGCCCTTGATTTCTTGCTCGATGCGCTCATTAAAGCGGCGCATGAACTCCAGGCGCTCCCGCCCCAATTCTTCCGCCTTCTCGGTGTGGAAGGTATCGTCCACCTTGGCAATGATGCTGCGCATGAAATCCGGGAACTTGCTTATCTTGCCGTCAAAGGAGCCGTCCTTTAGCCCGCGCACCACCAGGCGCACCACACCGATGGCTCCCAGGTATTCCAGGGCGTCGGCGTCCTGGCCTATCTTGGCCTCCAGGGTTTGGGGCTCCGGCCCGCCGTAGCGGCTGTGGGCCTGCATCACGTGCAGGGCAGGCTCGATTTTGTCCTCTGAAAGGCCCGCCTCCCGCAACACCTCCCTGGCCAGGGGGATGCCGGCTTCGAAATGCTTGGGACGGTCCAGCACCACCCCGATGTCATGCACCAGGGCTCCGGCCACCAAAACCTCCGGATCGGGTTCCAGACCCTGGCTCAGCTTTTGGCTCCAGGTGACCATTCTTTCCACATGGTCCACGCTGGCCACCGGCTCGTCGGCCAGGACTTCCTTGACCCGCTGGTAGATCTTTTGTTCCGTGGGGTTCAGTTGCATTACGGATTCCTCACAGCACATCCCTGAGGATGGTCACGATGTCGGAAAAGGCGTGGGCCACCTTGATGCCCGAGCTTTCCAGCACCTTGATCTTGGATTTGGTGCTGCCCTTTTCGCCCTCCACGATGGTGGCCGCGTGGCCGAAGCGCATGCCGGGCATGTCGTCCACGAAGCGCCCGGCGATGAAGGCGACGATGGGCATGCTCACCTGGTTGTCGATGACCCATTGGGCCAGTTTTTCCTCGATGACCCCGCCCGGCTCGCTGAAGATGACCATGGCTTCGGTGTCAGGGTCCTGGTTGAAGCGCTCGGCCAGGTCCAGGAAGTTGGAGCCCACCACCGGATCGCCGCCCACGCTGATGCAGGTGCTCTGGCCGATGCCGTTGGTGGTGAGCAGGTTGGCTATCTCGGTGGTCATGCCGCCGGAGCGCGAGGCGATGCCCACCTTGCCCGGCATGTAGGCCTTTTTCACGTCCTCCAACGGCCCTCCGGCCATGCCCAGCTTTACGATGCCCGGCGAAATCAGGCCCAGGGTGTTGGGGCCTATCACCGTGGCCCCCTCCTGGCGGGCCAGCTCCAAAAGCTCCACCGTGTCCCGGCGGGGCACCCGTTCGGTGACGATGACCAGCAGCTTGATGCCGTTCATCAAGGACTCCAGGGCGGCCTCCTTGACCATCAAGGGAGGCACCGAGATGATCGCCGCATCCGCCGCCTCGTGAGCCATGGCCTGGGCCACGGTGTCGAAGACCGGCACCGAGTACACGCTCTGGCCCTTCTTGCCCGGCGTGACCCCGGTGACGACCTTGGTGCCGTATTCCTGCATGTCCTTGGTGAAAGAGGCGGCTTCTCGGCCGGTGATGCCCTGCACCATTACCTTCGTGTCGCTGTTCGCTAAAATCGCCATTGCATCTACTCTCTAGTTGCTCATCAATTAACCGAGGCCGACGACACTGCTCTGCCGGCCGCCTGGTCGATGGAGACCGTGCGGTCGCAATAGGGCACGCCATATTTGTCCAAGAGCCGGAACCCTTCTTCTTCCCAAGCGCCCGGCACCCGGAACACCGCCACGGTTTTGGCGGGGTCTCGGCCGCTCTCCAGGATCCCCTTGATCACCCCCCGGGCCACCAGGTCCACCCGGGTGTTGCTGACCACGTTCATGATCACCGCGATCTTTTTAACGCCCGGCTTGGACAGGATGTGCTTGGTCAGCTCGGTGACCTTGAATACCGAGGGGTTGCCCCCGATCTCGCAGTAGTTGGCCGGTTGCCCGCCGTGCTGGCGCACCGCATCAAAGGCGGTGAGGGATGCCCCGCCGCCGCCGATGATCAGGCCCAGGTTGCCGGGAAACTCTATGACCCGTCCGGCCACCCCACGGTGATCCATGCTGTCGATCTCCTGGGCCCGGCGCTCGAAGTCGCTGACCTCGCGGCCGCCGGAGAAGCGTCCCTGCTCTTTTTCGATGGGCGCGATTTCGGGCTGGCGGGGCAGGGCGTCGTCATCCATGTCCAGGTGGCAATCCAAGGCCACCAAGCGGCCGTCGGTGCTCAGACCCAGGGGGTTGATCTCAGCCAAGGTGGCGTCGCAGTCCAGGAAAACGTCGGCCAGACGCGCGAACAGCGCGCCCAGTTGAATGAGCAGCTTGCCGGTGACTCCGGCCCGGGAAACCAACTCCCTGCCCAGGAAGGACGGGAAGCGCCTCAGCGGCGAAAAGTGCATCTGCACCACCGCGCCGGGCTCCTCTTTGGCCAGGGCCTCTATGTCCACCCCGCCTTGGGGCGAGAAGATGGCCACCGGCAGCTTGGCCGCGGTGTCGTAGGTGATGGCCAGGTAGAATTCCTGGCGCAACTCGATGGGTTCCTCGATGAGTATCTTGGTGGCGGTGTAGTCGCGGATGGGCGTGGCCAGCAGATGCTCGAAATGCTCCCGCATCTCCTGGGGCGTTTGGGCCGTCAGGATGCCGCCCGCCTTGCCCCGCCCGCCCATGGGTATCTGTGCTTTGAGCACTGCCGGGGGGGAGAAGGTAAGTTTCTGGCCCGCGGAGAAAGCCTCCCCCGCAGGCACGGGGATGGAGTGCTTTTTCAGGATTTGCTTGGCTTCGTGTTCAAGAAGTCTCATTTTTCCCTCTAGCCGATGGCAAGCTGTTGATTGCTCGCAGTTGTTGAATGCCCATTGGCATGAAAATCCATTGATCTCGGGAGGAGGGCCGATCGTGGCGAGGCCCGGCTCCGCTCAGTCCCCGTCAAACAAGGCGATAATCCCCGTACGATGCTCGCAAGGCATGCCGCGTTGCCAATCCCGCCGCCCGGCCGACATGGCCGGAGACGCCACGAGGCAAGCCCGCAGGGCTCACCCCATGGGCTGCCTAGAAAGCCGCGTAGAAAATTTCTTCAACGTCCTGCAGAGTCAAGTCCCTGGGAGTGTTGCCCAACAAACGGCGCTCTCCGTGAGCCGCCACCGACCATTGGGGCACCAGGGACTTGTCGGCCTTGATGTCGGAGAGGGTGGTGGGCAGCCTGACGGCCTTCATAAGTTGCTCGATGGCGTCCAAGGCAGCGTCTCTGGCCTCCCACTGGGTCATGTCCTTGGTGTCCACCCCCATGGCCTGGGCCATGTTGGCGAATTTGTCCATGCAGGCCAGGGACTCCAGGCGCAGGGTTTCGCACAGGACCACGGTCATGGACTTGCCGTGGGCCAGGTGGTACTCGGCGCCCAAGGGGTAGGCCAGGGCGTGCACCGCGCCGGCCCCCGCGTTGTTCAGGACGATGCCCGCCAGGAAGCTGCCCATGGACATGTTGTAGCGGGCCTGAAGGTTACCGGGAGCGGCAAAGGCGGTTCCCAGGTTGCTGTAGACCTGGGCGATGGATTTAAGGGCCAGGTCGTCGGTCAGGGGGGAAGCGTTGACCGCGATATAGGCTTCGATGCCGTGAATCAGGGCGTCGATGCCGGTGTCGGCGGTGACCGACTGGGGCAGGCTCAGGGTGAGGCGGGGGTCCACGATGGCCACGTCGGCCAAAATGTTTTGCGCGGCAACCACCTTTTTGAGGTTGGCCTGTTTGTCGGTGAACACCGCCATGCGGGTGACCTCGGAGCCGGTGCCGGAGGTGGTGGTCACCATGATGGTGGGCTTTCCACGCTTGGGGATTTGGTCCACGCCAAAGAAGTTTTGCACCGAGCCCTGGTTGGTCATCATGGCCGAAACCACCTTGGCCATGTCCATGGAGCTGCCGCCGCCCAAGCCCACGAACACGTCGAAGTCGCCCGCCCGGGCTATGTCCGCGGCCCGGTTCAGGGTCTCTATGGAAGGCTCGGGTTCCACCTCCTCAAAGGACTGGTAGGACAGCCCCGCACCCTCTAGGACGTCGTAGATTTGCTGGGCCACCCCGGCTTTGGCCACTCCCGCGTCGCACAGGACCATGACCTTGCCCGCCCCCAGGCGCTTGGCTTCCTCACCCAGTTGCTTGACGGTGTCGATGCCAAAATGAACTACATCGGGAACCCTGAATTTTAGTTGGCGCCACACGGTATTGCTCCCCTGCGTATATGCATCAAAAGTGAACGCTCTCAACCGCGACCGCTCGATAGGTATTGCTGGTTTTGCCCGGTGACGCGCAGTGGGGGCGATGGAAGCCGCCTCCGGCCCACGATTAAATCCAACGTGCTGTTTTAGATCATTGGTGAGCATTCGAAACGATGCATTACGTCGGCAAAACTCTATCTACGGTATGTTGTCGACAGTCTACTTAGGCGGGTTTTTGTTTGTCAAGCGCGAAATCGGCCCGCCAAATATATTTGTTGTTTGGCCCTTCATAATATTGATTTACTGGAGTAAGGCGTATTACAACTACTGGTAATTAAATACAAATAACAGATAATTAATAAAATTATGCCGTTTGGAAACGGCCTTTAAAATCGCTCTTTGGCGGGCAGGATACTTGCCCGTTGTGAACAAATGGATATGGGTGGCCAACTGCTTCCTTGCAGCCGGCAATTGGTCGTCATGGCCAAGTTGGGCTTGTTGTCTGCCGGCGAGGAAAGGCCGGGACACGGCGCGTTGAGGGCCTGGGACGGGAGGGTATAAGGCGGTTGGCTTCACGGCGCGAACCGGAGGCGGCCTGGAAACATGCCCAGCGACTGGGGTGGCAGCGTTGGGCCCAGGCTCGCCCTGAGGGGATGACGAATCCCCGCCGGGCGGCACAGGTGCGGCACCGTCCGGCGGGGAGGTGATGTTACTTGGCCAGAGCCTCGGCCCTTATCTTGAGCCAGAACTCCTCGAACTTCTTTTCCTTGATTTTCTTGGCTGTCTTTTCCTCCAGGGCCTTTTCCCAGGCGGCCTGAAGCTTCTTCATATGAGCCACGCGCTCGTCGTTCCAGGCCTGGGCTTCGGCGGTCCACACGCCCTTTTCCTTGAGGTAGCGGATGGCGCCCTCGTGGAAGGGGGCGTCCGCCGGGGGCACGCCGGAGTCCTTGATGGCCCACAGTGGCATCACCTTGTGTGCGCCCTTGTACAGGTCAAAGGTCTCGTCCATGGCCTTGGCCATGTTGTAGACCCAGTCTGGGTCCTTGTCCGCGTACACCGTGATCTGGGGATAGCGGTAAGCGGGCAACCAGATGGGCTTGTCCGGGGTTATGCCCGCGCCAATGGTCTCCTGGAAGGGGGTGAGGTAGGGGGCCAGTTTGACCATGCGCTTCCAACCGTCCTTGTCGTCCGGAGGGAAAGGCAGCCAGTGCAGGCCCCGGGGCGAGGTCTCCAACTCGTACATGAGCGAGGCGCTGGTGATCACCACTGCGGCGTCGGTCTTGCCTTCGATCAGGCCGCGGCAGGCGGCGCCGTAGCTGGGGAACTCCACCTTTTTGACGTCGTTCCAGGTGAGCCCGCCGAAGGCCAGGAAGGCGGTCATCTTGACGTTGAGGGTGGGCGCGCCGGGGACGTAGGTGATGCGCTTGCCCTTGAGGTCCTTGACCAGCTTGATGCCGGACTCTTTCGTGGTGGCCACGGCGATTGAAGAGGGATGGGCCAGAACCAGGCGGAGATCCTGGGGGCCCCACTGCACGGTGGCGAAGTCGTAGAGGCCCTCAGCCGCGAAATACACCTCGCTGGCCAGGAAGCCGCAAGCCACCCGGTTGGCGGCCAAGGGCATCATGCGGCCGATGGAGGTTCCCGAGGGAAGCAGCCTTATTCTGGTGCCGAACTTTCTGGAAAAGGCGTCGGCGATGGCCGAGGCCTGCATGTAGCCGGAGGCTCCTACGTCATAGCAGCTCCACACCATGGACTTGGGGAGTTTCGCCTCGGAGGCGCTCGCCCCCGGTGCGGCGATGAAGGCAACCAACGCCGCCATCAGTGAAAGCAATAAAATCTTTTTCAACTTTGGTAAAAACATATCCTCTACCTCCTGATTATTGACAACACGACACTGGACGCCGGCCGCCATGCCGGAACGATTCCTGCGCGGATATTCGCAGCGCCGTGCCTCCTATTGCGGGACCTGACAGGTCGATACCTTGAGTTCTTTCAAAAACCCCTGAGCTTCACGCTGGTGTCGGCTATATGATTATTAATATGATTAAAATATAAATTAGTAAAAATTTTGCATTATTTTCGGGTTTGGTTGCGGCAACTCTCCTGGTTTCTATTGGGTAATTTTAGGGTACGGGCCCTCGTAACCGAGCCCTTGGGATATCTGCAGGCCTACTTCGAAAAAAGCCGCCATGGAGGCGTTGAGCTTGCCCTTGTTGCCCCTGTCCTTGATGGGCACGGACAGCCCGGCCGCGGCGGCGACCTTGCCCCGCCCGTCGATTAAGGGGATGCCGATGGAATACAGGTCCAGGGAAAATTCCTGGTTGGAGATCGAATAGCCCCTTTTTCTGATCCTAGCGAATTCTTGGATGAGGGCCTTTGGGTCGGTGATGGTCTTGGGGGTCACCTTGGTCAGCACGATGCTGTCCAAGAAATCATCCAGCTTGTCCTCGGGCAGGCTGGACAATAGTACTTTTCCGGTAGCCGAGCAATGGGGCGGGAGCTTGGAGCCGGTGTAGATGGCGTAGGGGAGATACCTGGCTCTTTCCTTGCGGTAAATCACCAATATCTCGTTGCCCTCGATGACGCTCAGGGTGACGCTGTAGCCCAGTTGGTCGGAAATTTTTTCCAGATGGGACTGGGCCTGCTTGTAAAGGTTGTCCTTCTGCAAAAGCTGGAAGCTCAGGGACAACACTTTGTTGCCCGGAACGTAGCGCTTGCCTTCGATTCTCTTGAGGTAGCCCAAGCCCAGGAGGGTGTTGATGAGCCGCTGGGCGGTGGTCTTGGTATGCCCCAGGTCGTTGGCGATTTCGGTGAGGGTGAGGGGGTCGGCCGAACGTACCAACAGCTCCAAAAGGGCGAACCCCTTGACCACTGATTTGATGTTTTGCTCGTTACTCAATGCGTTACACCTTCACGTATTACGTTAATACTATTATTTGGGGCCGATTGTTGTCAAGGCTGCAGGCGCACCGGAACCGGCAAGCGGGACGCTCCGCCAGGTGCCGCCGGGCCGGTCCGCGCCGATCAATTCCCGGCTGAACGAGGGGCAAAATGACCTTGACTGGTTGTCGACAATCAACATATATTGGCCCATCACATCATGAACAGCATCATTTGAAAATTCGAGGAAAGGACGGCCGATGGCGGAGTTTCCTAAGCCCAAGTCCATGGTAGACCAGATTTATATCAGTCTTTCCAATGCCATAACTTCCGGTGCCTTGGAGCCGGGCTGCCGCCTGGTGGAGCAGGAACTGCAAAAGGATTTCGGGGTGAGCCGCGCCCCCATCAGGGAGGCGATCCGCCTTTTGGAGGCGGACGGCCTGGTGGTGGTGGATGCATACAAGAAAAAGCACGTGCGCAACCTCACCCGCGAGGACCTGGTGGACAACATCCCGGTGCTGGCCTCCCTGGAGAGTCTGGCCGCCAGGCTGGCCGCCGCCAGGATCACCAAAAAGCAAATCGACGAGTTGGACGGCATAAACCGCGAAATTCAGCAGGCTTTTTCCGAGGGTAATTTCGCCAAGTGCGCCGAGTTGAACTTCGCCTTCCACCGGGTGTTCCTCCAGGTGGCGGACAACAAGGCCCTGCACCGGGCGGTGCGCTCCATCGTGAAATCCACCCTCTGGCTGTGGCTGGCCAGCCAGTACTACAAAAACAGCGCCACCATTCCCTCTTCCATAGAAGAGCACGAGCAAATCTTGCAAGCCTTCCGGCGCAAGGACGTTCACCTGGTGGAAAGCATGGTGAGGGAGCACATCGAAAACGTGCTGGAGCGCTTCCTTAAGCAGTCCAAGTTCGACACCGAGGGCATCTATTTGTTCGGGGGGACCAAAGGGCAGCCCCGCCTTGCGTCGCCTGAAAATTAGGCGCGCCCCGCCTGCCGCAACACGGGAACCCGCATAATTCAAGGAACAACGTTTTGAAAGCCTTCACTCCCCTCGCGCAAATCAAGGTCTTGGACCTGACCGCCCTGCTGCCCGGCCCCTATTGCACCATGCTCCTGGCCACCATGGGGGCCACGGTGCTCAAGGTGGAGAACCCCAAGAGCGGCGACCTGATGCGCCAGATGGCGCCGGGCACCTTTGAATACCTTAATGCCCAAAAAGAGCTCCTGAGCCTGGACCTGAAGAGCGGGCGCGGCCGCGAGATATTCCTGGCCCTGGCCCAGGAGTGCGACGTGGTGGTGGAGGGCTTCCGTCCCGGCGTGGCCGCCCGCCTGGGGGTGGACTTCGCCTCCGTGGCCCGGGCCAACCGCTCCGTCATCTACTGCTCTCTCTCGGGCTACGGCCAAAGCGGGCCCTATGCCGGGCTGCCGGCCCACGACATCAACCACATGGGCGTGGCCGGGCTGCTGGCCATTTCCGGGGAGCCCGCCTCGGGCAAGCCGGAATACCCCTACGGCCCGCAATACTCAGACCTCGTGGGGGCGCTGTTTGGGGTGGGCGCCATCCTGGCCGCCCTGGTGGGACGCGGCCCGGACTCCGCGGCCCGCTTCCTGGATATTTCGCTAACCGAGAGCGCGGGCATGCTGGTGATGCCCCGCTACTTGGACTTTCTGCAACGGGGCCGCCCAGGCAAAGAGGAGTTCATGAGGCGCGGGCCCTACGAGGTCTTTGAAACCCGCGACCGCAAGTTTTTGACCCTGGGCATCGTGGAAGACCACTTCTGGGTCAATTTCTGCCAGGTGGCGGGCCTGCCCGAGTTGGCCCACGACCCGGAGCTGCAAGGCTGGGACGCCCGCAACCGCGAGGCCGGGCGCATCAGGCCCCTGCTGGAGGAGGCCTTCAAGAAGCGCGACCGGGCCCAGTGGCTGGAGTTGCTCAGAGCCGCCGACGTCCCCGCAGCCCCGGTGCACGGCCTGGAGGACTGGGCCGCCGATCCCCAGCTATTGGCTCGCGGCTTCTTCCGCCCGGCCACCGAAGGAGGGGACGCCCTGGCCGCCATGCCCCGCCTGCCGCTTCCCGGCCTGGGCGGCCAGGCCCAGGGCGCGGACCCGGAGATGCCCCAGGGCCGCGACACCGAAAAATGGCTCCTGGCCCAGGGAATCCAGCCGCTGGAAATAGCCTCCCTGCGGGAGCAAAAGATCATTTGAAGCTGAAATGGGAAATGCAAAAGCTGAGGTGATTGCTATATGGAAATTGAACTGAATGAAGAACAGCGGATCATAAAAGACAGCGTGCGTAAATTCCTGGCCAAGGAGATATCCCCCTTGGTGGAGGAATACGAGACCGAGCGCAAGCACATAACCAAGGACATCATCAAGAAGCTGGAAGACTACGGCTATGCCAGCGGCCTGGTGCCCGAAGACCAGGGCGGCCTGGGCCTGGACTACCTCACCTACGGGGTCATGGTGGAGGAGCTAAGCCGCGCCTGGGCCTCGTTGCGCACCCTGGTCACCTCCTCGGCCCTGGCCACCAAGCTCATCGCCAGGGTGGGCAGCCCCGAACAGCAGGAGAAGTTTTTGCCCCGGCTCATGGCCATGGACGAGCTGGCCTGCTTCGCCCTCACCGAGCCCAACGTGGGCTCGGACACGCGCGCCCTGGAAACCAAGGCCCAGCGCGACGGCGACTTCTACGTGCTCAACGGCACCAAGACCCTGATCACCGGCGGCAGCCTGGCCGACCTGGTGCTGGTCTACGCCAAGGTAAAGGACGGCAAGGGGCTCACCGCCTTTTTGGTGCACAAGAGCGAGTCCGATTACGAGGCCCGCGACATCCGCAAGATGGGCATGCACGCCTCGCCGCTCTCGGAGCTGGCTTTCGTGGATTGCCGGGTGCCCGCGGCCAACCGTTTGGGACAGGAGGGCGAGGGCCAGCGCATCGCCCTGAGCGGGCTCAACGCGGGGCGGGTCAACGTCACCTTCGCGGTGGTGGGCCTGGGCCAGGCCGCCCTGGAGGCGTCCATCCGCTATGCCCAGGAGCGGGTGCAGTTCGGCAAGGCCATCGCCAATTTCCAACTGGTGCAGGAAATGATCGTGCAGATGGCCTTGAAGGTGGACATCGCGCGCATGCTGGGCTTCCGGGCCGCCTCCCTGCTGGACCGGGGGGTGGACTGCCGCCGCGAGGCCTCCTTTGCCAAGCTCTACGCCACCGAGGCCATGGTGGAGGTGTGCAACAAGGCCATCCAGGTGCACGGCGGCTACGGCTACACCGCCGAGTTCCCTGTGGAGCGCTACTTCCGCGACGTGCGCCACCTGACCATGGCCGAGGGGACCACGGAAATACAAAAACTCTTGTTGGGGCGGGAAATTTTGGGCGTTTCGGCTTTCGTTTAGGCCGGGCGTCCGTTGCGCCACAAGGTGCTCATGTTGAAATTTAAGGAGGGGAAAAATGGATCTGGGAGTTAGCGGTAAAAACGTATTCATCAACGGCGGCGGCGAGGGAATCGGAGAACTGGTGGCCCAGATGCTGGCCGCCGAAGGGGCCAAGCTGGCCCTGGCCGACATCAATGCGGAGAAGGTCAAGGAGACGGCGGACAAGGTCAAGGCCATGGGCGGCGAGGCCCTGTGGTTCCAGGTGGACGTGACCCAGCAGGACCAGGTGGAACAGGCCGTAAAGCAGGCCATGGAGCAGATGGGCAACATCGACATCCTGGTGCACATCCCCGGCCGGGGCGAGCGCAAGCCCTTCCAGAAATCGGGCAAGGAGGATTGGGACTTCGCCCTGAACCTGAACCTCATGGGGCCGCTGTATTCCACCAAGGCGGTGCTGGACGGCATGATCGCCAACCAGGGCGGTTCCATCGTCTACGTGGTGTCCGACGCGGGCCGGGTGGGCGAGGTGAACAACCCGGTGTACTCGGCGGCCAAGGGCGGGGTCATCGCCTTCAGCAAGTCCCTGGCCCGGGAGCTGGGACGCCATCTTATCCGGGTGAACTGCGTGGCCCTTTCGGCCATGGACACCCCCGGCGGGCGCAAGTACCAGCAGCAGATCGCCGAGCGCAAGGGAATCTCCCTGGAGCAACTGCAAAAGAGCTTCATGTCGGTCTACCTTATCCGCCGTTTCGGCAAGCCCCAGGACGCGGCCGACGCCATCTGCTTCCTGTGCTCCGAACGGGCGGGATGGGTCACCGGCCAGACGCTCAGCGTCAACGGCGGCTACGCCCTGTTCTAGGCGATGCTTCGCCGAGGCGAACCACGGATAAAACCTGGAAGGAGGCGTCGTGACGGTCATTGCGCAAATGTTGGGAACCAAGTACCCGGTGATCCAAGGGGCCATGGGGGTTATCTGCAACCCGGAGATGGTGGCGGCGGTTTCCCAGGCCGGGGGCTTCGGCGTCCTGGGCTCGGCATTTCAGGACGACGCCGAGGAGCTGCGCCGCCAGATAGAGCAGGTCCGCGCCCTCACCGACAAGCCGTTCGGGGCCAACCTGACCGTGCTCAACCCCCGCTGCGCCGAGATGGCCCAGGTGATGGTGGAAATGGGCCTGAAAGCCATCACCACCAGCGCGGGCGACCCCGGTCCGCTGGTGGAGCAACTGCGGCCCCATGGGGTGAAGGTGCTCCACGTTTGCCCCAGCGTGGGCAAGGCTGTGAAGGCCCAGGCCGCGGGAGTGGACGCGGTGATCGCCGAGGGCGGCGAGTCCGGCGGCATCCAGGGGCCTGACGCGGTCTCCACCATGGTGCTGGTTCCGGCGGTGGCCGATGCGGTGAGCCTGCCGGTGGTGGCGGCCGGGGGCATCGGGGACTCGCGCGGCTATCGCGCCGCCCTGGCCCTGGGGGCCCAGGGGGTGCAGGTGGGCACCCGTTTCATCGCCTCCACCGAGTGCATAGCCCACCAAAGCTACAAGGAGGGCATCTGCCGGGCGCGCACCGACGACACCATCCTGGTGGGGCGCACCGGGCGCATTCTGGTGCGAGTGCTGCCCACGGACCTGGCCCGGCGCATACGCCAGGACCAAAGCGGTGAACTGGCCGCCTCCATCCCCCGGCAGAACATAGGCAAGGCCTGGCTGCACGGCGACCTTGAGGCCTACACCCTGGCCGCCGGGCAGGTGGCCGGGCTGGTGCGCGAGGTCAAAACCGTGCGCGAGATAATCGAGGAGATGGTTTCGCCCGGCGAAGCCTGATCCCCTTAAACTGAAAAAGTCCTGACTTCAGGGCCGCTTTTGGGAAGACAAGCCCGTCCGTCGGCCGACTGAAATTCATGGGGTGACCATAATGCTCATAAATGTAAGCAGATTGATGAAACAAACCGCCCGCCGCTACTGGGACGCTCCGGCCCTGTACAACGTGGAGCGAGAGCGCGGTTTTTCCTTTGGCCAACTGCACGAGTTGACCAACCGTATCTGCCACGTGCTGGAGGACAAATTCGGCCTGGGCGAGGGCGACAGCTACGCCACCCTGCTGGAAAACGACAACATGGGCATCTTCCACCTGTGGATGGCCAAGGCCAAGCCCACCGCCCTGTGGCTGGGCATCCGCGACTCCAAGCAGGAGCATTTGCACCAGATCGACTGGGCCGAGGCCAAGGTGGTGTTCATGGAAGAGCCCCTGGTGGAGGACTACTACGAGGACCTGCGGGGCCGGGGCATCGAAGTGGTGTCCATGGACCGGCCCGGCCGAGATATGCCTGGGCTGCACTACTTCTGGGATCTGGTGGCCCAGGCCTCCAGCGAGGACCCGGACAACGAATTCGACTACGAGGACGCGGGCAAGCACCTGGCCTTTTTGCGCTTCACCGGCGGCACCACCGGCCAGCCCAAATGCACCATGTACAGCATCGCCAACATGTACAGCGCCGGTCTCAACCCCATCCACTACATTGAGCTGATTCCCTTTACCCAGCCCAAGACCCTGCTCTCCACCCCCATCACCCACGCCGCCGGGGCGGTGGTGCTGCCCAATCATTTCAAGGGAGGCGAGCTGCTCACCCTGAACCGGGTGGACATCGACCTGATGTGCCGGACCATAGCCCAGCGCAAGGTGGACATGATCTACACCGTGCCCACGGTGCTTTATCGCATGCTGGACATGGGGCTCCCCGCCAAGTACGACCTGAGCAGCCTCCGGACCATCCGCTACGGCTCCTCGCCCATCTCCCCGGCCAAGCTGGAGGAGTTGATCAACCAGTTCGGCAAGGTCTTCATGCAGGGCTATGCCTCCACCGAGTGCTGGCCCCCGGCCACGGTGCTGGGCCGCGACGATCACGCCTTCGAGACCGAGGAGCAGCGGGCGGTGCTAAAGTCGGTGGGCTCGGCGGTGCCGGGCGTGGAGGTGATGATCTGCGACGAGGACGGCAGGGAGGTGGAGAACGGCCAGGAGGGGGAGATCTGGATTCGCGGCGGCAACACCATCGCGGGCTATTACAAGGACCCGGAGCAGACCAAGGCCAACTTCAGCGACAACGGCTTTTGGAAATCCGGCGACATCGGCTACATGGACCCCATGGGGCGCATCTACCTGGTGGACCGCAAGAAGGACATGATCATCACCGGCGGCTTCAATGTGTATGCCCAGGAGGTGGAGAACGTGCTCAACGCCCACCCCGCGGTACAAAACTCGGCGGTGGTGGGAATGCCCGATGAATACTGGGGCGAGGCGGTGTGCGGGGTGGTGGTGCTCAAACCGGACGCCACCGCCGATCAGGAGGAGCTCATCGCCTTTTGCAAGGAGAACCTCACCCGCTACAAGGTGCCCAAGCGCCTGGAGTTCGTGGCCGAGCTGCCGCTCAGCGCGGTGGGCAAGGTGCTGCGCCGCGAGGTGCGCAAGAAATACTGGGACCGGGGAGGGCGCAACATCAACTAGCCCGTGGTTGGGGAACGGGCCGTGGGGATATATAACTATGCAACGGCCGCCATGGCCGCGATGAAAAATTAGGAACCTTTTGCCTGAAAGAAAATGAGTGCCTCAATGATTGAACAAGTCGCCCCCGATTTCTTCCGCGTGCAGATACCCCTGCCGGGCAGCCCCCTGAAGTCCCTCAACTCCTATTTCATCCTGGGACAGCCGCGCAACCTCATCGTGGACACCGGGCTGAACCGCCCCGAGTGCCAGGAGGCCATGACCCAGGCCATCGCCGAACTGGGCCTGGATCTGGACCGCACCGATTTTTTCATCACCCATCTGCACGCCGACCACTTCGCGCTCACCTCCAAGGTGGCCGGTAAGAACAGCCGCATCTTCTTCAACCGGCCCGAGGCGGAGATCATCGAGGCGCACACCGGCTGGGAGCCCATGATCAACTTCGGCGGGCTCAACGGCTTTCCCCGCGAGGAGCTGGTGGCCGCCCTTGAGAACCACCCCGGCTACAAGTACGCGTCCGAGTGGGTGCCCGAACTGAGTCTGATGAACGACGGCGACCACCTGACCGTGGGCGAGTACAACTTCACCTGCCTGGTGACCCCCGGCCACACCCTGGGCCACACCTGCCTGTGGGAAGAGCAGCGGGGCATCCTGGTGGCCGGGGACCACATTCTGGGAGACATCACTCCCAACATCCAGTGTTGGAAGGACGACTACGACCCCCTGGCCAGCTACCTGGACAGCCTGGAGCGGGTGTCGCATCTGCCGGTGCGCCTGACCCTGCCCGGCCACCGCAGCCTGGTGGCCGACTGCCAGGTGCGCATAAAGGAGCTGGCCGAGCATCACCACCACCGCCTGGCCGAGATAATCGGCATCCTGGCCTCGGGCTCCTACAACGCCTACCAGACCGCTGCCCGCATGAGCTGGGACATCCGCTGCGACACCTGGGAAGAGTTCCCGGTGGCCCAGAAGTGGTTCGCTACCGGCGAGGCCATGGCCCATCTGCGCTACCTGGAGAACAAGGGGGATGTCGTGCGGGGCGAGCGCGACGGGGTCAGGGTCTACGGGCTGCCGGGCTAGGGCCTGGGCCCCTGGGCGGGCAGGGGGCTCAGGAACTTCTCCACCCGCCCCGACAACTTGAGTATGACCATCATCAAGGGCACCTGGATAACCGGGGCCACCGCCGCGGGCAGCACCGCCAGGGTGCCGCCGAAAACGGTGGCCGCCACCCCGATGGTGATGGCGTGGGCCTTGGCGGTGACGCTGTAGCCCATGGCCATGGCGTCGCCGTAGTCCATGCCCGTCACCTTGGCGAAGCCCACCGACAGCAAGAACAGCACCGAGTACATGCTGGCGATTGCCGCGATCACCAGGAGCATCCACCAGTAGTTGTCCACGATCATCACCGCCTGGAAAGAGATGATGATGAACAGCATGGGCAACATGGCGCAGGTGGAGAGCACCGGAAACAGCGGGGCCACCTCCTTGAACCTGGCCTGGCCCCAGCGGCGGATCATCAAGCGCCGGGTGAGCACCCCGGCCAGCAGGGGGGCCACCACGATGATCCCCATGGCCCGGAAGATGACCAGCGGCTCGATGACCACGTAGGCCCCGGCCAAAACCCACATCCAGACAGGCACCATGACCAGGGACAGGAGCATGCTCACCGCTACGATGACCAGGGCCGAGCCCACCTTGCCCCGGGCGTAGCCGGTCCAGGCGGCCACCATGCCGCTACCGGGGATAAGGGTCTTTAGGATGAACCCTGCGGTGAGGAAGGAGTCGGTGTTGCTGAAGAAAAGGCGGGCCCAAACCCAGCCCAGAAGGGGAGTTACCAGGAAGTTCAGCACCAGGGCGGCCAGCAGCATCTTGGGGTGCTTGAAGGCCTTGCCCACCTCCTCGATGCGTAGGTTGATCATCATGGGGTAGAGCATCAAGAACACCAGGAAGGGGACCAGATGTTCCAGCACGGAAACCGCGGGGAACAGATAGCCCACGGTGATGGCCACGGCTATGTCCAGGCCCACCCACAGGGGTAGATATTTGCTGATGACGCGCGCGAATAAACCCATGCAGATCGCCTTTTAAAAGAGGGAGGTTGCCGCGACAAGGGGAATTACTACACCCGTTGGCCGACGCCGTAAATGCCCGTGACAGCTGGTTCGGCGGGAAAGTTTGGGTGGCCCAGACAGCTAGGCTGTCTGGGTTGCGCAGCAACAAGAGGTTTATTGCGGCTGTGTGATTTCTATCCCTACGGATTGGCCTAATAGATAGTACCTGGCCGAACTAAAACGCCACTCCTCGGCCCTTTCCACCAATCCGGCCTTGACCGGGTTGTGGTGCATGTATCGCAGCTTGGCGCGGGCCATGGCTTCCGACCGCACGTTGAAACTGTAAAACCTGCGTTGCCAAACAGGATCGTCGGGCGTTGCCTGAGATGAATAGCCTTTTTGCTTTTCCTGCAAATTTATTTTGATGTGGAAAGAGGAAAGCCGCTTCCAATGTTTCACCAACTCGCTGAGAACACCGGGGGCGGGAAACCAAACCAGGGCGTGCACATGGTCGGGCATCACCACGAAACCCAGGCATTTGCCTTCCTGAACGGTCAGGCGCGAGGCCAGCACCGAAACCACGATTCCTTTGGGTGCGTCCTCGTCCAGAAGGCGACGGCGTTTGTAGCAAGAAAAGGTCAGAAAATAGGCATGACCCTGGTCATCGTAAAGCCTTTGTGGTGACATGCCGAACTCTCTGGCAGGGATATAGTGCCGGCGCGCGCTGCCTCTAGTACCTCTTGCGCCTTCGGCGCCCAGACAGCATAGCTGTCTGGGCCACCCGGGTATTTATATTATGACGAGACTCCGATAGTTACCGAAAAATCACCAACAGTATATCCGCCACCCTTGAATAGGTCGTATTATTAGCGGCGTATGGCTTTTTCAAAGAAACAAGGTACGGGTAGCCCAGACAGCTAGGCTGTCTGGGTTGCGCAGCAACAAGAGGTTCATTTGGCTATCTCGCTTATTTTCTCACTCCCGTATGATGCCGCCATGCCTCCCTTTTCTTGACACCCGCCGCCCACGGGGCTACCTTAAGAAATGCCTAGGCCACCTATCCCGAGAGGAGGGGATAACACATGATAGCCATTGAACAAATAGTCGCACGCGAAATTCTGGATTCTCGCGGTAATCCCACCGTGGAATGCGACGTCATACTAGAAGACGGCTCCATGGGCACCGCCGCGGTCCCCAGCGGAGCCTCCACCGGCGAACACGAGGCCCTGGAGCTCAGGGACGGCGACAAGAGCCGCTACCTGGGCAAGGGGGTGCGCAAGGCGGTCCTCAACGTGGAGGACATCATCGCGCCGGAACTGATCGGCCAGGACGGCCTGGACCAGGTGCTCATCGACTCCATCATGATCGACCTGGACGGCACTCCCAACAAGTCCAAGCTGGGCGCCAACGCCATCCTGGGCGTGTCCATGGCCACCGCCCGCGCGGCGGCCGAGGCCCTCTTGATTCCCCTGTACCGCTACCTGGGCGGCGCCTATGCAAGACTGCTGCCCATGCCCATGATGAATATCTTGAACGGCGGCTCCCACGCTCCCAACAACGTGGACATCCAGGAGTTCATGATCGTGCCCGTGGGCGCGGACAGCTTCTCCGAGGCCCTGCGCATGGGCGCGGAGGTGTTCCACAACCTCAAGAAGGTGCTCACCGGCATGAACCTGGTGACCAGCGTGGGCGACGAGGGCGGCTTCGCCCCCAACCTGGAGGGCAACGAAGAGGCGCTCAAGGTCATCATCCAGGCCATTGAGACGGCGGGCTACACCCCCGGCGAAGACGTGGCCCTGGCCCTGGACTGCGCGGCCAGCGAGTTCTACAAGGACGGGAAGTACGTGTTCGCCAAGTCCGGCGGCGGGGAAATGAGCGCCGAGCAGTTGGTGGAGCTTTATGCCGGCTGGGTGGACAAGTACCCCATCGTCAGCATCGAGGACGGCCTGGCCGAGGACGACTGGACCGGTTGGACCGGCATGAACCAGCGCCTGGGCGGCCAGATCCAGATCGTGGGCGACGACCTGTTCGTGACCAACCCCGACCGCCTGGCCCAGGGCATCGAGCAGGACTGCGCCAACAGCATCTTGATCAAGCTGAACCAGATCGGTTCGGTCACCGAGACCCTGGCCTGCATCGACCTGGCCAAGCGCAACGGCTACACCCAGGTGGTGAGCCACCGCTCCGGCGAGACCGAGGACACCTTTATTGCCGATCTGGCCGTGGCCATGGGCACCGGGCAGATAAAGACCGGCTCCCTGTGCCGCAGCGAGCGCATCTGCAAGTACAACCGCCTGCTGCGCATCGAGGGCGAGTTGGAAGACACCGCCCGCTTGGCCAAACCTTTCTAAACAGTTCCGCCGCGGCGGGAGGCCAAACGCGCCTCCCGCCGCTAGCTCGCACATTTCATGAGGGTTGAGCGGTAGTAAACAACGTACCTTTTTTCATTTGGCCGCTATGAAAAAGCACCTGAATTGTCTGGGTACAGATCGTACCTCGGCCCGGCACAGCCAGCCGCCGGTAGACAAGGCGTCTGGCAAGCGAGGGCCGCTGGCGTAGCCGAAGCTATGTCGAGGCCCAAGCGCAGCCAGCAACACCGTATGCCGGCGGCTGGCGCAGCCGGACGCACGGCCCTCATGAAATATGCGGGCTAAACCCCTTCCCAGGAGAAGCGCCATAAGCGACGCCGCCTTCAGCCCTGACCCCGCTCTGGAGCGCCTGCCCTTTTACGCCCGTTTTTACAGCCGACGCGTGCAGCCCGCCCTGGAGCGGGCCAAGGGCAAGGCCACCCCGGTGATCGAGGAGCTGCTGGCCCAGAGCCAGACCTGGGAGCCGGAGCGGCTGGAGGCCTGGCGCTGGGGTGAGTTGAACAAGCTCTTGTCCTGGGCCGTGGTGCAGGTGCCTTTTTACCGCCGCTGGTTCCAGGAAAAGGGCGTCACTCCCCAGGATATCGCCGCTGCCCGGGACCTGGGCCCCTTGCCCATAATCAGCAAGCAGATGATCCAAGCCGCGCCCGAGGACTTCCGGGCCGCCGCCCCGCCCGAGGGCAGCTATGCCAAGAGCACCGGCGGCACCCTGGGCCAGCCCTTGCATTTCATGGTAAACCCCATGTCCGACCAGTGGCGCATGGCCGTGAGCCGCCGGGGCTACGCCTGGGCGGGCTGCGTGCCCGGCCGCAAGCAGGTGCACCTTTGGAGCGGCGACCTGGCTCCCTTGAGCTGGAAGATGGGCCTCAAGCGGGGCCTGCACCGCCTGCTGCAAAGCCAGCGCTTCGTGGACTACTACCGCATGCTGGGCCCCAAGGAGGTTGCGGCGGCCATGGAGGTCATCGACCGCTTCGGCCCGGACTGCCTGGTGGCCTATCCCTCCGGGGCCGAGACCCTGGCCCGCCTAGCCCTGGACATGGGCTGGCGTCCCCGCAAGCCTTTGGTCAGTGTGCTCACCGGAGCCGAGCGCCTGCTGCCTCACCAGCGGGAGCTTATCCAAGAGGGCCTGGGCTGCCCGGCCTTCGAGACCTACGGCAGCCGCGAGTTCATGCTCATGGCCAGCGAGTGCCCGGCCCACCAGGGACTGCACGTTTCGGCCGAGAACGTGATCCTGGAGGTGGATGCCCCACAGGGCCAGGTGGGCGAGCTTCTGGTCACCGATTTGCACAACTACGCCCAGCCCTTTATCCGCTACCAAGGGGGCGACCTGGCCTCCTGGCTGGAGGGGCCCTGCCCCTGCGGGCGCAGCTTGCCCCGCCTGGCCGGGGTGGAAGGCCGGGTCATGGACGCCATCCGCACCCCGGACGGCGGGCGGCTCACCGGCCTGTTTTTCCCCCACCTGCTCAAGGACTACCCGGCCATCGCCCAGTACCAGATCGTGCAGCCTTCCCTGGATTCCCTGGTTGTGCGCCTGGTGCTGCGTGAAGCGTTGACCGCTGAGCAAGAGCAGGCTATTTTGTCTGCGGTGCAAAAGGCTCTGCCGGGAGTGCGCCCACGTATCGAACCGGTGGAGAAGATCGAAACCACCCCCAGCGGCAAAGTGCGCATCACCATCGGTCTGGGGAATACCTAGAAGAAGAGGCCGCCTTGTCAAAAGATATCAAGCCTGCCCTTTGGCTGGGTGCGCTCCTGACGGCGCTGTGCCTGGCCCTGGCCGCCCCTGCTTGGGCTATAAACCCCACTCCTCCCTGGGTGATCTACGAAGAGGGCCAGGATAAGCCCGAGCCCCGCTGGCTGGCCCTGCCTTACGCCTTTTACAGCGACACCTACGACTTCGCCGGGGGCGTCGCCGCAGGCGGGCAGGGCTATCTCCAGGAACAGATGATCTTTTTCGCCGCGGGCCTGGGCAGCAGCAACGGCACCGGCGCGGGCTACTTCTACCTGGTGGACGTGCAGACGCCATGGGTGCCCCGCCTGTTCATGACCGTGGACTTTTCCGCGGGCCACTACACCAAGCAGCGGGCCTATGCCCAGGGCAACTCGGCCTACCGGGGCGAGCAGGCCGGGTCCAACGACTCCAGCAAGGACGACTATCTGGAGGGCAAGGGCTGGCAGACCTGGGTGGACGTGTTGGGTAAGTACGTGCTGCCCATCGGGGCGGGGCGTAACCAGCCCATACAGCGCTACACCCTCAAGGGCGGCCTGTTGGTCAGCGAGGCCAGCGGCGGCCAGGTGTACAACCCCCTGGACACCGGCGTGTCCCAGCTTCGTCTGCGCTTTTTTCAGCGCGCCCAATCCATAGACGGCGACTCGGGCGATTACTCCTTCCGCACCAACGGCCTGGAGCTGGGCCTGATCTACGACAACCGGGACTACCCCGGCAACCCCAGCGGCGGCAGCTATTCGAGCTTCACCATCGCCCATGACTTCGGCTGGTTCGACAGCTCCGGCTCCTGGAACAACCTGGAGTTGGACCTGCGCAAGTACTTCTCCCTGGGCCAGGACGGCTGGTTCAAGCAGCGGGTGCTGGCCTTTGATTTGTGGACCGCCTACAGCGAGTCATGGAACGTGGACCGGGTGGGCGACGAGGTGGTGATCCAAGACCGCACCCCGCCGTTTTTCGGGCCCACCCTGGGCGGCTTCTACCGCATGCGCGGCTACCCCTACAACCGCTTCGCCGACAAGGCGGCCATCTACTATGGCGGCGAGTTGCGCCTGACCGCCCGCTCCAACCCCCTGGGGGAGATAAGTTGGCTGAAATTCGCGGATATCGACTGGATGCAGTTCGTGGTTTTCGGTGAGTTGGGCCGGGTGTCAGACGACTACAAGATCGATGAGTTCGTGCAGGATCTCAAGTGGGACATGGGCGTGGGTTTCCGGATCATGGCTCAAAAGGCGGTGCTGCGCCTGGACGTGGCCACCTGCGATGAAGGTTTTGCCGCCTGGGCCATGGTGGGACATCCCTTTTAAGCCGGGCAAGCGGCCCGTAAAGCTTGACAATACAGCGGTGTTAACGATAGCCTCTGGCCAGAGAAAACCCCCGCGCGGGAGGGACAAGTGAGATTCATCGCGGCCTTCGTCGCTTACATGATGTTGCTGGCAAGCCTGGCCCTGGGGGCCGGTTGCTCCACCATATCCACCGCCGACGCACCCACCCCCGCCCCGGGCCCGGTGATCAAGGCCGGCCTCAAGGCGGTCATGCCCCCGGTGATCGACAAACGGTCCTGGCCCGGAGAGGACACCGGTACCCCCGACCCCAACATTCACATCTTCGCGCCCGGCATCACCGGCCAGCTCCGCCAAGGGCTGGTGGGTAGCGGGCTTTTCGCGGCCCTGCCCGCCCCGGACCAACCGGCGGCGGCGGGCATCAACGACCAGCTCACCATCACCATCGGCGAGTTCAGCCTCAACACCCTGGGCAACAACCCCTGGTCCGCGGGCTCCTACATCCTGGACGGCCTGATCCTGCCGGTGTTCGGCGTGGTCACCGTGGCCACCAAGGGCGAGGTGGACACCGGGGCCTATCTGCTGCCGGGCACCAAGGTGGGCACCACCCTGAGCGCCGATGTGGCCTGGGGTGAAAAGGGCGCCAAGAAGCCCATCCTAAGCCGGGGCTACCGGGTCACGGTGGAACTAGGCGCGGTCAGCCAGCGCGAGATCATGGCCTACATGGGAGGCACCAGCTCCGAGGACGGGGTCAAGATCGGCAAGGTGCAGGGCATGAAGGCCCTGCAAGAGCTTACCGTGCAGATCAGCCGTGACCCCAACTGGCTCTACCTCAATTCCTACGTGCGCTTGGCCAGGGCCCGCGAGGTCATCGAAAGCTCCATCGACCCCGTGGCCCGCATGCAGGCGGCCCAGAGGCTGTTGGGCCTTCTGGCCCCCTTGCCCTACACCCCGGAAGAGGCCAAGGTTTTGCGCGACGGCATGATCAGCGCGGACCTGAGGGCCTCCCAGGCCAACGATCTTAGGGCTCAATACCTGGGCCTGGCCGAGGTAAAGGACCTGCCCGCCGGGCAGAAGCTGGGCGCGGCCCAGGCCGAGAAGCTGTTCAACGACCCCACCGTGGAAAGGGCCATGGCTCAGGGCGAGGTGGTGCAGCAGGCCCTGGGGCTGATCCTTAGCTCCATGGCCCCGGTGACCCCCAAGGTCAAGGCCGAGGCGGCTCCGCCCAAGACCATGGTTTCGATTCCCACTTTCACCCGGCCCACCATGCCCGATCCGGAGCAGGATTTCCCGGGCGAGAAGAAGAAGGCCAAGCCGGTCCCGGCGGCAGCCAAGCCCAAGGACGCGCCCAAGCCTCTGCCACTCACCGCCCAGGCCCAGGCCATGCAGGAGCGGATGATCGGCCAGCTGGCCGACGCCCTCAAGGGCCACCCCCTCCTGCAAAGGGTGTTCGTGCAGCAGGCCGACAGCGCGGTGGGCCCCCTGTGGCCTGTGGCCGAGAAGGTGCTCATCAAGCTGGATTCGCCCCAGACCAAGAATTACCTGGCCAAGCGGAAGGCCTCTTAGGCGGCATTTTGAAAAAGGGGCCGTGCGCCCGGCTGCGACAGCCACCGGCATACTGCGTTGCCGGCTGCGCTCGGACCTCGACGTAGCTATAGGCTACGGCTCCGGTCCTCGCTTCCCGGACGCCTTGTCTGCCTGCGGCTGGCTGTGCCGGATTCGGAAATAATCCGTGCCTTGATAAAGCTAACGGGTTGTTTCCTGAGGAACGCGCGAATCTCAATTCGCACTTAGGTGGCTCAGACTTGTGTAAAACGTCCTGGCCACCGGTTTCAGGGAAGTATCATTCGTGAAAGTCATCGCCCCTTATTATGAGATCCTGTTCCTGCCCGAGCGGGAGCAGGTGCTGGCCCTGGTGGAAGCCGCCGGGCGCACCTGCTACAAGTCCGAACACCTCATCAGCAGCGACTCGGCCCCGGAGTTCGTAAAGCGCATTGTGGCCTCGGGACACCATAGCGTCATCGAGCACGCCAACCTTTCGGTGCGCTTCGTGTGCGACCGGGGGGTGACCCACGAGCTGGTGCGCCACCGCCTGGCTGCCTACAGCCAGGAGTCCACCCGCTACGCCAATTACGCCCAGGATCGTTTCGGCAGCCAGATCACGGTGATAAAGCCCATGTTCTGGCCCGAGGGCAGCGAGGCCTACCGCCGCTGGGAGGCGGCCATGGCCTCGGCCGAGGAAGCCTATCTGGAGCTGCTGGCCGGGGGGGCCAAGCCCCAGGAAGCCAGGGCGGTGCTGCCCAACAGCCTCAAGACCGAGATCGTGATGACCGCAAACCTGCGCGAATGGCGTCACGTTTTGGGCCTGCGCAGTTCCAAGGCGGCCCATCCCCAGATCCGCCAGATCATGCTGCCCCTTATGGGCGAGTTGGGTGAGCGCTTGCCCGAGTTCTTCGCCGACCTGGCTGAGAAGTACGCCGAGGACATCAAACTCTTTGCTATGTTTGCTGACGTTGACCGAAGTCCGGCCGCATAAAGAGGCCCGGAAGCGGCCTGAGCGGCGGGCGCGGCCCAAAAAAGAACCGGAGGCGCGGGCCTCCGGTTTTGCATTTTAGATTGAGCTTTTTAGCGATGGATGCGGATGGCGCTGCCCACGTCGCGCACATAAGAGGGACTTGAGCCGCTTAGGGCGGAAAGCCCCCAGAATCCCATGGTCAGGGCGGTGACCATCAGCCCCAGCCCCAGCCACAACACCACGCCCCGGGGCACCCGCCCGAAGAGCAGGGCGCGGGCGGCATTACGGCAACGTTCCATCCCGTGGCACTCTTCCGCGATGGGCAGTTTGCACTGGGGGCCTTCTTTGCCGTAATAACGCATGAAGCTTTAATGGCCTCGCTGGGTAGGCATGGGTGAAAATCTGGTACGACTTCTAGTAGGAAGTATAGCCCAGTCCCTCGCTGGGTACAACAAATTGCGCCAAATGAAATAAAAAACTCTGGTGCAGTTCATCGCTCCCACAGGGTGCACATGGTCTTCCCGGTATAGATCGTCTTAAGGTGAGTGAGTCCGGTGGGTTGGAAGTAGGGGCCATAGACCAGCAGCCGCCCCGGCCAGTCCTCGGGCAACAGGTTGACCAGCCAATCCAGGGGCTTGTCGGGGTAGACGAACAACAGGTCGTAGGGGGCGAGGTCCACCTGACGGCAGTCGGCGCACAGGAACTCGGCCCGTTCCAGGCCCAGGCCCTGGGCCATGGCCCGACTGGCCTCAACCAGGTCGGGATCGGCCTCGATGCCTGTGGCCGGCAAAAACAGGGAGGCGATGAGCACCGCCCGGCCGTCGCCGCTGCCCAGGTCAACGAAGCGGCGGTAGGCCCCCAGGTCTAGCTGGCTCAGCAACTCGTAGACCTCTTCGCTATTGGAGCAGGCCCACATGCCCGCCGGGGTCATTTTGTAGGGCTCGTCCAGACCGGCATGAAACTCGGCCAGGGCCGCGAGGATTCCGGCCAGTCCCTTGTCAGGGGAGTCGCTCAAAACGTCAACCGGTGATGCTCCACCTTGAGGCAGGCGTTTTGCACCACCAGGATGCCCTCGCTCCGCGCCAGGTCGGCCGCTTTTTGGCTCTGCACGTCAAGCTGCAACCACAGGGCCTTGGGTTTGATCTTCACCGCCGCCTCGGCGATCTCGGGAACCGCGTCGCTGCGGCGAAACACATCCACGATGTCCACCGGGCCGGGCACCGAGGCCAGATCGGGATAGGCCTTTTGGCCCAGGATTTCGTCGGCCATGGGGTTCACGGGGATTATCTCGTAACCGTGGTCCTGCAGGTACCGGGCGACCCGGTAGCTGTCCCGCTCGGGCTTGTCGGAAAGGCCCACCACGGCGATGCGCTTGGCCTGGCCCAGCAGGTCTTTGACCTCCTGGTCG
This sequence comes from Pseudomonadota bacterium, assembly GCA_018896025.1. GTDB lineage: Bacteria > Desulfobacterota > Desulfarculia > Desulfarculales > Desulfarculaceae > Desulfoferula. Next base: position 26,161 of record JAHIND010000008.1, read on the forward strand.
CCGGGATTGTCGGGCATGGTTCTAAGGGACATGTGCACCTCCATCTGGCCGGTTATTTTAGCATGGGCCCACCGGCCCGGCCAGAACGGCGCTCCAGGCGCGAGGCGATGAGACCCCAGCGCATGAGCAGCAAACGCAGCTCCCGAGGCCCGGCTCCGGCAATGAGGGCCGGGAGCAGGGCCTGGCCATCGTCCGGGGCGCGGCGCACCAGGCTGAGCAGGCGCAGGGCCTCAAAACCGGAGGCGGGCAGGGGGGGCAGGGGGCAGGCGGCGCAGCCCGGCGGGCCCTCTCCGGCCGCTTCCTGCTGGGCGCAGGCCGCGCAATCGATGCCCGGATAATCGGCCCGGTGCTCCAGGTGGCGGGCCAGAAGCTCCATCTCCGCCTCTTCCCGTGGGGTGAGCCAGGGGGCCTGCAGGGCCGAGAGCAAAGGTGCCAGAACGCTCACCGGCAAGTCGGCCAGTTCGGCGGGACCGGGCGCGGGCGTCTCGCCTTGGGCCGGGGCCACCCCCTGCCAGCGCACCGCGGCCAGGCTCAGCAACTCCAGGCACAACGAGGCCGGGCCCGGGGCGGCCTCCCGGCGGGGAGCCCATTGCCATGGCTCCAGGGGCCGCAGCCAGACGCGGGCCGGGCCCAAGCTCACTTCACGGTATGTTGTTTCGCCCGCATCCATGGCCGCAAGCATAGGGCCCGCCCCGGCGGGCGGCCAGGAAGGCGTTTCGCTGAATCAGGGCCGGTGCGCGGGTTAGGCGGCGGGGCGAAGGTCTTTGATCACCAGTTCCAGGTGGGGGCCCCGGAAGGTGGAGATGCGGGGGATGAAGGCCGCCGACAGGCTGGTGCCCTTGTCTATCCAGGGCTCCTGGCAGTTGAAGGCGATGGCCGGAATACGGGCGCCGTCCTGGGTCAGCTCCATCTTGAGGTGGTTTTCCCCCACCACCCGGCAGGAGGTCACCTCCAGGTCGTGGGCGCAGAGCATGGGCTCGGGGTTGGACTGTCCGAAGGGGGCCAGGCATTTCAGGTGCTCCAGCATCTGCGGCCCGAGCTGGCTCAGGTTAATTTGGGCGTCTATGTCCAGGGCCTGGCCCGTATCCGGCGGCAACTGCAGCGCCGCCTCCTCGGCCAGGGACTGGGCCAGTTGCTCCAGGCACCCGCTGGGCATGGTGGCCCCGGCGGCCAGGGCGTGACCGCCGTAATGGGTCAAAAGCTCGGCGTGGGCGGCCAGGGCCCGTTGCAAGTGGAAGCCCTCCCGGGAGCGGCCCGAGCCCACTGCCGTGCCGTTTTGCACTGAGAAAAGCATGGTGGGCCGCCCGGTGCGTTCCAAAAGCCGCCCGGCCACGATGCCCAACACCCCTTGGTGCCAGCCCTCGCCGCCCATCACCAGACAGGCCGCCTCTTGCAGGGCTTGGTCGTCCGCGATGCGCTCCAGGGCCTGCTCGAAGATGGCCGCCTCCACCTGGCGGCGGTCGCCGTTGAGCCGGTCCAGGTCCTTGGCGCGGCCTATGGCCTCGGCCTCGTTTGAGGAAAGCAGCAGTTCCAGCGCCGGGTCCGGGCTGTCCAGGCGCCCGGCCGCGTTGATGCGCGGGGCCAGGTAGAAACCAAGGTCCATGGTGTCCAACACCCCGCTACGCCCGGCCACCTTGGCCAGGGCGGCCAGGCCGGGGCGCAGTCCCTGGGTCATCACCTTGAGGCCTTCAGCCACCAACACCCGGTTGGCTTCCACCAAGGGCACCACGTCGGCGCAGGTGCCCAGGGCCACCAGGTCCAGGCTGTGGCGCAGGTTGGGTTCGGGCCGGTTTTGGAACCAGCCCGTCTTGCGCAGGGCGGCCCTTAGCCCGGCGGCCAGGTAAAAGGCAACCCCCACCCCGGCCAGGTGGACCGACATGCCGCAGGCCTCCTGCTTGGGGTTCACCACCGCCGCAGCGGGCACCAGGGGGCCGGGGGGCAGCAGGTGATGGTCGGTGACCACCACCGGCAGGCCCAGGCGGGTGGCCTCGTTGACCCCCTCGTGGTCGCTGATGCCGCAGTCGGCGGTGACGATGACCTGGGCTCCGGCCTGGGCCAGGCGCTGGGCCCGCTGGGGTTTGAAGCCGTAGCCATCACGCACCCTATGGGGCAAGTCCCACACCACCGGCGCGCCGCAGGCCTCTAAAAACTCCACCAGCAAGGCGGTGGCGGTCACTCCGTCGGCGTCGTAGTCGCCTGCCACTCCGATCACCGCGCCGGAGCGCACCGCCGGCACCAGCACCTCCATGGCCTGGGGAAGGCCCAGCATCTCCTCGGGCATGGGGAGCTGTTCCAGGACGGGGCAAAGGAAGCGCCGGGCCTGCTCCGGGTCGTGCAGACCCCGGTGGCACAGTATCTGGGCGGCCAGGGGCGGCAGACCCAGGGCCTGGGACAGGGCCTGGGCTGCTTCCGGGGTGGGCTCCTTGAGCCGCCAGGTCAGCGGTGGAGGTAAAGGTACCATGCAGGCACTATATATGGTGGTGCCGCCGGAATCAAGTTACATCATGTTGTGTAAGGTAGGCCGCTGACAATGTTGCCATTTTGGGGCGCGGTTCACAAGGTGAAGCGGCGCGCAGGCCGTGAGCCCGGCAGGATGCGTCGGAGCCCACCAGCGGCCTTGGGCCGCCCGACAAAGCGGCCGTGAGGAAACCAGCCTCCCGGGAAAATCATCTTTTTCCGAAAGAGCTTGCCTGCGGTGCTGGGGTGCGTAAACTAGGGCAACCGTCAACTTCAGTTGCCTGGAATCGCCAGGCATTTACGAAACGGGTTTATGGCCAAGCAAAACAAAATTTTGGTGTTCGGTGCCGGAGGCATGCTGGGGCGCGAGCTGCTCGCCGCCGCGCCGCCCCCCGGCCTGGAGCTGATCGGCCTTGCCCGCGCCCAGGCGGATATCACCTCCGCCGAGCAGGTGGCCCGGGCCATGGCCGAGCACCGGCCCGGCCTGGTCATCAACGCGGCCGCCTTTTCCAACGTGGACGGGGCCGAGAGTGAGCCCCAGGCCGCCCTGGCGGTGAACGCCCAGGGGCCGCAGAACCTGGCCAAAGCCTGCCATGAGGCGGGCGCACCCTTTATCCACATCTCCACGGACTACGTGTTCGGCGGCGGCGGCCAGACCCGGCCCTACCTGGAGAGCGATCCGCCGATGCCGCTCAACCAGTACGGCGTGTCCAAGCTGCGGGGCGAGGAACTGGTTCGCGCCGCCTGCTCCCGCCACCTCATCGTGCGCACCTCCTGGCTCTTCGGGGCCCTGGCCCGCAACTTTATCCACCTCATGTTGGAGCTGATGCGCTCCCGCTCAACCATCAAGGTGGTGGACGACCAGGTGGGCTGCCCCACTCCGGCGGCGGACCTGGCCCAAGCCCTGCTGCGCCTGGCGGCCATGGTGCTGGAGCAAGGCGACGCGGCCTGGGGCACCTATCACCTCGGCGGGCCGCTGGTGATCAACCGCTATCAGTTCGCCCAGATGATCTGGGCCGAGGCCCGCAAGTACCTGAACAAGGATTTGACCATCGAGCCGGTGGGCAGCGAGGTTTTCGCCGCCCCGGCCAAACGTCCGGCCTATTCGGCCCTGGACTGCGCTAAGATAAAGCAACGCTTCGGCTTGGCCCTGGCCGACTGGCGTCCGGAGCTGGCCCGGATCGTGAAACTTTTGCAGTAATCGGAGAAGCTGCCCCGTGTATAAAGGAATAGTATTGGCGGGTGGATCGGGCACCAGGCTTTATCCGGCCACCAGAGCGGTAAGCAAACAGCTCCTGGTGGTCTACGACAAGCCCATGATCTACTACCCCATTGCCACCCTCATGCTGGCCGGCATAACCGAGATCCTGGTGATAACCACCCCCCAGGATCAGGAGGCCTACCGCGCCCTGCTGGGCGACGGCTCCCAGTGGGGCCTCAAGTTCTCCTACATCGCCCAGCCTCGGCCCGAGGGCCTGGCCCAGGCCTTCACCCTGGGGCGCGAGTTCCTGGACGGCGCGCCCGCCGCCCTGACCTTGGGCGACAACCTATTCTTTGGCCACGGCTTCACCGGCCTGCTGCGCGAGGCCACCTCCCGCCAGGACCTGGCCACCGTGTTCCTGTACCAGGTCTCCGACCCCCAGCGTTACGGCGTGGCCGAGTTCGACGCTCAGGGCGACATCTGCCGGGTGGTGGAAAAGCCCCCCAGCCCGCCTTCCCGCTGGGCGGTGACCGGCCTGTACTTCTTCGGCCCGGAGGTCACCGAGGTGGCCGCTGGGGTGGAAAAGTCGGCCCGTGGCGAGCTGGAGATAACCGAGGTCATCAACCATTACATAAGGGCCAAGCGCATCCGGGGCATCAAGATGGGCCGGGGCTACGCCTGGCTGGACACCGGAACCCCGGAGGCCCTGTTGCAGGCCTCCCAGTTCGTGGGCACCATCGAGAGCCGCCAGGGGGTGAAGATAGCCTGCCTGGAGGAGATAGCCTACAACCTGGAGCTGGTGGACCGGGATGAGCTTCGCCGGATGCTGCGGGACAAGCAGGACATCCCGTACTATAAATATGTCCTGGATCTGATCGAGGCGGGCGGCCCGGTGCCTCTTGTCTGACACCTCCAGCCCAACCGAGATTATGAAGCAAGACGCACAAGGATTGTTGGTCACCGGCGGGGCGGGCTTCATCGGCTCGGCCCTGGTTCAGATGCTTTTGGCCCGGCCCGAGGTGCGGGTGCTCAACCTGGACAAGGTGACCTACGCGGCCAACCCCGAGGCCCTGGAGCGCTTCGCCCAGGCGGACAACTACCGCTTCGAGCGGGGCGACATCTGCGACCGCCCCCTGGTGGAGCGGCTGCTGGCCGAGTTCCGGCCCCAAGGGATCATCCACCTGGCCGCCGAGTCCCACGTGGACCGCTCCATCGACAATGCCGACGGCTTCCTGCAAACCAACATCATGGGCACCCACGTCCTGCTGGACGCGGCCCTGGCCTATTGGCGCCGCCTGGAAGGGGCGGATCGTGATTCTTTCCGCTTTTTGCATGTGTCCACCGACGAGGTCTACGGCTCCCTGGGGCCCGAGGGGTTGTTCCGCGAGGACAGCCCCTACCTGCCCAACTCGCCCTATTCGGCCAGCAAGGCCTCCTCGGACCTGCTGGTCAGGGCCTGGCATCAGACCTACGGCCTGCCCACGGTGATCTGCCACGCCTCCAACAACTACGGACCCCGCCAGTTCCCGGAAAAGCTCATCCCCCTGATGATCATCAAGGCCCAGAGCGGCCAGAACCTGCCGGTGTACGGCAAGGGCGACAACGTGCGCGACTGGATGCACGTGAGCGACCACGTGCGCGGCCTGCTCGCGGCCCTGGAGCGCGGCCAGGTGGGCCAGACCTATAACCTGGGTGGCGGGGTGGAGCTGAACAACCTGGAGTTGGTGCGCCGCATCTGCCGCCTGCTGGACCGGGAGCTGGCTGGAAGCCGCCAGGAGCCCCACGAAGAATTGATAAGCTTTGTGCCCGACCGGCCGGGCCACGACCAACGCTACGCCCTGGACATCGCCAAGGCCCAAAGGGACCTGGGCTGGACCCCCCAGGTGGAGTTCGGCCAGGGCCTGGCCGATACGGTGCGCTGGTATCTGGACAACCGCGACTGGTGGGAGCGCATTTTAAGCGAACGCTACGACGGAGTCAGGCTGGGCCTGGCCTGAGTCTCGGCGCGCTCATGCGCCGCATAAGGGAGAAGGCGGGAATGAATTTGTTGCACGGGGTCAAGGTGAAGTCCCTCAAGGTGATCCCCGATGGCCGGGGCCGCCTGGTGGAGATACTCAGGGCCGACGACGAAATTTTCCAAGGCTTCGGTCAGGTTTACATGACCACCACCCGGCCGGGCATCGTCAAGGCCTGGCATCTGCACAAAAAGCAGTACGACCAGGTGTTCTGCGCGGCGGGCATGATCCGCCTGGGCATCTACGACGACCGCGACGACTCACCCAGCAAGGGCCAGGGCAACGAGTTTTTCATCGGGGTGCACAATCCCATGCTGGTGCAGATCGCGCCTGGCCTGTACCACGGTTGGAAGTGCATCAGCGCCGAGGAGGCCCTGATCATCAACACCGTGACCCATCCCTACGACTACGCCGATCCCGACGAGTTCCGTCGGGACGCCCACGACCCCTACATTCCCTGGGATTGGAGCGACCGCGACGGTTAGGTCGCCGGCTTCGCCAGACCCCACATGGCTGCGTTGTCGGCGTCACTCGGTCCTCGGGGTAGGTCTACTACCCCTGCGTCTCTCGTTCGCCTTCCGCCTTGCCCTGCGGCGTCTGGCTGTGCCGGGTATTACACGCACCGCATCCTGAAGAGACGCTGCATTTTTTATACAGCTTGCGTTAATGCAGAGTTGTTTTATCGTCGCCCGACCATTATGAAAATTTGGGCTTAGCGCCTGGGAGCCTCTTGCATGGCCTCTAGAAGCTGCCTTGCCAGGTTGGGCCAGGCGATGCCCTGGGCCGCGTAGTCGCGGGCCCCAGCCGACAGCCGGGCGTACAGCTCTGGGTCGCGCATGACCTGGGCAATGGTGCGGGCCAGGGAGGCCGCATCGGGCGGGCCGGACAAGAGGCCGGTCTCGCCGGGCAGCACCTGCTCCTGCAGCCCGCCCACCTGGGTGGCCACCACCGGCAGGGCGTGGGCATAGGCCAAAGGCAAGACCCCGGATTGGCTGGCCGAGGTATAGGGCGCCACCAACAGGTCGCCTTCCTCGATGATGCGCGACACCTCCCCCGCCTCCAGCCAGCGGTTGATCACCCTGGCCCCCAACTCCCCCAGCGCCGCCTGGTTCTTGTCCCCCAAGCGCCCCTGTCCGGCCACGATCAGCTCCACCTCGGGGAAGTCCCGCCTCAACAGGCGAACCGCCTCCAGCAAAAGCCCCAGGCCTTTGTAGGCCAGGATGCGTCCAAAGAACAGCAGGCGGAAGGGCCGCCCCGTGGGCATGGCGCGGGGCTGGGCCTTGGGTTGGCCGTAGAAAAAGGGGCCATGGGGGATCACCCTGAGGCGCGCCGGGTCCAGGCCATAGGCCTCCACCGCCTGGGCGCGCACGAACTCGCTCAGAGTCACCACCGCGTCGGCCCGGCGCACCTCTGCCTTGAGCATCCGGGCCCTGATCAGAGAGCGCTCGCCGGGGTGCAGCAAGGCGTCGTGCAGCACCATCAGATGGCGCGCCCCGCTTTGGCGCACCTTGCCCAGCATGGGCAGGTTCCAGGCGTGGGTCATGGTGCAGCAAACCCAGTCGAAGCGCTCCCGGCGCAGATAGGCCGAAAACTCCGAGCGCAGGCTGGGAAGCTTGGCGCTGGCCCACGCCGCGCTGAGCTTGCCGGTGTAGGTGTCCGGCGACCAGCCGGGCAGGCCCAGCTCTTGGGACTGCTCCCAAAGCTCCGACTGGCGCGACAAGGACAGCTGCACCTGGACCGAGGGCATATCGGCCAGGGCTTTGGCCATCTCGTAGGTGTACATGGGCCCGCCCCCTTTGCGGCCCCAATGCCATAGCAGCAGCTTCATGCCGGTAGTCCCTGGGCAAACATCATGAGGGCAACCGGCCCCGGTCGGGTGAAAAGAGGCCATGCCAGATTCCGGCGGCCGCCTGCCAGCGTCCCTGGGACGCCCGGCGTACCAGGCGGGCCCCAGAGCCGATGACCACGGGCAGCCAGGGCAGGGGGGCGTGCTTCGTGAAAAAGCGCAGCGAGCCGTTGGTGTAGAGCCGATGCCAGGCCTCTTCGTTGCCGCCCAGGCCGGTGCTGGGATGGTGCTCCACCACCGAGTCCGGGGCCACGGCCAGGCGCCACCCGGCCTTGCGCAAGCGCCAGCTAAGGTCGGCGTCTTCCCAGTAGAGCGGGAAGCCGGGGTCCAGCAGGCCCACCTGGTCCAGGGCCTCGGCGCGCAGCAGCAGACTGGCCCCGCAAAGATAGTCCGGGGCTCCGGTCTTGGGCGCTTGGGTGATGTGGCGGGCGCGGCCGGTGATGAGGCTGAGATTGCCTCCGCCCCAGGCCTGCACCCGGTCCTCACCCGCCCAGCGCAGCAGCGAGCCCACCGCGCCCACCTGGGGCTCGTGGGCCATGACGCGGACCAGCGCCTCCAGGGCCTGGGGCTGGGCGGTGGCGTCGGGGTTGAGCAGCCACACCGCGTCGGCTCCCCGTTCCAGGGCCATTTGCATGCCCAGGTTGGCCCCCTGGGCGAAACCACCGTTCACCGGCGAGGGCAAAAACTTCACCTGGGGAAAGCGGCGCTCAATCATCTGCGGGGATTGATCGCGGGAGGCGTTGTCCACCACCACGATTTTACTGGGGGCGTAGGTTTGGTCCGTGAGGGAGGACAGGCAGTCCAGCACGTGCGGCAGACCGTTGTAATTAACCAGTACTACGTAAACCGACCCCCACTGGTTTTCTTGCGATTGTTGCAAGTCTGAAGCCCTTATTGGTGGGATGAACCAGGGAGCGGCCCTCCCGTCAATTCAGCGGCAGTTTTGGTGGGGCAAACTTATCCGTGGTCAAGGTGGCGAATTGCCCATATCATACCTTAGCTGTGCGAAGCTAACCATATGCGATTATTGATATCCGCAACGGGTGGGAGCACCGAATAACTTTATGAACCCTTCTGAATCAACACCGCCCTCCTCCTTCAAAACCGGTTTGGCCGGCCTGGGCGTGACTCGGGCTGTGGTGGCTTGGCTTTTCTTTCTGACCCTGGTGCTGGCCCTGTTCGAGGGAATGGGCCTGGGCATGCTCCTGCCGGTGTTGGCCTATGTGCGCACCGGCGGCCTGCCTGGCGGCGGCCCCTCTTTCCAGTTCATGCAAGATGCCTTGGGCTGGCTGGGGGCCTGGGGCAAAAACTGGGAGTTGGCCGGGCTGCTGGTGATTACCCTGGGGGTGATCTGCCTGCGCTACGCGGTCAACTACGTGCGCGACGTAAGGCTGGCCCACCTGCGCCTTTCCATCACCCGGCGCTTGCGCAACCAGGTGGTGCGGTCCCTGGTGCGCGCCGACCTGGGCTATCTCATGTCGCGGCGCAGCGGCGAGCTGCAATCCAGCCTGACCATGGAGACCGACCGGGCGGGCGAGGCGGCTTCGTCCCAGATCGGCATCATGACCTCCCTGGCCCTGATCGTGGTGTACGTGCTGCTGTTGCTCCTGCTCTCCCCCTTGCTCACCGCCTGCACCGCCCCCATTTTGACCATGGTGGCCTTGGTGCTGCGCTGGCAGAGCAAGAAATCGGTGGCCCTGACTACCGCGGTGAGCGAGCAGAACCTGCGCCTGGGCGACCAAGCCTCCGAGGTGCTGGGCGGCATCCTGCGCATCAAGATGCGCAGCCAGGAAACCCAGGCCGAGGAGTTGCTCTCCTCCACGGCGGACCGAATATTCCACGGCATGTTCAACCTGGAGCGCCTGCGCTTGGCGGTGGAAATTTCTATGCACCCGCTCATGGCCGCGGCCGGGCTCCTGGTCATCCTCCTGGCGGTGATGGCCGCCGAGGTGGGCTTGGCGGTGATGGCGGTGTTCGTCTTCGTGCTGGTGCGCATGGCCCCCCAGGTTACCCAGTTCATCAACCTGTGGTCCCACCGCAACGCCTGCCTGGCCAGCCTGCACCGGGTGCAGGCCCTGGTGGATCAGGCGAGCGAGCACCGCGAACTGCGCGGCGGCGACCGGCAGGAGCCCGCCCCCTTGCAGGGTGTGGAGTTCCGGGACGTCTGGTTCCGCTACCCCGGCTCCCTGGAGGGCGGCTACGCCCTGGAGCAGATCGATTGCGCCATCCCGGCCCGCTCGCTGACCGCGGTGGTGGGGCGCTCCGGGGCGGGCAAGTCCACCCTGGCCAGCCTGCTATCGGCCTACCATCTGCCCACCCAGGGCCAGATATTGCTGGATGGCCACCCCCTGGAAAGCTACCGCCTGGCGGCCCTGCGCCAGGGCATGGCCTTCGTGGATCAGGAGCCCTTCTTCTTCAACGACACCATCCGCGAGAACCTCAACTTCGGGGTGGTGCCCCCCCTCACGGACACCGAACTGGAGCAGGCCCTCAAGGACAGCGGAAGCTGGGAGTTCGTCAGCCGTCTGGAGCAGGGCCTGGACACTCCGGTGGGGGAGCGTGGCTCGCGTCTGTCCCAGGGGCAGAAGCAGCGCCTGGCCATCGCCCACGCCCTGGTGGTGAAGGCCAGGGTGCTGATCCTGGACGAGCCCACCAGCGCCCTGGACAAGACCTCGGAACTGATCATCGCCCAGACCATCCGCGAGTTGGCCTCGCGCCTCATGGTTATCGTCATCGCCCACCGCCTGCAAACCGTGCGCTGGGCCGACCAGATTTTGCTTTTGGAGCAGGGGCGCTTGATCGCCCAGGGCAACCACGAATCCCTTATAGCCGACTGTCCCCAGTACCGCGAACTTTTTGGCAAAACCAAGTAGAGCGCCGGGGATCAGCCCCGCTTGGGCAGCAGGGCGCGCAGGCGCGCCCGCACCGCCCTGAGCAGGTGCTTGAGTGCCAGATGGCGGCCAAGAAAGCGGCGCAGGCGTATCTCCCAGCGGGGCATCTGGGCGGCCGCGCGGGGGAATCCGTCCAGCATGTTGAGCGGCGGCCGGGGCTCCAGGGTGTCCCAGTGGATAAGCCCGCGCATCACCGCGTCCCAAGCCATAACCAGGGCCATGGCCTGCGACAGGTCGCCGTCGGTTTCGGCATCCGAGCGCATGGCCATCTGCTGGTGGGCCCGGGCCAGGTAGGCGGCAAAGTCGAAGGAGGCGGGGTCGCTGGGGTAGAGATCGGTGAGGGCGTAATCGAGCTGCCGCGTGATTAGCTGGCGCAGGTCGCGGTAATTGCGGTGGTGGATGTGTGGCCCCCGGCTGGAATGCACCTCCCACAGGCGGCCCGGCCCGGAGGTGACCAGGGGCAGTGTGTGGTGGGCGTCGGGCCAGAGCACCATGCCTTTCTTGAACAGGCGTATCTGGTAGTCGGGGTGGCGTCCGCCGCCCACCATCACCTGGTCGCCCAGGTAGTTGTAGCGGGGCAGGGCAAAGGCGTCGTAGCTGCCGCCCTTGTCGGCGATGAGGCTTTGCACCAGCTCCGGCGCGTCATCGGAGAGATACTCGTCGGAATCCAGCACCAGCACCCAATCCCCCGAGGCCAGGGACGTGAAGCGGTTGCGCACCCCATCGATGCGCGGAGCTATCTCCACCTGGTGCACCACCGCGCCATGGCGCTGGGCGATGGCCACGCTATCGTCGCCGCTTTGCATGTCCACCACCATCAACTCGTCCACCCAGGCCAGGCTGGCCAAGGCCGCCTCCAGGGTGGACGCCGAGTCGCGGGTGTGCACGATACCGGTGATCTTGGGCTTAGGCATGGCTCATCCGTCTATGGTGTAGCGTCCCTGCCAGCGGGACATGAACAGTTCGCGGCTACCGACGTCCAGTTTGACGCGGCCGGGGGTCATGGACTCGAAGTGTAGCGACTCGCTGCCCTGGCAGCAGAAAATAGGCCGGCCTATCTGCCGGGTCCGCAGGCAAAAATCTATGTCTTCCAGGCCGAAAGGGTAGGACTCGTCCAGCCCGCCCAACTCCTGCCAAAGCTCGTGCCGGATCAGCATGCAGGCCCCGGTGACCGCCTGGAACTCCCGGTCGACTCGGGGCATGAGGTGGCTGGGCTGGGCCCGCAGCAAATGGTAGGGACCCTGCTTGCCGGGGCCGAACACCACGCCCGCGTGTTGCAGGGTGCCGTCGGGAAAGACCATCCTGGCCCCGCAGATGCCCGCCTGGGGTATGCGCTCCAGCAGGCCCAGCATCTCGGCGATGGTCTCCGGTTGCAGCAGAACGTCGTTGTTGAGCAGAAGATAGTTGGCGGCGGGCCAGCGCCGGGCGGCCAGGTTGTTGGCCTGGGAAAAGGAGTGATGCGCGTCCAGCCTGAGCAGCTCGGCCCCGGCGGCGGCGATGCGCTTGGGGGGCAGAGGCGGGGCGGTGGCGTTGTCCACCACGGCCACGGTGCTTTGCTCCCGCAACCCGGCGGCCTCCAGGGAGCGCCCCAGGGCGGCCAGGCACTGCTCCAGTATGGCCAACATGCCCCGGGAAGGGATTATTACCGTGAGCTGATTGGGACTCACGCGCCTTTCCTTTCGGACCGGGCCAGACGCCAGGAGCGCAGGCGATAGGCATAGTGCCCAAGAAGCGGCCGCCAGAATCTTCGGTAGCGGGCCATCAGCGGGGCCAGCATGCGCTGCAACTCATCGTAGTCCACCCCACGAAGAAGCTCCCGGCCCGGCCGGCGGCTCCCGGCCTGGGCGTGCTCCTGGTGCAGCATCAGCCCTTTGTCCATGGCCCAATTATACAGCTGCGAACCGGGGATGGGGCTCAGGAAGGAGTGGGAGAAGTAGGTGGGGCCGATCTCCCGTATGGCCTCCAGCCCGGCCTGGTCGTCCTCGCGGCGCCATACGCCGTCCTGGCGGGGCACCCCCAAAATCAGGTTGGCGAAAATTTCCAGGCCAAGGTCTTGGCAGATGGCCGCGGCCCGGCGGTTGATATCGCTGGTGGTGCCCTTGCCCAGCCAGTCGAGCAACTCGTCACTGAAGGACTCGAACCCGATGCTGATCACCTTCAGCCCGGCGTCATGCATCTCGGCGATTACCTCGGGATGGCGGCAGATCATGTCCGCCCGGCAGGCGGCCCACCAGCCCACCTTGCGCCGGGGATAGCCCGCCTGGTGCATGGCCCGGCAAAAGCGGCTCACCCACTGGGGCTCGATGAGGAACTGGTCGTCGTGGAAGATGACGCCCCCAAAGCGGTAGCGCTGCCACAGCTCGGCCAGCTCGGCCATTACGTTTTCCACCGAGCGGCGGCGCAGGTGGGGGATGCGCTTGCCGGAGTCATGGGGCGAGGGCCTGGTGTAGAGGTTCTTTTCGCCGGGCCCGCAGCAAAAGCGGCACCCCCAGGGGCAGCCTCGGCCGGTGAGCATATCCACGATGGGAGGGCGCAGGCTCCAGATGGGGTAGAGCAGGCGGCGGCGGTAGCCGGGCAAAAGCTCGCGCAGGGCAAAGGGCAGGGCATCCAACTCCGGCGGCTCTCCCCAGCTTATGTCCGCAAAGGAGTCCGGGTCGGCGATAAGGGCGGGCAGGCTCACCTCGCCTTCGCCGCGGAGCACCTTGTGGGCCCCGGCCTCCAGGGCCTCCTGGGGGAACATGGTGAAGTGGATGCCCCCGGCCAGGCGCAACGCCTCCGGCGCGGCGTCGGCGGCCATGGCCAGGCAGCGGGCGGCCCCGGCGGCGTCCTGGGTGCGGGCGGTGACGCAAACCACCTGGGCCCCGGCCTGGGCCATCTCTTGGCGCGCCTGGTCCCAGCCGGACATCAGGCGCAGGTCCAGCAGTGCAACCTGATGCCCCTGTTGGCGCAGCACCGCTGCCAGCTGGGCCAAGCCGTGGTGGGGCAGCAGGTCGTCCAGATCAAGGGGGTCTCGTCCCGAACCCCATCCCCGCGAACCTTGCTGCGGGTTTACCAGCAACACCCTGGCCACGGGCTAGCTCGGTCCCATCGGCGGGTATCGGTCGAGGTTTAGACGGGCAGGTATTGGAAGGCTTGCCATATCACGCCCTTTAATACGTAGTAGTCATAAGCCAACGTTTATGTCTGGCTCGGGCGAAGCTCAATCCTTGAGCCCCTTGAGCGGCCCCCGCAGCAAATGGGCCAGACGCCTTTTCAGGGCGTAGGGGTGGTAGTCAAAGGCGGTGGCCCTGGCCCTGAGGCGCATAAGCTCGCGCCGTCCCGCCTGGCTGGGGTGCATCATCTCCCCCAGGCGCTGGATCAACCGCTCCGGCTCATCCACCAGGCAGTTGTACCCGTCGCGCAGATATTCCATTCCGCCCGCCACCGGCACCGAGGCCACCAGGCAACCGGCGGCCATGGCCTCCAATGAGGGCAGGCCGAACTGTTCACCCATTGCCGTGGCCAGGTACACCCCCGCCCTCTGCAAATAGCGGCACACCTGGGGCTCGTCCAAGCCGTCCATGGGCCGCCAGTTGAGCCTCTTCAGGCTGCGCGCCGCCTTGGTGGCTATGTCCAGTCCCCGGCGGGGCATGTAGGCGGCTTCGTTATCCAGCTTCACTTCCCCCGGGCCGAAGAAGCACCGGGAAACGCTGATGCCCACCGGGATGGTGTCTCGGCCGAAGTTTTGTTTCAGGTGACGGTCCGCTTGTTCCCAGCAGGTCAGGTAGAGCATGCCGGGATGGGAGAAGACCCTCTCCATGGTGGGGGTGCCTTGCATGTGGCAGATCAGGCGAGCCCCGCTGGCGGCCAGATCGTCCAGGTCCTGGGGCCAGTTGATGACGGCCCAATCCTGTGGCGTGATGCGCTCCAGGGCCTCACGGCGCTCCACCACCGGCACGGAGCTGGCGAACCACTGCGGCGCCTCGCCGCCGGGGATGGCCACCACGCCGGGCACGCCCAGGGTGATGAGGGCCTCCATGAACTGGAACCCGACCTTTACGCCCCCGGCGATGCCCGCGGTGGGCAGGAAATAGTAGATCACTTGAGCACCCCCTTGACCCACATCCCCGGCAGGGTGATCAGCCCCAGGCCGACCGCGAAGAAATACCCATAATGCTTGGCCGCGAATTTCAGGCGGCCCCGCGCCAGGAGCCAGCGGCGGCGGGCGCTGGTCACCTTGGCTCCCTGGGCGGTGAGGTGGGGCAGGGTGTAGGGCAACTCCACCACTCGGCCCCCGGCCTGGTGCAGGCGTAGGCCCAGTTCCACGTCTTCCATGTACATGAAGTAGTCAATGGGCAGCCCGCCCAGGCTCAGGAAAAGCTCACGCCCAACGAACAGGCAGGCCCCGTGGGCCCACTGCCAGGAGTTGTCGTGATAGCCGGGCAGGCGGGGCATCCAGGCCAGGCCTTGAGGCCAGGGCCAGCCCAGCACCATGAGATCGTGGGCCAGCTTGAGGCGGCTGTAGCCGGGCTGGCGGCCGGGCACCGTCTGGCCGTGATCGTCCAGGGCCGGGGCGGCGATGGGCTTGTCCCCGCTTGCCAGAGCCTCCAGGCCCAGGGAAAAAAGCTCCGGCTTGGCCATGCAGTCCGGGTTGAGCAGGCAGATGTTTCGGCTCTGGGAGGCCCGCACCCCCTGGTTGACCGCCCGGGCGAAACCCAGGTTGCCGGGCATGGTCAGCAGCCGAACCCCACGGGCGCGCACCAGTTCGGCGGTTTGGTCGCTGGAGGCGTTGTCCACCACCAGGGCGTGCTCGGCCCACGGCCCCAGGCCCTCCAGGCAGCTGTCGATCACCCCGGCGGAGTTGTAGGTCACGATGATGATGGAAAGGTCCACGTTTAGTTTAGTCCTTGCCGCCATGTGTCGCGTATGCGCCGGAGCTGCCGCCAGCCGGGCCGCATGCAGAAGTTACTGAAATGGGCCACATAGGCTCCAGGCCGGGGGAAATCCTTGTCCCAGTGCTCACAATGGTTCCACTGCCAGGATAACTCTCGGCAGGACTCCGGGTGCAGGTTGTTGGCGTAGTATTGAAAATAATCCTGGTCGGTGATCATGTGCTCCCCCACCCGGTGGTCGCCCGGCCGCTGATCCAGCATTTGCCGGGCCCAGGCGCAAAAGCGCTCCATCTCCTGTCGCTGGGCCAGGACCACGCCCGAGTTGTAAAAGCGGTAATCCTCCAGGGCGGGCGCTTCGGCCTGGGGATCCAGCCAGACCAGGGAGTGCTTTTGGTAGTGCCGCAAAAAGTCGATCCGGCTCATGGTGGAGCCCAGGATAGTGGTCTGCTCCACCATGCCCAAGCCTCGTCCGTCCAGGGCTTCGCGGATATCCTCGGCGGTTAGGTCGCGCACCAGGACCGCGTCCGCGTCCATCAGCATTACCAACTCGGATTCGGTGTGCGTCAGAAAGGCCTCCAAGGCCGCGAACTTGGCCAAAAAGCGCCGCGCCCTGACCTGCTGCTCCACCGGACCCAAAGGATGCACCCGCAGGCGTTTTCTCCGGTGCATGCCGGTCTTGTAGAGATGGTCGGTGACCAAAAATATCTGGAAATCGCTGCGCCGCAAAACCGACAGCAATGCCTGGCGGCCGGCCAAATAGTAGGTAGGGTGCCCGTGTATCAACATGCACACCCCAACTTCGACCTGGTTCATGGCGTCGCCTTTGCATCCCATGCGCGGCCGTCGCCGCCCGGGCTCCCCGACAGGCGGCAATTGCGGTCGGGCCGGTACTGGGCAGGTAGTACTTTTGCACACCGCTAGGGCATTATCATCAGGCTGTTACCGATTTGTAAAGCCCGGCCTGCCGGCGCCGTCCGGTGCCCAAGAGCTTGGGACGCAGCCCCAAGCTCTGGTGACGGCTTTCAGCCCTAGGGACGGGCTTCCCGCTCCAGGATGTATTGCAGGATGGCCGGGTTGGTCACGATGATGTACATCCCCGAGACAAAGGTGGTGGCCCCGGCCAACACCTCGCGGAGTAGGTCGGTCCCGTGAATCTTGCAGCGGACGGGAGGCGCTTGCCCAGGGCGGTGACCGTAAATACGGGCCGCGGCCGGCGCGGCGCCCAATTGTGGAGGAGGATCAAAGAGACAGGTATTTGCTCTGCACTTCCTGGTTGGCGCTTATGTCCGCCGCGCTGGCGTTGAAGTGGATGGCGCCCTTGTCCAACAGATAGCCCCAATCCGCCAGGCCCAGGCAGAAGCGGGCGTTCTGCTCGGCCAGCAGGATGGTCACTCCCTCTTTGTCCTTCAGCCCCTTGATAAGGCCGAATAGGACCTGGTTGACTATCTGGGGGGCCAGGCCCTCGCAGGGTTCGTCCAGTAACAGGAGGTCCGGATTGGTCATCAGGGTGCGGGCGATGGTGAGCATCTGCTGCTCGCCGCCGCTCAAGTTCTGCCCCTTGTTGTCGCGCAGGCGGTCGAGCACCGGGAAGTAGTGATATATCTTCTCCAGGGTCCAGCGCTTTTGGCCGTCCGCCGAGTTCTTGGCCGCGATGGTCAGGTTGTCCAGCACCGATATGTCGGGAAAGATGCCCCGGTCCTCGGGCACGAAGCCTATGCCCTTGTGGGCTATCTCAAAGGGCTTTCTCTTTTGAATCTCTTCCCCCTTGAAACGGATGACGCCCCGCCTGGCGGGAGTGAGCCCCATGATGCTGCGCATGGTGGTGGTCTTGCCCGCGCCGTTGCGGCCCAGCAGGGCCACGATCTGCCCCTGATTGACCTTCAGGGAGACGTCCTGCAGGATATGGCTCTTGCCATAATAGGTGTCGATGTTGGCTACTTCCAGGATCAGCACACTTCGCCCCCTAGATAAATTTCCTTAACGTCCGCATTGGCCTTGATCTCCTGGGGGGGGCCCTCGCACACCACCTGTCCGTAGTGCATGAAGGTGATCTTGTCGGCCAAGGAGAACACCACCTTCATGTCGTGCTCGGTGAGCAGCAGGGTCAGGCCCAGCTTGGTGACCAGATTCTTGATCAGGTGGATGGTGCTCTCGGTCTCGGTGGAGTTCATGCCCGCGGTGGGTTCGTCCAAGAGCAGCATGCGCGGCTCCTGGGCCACCACCAGGCTGATCTCCAACTTGCGGCGGTCGCCGTGGGAGAGTTTGTCGGCGATCACCTCGGCCAGGGGGAGTAAATTGAAGTTTTCCAATATTTCGGTAACCCGCTGGTTGACCGGACCCAGGCGGCTCACCGGCCAATAGAATATGCGGCTTTTGCGCATGCGCGAGAGCACCGCGATCCTGACGTTCTGGAAAACGCTTAGGTTGGGAAAATAGTTGGACACCTGAAAGGAGCGGCTCAGGCCCTTGCGCACGATCTGGGGCGGGCGCATGCCCGATATCTCCTCCCCGGCGAACACCACCTGGCCGCTGTCCGGCCGGGTGCGCCCGGAGATTAGGTTGAACAGGGTGGTCTTGCCCGCGCCGTTGGCCCCGATGATGCAGCGCACCTCGCCCTCGTCGATGGACAAGTCCAGCTCGCTGACCGCTTGCAGCTTGCCAAAGGATTTGCTGACCTTGCGCACCTCTAATAGGCTCATCTGGAATCATCCTTGCCGCGTTTCAAATGCTCGGACACGAATCCCATGATGCCTCCGGGCAGGTACATGATCAGGAGCATCAACAACAGGCCGTACCAAAACATCCAGTACTCGGTGAAACCGGTTATCCATTCCTTGATGAACACGAAGATGACCGCCCCGGCGATGGGCCCGAAGAAAAAGTACATGCCGCCCAAGAGGGAGATCATGAGCGGCTCCGCCGAGTGGGACCAATGCAGCAACTCCGGGGTCACGATCCCCTGGAAGGGCGCAAACAGGGCCCCGGCCACCCCGCCGAAGGTTCCCGCGATCACGAAAGAGGCCAGGCGGTAGTTGCGCACTTGGAGCCCCAGGAACTCGGTGCGCTCGGAGTTGTCGCGGATGGCTTGCAACACCTCGCCCAGGGGCGAGCGTATGATCAGGTACAGCAGGGCCAGGGACACCATGACCACCAACAATACGAAATGGTAGTAGGCATCCGGCCCATTGATGTTGAAAAACAGGAATGGCTTTTTGGGTATGCCCACTATGCCGTCGTCCCCGCCGGTGAGGCTGGTCCACTTGTAGACCACCACAAAGAAAATTTGCGAGAAGGCCAGGGTGAGGATGGCGAAGTAGAAACCGCGCAGGCGCATGCAGAACAGGCCGATGATCAGGGCGGCCAGAGCGCTCATGCCCACGCTGATGAAAAACGAGGCCGCGAAGGGCAGGCTGGTGCCTTTGATCAAAAGAGACACCGCGTAGGCGCTGGAGCCGAAGAAGGCCACCTGGCCGAATGACAAAAGGCCGGTGAAGCCCAACAGCACGTTGGTGCTCACCGCGAAAAGGCTGACGATCAATATCTCGGTGATGAGGTAAACGTAGAAGGTGGGCAAAAATAACGGTGCGGCCCAAAGAACAATCAAGCTGGCAAAAAACCAGATGATGGGGTTTTTCAAATTTTGGGGTTTCGGTGGCATGAGCAGCAGCTTTATCCCGTTATTTTGTTCTGAATAAACCTTCAGGCTTGGTCAGGAGAACCACGATCACCAGGATGTAGGTGAAGGCCATGGCGAAGCTGGGGAAGAAGACCACCCCAAAGGTGTTGAGCTCCCCCACCAGGATGGAGGCGATGAAAGCGCCCTTCAGGCTACCCACGCCCCCCACGATCACGATGGCGAAAATGGTGATGATCACGGTCTCGCCCATGCCCACGCTGACCGCCTTGAGCGGACCGGCCAAGCCGCCCCCCAGCCCGGCCAGGACGGAGCCCAAAATAAAGACCAGGGTGAACAGCCTGGGTACGTTTATGCCCAGGGCGCTGAGCATCTCCTTGTTGGCGGTGCCCGCCTGCACCAGCTTGCCCAGCCTCGTCTTGTACAGCCCCAGCCAGAGCAGATAGGCCACCACCAGGCCGCACGCGATGATGAAAATGGAATAGACCGGCATTTCCCGGTCCCCGGGGAGAGTGATGGAGCCGTCCATCAGCTTGGGTATGGCGATGCTTAGAAAATCGGTGCCCGCGAAATATTTGGTGGCGTCGTCGAGAATCAGAATGAAGCTGAAGGTCATCAACAACTGCAGGGCGTGCGACCTCTCGTAGATCTTGCGCAAGGGGACGTATTCCAGGAAAGCCCCGATAAGCCCCACCGAGACCACCGCCAGGACGAGCGCTATGCCGAAAGACACCCCCGGCAGACTGTGCAGGAAAAAGTAGGTGAAATAGGCGCCCAGCATATACAGGGCGCCGTGGGCGAAGTTGGGGATGTTCAGCAGACCAAAAATAATGGTGAGGCCCGACGCTATCAAAAACAGCAGCATGCTGTAGGATAGGCCGATGATCAGCTGATATATGAAGTAGGAAAATTCCATGCGTCTGTTCTATCTTCCGAAGTACAGATGCCTACTGTTTGAGGGCAGGTTTTGCGCCCCCAGGGAAAAATCCCTGGGGGCGATTTGTCGATAATGGGGATTTAGGGCTTGGCCATCTTGCAACCGGTTTGGCTCAACGGCATGGCGATCTCTTTGCCCGGCACCGTGAAGTAGGTCTTGGGGTCGTAGACCCAGAAGGGGTACTTGGGGTCGTGATGGAATTTGCCCAGCAACACCACTTCGTCGATGCCGCTGTGGTCCTCGGGCCGAATCCACTTTTTGCCCTCGGGCACCTCGAACTCCAGACCCTCCAGGGCCGCGATCACCTTGGGGGTGTCGGTGGTCCCGGCCTTTTCTATGGCCAGTTTCAAGGCCACGACCGAAGCGAAGCACTCCGCCCCAGTGTCGGCCGCGGGATATCCACCGAACTTCTTCTGGTACATGCTGATGTACTGGCGGTTCAGCTCGCTATCCCGGTAGAAGGGGTAGTAGCGGGCTTCTCCCCAGAATGGCACCATCTCGTTGCCCAAGCCAATGGAGGTCGCCACGGCGGTAGTGTTGTTGACGAACGCCTTGACCTTGTCGAAAAATCCGAAGGGCTTGGCCTGCTTGACGAAGTTGATAAGGTCTCCGGTCCACAAGGAGGTGAACACTCCGTCAGCCTTGGACTCCAGCAGGGCGGTGATGTATGGCTTGTAGTCCTGGCAGCCAAAGGGTGAAAACGACTCTTTGACATATTCCACCGGATGGTTTTTATCCTTCATGCCCTGTTTGAAAAAGTCCCAGGATTCGCGGCCAAAGACGTAGTCGGGATTGATCCCGGCCCACTTCTTAACTGTAGGGGCGTTGGCCACCATGCAATAGGCGCTGGCCTTGGAGGCCATGCAGGTGGACTCGCCGATCCTGAAGACGTAGGGGCTGCAGTTGGCGCCGGTGTACTTGTCGCTCATGGAAGTGGAGATGAATATTTTCTTGAACTCGTTGGCCAGGGGCACGCAGGCCAGGCCCACGCCGCTGGAGTTGGTGCCGAAGACAAAGTCCACCTTGTCCTCCAGGACCAGCTTCCTGAACTTGCGCACGCCCACGCTGGGCTTCACCTGGTCGTCTTCCTGCACCAACTCGAGCTTGCGCCCCATGATGCCGCCCGCCTGGTTGATGATGTCCTGGGCGATCTGAGCGGCGCGCATGGCCGGTACGCCCTGGCTGGCCATGATGCCAGAGGTGGTGTTGAGTTGGCCGAACTTGATGGGCTTGTTGGCGGCCCTCAGCAGTGTGGGCACCCCGAAGGTGGCCGCGCCTGCAACCAGGGCGCCGCTGCCCACCACTTTCACAAATTCCCTACGCGTGATTTGTTTCTTCGCCATCTTTCCCTCCCTTGGAAATAAGATCAGGATTTGCTGGCTTGATCGTGCTCACATCTTTTACTTGCTCAGGAGATAACTTTTTGTTTGATGATGTCAGGATCATGCAAAGCCAGGATTCTATCGGCACGGCTTCTGAGCCGTATCATGCTTTCGTAGGCGTCGCGGGCGTTCAAAAGAATGCCCGGCAATAGGGTGTGGTCGTCGCCGACCATGGGGTGCCCCGCTTGGGGATAAAAATTATCCTGGCAGGTGCACATGCCGGCGATGGCCACGATCCCGCTCCTGGTCTCCACCAACAGCGACTGCCCACCCGCCGCGTGGCCGGGCGCCGGCAAGAGGGTGAGGCCGGGCTCGATCTCGTATTCGCCCTCGATAAGATGCAGGTTGGCCCCTTCCCAAAGGGACGGGCGGTAGATGCCCGCAAAGGGCGCGGGGTCCATGGCGAAGTCGTACTCCGCCTTTTGCACC
This sequence comes from Pseudomonadota bacterium, assembly GCA_018896025.1. Classification (GTDB taxonomy): domain Bacteria; phylum Desulfobacterota; class Desulfarculia; order Desulfarculales; family Desulfarculaceae; genus Desulfoferula. The sequence continues at coordinate 47,824 of JAHIND010000008.1, forward strand.
AGCACCTCGGCGTTGACGCAACGCTTGAGGTTGTGGACGTGGTCGAAGTGCAGGTGGGTCTGGACCACGATGTCCACCTGCTCCGGGGTGATGCCCACCGAGGCCAGGGCCTGGTCGAAGGTTTGCAGGTGGGTGACCTGGGCATCCTTGAAGGCGGGATGGTAGGTGGGATAGTCCCAGCTCTCTATGCCGGTGTCTACGATGATGTTCTTGGAGGCTCCCCGGATGAACCACACCACGAAGGGGCGGATGACGCTCTGACCATAGTTGGTCATGTAGGTCATGTAGCCCTTTTCCGCCTGGTAATAGCACAGGCTCAAGGGCACTATTTCATACGACATGGCTGCCTACTCGTCCGTTTATTCGTAGTTCTTTTCGAACAAAGGGGTCTTGCGGGTGGATTTCTCCAGGCTGCCCGGCTCGGTCCAGATGATGACCGGCCGTATCTTGAGCTGATCGTGGGTGGCCCGGACGATCCGCTCGGCCAGGGCGTCCAGGTCGTCGTCGCTCACCGAGGCCGAACGCTCCAGCTTGAGTTTTAAGGGCGGCACCACGCGCGGCGGCTTGGTGTCCAAGACCACGCGCATCTCCCCGGTAACCTCCGGGGTGAAGGTCTCCACGATCTGCTTGATGGCCGCGGGATAGAGGTTGACTCCCTTGACCACCAGCATGTCGTCCGCTCGCCCGATGAGCTTGGCCCGGTGGCCGGGGAAGCCGCAATGGGGGCAGGGCTCGGTATAAAGCTCAACAATGTCGCCGGTGGCGTACTTGACCAAGGGGGCGGCCTGACGCTTGAGCGAGGTAACCACCATCTCCCCCACCGCGCCGTTTTCGATGCGTATGGGCTGCTTGGTGTCCGGGTCCACCAGGTCGTGGAAAGCGGTGCAAAGGTCCGGGGCCACCGCGTGCATGCCCGGATACTCGGGGGATCCGCAGGTGATGGCGATGGCGTGGGCCGCGGGCGCCCAATAATCGTACACCGGGCAGCCGTAGGCCCGCTCCAGGCGTTGGCGCACCTCGGGAATGCTCACCCCAACCTCGCCGGTGACGAACACGCCCTTGAAGTGCAGATCGCCCACCTCCATGCCGATGATACTCTTGGCCTTGCCGATCAGGTATTCCGAGAGGGAGACAGTGGTGGCCATGAACTTGGGGCGGGTCTGGGCGGCGAAGCGCAGCATCATCTCCGACCCGGCCCGGGCGTCCACGTCGATGGGCACCCCGCCCACGCTGCGCAGCCCAAACAGGGAGATGGTGGTGGCGTAGATGCCCAGGGCGAAGATGAAAAGCACCCGGTCGCCGTACTCCAGGCCGTTCATCACGAAGCGGTGGCCCAGGGCTGGGGCGAAGTTGGCGATGTCGTCCCTGGTCAGGGAATAGGTGAAGGTGGGGACCCCGGTGGTGCCCGAGGTGGTGCCGGTCATGTAGATGTCCCTGGGGTCGGCGCACAGGTGGGTGCCGAAGGGATGGCCGAAGCGCTCCAGGGACTCCAGGGAGTTGAGGCGCTCCTGCTCCTTGTTCATGAAGATGGGCAGCGCGTGCAGATCATCCATGGTCTTGATGTCACGGGGATCCGCGCCGCACTCCTGGAATTTTTTGCGATAAAAGTCCGAGTTTTCGTGACAGTAGGCAAGCTGTGACCGGAGACGTTGCTCCTGATATTCGCGAATACCTTCGGGAGACAAGGAATCCAGGTCCGGATTGGCAAAATATCTTGGCACGGTCATGTCCTTTCAATTTCGCTTTTTATTCTTCAAGGCCAAGAGCGGTAATATAATGCTGTGTGCTCGGTAGTATACAATCCGGTATATATTTAATGGCCGAAGCAAGTCAATAGATATTTTCGAGCAAGGGCGGGTGGGGAGTGTGCGGCGGTCAGAGGTGCTTATGCCTGGGCCAACCGGCAACGGCATGCGAAATTGGATAGTTACTCGAGCCGCCAGAGGGGAGGGCGCTTTTGGGTAAAGGCCTGCCTGGCCTCCTGGGGGGCCTGGGGCTCCACACCGGGGTGGTCCGTGCTCCAGCGAGGCCATGGCCCTCGCGAACAATCCCTCCTCCGGTGTGGCTGTGGACGGACCCAAGCCCAGGCGGCAGCTCGCCTTCAACTTGGCCCTCCAGCCCATGGGTTTTCTGGTATAGAGGCAAGTGCGCGGTAGCCAAGCGTCGGCCGGGGGGCAAGCGTGTGGCGATGCCCGCCTGGTGCGATAGCATAAGTAGGCCACTGCCCACATCCCGGCGAATAAGAGGTAACGATGACGCCTGAACAGCGGTACCTGGAGCTTTTAAAAAAGACCCTGGCCTTTACCCTGTGGCCCGAGCCCCCCGTTCCCATCGAAACTTTCGACTACCACCGCTCCCCCTTCAAGCGGAAGATGGCCTCCCTGCTCTCCCGGCTTCTGGCGCACTGGCGGCTTCGCCTGGTCAGGGAGCATTCCTATGGGAACGAGCAAAGGGAAGAGGGAAAAATTTGGCCCCTGTACGCCCAGACCATGGTCGGCCTTAAACGCCTGGACAACCTTCAGTACTGCGTGGAAATCGTGCTCAGGGACGGCGTCGACGGCGACCTCATCGAAACCGGGGTGTGGCGGGGTGGGTCCTGCATTTTCATGCGGGGCATCCTGGCCGCCTATGGCGACACGACCCGCAAGGTCTATGTGGCTGATTCCTTCGAAGGCCTGCCTGCTCCGGACCCCGGCAAGTATCCCGCCGACCAGTCGGACCGGCTTTACCAGGTTAAATACCTGGCGGTCTCTCAAGCCGAGGTGGAAGCCAACTTCGCCAAATACGGCCTGCTGGATGAGCAGGTGGTTTTTCTAAAGGGGTGGTTCAAGGACACCCTTCCCCGGGCGGAGGTGCAAAAGCTGGCCGTCCTGCGCCTGGACGGCGACATGTACGAGTCCACCATGGACGCCCTCGGCAACCTGTATCCCAAGTTGTCCCCAGGCGGGTTCTGCATCATCGACGATTACGCCCTCACCGGCTGCTGCGCGGCGGTGGACGACTTCAGGGCGTCGGAGGGCATAAGCGAGGAGATGCAGGCGGTGGACTGGACCGGTGTCTATTGGAGGAAGGGGTAGGGCTCTCAGAGTCGAAAAGCCCCGCCTACCCAGGCATGAGCCGGTTACCAAAAAAGAGCGGCGCCCAGTCCCTGGTTTGCCCAGGCTGAGCGCCGCCCGTCATTTATGGCCGGTACTTCCGAGGGAGTTACTACGCCTCCGCTTCCTCTAGCGGCTCTTGCAGCACCGGATGGCGCGCCGCGGTCACCTCGTCCAGACGGCCCACCGGCGTGGTAATCGGCGAGGCGTGCAAGGCCTCCGGGTCGGCCGCCGCCTTGTCGGCGATGCGCCCCATGGCCGCCACCAAGGCGTCCAGGTTTTCCAGGGACTCGGTCTCGGTGGGCTCGACCATCATGGCCTCCTTGACCACCAGCGGGAAGTATATCGTGGGCGGATGGAAGCCCTCGTCGATGAGCGCCTTGGCCACGTCCAGGGCGGAGACGCCGTGCCGGGCCACCTTGTCCTCGGCGCTGAACACCACCTCGTGCATGCAGGGCCGGTCAAAAGCCACCTGCCACTTGTCGCCCAGCTTGACCCGCAGATAGTTGGCCGCCAGCACCGCGTCCTGGCTGACCTCCTTGAGCCCCTCGCCGCCCAGGGCCAGGATGTAGGCGAAGGCCTTGAGGCACACCCCGAAGTTGCCGTAGAAGGGGGCCACGTAGCCGATGGACTTGGAGTGATCGTAGTCCAGGAACAGGGTGCCATCGCCGCGCATGTCCACCCTGGAGATGGGCAGGTAGTCCCGGAGGTGCTCCACCACCCCCACCGGCCCGGCTCCCGGCCCGCCGCCGCCGTGGGGCGTGCCGAAGGTCTTGTGCAGGTTAAGGTGCACGATGTCGAAGCCCAGGTCCGCGGGCTTGGCGTAGCCCATGATGGCGTTGAGGTTGGCCCCGTCGTAATACATCAGGGCGTCGGCCTGGTGGGCCGCCTCGGCGATCTCGGCGATGTAGGGGTTGAACAGGCCCACGGTGTTGGGGTTGGTCATCATCACCCCGGCCACCTGGTCGTTCAGCATCTCCTTAAAGGCCGTGGGGTCCATGACCCCGTTCTTGGAGGGCACGGTCACCACCTGGTAGCCCGCGATGGCCGCCGAGGCCGGGTTGGTGCCGTGGGCCGAGTCGGGCACCAGCACCAGTGACTTCTGATTGCCCTTGTCGTGGTGGTAGGCGGCCATGAGCATGATGCCGGTAAGCTCGCCGTGGGCCCCGGCCAGGGGCTGCATGGTGAAGGCATCCATGCCGGTTATTTGCTTGAGAAGCTGCTCCAGCTCGTAGATCACCCGGAGCGCCCCCTGGGCCAACAGGCCGCCTCGGCGCAGCTGGGGCAGCAGGGGATGCAGGCCCGCGAAGCCGGGCAGGCGGGCGGCCACTTCGGTGAACTTGGGGTTGTACTTCATGGTGCACGAGCCCAGGGGATAGGTCCCCACGTCCACCCCGAAGTTCATGCGCGAAAGCAGGGTGTAGTGGCGCACCAGATCAATCTCGGCCACCTCGGGTAGCTCAGCGGGCTCGCTGCGCCGCAGCTCCGGCGGGAGCTGGCTCATTTGGCAGAAGCGCTCATCCACCCGGGAGCAGGGCAAAGAGGCCGCCCGGCGTCCGGGACGGCTTTTGGCGAATATGGTTTTCACAGCACCGCCTCCAGTCCCTCGGCCAGGTAGCCGATCTCTTCCTTGGAGCGCTTTTCGGTAACCGCCACCAGCAGGTTGTTGGCCTGTTCGGGGTAGTAGCGGCCCAGGGGAAAGCCCGCCGCTATGCCTTTGTCGATCATGCGGCTCACCGCCACGCGAGCGTCGATGGGCAGGCGCACCCGGAACTCGTTGAACCAGGGGCCCTGGTCCACCGGCTCCACGCCGGGGATGGAAGTGAGGCGCTCGCGGGCGTAGGCCGCCTGGGTCATGTTCAGCTCAGCCAGCTCCACCAGCCCCTGTTTGCCCATGAGCCCCAGGAAGATCACTGCAGCCAGGGCGCACAGGGCCTCGTTTGAGCAGATGTTGCTGGTGGCCTTTTCGCGGCGGATGTGCTGCTCGCGGGTTTGCAGGGTCAGGCAATAGCCCACCCGCCCCTGGCCGTCATGGGTGCGCCCCACGATGCGCCCAGGCATGGTGCGCAGCAGGGCCTCGCGCACGGCCATGAAGCCCAAATAGGGGCCGCCGAAGGACAACGGCAGGCCCAGAGGCTGGCCCTCGCCCACCGCGATGTCCGCGCCCATCTCCGCCGGGGACTTGGCCACGGCCAGGGCGATGGGGTTGCAGCCCAGGATGCCCAGGCCCTTCAGCTCGTGCACCGCCGCGAAGTGGGGCGCGTAGTCGTGCAGCACCCCGAAGAAATCGGGATTTTGCAGGATGAGCCCTGCGGTGTCCTGGTCCAGAAGCCCCTTCAGGGCGGCGGGATCGGATACATCCGCCTCCACCAGTTCCAGGTGCAGGTTTATGGTGTAGCTCCTGAGCATGATGCGGTAGATGGGGCTGACCGAGGTGCACACGATGAGCTTCTTGCGCTTGGTCTTGCGCACCGCCATCATGGCCGCCTCGTACAGGGCGGTGCCGCCGTCGTACAAGGAGGCGTTGGCCGCGTCCAGGCCGGTGAGGCGGCAGATGGCGCTCTGGTATTCGAAGATGCTCTGCAAGATGCCCTGGGACATCTCGGCCTGATAGGGGGTGTAGGCGGTGTAGAACTCGCCCCGGCTGATCAGGGCGTCCACCGCCGCCGGGATGTGGTGATCGTAGAAACCGCCGCCCAGGAAGCAGACCAGGTTTTGGGCGTTGAGCCCGGCCAGCTTGGCCAGGTACTGACTCACCTCCGGCTCGCTCATGCCCGGCGGCAGGTCCCAGGAGCGGGCCCGCAGCGGCTCGGGGATCACCGCGAACAGCTCGTCCACCGATCCCAGGCCCAGGGCCGCCAGCATGGCCGACCGGTCCTCGGGGGTGTGGGGAGTGAAACGCATGGTCTTATTCTCCCTGGGCCATGAGCTGAACGTAGGCGACGGCGTCCATGAGGTTGTCCAACTCGGCCTGATCGAAGCCGCTGAGTTTCACCAGCCATCCCGTGCCGTAGCAGTCCTGGTTGATCAGCTCGGGCGCGTCCTCCAGGGCGGAGTTGACCTCGGCCACCACCCCGCTGAGGGGGGCGTAGACGTCGGCCGCCGTCTTCACCGACTCCACCACGCACATCTCGCCCATCTGCTCCACCTCGGCCTCCACCTCGGGCAGCTCCACGTAGGTGATGTCGCCCAACTGGTCCTGGGCGAAATCGGTGAGCCCCACCACGGCCAGGTCTCCTTCCAGTTTCACCCACTCGTGCTCTTTGGTGTAGTAGAGACCCTCGGGGGCTTTTTTCGCTTCGCTCACTTCGCACCTCCATCGAACTGGATCGGTTCCAGGTACCGGCCCAACGGCCGGGTAAAGCTTTTCACCACCCTGCCGGGCAGGGCGTGCTTGCGGTAGTTTATTTCCACTTCCTGCCCCATCTGGGTGTTGCTGGCCAGGAGGGCCAAGCCCAGGGGCCGGTTGTAGTGCTCTTCGCCGGGCGCATCGCCCGCGAACTGCCAGGCCGGGATCATGGTGCCGCTGGTCAGCTCGCCCAGGGGCCTGCCGCCAGCCAGCACCTCGGAGCCCTCTCGCATCATGCCCTTGGCCAGGCCCGCCACCGCGAACACCCGCCGGGGCACCTCGCCGTATTGGCCCGAGGCCAGGGCCTGGGCCTGAGCCTCCAAGGCCGCGCGGCCCTGGAAATCGCCGCGCTCGGGGTTCAGGTCCACCCCGAACTTGGCGGTGGGCATGGCCATGATGGGGCGGTCTTTCCGGTACTCGTGGCCGTACAAGGGCAGGCCCGCCTCCAGGCGCAGGGTGTCCCGCGCCCCCAGGCCTACCGGCACCACGCCAAGGGGCGCGCCGCTTACCGCCAGCTTGTCCCACACCGCCTCGGCTTCTTCCCAGGGTAGGAACAGCTCGAAGCTCACCGGCTCGCCGGTGTATCCGGTGCGCGAGACATACATCTCCACCCCGCCCAAGCGGTTGAAGCCGCCGTGGTTGCGCCCGGCCGGGGGCAAGGGCTCGGCCAGCAGCGAAGCCAGCAGCTTTTCGCTGTCCGGCCCCTGCACTGCCAGCATGGCCAGGCGGGAGCTGTGGTCCTCCAACTCCACGCCGCCACCCAGGTGCTCTTGCAGCCACAGCAGATCCTTGTCGTGGTTGGAGGCGTTGACCACCAGCAAATATTGCTCGGGCTTTTGTTGGTAGAGGAAGGCGTCGTCCAGGGGACGGCCCGCCTGATTGGAAATGAGGGTGTACTGGGCCCGGCCGGGGTTCAGCTTGCCGGGGTCGTTGGTGAGCAGGGAGGCCAGCCAGGCCTGGGCCTGAGGGCCGCGCACCGAGAAGCGGCCCATGTGGCTGATGTCGAAAAGGCCGCCGTGTTTGCGGGTGGCCAGGTGCTCGGCGATGACCCCATCGCCGTAGGACACCGGCAGCCGCCAACCGGCGAAATCCACCAGCTTGCCGCCGTGAGTGGCGTGCCAGTCATGTATGGGAGTTTGGGCCGTCATGCAGAAGGTTCCTCCTTCGCCGCCAAGGGCGCCCGCTTAGAGGTTCCTCCTGTTACTGGGCCTGAGAGATTCGCCCTTGCGGGGCTTGCTCCTTCGGCGGACGGTGATACCGACTCTCTCCAGGAGTTGTATTCTCAGCGGTCCTTTTGCCTGAGAGTTTCGGCCCCTTCCGGGGCCTTGCACCTTCGGCGGCCCCGTGCCTCTTCGGCCCGGTGGCGCTCTCCCGCTGATTGATTCTTTTCAACTACAGAATAACACCATCCTCAGAATAGCACCATCATCCGGACTCAAGGAAGCCGCAAAGCTTTTGCCTTGGCTCGTGTCTTCGGCCTAGTGCTTGAACTCCTCTGGCACTTCCAAAACGCTCTTGCCGCCGCGGGTCTTGCGCCATAGGGACCAGCCCAACGCGACCGCCGCCAAAATCAGCAGGCCCAGGGTGATGGGGCTCTGCAGAAAGATCATGGGGCTGCCGTTGCTTAAGAGCAGGGCGGTGCGGGTGTTGCGCTCCAGGATGGGCCCCAGGATGAAGGCCAGGATGAAGGGCGGGATGGACATGCCCATCTTGCGCATGATGTAGCCCACGAAGCCCAGGGCCAGGAAGATGCGCAGGTTGAATACGTTGAACTCCTCGGCGTAGACCCCCACCACGCAGCACACCACCACGCCGGGGAAGAACAACGAGTAGTTCAGGTTCTTGAATATCTTCTGCACCACCGAGATGAAGGGCAGGGCTATCACAAAGGCGCCCAGGAAGTCGGTGACGATGAGCAGCACGAACAGGCCGTAGATGATCTCCGGGTGCTCCATCATCAGCATGGGGCCGGGTATCATGCCCTGGATCATGAAGGCGCCGTACATGACCGCCGCGGCCACCGAGCCGGGGATGCCCAGGGTGACCAGGGGGATCAGCGAGGAGGCGGCCACCGCGTTGTTGCCCGCCTCCGGGGCGGCGATGCCCCGGGGGTCTCCGTCGCCGAAACGGGCGTTCTTCTTGGCCGAGCGCCGCGCCTCGCCGTAGCACACGAAGGCGGCGGTGGTGGCCCCGATGCCGGGCAGCGCGCCCAACAGCGAGCCGATCAGGGAGGAGCGGATCAGGTCCTTGAGGCAGATCTTCAGGTCCAGCCAGCGCTGCTTCCAGGTGTAGGGGATGATTTTGGACACCGCGCTGGCCGCCTCGCCCAGGGTGAAGCCGCCCACCTTCTCGGCCTGGATGAACACCTCGGACAGGGCCAGCAGGGCGATGATGGTGAGCACGAAGGGCACCCCGTTGTCCAGGTCCTCGATGCCGAAGACGTAGCGGCGCGAGGCGCTCATGTTGTCCAGGCCCACCGTGGCCAGCATCAGGCCCAGGGTGATGGAGATGAAGCCCTTCCAGATGTCCATGCGGCTGTCGCCCAGCAGGGTTATCACCGCGGTGAGCGAGAACAGGATCAGGGCGGCGATCTCTGAGGGGCCCAGGCGCAGGGCCACTTCGGCCAGGGGCGGGGCGGTGAACACCAGCAGGAAGTTGCTCACCGTGCCCCCGAACACCGAGGCCCACAGGGCGATCTCCAGGGAGCGCTTCTGCATTCCCTGCTTGAACATGGGGTAGCTGTCCAGGGCCGTGGCCGCCGCCTCGGGGGTGCCGGGGATGTTGAACAGGGTGGCGGTGATGGAGCCCGCGTAAGCCCCGCCCTTATAGATGCCCATCAGCATGGCGATGGCGAACAAGGGCTCCAGCGTGAAGGTGTAAGGCAAAATGAGCACCATGGCGGTGACCGCCATGACTCCTGGGATGGCCCCGGCGATTATGCCGATGGCGTAGCCGATGAGGATGGCCAGGATGTTCCACAGCGACAGGGCAAAAACCGCCCCGTCCCAAAGATTGCCGAATATCTCGCCCATGGTTTAACTCCGCCTGTCCGTCTCAGCCCAAAATCAGGTTGATTAATTCCTCGGCCGGGCCCTCCGGCAGCAAGGCGTTTAGTCCCCGGAACACAAAAGAGATGATAAGGGGCATGGCTACGCTCAAAATCAGGGTCTTGCTCCAGCTCTTGGAGCCGAAGATGCGTGAGGCGATCATCAGGAAAACAAAGGTGGAGATGATGAAGCCCAGGTACTCCATGCTGAGCACCCACGCCCCGGTGACCACCAGCATGGCCAGGGGCCGCACCATGAGCTTGCCCCCGCCGGTGGAGCAGGAGCCGCCCTCGCTCTGGGCCAGCTTTTCCTTGCGCCAGCAGCGCACGCCCTCGGCCAGGTAGGCCAGGGCGAAGCACAACAGCATGGTGTTGATAAGGGCGGGATAAACGGGCGATGAGCCTTCGGCCACCACCTGGGTGGGTATCAGATAGAAGTAGTTGAGCATGCTGAAGCCGATGAGCACCGTGGCTATGGACAGCTCTGACCGCGCGTTCATGGGACCCCTCGTATGGCGGACCGGCCTGGTTGGGGCCGGTCCGCCGTATTTGGATTGTTGAAACCAGTCGCCGGGCGCGGCGGCGCCCGCGAAGTTCTAGAACTTCTTCAGGCCGACCTCTTTGAGGACTTTGCCCCAGATGCCCCAGTACTGGTCGCAAAGCTCCCGGTACTTCTTGCCGTCCAGGAAGTCGATGCTGATGTACAGCTCATCCTTGGCCTTCTGCTGCACATCGGGCTGGGACAGGGCGTACTTGATGGCCTCCTCGATCTTCTTGCGCATGGCCTCGGGGGTGCCCTTGGGGAACACCGCGCCCAGACAGGAGAACTGGGCGAAGTTGTAGCCCAACTCCTTGAGGGTCTTGGTGTCCGGGGTCAGGGGGATGCGGGTGGCGCTCATGATGGCCAGGGCCTTCAGCTTGCCGCCCTTATAGGCCGACACCGAAGCGGTGGTGGAGGTGTTGCAGGCCACCACGTGACCACCCAGGACCGCGGCCACGGACTTGGGGTTGCCCTTGAAGGGGATGGGGGTCATCTTGACCTTCTCGTGGTTGGCCAGCCAGGCCACGCCCAGGTGGTTGGTGGTGCCCAGACCGGGGGTGCCGTAGCTCACCGCGCCCGGATTCTTGCGGGCGAAGTCGATCAGCTCCTTCAGGCTGTTGTAGGGCGAGTCCTTCTTCACGTAAAGGATGTAGTCATAGTGCATGGGCGAGGCGATGTAGACCAACTCCTTGGGGTCGTAGGTCAGCTTGCGCATCTGGGGAATGGTCACCAGGGTGGGCAGGTTGGCCCAGGAGAAGGTGTAGCCGTCGGGCTTGGCCTTGGACAGGGTGGAGATGGCCACCGCGCCGCCGGAGCCGGGCTTGTTCACCAGGATCAGGGGCTTGCCAAGGTATTTTTCCATGTAGGGCGCGATGGTGCGCACGAACACGTCGGTGGTTCCGCCGGCCGACAAGGGAATGTAGGCCGTTATGGGCTTCGTGGGATAGTCCTTGGCCAGCGCCGGCACGGCCACCAGGGCCAGGGCCAGACAGCAGGTCAAAACCGCCATCAACTTTTTCATTCTCTTTACCTCCCAGTACGTTTAATTGCCTTTGATCGAATCAAAGGTTTCGGTTCGTTAACGAAGCAAATAGGGGATATCCACCCACAGGGCCTCCTGGGGGCACTCCACCTCGCAGGGCAGACAGAACCAGCAGGTGCGGAACTTGCCGAAGGGGGCCCCGCAGCTATAGCAGCGGCCCGCCTCGGTCTTGGCCTGCTCGGCGCTCAGGCATTGCTCCACCTCGGTGAAGTCGCCCGCGCCGCCGAGGTGGTGCAGAGGGACATCCACCCGCGCCGCGTCGGAGCCCCGGCTGGTGTCGATCTCGTACTCGGTCTCCACCGGCCCGGGATACGACCTGCCGTAGGTGAGGTGTTGGCCGGTGACCAGGCGGTGGGCGCTTTCGGCCGCCTGGCGGCCGGAGGCCATGGCTTGAACGATGGTGCTGGGGCCGCTCATGGCGTCGCCCGCCAGGAACACGTTGGCCGCCGGGGTTTGCAGGGTCAGCGGGTCGCAGGAGCCGGGGCCGCCGGGCAGGGAGGCGTCGCGCTCCTGGCCGATGGCCACGATCACCGCGTCGGCCTCCAGGGTCTTGAGGGAGCATTCGTCGAAGCTGGGGGCGAAGTTGCCCTGCTCGTCCAACACGCCCAGGCAGCGCTTGAGCTCCAGGCCGCTCACCGCGCCCTCTTTGATGATGATGCGGGTGGGGCCCCAGGAGCCGTCCAGCATCACGCCTTCGGCTTCGGCCAAGGCCACGGCCTCGGGGGAGGCGGGCATGCCCTGGCGGTCCTCCAGGCTGACCACGGTGACCTCCTTGGCGCCCAGGCGCAGGGCGGTCTGGGCCGTGTCCAGGGCCACCTCGCCGCCGCCGACCACCACCACCCGGCCGCTCAGGCTGGGAGGCTTGTCGGTGCGCGCCGCCTTGAGAAACTCCAGGGCGTGGCTGACGCCCTTGGCGTCCTCGCCCTCGATGCCCAGGCGCTTGGGCCGGGGGCAGCCCAGGGCCAGCACCACCGCGTCGTAATCGGCGGCCAACTCCTCCAGGGTGAGGTCGCGGCCCAGGGCGATTTCGCCTTGGAAACGCGCGCCCAGGGATTGGAGCTTGCCCCACTCGGCGCTCAGCACCTCGGCGGGCAGGCGGAAGGAGGGCACCGCCCAGCGCAGCATGCCGCCGGGCTCGGGCTCGGAGTCGTAGACCGTAACCGCGTGGCCCTGCACCAGCAGGTCCCAGGCGGCCAGCATGCCCGCCGGGCCGGAGCCCACCACGGCGATGCGCTTGCCGCTGTCAGGGGCCTTGTCCGGCATGGTGGGCTCTCCCGCCGCGTCGCTCAGAAAGCGCTTCAGGGCCCGGATGGCCACCGCCTCGCCGGTCTCTTTCTTGCGCTGGCATCCCGCCTCGCACTGGGCGGAGCACAGGCGGCCCAGGATGCCGGGGAAGGGAAGCTTGCGCTCCACCATCTCCAGTCCGGCCTGCTCCTCGCCGCGCAGGATGAGCTGGACGTAGCCCTGACAGTTGACCCCCAGGGGGCAAGCCTGACGGCAGGGGGCCAACTTCAGGCGCAGGTTGTCCAGGATGCAGGTGTCCACGCACACCCCGCAGGCGGTGCACTTGTCCTTGTTGATCTTGATGTTGTCCGAAAGGGCCTCGAGTAGATTGATACGCATGATTATCTCCCTAGGCCGGCATCTTCACGATGTCTTTGTGCTGAATCTTGACCTCGCCGGGGCCCTCGCCTTTACTGACCACGATGTGCTTCAGCCATTGGGCGTCGTTCTTTTCCGGGAAGTCGGTGCGGTAGTGCCAAGGCAGCCAGCGGCTCTCGGTGCGCTCCAGGGAGGCGGTGGCGCACATTGTGGCGCACTCTATGATGTTGGCCACCTCGTAGGTCTTGAACAGGTCGTGCATATCCTTGACATAGACCATCTCGTCCAACTCGCGCCGGAAGCGGTCCATCCACCACAGCACCCGCCCCAGCTTGTATTCGTTCTTGGGCGGGGTGAGGTAGTCGGTGATGATGCGGCGCACCTTGAACTCGAACTCTTCCACCGCGATGGGATTCTTGACCTGGGACAGGCGCTTTTCCCGCCGGGCCAGGAAGGCGTCCACCTTGTCCGGGTTGAACTCGGTCAGGCCGTGCTCCCGGGCGAACTCGCTGCCGCTCTCGGCGCAGATCTCGCCATAGACGAAGGCCCCGGAGAGGTGGCCCCGGGCGCACAGGGAGGTGTCGCCCGCCGCGTAGAGGCCGGGCAGGCTGCTCTCGCCGCGCTCGTTGATGCGCACCCCGGTCATGCCGTGGCCGCCGCAGAGGTAGACCTCGGTGGGCCAGAGTTCGATCTCGCCGGTGCGGAAGTCGGTGCCCCTGCCCGCGTGGAAGCGCTCGCAGGCCGGGCGCTCGGTGGTGAACAGGATCTCCTCGATCTCCTTGATCTTCTCCTCGGGCAGGTGGTCCATGCGGATGCGCAGGGGGCCGGTGCGGTCGAAGAAGTCCTCCATGCACATGCTTTTGATGGAGGGGTGCTCCTTGTCGCGGCGCTGGCCCATGGCGTTGATGAGATGGGCCCCGCGGGTCAGGGTGATGTAGAGCAGCGGGGCGTTGATGTCCTTGGTGATGTAGTAGTACAGGGTGTATTCCAGGCCGCTCAGCTCGGCCCCGGCCCGGTAGGCCAGGCAGTAGCCGTCGCCGGTGTTGCCCGGGAAGTCGTAGACCCCGTAGAGGTTGCCGTTGGCGGGCAGGCCGAAGCGGGCGGTGCCCCCGGCGCTGAGTATCACGCTGGGGGCGCGGATCACCATCACCTCGCCGGTGCGCACGTTCATGGCGATGACCCCGGCCACGCGGCCATCCTCCACCAGTATCTCGGCGGCCATGGTGCGGTTGAACACCTTGGCTCCGCTGTTGACCAGGCGCTGGTGCAGGATGGACTTGAGCTCCGGCTCCTTCATGGTCACGCAGAAGCGGCCTTTGGGGTGCACCTGGAGAATCTCGTACTCGCCGTTGTCGTCGGTGGGGAAGCACACGCCCCAGTCGATGAGCTTTTTCATCAATGGCCAGCTACGCTCGGCCATACGGTAGTTCACCGGCTCGTCCATGATGCCTTCGCAGGCCATCCGGTTGGACTCCACGTAGAGCTCCGGTGAGGACACGCCGGGCACGGCCACGATGTTCAGCGCGTCCATGCCCCGGGCGATGCAGCCGGAATACTTGGCGTCGCCCTTTTCCAGAACGATGACCTCCTGATCCGGGGCCACTTCCTTGGCCCGGATACCGGCCATTACTCCGGCGCTGCCGCCTCCCACCACCACCACGTCGGCGTTGATTACTGGATAGTCGTAAGACATTTCTTCTCCCGAAAACTGACCGGCCCGCCTTACATCTCCCGGAACATCTTGGTGTCGTCGGTGATGCAGTAGCTGATCCGGTATTCGTATGGTTTTTCCTTGTAGGTGAAGGAAAGCATCTCGATCTTGAGGACCGGCGTCCCGACCTCGGCCTGAAGCACCTCGGCGACCTCCTGGTCGGCGGCCACCGCGCTGAAAAGCTCCTGGTTGAAAATGGTTGGAAGTCCGTATTTCTTCTCTATGCCCTCGTAGAGGGTCATTTTTTCCATGAGGGGGCTGATTATCTGGTCCAGGTCCTTGAACAGGCGTTGCGGCAGGTAGGAGACGTAGTACATGAGGGGGCCCTTGCGGTTGACGAACAGCCGCCTGACCTTCCACAGCTTGCCCGCGCCGCGCATCTTGAGCAGGCGGTTGGCCGGTTGGAAGCCGGGAGTCTCCTCCAGGCTGAGTACCTTGATCTTGAAGCGGGGGTCCGGGTCGCTGAAGTCCCGGCGCAGCCGGGTGTAGCGCACGCTCTCCAGGGGGATGGTGGTGCCCGCCACGAAGGTGCCCTTGCCCTGGATGCGCTTGAGGTAGCCATCGTTGACCAGGTTGGCCAAGGCCCGGTTCACCGTACCCAGGCTGACCCCGAAGTCCTCGGCCATCTTGCGTTCGGGCGGTATGGCCTCGCCCGGAGCCCAACGGCCGTTTTCAATTCCCCGGAGCAGCTCCATCTGGAGCCGGTAATAGGCGGGCAGGGGGGCTTCGCCGCCCCGTGGATGCGCTTTGCTCCTGGCCACTGACTTCATCTCCCATGGGTCTGAGTGAAGGCGTCCGGTTCCGAGCCCATCAAGGGCTGAAACCGCACCTCTCCGGCAGCCTAAGAATGCAACAATTGCGGTACCTCCGCAATATTTATTTGGTTCTATAGTGCAATTTACTATAAAACCAAATAAATCAGCATAATAAAATATCATCCAAACGCGTTATAGGGCGAAAATATCCCCTGCCGGCCCTGAAACATGTCCCTCCGGGGCGGTCGGCGGCGGTCGAGGATTCGGCTTCTAGGCGTCCAACACTTTGCGGACGGTTTTTAGCAGCTCGTTTTTGCTGAAGGGCTTGGATAACAGCGCGGTGGCCACGGAGGAGATGGAGTCGTTCACGTCTCCGTCCCGTGAATAACCGGTGGCCACGATGACCTTGAGCTCCGGCGCAAGGGAGCGCAACTCCTGCAGGCACTTGTGCCCGCCCATGCCGGGCATGCTCAGGTCCAGAATGACCAAAGCGATTTCATCGGCCCTGTCTTTATAGATATCCAGGGCCTTTTCCCCGCTGGCGGCGGTGAGCACCTTGTATCCGGAGTTGCTGAGGTGCCGGCCGGCGATGTCCAGGATGCTCTGCTCGTCATCCACCACCAGGATGGTTTCGTTGCCGCCCGCGGCGGACTTGGTGGCTGCTCTTTTCGGTTGCTCCCCCGCCTGGGCGACCGGCGGCAGATATATGCTGAAGGTGGTTCCCATGCCTGGCTCGCTGGCGCAGGTGATGTGGCCGCCGTGGGAGCCGACGATGCCGAATATGGCGGAGAGACCCAGGCCGGTGCCCTTGCCCACTTCCTTGGTGGTGTAAAACGGCTCGAACACCCGGGCCAACTCCTCCTCGGTCATGCCGACGCCGGTGTCGCTGACCGTGATGATCACGTAGTCCCCGTCAATGGGCTGGGCGCAGGCCAGGCAGGCGACCCCCTTCACCCGCCGCTGGCTGGTGGCTATGGTCAGGGTGCCGCCGTCGGGCATGGCGTCCCTGGCGTTGGTCCCCAGATTCATCAGGATTTGCTCTATCTGGTAGGGATTGCCCATGGCCGGGGGGAGTTCCACCGACAAATCCATCTGGATTTCGATCATTCTGGGCAGAGTCTGTTTCAGGAGATTGCCGGCGGACACCACCGCCTCATTGATATCGATGGGTTTTAGCGAATGCTCGGCCCGCCTGCTGAAAGTCAATATCTGTTGAACCAGCTTCTTGGCCCTGGTGGCGGCCTGCAATACGCCCTGAAGCTCGGCGCGATTGGATTTACCTTCTTCGGCTTCGGCCAGTCCTATCTCGGTGTAACCCATGATCGCGGCCAGGATATTATTGAAGTCGTGGGCAATGCCCCCGGCCAGCGTGCCCACGGCCTCCATCTTCTGGGATTGGTGCAGTTGGGCCTCCAGACGCCTGCGCTCGGTGATGTCGCTGACGATGTGCACGGCGCCCGCGTACTGCCCGTTTTCGTCCAGGATGGGGTCCACCACCACCGCGAACCAGCTATCGCCGATGCGCAGTTCCATGGTTTCGCGGTGCAGGCTTACTTTGGCCCGCTTAAGGGGACATTCGGGAATCGGCTCGGTGGTGCCGTGCACGATCTCCCAGCAATGACGTCCGACCATCTCTTCCTGGGAGCGGTGGAACATCATTTCCGCCGTCTTGTTGGCGCGCAGCACGCGCTGTTGTTTATCGAATATCCATATGGCGTCGTTGGCCGAGTCAAAGGTGATCTGCCACTGACGGGCGGTCTGGGCCAGCTTCTCCTCCGCCTGCTTGCGGTCGGTTATGTCATAAATGTGGGCCAGAATGTATTTGACCTCTCCCTGGCTGTTACTTATGGCGGAATTGCTGACCACGACCCATACCACTTGGCCGTTTTTGTGGATATATCTCTTTTCAGCCCGCTTGACGGATAAATCGCCTGCTAAGAATTCGCGCCAGCGGTCGCGGCCGCCCTGCCGGTCATCTGGGTGGGTGAATCGATTGAAGGAGTTGCCCAGAAGTTCTTGTTCAGAGTAGCCGAGCATTTCGCATAGCCTGGGATTTACTTTGAGGAAGCGTCGTTTCAAATCCAGCAGGGCCATCCCTTCTGGTGCGTTTTCAAAGGCAGCGCGGAATTGATCTTCGCTTCTCTGCAACGCTTCCTCGGCCTGTGTGCGGTTTTTTTCGGCGCGTAGCGCGATGATGCCATAGGCTAGGGTCTGTGCTACCTTCTCCAGCAGCTCCACCTCCACCTCATTGAATGCGTCGATTTCGGAAGCATAGATGTTTAACGCTCCCAACACTTGGCCGTCAGATTTCAAGGGGATGGCGATAGATGAGGCATAGCCCCGCTTTGTGGCCTCGTCGCGCCAAGGGGTGTAATCCGGATTGGTCAGGAGATCGAGGGCAGTAACGGTGCGACCAGTTTGGATGGCTGTCCCGGTCGGGCCTTTACCTCTTGCGGTATCTGCCCAAGTGATGTTAGCCGCGGCTAAGTACCCCTCTTCAAAACCCATCTGCGCCACAGGCCTGACCGACTTGGCTTCGTCGTGTTCGGCGAAGCCAACCCAAGCCATTCGATAACCGCCGTCTCCCGTGATGATGCGGCAAAAATCCTGCAACACCTCTTTTTCCTCGCGGGCCCGAACAAGGATCTGACTGCACTGGCTTAAGGTGCGCAACGCACGGTTTGTCCGGCGCAGTTCTTCATCGGCCAGCTTGCGCTCGGTGATGTCCAAAATCGTTCCGACAAAACTAATCTGTTGACCGGAATCGTCGCAAATAATTTCCCCTTTGGCATTACAGTGCTTAAGCATTCCATCGTTGACAATCAATCTAACATCGAGATCCAATGGTTCGCCGGTTTTAAAACAATGCTCGAATGATTTGACGTAATTTTCGAAATCATCAGGATGAATGAACTTACCGTTTGATTCAAAGCTTGGGACGAAAGTCTGTGGAGTTACACCAAAAATACGATAGGTTTCATCCGACCACCAGACATTATTAGTTTTCAAATTCCATTCCCAACTTCCGATCCTGGCGATTTGTTGGGCTGCGTTCAATCTTTCAATAAGTTCTGATTTGACTCGCTCGGTTTCTTTCAGTTCTGCTTCCATTTTTTTGCGCTCGGTGATATCGGTGAACATTCCGAAGGAGCCGCCGAAAGAGCCGTCCTCATTGCACAGAGCCGTGGCCGATACTATGGTCCAGACTTCCCGGCCATCCTTGCCCCGGAAGCGGCGCTCGTATTTTTCCCCTTGCCCTTCAACCCGGCGGCGCATTTTTGCCGAATGGTCCGCCAAATCTTCTGGGAACATGAAGCTGTCAACTGAACGCTCCAGCATCTCCTCGGGTTTGTAGCCCAGCATCTCGACCATGTTGGGATTGGCGAAGGTGGTGCGAAACTGGGCATCCATGGCCCACACCCCTTCATTGGCCGTATCAACGATGGTGCGGTAACGTTCCTCGCTGCGGGATAGCGCCTCCTCCGCCTGCTTGCGTTCGGTGATGTCGAAGAATACGGCCAGGAAATCGTCACCGACGATGGCACCCGAGATCACGATCGTGCGCACCTCGCCACTCTTGCAGGTCACCCGGTACTCGATGGGTTCGATGTCGGTGTTACTTTTAACCGCCCGCTGGATGCCGGTGCTCCAGTTGTCGATCACCCATTGCCGGTACCCTGGATCGGGGTAGGCCTTTTGCCACCAGGCCTCCAGGGTGGGCACGTCTTCCTGGGTGTAGCCAAAGGTCTGCACGAAACGGTCGTTGAGGTCCACCACCACGCCGTCCTTGTCGACAAAGGCCATGGGGACCGCCGCGATCCTGAAGAGCTGCCGGAAGCGCTCCTCGCTGTTGCCCAGGGCGGTTTCGGCCAATTTGCGATGCCTGATTTCCTTGACCAGCTTCCGGTTCCAGACGACCAGCCCCAAAAGAATCACGAAAAATACGGCCAACGCCTGCCAGAGCAGGGTGTAGTTGAACCCATGCTCATAGCGCAGAGGCAGCCATCTCTGATAAATCTCGTCGCGTTCCTTGGGGGAGATGGAATCCAGGGCCTTTTGCAGCATGCCCACCAGGAGGGGCCAGTCCTTGCGCACCGCCATGGCCTGGGCGTTCTGGTAGGGGGTCTCGCCGGCGATCTTGACGTTGGCCATCTTCAACTTGGCCAGGTAGTAGCTGACCACCAGCATGTTGTCGATGAAGGCGAAGACCTCTCCCTGTTGCAACAGGGCCAGGCCGTCCTTGGCGTTGCTTACCTGCACCAGCCGAATCTTGGGAAAATCCTTTGGTATCCAATCGTTGACCGCATAGCCCGACACCACGGCCACCTTCTTGCCCGAAAGCTCCCGCAAACCGGCTAGGTAGGTGACGTCCGCCTGGGCGAAGACGGCGATGGGTATTTTCATGTAGGGCTTGGTGAAAGCCCAGAATTTGGTCCGTTCGGGAGTGATGGTCACGGAGGTTGTCATGTCGATCTCCCACCGCTTCAGCTTGGCGTAGGCCTCCTGCCAGCTTTGGGTGGGCACCCACTTGAACTTAATCCCCAGGCGCTGTTCGATGAGTCTCAGGTAATCGCCGGCCATGCCGGAAGGATTGCCCTGCTCATCGACAAACTCGATGGGTGGCCAACCGGGGTCCTGGGCCACACGGATCACAGGATGGTCGCGCAGCCAGGCCCTTTCTTGCGGGGAGAGTGGGATGAGCTTGTCTTTTACAGCCTCGGTTGCGCGGGGAGAAGCGCCGGGTCCCTCTTGGGAGCGGCCGGATACCTTTGGCTGGGAAGTGGGGGCGTCGGCGGCGTCAGCGGATTCCGCGCCACCCAGGAGACCGCCGTACAAGCAGAGGGCAACTGCCAGGAGCAGGATTTTAATACCGGGGCGGAGCTTAGCAGCCCCCCCAGCCACCCGACGCCGCGTAATGCGTGGCATCAGCTCCTCCGTGGGTATCCCTGGATACCGCAGTAAACCGCTTATGCTGTTACTTTCTGGTTCTTCATAATGAGGATAGCCTTTTGGGTCGGGCCAAGTCAAAGACATGATTCATCCTTCTCGGCAAGCGCCTGTTTCCTCGGCTGGCCCAAACACCCATCTTCCCGGGGGGTTAGGCTGGTGCGCCCGCCCGCAAGCAGCCCCTGATCCGTGCCTAGTTGGCCGCATCGTGCCCGTGTTCAGAGCCTTTGGGGTGAGAATCGCTCCCCACGGCAAGAACCGGCAAGGCTCTCCTCGTCCCTAGGCCCTGTCAGACGTACGGCTCTCCTCCCCAGACCAAGCGCGGTCTGCCCGTGTTGTGAAAAGATACGTTCACCCAGAGGAATAGTTGACTTTGATGGGAAGAATCATTTAAAAATATCATTCACACCATGAATCGCATTCAGTGAACCCCGCTTCCGGGAGGCTGTAGTAAACGAGCATGGGAGTGGCTGAGCGAAGGGCTAGGGAGAAGGAGCAGCGCCGGGAGGCTATCCTGGACGCGGCCAAGGAAATTTTCTCCCGCAAGGGCTACCAAGGCGCCACCATGGAGGAGATTGCCGCCCGGGCCGAACTCAGCCCCGCCACCCTTTACCTGTACTTCGACAACAAGAGCCAGCTATACGCCTCCCTTAACGTGAAGATGCTGGCCTTCCTTTGCCACCGGGTGGAGCAGGTGGCCGGCCAAAAGGGCCTGGAGCCGCTGGAAAAGGTGCGCCGCCTGGCCCAGGCCATGCACGACGTCTACACCTTCGACCCCCTCATCCTGATCAACGTGCTGCACATGCAGGCCAGCCAGGAGCTCATGGACCTGTCGCCCGAGCTGAAGGAGCAGATCAACTCCATGGCCGCCCGGGCCCTCCAGGTGATGGCCGGCATTTTCCAACAAGGCATCGAGCAAGGGCTTTTCAGGCCCTACCCTCCCGTGGCCCTGGCCGACCTGGTCTGGTCGGTGTTCAGCGGCCTGGTGCTTTGGGAGGAAAGCAAGCGCGGCTTCGCGCCTGAAAAGGACTATCTCCAGGACACCTTGGAGTTGGCCATAGAAATCATGGCCCGGGGCGTGAGCAAGTAACGTCCCGGCCCGGCACTCCGCCCGTGTGCGGGGTCAGCCCCTCACCCTACATAGCCCGCGGGAGGCGCATGGCGACCCAGCCCATTCTCAGTGTGGAGGGAATCTCTTTGTCCTTCGGAGGCCTGAAGGTGCTTTCGGAGGTGAGTTTCCAGGTGAACCCCGGCGAGATCTTCGCCATCATCGGGCCCAACGGAGCGGGCAAGACCTCCATCCTCAACTGCATCGGCGGTTTTTACCGGCCCTCGGCCGGGCGCATCTTCTTCGGGGGCGAGGACATCACCCGCACCTCTCCCGACCGCCGGGCGGCCCGAGGCCTGGCCCGCACCTTCCAGAACATAGCCCTGTTCCGGGGCATGACCGTGTTGGACAACATCAAGCTGGGAGCCCACGCCCATCTGCGCACCGGCCTGCTGTCGGCCCTGATGTACTGGGGTCCGGCCCACCGCGAGGAAATGGCCCTCCGGGAGAGGGTGGAGCATGAGGTCATCGATTTCCTGGAGATCGAGCCCATCCGCAAGCAGGCGGTGGGTTCGTTGGCCTATGGCCTGCAAAAGCGGGTGGAGTTGGCCAGGGCCCTGGCCATGGAGCCCAAAGTGCTGCTCATGGACGAGCCGGTGGCGGGCATGAACGCCGAGGAAACCGAGGACATGGCCCGTTTCGTCCTGGACATCAAGGAGGAACGGGACGTCACCATCGTGCTAATCGAGCACGACATGAACGTGATCATGGATATCAGCGATCGGGTGATGGTGGTCAACTTCGGCCAGAAGATCGCCGAGGGCACCCCGGACGAGGTCCAGCATCACCCCGAAGTGATCAAGGCCTATCTGGGCGAGAAGAAGGGCTAGGGCGCCGTATGGACATCCTGCTGCAACTGATCGTCAGCGGCATAGCGGTGGGCGGAGTCTACGCCCTCATCGCCCTGGGCTTTGTGCTGATCTACAAAGCCACCAGCATCATCAACTTCGCCACCGGCGAGTTCATGATGATCGGGGCCTATTTCTTCTACACCTTCATGGTGATGGCCGGGCTGCCCCCCATACCCTCCTTTTTGCTGGTCATGCTCTGTTCGGCCCTGCTGGGGCTGTTCGTGGAGCGGGCCATACTCCGGCACATGCTGGGCCAGCCCACTATCAGCATCGTAATGGTGACCATCGGCCTCAGCTCCATCCTCATGGGCCTGGCCGAGATGATCTGGTCCACCGACTTCAAGAGCTTCCCCGCCCTGTTCCCCCGGGCCCCGGTGATCATCGGCGACATCATCGTGCGCTCCAATTTGTTCTGGGGCTTCGTGGTGGCCATGCTCGCGGTGATCGTTTTCGCCCTGCTGTTCAAGTACGCCAAGGTGGGGGTGGCCATGCGGGCCACCGCTGGAGACCAGATGGCCGCCTTTTCCATGGGCATCAACGTGCGCAGCATGTTCACCGTGGCCTGGTCCATGGGGGCCATCGCCGCAGCCCTGGGCGGAGTGATCATCGGCAACATCGGAGGCATCCAGCCCACCCTGGGCAGCATCGGGCTGAAAATCTTCCCGGTGGTGATCCTGGGAGGCCTGGACTCCATCGCCGGAGCGGTGGTGGGGGGCTTCATCGTGGGCCTGGTGGAAAACATCGCCGGCGGCTACCTGGACCCCTACGTGGGCGGCGGGGTGAAGGACCTGGCCCCCTTCGTGGTGCTGGTGTTGATCCTGTTCATCAAGCCCTATGGGCTGTTTGGCAAACAAGACATCGAGCGGTTGTAGTGGGGAGGGGTTGAGCCAGCCCGCATATTTCATGAGGGTTGGGTGGCAATTAGCAACGGAGCAGTATTCACGGGGCCGTTATGAAAAAAGCTCTCACATTATCAAGATACAGTTTGTGCCCATCACCGGCACAGCCAGCCGGCGGCAGGCAAGGCGGCCGGCAAGCGAGGGCTGATGTCGTAGCCATAGCTACGTCGAGGCCCGAGCGCAGCCGGCAACACCGTATGCCGCCGGCTGGCGCAGCCGGACACACGACCCTCATGAAATATGTGGGCTAGCCATGCGCATGGGCGATTTCAAACAGACCTACGCCGCCGACGAGGCGGTGTTCCGCTCGGGCACGGTGCGTTTCTGGCTGGTGGTGCTGTTGTTGGCCCTGGCCGCCTTTCCCTTCATGGTCGGGCCCTACCTGCTGTATATGGCCAACCTCACCGGGGTGGCCATCATCGCGGCGGTGGGCCTGAACATCCTCACCGGCGCGGCGGGCCAGATATCCCTGGGCCACGCCGCCTTCGTGGGCATAGGCGCCTACACCAGCGCCATCCTCACCACCAAGCTGGGCCTGCCCTTTCTGGTGTGCCTGCCCCTGTCCGGGCTTTCGGCGGCCTTCTTCGGGATAATCGTGGGCGCGCCGTCCATGCGCATGAAGGGCCTGTATCTGTGCATCGCCACCTTGGCCGCCCAGGTGATCTTCGACTTCATCTTCGTGCATTGGACCTCAGTGACCGGAGGCATCCGGGGCATCAACGTGCCTTCGGCGGAACTTTTCGGTTACAAGCTGGACACCGAGTTCAAGATGTACTTCGTGACCATACCCATCATGATCGCGGCGATAACCGCGGCCCGCAACCTGTTCCGCACCAGGGTGGGCCGGGCCTTCATCGCCATCCGCGACCGCGACATCTCCGCCGAACTCATGGGCATCAACCTTTTCCAGTACAAGCTCTACGCCTTCGCGGCCAGCAGCTTTTATGCCGGAGTGGCCGGCTGTTTGCAGGTCTACCTGCTCCGGATCGTCACCCCGGAGCACTTTCCCCTGCACGAGTCCATCCGCTACCTGGCCATGATCATCGTGGGCGGCCTGGGCTCGGTGTTGGGCTCCATCTTCGGGGCCATCTTCATGACCATGGTGCCCGAGGCCCTGCAAAGCGGCTTGGCCATGTTCCAGGGTATGGACGACAAGCTGATGAGCTACCTGTTCCCGCTGCAAACCGTGGTCTTCGGCCTGTTGATCGTGGCGTTTCTGGTATTCGAGCCCCACGGCCTGGCCGAGATGTGGCGGCGGGTGAAGAACTATTTCCGGCTTTGGCCCTTTGAGCACTAGCGGCCCCAAGGCGGCCGTGGAGGAGCCGGGAGAGGGACATAGGAGGGATGTCCGGCCACGGCGCAAAAGCGCCAGGCGGGCGTGGGTTTTACCGATGGCGAGGAGGGACAGATGAAATCGCTAAGGGTTACCTTGGGAGTAATTTTGACCTTGTGCCTGGTCCTGGGGGCCGGGGCGGCGCTGGCGGCCGACACCATTAAGATCACCGCCCAGCAGCCCATAACCGGGCGCTTCGCCTTTGCGGGCAAGCACATCCACCAGGGCTTGGCCGATTCCATTGCCTGGGCCAACGAGCAGGGCGGCGTGGACGGCATCAAGTTCGAGTACATCTACGAGGACAGCGGCTACGACCTCAAACGGGCGGTGGCGTCTTTTAAAAAGATGATGGCCAAGTACAACCCGGTCATGGACTACGGCGAGTCCACCGGACAGGGCAAGGCCCTGGCCCCGGAGATCAACAGCCGCTACCATGTGGTCTACGGCTCCACCAGCTTCAGTCAAGAGTTGGCCGACCGGGCCAAAAACCCCTACATGTTCGTCTCCGGCCCCACCTACGCCCAGCAATTCGGTATCCTGCTCAAGTACATCGCGGCCAACCCCAAGACCAAGGGCAAGAAGGCCACGGTGGCCTTCTTCTACAGCGACACCGAATTCGGCCGCGACCCCATCCCCTATGCCCGGGAAATGGCCAAGAAGCTGGGCGTGGAAGTGGTGGCCGAGGAAGTGACCGCGGTGGGCGCGGTGGACATCACCAGCCAGCTTTTGGACCTGAAGCGCCACAATCCCGACTACTGCATTTTCCAGGGCTACGTGGTTCCGCCCATTCCGTCGATCATCCGCGGGGCCAAGGACTTCGGCCTCAAGACCACCTTCATGGGCACCTTCTGGACCATGTCCAAGATGCTCCTGGACAAGCTGGGAGCCGACGGCGAAGGCTACATGGGCGTGATGCCCTATGCCTACTGGTATCACACCGACGTGCCCATGATTAAGGTCATCCAGGACTTCAACAAGCGGCACCATCCGGACGTGAAGTACCGCCCCAACAGCTATATGCAGGGCTGGTTCACCGGCATGGTCTTCGTGAAGCTGGCCAAGATGTGCAAGGCCAAGGGACTCGCCATCACCGGCCCCAACCTCAAGAACATGATCCCCCAGGTCAAGGACTGGGACACCCAGGGCTTTGCCGGCATGGTGAGCTTCAAGCACAGCAACGCCACCGCCGTGGGCAAGGTCTACGTGGGCAAGGGCGGCAAGTTCATGCCGGCCTCCGACTGGATCTATCTAGACTAACCCTCACGGGCCGGAGAGGGAGCCGCCGCGCGGGGCTCCCCTCCGGCCCTCTAGGCGAACAAGGCCATGAGTGAGCAGCAAGCGGACCAGGAGGCCATCCTCAAGGTCAACAACATCGAGGTGGTTTACAACCACGTGGTGCTGGTGCTCAAGGGCCTGTCCCTGCGGGTGCCCCAAGGCCAGATAGTGAGCCTTTTGGGCTCCAACGGGGCAGGCAAGAGCACCACCCTTAAAGCCATCAGCGGGCTCCTGCCCCTGGAGGACGGCGAGATCACCGACGGGTGGATTGAGTTCGCGGGCGAAAAACTTCGCCAGGAGCTGCCCAACGTGCTGGTGCGCAAGGGTATCTTCCAGGTGATGGAGGGGCGGCGCATCTTCGAGGACCTCACCGTGGAGGAGAACCTGGCCTGCGGGGCCTACACCCGCCGCGACCGCTCAGGGGTCAAGGCCGACATGGACAAGTGCTTCGCCTATTTCCCGGTGCTCAAAACCCGCCTGGGACGCCTGGCCGGCTACCTGAGCGGAGGCGAGCAGCAGATGCTGGCCATCAGCCGGGCCCTGTTGGCCCGGCCCAAGCTGATGATGTTAGACGAGCCCTCCCTGGGTCTGGCCCCCCTCTTGGTGGAGGAGATTTTCGCCATCATCCAGGAGATCAACCAGAAGGAGGGCACCAGCATCCTTTTGGTGGAGCAGAACGCCCAGATGGCGCTAAGCGTAAGCTCTTACGGCTACATCATGGAAAACGGCCGGGTGGTGCTGGACGGCCCGGTGGAGCGCCTATTGGCGGATCAGGACGTGCAAGAGTTCTACTTGGGGCTGGGCCAGGGCGGCGGCCGCAAGAGCTACCGTGAGGTCAAGCATTACAAGCGGAGGAAACGTTGGTTGAGCTGACCGGCAAAACCCTGGGCCAGTTCTTCCTGGAGCAGGTGGCCCGGCGCGGCGACCAGGTGGCGCTCAGGGAAAAGGACTTCGGCATCTGGCAGGAGGTCACCTGGAGCGGTTACCGCGACCACGTGAAGCACTTCGCCCTGGGGCTGACCGCCCTGGGCTTCGGCCGGGGCGACAACCTGGCCATCATCAGCGAGAACTGCCGGGAGTGGCTCTACGCCGACATGGCGGCCATCTGCCTGGGCGGGGTTTCGGTGGGGGTGTATCCCACCAGCCCCTACCCAGAGGTCCATTACGTGGTCAAGCACTCGGACAGCAAGTTCGTGGTGGCCGAAGACCAGGAGCAGACCGACAAGATTTTGGAGGTTTGGGACGACCTTCCTCTGATCAACAAGATCATCGTCAAGGACATGAAGGGCCTTAGGCACTATCCCCAGGACATCATCATGTCCTTCGAGGCGGTGGAGGAGTTGGGCCGGGAGCTGGAGAGGGAGCGGCCCGGCTGGTTCGAAGATCGGGTGGCCCAGGGCCGGGCCGAGGAGGTGTGCATCATGGTCTACACCTCGGGCACCACCGGCAAGCCCAAGGGGGCCATGATCAATCACGTGAACATCGAGTCCATGACCCTGGGCACCATCGAGGCCATCAAGGCCAAGGCCGATGACGGTGTGGTGTCCTATCTACCTCTATGCCACGTGGCCGAAAAGATATTCAGCCTGTTTCTGCCCATGTACGTGGGCTATCCGGTGAACTTCGCCGAGAGCATCGCCACCATCCAAAGCGACCTTCGAGAGATGGCCCCCTCGGTGTTCCTGGGGGTGCCGCGCATCTGGGAGAAGCTGCAATCGGCCATCTACATCAACATCAAGGACTCCAGCCGCCTCAAGCAATGGCTGTTCAAGCGCTGCTACGCGGCGGGCCGGCGCATGGCCGGGGAGCGCCTGGAGGGCCGGCAACCAGGCCTGGGGCTCAAGCTGTCCTACTGGCTGGCCTATTGGCTCATGCTCAGGGCCCTGCAAAACTTCGTGGGTCTGAGAAAGGTGCGCTTCTGCTTCTCCGCCGCGGCCAAGGTGAGCCCCGAGGTGCTGCGCTTCTTCCACGACCTGGGCATCAGGGTCAAGGAAGGCTACGGCATGACCGAGACCACCGGCCTGAGCTTCATCCACATGGATGACGACATCCGCATGGGCACGGTGGGCAAGCCCATCGCGGGCATAGAGTTCGCCATCGCCCCCGACGGCGAGCTGCTCAAGAGGGGCGCTCCGGTGTTCGTGGGCTACTACAAGAACGAGGAGGCCACCCGCCAGACCATCATCGACGGCTGGCTGCACACCGGCGACATCGCCGAGATGGACCAGCACGGCCACGTCTCCATCGTGGACCGCAAAAAGGACATCATCATCACCAGCGGGGGCAAGAACATCGCTCCCAGCGAGATCGAGAACGCCCTCAAGGTGAGCCCCTACATCAAGGAGGCCATCGTCATCGGCGAGGGGCGCAATTTCATCGCCGCCCTGATCCAAATCGATTTCGACAACGTGGGCAAGTGGGCCACGGACAATCACCTGGCCTACACTAACTTCAAGAACCTGGCTCAAAACCCCGAGGTGACCCGCCTGATCCAGGCCGAGGTGGACCGGGTCAACGCCCAGTTCGCCCGGGTGGAGAACGTGCGCAAATTCCTCTTGCTGACCAAGGAGCTGGACCACGACGACGACGAGCTCACCGCCACCATGAAGGTGCGCCGGGCCAATATCTATCAGAAATTCGCCACGGAGATAGAGCAGGTCTATGGAGGAGGGGCCAGGGCCTAAAATCCCACCCCTTATCCTGGCACAGAATTGGGGGAAAGGTCGCCCGTGTTTGTTGCGCTTGCATTGCCTACCCAATATCGCTAGGCATTCCAATATCCTTCATGCTTTCTTCGCCTCACCGCCATGCCCCTATGCTATCCTGCCGGGTAGAGACAATTCGCGCCGCTTCCACATTTTGGTCCGCGCCCCACCCCAGAATTGAGAGGGCTATCATGCCCAGAGACAAAGCTAAGCCCAAAAAAACGGGGACGCCCGGCGCGTCCAAGGGCAAACCGAACAAGACCATCTCGCAAGCAACTGCAAAAAATGGCGCCAAAAAGTCCCTGCCTGCGAAAAAAGCACCATCGTCAGGCACTCAGGTGACCGGTAAGGCTCCTGACGTCCCCGGGGATGCTAGGTTTCCCATAATTGGCCTGGGTGCTTCGGCGGGAGGCCTGGAAGCTTTCCAGCAGTTCTTTGACGCCATGCCCCCTGACTCGGGAATGGCCTTCCTGGTGGTGGTGCATCTTGATCCCGACCACACCAGCATCCTGCCCGAACTGATCCAGAAGCACACCTCCATGAAGGTGGAGGCCGCGCAGGATAATACCGAGGTCAGGCCCAATCAAGTCTACGTGGCCCCGCCCAGCAAAGACCTGGCCCTTTTGAAGGGTAAGATTTTGCTTCTGGATCCGGAGTCGCCCCGGGGCCGCCGCCTGCCCATAGACTTCTTTTTCCGGCAACTGGCCCAGGACCGGAGCGATCAGGCAGGTTGCATAATCTTTTCCGGCACCGCCTCGGACGGCTCCATGGGACTTAGGGATGTAAAGGGCGCGGGCGGCCTGGTGATCGCCCAGGAGCCTTCCTCGGCCAAATACGACGGGATGCCTTCCAGCGCCGTGGCCACCGGGCTGGCGGACCTGGTGCTGACGCCCGAGCAGATGCCCGAGAAGTTGATCTACTATTTCTCGCACCCCCATGCGCTGGCCATCCCCGCGAAAACGGCGTCCCCGGCCAGCCCGCGGGAAGCTCCGTTGCAAAAGGTGCTGGTCCTGCTGCGCGATCGAGTGGGGCATGATTTCTCCTGTTACAAGCAAAGCACCATCATCAGGCGCATCGAGCGCCGCATGAGCATCCAGCAGATTCCCAACGTCGGCAAATACCTCCGCTTCGTCCAAGCCAACCCCGAGGAACTAGACGCCCTGTTCAAGGACCTTCTGATCGGGGTGACCAACTTTTTCCGAGACCCCGATGCCTTTGATCTGGTCAAGGAAAAGGTGATCCCCAAGCTCCTGGGCCAGCTGAAGCCCTCAGAGGCCCTGCGGGTCTGGGTGCCCGGTTGCTCCACCGGTGAAGAGGTGTATTCCCTGGTCATCATCATCAAGGAATGCATGGCCAAGGCGGGTAAGGAGGTGCCCCTGCAGGTGTTCGGCACGGACATAGACAAGGTGGCGGTGGATAAGGCCCGGGAGGGCTTGTTTCCGGGCAGCATAGCCGCCGACCTCAGCCCCGAGCGGCTCAAGCGGTTTTTCAACGAGGAGCCCGGCTATTATCGCGTCAAGAAGGAACTGCGTGAGCCGGTGGTTTTCTCAGTGCAGGACGTGATGAAGGATCCGCCCTTTTCCAAGCTGGACCTGCTCTGCTGCCGCAACCTGCTCATCTACCTGGACGGGACGGCCCAAAAGAAGCTTTTGCCTTTGTTTCACTACACCCTCAAGCCCCAGGGGATTCTGTTTCTGGGATCTTCTGAGTCCATCGGGGGCTTCGCCGACCTGTTCCAGGCGCGGGACAAAAAGTGGAAGATATACTCCCGCAAGCCCACCTCCGGGGCCATGCGCCTGATGATCGACTTCCCCACCGGGCCGGTAACCAGGGAAGAGGGGGAAGACAAGGCCGCCCGGACGATTCTGGCACTGGGAGAGGCGGACCTGGCCCGGGAAGCCAAGCAGATAGTGCTGTCGGAATTTTCCCCGGCCATGGTGCTTGTCGATCAAAAAGGCGAAATACAATACATCCACGGCCACACCGGCAATTTCCTGGAACCGGCGGTGGGCCGGCCCAGCCAAAAAATATCGTCCATGGCCAGGGAGGGGCTTCGGCTGGAACTGGGCTCCGCCTTGCGCCAGGCCCAGGTCAGCGGCCAGGCGGTGCACTCGCCTGCCATCAAGGTAAAGGTCAATGGCGGCCATAAATACGTGGACCTGACGGTCCAGCCCATCGACCAGCCCGAGGCCTTGCAAGGCCTGCTGGCCGTGGTCCTGCGGGAGACGCAGGGGCCCCCGGCTGGGTCAAAGGGCAAGAGTGGGCGGGGTTCTGGCGCGGAGGTGGAAAGCCGCTTAACCAACTTGGAACAGGAACTGCAGCACACCCGGGAGAGGCACCAGGGAGCCATCGAGGAGTTGGAAACCTCCAACGAGGAGCTGAAGTCCATAAACGAGGAGATGCAGTCGGCCAACGAGGAGTTGCAGAGCACCAACGAAGAGCTGGAGGCCACCAAGGAGGAGCAGCAGTCGCTCAATGAGGAGTTGGCCACGGTCAACGCCGAGTTGCAGGCCAAGATCGACGAACTGGCCCAGGCCCAGGACGACCTTAAGAACCTGCTGGCCAGCACCGAAATAGCCACGTTGTTCCTGAGAAACGACCTGACCGTGAAGCGTTTCACCCCCACCGCCACCAAACTGATCAACCTCATCGCCAGCGACATGGGGCGGCCGGTGGACCACATCGTGACCAACCTGGACTACCCCGATCTGGTGAGCGACGCCAAGAAGGTGCTGAACACCCTGGGCGTCAAGCAATCCGAGGTTCGGACCAAGGGCGGGGACTGGTACCAGATGCGCATAATTCCCTATCGCACCATGGATAACGTCATCGATGGGGTGGTTGTCACCTTCACCGATATCAACCAGCAAAAGCGGGCCCAGAGCGAGCTGCGCGAGCTCAGCGACGCCCTGGAGAAGGCGGGCCTCCAACGGGAGGTGCTTTTAAAGGAACGCACCAAGGAACTCAAGCATACCCGGGGCCTGCTGCGCAAGAACAAGTGATCGATAAGATACAGCCCTTTGGGCGGTGGATCGGGAGAACCACCGGTAATACGTCGCCACTATAGACAAGGCCTTTCCCCGGGGCTAAACGGCCTGTTTCCAGTTTCAGCTCAAAAAAAAAGCGGCGCGGCTTTCCCGACCCGGCACACCCTGTCGCTGGTCAAGGGCCCCCGACGGCCAGACGGCGGGCATGGTGAGCATGTTTAGGGGGTTGACAGTTGAGAATTAGAAGTGATTCTCCTGGAGACACTAGGGCATAATTGTAATGAGAGTTGATACTAACGGGAAACAATGAAGCGGGCCCCAACCATGAAAAAGCCCCCTGAAAACCACGCCAAGTCCCAGGAATTGCGCAAGCGGGCCGAGAATCGGCTGCGTGGCAACCCTCCCGACGACTCCGAGCTGCGGCCGGAAAATTTCCCCGACGTCCTTCAGGAGTTGCGGGTCTACCAGGTGGAGTTGGAGATCCAAAACGAGGAGCTGCGCCGCACCCGGGAGGAGTTGGAAGAGTCCCGCGACCTGTACTTCGACCTCTACGATCTGGCCCCGGTGGGCTATCTCAACCTGGACGAACACGGCATCATCAGGCGGGCCAACCTCACCGCCGCGGCCATGCTGGGCAAGCCCCGCCATGAACTGGTCAAACGGGGCTTGAGCCGTTTTATCGATAAGGAGCATCATTCCCGGTTCGCGGCCTTCCGGAAAAGGGCGCTGGAAGAAGGCTCTGACCAGCACTGCGAACTGGCGATGATCCGGGCAGACGCCGAGCCATTCCATGCCTTACTGACAGTCATTCCCGATAACGACGCCGGAGGCAGGCTACAAGGTTTGCGCGCGGTGATTGTGGATATCACCGAGCGAAAGAACAGCGAGGCGGCCCTGGCCGAGAGCGAGGAGAAGTTCCGGCTGGCCTTTGAAAACGCCAGTGTCGGGGCGTGCTTGGTGAGCCTCGACGGTCACCTCCTGAAGGCCAACCAGCGCCTTTGTAATTTCTTCGGCTGCAGCGAACAAGAGCTTATAGGCAGGAGCGTGGACCAATTTTCCCACCGCGATGATGCGGAACTCAGCCCGGAGTTCATCCGCCGCAGCCTTACCGGAGAAGTCAGCGACGCTTTTTTTGAAAAACGCTACTTTCACAAGCAGGGCCACATCATCTACGGCCAGGTTTCTTCATCCCTGGTGCGTGATCCCCAGGGGAATCCTCTCTACTTCATCTCGCATGTCCAGGACATAACCGGCCGCAAGCTGGTGGAGCAACGGCAGGCGCTGAACGCCCAGGTGATGAAATATCTCAATGAGGCCTCGGGTGTTGATGCGCTGGTCCGGGATATTTTGTTGGCCGTTAAAAAGGAAACCGGCTTGGAGGCGGTGGGGATTCGTCTGAAAGATGGCGAGGATTACCCCTACTACACAACCAACGGTTTTTCCGATGACTTCGTGGAGTCTGAGCGTTACCTCTGCAGCCGAGATGATTCCGGCGAGTTGATAAGAGACGACCAGGGCAAGGTGTGCCTGGAGTGCATGTGCGGCAACGTCATCCGCGGACGGACGGATTCCCAACTGCCCTTCTTCACCGCCGGGGGAAGTTTCTGGACCAACTGCACCACCGATTTGCTGGCGAGCACCTCTGAAGTTGATCTCCAGGTAAGGACCCGCAACCGTTGCAATACAGAGGGATACGAATCGGTGGCCTTGATCCCGCTCCGCTCCAAGGGAGAAATAATCGGCTTATTGCAGTTGAACGATAGCCATAAAAACCGCTTTACTCTGGACCAGGTAGAGTTTTTTGAAGGGCTTGGATACAGCATCGGCGTCGCGATCGACCGATGGTTGGCCGAGAGAGAAAAATCCAGGCTGGCCGAACAGCTTCGCCAATCCCAGAAGATGGAGGCCGTGGGCACCCTGGCCGGGGGCATTGCCCACGACTTCAACAACATCCTGGCGGCCATGATGGGCTACACTGAGCTTGCCCTGGATGATCTGGAGGGAACCGGCCCGGTGGTCGAGAAACTCTGCCAGGTGCTCATCGCCGGCAACCGGGCGGTGGAACTGGTGCGCCAGATATTGCATTTCAGCCGCATAGGAGAGCAGGAAGACCGCCCCCTGGACCTGCCTCCCCTGATAAGGGAGAGCCTGAAATTGCTCAGGGCTTCCCTGCCCGCCACCATTGAAATCCAGACGGACCTGCCAAAAGGCAAGTGCCAAGTCCAGGCCGATCCGGTTCATATCCACCAGATAGTCATGAATCTGTGCACCAACGCCGCGCAGGCCATGGCGGAAGCGGGCGGGGTGCTGGCCATAGAGCTGTCCACGATTCACATGGACGAGGACACGGTCAAGACCTTCGCCACCCTCAAGGCTGGTAAATACCACAGGCTTACGGTAAGCGACAACGGCATAGGCATGACCAAGGGAGTCGTCGATCGGGTGTTCGAGCCCTTCTTCACCACCAAGGAAACCGGCAAGGGTACGGGCATGGGGATGGCGGTGGTGCATGGTATCGTCCGAGAACACGGGGGAGACATATCCATCTACAGCGAGCCTGGCCAGGGCACCACGGTCAATGTGTATCTGCCGGTGCTGGAGACGGAACTTGTCACTGATGAGACCGAAATACACTTGCCGGTGGTGGGGGGGACGGAGCGAATCCTGCTGGTGGATGATGAGAAGGCCCTGGCGGAAATAGGCCTCAGGGCCTTGAAATACCTGGGTTATGCAGTCACCGCCTTTACCTCCAGCCGGGAGGCGTTGGAGAGGTTCAGGGCCGGGCCCGATGATTTTGACCTGGTTATAACCGACTACACCATGCCCGAGATGACCGGAGCCAAGCTGTCCCAGAAAATATTGGCTCTGCGGCCGGACACGCCCATAATCATCTGCACCGGTTTCAGCCAGCAGCTTGATGATGAAAAGGCCAAGGCGCTTGGCATCCGTAAGTTGCTCATGAAACCATTGTCCAGGGGCACCCTCGCCCGGGCGGTGCGGGAGGCGTTGGATGGAAAAGATTGAGATTTAAAGCTCCAGGACCTCATTTGACGTTATGGCGGGGCGACCCATGAACAAACCAAAGACAAGTTCCGCCAAATTCGAGCAACTACGCATCACGGCTGAGGAGTTGCTGCGGGACAAAGGACCTGCTTCCTCACAGGTCAACGGTCACGACCTTGCCCAACTCGTCCATGAGTTGGAAGTCCACCAGGCGGAGCTGGAAATTCAGAACGAGGAACTGCGCCTTACTCAAGCCAAACTCGAAGATGCCCGGGACCAGTATTTCGATCTTTATGACCAGGCTCCGGTGGGTTACCTCAGCACCGACGCCAAGGGAAGAATTCTTCAAGCCAACCTGACCATAGCCAGCATGCTGGCCATGCCGCGCGGCAATCTGGTGGGGCGAAGCCTCTATCTCTGCGTGGCCCGAGACCACCACAAGACTTTGCTTGATCTCCTGAAGTCAGGGTCCGGAGACCGCGGCAAGCAGACCCTTGCCATAGAAATGATCCGGAAAGACGGCTCCCGATTCCACGCCCAGGTGGAAAGCGCGACACAACTGGATGATGATGGCCTCCTCCTGCAATTCAGAATGGCCATTGTCGATGTAACCGAGCGCAAGAGAACTGAATACCGGCTAAGCCGGAGCGAAGAGCGTTACCGCCGCCTCT
Source organism: Pseudomonadota bacterium (assembly GCA_018896025.1). Lineage (GTDB taxonomy): Bacteria > Desulfobacterota > Desulfarculia > Desulfarculales > Desulfarculaceae > Desulfoferula. The sequence continues at coordinate 82,744 of JAHIND010000008.1, forward strand.
TAGAGACCATGCCGGACGGGGTCTTCACCCTATTGCCGGATGGGACCATTGGCTCTCTCAACCCGGCTTTTGAAAAAATCACCGGTTTCAATAGAGATGATTGGCTGGGGCGCAATTTTTGGGATTTGCTTCACCCTGATGACCTGGGTATGGCCAAGGAGGTAATACAGACCGCCCTGGCTGGGAAAGGAGGGATAGCCGAGGAAACAAGAATTCTATCCAGCACTGGCGGCTACCTGATTGTTTATTTCATTGTGGAGCCGGAATTTGAGGCTGGCAAAGTTACCGGTGTCTGGGCGGTGGGCCGCGACATCACCAGGCGCAAAAAGGCCGAGCGGGCCTTGCGTAAGTCGCGCGACATCCTGGAAGCCGAGGTGCACAGGAGAACCCTAGAGCTGTCCCAGGCCAACCAGGCCCTGCGGGAGGGGCTGGAAAAGCGCAAAAAGGACGCCGCGGAGTTGCGTGAACAGAAGGTCGAACTGGAATTCAAGACCGTGGAATTGGAAGAGGCCAACACCGCCTTGCGGGTTTTGATGCGTCGAGGCGAAGAAGACAAGGAAGAGTTGGAAAACGCCATTACCCAGCAAACCCACCGGCTCCTTGTGCCTCGCCTGCAGGGGTTGCTGGAGTCGGGACTTGACCAGCACCAGCAAAAGGTGGTGAACCTGTTGGTTTCTCAACTGAGACAGATCACCTCCTCTTTTGCCCAGCGGCTGAACTCCCCTAAATTCGGCCTCACGCCTAGAGAGATCCAGGTGGCCATGATGATTCGCGAGGGCTTGGCATCCAAGGAAATCGCCGAGGTATTGAAAGTCTCGGGGGACACGGTTGCAACCTATAGACACCATATACGCCGTAAAATTGGGATATTAGGAGAAAAGGTCAGCTTGAGCGCCCATCTATCCGAACTCTAATAATGGTGAGTTAATATAGCCATTATTTCAACTATCTCTCATCTGTGCGTTTCCAGGATTTCAAGGGATAATTTAATAAAGACGCGGCGGACACCGCTTGCTACCACTTGCCGCTCGTGGCCAAGCTTCGGCCAACCTCGCCAAGGCAAGCCTAGCGACCACTGCGAAATGACATTCCGTCGGGGGACAAGTTCGACGGCCCGATGGTCTTGTTCGGTCCGCTTCACACCTAAAAAGGAAAGGAGGACCCGTGGCCAGGATTCTCCTAGTTGCCAGCTACGAATGGTCTCGCAGTTACCACGCCTACCAGCTCGCCGATAGGGAGCATTTGGTAAGGAGCACCGACTTCACGCCTCACTTGGCAGAAGTGGCGACCTCTTTCCGGCCTGATGTGATTGTGGCCCATATTACTGATGAACACGCACCGGCTGATCTGTTTTGGCAAACCGTCAAGAAATTGCGGGAACCTCGTCCCGCGGTGGTTTTCAGTACGGATGCCAACAACTGGGGAGCGGTGCATGTCTCTCCATACGGCGGCTACGCGATGGAAAGCCCCAAGCCGGAAACACTGACCAAAATCGTAGAGAACGTCTTGTACCGCCAGGGGTTGGAGAATCCACCGGTGGTTCCAGGCAGCCAACGTCCCATGAAGGGTTGAAATATCAGTTGAGGTGCCGCGCCATAAAAGGTGATGCCCAAGCAGAAGGCGTGAGAATGTTGTGAAGACATCGAGAAACTCCGCCGAATTTGCAGAACTGCGGAAACACACTGCAAAACTGTTGCTGTTGCAAAAGGCGACGGAAGGCGCCTCACTAAAAAGAAGCCCTTTGGATCTTATCGAGGATCTGGAGGCTTTTCAGAACGAGATTGAAACCCAAAACGAACAACTGCGTCAGTCCCAGGCCGAATTAGCCGCAGCCAAAGACAAGTATCAAAATTTGTTCGAATTGGCGCCAGTGGGCTTCATATCCCTGGAGCAAAATGGCGCCATTAGCGAGGTCAATCTAACGGGTGCGGCCATGTTGGGTCGGGAGCGCCGCCATTTGATCGGGGTCAGCATTTTTCAATTTGCCTCAAACGAGCACCAGCTTGCGTTGCATGACTGCCTCAAATCCACGGGGAATACCGGGAAAAAGCGCGCGTGCGAAATGGAACTCAGGCCAAAACAAGGAGCCCCCCGCTTCCTGCATGTGGAATGCATGGCCCAGCTTGATCAGTGGAAAAGGCCCGCAGAATACCGCCTGGTCATGCTGGAGATCACCGAACGCAAGGAATCCGAGGCAAGGGCCACGCAAAGGAATGAACAATACCGGGCGCTGGTGGAAACCATAACCGACTGGTTTTGGGAGGTTGACCAGGACGGCAGATACCTGCATGTCAGCACCAAAGTCAAATATTTCCTGGGCTATGATCCGGAAGAGATCGTTGGCAAAACTCTATTTGATCTTATGCCTCCCGCTGAAGCCGATCGGGTCAGACCCCTGTTTCGCATGGCCTTGGACAATCAGGAACCCATACTGCATTTGGAAGGCACCTATCTCCACAAGGGAGGGGGGCGGGTTGTTTTGGAAACCAACGGAGCCCCTGTCATTGATGGCCAAGGAAGATGTGTCGGATTTCGAGGAATGTTTGCTCTAAGGCCCTTTAATAGACAAGCCTCGGTTTAGCTATGGAGCAAAAACGCTCACAAAAAGCCTCAAAAGGATTGAACCAGAAGAAAGGCGGCATACGCCGGATACCTCTAAGTTAGAACTTGCCCCACTGATCTTCCCCCGTTTTTGTGGTGACGTAGTTAAGCAGCCATTTTGATCATCTCATACTGGGCCGGGGTCATGTACCCCAGGCCCGAATGTCTGCGGCTGTGGTTGTAGAAGACCTCGATGTACTCAAAGATAGCGGCCTTGGCCTGCGTCCGGGTTTGATAGTCCCGGTGATTCACCAATTCAGTTTTGAGGGTGTGGAACCATCTCTCCATGGGGGCATTATCCCAGCAATCGCCTTTGCGGCTCATGCTGCATATCATGCCGTGGGAGCGTAGCGCCCGCTGATAGTCCCCGCAGGCATACTGGCTGCCCCGGTCCGTGTTCGGTAGTCGCCTTGAACTTTTTCTTCTGCTTTGCCCGGCGGCCGGCACGCCAGCTATGCACACATCAGACGCTATGCCGAGGCTAACACCCAGGCAAAGACCGGGGGCGGCTACGTGGCCGTGAGCGAGGCGGAAGAGGGGCCGGAGGCGGAAAAGTAGGGTGGCGGCATTGGTAAGGATTTGGTAAGGCCTGAAAAGCACAACAGGCGGTTAGCATGGGTTGCTAACCGCCTGTTTTTATTTTTGGTAGGCCAGAGGGGATTTGAACCCCTGACTTCCACCGTGTGAGGATGGCACTCTCCCGCTGAGTTACTGGCCTTTAGTCTCGTATGCGGCGGGGGCTTTGCTTGCGCTTGCGGCCCCCGGCTTGCTCGGCTTTGCCGTGCGGAGTTTTTTGTACACCATCGTCGCTGGGTTTGCAAGCTTCCTTAAGCCCTGCCGCTTCTCTAAGGGCAAAAATTTCGCTCTTGCGCAGACGACGGGCCTCTCCCAGGGGCAGATCGCCCAGGCGCAGGGGCCCGATGCCCACCCGGACCAGGCGCTGCACCCGGTGTCCCACCTCCACGCACATGCGCCTGATCTCGCGCTTTCTGCCCTCGGTGAGCAGAAAGCTCAGCTTGCTGCCGTTTTTGCCCGAGGACTTGATGCCCACCTTGGCCGGGGCGGTCTTGCCGCCCTCGATCTCCACCCCGTTGCGCAGGCGCTGCAACACCGCCGGGCCGGGCCGCCCGTCCACCCACACCAAATAGCGCTTGGACACCTGGTGGCTGGGGTGGGTGAGCCGCTGGAACAGCTCGCCGTCGTTGGTCATGAGCAGCAGGCCCTCGCTGTCGTAGTCCAGCCGCCCCACCGGGTAGAGGCGTCCCGCCGCCTCCGGGGGCAGCAGGCTGAGCACCGTGCGTCGTCCCTGGGGGTCGCTCACCGTGCTAACCACGCCGGAAGGTTTGTGGACCATCCAGTATTCCTTGTGCTCAGGAGGAGGCAGGGGCCTGCCGTCGATGGTGATCTTCTGGGCGGCCGGGTCGGCAGAGTCGCCCGGCTGGTTCATCACCTTGCCGTCCACCGCCACCCGTCCGGCGGCGATCATTTCCTCGGCCGCCCGGCGGCTGGCCACTCCGGCCAGGGCCAGAATTTTGTGTAGGCGAAGTTTAGGCATAGACCTCAGTCTTGCTCTGGAGCGGTTTTGGGCGGCGCCTCGACGGCGTCTTGCGGCTCGGACTCGGGTAACGGTCCGGGCTCCGGTTCGGGCTCGGCTTCCGGCTCGGGTTCCGGGTCGCTCTTTTCTTCCTGGGGGGCGTCGGCTGCCTGTTCGGTCAGCTGGTCCGCCGGAGTCTCCCCGGTTTCGGCGCTCTGGGGCGCTTCGGGCTCGGAGTCCTCTTCTTGGCCGGGGGAGGGCTGGGTCTCATCCGGTTCGCCCGCCTCGGTCTCGGCGGCCTCGCCGTCTTCCTCGGGCACCGCGTCCCATTCGTCGTCCTCGCCCTCGCCATCCTCGGCCTCTTCCAGGGGAGGCAGGCCGCCCTCCACGGGGATCAGGTCGTCCAGGCTGAGGGAGCGGGGCTCGCCCAAGGGCAACTCGCCGTCCTGGTCCGCGGGAGAATCCTGGGCGATGCCGGCCAGTTTCTCCAACTCATCCAGGGTGGGCAGTTCGCTCAGGTCCTTGAGGTCGAACACCTCCAAAAAGCGGCGGGTGGTGCTGTAGATCAAGGGCCGCCCCGGCAGGTCCTGGCGTCCGGCCACTCGCACCAGGTTCTTTTCCATGAGGGTGCGCAGGATGCCTCCCACCTCCACCCCCCGGATGCGCTCGATCTCGGCCTTGAGCACCGGTTGCTTGTAGGCCACCACCGACAGGGTCTCCAGGGCGGCCTTGGAAAGGCGGGTGACCTGCTGCTTCTTGAGCTTGCGCAGCCAGAAGGCCATTTCCTTGCGGGTGCGGAACACCCACCCCCCGGCCACCTGCACGATCTCCATGGCCCGCTCGGAGTTGCTGTATTCCTCTTCCAACTCGGCGATAGCCTGCTTGACCGCGTCGCGCTGGTTGTCCTCCAGCACCTGGCATAGCTGAGCCAGGTTCAAGGGGGTTTCCGAGACGAACAACAGGGCCTCGATTATCCTTTTCAAATCGCGGCTCAAGCCTCGTCCTCCTCTTGCCTACCCGAGGCCTGGAAGTAAATGCGCATGGTCCCCCACTGGGTCGGTTCGTTCTGGGGCGAAGGCACGCGCTCCTGATAGACTCTTAACAGACCCACCCTGGTGAGTTCCAGTAGAGCCAAAAAGGTTACCACCAGTTGGGGCCGGGTGCGCTGCTCGGCGAAAAACTCCTCAAAGGTCATGGTTTGGCGGATGCGCAGATCCTCCAGCACCTCGCCGATGCGGTCCTCCAGGGAGACCCGGCCCTTGGGTATCTCCAGCACCATCTGCTCGTGGCGGTGGGTCATCAGGCGGTGGAAGGCCTCTATGAGGTCGAACACTCCGGCCTCGATGGCCTCCTCTTCCCCGGCGCGCACCTTGTCCAGCTCCCGGCGGCCGCCGCCCCTGGTGAACACGTCCCGGTCCAGCAGGTCGCGGTCGCCCAGCTTGTCCGCCGCCGCCTTGATGCGAATGTGTTCCTTGAGCCGCTCCACCAGGTCCTGGCGGGGGTCCTCCTCTTCCTGGTCCTCGGAGGAGTCGTAGGAGGGCAGAAGCTGGCGGCTCTTGATGTGCAGCAGAGTGGAGGCCATGACCAGGAACTCCCCGGCCACGGCGATGGACATGTCTTGCAGCAGGTCCAGGTAGTTCAGGTACTGCTTGGTGATCAGGGCCACGGGGATGTCGTAGATGTCCACCTCGTTCTTGCGGATGAGGTGCAACAACAGGTCCAGGGGGCCTTCGAATATCTCCAGCTTTACCGCGACGTCCATGCGACCACCTTTAGTAGGGCAACAGTAGGTTTAGCACGGATTGGGCCGGAAATAGAACCAGATAGCCAACCAGATCGGGCATGCCCGGCAGCCAGCGGGGCAAAAAGATAAGGCCCAGCAGGATGACGAACCCGTAGCGGTTGAGCTGTTGGTAGCGCAAGGCGGCCTTGGGCGGGAGCAGGCCGGTGAGGATGCCCGAGCCGTCCAGGGGAGGCAGGGGGATCAGGTTGAAGAAGGCCAGGATCACGTTCACCGTGACCCCCACAATCATCATCTGCCCGAAATACCACTTCCACTGGGCGTAGCCCGCGAACACCCCGGCCTGGACCAGCAGGTGCAGGGCCCCGGCGATGATCAGGGCGAAGAGGATGTTGCTGACCGGCCCGGCGGCGGAGATCCACACCATGTCCCAGCGGGGGTCGCGCAGACGGCGCGCATCGATGGGCACCGGTTTGGCCCAGCCGAAGCCCGCCCCGAACCAGGCGGTGATGAAAAACACCAGGGTTCCCGCCGGGTCCAAATGGTTGAGCGGGTTGAGGCTCATGCGCTTTCTCTGCTTGGCCGTGGGGTCGCCCCTGAGCCAGGCCACAAAGGCGTGGGAGGCCTCGTGCACGGTAAGGGCCATGAGGATGGGCGGGGCCAGCATCACCAGCTTTAGCAAGAAGTTGGTAAGCCAGTCCATCAGGCCTCGCCACCGGTTTTTTTGAATTCTTTCATCACCAAGCGCTCCTCCTGGTCCCTGGTGAGCACCTCCCCGTCCAGGCGGGCGGCGGTCAGCCGGTCCAAGATGCGTTTGAATAAGGGACCCGGAGTGTATCCCAGGGCCTTCAAGTCGTCACCGTCCAACTCGGGCCGCACCCGGGCCAGGGACAGCATGTACTGGCTCACCGCCTTCTTGGCCCATTGGCGGTTGGCCTTGGCCAAGATGTAGAGCTGGAACTCGGGCCGCTGGGAGTGCAGCAGGAAATATATGTCCGAGGCGGCCGGTTTCTTGCGCTGCAAAAGGTTCATGGCCTTCAGCGCCCGCTCCCTCTCGTTCTCCAACTCGTCGCGCTGTTTGCGCGACATGCCCAGGCGGCGGCCCAGAGCCTGGCGGCCCTCGGGCTCCAAGGGGTCGCTAAGGCCCAGGTAGTATACCAGCCACTGCTCCACCGGTTGGTCCAGAAAGGAAAGCCGATGCCAGGCCAGAGCCTCTTCCAGGTCCTCCAAAAGCTCCTCGTCCTTGATCTCCAGCTTTAGGTCCGTGTGGAAGACGTATAAGAGCTTCAGTTCCCTGAGGCGCTGCAAGCAGGCCACGGCCCGCTCCTCTTCCAGCATCTGGCGGAACTCGCCGAACAGCCGCCGGGGCGATAGGCGCTTGAAGGCGTCGATCTTCACCGCGTTCTTGACCAGCCCCTCGGTGAGCTTGCCGATGCGGAAGCCGAAGCGCTGCTCAAAGCGCACCGCCCTAAAGACCCTGGTGGGGTCCTCCACAAAGGAGAGGTTGTGCATAACCCGGACGGCCTTTTCCTTGATGTCGCGCAGGCCGTCGAAAAAGTCCAGGAGTTGGCCGAAGCCGGGTGGGTTCAGCTGCACCGCCAGGGTGTTGATGGTGAAGTCGCGGCGGTACAGGTCCAGCTTGAGGCTGGAAAGCTCCACCACCGGCAGGGCCGCCGGGGAGTCGTAGTATTCCAGGCGGGCGGTGGCCACGTCCAGGCTCAGCCCGCTGGCCTCGAAAATGATATTGGCGGTGCTGAACTTCTTATGGGTGCGCACCTTCACCTCGGGGTGCAGTTCCCCAAAGCGCCGCGCAAAGGCGATGCCGTCGCCTTCCACCACCACGTCCAGGTCCAGGTTTTCCCGCCTGAGGAACAGATCGCGCACCGAGCCACCCACCAGATAGGCCTTGTAGCCCAGGTCTCCGGCCACCTGGCCCATCTCCTTGAGGATGCTCATGACCCGCCGGGGCAGGCGTTCGCCCATGAGGCTCTTGATGTTCTTGTTGCGCACCGTGCGGGGGCCTTGGTTGCGGTCCATCAGGTGCTCGGTGATCAGGGGGTTTTCGATGAGGGTATTGAGCAGATCGGTGCGGGTGATGACCCCCAGCAGCTTGCCGTCCTGCATCACCGGCACCAGGCGCTGGCGGCGCTCCACCACCGCCTGTTCCACCTCCAGCAAGGTGGCCCGGGGCGAGAGCACCTCCACGTGGGGGGTCATGTATTCCACCACGCTGAGATCGCCCAGGCCGTGGTACACCGCCTTTTCCACGGTCTGGCGGGTGATGACGCCCCTGACCTCGCTGCCCTGGCTCACCGGCAACACGTTTACGTTGTAACGGGTGAGCACCTGCTCCGCTTCCTTGAGGGTGGTCTCGGCGGGCACGGTGATGGGCGGGGAGGTCATGAGGTCTTGGGCCAGGATGGTGGGGTTAATGGACGAGCGCAGCACGTTGGTCAGGCGCTCGCCCGCCTCCACCAGGGTCATGTCCTTCAGGGTGGCGCTGGCCGCGGTGGGATGGCCTCCGCCGCCCATGGCCTGGGCGATGGCCCCCACGTCCACCTCGGGCAGGCGAGAGCGGGCCACCAGGTAGATGCGCCCCTCCATGCGGGCCAGGGCGAACAGGGCGTCCAGGTTTTCCATGTCCATGAACTTGTGCACCAGCACCGCGAACTCGGGCACGTAAAAGTCGCGGCTCACATGGCTCACCACCAACGATGCGCCGCCCACGTTGAGAGTCTCGGCCGCGCTGATCAGGTCGTTCAAGAGGCCAACCTCCTCGGCGGTGAGTTCGCGGGTGATGAGGTTGGACACCACGCTGAGGTTGGCTCCCTGGCTAAGGAGCCAGGCGGCGGCCCCGTAGTCGGCCGGGGTGGTGGAACTGAAGGTGAAGCTGCCGGTGTCCTCGTAGATGCCCAGGGCCAAAAGGGTGGCCTCGCCTTCGCTCAGGGCCACACCCTGGTTGCGCAGCAGTTGGCTGAGCACGGTGACCGTGGAGCCCACCGGCTCCACGATCTGGTAGGAGGCCTTGACGTCGTTGGCGCTGTCCGGGTGGTGGTCAAAGGCGTGCACCTCCACCTCGGGGTCGTCGGCCAGGGGACCCAGGGGGCCGATGCGCTCCTTTTGGCGGGTGTCCACCAGGATCAGGCGGCGCACCCGCTCAAAGGGCACCTGCTTGACCTTGACGAAGTTGTAGAGGAAGCACACCGAGTCCACGAAGAAGTTGCGCAGATTGCGCTCCTGGGAGCCGGGCAGGACCAGCATGGCCTCGGGGTAGAGCTTGGCCGCCGCCAGCATGGAGGCCAGGGCGTCGTAATCGGCGTTGATGTGGGTGGTAATCACCTCCACGTCGCGTTGGGAGCGCTTTTTGCCGGTTTTGTTGGCCATGCTTTCCTAGCCCCTGGGGTGGTGGCGGCGGTGGACCTCCACCAGCCGCTGGCGGGTGACGTGGGTGTAGACCTGGGTGGTGCTGATGTCGCTGTGCCCCAGCATTAGCTGCACGCTCCTGAGATCGGCCCCGCCCTCCAAAAGATGGGTGGCAAAGGTGTGGCGCAGGGTGTGAGGGGTAACCGGCCCGTTTATGCCCGCCTTTTGCAGGTGCTTGTGGATGATCTTCCACAGCCCCATGCGGCTCAGGCCGTCGCCCCGGTTGTTCAAAAAAACCTCCTCGCGCAGTTTGCCCTTGAGCAGGCGGGCGCGGGGGCCTTCCAGATAGTCCTTCAGCACCTTGAGCGCCGTTTCGTGCACCGGCACCAGGCGCTCCTTGTCCCCCTTGCCGTGCACCAACAGACAGCCCACCTGGAACTGCACGTCGCCCACCCCCAGGCTGATGACCTCGCTCACCCGGAGTCCGGCGGCGTACATCAGCTCCAGCATGGCCCGATCCCGGCGGCCCAGGTCGCTCAAGGGGTCTGGGGCGTCCAGCAGGCGCTCCACCTCGTCCCGGCTGAGGAAATAGGGCAGGCCTTCCGGCAAACGCGGCCCAACCAGCCCGGCCAGAGGGTCTTTGCTCAGCTCGCCCCGCTTGAGCAACCAGGCCACCAGGCCACGGGCGGCGGAGAGCCGCCGGGCCCTGGTGCGGGGGGCCAGGCCGTTTTGGGCTGCCTGGGACAGGAAGGCCACCACGTGCAGCGACTCCACCTGGTCCCAGGAGGTGACTTCCTGCTTGAGCAGGAAATCGGTGAGGTCGGCCAGGTCCTCGGCGTAGGAACTGACCGAATTGGCGGCCAGGCCCCGCTCGGCGGCCAGATGGGCCAGATAGCGGTCCACCGCCTGGTGCAAAGCCAGTGCCTGAGGACTAGCTAAGGTCATAAAAGCGGTCCAGCTTTCCCAGGCGCATGCAGCCTTCCCCGGTGAGCAGCACCATGTCCTCCAGGCGCACCCCGCCCCAGCCGGGCAGGTAGATGCCCGGCTCGATGGTGAAGACCATGCCCGCGTCCAGCACATCGTCGGCGCGGGGGCCCACCCGAGGGTCTTCGTGGGTGGCCAGGCCCACTCCGTGGCCCAGGGAGTGGCCGAAGCGCGACCCGAATCCGGCCTGGTCGATCACCTCCCTGGCGATGGCGTCGGCCTCGTTGCCGGTCATGCCGGGCATGATCTCATCGTAGGCCTTGTTCTTGGCGGCCAGGGTGGCGCCGTAGACCTTGGCGAAGCGCTCGTCCGCCGCCTCCAGGCCTCCCGCCACCACGGTGCGCGAGATGTCCGAGCAGTAGCCTTTCAGCTTGGCCCCCACGTCGAAGACGATGGGGTCGCCCCGCTGAATGACCCGCTCGCCGCTCTCGGCGTGGGGCTCGGCCCCGTTGGGGCCGCTGGCCACGGTGGGGGGGAAGCTGACCCCCTCGGCCCCGGCGTCCTCCACCGCCCGGGCGATGGAAAGGGCCACCTCGCGCTCGCTGCGGCCAATAAGCTCACCGGCCAGGGTCTGGTCAAGGACCTTTTCCATGAGGGCCAGACTGGCGGCCAAGGCCCTGATTTCCGCGCTGTTTTTCTTGACCCGCAGCTTGGAGACCAGCCCCAGGGTGGGTTTGATCTCCACGCCGGGCAGGTGCTGCTCCAGGCGGGAGCGCCACATGTCCAGCATGGCCTCGGACTCGTAGGCCAGGGTCTTTAGCCCCAGCTCCGGGGCGATCATTCCGAGGAGGGGGGCCAGGCCCTGGTGGTAGATCAGAGTCTCGAAATAGGCGGCCTGGGAACGGGCCGTAAGCTCGTAGCGGAAGTCGGTAAGGAGCAAGGCCGCGGTTTGACTTATCAAAAGGCAGCCGGAGCTTTCGCCCCACTGGCCGTCGTCCGGGGTAAACCCGCTGAGATAGCGCCGGTTGGCGGGCAGGGTGACCAAAATGGCGTCCAGACCCTGTTTTTTAAGCAGTCTGCGCAGCGCGGCGAGCCTGGTTTTTATCATGGCGCTCTCCTGATGGCGGCTGGGGATTTCTTCAGCCTGCATAAGATTTTATAGCATCGGGCCCCCTGGGTGGCAAGGCCGGGTCCGCCTGCTTGCGCCGAGGCCTGGGCCTGGGGTATGTAGTAGGGACTCTTGAGGAGAGACAGCTTTGCAAGCATCCGAGCGCGTGATTTTGGCCGTCGCCGCGAATCTGGCCCAGTGGCTGGGCGGCGAGACGGCGGCCGCCCGCCCCTTGGTCATGGAAAGGGCCCCCACCACGGCCCCGCCTTGCGGTCTGGACCCGGCGGGACGCCGGGCCGTGGAAAGCCTGGCCCGCCAGCTGGTGGAGGCGGTGCTGGCCCTGCGGGGCCGGGGCCTGAGTCCGGAGGAGGTGGGCGAGGCTATGCGCCGGGAGGTGCACAAGCGGCTCATGGCCCGGCCGGAGTTGGAGCGGGCTGTGGCCGCCCGCCTGGAGGGGGCCTTGCCCCGGCTGCTGGATGTGGAGCATCTGGTGGAGCTGGCCCAGCGGGGGGTGAGCGCTTCGCCGCTGGTGGCCGCCTTGGACCAGGAGGAGTTGGTGGCCGGGCCTTCGCCCGCCTTCCGCCGGGTGCTCAAGGACCTGAGCCAGGTGGCGGCCAGCGACTTCCCAGTGCTTCTGGTGGGCGAGAGCGGCACGGGCAAGGAGTTGCTGGCCCGCCGCCTGCATCAGCTTTCCCCCCGGCGGGAGGGGCCCTTGGTCACCGTGAACTGCGCGGCCATGCCCCCCAACCTGCTGGAGAGCGAGCTGTTCGGCCACGAAAAGGGGGCCTTCACCGGGGCCGAGGCAGCCAGGCCGGGCTATTTTCGCCAGGCCCGGGGCGGCACCCTGTTTTTGGACGAGATCGGCGAGGCCTCGCCCGAGTTGCAGGTGCGCCTGCTGCGGGTGCTGGAAAACCGCCGGGTGGCTCCGGTGGGCGGCGGGGGCGAGGTGCCGGTGGACTTCCGCCTGGTGGCGGCCACCCACCGCGACCTGGCCCAGGCCGCGTCCCAGGGCCAGTTCAACCAGGCCCTGCTCTACCGCTTGCAGGTGGTGCCGCTGTATTTGCCGCCGCTACGGGAGAGGCCCGAGGATTTGGACCTGCTGCTGGACCATTTTCTGGCCCAGGCCGGGCTCTTGGCCAAAAAGACTCGCCGCCTGGCCCCGGAGACTCGGGAGCGGCTCAAGCAATACGCCTGGCCGGGCAACGTGCGCGAGCTACGCCACCTTTTGCAGCGGCTGGTGGTGCTCTCGCCGGAGTTCGAGATAGGCCCGGAGATGCTGCCCCCCGAGGTGGTGGGCGGCGGAGACGAGGCGGCTTGGCGCGAGGCCCTGGCCGGGGTGGAGGGCATCCCCGCCGCCCGGGTGAGCGATTTGGCGGCGTTCTTGGCCGCCCGCCAGGGCCGCGAGGTGGCCAACCAGGACCTGCGCGGGGCGTTGGAGTGCTCCGACTCCACGGCCAAGAACATCTTGGCCGCCCTGACCAGGGCCGGGTTGGCCACGGCCAGCGGGAGCCGGGGAGGGCGGCGCTACCGGGTGGGCAGGCCGGGCGACTCCAACTGAGCCCTGGAGCCCAGCGCGGCCACGGGATATAGTAGGAAGGCAAAGCGGCCCGCGTCGGGACCGCCAAGGAGAAAATCATGGCGCTAAAGGGACGCATAGGCTTGGCCGGTTGCGGCAACATGGGCGGGGCCCTGCTCAAGGGCATGCTGGCCGCCGAGGTGGTGCAGGCCGCCCAGGTGGTGGTGGCCGAGATCGACGCCGAGCGGGCCAAGCAACTTAACTCCGATCTTGGGGTGGCCACGGTTAGCCGGCCATCGGAGCTGAGCGAGCTGGATCTTCTGATCCTGGCGGTCAAGCCCGCCTACGTGGCCCAGGCGGCCCGGGACTCGGCCCAGGCCCTTCGGCCCGGCAGCCTGGTGATTACCCTGGCCGCGGGGCTCAAGCTGGCCACGGTGGCCGCCGCCCTGCCCCAGGGACAGGCCCTGGTGCGGGCCATGCCCAACACCCCGGCCCTGGTGGGCAAGGGGGTGACCGCCATCTGCGCCGACCAGGTGCAGGCCCCCGAGTTTTTGGAGACCGCCCGGGAGGTGTTCGGCGCGGTGGGGCCGGTGGTCACAGTGGAAGAAAAGCTCATGGACGCGGTCACCGCGCTGTCGGGCTCGGGGCCGGCCTATATCTACGTGATGATCGAGGCCCTGGCCGACGCCGGGGTGTGCCAGGGGCTGGACCGCCAGACCGCGCTCACCCTGGCCTCGCACACCGTGGCCGGCGCGGCCCAGATGATTATCAAGACCGGCGAGCATCCCGGCGTGCTCAAGGATTGGGTCACCTCCCCCGGAGGCACCACCGCCGCCGGGCTGGCCGAACTGGAGCGTGGCGGCGTGCGGGGCGTGCTCTACAAGGTGATCGAGGCGGCCACCCGCCGGGGCAAGGAACTGGACAAGAAATAAACCCGAGCGCGGGCGCGTTCAGGCAAGGAGATAAAGTTGGCGGACATCAAGGCGCAATATCGTACGGTCATGGCCGATCACTTTCCCCCCGAGGTGAAGATCAATTTGGGCGGGCAGGAACTGGTCTACAAGAAGCGCACCTGGAAGCTCACGGACGGCGGCGAGGTGATCGAAAAGGGCCTGCGTTACGGCGAGAACCCCGGCCAGGAAGCGGCCCTGTACGAGTTGGTGGGCGGCGGGCTCACTGTGGGCGATCTAAAGCTGGTGGGGCCGGGCATGGGCCTGGTCAGCGCCATCGACGAGGCCCAGATGCTCCAGGCGGGCAAGCACCCCGGTAAGACCAACCTCACTGACGTGGACGGGGCCCTGCATATCCTGCGCTATCTCACCGACCGCCCGGCTTGCGCCATCATGAAGCACAACAACCCCTCCGGGGCCGCCGTGGCCGATGACATCTCCTCCGCCTATGAGAAGGCCTTTTTGGCCGACCTCATCGCCGCCTTCGGCGGGGCGGCGGTCTTGAACCGCCCGGTGGACAAGACCACCGCCGAGATGATGCACGAGCTGTACCTGGAGGTGGTGGCCGCGCCGGATTACGAGGAAGGGGCCCTGGATATCCTCAAAAAGGCCAAGAACCTGCGCATCCTGGCCATGCCCCGCATCGCGGAGCTGGAAAAATGGCGCGACGGCCGCTTCCTGGACATCAAGTGCCTCATGGACGGGGGCATGGTGCTCCAGACCTCCTCGTTCAACCCCATCAAGACCCCGGCCGACCTCTTGCCCGCCCGCTGCGAATACAAGGGCGAGATGGTGGAGCCCCTGCGCCAGCCCACCCCGTCCGAGCTGGACGACGTGGTGTTCGGCTGGGCGGTGGAGCAGGGAGTGAGCAGCAACAGCGTGATCTACGTCAAGGACGGATGCACCGTGGGCATCGGCACCGGCGAGCAGGACCGGGTGGGCGTGGCCCGCATCGCCGCCCAGAAGGCCTACGTGAAGTATGCCAACAAACTCTGCTGGCTGTCCCACGGCCTGAAGTACGACGAGCTGGCCCTGGCCGTGGCCGAGGGCCGCGAGGACCCGGCCAAGATCAAGGCCATCGACGATGAGACTCAGGCGGACAAGGGCGGCCTGCCGGGCTCCATCATGATCTCCGACGCCTTCTTCCCCTTCCGGGACGGGGTGGACGTGGGCCTGGCCGAAGGGGTGAGCTGCATCGCCCATCCCGGCGGCAGCTTGCGCGACTGGGAGTCCATCGAGGCCTGCAACCAGGCCGACCCGCCGGTGGCCATGGTGTTCACCGGCCAAAGGGCCTTTAAGCACTAGCCCGCAAGTTGCATGAAGGCTGGGCGGCATTGAACGACGGTTTAGTAATTTTGCGACCCATATGAAAAATGCGTTTGCATTATCGGGGTACGGTTTGTACCAAGGCCCGGCACAGCCAGCCGCCGGCAGACAAGGCGTCTGGCAAGCGAGGGCCGCAGGCGTAGCCAGAGCTACGTCGAGGTCTGAGTGCAGCCAGCAACACGGTATACCGGTGGCTGGCGCAGCCGGACGCACGGCCTTCATGGAATTTGTGGGCTAAACCCTCGCTGGAGGCGGCCTTGCACTGGGACTGGTTCGAGCCGAAACACCTGCTGGACCCCTCCACCGGCCTGGGCATGATCGCCTTGGCCCTGGGCCTGTTCATCGCCGCCGGGGTGATTTCGCGCCTGCTGGGCCAGTTGCTCAAGCGCTCCGGCTGGGTCATGGGACACCTGGGCCGGCGGGTGGACCCCACGGTGGTCGCCTTCACCATGCGCCTGAAGACGGTGTTGGTCTACCTGGGGGCGGTGGTGCTCTACGCCAGCTTGGTCCCCCAACTGCGGGGCCTGTTCGGCACCCTGGTGGCCGGGGCGGGTATCACCGCCGTGGTGGTGGGCTTCGCGGCCAAGGGTACCCTGGCCAACCTGGTGGCGGGTTTTTCCCTGGCGGTGTACCGGCCCATCCGCATCGGGGACAAGGTGACCCTGGGGGACCAGTTCGGCACGGTGGAGGACATCACCCTGCGCCACACCATCGTGCGTACCTGGGAAAACAAGCGGATCATCATTCCCAACGAAAAAATCGATTCCATGACCCTGACCAACCACACCATCATCGACCCCAAGATTCTGTGCCGGGTGGAGATGGGGGTTAGCTACGACACCAAGATCGATCTGGCCCGCCGCCTGATCTTGGATGAGGCCAAGAACTGCCCCCACCGCATGCCCGCCTCCACCGCCCCGGAGCAGCCCTGGGTAAGGGTGATCTCCCACGGCGACTTCGCCATAGGCTTGCGGTTGTTGATGTGGTGCCCCAACATCGACGAGGCCTGGGCTGCACGTTGGTGGATTCTGGAAGCGGTCAAGAAACGCTTCGACGCCGAAGGCGTGGAGATTCCCTTCCCCTACCGCACCCTGGTCTACAAAAAAGATATGCCCCCGTCCCGGCCGGATGCCGGAGACGGGGGCCAAAAAACCGGCTAGACGCCCGGCCTATTTGCCGCCGTTGCTGTTGAGCAGCGAAGGCTGGCCGGTGGCCTCGCGCACCGCGCGCCACAGGCCGCCCTGGGGGTCCACCCGGCGGCGGTGTTCTATGGCCAGGGGAATGGGCACGTGCACGAAGTGGTTGCCCCATATGGACACCAGCATGCCGGTGCGCCCGCTCATGCCCGCGTGCACCGCGTGGTGGCCCAGGAAACCGGTGAAGACCCGGTCGTCGCTGCTGGCGGGCACCGAGCGGATCAGGTAGCTGGGGTCGATGTACTTGAGGGTCAGGGGCTTTTTCGCCTTGCGGAAATACTCGGTGATGCGGTCCTTGAGATATATCCCGATGTCGCCCAGCACCGGGTTGCCGCTGGGGTCGTGGCCCAGGTCCTTGCCCTTGAAAAGAGTCTGCCCCGCTCCCTCGGCCACCATCACCACGCCGTGGCCCCGGTCGTCCAGACGCTTCTCCAACTGGGCCAGCAGACCGTGCTCGCCTTCCAGGTCGAATTCCACCTCGGGTATCAGGCAGAAGTTCACGTCGGCCAGGGCCAGGGTGGCCTGGGCGGCCACGAAGCCGCTGAGGCGTCCCATGAGCTTGACCAGGCCCACCCCGTTGGGTGCGCCGGTGGCTTCGTTGTGAGCCCCCCGGATGGCCCCGGTGGCCGCCTCCACGGCGGTCTCGAAGCCGAAGGAGCGCTCCACGAAGCTGATGTCGTTGTCAATGGTCTTGGGGATGCAAATGACCCCGATTTTCATTTTGCGCTGGGTAATTTCTTTATAAATGGCCTGACCCGCCCGAAGGGTGCCGTCACCGCCGATCATGAACAGCAGGCCGATGTTTTGCCGCTCCAGGGAGTCCACGATGTCTTCCATGGGCTGGGGACCCCGGCTCATGCCCAAGAAGCAGCCGCCTCGGCCGTGGACGTTTTGCACCACCTCGGGGTAGAGGTCCATCATCTGGTAGCCGTAGCTGGGGATGAAGCCCTGCAAGCCGAAGCGCACCCCCACGATGTTGCGCACCCCGTAGATGTAATAGAGCTGCAACACGATGGAGCGCACCAGGGAGTTGATGCCCGGGCACATTCCGCCGCAGGTGACGATGGCCGCCTTGAGCTTGGTGGGGTCGAAGTAGATGTGGCTGCGCGGCCCAGCCAGCTCGAAGGTGGGAGGGGCCTTTTTCCCTTTGATGTCCTGGGGGTAGGGGTTTACCAACACCCGGTCTTCGTCGGTGGTGAACCTACAGGCGCTGCCGTCCGGCCCGCACATGGCCGCCGCCGGATTGCTGATCTTGGACGGGCCCAGGATGGGAACCTCGGTTTGATTGGCGTTGATGTTATGCCTGTCCTCGCGCACTTGGTCTTTCTCCTAGTTAAAGGCAACCTTTAACCAGCACGCTAGCACCGGCACCATGGCGGGTCAAGTTGCGCTTTGGCGGCCTTTACAACCGGTGGGGTTGTGCTACCATCGTAATGCCGGTCGCCCCGTGAGGGTGGCTGAAAAAACCGAATTTTTCCGCCCATGGCGGTTCCAAGAAAGGGATGAATACATGCCCGCGATTTTTACCAATGAAGGCATCCGCCGCCTGGTGTTCGGCCAGGGCGCGGCGGCCCGTTTGGGCGAGGAACTGACCCTGCTGGGAGCCAAGCAGGTATTGGTGGTTCTGGACCCGGCCCTGGCCGGTTCCGAGGCCGTAACTCCGGCCTTGGATAGCCTGGAGGCCGCCGGTGTGTCATTTAACATCTTTAGCGGTTTTACCCGCGAGCCCGAACCCTCCGAGGCCGACGCCGCCGCCGCCCTGGGCAAGCAAAAAGGCGCCACCGCCGTGGTGGGCATCGGCGGGGGCAGCGCCCTGGATTTGGCCAAGGCCGCGGGGGTGCTCATAACCAACCCCGGCCAGGCCGTGGACTATGTGGGCCTGGGCCTGGTCAAGGAGCCGGGCGTGCCGGTGATCTGCCTGCCCACCACTGCGGGCACCGGCAGCGAGGTTACCTTCACCGCCGTGTTCACCCGCCGCTCGGACAAGTTCAAGGGCGGCATAAACGGCAGCCTGCTCTATCCCCACGCGGCCATCCTGGACCCGCTGCTCACCGTGAGCTGCCCGCCCTACGTCACCGCCATCACCGGCATGGACGCCCTGACCCACGCCATGGAGGCCTACACCAGCCTGGCGGCCACGCCCATGAGCGATCTGAACGCCCTGGCGGCCATTGAGCTTATCGGCCAGCACCTGGCCCCGGCCGTGGCCCACGGCGGCAACCTGGTGGCCCGCGAGGGCATGATGTTGGGCTCTCACCTGGCCGGTCTGGCCCTGGCCCAGGCCGGGGTGGGCGCGGTGCACGCCATGGCCTATCCCCTGGGGGCCTTCTACGACATCCCCCACGGCGAGGCCAACGCCCTGCTGCTGCCCTACGTGCTGCGCTACAACCTCATGGCCTGCCCCGAGCGCTTCGCGGACATGGCCTACGCCCTGGCCGAGCTGCCGGGAGACCTGAGCACCATGGAGGCGGCGGCCGCCTGCGTGGAGGAGGTGTCGGACCTCAGCGCCATGGTGGGCATCCCCACCAGCCTGCGCCAGCTCAACGTGCCCGAGGACTCGGTGCCCGCCATGGCCCAAAAGGCCATGACCGTGGCCCGGCCCATCGCCAACAACCCCCGCCGGGTCAGCGCCGATGACCTGGAGATCATTTACCGCGAAGCCTTTATCTAGGAGTGATGTAGCTATGCCAGGATTCGAGTGGCTGGGTCAGGAAGAGACCGACGCCGTAAACGAGGTGATGCAGCGGGGGGTGTTGTTCCGCTACGAGTTCGCCGACCAGCGCCAGGGCGTGTACATGGTGCGCCGCTTCGAGGAGGAGTTCGCCGCCTACACCGGGGCCAACCACGCCTGCGCGGTGACCAGCGGCAGCAGCGCCCTCAAGGTGGCCCTGGCCGCCCTGGGCGTGGGCTACGGCGACGAGGTCATCACCCAGGGGTTCACTTTCGTGGCCACCTGGGAGGCCATCCTGGACTGCGGGGCCAAGCCGGTGTTCTGCGAGGTGGACGAGACCCTGTGCATGGACCCCGCCCACCTCAAGAAAAAGATCACCGACAAGACCCGCTGCATCGTGCCGGTGCACATGATGGGGGCCCAGGCCCGCATCAAGGAGATCATGGCCGTCGCGGGTGAGGCGGGCATTCCGGTGCTCGAAGACACCGCCCAGTCGGCCGGGGCCCGGCTGGAGGGCAAGCACCTGGGCACCTTCGGGGCTATGGGCACTTTCAGCTTTGACTCGGTGAAGACCCTGACCTGCGGCGAGGGCGGCATGGTCATCACCAACGATGTGGAGCTGAACCAGAACGCCAGCGAGTATCAGGACCACGGCCACGACCACAAGCCGGTGGGCCGGGGCAACGAAGGCCGCCGCTTCATGGGCATGAACTTCCGCATGATGGAGCTGCAAGGCGCCCTGGGCGTGACCCAGCTGGCCAAGCTGGACCGCATGGTGGCCACCCAGCGCCGCAACAAGGCCGCCCTCAAGGAGGCCATCGCCCGGGTGCCCGGCGTGACTCTGCGCCAACTGCCCGACGAGTCCGGCGACTCGGCCACCTTCCTGGCCTGGTTCCACGAGACCCCCGAGGCCGCCGAGCGCTTCGCCACCCTGCTGGCCGACAACGGCGTCCCGGCCATCCCCTGGGGCAAGAACACCTGGCACGCCTATCCCCACTGGGAGCACCTGCACGCCGGGTCCACCACCAGCAAGGGCGGCTGGCCCTTTGTGCGCCCCGAGGGCCGGGCCGAGTACGATCCCGCCGCGCTGCCCCAGACCGACGCCATCCTGTCCCGCTGCCTGAGCTGGCAGATCATGCTGGGCTGGGACGAGGCGAAACTCAAGCAAATGACCCAGGCGGTGAACCGCGCCGCCGCGGCGCTGTAGACGCCATGGCCCTGCACGTAATCATCCCGGCCCGCTATGGGTCCAGCCGTTTTCCGGGCAAGCCCCTGGTGAGTATCGCGGGCAAGCCCATGATCCAGCACGTCATGGAGCGAGCCTCCCAGGCCAAGGGGGTCAAGACCGTGGCCGTGGCCACCGACGACGAGCGGGTGGCCCAAGCGGTGGAGGCCTTTGGCGGCAAGGTGATCATGACCCCGGCCTCCTGCCGCAGCGGCAGCGACCGGGTGGCCCTGGCCGTGGAGTCCCTGGGCCTGGGCGGCGACGAGCTGGTGGCCAACGTGCAGGGCGACCAGCCCCTGCTCCCCTCGGCGGTGCTGGAGGAGTGCGCCGCGCCGCTGTTGGCCGAGCCCGGCCTGGGCATGTCCACCCCGGTGGTGGCCATAACCAACCCCGGCGAGGTGCCCGACCCCAACCACGTCAAGACCGCCATGGACGTGCATGGCAACGCCCTGTACTTCTCCCGCCTGCCCATCCCCTTTCCCCGGGACGGCGAGGAGACCACCTATTACAAGCACCTGGGGGTCTACGTTTTCCGCCGGGAGTTCCTGGCCGCCTTCGCCGCCCTGCCCACCGGCCATCTGGAGCAGGTGGAAAAGCTGGAGCAGCTACGGGCCCTGGAGCACGGCTACAAGGTGCGCTGCGTGATAACCCAGTACGATTCGCCCGAGGTGGACCGCCCGGAGGACGCCCTCAGAGTGGAGGGCATCCTTTTGCGGTCCGGCGAGGGCGCGTAAAAGTCATGATCTTGGAGCCGGGCCGGAGCGCCTTTTTCGGGGCGGGTCCGGGCTGGCTGTTTTATGGGGCCGGGGCCGTCGCCCTGGCCCTTTTGCTGTGGGGCCTGTCCCGGCGGCGGGGAGCGTCTCCCCTGGGCTGGGACGCCCGGCGCTGGCTGCTGCTGGGGCCGCTGTGGCCGGAGGCCCCGCTGCGGGCATTTCTTATAGCCATGGCCTGGTGGCCCTTGTGGCTCATGGCCCTGGGCAGCGCCCTGTGGCAGGCCCATGTGTGGCTTTTCCCCTTCCTGCGCGGCCCGGCCTATCTGCACTATTCCTGGCTCATGGACTGGCTGGGCGCGGCGTTCACCCTGGCCTGCGGCCTGCTGTTTTTGCTGCGCCTCACCTTCTGGCGCAAGGGGCCGGGACGGGTGAGCCTGTGGGCTCCGCTCTTGGGCGTCGCGGTGGGCTTCAGCGGGTTCGTGGTGGAGGCGGGCCGCCTGGGGGCCACCCGGCCCGATTGGGCCTGGTCCTCTCCGGCGGGAATGTGGCTGGCCGAGTTCTGGCTGGGCGGGGCCTCGGACGCGGCCCTCATGAACACCTGGTGGGTTCACGCCGGGCTGTCCCTCCTGGCCCTGGTCCTGCTGCCCTGGGTGCGGGTGCGCTGGCCAGGCCCTTGCGCTCCGGCCCGCCGGGTGGCATCTTAGGCGTTATGCTTACCTACCTGGGCATAAAGAACTTCGCGCTCATCGAGTCCCTGGAGCTGGAACCGGGGCCGGGGCTGACCGTGCTCACCGGCGAGACCGGGGCGGGCAAGTCCATTATTTTGGCTGCGGTGAGTATGCTCATCGGCCAACGGGCCGCCTCGGACCTGATCCGGGCGGGCTCGGAGCAGGCGGTGCTGGAGGCCCAGTTCCTGCTGGACCCGGCCAGCGACCCGGCCCTGCGCCTGGCCGAGGAGGCCCTGGAAGGCGAGGAGGGCGAGTTGGTGGTGCGCCGCCTGGTGAGCCGGGAGGGTCGCAACCGGGTGCAGGTCAACGGCAACCTGGCCACCCTGGGGCTCCTGGCCGATCTGGGGCCGGAGCTGGTCAGCGTAGTGGGCCAGCACGCCTCCCAGGCGCTCCTGAAAAGCGAGGAGCAGCTTTGGCTGCTGGACGCCTTTGCCGGGCTGGAGGAGCGGGCCCAGGAGGTGGGCCGCTCTGTGCGCGCGGTGCGCGAGCTGGACCAGAAGATCGAGGAGCACCGGCGGGCCCTTCAGATGCGCGAGCAGCGCCGCCAAGAGCTGGAGCGCCTGGTCAAGGAGCTGGAGGCGGCCAACCTGGACCCCGAGGAGGAGGCCGCGCTCAAGGCCGAACGCAACCTCATGGCCAACTCCGAGGAGATCGCCGCCTTGGCCCGCCAGGCCCACCAGGGGCTATACGCGGCCGACGGCTCGGCCCTGGAAACGGTGGACCGCCACCGGGCGGTGCTGTCCCAACTGGCCGAGCTTGACCCCAGCATGAAAGAAGCCGCCGCCCGCCTGGAAGAGGCATTCTATCTCCTGGAGGACGTGGCCCACCAGGTGCGCGACTACGAGGCGGGCTTGAGCTTTGACCCCCACCGTCTGGACTGGCTGGAGGAGCGCTTGCACGGCATCCGCCGCCTCACCCGCCGCTACGGCGGGGACGTGGCCGGAGCCCTGGAGGCCCTGGCCCAGGCCAAGGAAGATCTGGAAGGTTTGGACAGCGGCGAGCAGCGCCTGGAAAAACTGGAGTCCCAGCGGGAGCAGGCCCTGACCGAGGCGGTGGCCCTGGCCCAAAAATTGAGCCGGGAGCGACGCCAGGCAGCGCCCCGCCTGGCCCAGGCCGCCGAGGCCGAGCTGGCTCAGCTTAGCCTGGCCTCCTGCCGCATGCAGGTTTCCTTCAACCCGCCCGGCGGCGCGGCCCTGGAGACCGAGGCCGGTCCCCTGGGTGGGCGCGGCCTGGAGCAGGCGGAGATACTCATCGCCCCCAACCCCGGCGAGGGCTTCCGGCCGCTGAAGCGCATCGCCAGCGGCGGGGAGCTTTCGCGCATGCTGCTGGCCCTGCGCACCTTGGTGGCCCGCCGCCACGGCGCGCCCACCCTTATCTTCGACGAGGTGGACGCGGGCATCGGCGGGGCCACCGGCGCGGCGGTGGGGCAAAAGCTGGCCAGCCTGGCCACGGCGGGGCAGGTGATCTGCATCACCCACTTGCCCCAGATCGCGGCCTGGGCCGATCGTCACTATGCGGTGGGAAAAACGGTCAACGACGGGCGGACCGCCACTCGCCTCAGCTTGCTGGACGAGGACGGCCGCCTGGATGAACTGAGTCGTATGTTGGCCGGAGGCGGGCCCCAGTCCACCGCCCGGCAACACGCCGAGCAGCTTCTGGACTCGGCCCGCCAGGCCAAACAATCCCTTTAGCGAGTACGCAGCACCTGACCCGGCTCGAAGGTGAGCCGCCGGGTGACGGTCCTGACCTTGGGCTGGGGCTTGGGCTGGGGATCGGGCACCGCCTTGAAAGCCATGCTGCCGCTACCCGGCTTGGCGGCCGCCTGGGCTACCGCCGCCTTGGCTTCCTGGGCCTGCAGCTCTTCTTGCTTTTCCTTGGCGGCCTGCTCCTCTTGCTTCGCCTTGGCTTCCGCCTCTTTCCTCGCCTCTTCCGCCTTTGCCTTTTCGGCTTTTTCAGCCTCGTCCGCCGCCAGGGAAACCGGCTCGGCCCAGGCGCTGCGGGCCTCGAACTTCACCAGCTTTATGCGGCCCACCACCGGGCCGGGCAGGTAGAGCAAGCGTCCGCTGCCCGACTTGATGGCCTCGCCCCGGGTATAGGCCACCAACTCCGCCCCCAGGGGCAGGCCGGTGTCGCGGCCCACGGTGACCTTGATACGGTTGCCGTCCACGGCCAGGATGAAGCCCACCCAGGCTTGGGCGGAGATGTTCTGGCTGATCCAGTGCAGTGCCGGGGCCACCAAATCGCCTTGCAGCTTGCCCACCACCTTGGGCGGGAAGGGCTGGCCCAGGCGCACGTTGCTGGCCTCGGTCTCGGTAATCTCGGTGCGGGTGGTCAGGGTGGTCTCAGCCAACAGCACCCCGGTGGCCACGTCGATGAGCTTGAGGTCCAGCTCCATGAGCGCGAAGGGCTGGTTGTCACGGAATCCGTAGATGCCGGTCTTGTCGTATTGCATGGCCAGGTTCACCACCGCGCCCGAGAGCACCGTGTTCAGCCCCAAGGTGCGGGCCGCGGCCACGATGCGGTCCTCGCTGTTTTGAACGCGCGGGCCGACCTGGGTAAGGGCCTGGCGAAGATCCTTGAACTCCACCAGCACCATGCCACCCTGCTTTTCCATCCTTTGGCTGATGGCCAGGCCCAGGGCCTTGGCCTGGGCTTCAAGGCCGGGCAGCCGGCTGAGGAAGGGCGCCACCACCACTCGCTTGCGCAGGTTGGTGTCCTGGCTGTCCATCATGTCGTGCCAGTAGTCGCTCACCGTCTGGGTGAAACCGCAGCCCAGGGCGGTTAGGGCCAAACCTACCAGCAGCAGGGTGGCCAGAAGCCGGGGGTGGCATTTAAATCGGTGCATTGTTTCTCTCCTGGTTGCGAACCTCGACACTGGGCATTATCGCCGCCTTGGGGACGCTTGTAAACACCCGGCTGTTGTCCTTTTATTTTAGTAGCGTACCTCAAACCCCCTGAGGTCGGGGTCGGGGTCCAGCCAGCTTACGCTGACCTCGCGCACTTCGGCGCTGGGCGGCCCCTGGCGGCACCAGGCCAAGGCCTGCTCCACCACTTCCCTGGGGCCCTGAAAAACCGCCTCCACCCGCCTGAGCGGCAGGTTGCGCACATAGCCGTCCAGGCCCAGGCCCTGGGCCTCGCGCTGGGTGGAAGCCCGAAACCAGACCCCCTGCACCTTGCCCTTTATCAGGGCCACGGCTCTGACCTGCTGCATCATTCCTCCCGCAGTGCGAACAAGGGGCCGGGGATGTCCTCCGGGGCGTCGTCGTCGGTTTTTTCCGTTGCGCCTCCCGCCAGGCGGAGAAATTCTTCCAAATCGATCATCTCCACCCCCAGCTCACGGGCCTTGTCGGCCTTGGAGCCGGGATCGGCCCCGGCAACCACCATGCTGGTCTTTTTGCTCACGCTGGAGCTTACCTTGCCGCCCAGGGAGCGCACCATCTCGGCGGCGTCCTCCCGGCTGAGCCCCTCCAGGGCCCCGGTGAACACCACGCTCTTGCCCTCCCAGGGCAGGTCCTTCTTTTTGCCCGCGCCTTGGACCTCGGCGGGGTTCACCTCGGCGGCCAGGGCGTCGGCCATCTGGCGGCTTTGCTCCCGCCCGAAAAATTCCAGGATGCTCGCCGCCACTTCTCGCCCCACCCCGGACACCGCCACCAACTCCTCCTCAGTGGCCTGGGTGACCTTGTGGTAGGAGCCCAGGTCGTTGGCCAGGTCACGGGCCGTGGCCTCGCCCACGTTGGGGATTCCCAGGGCATAGAGGAAGCGGGCCAGAGGGGCTCCACGGGTGGCCTCGATGGACTTGAGCAGATTGTCGGTGGACAACTCCCCCCATCCTTCCAGGTTCTCCAGTTCTTCGCGGTGTCCGGCCAGGCGGTAAAGGGAGAGCAGGTCGGTCAGCAACCCTTGCTCCATGAGCTGCACCACCCGCTTTTCGCCCAGGCCCTCAATGTCCATGGCCCCCCGGCTGGAGTAGTGCTGCAAGGCTCCCTTGATCTGGGCCGGGCAGGCGATGTGGTTGGGGCAGATGTGGTTGGCCCCCACCTCGCGCTCGGTGCCATTTTTGGTGTGGCGGACCACTTTTTGGGCCTGCTCCACGGGCGTGTCGCATACGGGGCAATTGGCGGGCGGCTCCAGCAGGTCGCCTCGGGGCTCCCCCTTTTTAACCACCTCCACCACCTTGGGGATCACGTCCCCGGCCCGCACGATGCGCACCGTGTCGCCGATGCGCACGTCCAGGTTCCTGACGATCTCGAAGTTGTGCAGGGTGGCCCGGCTCACCGTGACCCCGCCCACGTCGACCGGCATCATCAGGGCCACCGGAGTGAGCTTGCCGGTGCGCCCCACCTGCACCACCACGTCACGCACCTGGGTCTGTTCCTGGCGGGGCGGGAACTTCCAGGCCACGGCCCAGCGGGGAGTGCGCGAGCGGGCCCCCATCTCCCGGCGCAGGGCCAGGTCGTCCACCTTGATCACCACCCCGTCGATCTCGAAGATCAGCTCGTCGCGTTCCTGAGCGTAGTAGGTATGGACCCCCTTTACGAAAAGTGGGCTTCGGAAGAAGTCCTTGTAAATGGGGTGCGAGGGAAACCCCCAGGCCTCCAGTTGCTTCAAAGCCTCCCAGTCGGTGGCCATGCCCAGTTCATCGGCGTTGCTCAGCTCGAAGGGGAAAAAGCGCAAAGGCCGGGTGGCGGTGACCGTGGGGTCCAGCTGGCGCAGGCTGCCCGCCGCCGCGTTGCGCGGGTTGGCGAAGCCCTCGCCGCCGCGCTCCACCAGGCCCCGGTTCAGCTCCAGAAAGCCCTCCCGGTCCATGTACACCTCGCCGCGCACCACCACCCGCTCCGGGGCGTCGGGCAGATGGCCGGGGATGTCGGCCAGGGTGCGCAGGTTGGGGGTGATGTCCTCGCCCACGGCGCCGTCGCCCCGGGTGGAGCCTATGCTGAAAAGCCCCTGGCGGTAGACCAACTCCACGGACAGGCCGTCGATCTTGGGCTGGGCCAAAAGCTCGGCCTCGGCCCGACCGGCCTGCTCCAGGCGCTTGAACAGGTCGGCCACCACGTCGAACTCCACCTTGGACTCCAGGCTGAGCATGGGCTGGAAGTGCTCCACCGCCGCGAAGCTGCTCCTCGGCGGCGCGCCCACGGTCTGGGTGGGGGAGTCGGGCAAGGCCAGTTCGGGAAAGGCCCGCTCCAGCTCCTGCAACTCGGCCAGCATGCGGTCATACTCCGCGTCGGCCACCGCGCTTTTGTTCTCGAGGTAATAAAGGCGGTTGAGGCGGCGCAGCTCGGCCGAGAGTTCGGCTATGCGCCCGGAGGCCTGTTGGGTGGTCGTGGTCATGGTCCTGGTTTATCCCGAGAAGGGTCTGCCTCGCAAGTGCCTACCCGCTTGTTCATTTAATCAGGTGGTTGCCTCGGCTGGGCTAAGCCGTACCGGCCTCGCGCACCCGGTTCTTGCCTTCCTGTTTGGCCTGATACATGGCTTGGTCGGCCCGTTCCAGCAGGCGCGCCGGGCTTTCCTCGCCTTGGTGCTGGGCGGCCCCCACGCTGAGGGTGGCCCGGACCTCCGCCCCTTGGCTGAGCTGGAAGTTGTGCTCATAGACCCCGGCCCGGATGCGCTCGGCGCCCCAGCGGGCCTGCTCCAGCTTGGTCTCGGGCATTATCACCACGAATTCGTCGCCGCCCGAGCGAGTGGCGAAGTCGCTGGTGCGCAGCCTCTGGCGCATCACCTGGGCCACGGCGATAAGCACCAGATCCCCGGCGGCGTGGCCGAAGGTGTCGTTGAACTCCTTGAGGTGGTCCACGTCCAACACCAGCACCGATAGGGGCTGGGCGGAGCGCATGGCGTGATCCACCTCGCTCTGCAGGCGGCTGTCCAAAAAGCGCTTGTTGTAGAGCTGGGTCAGCTCGTCGGTCAGGCTCATTTCCCGGAAACGCCGCTCGCTCTGCTGGGCCTCCTCCCGCTGGCGGCGCAGGCTGCGCACCCGGTCGGCCAGGGCCAGGGACAACAGCACCGACTCTATGGCCGTGGCCAGGGGCAGGGTGGTGGTGGAGGAGATGGCCTGGGGCAGCAGACCCAGGCCCTTGAGGGCCAGGGTGAACAAAGCCACGGCCATGACCGACCAGGCCAGGAGGAAGTAGCGGGCCGAGGATTGGCCCTTGCGCCAGGCAACCACGCCGATGCATATGGCCAGCACCGGCCCCAGCAGGCCCAGCACGTGGGCGGTGATGCTGGCCAGGGCGTAGCTGCCCGCTATGCCCAGGCCGACCTCCAATACGCCTAGGCCGGCGAAGACCTTGAGCACCTTGTCGGATTTGGGGGTCAGCAAACGGGTGCGCAGAAAAGAGCGGGTGAACAGGGCGGCCAGGGCGCTGACCAGGCCCGCCGCGATCCAGGGGGCCCTCTGGTTTATGTCCGGGGACAGCTTTAACCAGACGTCCCACTGGCCGTAAAGGGATATCTCAAAAAAGAGAATGCTCAGGACGTAGACCACGTAAAAGAGATAGGCCGGGTCCCGCAGGGTGGTGTAGAAGAACAGGTTGGTGAGCAGCATGGCCACCAACACCCCGAAGATTATCCCGAAAAAATAGCTGTCCGTGCTCAGGCGGCTGTCCAGCCCGGTCTCGGACCAGATATAGGGCCGCACCACCAGGGCCCCGCTGTTGGCCAGGCGGACGTAGGAATATTCCTGGGGTGGCATGCCCGGCGGCAAGGGCAGGATAAAGGTGCGGAAGGCCACCGGGCGGCTGCTCACCGGGCGGGCGCTGCCCGTGAAATATTCGTGGTAAATCGGTTCGCCTCCCGCCACGGGCGAGGCCTGGGCCAGGTAGGCGTCGACGTTTTGAATCTGGGAGGAGTCCAACTCCAGGAAATAGGGAGGGTTGCCGCTGATCTCGTTGAGCCGGAAACGCAGCCAAACCGGGTGTTGGCTGATGCCCAGCCGCAGAGTGGGAGCTTCTTGGGCCGTATGGAAACGGGTGGACCAGGGAGGGTTGCGCACCTGATCCAGGGTGAGCCCCCCGGCGGGGGCCCGCAGCAACTCCACGCTGGGGGCCAGCAGGTAACAGTCCCCGCCTTCCAGCACCATGGGGGGGGCGGCCACGGCGGGCGGGGTGGCGATGGCCTGGACCGCGGCCAGGCCCAAAGCCCATAGCAAATTCATTGCCAGTTTTCCCGCCGAGCTGCGCGTCATGGCCATTGCCGTCCCATGGTTGCCTATTCCAAGACTGGGATATTTTCCGGGTCTAATTATTGCTTTATCTCAGGCGGCTGGCAAGGAATCGGTTTCCCCGGCCCAACTCCGGGCCGCAGCCAGCAGCCCAAAGCAGCCGCTCAACATAACGTCGCCGTGGGGCACCGCGGTCTTCCAGCCCAACCCTTGGGCCAGGCGGCGTTGGGGGCCGGTGATCACCGGCGCGTGGGGCAGGCCCTTGGGCGCTTGGGGCAGGCGGGCCACCCCGTGGCCGTGTCCGGCGAACACCTCGTCCTCGTCCAGGACGCCTTGTATGAAACCCTTCACCTGGCTGTGCAAGCTCAGGGTGTCCAGGCAGCGGGTGTGGTGCTCGTAGATGCCCAGCACCTGGCCGCCGCGCACCAGAAAGGCCACGGTGTGCATGTTGCCCAGGTTGACGATGCAAACTCCCTCGCCCTGGGCCATGGCCGCCACCTCCGGGTCTTCCAGGGCCCCCCAGACGGCGGCGGCGGCGGTGTCCATGAGCAGGCAGCCGGGGGCCTGTTTGGTAAGGGCGGCCAGGCGGGTCATGGCCGGGGGGGCCTGGTCGAAGATCAGGCGGCTCAGATCCCCTCCGGCCTCCAAAAAGGCTCGCCACTGATCGAAGCGGAACTTGCGGTTGGAATAGCCGGGGCTGTAGCCGTGGTCGCACACCGCCAGGGCCAGCTGGGAGGGCAGCTCCACCTCGAAGCGCCCGCAGGCCTCGCGCAACTCCGCCAGGTTCAGGTCGCCCATGGGAACGGCCAGGGCCTCCTCGGGCGGTTGGTCGCAGATGACCACCCCCATGGTCTGTACCCGGGCCGGGTCGTCGGCAAAGGTGGCCGCCGCTGCCGGGGTGGCGTAAACCTTGAGCCCGGCGGCCAGGTGGGCGTCCACCGCGCGGTGCACCGCGCCGCCGCCCATGAGCCAGCCGTGCAAGAACACCTGACGGCCCTGGTCCGTGGCCCGGCGGATGCGGGCGGCGGCCACCTGGGTGGGGGCGGGCAAGACCAGCTTGACCGAGTTTTCCAGGTTTTGGGCTTGGCGCCACAGCAGGACGTCCTGGGTGCCGCCGCCGATATCAATAGCTAAGAGTTGGTTTATAGACATGGATTCTTTATACCCGGCTCGGGTGTTTCAGGCTAGCCCCTAGCGCCGCCCGCATACGGTGATTGAATCCGACCGTCCTGGGGTGGTATTATCCGGTGAGGGTACTAAGAGCCTAAAAAACCTTGGTACTTTGGTTGACGGATACCGACCGGTACCCTATAATCGCTACTTTGCCCGCCTTGGCCACACGGGGGGCGGGATTGGTGCGGACCGCGATCGGCTAAAGACGTTTGTAGAGGCGGCTAACTCCAGTCATGTTTGACAACCTCAGCGATCGGCTGGCCCTGACTTTCAAGAGGCTCAAGGGCCACGGCAAGCTCTCGGAGAGCAATATCTCCGAGGCCCTGAGAGAGGTGCGCCTGGCCCTCCTGGAAGCCGACGTCAATTACAAGGTTGCCAAGGAGTTCATCGCCAAGATCAAGGACCGCGCCGTGGGCCAGGAGGTGATGAAGAGCCTCACCCCGGCCCAGCAGGTCATCAAGATCGTGCGCGACGAACTGTGCGCCCTCATGGGCGGTGAGGCCGAACCCCTGAACCTGGGCGGCAAAGCCCCCCACGTGTTCATGATGGTGGGCCTGCAAGGCTCGGGCAAGACCACCACCAGCGGCAAGCTGGCCCTGATGCTCAAAAAGCAGGGCCGCAACCCCTATCTGGTGCCCGCGGACACCCAGCGCCCGGCAGCCATTGAGCAGCTCAAGAAGCTGGGGGCCCAGATCCAGGTGCCGGTGTTTGACAGCGACCCGGCCCAGGACCCGGTGGACATATGCGTGCAGTCGCTTTCCGGGGCCTCCCGGGCCGGCTGCGATGTCATCATTTTGGACACCGCGGGCCGTTTGCACGTGGACCACGAGCTCATGGCCCAACTGGAGCGAATCCAGAGCCGCCTGCGCCCCCAAGAGGTGCTCCTGGTGGCCGATGCCATGACCGGCCAGGACGCGGTGAACGTGGCCCAGGCCTTTCACGAGCAGTTGGGGCTCACCGGGGTGGTGCTCACCAAGGTGGAGGGCGACGCTCGCGGCGGAGCGGCCCTGTCCATCCGCGCGGTTAGCCAGGTGCCCATCAAGCTGGTGGGCGTGGGCGAAAAGTTGGACGCCATCGAGGCCTTCCACCCGGACCGCCTGGCCGGGCGCATCCTGGGCATGGGCGACATGCTCACCCTGGTGGAAAAGGCGGGCGAGGCCTTTGAGGTCGAGAAGGCCGAGGCCCTGGCCAAGAAGATGGCCACCGACAATTTCACCCTGGACGATTTTAAGGACCAGCTCCAGCAGCTGAAGAAGATGGGCTCCCTGGACGGCCTGCTTTCCATGCTGCCCGGAGCGGGCAAGCTGAAGGGGATGAAGAACCTTCAGCCAGACGAAAATGAGTTGAAGCGCACCGAGGCCATCATAAACTCCATGACCCCCGGCGAGCGCGGCAACCACCAGATAATCAATTCCTCCCGGCGCAAACGCATTGCCCGGGGGTCGGGCACCTCGGTGTCCGAGGTGAACCGGCTGCTCAAAAACTTCACCCAGGCCCGCAAGATGATGAAGGGTATGGCGAAGATGGGCGGCAAAAAGAAGCAACTGGCCCGCCTCATGGGGGCCATGCGGTAGACAGCGAGACACTCTCGCGTTGATAATGGTTATAGACAGATAGGCGGAAAGAACAATCATGGCAGTGAGAATCAGACTGACCCGCAAGGGCGCCAAGAAAAAACCTTTTTACCGTATCGTGGCCGCCGACTCCGAGGCCCCGCGCGATGGTAAGTTCCTCGAGGTTTTGGGCACCTATGATCCTCTCCAGGAGCCCGTCCAGTTGAAGGTGGACGGTGAGCGCTTGCAGATGTGGTTGGACAGGGGCGCAACCCCTTCGGACACCGTTTTCAACTTGCTCAAGGCCCAGGGTATGTTAGCCCAGGCCGGTGAGGGAGAGGCCGCCGCGGCTCAATCCTGAGCAGGGCCGTGGTCCTGAAGCGGTTGATGTGATTTTGCTCTCTCGCGACGGTGGAGGTGCTCAATGAAGGAGCTCATCAGGTATATTGCCCAAGCTTTGGTGGACAACCCGGATCAGGTTTCGGTAAATGAAATCGAGGGTGAACAAACTTCGGTGATAGAGCTCAAGGTGGCCAAAGAGGATTTGGGCAAGGTGATAGGCAAACAGGGCCGCACCGCCCGGGCCATGCGCACCATTTTAAGCGCCGCTTCCACCAAGATCCGCAAGCGTTCGGTGCTGGAAATTATCGAGTAGCCATGGCCCTTCCCGACCTGGTTCTGATGGGTCGGGCGGCGGGGGCCTTCGGGATCAAGGGCGAGGTGAAGCTGACTTCCTTCGCCCAGGACGACGGCATATTTCAGCGGGTTGATCTCATCTACGCCGGGCCCGAGCCCGGCGCGGCCAAGCCGCTGAACCTACTTGAGGCGCGCCGCCACAGCGGCCGCCTCTTGTTGCGCCTGAAGGAGATCGCCACCCGCGAGCAGGCCGCCGCCCTGGGCGGGGCTTGGGTGTATCTGCGCGCGCAGGATCTGGACCCCCTGGGTGAGGACGAGTACTACTGGTTCCAACTCGAGGGGGCCGAGGTGTTCACCGCCGAAGGGCAACTGCTGGGCCGGGTGAAGCGGGTGAGCGACGCCGGGGCCCAGGAGCTTTTGGTGGTGCGCGCGCCGGGTAAGCCGGAGCTGCTGGTGCCGGTGGTGGACGACATCGTCAAGGAGATAGACCCGGTACAGGGCAGGGTGGTCGTGGATCTCCCGCCCGGTTTGCTGGAGGCCCAGGGCTGGGAGGAGGAGGAATGATTTTCGACATCCTCACCCTCCTGCCAGAGGTCTGCGCGGCCTATGTCAAGGCCTCCATCCTGGGCCGGGCCCAGAAGGCCGGGCTCATCGAGGTGCGGATGACCAACATCCGCGACTTCGCCTTTGATCGCCACCGCACGGTGGACGACGCCCCCTACGGCGGGGGCAACGGCATGGTCATGAAGGTGGAGCCCTTGGTGGCGGCCCTGGAGAGTCTGGCGGGCAATCCCCGGCCGCGCATCGTGTTGATGGCCCCCCAGGGGCGGCCCTTCGACCAGGAGATGGCCGCCGAGTTGGCCGGGCTGGAGCGCCTGGTCATCATCTGCGGCCGCTATGAGGGCATCGACGAGCGGGTGCGCAAGTTGGCGGTGGACCAGGAGATTTCCCTGGGCGATTTCGTTTTGAGCGGAGGCGAGCTGCCCGCCCTGGCCGTGGTGGACGCAGTGAGCCGGCTCATCCCCGGCGTATTGGGCGGGGAGTGCTCGGCGTCGGCGGACAGCTTCAGCGACGGCTTGCTGGAGCATCCCCACTACACCAGGCCTCCTGAATTCAGAGGCTTGGGGGTTCCCGAGGTGCTCACCAGCGGCAACCATGGGGCCATTGAGCGCTGGCGGCGCAAGGAGTCGTTGAGGCGCACCTTGATCAAGCGCCCCGAGCTTTTGGAAAAGGCTCCCCTGGGCCCCGAGGACCACAAGCTCCTGGCCGAGATACGGGGCGAGACGGATGGGGCCGAACCAGGATAGGGCTGGCAAAGACAGGAATTTAGGGTAAAATACGCACCCGGTCGGATTCTACGGCCGGCGAGGCTTCCCAGGAGGTTTTACAGATGGATCCCATAGAGCTTATTGCGCGGGAACAGGTCAGGGTCGACATCCCCCAGTTCCGCGCCGGTGATACCGTAAAGGTGCATGTGCGCATCAAAGAGGGCGAGAAGGAACGCCTCCAGATGTTCGAGGGCGTGGTGCTTCGCCGCCGCGGCCACGGGCCCGGAGCCACCTTCACCGTGCGCAAAATATCCTACGGCGTGGGTGTGGAGCGTATCTTCCCGCTCAACTCGCCGGTGGTGGACCGGGTTGAAATTGTCACCCGGGGCAAAGTGCGCCAAGGGCGCATCTACTACCTGCGTGGCCTCAGGGGTAAAGCCGCCCGCATCAAGGAGGCCTCCCGGAGGTAGGAATGTCCGCCTCTCCCGCCGGCCCAAGCCGAACCCGGGAGCGCCTGTTGTCGCGCTCCGGGTACCGTCTAGTGGCCGGGGTGGATGAGGTGGGGCGCGGCCCCCTGGCGGGGCCGGTGGTGGCTGCGGCGGTCATCTTGCCGCCGCAGTGGAGTGTCCAGGGTGTGAACGACTCCAAGCGCCTGGACCACCGGCGGCGGCGCACCCTGTCGGCGGCCATCAAGCGTGAGGCCCTGGCTTGGGCGGTGGCCGCCGCCTCGCCCCAGGAGATCGACCGCATCAACATCCACCGGGCCAGTCTTTTGGCCATGCGGCGGGCGGTGAACGCCCTAGCGCCCTCACCGGACTATTTGCTGGTGGATGGGCGCTTTGTTTTGGAGCTGGACCTGCCCCAGGAGGCGGTGGTGGGCGGCGACGGCTCCTGTACGGCGGTGGCCGCGGCTTCCATACTGGCCAAGGTGGAACGCGACGCGGTGATGCAGGCCATGCACTGGATTTGGCCGCAGTACAATTTTGCATCCAACAAGGGCTACGGCACCGAAGAGCACCGCCGGGCCCTGGTGGAGTGCGGTCCTTGCCCCCTGCACCGGCGCTCCTACGCCCCGGTGGCCCAGCGCCAATTGGGTCTAGGCTTTGGCTAGGCTGGGCGAGGCACGGGGGCGCGAGGCCGAGGCTTTGGCCAAGGCCCACTTGGAGCGGGGCGGCTACCAAGTGGTGGCCACGCGCAAGCGCACCCAAGGGGGCGAGTTGGATTTGGTGGCCTGGGACGGGCCCACCCTGGTTTTCGTGGAGGTCAAGGCCCGTAACGATGCGGGCTTTGGCCGGGCCGAGGAAATGGTGGACCGGCGCAAGCAAGAGCGCCTGGGCCAGGCGGCGGCGGCCTATCTGGCCGAACTGGGCCCGCCGCCCCCGCCTTGCCGCTTCGATGTGGTGGCGGTGGACATGGGCTCCGGGCCGCCCAAGCTGCGTCACCTGCCCGACGCTTTTCGGCTGGGGGACTGATTATGGCCACGCTGTTCGTGGTGGCTACGCCCATAGGCAACCTGGAGGACCTGAGCCCCAGAGCGGCGCGGGTGCTGAAGGAATCGCCGGTGGTGGCCGCCGAAAGCGTGGGGCGGGCCAAGAAGCTGTTGGCCCATCTGGGCCTGAGCGGCAAGTGGCTCATCTCCTGTAGGGAGGCCAACCGCCGCCAAGCCGCGGCCAAGGTCCTGGAGGCCCTGGGCGAGGGCAAGGACGTGGCTCTGATAAGCGACGCCGGCACGCCGGGGCTCAGCGATCCGGGCCAGGCGGTGGTGGAAGAGGTGGCCAAACTGGGCCACCGCATAAGCCCGGTGGCCGGGCCCAGCGCCCTGGCCGCGGCCTTGTCCGTGGCCGGGATAAAGCAGGCGCCCTTTGTGTTCCTGGGCTTTTTGCCCGCCAAGTCCGGCGCGCGCAAGCGGCTGCTGGAGCAGGCCGGGGCCAACGGCTGGAGCTTGGTGGCCTACGAGGCCCCCCACCGCATGGCCGATGCGGCCAAGGATTTGGGCGAGGTCTTGGGCGGGCGGCAGGTGGTGCTCTGCCGGGAGCTGACCAAACTGCACGAGGAGATTTTGCGCACCACCTGCGCCGAGCTGGCGGGGCGTCTGGACCCGGACAAGCTCCGGGGCGAGATAACCCTGGTCATAGGGCCGGGGGACGCCCAGGAGGCGGACCCGGATGAGGTGCACCGCCTGGTGCTGGAGGGCCTGGCCGCCGGGGAGCTGAAACCCAGCGCTCTGGCCAAGCAAGTGGCCGGAGCCACGGGACTGGGCCGCGAAGAGGTTTATCAGATCATCCTGGCCAACCGGGACGAAGCGCAGCAAGACGGGGACGAGGCAGTGATCCACGGAGATACCAGCGAGGAAGAACCACAGGAACGCCAACTCCTGGTGGCCAACAGTTTGGGCCTGCACGCCAGGGCGGCGGCCAAGATCACCGAGGCGGTGGGCAGGTTCGACTGCGAGGTGACCTTGAGCAAGGGCGGCGAGGAGGCCGACGCCTCCAGCGTGCTCTCCATCCTGGGCCTGGACGCGCCCAAGGGCAGCCTGGTCACCGCGCGGGCCGAGGGGCCCCAGGCCATGGACGCCTTGAACGCCCTGGATAGGCTATTCGCCGGATTGTTTGGAGAGGGCCGTTGAGTTCAAGCGCTGAAAAAATAATGCGCGGGGTGGGCGCCAGCCCCGGCATCGCCATCGGGCGGGCCCTGGTGGTCAGCCGCAGCCCGGTGCAGGTCCCCTACCGCCCCCTGGCCGAGGATCAGGTGGAGCGGGAGGTGGAGCGCTTCCGGGAGGCGGTGGGCGCGGCCCAAAACGAGCTCAACGCGGCCAAGGCCGAGCTGGGGCCGGAACTGGCCGACTACGCCTACATCATCGAGGCCCACCTGGGCATCCTGGGCGACAAGATGATCTCCCAGCGCTCGGAGGAGCTGATCCGCTCCAAGCAGATCAACGCCGAGTGGGCCCTGGGCCTGGCCGAGGCCGAGGCCAAGGGCATCTTTGAAAAGGTCAAGGACAACTACATCCGCTCCCGTTCCTCGGACGTGGAATACGTGGCCGGGCAGGTGCTGCGCCACCTTTCGGGCAACAACGGCATCGAGCTGTCCACCATCCGCGAGAAGGTGGTGGTGGTGGCCCACGATCTGAGCCCGGCCGAGACCACCCAGATGGACCTGGGCTGGATCATGGGTTTCGTCACCGACATGGGCGGCCCTACCAGCCACACGGCTATCATGGCCCAGGCCAAGGCCATCCCCGCGGTGGTGGGCCTGGAGCGGGTGAGCGCCGAGGTGACCAGCGGCGATTTCGTCATTGTGGACGGATCCAACGGAACCATAATCGTGCATCCCGAAGAGGAGACCCTGCACGATTACCGGGACAAGCAGGAAGCCTACGAGATATACGCCCAGGAGATACTGGCCCAGGCCCATCTGCCCGCGGCCACGGTGGATGGCCGCCGCCTGGAGGTGGGGGCCAACATCGAGCTGGCCGAGGAGGTGGGCACCGCGCTCAACTACGGGGCCGAGGCGGTGGGCCTGTTCCGCACTGAGTTTCTTTACGTGAGCCAGAGGACTCTGCCCACCGAGGATGAGCTGTTTGCCAACTTCGCCTCCGTGGCCCAGCGCCTGGACGGGCGGCCGGTGAACATCCGCACCCTGGACATCGGCGGGGACAAGTTCGCCAGCTCCCTGGAGCTGGCCCCGGAGATCAACCCGGCCCTGGGGCTGCGGGCCATCCGC
Source organism: Pseudomonadota bacterium (assembly GCA_018896025.1). Taxonomy (GTDB): domain Bacteria; phylum Desulfobacterota; class Desulfarculia; order Desulfarculales; family Desulfarculaceae; genus Desulfoferula. Next base: position 119,852 of record JAHIND010000008.1, read on the forward strand.
TACTGCCTCAAGGAGCCGACCCTGTTCCGCACCCAGCTTAGAGCCATCCTGCGCGCCTCGGTTCACGGCGAGGTGCGGGTGATGTTCCCGCTCATCTCCGGCGTGGGCGAGCTCTTGCAGGCCCGTCAGATACTCGAAGCGGTCATGGGCGAGTTGGCCGCCGAAGGCATCCCCTTTAACCCCGAGCTCAAGGTGGGCATCATGATCGAGGTGCCCTCGGCCGTTGCCATAGCCGATCTGTTGGCCAAGCACGCCGACTTCTTCTCCATCGGCACCAACGACCTGATCCAATATTCCCTGGCCATCGACCGGGTGAACGAGTTCGTGGCCCATCTGTACCAGCCCCTGCACCCGGCGGTGCTGCGCATGATCCGCCAGGTGGTGACCGCCGGTCACGCGGCGGGCATCCCCGTGGGCATGTGCGGCGAGATGGCCGGCGACGCTCGCGACGTGCCCCTGCTGCTGGGCCTGGGCCTGGACTCGATTTCCATGAACCCCCTGGCCATCCCCGGGGTGAAGCAGGTGCTGCGCCTGGCCTCGGCCGGGGAGTGGGCGGGCCTGGCCGACCAGGCCTTGGGATACGCCACCGCCGCCGAGGTGCGTCGTTTCATGGAGACGGAACTGGCCCAGCGCTTCCCCAAGATCCTGGCTCCCCGCAACCCTCTGCCCAAAGATTTGGGTTAGGGGAGCGCCATGGAGGGCGGCAACATCAAAATAGTGGCCCGCAACAAGAAGGCCCGCTTTGACTACGAGCTTAGCGACCGCTTCGAGGCGGGTATGGTGCTCACCGGCACCGAGGTCAAGTCATTGCGCCTGGGCAAGGCCAGCCTGAGCGAGGCCTACGCTAAGGTCACCGACGGCGAAGCCTGGCTGGTGGGTTGCCAGATCCAGCCTTATCCCTTTGCTTATTACGACAATCACGAGCCCACCCGCCAGCGCAAGCTCCTGCTGCACAAGAGTGAGCTCAAACGCCTAGGGGCCAAACTGGCCGAGCAGGGCTACAGCCTCATCCCCACGGCCATGTATTTCAAGCGGGGCAAGGCCAAGGTCGAACTGGCCCTGGCCAGGGGTAAGAAAAAGCACGACAAACGGGCGAGTATTAAAAAGCGCGAACAAGAGAGGGAGATGGCCAGAGCCCTTAAGCACTGAATCCTGCCATTCGTCTGCTGGGTAAACCATTCCTGTTAAATAATAAATACGCGGTGTTACACAATAAATTCACCTTGGAAAATGCTAATGGTAGCATTCCATAGGTTTTATCAAGGAATTCCCGTTGACAGTCTTATTACCCACCGATATATTCTTAATCCTCCCTAAAGACCATGCGCTCTATATGAATTTATCAGCAGGGGGGAGGAAAATTGGGGAAGTTAGCAGTGGCCATGAGTGGGGGCGTGGACTCCTCCTTGGCCGCGCTTGTTTTGAAGCAGGCTGGTCACCAGATAGTGGGGCTTAGCCTGCGTTTGGGCGCGGGGCCTGACCAGGCCTGGCGCGCCGGGGCTGCGGCGGCGGCCCAATTGGGCCTGGAACATCGGGTAGTTGAGGCTGCCGGGCCCTTTGAAGAGCGGGTTTTGAGACCGGTGGCGAAGGCATACGCCGGGGGGCTGACCCCCAACCCCTGCGCCCTGTGCAACGCCAAGGTCAAGCTGCCCCTGCTTTGGGAGGCGGCCCGGGAGATGGGCTGCGAGGCCCTGGCCACCGGGCACTACGCCCGCCTGGAGCGGAGCGAAGATGGGCCATGCCTGGCCGAGGCCGAGGACCGGAGCAAGAGCCAGGCCTATTTCCTGGCCCAGGTGGCGCCCGAGCTGCTCAAGCGGCTTAGCTTCCCCCTGGGGGAGATGGAAAAGGGCCGGGTGCGCGAGTTGGCGGCCCAAGAGGGACTGGTGGCGGCACAGAGGCCCGAAAGTCAGGATTGCTGTTTTTTGCCCCCCGGCGGCTGGGACGAGTTCATGGAACAGCGGGGGGCGATCAGACCCGGGGTTTTGGAAGACGCCCAGGGCCGGGAGTTGGGGCGGCACCAGGGGCTGCACCGCTTCACGGTGGGACAACGGCGCGGACTGGGCTTGGCCATGGGCCAGCCGGTCTACGTAACCGGCCTGGACGGCGGCCGGGCCGCGGTGCGGGTGGGCGCCAGGCCCGAGTTGACCACCCTGGGCCTGGAGGCCGTGCGGCCCCTGTGGTACCGGCCACCCCGCGACGATGAAGAAGTTACGGTGCGTTTCCGTTATTCCCACCCAGGGGTCAAGTGCCGGGTGGAACCCAATGGCCGAGGTTTGCGGGCGCTGTTCGCCCAAGAGCAGGGGGCGGTGGCCCCTGGCCAGTTGGCGGTTTTTTACCGGGCCCGAACTATCGTTGGCTCGGCTTGGATTGACAAGGCAATACAACCATTAAGGATAGGGACATCATGAAACTTTCCACAAGAGGACGCTACGGGGTGAGGGCCATGTTGGAATTGGCCATCAACGCCGGCAAAGGGCCGGTGCCCCTCCGGGATCTGGCCTCGCGCCAGGAAATTTCCGCCAAATATCTAGAGCAGCTGCTCATCCCCCTCAAGGGAGCGGGCCTGGTAAAGAGCGTGCGCGGCGCGCGCGGCGGCTACCTACTTTCCAGCGACCCGGACAGCATCTCCCTGTATGATATCGTGCGTAGCCTGGAAGGGCCTTTGGCCCCGGTGGAGTGCGTACAAGACGCCAACTACTGCGACCGCGTGGGCGGCTGCACCGTGCACATGGTGTGGGGCGACATGGGTCAGTTGTTGGTGGACTTTCTCTCCAACATCTCCTTGGCCGAAATGGTTCGGCGCCAAAAGGAGAGGGATCGGACCTGCCAGGCGGCAGAGGCGGCAGCAGTAGGATAAACAAAGGAGACAGCCATGAGGAGCCTCGAGGAGATCAACGACAAAATTAAGTCGGGCAAGGTGGTGGTGGTCACGGCCGAAGAGGTCGTGGACATGGTGAAGGAACAGGGCGTCAAGAAGACCGCCCGAATGGTTGACGTGGTTACCACCGGCACCTTTGGGCCCATGTGCTCCTCGGGGATCTACTTCAACATCAAGCAGTCCACCCCCAAGATCAAGTGCGGGGGCGGGCGGGTCACCGTGGACGGAGTTGCCGCCTACGCGGGTTGGGCCGCCGCCGACATCATGGTCGGCTGCTCGGCCATGACCGACGAGGACCCGCGTAACGCGGTCTATCCCGGCTTGTTCAAGTTCGGCGGGGCTCATGTCATCCAAAAGCTGGTGGCCGGGGAAAAGGTCAGGATTCAGGTGCGCACCTACGGCACCGACTGCTACCCCCGCAAGGAGTACGACGCCGAGCTGGGGCTCAGCGACATGAACGACGCAGTGCTCTTTGACCCCCGCAACGCTTACCAGCTATACAACGTGGCGGTCAACCTGGGCGAGCGCACCATCTACACCTACATGGGTGTGCTAAAACCGCGCCTGGGCAACGCCAACTTCGCCACCTGCGGAGCCTTGAGCCCCCTGCTCAACGACCCCAGACTGCGCACCCTGGGCATAGGCACCCGCATCTTCTTGGGCGGCGGCGAAGGTTACGTCGTTTGGCCGGGAACCCAGCATGTGCCCGATCCCGAGCGCGACGAAAAGGGCCTGCCCCTGACCCCCTCGGCCACCTTGGCGGTTATCGGCGACTTGAAAGGCATGAGCGACCGTTACCTCAGGGCGGCATCCATCGCCGGCTACGGGTCTTCCCTGGCCGTGGGCCTGGGCATCCCCCTGCCGGTGGTGGACGAAGAAGTGATTGCCTACGCGGCGGTGACCGACGAGGACATCACCTTCCCCGTGGTGGATTATTCAGAGGCCTATCCCCTGGGGCGCCCCGGCGCCCTGGGGCGGGTCTCCATGGCCCAGCTCATGAGCGGGTCGATCGAGGTGGACGGCAAGAAGGTGCCCACCGGCGGCATGGCCAGCCGGGCCCGAGGCCGGGAAGTGGCCTTGGAGCTCAAACAGCGCATCGCCCAGGGCAGCTTCCTGCTGACCCGTCCGTCCGCCGCCCTTCCCGGGGCCGAGCTGGCCCAGGGCCTGTAGAGACACACCGCGAGAAAGGAGCAGGGCCATGGTCAAAAAGAAGCTCGTACTTAGTTTCCCCCCCCGGCTCATCCAGCAGCCGGTCACCAACGATCTGATCCGCAAATTCGACCTGGAGATAAACATCCTCAGGGCGAGGGTGGTGCCCAGGGAAAGCGGCCGCATCGTCATGGAGCTCAAGGGCTCCTCCAAGAACGTCAAGGCCGGCCTGGAATATCTGGACGAGCAGGGCGTGCAGGTGGACCCCATGGTCCAGGAGATGCGCCACTACGGCGAGAAATGCGTGCAGTGCACCGCCTGCACGGCGGTGTGCCCCACCGACGCCCTGACCGTGGAGCCGGTGACCCGGGAGATCATCTTCGAGCCCTCCCACTGCATAATGTGCGAGTCGTGCATTGCCGCCTGTTCCTACGGGGCCATGGAAAGCCAGTTTTAGCAACTGGTGTTGCTTGACCCGGGCGGCGCGCGCGCCGCACAATGCCCCATGACCTTGGGACGCCACATACCTCCCCGGCGCATGGTTCTGGCCGCGCTATTGCTGCTGGGCCTGGCCTTGCGCCTGTGGGGCCTGGACTGGGAAGCCCCCGCCACCGGCCAGGGCGGCCCGGAGCAATGGGGATGGCGGGTAATTGCCGCCCTGTCTTGGTCCTCGCCGGTCTACCCCGGCCTGATCACCCAGGCCTTTTTCTCCCTGGCCGCCCTGCTGCAAGGGGCGGTAACCCTGATCACCGGCGGCCTGGCCCTGTTGATGGGCCAGGCCCGCTTCGTGGGCGAATGGGCCATGGACCCCCGCGTGGCCGGGCGTCTGTGCGCCGCCCTGCTGGGGGCGGGGCAAATCCCCCTGGCCTATCTATTAGGCCGCCGCTGCTTCGACAGCGTGGCCACCGGCCTGCTGGCTGCCGCCGTGGTGGCGGTGAGCCCCCTGCTGGTGGTGCAGAGCCACTATCTCTCCCTGGAAACTCCTCTGGGCTTTTTGGCCCTTCTTACCGCCCTGTTGGCCTGGCAGACCATGGAAAACCCCCGCAAGGGCGGCATGGCCGGCCTGGGCCTGGTGTTGGGCCTGGCGGCGACCACCTCGGTGCTGGGCCTGCTCCTGTGGCCGGTGGGCCTGGCCGCCTGGCTGGCCGCCGGGCGCGACGCCAAGGTGACGGCCTCGCGGCGCTGGCTGCTTTGGCCCCTGTGTCTGGCCGGTGGTTTGGTCCTGGGTCTGGGCCTGGGCGCGCCGGGCCTTTGGTGGCCGCATGCAGCGAACAGCTTCTGGGACATCTCCAGCCTGGGCGTACTGTGGCCCGCCGGGGCCGACTGGCAAACCCTGATCCGGGAGCGCCTGCTCCGGGAAAGCCGCGTCTTGCTGGGGTGGGAGGGTTTGGAGATCGCCGCCCTGTGGCTGCTGGGTCTGGCCATCCTGCTCAGTAAAAAGCAGGGACGCCGCCTGGTGGTGGCCCTGGCCCCGGCCCTTTTGGCCCTGCTGGGCCTGTCTTGGCCCGGCACCAGCGGCCAGGGCTGGCTGGCCCTGTGGCTGCCTTTGGCGCTGGTCACCGCGGTGTGGCCCCTGGTCCTGCTCTGCCGCCGCCTGCCGTCCTACGCCTGGCAGGTGGCCGCGGTGGGGGTGCTGCTCTTCGCCATCGCCCTGGGCGGAGCCTGGCGCTCCTCCGGGGTGGGCTATCTGTTTTGGCAGGAAGGCACCGTGGCCTCGGCCCGCTTTTGGCTGGAGGCCAACCTGCCCTCCGGCGCGCCGCTGCTGAGCGGCCCCGGCGCGCCCCTGGACATCTTCCCCGGCGCGCGCCTTTGGCGGCCCGGCCAGGACGCGGCCGGGGCCTATCTGGTGCTGGACCCCCAAGAGGCCCGCGCGGCCAGGGGCGACGACCGCCTGGCCGAGGAGCTGGCCGCCCGGCAGCCCCTGCAACTGTTTGACCTCAAAAGCGCCTGGAGCCGGGGCCCCTGGGGCCTGGGCGGGTCGCCCCCGGCCCTGCTCAACCCCAGCCTGACGGTTTACGCCCCCACTGCGCGCGGCGGCATCAAGGAGCCCCTGGCCCTGGACCGCCCTCCGGTGGGGGCCCCGCGCCCCTATGGCCTGGTCTATCAGGCCGGCACGGCCTACAGCCGCGACGACGCGGTGATGCTGGTGCCTCCCGGCGGCCGGGCGGTGCGAGTGCTGCGCCGCATGGGCGGAGCCCCGCCGGTGGGTCTGCGCCTGCGCAACCTGGGGGCCGGGCTGCTCAAGGCCAAGCTTACCCAGGGGCCCTGGCACCGGCAAAACCTGACCCTGTACCCCGGCCAGCAGATGGACCTGGCCCTGGCGGTGCGGGGCTGGCCTCCGGTGGTGGACGGCCTGTACCCGGTTAAGCTGAGGCTGGAGGACAAGGGCATCATGTGGGCCCGCCTGTTGTCCGACCCCTTGCTCCTGGGCAAGCTGGACATGGAGGCCGGGCGCTGGGGCCGGGCCCAGGAGTGGCTGAAGCTGGCGTCCCAAAAGCACGAGGGCTTCGAGGTCATGAGCATGCTGGCCGGGGCCCTGGCCCGCCAGAACAAGCTCAAGGAGGCCTCCCTGGCCTTGTTCCATCTGGATTTCATGTCCCCGGATCGCTACATTTCCCTGGCCCAGGGAGAGCGGGACCAGGCCTGGCGCAAAAGCCTGGCCGAGCTTACCGGCTACGACCTGGAGCTTCTGGAGCGGGCCACCTCCCTGGACTACGAGATTCTGGGGGCGCTCTACCTGGGCGACGACCGGCCGGTGAGCCTGCAAGGCAAGGGCTTCACCGGCAGCCTGCGCCGCTCGCCCAAGGGCGATGGCCTGATGCTAAACTTGTGGCTCAAGACACCCTGGCCCCAGGGGCAGTGGAAAGCGGTGGTCAAGATGCGCGGCCAGGACCAGAGCGCTCCGGATCATATCTTGGGCCAGGCCGAGCTGAGGGCCATGGGCCCCCAGGGCAGCCGCCTAGTGGCCCATGAGGTTATAACCAGGGATAGCCTGGCGGGCGGCGGCCTGGAAATGCCCTTCCGCCTGGCCGAGGACGGCAATCGCCTGGAACTGCGTCTTAACCTGGCCCAGGACGCCGGGCTCAGCCTGGAGGGCCTCAGGGTGGGCGCGGACATACAGGCCCACATGCGCCGCATACTGCTGTGGTACTACGATGCCCGAGGCCTGGTGGCCCTGGGGGCGGGGCAGCACCAGGAGGCGGTGGAGGCCTTCCAGGCGCTTCTGGAGCTGTCTCCCGGCTACCGCGCCGCCTATCTGCCCCTGGCCCGCTCCCTATTGGAGATCGGCAAGCTGGACCAGGCTACCCAGGTGACCAACCTGGCCGAGGAGGCCTACCATTCCTTCCCAGACCGTCTGGCCCTGGTAGGCGCCCTGTACAAGGACCTGCGCCACAAGGAGGCCCTGGCCAGAGTGGAAAAACGTTTGGGGCACTTGCGGCCCTCGCTCAAGCGGGTCAGCCGCTTTGACGACGGCATTAGCCTGTTGGGCTACGACCTGCCCAAGAACAAGGTGACGCCCGGCGGCAAGCTGGAGGTGAACCTGTACTGGCGGGCCTGGCAGGCGGTGCCGGTGGACTACACCATCTTCGTGCACCTGGTGGGGCCGGGCGGGGTGCTCAACTACGACCACCGCCTGGAGCGGGGCAGCCGCTCCATGACCACCCTGCGCGCCGGTCAGGTGGTGCGCGAAGACCTGAGCCTGACCATACCTCCCGGCACGCAGCCGGGGGCCTACACCCTCACCGTGGGCTTGTGGGACCCGGCGGTGGCCAGCGAGGCCCTGCCGGTTATCGAGGGGGAGGACGCGGGACGCCGCCACCTGGAGGTGAGCAAGATCGAGGTGACCGCGCCGGAAGCTACTCCGAAGAAGTGACCGAGGCTCCGGCCACCCGCAACTCGCCGCCCTGGGCATAGCGCACCCTGAGACCCAGCTCGCAGCGCCGCTTCAACTCAAAGGAAAGCTCGATGTCCCGGTAGCCGCTTCCCAGGTCGCGGCCATGCACCTGGGCCGTGGCCAGGGGCAGGCGTCCCAGGTCGGTGGCCACCGCCACCTGGGCCAGCAAGGCGTCCGGCGGAGTGCCCTCGGGGGCGGCCAGGCGAAAGCGGGCCACGTAGCGCCCCGGCGGGTAGGTCTGCTGGGGGCCGTGCATCAGGTACAGGGGCGGGGTCCAGGCCGGCCGGGCCCGCACCGCCAGGCCGGTGGGGGCCTGAGGGTCGGCCACCAGCTCGCCGGTTTGCCGCCACAGGCGGCTGGCCGGGTAATAGGCCTGGGGTTGCTCCATGCCCGCGAAATTGATCATGGCCGCGTCCAGGGCGAGGTCGGCCTGGCCGTTGAACCACACCCGAAGCTCCAGGGGAACCAGGCCACCCAGGGTGAAGGGCAAGGCTACGTCGTGCCAGGCCTGGTCATCGGGCAACAAAGCGGGGCTCAACTCCAGGGAGGCCAGCGTCTTGCCGCTGCGCTTGTCCACCGCCTCCACCCGGCCGGGAAGGCCGCCGGGCCCGCGCCGCAGGCGCAAACGGGCCACATAGCTCCCCGGTGGCAGGGGCCGTCCGGGGCCCTTGGCCAGCCAGCCGGGAGGGTCGCTGCCCGCCTTGGCCTGGGCCACGTTGCCCGCCGGGCGTTTGAGACGCGGACCCAGGGGGCCGCCCCAGCGCGCGGCCTCCTCGAACAGCAGCCCCCAGCCCGAGGCGTTGTTGTCCTCAACCAGTCGTCCGGTGTTGCCGGGCAGCCAGGAGGCGTCCCACCAACTGGTCACCGGCGAGACCTGGGCCAGGGCCTGGGCGGGTTCGAGCGTGGTGTCGCGCGGCCTCAGTAGCCACACGTTGCCTGCCTGCAACTCGGCCTGGAAGCGTCCCCCGGCCACCAGCCGCCTGCGGGCCAGCTCTGGCGGGAAGGGGCACACCTTGCGGGTGTAGACCTCCTCGTCCTCGTAAAAGGCCACCAGGCCCACCTTGAGGCGTTTGAGAGTGTCCCAGGCTTGGGGCGTCACCAGGCCGAAGTCCAGGGAGTACAGGGGCCGGAACACCTGGTCCACGTAGGCCTGGGGCACCTGGGGCGAGTAGCCGTTGACCATGATCGCCCTGGTCTGGGAGATCAGTAGCTCGTACACCGAGGACTGGTGGGAGTCCCCCGGCCATATGGGCAGGCCCAGCAGGCGCTGGTCCGCCTTGGGGCCGGTGGGCAGCTTGTCCTTGACCGCCGTGGCCAGGGGGCCGGGCGGAGGCATGAGGCACAGGCCGGGATCGCGGGCAGGCCAGAAGTCCCAGGCCACGCCTAGGCTCACCGCCAGGGCCAGCACCACCGTGGCCACCCGTCCGCCGCCCCAGGCCTTGGCCAGCTCCTTGAGGGTCCAGCCGCCCAACAGGCCCAGGAACAGCACCGCGAAGATCACCAAGCGTCCCGGCACCCTGGGGTAGTTGAAAAAGGGCATGTACTGATAGAGCCAGTTGTACAGCGGCATCTGGGGCAGGTTGGGCCCCAGGCACAGCAGGGCGGCCAGCAGCCCCAGCACCGCCCACAGCGCCGCCGGGGCGCGCAGGTCCTGGTCCCGGCGGCCCAGGGCCAGGAGCAGCAAGCCCGCTCCGGCCAGCACCAGGGTGACCAGGCCCAGATAGACCACCTGCTCCGAATGGGCCGGGCTGAGGCGGAAGAGGTCGGCCAGGTTCGGGGCGAACAGCTTCACCTCGCCCAGGCTGCGCCCCTGGCTGGCGATGCTGGCGTCGAGCACCCGCGCTTTTTGCACCATCATGGCCGCCGCGCCCAGACCCCAGCCGATGCCCAGGGCGATGAGCGGCGGCCAGGTGCCCTGGGGGAAGCCGGGCCGGCGCCGGGCCCTCCACAAGGCGGGCAGGGAGCGCCAAGCCCCCCACAGCAGCAGGGCGGCGACGAGCGCTTTGCCCAGGTGGGGAACGTCCAGCCAGTACTGCACCGCGTACAAGGGGCTGAGCAGCAGGGGAGCCAGGCCACGGGCCAGGTAATCACGCGAACCAGCGATGCCCAGGGAGGTGAGTCGGGCGGCCAGCTCGGCCAGCACCAGCCACAGGCACATCAGCAGCACCAGGCCCAGCCCCAGACTCACCGCCAGGGCCATGCCCCCGCCCAGGGCCGCCTCGCCCCGCCCGGCGGCCAGGTGCAGGCTGAGCCCCAGGGCCAGCCCCGCCCCGGCCACCCACCAGGCCGAGGCCGCGCCGCCCGCTTGGGGCGCATCGCCGGGCTCCGCTGGGGCGGTGAGGGTGAGCAGGCGCAGGGGCACATACAGGCCCATTAGCAGGGTGGTGTAGAAAAGCAGATGCCCTTCCATGAGCCCCACGGCCATGAGCAGCAGGCCGCCCAAGGCTCCCCACCAGGCCGAACCCCTGGCCCAGCCTTTTTCCAGGCACCACAGGGTGGCGGGCAGCATGAAGGCGATGAAACCGTAGAGGTGGCCGGAAAGGGCCTGGGAGGCGCGGAAGGGCAGCAGGGCGTAGATCAGGGCCACGGGCAGGGCGGCAAGGGAAGACCCCAGCATGCGCCGGGCCAGGGCGAAGGCGGCCAGCCCGGCCAGTAGATAGGTTAAGAGCACCACCGCGTTGTAGGCCGGCAGCGCGCCCAGAGGTTTGAGCGCCAGGTAGAACAGGCTGAAGGGGAAGTTAGCGTACAGGGCGATGCCCTGGGGGTGCAGGAAGGTATTGAACTCGTAGGGGTTGCTGGGGAAGCTGCTGGGGCCGGTCACGTTGTCGGTGAACAGCCAGGACCAATAATAGAACTGCAAGTGGTCGCCGGGCATCTGGGGCACCAGCTCCCAGCCCGGCGAGGGGTGGTACACGTAGGGGATGGATTGGTTCCAGTGGGCGGCCAGGGGCCAGGTGTGGGCCAGGGTCAACAGGGCCAACAGCACCGCCACGGCCAACCCGGCGGGCCAGGCGCGACGGGGAGCCGCCTGCTCTCTGGGCTCGCCGCTCATGGCTCCAGCCGGGTGATGTTCATGGCCCGCACCCTAAGGGGGGCCAGGCCGGTGGACCCCACCCGGAACTCCAGGTTGGTGGCCCAGCGCTTCAGCTCGAACTCCAGGCCCACCGGCTGGGAAAGCTCCTCGCCGGTCAGCTTGCGGCTCATGAGGGTGCTCTGGCCCTTGTTTTCACTGAGGTCCAGCCAGCCCACCTGCTCCGGACCGGCGTAGGGGCTGCTCAAAACGGCGGTGGCCCGATAGCGCCCCGGCGGCAGGGCCAGGTATTGCCCCCACACGAACAGGCCGGGCTTGCCCCCGGCGGAGATGTCCAGGGCCTGGGGATCGTCCGGAGCGGTCTTGGCCGCGCCGTGCTGATAGCGGGCCGGGGGCAGGGGCAGTTCCATGAGGGCCTTGGGCTCCACGCCGTCAGTGCCCACGCGCCACACCGCCCCGCCTCGGGGCAGGTCGGAGAGCCGGTTCCACAGCACCACCCGCTGGGCCGGGTTGCGGTAGTTGAGCACCCCCGCCCCGATGCGGTCGGCGGCCACCCCGGCTCCGGCCACCAGAAGCAGGGCCAGCAGCATGCCCACCAAGGAGCGGCCGGGGCCGAAACGCTGGTTGCCCAGGTTCATGGCCACCAGGGCCACAAAGGCCAAAAGCATCCAGATGCGCGCCAGGTCGGCGTTCACCTTGGGGACCTTGTAGTTGAAGATGAAGGCGGGCAACAGGTTGTCGATGAGCGGGAACTGCAAGCCGCTTCCCAGCACCACCTTGTGGCCGTACACCGCCGAAGGGTAGTGCATCACCCAGAACGAGGCGGCCAGGCTCAGCGCGCCCAACACCACCACGAAAAGCATATAGCGCGGCGGGCCCCAATGGGCGCCGGCGGCCAGGCCTACGGCCAGGAACGGCACCGCGGCCACCAGATAGCGCGAGGGCGGGTTGATGCCCCCGAACCAATCGGCGAACAGCCCGGCCACCACGTACACCGCCCCGGCCATGGCCAGGCACCAGAAGCCATCGCTGAAGCGCCGCCGCACCAGCCAGAAAAGCCCGGCCAGGGCGGCCAGCCAGATGGCTCCGTAGGTGAGCATGCCTTCCCCGGCGTCTACCCAGATGCCGCTGAGCCCCTCCCAGAAGCCGCGCGGGTTTAGGTAGGCTCCCTGGGCGTGGATCTCCTGGCCGGGAAAGGGCTTGCCGTAGAGCCACATGAAATAAGTGACCAGCAGCCAGGCCGAGACCAGGCAGGGCAGGGCGAAGGCGGCCAGGCCCTTGAGCGAGCGCCAGTGCATGCGGGCCAGGAAGTAGGCCCCCAGCACCAGGCACAGCACCGCGAAGCGCTCGTGGAACCAGGGCAGGTAGGCGGTGAACAGGCCCGCCAAAAACAGCAGGCCCCACTGCCCTTGCTCGGCCGAGCGCATCAGGCGGAAGGCGCTGACCGCGAAGGCGGCGGCGGCTATCTCGGGGAAGGCCAGGTTGGAGTAGATGAGGCCGGGCATGGCCAAAGCCGCGCCCGCCGCGCCCAGCAGGGCCGGGCCCTCGCGCCGGGTGAACAGCCGCCCCAGCCAGAACACCTCGGTGACCATCCAGGCGGCCAAGAGCCACAGGCACACCGTGGCGGTCTTGCGCGGCCCCTGGCCCAAATACAGCCCCCAGGCGTAGAAGGGGGCCATCAGGGCGGGCAGGCCGGGCCGGTGCTTGCTTATCCAGCGGCCGTCCTTGGTCCAGCCGCCGTGGCCGCCGATGACCTTGGCCGGGTCCAGGTAGTAGGAGTTTTCCCTGAGGAATATCTCCTCGGCCAGGTCCAGGTCGTGGTCCACGGCCAGGCTGTGGGCGTTGAAAAGGTACTGGGGCTCGTCGCCGCCCATGAACTTGCCCACCTGGTTGCTCACCTGGGTGAGCCGCGCCCCCACTCCGGCGAACAGCGCCAGGGCCAGGATGAACACCACCGGGGCCAGCCAGCGGCGTTGTTGCTCCTCGCGCTTGCGGATCAGCTCCGGCGCGGCCAGGCGGGTCTGTATGAATACCGCTCCGGCCACGGCCAGGGCGGCCAGGGGCCAGGCCTCCCGGGCCAGGGCCAGGGAAGCCAGGCTGCCCCCATACAGGGGCGGCAAAAATTCGGCCATAGGCACCAGGAACAGGGCCAGGGAGGGCAGCCAGGCCAGGCCGGCCATGCGGCGGGTGCGCGGACCCTCCAAGCCCTGGCGGGCCAGCCAGTTGTGCTGCCAACAGGCGGTCAGTATCTGCACCAGCCACACCGCCAGGCCCACGGATACGGGAAGCCACCAGGGGGGCCAGTGCCAGATCACCGCGCTGTGGCTTCCCTCCTGGGCGGCCATGACCACCGCCCAGCGGGTGGCGGCCAACAGACCCCAGGCCAGCCCCGCCACCCAGACCACCGGATGGCTCAGGCCGCCTGATTTGGACGTAGCGGCGCTCATCGTGGGGGCAACCCGTAGCGCTCCCGCCAAGGGTCCCAGAGGCGGGTGCGGGTCATGTCTTTGTAAAGGCGGGGGTTGTCGGCCTGGGCCCGTTTCAGGGCCTGGCGGGCCCGCTGGTCGTCCCCGGCCCGAGCCTCCAGCCAGGCCAGCTCCAGCCAGAAGAACACCGGGTAGCTGCCCCGGTAGGCCTCCAACTCGGCCCACAGGCCGTCGCGCTGCTCCCGGGAAAGCTCGCCGCCCTGGGCCACGCTCTTTTGGTGGGCCAGGCCCAGGCGGGGCAACAGGCGGTAATCGGGCCGCCAGTTCGCTTCCACGCGGTGCTGAGCGGCCATGCGCCGTAGCTCGCGCCCTTGCAAGGTGGGCCACAGCAGGATGACCGCCGCCACCACCACCACAACCGTGATCAGCCAGGGGGGGAGGCCTTGCCGCTGGGGCGTGGGCTGCAGGGAGGACAAACGCAAGCTACTTGGGCTCCCCTAACACCACCCCGTGGACCACAGGCACCGGGGAGGTTGTGTGCGGGTTGGAGGGGCGGGCCCGGTCGGCCCGGATTGGGTTGCCGTGTATAAGGCCCCGTTAATTGCTGTCTTTTCCTGTAGCACGATTACCGGGTGCTACTCAAGGAGATATTGCGGGGGCTATCTCCGGGGGCGCTACTGGAACATCTCCATCAGATCCACCTTGCGGTAGCCCTGGGGCACGGCGAACATGGAGGCGGGCAGGTTCTTCTCCTGGGCCTGGACCACCTCGCGCACCATGGTTTCGCCGTCCAGGTGGCTGACCACCTTGACCGGGTAGCCCTTGCTCCACAGGGCCTGCACCGCAGGGTCGGTCTCGTAGGAGTTTTCGCCGCCCGCCTGGGCGAACACGGCCATCATCTCCCGCATCTTCTTGGTGTCCAGTTCCTTGGAGGTGGCGATGGCCGGGGCTATCCACTGCTCCTCCCGGAGCTTTCCGCCGGCCCAAATCTCGTATTTGACGGCCTTGAAACCGGCGATGACCGCGCTCTGGCCAGTCTTTTTAACTTCCACCTTGGGCCGGGGGCTGTCCTTCTTGCCCATGGCTTCCTGCATGGCGTTCTTGGCCATTTCCCGTTGCTCGGGCGGTAGCTGCTTTAGCTGCTCCTGCATCTGTTTCATGGCCTGGTCGCGCATCTTGAGCATGTCGGCAAAGGGGCCGGACCAGTAGGTCTTGGCGTTGGGATTGATCAGGATAAGGCGGCCCTTGGCCAGGTCCATGATGGAGATGGATTCCGCGCTTTGGTCGCGCACCTGGTTGCTTTGGAAATACAGGCTGTTGATTGCGCCTTCCGATTTTTCGTTGATTAGCCAGCCCGCCGAGGCCGGAGCGGCCAAACCCAGGATCAAAAGTGCGGCCAGAAGCGCTTTGCAGGTTTTCATCTGAGGTGTTCTCCCAAATCTGAATAAGGTGCGGGTTGCCCGAAGTATAGCAGCCCACGGCCATGGTGTAAGCAGCGCCCCGAGCCGCCCGGCGAGGATTTTAGCGCGGAATATGCCCTGGGATTCAGGCGGATGACCCGTCTGGAGGGGTAGGCGGCGCGGCGCGGTCTATGCCGCCGCTGAGGTACATGGGGATGGCGGGCAGGGCGCTGGCCATGGAGCCCAGGTTGACCAGGAAGCCGATCAAAAAGGCCGAAGTGGAGCCGATGCCCACCAGGCTGAAGAAGGCCACGTACAGCCCCTCCAGCACCCCAAAGCTGGAAAAGCTGACCGGCAGGCGGGCCAGGAAGAACACCGCCGGGGTCACCGCCGCCGACTCCAGCAGGGTGAGGTCCAGGTTCAGGGCCTTGGCGATGAGCCAGTTGAAGATCACCGGCGCGCCCTGCTCGATGAACGACAGGAACAAAAACCACAGCAGCACCCCCCGGTTGTGGCGGTACTGGTGGTAGGCCTTTATGAAATCCAGCAGCCAGGCCAACAGGCGGCTGCGCTCGCGCCAGCGGCGCTCGGCCTGGCCGTGCAGGCGCTCGGCCCAGGCGGTGAAGCTGAGTAGCACCACCAGGCAGGCCGCGCCCAACAGCCCGAAGGCCCAGTAGAAAAACTGGGTGGGCAGCCCGGTGGTTATGCCGGTGAGCAGCACCAGGCCGATCACCGCGGCCAGGGCGGCGGCCACGAAGCCCAGGGCCCGCTCCAGGAAGATGCTGGCCGCCACCGCCTGGCTGGGGCGGTCCGGCCGGGCGAACAGGCCCACCCTGATGGCGTCGGCCCCCAGGGTGCTGGGCAAAAAGCATCCCGCGAAGGTGGCCAGGTAATAGGCCTTGAGCGCCTCGCCGTGGCCCGCCGGATATCCCTGGCTCACCAAGAGCAGCCGCCACTTGTAGCTCATCAGCCAGCGGTCCAGGGTGAAGGCGGCCAGGAGCAGCACCAAAAATTCCCAACGGGCGCTGGCCACCGCCCGCCAGGCCTGGCCCAAGTCCACGAAGAAGAACAAGAGGACCAGCAAGAGCCCCAGGCTTATGCCCATACGCAGCCAGGTTTTGCCAGATTTCTTCAAACGGTGCGGCCTCCACGGGAATTGTCCTGAGCCAAGGTAACACCCGCCCCCCCATGCGTCAACGCGGGCGGCTGTTGCACAAACCGCCAGGTTTCATTAGGCTTAGCCAAATCTTATGCTCGGGGGTAGCTTCGGGCCGGACAGCGAGGGCGGCTATGTGCGGCATCAACGGATTCAGCTGGGAAGACCAAGGCCTGATTCAGGCCATGAACAAGCGTCTGGTGCACCGGGGACCGGACGCCCACGGCGAATACGTGGGCGGCGGGGCCAGCCTGGGGCACACCCGCCTGTCCATCATCGACCTCTCCCAGCGGGGCCGCCAGCCCATGGTCAACGAGCACGGCGACGTGCGCATCGTGGTCAACGGCGAGATCTACAACTACCTTGATCTGCGCAGGGAGCTGATCGACGCGGGGCACATCTTCCGCTCGGACAGCGACTCCGAGGTGGTGCTGCACGGCTACGAGCAGTGGGGGCCGGGGGTCATCGAGCGCATCACCGGCATGTTCTGCTTCGCGGTCATGGACGCCAAGCGCCGGTGCATCATGCTGGGCCGCGACCGTCTGGGCATCAAGCCCCTCTACTACCACCACGCCGGCGGCAAGCTGATCTTCAGCAACGAGATCAAGGGCCTGCTGGCCTGGGACGGCCTGGAGCGCCGGGTGGACCTGCCCGGCCTGCACCAATACCTGGGCTATGAGTACGTGCCCGCCCCGCGCACCCTTTTCGCGGGGGTGAACAAGCTGCGCCAGGGCCACTACGCCATCTTCGAAATGGACAGCGGCAACTTCACCGAGACCCAGTACTGGGACGTGAAGTTCGCCCCGCGCTTCAAACGCCCCGAGGAGGCGGTGGAGGAGCTGCGCTCCCTCATGCGCCTGGCGGTGAAGCGCCGCCTGATGAGCGACGTGCCCTTGGGGGTGTTCCTCTCCGGCGGGCTGGACTCCACCACCGTGGTGGCCCTGATGCGCGAGCTGGGGGTGGAGCACATCCGCAGCTTTTCCATCGCCTATCCCGACCCCAGCTTCAGCGAGCTGGAGTACGCCAACGACATGGCCCAGTACTACGGCACCGACCAGACGGTGCTGATGATCGAGGGCCTGACCATGGAGGACCTGGAGAGCGCGGTCTATCATTTGGACGAGCCCATGACCGACCTCTCGGCCATCCCCCTGATGCTCATCTGCCGCAAGGCCAAGGAGACGGTCACCGTGGTGCTCTCCGGCGAGGGCGGCGACGAGGTTTTCGCGGGCTACGACCGCTTCAAGGCCTCCAAGGCGGCGGGCTACCTCAGCCGCCTGCCCGGCTGCGCCCCCCTGCTGCACCGCCTGGCCTCCCTGCTGCCCGACCAGCCCCAGAAGAAGGGGGCCATCAACGTGGCCAAGCGCTTCTTGGACGGCTGCGTTTTGCCCAGCGAAGGCGAGCACCTGCGCTGGCAGTATTTCCTGCCCCCCATCCTGGCCGGGCAGCTGTTCAACCGCGACGCCGCGGCCCAACTCAACATCAATGACCCCTTCGCGCCCATCCGCTCGGTGCTGGCCTCTTGCAACTCCACGGACCGCCTGGACCGGGAGGTTTACCTGGACCTCAAGCTGGCCATGGCCGACAGCGTGCTCATGAAGGTGGACAAGATGTCCATGTCCACCTCCCTGGAGGTGCGGGTGCCCTTCCTGGACCACGAGGTGGTGGAGTTCAGCGCCGGGATGCCCTCCTGGTTCAAGCTCAAGGGCTTCACCACCAAGTACATCATGCGCCAGGCCATCCGAGGCTTGGTGCCCGACCGGGTGGCCTTTAGAGGCAAGCAGGGCTACTCCCTGCCGGTGAAGAACCTTTTGCGCGACCAACTCCGGCCGGTGATGCAGGAGCTGCTCACCACCAGCCCCCTGGTCACCGAGTATTTGCAAGCGGAGACGGTGAACACTCTCATGGCCCAGCATCTGGCCGGCACCCACAACCACAACCACGTGCTGTGGGCCCTGATGAACGCCGCCTTGTGGCATAGGCGCTTCTTCGAAAACTAGGGGCTCCGGCTGCGCCAGCCACCGGCATACTGCGTTGCCGGTGGCGCTCGGGCCTCGACGTAGGCCTCAGGCTACGCCTGCGGCCCTCGCTTACCGGTCGCCTTGTCTGCCTGCGGCTGGCTGTGCCGGTGCCGCGCACCAACCGCACATCCATAAGGCTGGCGGTTTATTCATAAGGAACGCATAATTACTGAATCGCTGCTTGTTACCGGCCAGCCTTCATGAAATGCCCGGGCTGGACAGGCTTCGCATCGGCGTGATATTTTTGCCTCGAGCTAACCGCTTAGCAAACAAGAGGATTTAATGGCCAATCCCTCCCAGGACCAGCCCGCCCACCTGAAGACCCACCAGATGGCCACCGCTGGGGGCAGCGCCCTGAAGCGCTACCAAGACCTCATCGTGGGCTCGCGCTCCTGGGGCCGCCTGTTCTATTTCGAGCTGTGCATGCTACTGGCCAACTTCCCCGGCGCCTTGGGTCTGTTTCTGCGCAAGCTGATGTGGCCCCGCCTGTTCGCCTCCTGCGGTAAGGGGGTCATGTTCGCCGCCGGGGTGGTGCTGCGCCATCCGGGGCGCATCCATTTGGGCGAGCGGGTGGTGGTCAGCGAACGCTGCATCCTGGACGGCCGCAGCCCGGAGACAGAGCGCGCCGTGGTGGTGGGCGACGACGTGAACCTGGCCAACGAGGTGATGCTCTCGGCCAAGCAGGGTTATATCGAGATCGGTCCCCGCTGCGGCCTGGGAGCCAGGGTGGTGGTCCACTCGGTGGCCGGGAACCCGGTGGTCATCGGGCCGGACGTGGTCATCGGCCCCTTGTGCTATCTGGCCGGGGGCGGCAACTACCACACCGACCGCCTGGACGTGCCCATCGGTGGGCAGGGCATCAAGGACATGGGCGGCATCCGAGTGGAGGCCGGGGCCTGGCTGGGAGCCGGGGTCTATGTCCTGGACGGGGTCACCGTGGGCCAGGGGGCCATCGCCGCCGCCGGGGCGGTGGTCGCCTCCGACGCGCCCGCCCTGGCCGTGGTGGGCGGAGTGCCGGCCAAGCTCATCAAGATGCGGGGAGAGGGCGAGTCGGCCTAGCTTGGGCGCCATGAGAGACACCCTTGCCAACCCCAAGCCCCGCTCCCGCCGCCGCCGGGCCGGAGCCTGGCTGACCCTTATCCTGGCCGGGGCAATCACCGCCGGGCTTTTCTACTACCTGGCCAAGGCCACCACCTGGGACGACTGGGTGCGCCTCTACCAGGGCCTGGCTCTGGGCTTTTTGCTGGCCTACCTGGCCTGCTTCCTGGGCTCCATGCTGCTCAAGGCCCTGCGCTATCGCCTGCTCCTGGCGGCCAGCGGCCAGGAAAAGCCGCCGCCCTTTGTGGGCCTGGTGGCAATCACCTTTGTGAGCAACCTTTTCGTGGACCTGCTGCCCGCCCGCTCCGGCAGCCTGGCCTACATCGTGTTCCTGAACCGCAAGCTGGCCGTGGGCCTGCCTGCCTGCTTCAGCTCCTTTGCCTTTTCCTTCATCTTCGACCTCATCGGCATGCTGCCCCTTTTCTTTTTGGCCATCGTGCTGCATAGCCTGGCCGCCGGAGAGCAGGCGACCCTGCTGTGGGTGCTCTTGGGGGTGCTGGCGGTGATCGCCCTGCTGGCCTTGTATTTGCTGGAAAAGGTGCTGGTGGTCATTGCCGGGGTGGTGCAGTGGCTGGCCCCGCGCCTGCCGGGCAAGGCCGAGGAGTGGGCCGGGCGGACGGCGGCGGAGTTGGCGGCCATGGCCCAGGACGTGGGCAAGGTGAAAAGCCAAGGCGTCTACGGCCGGGTGCTGTGGGTGTCGGTGGCCATCCGGGCCCTGAAGTACCTGGGCCTGTACATTCTGGTGACCGGCCTGGCCGCCCAGTGGCCCGCTCAGGCGGCCCAGCTTTCCTTCCCGGTGGTGCTGTTCGCCCTGATAGCCGCCGAGGCCACGGCCAGCCTGCCCATCAGCGGCATCGCGGGCTTCGGGGCCTACGAAGGAGTGATGATGGCCACCCTGCGGGGGGCGGGCCTGCCCCCCACCCAGGCGGCCCTGATACCCTTTGGCTTGCACCTACTCACCCAGGCCATCGACTACTCTCTGGGGGCGGTGGCCCTGGTGGCCCTGAGCCTCATCAAGCCGCGAGAAAGCGACCATGAAGGAAAAGGTTAAAAGGCAACCGCTGAAGCACTGGATCATCATGGGGGTGCTGGCCCTGATGTTGGTGGTCACCGCGGTGCACTTCGGCCCCCGCTATCTCTACACCCACTTCGGGGATCTGGTGCTGGGCAAGGTGGTGGGCGGGCTCAGCCCGGAGCAAAAAGCGGCCATCCGCCAGGGCACCAAGGGGCTAAAGGCCAAGGTGGTGTGGTCCTCCAGCCGCAGCGGCAACCACGAGCTGTACATGCTCACCCTGCCGGACATGGAGTTCTACCGCCTGACCCACAACGATTTGGTGGAGTATTACAGCCGCTTTTCGCCCGACGGCCAGCGCATCGTCTTCGCCCGCAGCCAGCGTTTGTGGGTGAGCGAGCGCGACGAGCTTCCCTGGGACGTTTGGACCCTGGACCTGAACACCAAGGATGAGACCCTGGTGGCCAAGAACGGCAACTACCCCCAATGGGTGGGGGGCGACCAGATAAGCTTCATGCGGGGCGGCCAGGTGGTGCTCAAGGAATTGGCCTCGGGCAAGGAGACCGTGCTCTACGACGCGGCCCAGTCACCGGTGAAGGGAGTGCCCCAGACCCCGGAGCTGTCGCCGGACCAGCGCCTGCTGGCCTTCACCGCCAGGGGCGCGGCGCGGGGCACCATGGTTTACGATCTGGCTTCGCAGAAGCTCCAGGCGGTGGCGGGGGGCTGCGAGATCACCTGGTACCCGGACAGCCGCCACGTGCTGTGGGTGGAAAACGGCGGCCACGGGGGCAACCAGATATTGCATTCGGCGCTCAACCCGGTGAAGCCCCAGGTGCTCATGGACCTGCCCGGCGCCTACAGCCACGAGTACTTCCCGCGCCTGTCGCGGGACGGCAAGTGGATGGTGTGGGGGGCGGCGGCCAAGGGCCACGAGCACGACATCGCCGACTACGAGATATTCCTGTGGAAGCTGGGCACGCCCTGGGAGACGGCCCTACGCCTGACTCAGAACCAGGCCAACGACCGCTGGCCGGACATATATATAGAAAAATAGGCTAGGCTACTCAGGCGGGAACATATCCCAGTCGATGCGCAGGGAGCGCAGCATGGCCTTGAGGGCCGGGCCCAGCAGCTCCCAGTCGGCCGTGCCCACCTGGCCCCGCAGACTGCCCCGGGCCCAGAGATAGCGGCCGCCGGGCAACTGGCGGTGCACCACGGCCAACAGCTCGTAGGCCCCGGCGGTGTCCCGTTGGTACACACTCAGCCTGCGGCGGTCCACCACCGACTGCCCCAGCAGGACGTAGCCATCCAAGGGCGGCAGGGCCTCCTGGTGCAGCTCCAGGCGCATATCGCGGCCTTGCCCGGCCCGGCCTTCCCACAAGTAGCCCGCGGGTAGGCTGCGCCCATCCCAGGACCAGGGCAGGGAGAGGTACATCCCCCGCCACTCGGCCAGGCGCCACTCGGCCCCCAGCACGAAAAAGAAGGGCTCGATGCGCAGCGAGGCCAGGATGGCCTCCAGGGTGGGCTGGTTTTGGTCCCACCGCTTGCTGTCGCTGTCGGCCACGGCCCAGAGGCGGCCGCCGCCGGGCACGGTCTCCTTGAGCACCAGGATGCGCCGCCGCCGGGCGTCGGTGGTGTCTTCCAGCTCGAGCTGCTCAAAGGCCAGGGCGGGGCGTCCGGCCAGGGTTGCCTGGCCCAGGGCCCTGGTGCGCACCCGGTCGGCCAGGCCGGGCTGGGGCAGCTCACCTATCTGGAACAGGGAGAACTCCATCTTGGTGTACAGGGGCGCGGTCTTGCGGGCCCACCAGCCGTAGAAGTTCCGAAGGCCCACGTAGAAAAAGCCGTACCAGTTCTTGGGCACCGCCAGGCTCACCCCCCTGGCCTCCTGCACATGCCACGAGGGGCCGGGCAGGGGGGCGTGGTTCCCGGCCAGAGGGTCGCCCCCGGCCAGGGCCGGAGCGGCGGCCAGGCATAGGGCGAGAAGCAGGGTAAGGGCCATGAGGCGGCGTGGCGAGGCCATGCTCAAATCCTTCCTCCACAGCCGGGCAAAGAGCGATACTGCTCACCCCAGGGAGAGTCGAGCACCTCCCGGAGCAAGGCCCGCCCCTGACGGCGGAACCACACCTGCTCATTGTATTGGGTGCCCACCCAACCCAGCAAGGGGGCTATCTCTGGGCGGTAGAGAAGCTTGCCCAGGCCGGGGATGGCCCTGAGGCGACGCTCCAGCAGCGACACCAGGTCCTGGCCAAGCTGGGGGGGGATGAAATTAGCGGGATCCACCGGGTCACCGGCCTGGGTGTAGTCCATGCTGCCCACCCCGGCCGCTTGGCTCAGGGCCACGTGGGGGGCCATGCCCCGGTCCAGGCCCATGAAGTCCAGAGCCGCCGCGTCCACGGCCACCCGGTCCCGCCCGGCCAGGATGAGCCCGCAGGCACGGGGCAGGCCGGTCTTGGGGCCGCTGGCCTCCATGGCCACAGTGGCGTCCAGGATGTTGAACACGGTCTGGGGAACTTGGTGGTTGATCTCGGCGATGACCTGGTGCACTTGCTGGTGGAACTGGTAGCGCAGCCGGGGCAACAGGCCCCAGTGGTTCTTGAGGCAGCAGGAGATGCCCGAGAGCACGTGGGTCTTCATCACCGGCAGGTTGATGATGCTGTCGGCCGAGAACACCGCCTGGGGGAAGGCCAGCACCGGGCAGGCTTCGTTGCCGGTGGCCACCTCGCGGTAGTCCTGGCGGGCCAGGTTGATGATCTGGACCCCGTGGCGGGCGGCGATGTCCTGGTAGCCCCAATGACGGCAGGCCCGGCCGAACTGGGGGTAGCCCGCCACGTCGCTGTCGGCCAGGGTGAAGCTGGTGCCCGGATGGCGCTCCTTCATCTGGCCCAGCACCGCCTCCACCAGCCAGGGGCTGGTGTTGCGTCCGGGCAGCACCTCCTGGCTCATGGCGTTGATCTTGATCAGGCAGCGCTTGCCGATCTCGCTGGCGGTGAGCCGGGCGAAATCCAGCGCCTGCTCCACGGCCGAGTCCACCCCGGCCTGGGTGGGGGGATCGATGGTGCGGAAATAAACCTCAGGCATGGGCGGGCTCCTTGTCCGCGCGCCGCCGGAGCCAGCGCCGCGCCAGACGGTGGGCGCACAGGCCCAGGCACACGGCCAGCACCGGAATCAGGGGAGAGTTGAAGCGGGCCGCGTTCACGGTTATCAGGCTGTGGAAGCTGAACAGGTAGATCGATGGTAAGACAAAGGCCAGCAAGGGCCAGTCTCGCCTGCGCAAGGAAGACACCCCCAGATAGAACAGGCAGGCGAAACCAGGCAGGGCCACCCACCAGGTATCCGCGAACAGGCCCCGCCAGGCCAGGGGGATGGAGGCCAAAAGGTGGCTCCAGGGGTGAGCCAATATCTTGCGTATGGCCACCTTTTGGCTGTGGGCGTCGCCCACGGTGTAATGGCCCAGCCATTTGGTGTGGCGGGCCCAAGCGTGCTGCCCCTTCATCTCGTAGGTGTCGCCCCTGGCCTGCACCCTCAGGTGATTGAAGTCATTCATGGTCAGCACCCGGCCCAGAGTGGCCTCGTATAAGTCGATTCCCCACAGCTTCTGGTGCTTGGGAGGGTCCCAATTGTCATTGCCCGGAGTGGGGGACTCCTGGGCCAGGGGGTTCAGATAGACCCAGGGGGTGTAGTAGATGAAGGCCGCCAAATATTCCTTGGGGGGCATGGCCGCATGGTTGGCCCGGATGTCCAACACCTGGCCGCCCCGGTAGGCCATAATCCAGTGGCCGAAATTGTAGTGGTTGCGAGCCATCCAGGCCCCCACCGGAATGGCGAAGGTCAGGGTGAACAGGGCCATGCCCACCAGCAGCCTGCCCCGGGGCAGGCCGCCGCGCCAGGCCAACAGGGCGAAGTAGATCATCAGCGGCAGCCAGAAATACATCAGCGCCGCCCGGGTGAGGGCGCCCATAGCCAGCAACAACCCGGCCAGGGCAAAGGCCCACCAGGAGGGGCGGCGCAGGGTCCGGTGCAGGGTCAGGGAGAGGAACAGAATAATCAGGGCCGCGCCCACCTCGCTGTAAAAGCGGTTGATGAAATAGATCAGGGCCGGGCTGTAGGCGATGAGCCCGAAGCTGAGATAACCCGGCCAGGGCGAGCCGGTGCGCCGCCACACGAACACCCCTACCATGACCGCCGCTAACAGCAGCCAGCCCAACTGCCATTTCTTGAGGGGCAGCAAATCATCGCGCAAAAAGGCGGGCAGGGAGAGCTCACCGAGCCCCGGCACCACCGCCACCCCCAGGGCCAGAAAGGTGGGGTAGCCGGGGGCGCGCCAGGCGTCCGGCCAAGGGTTGGGGCTCAAGGTGCGCTGGGTGCTGATGGTGCCGTGGTGCACCAGATTGTGAGCCATGCACAAATAGTGGGTGCCGTCGTGGTCTATGGCGTGGTGGGGGAGGTTGTAGGCGGCGTGCAGCACGAAGCCGCCCAGCAGGGCCAAAATGATGAGCGAGTGCCCCAGCAGGCGCAGGCGTGCTTTGGTCAAATAGGGAGGGGCCAGCTTGGGCGGCAGGCTCTCGAGAAGTCTAGGCATCAGGCTCCAGGCGGGTCGTAGCTTTACTGGCTGGTTCAACTATACGCAACCAGGTGGGAAGCGGCAACCCAACCTGCGGCTCTGATTGCCAAACGGGCCCCGAACTGCTAATAAGTGGGGACTGAATCGCGGCCGGGTTTCAGCTCCCGGAACCGCCTAACCTTTGCCGGGAAAACCGCATGATTATCTCCAAGGCTCCGGTGCGCATATCTCTGGGAGGCGGAGGCACCGACCTGGCTTCCTACTACTCCAAGTTCGGCGGATTCCTCATCGCCGGCGGTATAGACAAGTACATCTTCATCTGCATCAACCAACGCTTCGAGCGCTCCATAAAGCTCTCCTATTCCAAGACCGAGGTGGTCGAGAGCGTGGACCAGGTGCAGCACAAGATATTCCGCGAGGCCCTGCGTCTGGCCGGGGTGGAGAACCAGGTGGAGCTGTCCTCCATCGCCGACGTTCCGGCCAACTGCGGCCTGGGCTCCTCCTCCAGCTTCACCGTGGCCCTACTCACCGCCCTGCGCTCCTACACCAGGGACTTTGCCTCGTTGCGCGATCTGGCCGAGGAGGCCTGCCAGATCGAGATCGACATTCTGGGCGCGCCCATCGGCAAGCAGGACCAGTACATGGCCGCCTATGGCGGGGTGACCGCCTTGACCTTCGAGACCGACGGCACGGTCCACGTGGAGCCGCTACGCATGCGGGGCGGCAAGCTGGTGGAGTTGGAGTACAACATTGGCTTGTTCTATACCGGCATCGAGCGCAGCGCCTCGGACATCCTGGCCGCCCAGGACAAAAAGACCAAGGATGACGACCAGGCCATCATCGAGCGCCTGCACGGCATAAAGCAGATCGGCCTGGAGACACGCCGTTTGTTCGAAAAAGGCGACATCGACTCCTTCGGCGAGCTGTTGCACCAGCACTGGAAGACCAAGAAAAAGCTCAGCTCGGCCATCAGCAACCCCTTTATCGACGAGGCCTACGAAGAGGCCCTCAAGGCCGGGGCCCTGGGCGGCAAAATAATGGGCGCGGGCGGCGGCGGCTTCTTTATGTTCTACTGCCCCGGCACCAAGGCCAAGGTTATCCAGCGCCTGACGGCCATGGGCCTACGCTACTTCCCCTTCCGTTTCGACTTCGAGGGGGCCAAGATCGTGGCCAACCTGCGCAAGTAAGGAGCTAGCCCGTGAGCGAATACGTCAAGCAATACCTGGAAGAGGCCGGCCGCATCACCGCTTCCCTGGACCCCAAGGCCATCGAAAACATGGTGCGCACCATCAGGCGGATCAGGGAAGACCACGGCCGGTTGTTCTTCGTGGGCGTGGGCGGCGGCGCGGGCAACGCCAACCACGCGGTCAACGACTTCCGCAAGATCGCGGGTATTGAGTGCTACACCCCCACCGACAACGTGAGCGAGCTGACCGCCCTGATCAACGACGAGGGCTGGGAGGGGGTGTTCTCCCGCTGGCTGAGGACCAGCCGCCTGGGCCCCAAGGATGGCGTGTTCGTGTTCAGCGTGGGCGGCGGCAACGTTGAAAAGCAGATCAGCGTGAACATCGTGGAGGCGCTCAAGCTGGCCCAGGAAGTCGGCGCCAAGATATTGGGCGTGGTGGGCCGCGATGGCGGCTACACCGCCCAGGTGGGCGACGCGGTGATCGTCATCCCCACGGTGAACGAGGCCACCATCACCCCTCACACCGAGGCCTTCCAGGCGGTGGTGTGGCACATGGTGGTGTCGCACCCGGACATCCTGCAGAACGAGATGAAGTGGGAGTCGGTGAAATAAAGCGGGCGGTTTTCCTGGACCGCGACGGGGTGCTCAACCCGGTGGTGATGCGCGACGGCTCGCCCGCGTCGCCCCGCGGCCTGGGCGAATTCAGCCTTACCCCCGGCGCGGGGGAGCAGGTGGCCCGGCTCAGGGAGGCGGGGTACCTGGTCATCGTAGTGACCAATCAGCCCGACGTGGCTCGGGGGTTGTTGCCTGAAGAAGATCTGGCAGCCATGCACCGGGTTTTGGACCAAGCGGTGGAGCCGGACGAGATTCGCTTCTGCCCCCACGACGATCATCATGAGTGCGCCTGCCGCAAGCCCAAGCCGGGCATGCTGACCCAGGCGGCCGCCGAACACGGCCTGGATTTGGCGGCCTCTTGGCTGGTGGGTGACGGATATAAAGACATGCAGGCCGCCCGCGCCGCCGGGGTGCGGGCCGTGCTGATAAGCGCCGATTACAACGCCCAGGTCGAGGCCCCCCAACGGGTGGCCGATTTGGCCCAGGCAGTGGATTTAATTTTGGAGCAAGGATAGGCCATGGCCATTTTCCTGGACAGCGGCAAGATAGAGCAGGTGGAGAAGTTTTTGCGTTGGGGTGTGATCCGAGGGGTCACCACCAACCCCACCATCCTGCTCAAGGACGGGGTGACCGGCGGTGCGGCGGGCATGAAAAAACGGGCCCAGGAAATCGCGGCCATGATCGCGCCCCTGCCGCTGTCGCTGGAAGTGACCAGCAACGACCCGCAGCAGATGATCGACCAGGGCAGGGAGTTCGCGGCCCTGGCCGAGAACATCAACGTGAAGATCACCATCCACGGGCCCGAGGGCGAGACCGACAACATCGAGGTGATCCACGCCCTGGAGACCAAGTACGACGTGCGGGTCAACGCCACGGCCATGATGAGCGGCCAGCAGTGCCTCTTGGCCGCCCTGGCCGGGGCCACCTATGTCTCCTTGTTTGGCGGCCGGGTGAACAACATGGGCTACGACGCGGTGGACGAGATCACCCGCCTGCGTGAGCTGCTGGAGTTGCAGGGCCTGGACAGCCAGATCATCATCGGCTCGGTGCGCGAGATCAACAACGTCATCACCTGGCTGCACGCCGGGGCGCACATCGTCACCGTGACCCCGGACATCTTGGGCGGCATGTTGGTGCATCCTTACAGCAAGGAAACCGTCAAGATGTTCCTCGACGACGCCAAAAAGTGCGAGATGTGCTGACCTGACGCCCCCAGGACGCCGCTGGCTGTGTTGCCGGCGGCGCTCCCGCCTCAGCGTAGGTTCACTACGCTATCGGCAGTCGCTGGCCGGACGCCTTGCCGTCGACGCCCTGGAAACGTCAGTGGCCGTCTTGGTGGGGCGTTTGAAAAAAAAGAAGAACCCGGTCCTCCGTGCGGAGGGCCGGGTTTTAGTTTGGTGTCGGTTTAAGTTGTTTAGCTTCAATTTATAAATGTTGTAATCGCTTGACTACAATAGCGGGAAAATAATATCATCCCAGACCATAACTGGGGTAGCGTGGGCTACAAAAAATTCCAATAACTAGCAAAACATTTTGTTACAAAATCTATTTAAATATACCTATCGTCCTCAGTGAAGGAATATCTGAAACAATGAAAAGGTAATTCAGTAGTTTGAGGATGTGGAGATGTGGTATGGCCGCGATGGGGGAGGGGATTGAAAAAAGCGCACAGACAAACTCAAAAATCACATACGTATGGTACTGTTGTGATTATTAGACGCACTTTTATTTCATATTTATTATTTCTGATAGCTATCGTGGTCACTCCAGGCTGCACAGGTGATATTTCAGGGTCAATGTTGATGTACGATATGTGGCTTCCCTTCCCGATATCAGATACCCCAGTGAAGTCTGTGCAAACCTATAACCGTAATCATGGGACAGATTTATATTCCGTCCAACATGATATGCAACATGAGATCGATTATTTGACAAAACGCGTAGACGATAAAAATAAATTAGCAGCGAAGCTTAACTTCAGAACTGCAGATAATAAAAGAGTAAAAGTGCCGTATATGCACGATCATTTCACCAAGTCTAAGAAAGTTGGTAGTAATGATTATGTGCTAATGTGCGGTGGATTAACTGCTATTAGTAGACAAAAAGGCGAAGAATTATGCTGGGCCGCATGTATTCAATATTTAATATATGATAAATATGGTAGGCATGTAGATCAAATAGATCTGGCCAGTCAAATTAATAGGAATAAGCAACCCTTGGATAGCGCTGCATCAGTCAAAGATATGATGGATGCACTTGGGTTTGGTGGGACGAGGGTTAGTACAAACGGCTCTTGGCATATAATTGAAACTTTAGGTCGCGGACATCCCGTGGTTTTAGGGCTGATGCCTAAAGGCACATATTCTGTTGGGCATGCAGTTGTAGTAATAGGGGCGCGATACTCTTTTATAAGTTCCAGAGTTAACTACTTTTCATACTATCGTAATAGGATTAAATTTAGCCAACTCGCTGTTCTTGATCCTACTGAAGGAGGTAGTCGGCCGGAATGGGTTAATGTTTCATCAATCGAAGATAAAATCAGTTTTGTTTTGTCTTTTGATTTTGTGCCTAGAGCAACGACTTATTGAACAGGTTAGCCTGAGTCGGGGTATATGACGGTCATGACGACAAATAAAAACAATAGCAATAGTCGCAACCCACTATGGTCCGGTAACTTTTGGGGGCACTTAGTAAGTGTTGTTGTTATTGCAGCATGTACTTTTGTATTGCCTTTGTTGATATTTAATGGGCAAATGAGGCTTGAAGATATCAAGGTTAAGCAAGAAACGATTAAGTCTTTTTCAAAAAATATAACCGAGGCAATTTATTTTCAGAGAATGACTCAACGAAAAGATTGTGAATTGCGAGATAAGTCGCTGTATGACCAACACGATGAAATTGAACTTGGCAGAAATGAATATTACAAAAGATTAATTGGTGTCCCTGAAACCTACGAGGCTGCATGTGAGTTGGTCAAGGTGAATTACGGAGATAGTATCGCGCCTTACGTTGATAAATTAAAAAATTTACTGGAAGCATACATGGACGTAAGTTGCTACAAGTTATCTGATAATGAGAAGTGCGTCCGCGATCCTCGGTCAAAAAAATTAGAAGAGGATTTGTTGGCCACGTATGATATTGTAATTTCGAAAATGTCGTGGCAATTACGACAACAAAAGGGGGATAAATGAAGTTTAGTATGTCGCGTATAGTCGCTTTTATTGTTTATGGAATGGCCTTGTTTAGTATTTTAGTTTCAATGCCATCCTGTGGCACTTACGGCAAAAAGATAGTAGAACCTCCCGCTACCTATCCGTCACAAAATAAGTAACGTATTGTTGCTGCGGCGATTTCGGTTGTGGCGGCGGTTAAAATAAGTGCAAGTGAGGTAAGGTAATTCGCTAGTCGGTTCTATGCGCTTCCATAGTTTAATTTATTGATTAATCACTTATTCATCTCCGCGGCCAAGTCGCGGGCCCGCTCCAGGCACTGGTCCATGTTCAGGTACTCGAAGGACCCGAAGCGGCCGCAGGTGTGTAGGCCCAGCCCGTCCAGCCACGAGTAAACCCGCGCCCGGTTGTTCAGGTAGTTGCGGTCGTAGACCACGTAGGCGTGCTTGATGCGCTGGGCCTGGCTGGCGGTGATCTCCGCCTGACTGATGCCGCAAAGCTCGCTCACGTCCGCTGCCACCCGGCCCACCAGCTCGTCCTCGGAGGCGGCGAGCAGGGCGTCGCCCGGCGGCACGGTGATCTCGGCCACCAAATGGGAACTGCCCTCGGGCGCGTTGTTAGGGCTGAAGTAGCTCATGTAGCACACCCGGTGGGGCAGGAGAGCCGGGTCGGGGATGTAGATGGCGCTCTTGTCGGCCAGGCCGGTGTGGCCCACCCCCAGCATCACCAAGATGACGCTGTTGTATTGCAGGGCCGCGCAGGCGGTTTTGGCATCTTCCGGCGCGCCGTCCAAACAGGCGGCCAGGTCCATCACCGGGATGGTGGAGATTAGGCGGCGGCAGGAGTAGTTGTCCGCTCCGTTGCTCACCTCCCAGCCGTTGGCCGTCTTCTTGACGGCCGAGGCCCGGAAGCCGGTGACCAGGTTCACCCCCTGGGCCAGGGCGTTGGCCAGGGACTCGATGCCCCCCCGCTCGGGGTAGAGGAAGTTTAGCTGGTGGGTGTAGCCCTCGGTCTCGATGCCGATGGCCGCCTTGACCACGTCGGCCGTCGGGGGGCTGGGGATGCGCTCCACCCAGTGCACCGAGATGTCCTTGGCCGGGCGCTTCCATATCTTGTCGTTGTAGGGGATCAGGTATTTTTCGCTGATGCCCTGGCCGAAGCGGAAGCGGCACCACTCCTCCAGGTTGGAGGGCTCGGCGTCGCTACGCTCCAAGAAGCCCATGAGGCACTGGAAGATGTCTTCCTTGTCCAGGGCGTAGAGGCCGTTTTCAAAGGGGTACTTTACGAAACGATCCTTGAACCATATTTGGTTGTTGCGCCGCTGCTCCAGCAGGTTGCCCTCCAGCCAGGAGGTGAGCTGGGCCAGCAGGTCGGAGTCGCGGGAAAACAGAATGTGCCCGCCGATGTCATAGGTGAAGCCGTCCTTGGTGAAACTGCGGCACAGGCCCCCGGGGCACTCATCGGCCTCCAGCACCAGGGTTTCGCCCTGAATATATTGGGCCAGGCTCAGGCCGGTAAGGCCTCCTCCCAGGATGATGGTCTCCACGTGCTCACTCATGGTTGTTTTCCTTCCTGGGCCCGAAGATGGGCCTCCAACTCGGCCAGCCCGGCGGGCGAACCTATCTCCATGAAGGCCCGCTCCACCACGTAGGCCCCCAGCTTGCCCTGGTGGGCCAAGTCGCGGAAAACCTCCTCGATGGCAAAAGGCTCCCCCTCGGGTATGGCCGCGAGCACTTCCTTGCTCAGGGCGCTGAGGCCGTAGTCGATGCAGTCGAACTCCGGGCCGGGGGACCATTTGTCATAATCGCCCACCCGTTCGCCTTCCAGGCGCACGTTGCTGGGCTCCTTGGCCCCTTGGTTGCGCCACACCACCATCATGGCGGGCAGGCCCGAGGCCAGGAAAGAGGCCCACACCTGGCGATGCTCTATCTCCAGGTAGCTGTCCCCCCAGGTGAGCAGAAAGCGCTCTTCCAAGAGCGGGGCCGCCTTCTTGAGGCTGCCGCCGGTGCCCAAAAGGGTGGGGCCGTCCAGGCTGTAGGCCACCTCCAGGCCCCAGCGGGAGCCGTCGCCCACGAAGGCCTGGATCTGCTCCCCCAGGTGGCCGATGCACAACACCACCTTGTCCGCCCCGCCCGCCTTGAGCAGCTTTAGCTGGTGGTGCAAAAAGGGCCGCCCGGCCACCGGCACCAGGGGCTTGGGAATGTCCTTGGTGAGCGCGCCCAGGCGGGTGCCTAGGCCACCGGCTATGACCGCCGCCTGCAAGGGTTTAGACCTCCTCCAGCATGGCCCGCACCGAGGCGGTGATGGCCTGGGCCGAGTTCATCTTGGAGGCCCAGCCCAGGGCGTGAATCTTGTCCAGCACCAAGCGCACCTGGGGCACGTCGCCCTTCCAGCCCCGGTCGCCGCCGGTGTAGGCCAGCTCCACGCCGCTGAGGCCCATCTCGGCGATGACGATCTTGGCGATGGAGGTCACGTCCAACACGTCGTCGGTGGCCACGTTGAAGATATTCACCACGTCGCTGGTTTGCTCCATGACGAACAGCATGGCCGCGATCACGTCGCTCACATGCACATAGCTTTTACCCTGGGTGCCATCGCCAAGTATTTCGAGTCTATGCAGGTCTTTCTTAAGTTTTCGTATGAAGTCGTAGCCCACCCCGTGGGTCTGGTGGTCGCCCACCACATTGCCCATGCGCAGCACGTAGCCGGTCATGCCGTACTGGAAACAAAAGGCGCTGATGAGCCCCTCGCAGGCCAGCTTGGAGGCCCCGTAAAAGCTGATGGGGGTCAGGGGGCCGAAGTCTTCCGGCGTGGGGAAGGTGCCCACGTCGCCGTAGATGCCGCTGCCCGAGGTGTAGAGGATCTCCTTGGCCTCGGTCAGGCGCATGGCCTCCAGCACGTTGTAGGTGAGCAGGGTGCCCTCGCGGATGTCCAGGTCGGTTTCCAGCATGCCCCGGGCGATGTCCGGGTTGGAGGCGTAGTGGATGATCCGCTCGTGCCCGGCCATGGATTTGGTCACCAGCTCCAGGTCGGAAAGCTCACCCTGCAC
The DNA here is from genome assembly GCA_018896025.1 of Pseudomonadota bacterium. GTDB lineage: Bacteria > Desulfobacterota > Desulfarculia > Desulfarculales > Desulfarculaceae > Desulfoferula. The sequence goes on from JAHIND010000008.1 coordinate 152,499, forward strand.
AAAGTTGAAGTTGGGGTGGTCCAGGTGGTCTTTCAAGAAGTCCAGGGAGCCGGAGGAGAGGTTGTCATACACGGTGAGGGGGCCCTGATCGATGATGGCGGCCACCATGTGGCTGCCGATAAACCCGGCCCCGCCGGTGATGAAGGTGCGCATGAACTTACTCCGCTGAAGGGGGAGACGCCCCGGAGCCCGCGCCCATCTGGCTGCGCAGGCTGCTTAGGGTGGCGCCGTAGGCATGCATGTAGGCCAGGCCCAGAGGCACGGTCAAGTACATCATTGCGTTGATGAAAACACTGTAAATCAGGGCGGTGGAGCTGTCCACGCCGAAGTAACCCAGGCCCAGCACGCAGAAATATTGCAAGGGGCCGATGTTGCCCACCGTGGAGGGGATGGTCATGCCCACGAAGATGAAGCAAAGCACGAACAACACCTGCAGGTAGGTGACCTGCATGTCAAAGGCATAAGCCAAGAGCCAATAGGCGGCACCCTCGATGAGGTACACCGCCCAGCCCAGGGCGATGATGGCCGCCAACCGGGCCGGGCTCTTGACCACGGCCAGGCCCTCCACAAAGGTGGTGAGCCAGCCCTGGGCCCGCTCCCGCAGGCCGGGCCAGGGCAGCAGGGCAGCCAACTTGAGCAGCCAGCCGGGCCGTTGCTGCAAAAAGAACAGCCCGGCCATGAGCCCCAGGCATACCGCCAAACCCACCAGGGCCAGTTGGTACAGCTCGCCCCGGCCCGTGGCCCACACCACCGCGCACAAGAGCACCAGCAGGGAAAGCACCTCCAGCACTCTTTCCAGCACGATGGTGGACAAGACCGAGGTGGCGGGCACCTGCTCCCGGCGGCCGCAGATAAAGGCCCTGACCAGCTCGCCCAAACGGGCGGGCAACAGGGAGTTGGCCGCGCAGCCCACCAGGATGTAGCCCAGGCAGCCGCCCAGGCTAACCGGCTTTATGCGCCCCAGGATGATGCGCCATTTTTGGGCGCGGGGGATGAATCCGGCCAGATACACCAGCACCACCGGCACCAGCAGGGGCCAGTAGACCTCGGTGAGGGCCTGCCACAGCTTGGCCGGCTCCACCTTGCGCAGCACGAGATAGAGGAACAGGGCGGTAATGGCGAGGAGTATCAGGCGCTTGACAAGGCTTTTCATGGCGTTCCCGGCCGGAGGGGCCATGGGAGTGGGTTGCGGTTGCAGGGGCGCACGCCCCCGGTCCAACGTGAGGTCAACCTATCAGAGGGCCGATGGTTTGGCAACCGTGGCCGGTGGCGCGGACCGCCCGGATATGCTAAATGTAGCCACGCGAAAGGACGGACAAATGAGCCCAAGCGCCCCCCAGATCACCGTGGCCATGATCTCCATGAACGAGGAGGGAGCCGTGGGCAAGGTGATCGCCGACATACAGGCGGCCGCGCCCGAGGCCCACATCCTGTTGGTGGACTCCTCCAAGGACCGCACCCCGGAGATCGCGGCCGCCGCCGGAGCCGAGGTGCTGCGCCAGTTTCCGCCCAAGGGCTACGGCCCGGCCATGATGCGGGCCCTCACCGAGGCCAGGGGCCAGGTGGTGGTGACCCTGGACTGCGACGACACCTATCCCACCAGTCGTATCATGGAGATGGCGGGCTACGTGCTCTCCGGCCAGGCCGATGTGGTGGATGCCTCTCGCCTGGAGACCAAGCCCGCCACCATGCCTTGGATCAACTACCTGGCCAACTGGGGCTTCGCCTGGCTGGCCAGCGTGCTGTTCCTGCGCCGCATCACCGATCTGCACTCGGGCATGCGCGCCTACCGCACCAGCCTGTTCAGCGAGATGGAGTTCGAGGCCAACGGCTCGGCCCTGCCGGTGGAGCTTTTGCTCAAGCCCATGGCCCACGGCAAGAAGCTCAAGGTGATCTTCATCCCCTATGACGAGCGCACCGGGGAAAGCACCCTGGACCCTCTCAAAAGCGCCTGGTGGACCTTAAAGCGAATTCTTAAGGTTCGCTTCGGTTCCTAGTTGCGCGGGCCCCGGCTGACCGCCAGGGGCAAGATTCCCGACCAGTACAAAGGCCGGGCCAGCGGCCCCGCCGTGGCCCGGAACAGCACCCAGCCCTTGAGGGCTTGGGCGCTGTGCTCATAGCCCGCTCGGTTCAGGGCCGTGGCCGTGGCCGGGGCCATCTGGGCCTCCACGGCCAGGCTCAGGGGCCGGCCCTGGGGCATAAGCTCCTGGGCGTAGAGGTAGGGCGGCAGCCAGTGGGGCTTGTGCCGGGTGGCCGGGCCGATGCGCATCCCCGGCGGCAGCCAGGCCCGTAGGGCCGGGGGAGCCCAGATTGGTTCCCCGTGTGGCCGGTTCTGGGCCAGATGCCGGGCCGCCGCAACCGGCGGGGCCGGGGCCTCGTCTCCGTCCAGCCTGCCCACCATCACCTCGTTCAGGGCCCAAATGTCCTTGGCCTTGCCGCTCTGCTCCAGGCGCAGGTAGCGCAGGGTGGTGGGCGCGAAACGTATCTCCTGCCAGGGGGCCCGCAGGTTTATGGACAGATGCCCCCCGCTCCAGTGGAAGGGTAGGTAGGGCTGGGTCCTGGCCAACTCCTGCCAGCTTTGCCCGTCTCCGCTACCCAGCACCCGCAGCTCTTTGGGCAAGAATTGGGCCCTGCCGGGGAAGATGAGCACCTGGCACACCCCCTCCACCTGGCCGCCCAGGTCCAGGGTGGGGCCGGTGCCCGGCTCCTGGGGCCAGGTTAGGCGGGTGGTGGCGTCGCGGTCCCACAGGACCAGGCCCATGCCGTCGCGCAGGCTCCAGGCCTGGGGGTCCACCATGGCCAACTTTCGGGTGGGCGGGGCGAAGTCGTAAAAGACGTGCCAGCGGGGCGGCACGGTCTTTTCCTGGTACGTGGCCCCCACCGTGGCCAGGCTCTGGCGGGTGACCTTGGCGTTGTTCTCGCCCAGCATCACCACCGCGTAGCGGGGGGCCCGCAGCAGGGCCTCTTTGTAGGGGGGGTGGCGCTCGTGGTCAAAGGGCAGCATTATCACCTGCTCATCGGCCAGGAAGGTGCCCTTCATGCCCAACCAGTAATCCACCACATAGGCGTAGCGGATGCCCAGGCCTTGAAGGGCGCGGGTCAGGGACGCCTGCTCCGGGCCCATATCCCGGGATGCCGCCCGCTGCTCGGCGTGGTTGAGCGGCGAGAAGGCCACGGTGCCCCAGATGCCGCCCACGGCCACCAAGGCCAAAAACAGCCATCCCAGCCCGGCCAGGAGCCCGCCCCGGCGGCGCAGGGAGTCCCAGGCCAGGGCGGCCACCAAAGGCCAGACGATGTACAGGGCCAGCAGGTAGCGGAAGGAGCCTGAGTCGGCCCCGCCCACCGCGCAGTAAACATAGGCCACGCAGCCCATGGTCAGCAGCAGCACTTCGCCGCCGGAAGATCCCGCGTTTTGGCTGAAGCGCCGGTACATGTCCCCGCCCCAGCGCCATAGGGCCCAGGCCAGGCTGAGCCCGGCGGCCAGGGCCAAGGCCGGGCCCAGGCCGGGGAACAGCCAGCCTTTCTTGAACCAGGTGGCCCCCACCACGGCGGGCAGGCCGTGACGCAACAGGAAGTGCAGGTTGTTCATAAAGCCCGAGTGGGGCCGGGGTATCTCCATGTAGTGCAGGGTGCCGCCCCCGGTGAGCCAGTTGTGGTAGATCAGCGGCGCGGCACCCACCAGGGCGGCCAGGGCCATCAGCCAAAAGCGCGGGGTGATGACCAGGCGGGGAGCGCTGTAGATCAAAAGGAACATGGTGGGGGGCAAAAAGTAGATGAACAGGGGGTTGGTCCAAACCCCCACCCCGGCGGTGAGTCCCCAGGCGGTGAGGGCCAAGGTCTGGCCCGGCGCGGTGGGTCCGGCTTTGATCAGGCGCACCGTGAGCCACAACAGCAGAGCGCCCAGGGGGAGCATTTCCACGTGCAGGCCCCTGGCCACCACCGAGTAGGCCACCAGCATGTAGGGCCCCAGGGCGGCCAAAAAGGCGGCGACCAGCCCGGCCCGGCGGCCGATGATCTCCTTGCCCAGCAGATAGAGCAGGGGGAGGTAGCACAGGGATATGAGCACGGCGGTGGCGTTTAGGGCGCGGGGCCCGGACCCGAAGAGGGAGAAGACCCCGGCGGCGATGAGTGGTTCCAGGGTGCCGCCGTAGTGGTTGCCCCAGTACAGGGGATAGAACTCGCCGTTCAGGGCGTGGCGGGCCATGAGACCCACCACCGCGATGTCGCTGTCCAGGTGGGGCCAAAGCAGGTACATCCCACGCACCAGGGCCCCCAGGGCCACGATGGCCAGCAGCCACCAGGCCACTCGCCTAGTGGTCAGCTCCCCGGCTCCTTCCCGGCGTGGGCTCACTTTTGCCCTCCGCCGCCGCGCAGGGAGCCCAGGCTAAGGCCCCGGCGCAGCATCTCCACCATCCCGGCGGCGGTGATGGAGAAATAGTTGGCCGCCCAGAACAGCAGGCTGAAGGCCGCGGCCCGCTCCTGATCGGCCCCGGCCAGCATGAGGGCCCAGGTCACCGCCAGTTGGGTGGTGCCTATGTAGCCCGGCCCGGAGGGAACCGCCGCGGCCAGGGAACCCCCCACCAGGGCCATGGCCGCCAGCAGGGGGCTGTGGGGCAGGCCCACCGCGGGCAGGAAGATATAGCCGCTCAAGAGCATGAGCAGCCACAGGGCCAGGGATTGGGCGATCAGCAGGGGCAAGTGGCGTCCCTGGCCCAAGAGGGCCAGGCCCTGGGTGAAGCCCTCCAGGATGGCGGCGGTCTTTTGGCCCAGCCTGGGGCTGATGCGCCCCACCAGGCGGGCCAGGCGGCCGCTGGTGGCGGCGGGCCAGCGCCACAGGGCGGCCACCAGGGCCAGCACCACCAGGTAGCCCGCCAGCAGGACCAGGCCCGCGCCCCGAAGATAAGCCACGTTGAAGACCCCGGCCTGGGCGGTGGGGTCGGTGAACCACAGGGCCAGGAAAAAAAAGGCCAGGATGGCCATGCCGTCCAATATCCGCTCGATGACCAGGGTGGCCAGGGCTCCGGCCACCGGCACCGCGCACAGGCGGTTTACGGCGTAGGCCCTGACGATCTCCCCCAGGCGGGCGGGAAGGATGTTGTTGGCCATGAAGCCAATGAGGTTGGCCGAGTAGAGCGGACCGATGGGGCAGCGCTTCAAGGGCCGCAGCAACAGCCGCCAGCGCTGGGAGCGCAGGAAAAAGACCCAGGACAATATGGCGGCCACCGCCAACAAATACCAAGGGTTGAGCTGAACCAGAAGCTGGCCCAGGCGGGGCAGGTCCACCTGGCCCAAAAGCCAGGCCAGGCATGCGGCGCTGATGGACAGGCCCACAAGGATCTGCCATCTCACGGGAGAGGCTCCCGGGTGGGTGGATATGGGCGACGGGCGCTATTAATGGGCAAGGCTGGTCCGCCTTGGGGCCTGATTATTTAGCTGCACGGCGGCCCGGGCCCCGCGCCGAGACGCCTGGGGCCAGTGTAAAGAGAGCGCTTCCTATTTACAAGGGCTTAGGCTAGGAGCGGTCCGGGGGCGGGCAGGGGGAGGAGCCGCGCAGGCTGCCGTGGGGCTGGTTGCTCTTGCGGGCCGCCTCCAGGAGCAGGCGGTAGGGCCGCTCCCATTCGGGTGCCACGCAGGCGGCCCGGTTGAGGTGGCGCACCACCTTGGACCAGTTGACCTGGGAGGCCCAGAAACGGGCGAAGGCGGCGTGGCCCGCCGGGAAGGGAGCGGTGGGGCGGCTTTCCCAGGCGGCCAGGGCCTGGCGTCCCAGCTTGACGTGCCGCTCGGCGTCCTGGGGCCACCGGGAGGGCCCCGCGTCCGGCTGGTAGAGGAACAGCTCGGCGATCTCCAGGGGGGGCCAGGAGGGATTGCCCGGCCTTATCTCCAGGCGCAGCCAGCGCACGTTCTGGGCCGGGAAGGTGAACTCCAGGGCGGGCACCGGCTCCAGCTTGACCCGCTTGCCCCGCCAAGTGAGCCCGGCCATGCAGCCCTCGCCGCCGGCCAGGGTCTGCCAGGTTTTGCCGTCCAGGGAGCCCTCCACGGTGAGGTTGTAGAGCATGCCCGACTTGCCCCGCCAGGCCGGGCCGGGCAACAGGCTGATCCGGGCCACCGGCTGGGGCGCTCCCAGGTCCAAACGCAGTTGGGAGGGCCGGTCGGCTTTGCCTTGCCAGGCGGTGTCCAGGTTGCGGTCCAAGACCGCCGCGGCCTGGCCCTGGGTGGTCTCGCCGCGCCAGGAGTGGGAGGGCAGGGGGCTAAGCGCTGGGGCGGGGTCGAAGTCGTGCCACACCACGTATTGCTCCACCTCCAGGGGCTTTTTCCACACCCCCAGGCGGCGCAGGGCGCGGCCCAACATGGTGGGCGCGGGCACGGCCAGGCGCTTGTGGGTGACCCAGGCCGGTTGGGCGGCGGCGTCCACCTGGCGCAAATGGCTGAGGTTGCGCGCCCCGAAGAAGTCCGCGGCCAGCACCTTGCCCCGGCTCTCGAAGGTGAGCGGCAGGGCCACCCGGCCGTGGGCGTAGCTGAAGTCCACCCCTTTGTTTGCCAGCACCTCCAGCACCGCCTCCACCGGCCGGTGGGGCGTCCCGGCGAAGCGCTCCAGATACAGGTGGTGGGTGTAGAGGTTGAAGACCAGCAGGCCCAACACCAGCCCGGCCCCCAGCAGGGGACGCCAACGGTTGACCTTGCCCAGCCACAGGGCGGCCAGGACGGTGAGGGGGACCATCAGGGGGGTGGCGTAGCGCAGGATGGCCTTGTGCCCGTGCCCGCTGGAGGCATGCAGCAACAGCAGCACCCACAGGGCCAGGGCCACCAGGTCGGCCGGGGACTGCCAGGGGTTTTGCCGCCGCCAGGCCCGGCGCGTCCAGCCTACCAGGGCGGCCACGGCCAGCCCCAGGGCGGGCAGGTAAATGAGCGCCAGCGCCGCCATGGGCACCAGCGATGGCATCTCCGAGGCCACGCTACGGCCGTCCCACCAGGCCCCGGTGAGCATGGGAGTCCACACGTTGCTGATGAGCATCCCGGCGTTGGACCAGGCCCGGCTGAGTTGGGAGCCGCCCACCTGCACCAGGGTGAGCCAGTGGTGCTCGGCGTTCCATACCAGCAGGGGGGCTGCGCCCAGCAAGAGCCCCAACCCGGCCAGCCAGGGCCCCCGGCCCGTCAGCCAGACGGGCCGGGCCAGGCACAGGCCCAGCAGGGAGGCGGCCACCAGGGGCAAAATGAGGAGGCTGGACCACAGGCCCAGGCCGCCCACCACCCCCAGGCCCAGGGCCCACAGGCCCGCCCGGCGGGGCGGATCAAAGGCCAGGCGGCAGGCCCCGGCCAAGAGCAGGGCCCCGGCCACCACCGCCTCCAAATGGCCGCCGGTGACGTACACCCCCTGGAAGCTCAGGAACAAGGGGGGCAGGGACCATAGGCAGGCGGCCAACAGACCCAGGCGGCGGCCTCCGGCGGAGCGGCCCAGGGAGTACAGGGCCAGCACCCCGGCGCTGCCGTAGATGAGCAGGGACAGGCGCAGCATCAGGGTGGAGGGCCCGAACAGCTTGAAGAGCAGGGCGGCCAGGTAGGCCTCCAGGGTGCCCATGTAGGGCTGGCCCCAGAAAAGGAGCTGGTGCTTGCCCTGGAGTATCTCCAGGGCCATGAGCCCGGTAACCGCCTCGTCGTAGTCCACCTGGCTGAGCGAGGGACAGGAGATCAGCCACAGACGCACCACCCAATACAGGGCCACGCATCCGGCCAGACCCAGGGCAAGGGGCCAGCGATGGGGGTGGGGGTGGTCCGCGCCGGGGGGCATCAGGCGGGAGGAGCTTGGGACGGGTCGAAGGTCTTGTTGAAGCGCACGCGCCAGACGTTGATGAGCGCCTCCACGGCGATGGAGCCGGTGAGCTTGGATTGGCCTACCCGCCGATCCTCGAAGATGATGGGATGCTCTTCGTGGCGATAGCCCAAAAGATGGGTCCGATAGGCCATCTCCGGCAGGGCGGCGAATCCCTGGGCACCCACGGTGGGCAGATCCAGGCGCTCCAAGACCCGGCGGGGCCAGCACTTGTAGGCCGTGGTGAGGTCGCCCACCGGCAGGCCGAGGATGGTGCTCACATAGATGTTGGCGCCCTTGCTCAGGATGCGCCGCCCCAGGCCCCAGTTTTTCACCCCCCCGCCGCGCACGTAGCGCGAGCCGATGGCCACCGATCCCCGGCGGGCCATCTCCACCAGGGCGGGCATGGCCTCTGGCGGATGGGAGAAATCGGCGTCCATCTGGGCCAAAAGCGGCGCGTCGAAGTTGGCCAGGGCGTAGCCGAAGCCTTCGCGGTAGGCGGTGCCCAGGCCCTGCTTGCCGGGCCGGTGCAACACGCGCACCCGCGGGTCCTGCTTGGCCAGGGCGTCGGCAATGCGTCCGGTGCCGTCGGGCGAGTTGTCGTCCACTATCAGGATGCCCAGGTTCAACTCCAGCCCCAATAGCGCCTCGCTCAAGGGACGGATGTTGTTGGATTCGTTGTAGGTGGGTATTACGACCAGAACTTCCATGGGCAGTCTTTCAGTGGATGACAAGGTTAGCGCTCAAGTCTATCGAAAATCGCGGGGTTGGCAAAAGCTTTTTGCCGGGGCAAGTTTGGGCGCGCCGCCCACGTGGGGTTGACCTGGTGGCTGGCGCGAAAATATAGTGGAAAGATAAGTTACCCCAGCAAGGAGCCCTTTGCCCAACCATGTTCGGAATAAGGCCTTCTGGCCCTGGGCAGGCCTCCTTGTAGCGCTCAACCTGGCCACCCGCCTACCCTGGCTGCTAAAGGCCGACAAGTTCATGGACGCGGACCACGCGTTGTGGGGGCTGATGGCCCGCCACATCGCCCAGGGCCTGCACTTCCCCTATTACATGTACGGCCAGGGCTACATGGGCGCGGGCGAGACCTATTACCTGGCTCCCTTCTTCGCGCTGTTGGGCTCCTCGCCCAAGGTGATGGCCTGGGCCATGACCGGCCTGTTGATGCTGGTGCTGGTGCTCAACGCGGTCTTGATCCGCCGCCTGGCCGGGAGAGGCCCCGCCCTGGCCACCCTGCTCTTGGCCGCCCTGGCCCCGCCCTTTTTCTTCCGCCTGGGCCTGCTCAGCTACGGCGGCTACACTGCGGTGCTCCTGTGGGGGGTGCTCTTGTGGCTGGTCTGGACCCGCGTCTACCTGGCCCGGCCTCCGGACCTGGGCCGCCGGGGCTGGCGGCTGGCCCTACTGGCCCTGGTGGCCGCCCTGGGCTGGTGGACCTGGACCATGTTCTGGCTCATGGTGATCCCCTGCCTGGCCTATCACGGGGCCTTTTTGGCCGGACACGCCCGCCGGGGCCTGGGTCCCTCCCGTTACGGGGGGCGGGCCCCCTGGTGGGACCCGGCGGCCAAGACCCTGGCCGCCTTGAGCCTGGCCTACCTGGCCTACGCCCTGGCGGTGCTGGCCCTTGGCCGTGACTTTTCCTGGCAGGTCCTGCCCGGCCTGGCCATATCGAGTGACCCCACCCTGGCCTTGTACCAGGACCTGCCCCTGGCCCTGTGCGCCCTGGCTCTGGCCGAGGTGTTGTACTTTTGGCCCAGGTTGGAGGGCTGGGCCCTGGGCCGCCTGGGGCAGGAGGGCCGGGCCCACCTTTGGGGCCTGGCAGCCTTTGGGGCCGGGTTTCTGGCCAAGCAGGGCGGGGACACCCTGTTCCAGCACAGCGACATCGCCGCCTGGGGGCGCTACGTGTTGCCGGTGCTCCCGGCCACGCCGGGGCGGATATGGGCCAATTTGGAGCTGCTGGCCGGCAGCGCGGTGCCCCAGGCCTGGAGCCCCCATCCTCCCCTGCAATGGACCTGGCTGGCCTGGCTCCTGTTCGCCGCCGGGTTGGCCGCCTGCCTGGGCGTGGCGGCCTCCCTGATCCGTGCGGCCCGGCAACGAAGTCTGGCCCAGGCCCTGGCCCAGGATTGGATGGCCTACGCCTGCGCCCTGTCCTACCTGGGCCTGCTGGCCGCCCTGACCTTCACCACCGCCATGGTGGACCGCTTTTCGGTGCGCTACCTGTGGGTGAGCATCGTATGGTGGCCTTTCCTCCTGGCCTGGGGGGTGGCCGCCCTGGCCCGGCGGACGCGTTGGCAGGGGGTGCTGGCCGGGGCGATGCTGCTGGTGGCCCTGGGGGGAGGGATAGTGGGCGTGGCGGCCCACCCCGCCGCCGGGCACAGCGTTTCCTGGCGGGAGCACTACGGGCCCTTGCTGCGCTACATGGGGCAGCACGGGGTGCGCCACGGCCGGGCCGACTATTGGGAGGCCTACAAGCTAAGCTTCCTGAGTGGCGAGGAACTCATCTTCGCCCCGGACAAGCGCTTCCCGGTGGGCTTGCAGCGCTATGATCCCTACTATTGGGAGGTGCTCAGGGCTCCCCGCAAGCTGTACCTGTTCCGCCCCCAGGTGGACGACGCCGCCCTAGCCAAGGTGCGCCACGACCTGCGGCGCAAGGGGGTGCCCTTTGAGGAGCGGGACCTGGGACGCTGGCGGGTTATCTTGACCGGTCCGGCTTCTTCCGGCGGCGCATCCAGAGCCAACCCCCCAGCAACACCAAAATGAGCAGGGGCGGCGCTCCCAGGGAGGCCTTGACCCAGTGCTCGCCGTAGACCAGCTTCACGGTGTGCTTGCCCTGGGGCACCGCCACCGTGGCCATGAAGCCGTAGGCCCAGGAGATGGGCGCGTCTTGGCCATCCAGGGTGGCCCGCCAGCCGTGGTGGGCGCTTTGGCTCAGCACCAGCCAGCCGGGGCGCGAGGCCTCCACTTGCAGTTCGATATTCTGGCCTTGCCAGGAGAGCACCTTGACCCGGCCTCCGGCGTCCGGGGCCGGACGCGGCGGCTTTTGCCAGCCTGGGGGAGTCCGGCGGAACACCACCGAGCGCGAGGGGTCCACCGAGGCCAGCACCTGCTCGTATTCCCAGCCCGGTTCCACCACTGCCGCCCGGGACACGAACCAGGCGCGCCCCAGGTAGGCCTGGTTAACCAGGAATCCCCTGGGGCCGGGTTTCAGCCACTGACTGTCGGCCAGGGGGCTGCCGTCCAGGGACAGGTCGCTGATGCCCACCAGGGCCGTGGGATGGGACGAGGCCATGATCACCGCGTCGGCCTGAGCCCCCGGCGGGGCCTCCAGAGTGAGGGTCCCGCCGTTGACCTCCATGCCCTGGCGCAGAGGCCACTGGGCGGTTACTTGGCCGCGCCGCACCAGAGCCACCCTGGCCACCAGCTCTCCGGGCTTGGCCTGGCCGGGCAGCAGGGCCGAGGCCCGGAGGGTAAGGGCTTTCACCAGGGTGGTGCCTTCCAGGCGCACCGCCGATTGGCTGTAGCCGCACAGGGCCCAGTCGTCGCGCCGGGCGTCCACCACCGGGCTGCGCCAGTCCACCAGCTTGACTGCCCAGAGCTGCAAGTAGCGGGGGTTGGCCTGGGGCTCCCACCACATCTGCCAAAAGCCCAGGGGCAGGCGGCGGTCCATGTAACCGCCCGGCGGGTTGATGAAGTTGAGGTGGGCCAGGTAAGCGGGGTACTGATAGCCCACCACGTTGTATTCGCGGTGCAAAAGCACCCGCCCCCCGCCCGGCCCCCCGGCCAGGCGCGCCAAGCGGGCGGCGCGGGCCTCCAGGGCGGGTTCGCGCTGAGTGGGGTCGGTGCGCTCCACCGGGTCGCCGCCCACAAAGGTGGGGGCGAAATAAAAGCCCAGGTCAAGGGCGACCATGGCCACCAGCACCAAAGCCACCAGGCGGGGCCTAGCACTCTGGGCCATGCGCAGCGCGGCCCACCACAGCACCCCCACGCAGAGCAGGAGCCAAGTCAGGATGCTGAGGGGCGGGAACGTCTGCTTGTAGCCCAGGCTCTCAAGGCGCAGACCTTCGGCGCTGATGAACAACAGGATAAGCACGACGAGCACCCCGGCCAGTACGGCCAGGATGCGGCGCAAGGTTTTAAGCTCCGGCTCCCGGGCTCGGTAGAGCAGCCAGTTGAGCCCGTACCCGGCCAAGACCAGCAGGGCCAGGTGCAGCAGGAACATCCAGCGCACCGTTTCCCGGAAAAGGTAGTAGCCGGGCATCAAGGCCACGAGCACCTTGTGCAGGCCCAGGTTGGCCCCCATCATCAAGACGATGCCCACCAGGGCCAGCAGCTTGTAAAACCCGGTTTCGTTCTTGCGCACCCAGGCCACGGCCATCAGGGCCAGGACCAGGGGCGCGATGCCCACGTAGGCGGTGTTCTCTGCGTGGCCCGCGATGAGCTTGGGGGCCAGGAAGTGGGCCAATATCCACCAGTCGCCCGAGCCTTGGGCGATGAACTGGCGGCGCTTGTGGCCCACCAGGGCCTGCGCGTCGTGCACCCCCACGGGGTCGCCGGAACGCGCCCCGGCCAGGTGGATCAGGTTGGGCAGGGACCAGATCATGGCGGTGAGGGCCATGAGCAGATAAGGGGCCAGGCCCAGACGCCAGGCGGCACGCCAGCCGCTGTGGTTGTACTCGCTGATCATCACGTACAGGGAGTAGAGGGTGGCCATCACCCCCACGTAATAAAAAACCTGGGGTATGCCGCCAATGAAGCTCCAGCCCAGGAACACCCCGGCCCAGGCGGCGTTAAAGAGGCTCAGGCCCAGGCGGGAGCGGTGCAGGAAAAGCAGCACCAGGGGTGCCCAGCAGAAGGTCTGGATCATCATGGAGTGTTCGCTGTGGGCCACCACCACGCCCATGCAGCCCATGATCACGCCCATGACCGTGGCCGCCGCCCGGCCCAGATTCAGCTGCATGCCCAGCAAAAAGGCCCCCAGCCCGGCCAGGGAGCAGTAGGCGGTGAGCACTTTTTGCAGGTAGTCGCTGCGCAGCAGGCCTCCCTCCAGGAAGAAGACGTTGATCAGCGACAAGGGGTTGAACAGGTCGAAGAGATATTCCATGAAGGGCAGGCCGGTGGCGATCAGGGGGTCCCACAGGGTCAGCTTGCCCTGGGCCAGGTCCCGGTAAAAATAGGCCCGTTGCGCGGTCAGTTCCAGGAAGTCGCGGCCCAAAAACATCCGGTAGTCCAGCTCGGGCCAAAGGTAGAGCCAGCGCTGCAACCAGGGCAAAAGCACCACCAGGGCCGCGCCGGCCAGAGTCCAGGCGATGGTCTGGTTGGGGTTGAAAGAGCTTTGGGGAACCGGGGGGGTAGGCATCAACAGTTCCTTTTACTTGGTGACAACGAGAATCAATTCTCAGGATGGTACGTTCCCCCTGCGCATGTCAAGCTCCCAACACCTTGATAGTGCGGTTGAAAGCGGTGAGCCGCTCCCTTGTGGGTTTGGCGGGGCCGGGTGTAAGATTGGCTTTGACCGGGGCGGCGCGGGGGGGGCGGTTTGGTGAGCCCTTTCCCGTGCAAGCAATCCCCGTGGTGTATATGATGGAAACGTCGCCTGGATGGGCGGCGAAAGGATATGGTCCATGCGTTGCCCTCGGGCGCTGAAAAATTGGAGGCCGCGCCTCCCCTGCACCGGAATGGGCCTGGCCGCCATCGTGGCCCTGGGCCTGGGCCTGCGCCTGTGGGGGTTGGATTGGCCCCACGGCCTGCATCCGGACGAATGGGCCGCGGACATCATCGCCTCCTTTGCCCAGGGCCATTGGTACTATCCCCACCCGGTGATCTGGCATCAGGTCTTCTACCTGGTGGCGGGCTTCACCTACATCCCGGTGCAGATGCTCCTGGGCAAGCTCATGGTCCTGCTGGGCCCGGCCTATGTTCAGGTGCCGGTGATCTCCTATCTCTTCTGGGGACGCCTGTGGGTGGCCCTTCTGGGGGCGGCCAACGTCTGGGCCCTGTACGCCCTGGTGCGGGCCCTGGGGCTCAGCCGGGCCGCCGGGTTGACCGCGGCCTTGCTTTTGGCGGTGAACCCCCTGCTGGTGGTTCACAGTCACTACCTCACCGTGGACGCGCCCCTGGCCCTGTCCGTGACCCTGGCCCTGTGGGCCGGGGTGCGCCTGTACCAAGACCCCAAATGGTGGCGCTACCTGGTGGCCGGGCTGGCCTTTGGCCTCACCCTGACCACCAAGGCCAACGGCGGGGTGATTCTCTTCGCCTTTGTCACCGCCCATCTGATCACGGTGTGGGAGCGCAGGCCGCCCTGGGGGCGCTGGCTGCTGGCCCAACCGGCGGTGTTCGTCCTGGGCGGGGTGCTGGGCATGATCACCGGCTACCCCGGCTTTTTGCTGGCCAAGGACAATCCCCTGTTCAAGTACGCCGAGCAGGTGCACAACTTCACCCGGCCCCACTTCGCCGAGCACATCTCCTTCTGGAACAGCCCCCTGGGCGACCGCCTGGTGTGGTCGGCCCACACCATCGGCGACGCCATCGGTTGGGAGCTGGTGGTGCTGTTCGCCCTGGGCCTGGCCCTGGCCATCTGGCGGCGCTACCGCGCGGTGTGGGTGGTGGCCGCCTATCCTCTGTTCTATTACTTCCCCTATCTTTTCCTCTCCCACCGTTTGGCCGAGCGGGACCTGACCAGCATCGTGCCGCCGATGATCTGCCTGGCCATGCTGCCCCTGGCCTGGGCGGTGGGGCGCATGCCCCGCTGGGGCAAACCCGCCCTGTGGGCCGTGGCCGCCTTGGCCCTGATGATCGTACCCCTGGGCCGCTCCATGGCCGGGGCCTATCTCTTTTGGCAGGAGGAGACCAGGGTGTCGGCCACCCGCTGGGCCGGGGCCGACCTGCCGCCGAGCGCTCACCTGTACCAGGGCAGCTACGGCACCCCCAAGGTGCCCCTGGCCACTGAGTTCTATCACTCGCAAGACCCGGCCAAGTACCAGGGCGAGGACAACTTCGTGCTGGTGTCTTCCACCGACGCGGATCGCTATTTCTTTCAGTGGGACAAGATTCCCCGCAATTCCATGGGCCGCCTGCTGGACAATTTCGGCAAGTGGCAGCTCATCAAGGAGTTCGACCTGGGCTACCACACCGCCCAGGACAAGCTGCCGGGGCGCTTCAAGTACCCGGTGTTCGTGGACCCCTATCTGCGCTTCTACGCCGCCCGGCCCAACCTGCCCCAGACCCAGAGCCTGGGCCTGGAGCGGCCGCCGTCCTTCGCCCCCGCGCCCTACGCCGTGGTCTACACCAACCACCGGGCCTACAGCGGCGACGGGGCAACGGCCCTGGTGAACGGCCCGGCCCGGGCGGTGCGGGTGTTGCGCCCACCCCGGGAGCTTTTGGCGGTGCAGGTGGAGTTGGTGAACCTGGGCAAGAAGGCGGTGGATATAAAGCTGGTGCAGGGCCTGCACCGGCGGCGCCTGCGCCTGGAGCCCGGCCAGAGCGAGAGCTTCATCCGCCAGCCGCAGAACTGGCCCCTCACGGTGGATCGGGTCTATCCCTTCACCCTGTGGGTGGAGAGCCCCGGCCGGGTGTTCATGCGCCTGACCAGCGACCCTCTGCTGCTGGGCTTGCGCTGCCTTGATCTGAAGCGCTGGGAGCTGGCCGGGCGTCTGCTGGCCCAGGCCCAGGCCGCGCGGCCCACGGCCCTTTTGCCCCGGGCCCTGGGCGCGGCGGCCCTGCTGGAGCAGGGGAGGGTGCAGCCCGCCGCGCCGCTGTTGGCCGGCCAGTCCCAGGCCCTGGAACGCCTGGCCGCCCTGGTCTTGGGCTCGGCCCCGCCGGACAAGCGGCTGGTCAACTTGGCCGCCTGGGCCGGGCTCTACCCCGACCTCTTGGCCAACTCCCTGATACGGCGTTATGTGCCCAGCGAGTACGAGCAGGGGCCGGAGCGGGAGACCAAACAGGAGTATCCCTCCTTTGATTTCCAGGCCTGGGCCGCCAAAGGCAGCCAAGGCCACCGGGAGTTGCTGCGCCTCAAGGAGCCGCTGCCCTCCTGGCCCCTGCGGGTGCGTCTCAGTCTTAGCCGCCGCAATGTCTCCTATGCGCCCGACCAGCCCCTGGCCGTGCTTACGGCCGTGGCCCAGGGACCCACGGGCAAGGACCTCACGGTGCGCAAGGAGCTAAGTCCAGGGGACATGGGCGAGGGCACCAGGCGGCGGACCCTGGAGCTGGAGTTGCCCGCCGCCGCCTCCAACCAGCGCTGGAGCTTCGAGCTGCGCTCCCTGGCCGGGTCTACCGTGCATCTGGACGGAGTGGAGGCCCAGGTGGAGGTTCGGCCCCAACTGGCGCGCCTGGCCCGCTGGGCCTTCTGGGCCCAGGGCGAGCTGATGCGCCGCCAGGGAAGGCCCGCCCCGGCGGCGGCCATGCTGGCCTGGGTGGAGCGCCTTGACCCCGATTTCGGCCCCGGCCTCATAAGCCAGGTGCAGGCCCTGGAAGCCAGCGGCCAGCCCGAGGCGGCCGAGCGGCGTCTGGCCAAGGCCCTGGCCGATCTGCCCCAGGGGGGCGAACTTAGGGCCTGGGCGGGGGCCGAGCTGAAAAAGTTAGAGGCCAAGGGGGCTTCCGCGCCGTCCAACCTGCGTTAGCTCCGCTGCGTCCCCCGGCCAGGGGCCGCATTGCCAACGCCCCGCCAACTCTATATAATCCCGAGTCATGCAACGCGAGATCAACAGCTTGGGCCGGGAGTCCTGGGACTTGGTGATAGTGGGCGGCGGCATCTACGGCGCGGCGGCCCTTTGGGAAGCCTCCCGCCGGGGGCTACGGGCGGTTCTTTTGGAGGCCGATGACTTCGGCGCGGCCACCAGCGCCAACAGCCTCAAGGTGATCCACGGCGGGTTCCGCTATTTGCAGTCCATGGACCTGGCCCGGGTGCGCCTGTCGGCCGCCGAGTTGGTGGGGCTGATGCTTATCGCCCCCCACCTGGTGAGCCCCTTGCCCTGCCTGGTGCCCACCAAGGGCCTGGGCAAGCAGGGGCGCCCTGCCTTCGCCGTGGCCCTGGCCATATACAACTACCTTACCGGACACGAAAAACTGCGCGGCAGGCTGGTGAGCAAGGCCGAGGTTGCCAGCCGCTTCCCCCTGTGCCCCCCGCCCGGCCTGAGCGGCGGGGTGCTCTGGCACGACGGTTTGGTGCACGACTCCGAGCGCCTCACTCTGGGCTATGTGCTGGGGGCCGGGGAGCGCGGCGGCCAGGCGTCCAACTACGTTAGGGCCGTGGGCCTGATCGAGGAAAATGGCCGCGCCGCCGGGGTGAGGGCCGTGGACCAGGTCAGTGGACAGGAGTTGGAGGTGCGGGGCAAGGTGGTGCTGGTCACCGCCGGACCCTGGGCCATGGAGCTGGCGGGCCGGGCCGACCAACCCCCGGCCTTGGCCTCGGCCCTGAACCTGGTGGTGCGCCGCTCCTGGAGCGATGCCGCCGTGGGTCTGCGCTCTCTGACCAGCCGGGCGGACGATCCGGTGTGCGGGGGACGCCGCTTCATGTTCATGGTGCCCTGGCACGGCCATACCATTCTGGGCACGTCCTACCGGCTTTGGCCCAGCCAGGCCAAACCGGCCGGGCCTTCCCGCCAGGAGCTTCTGGCCCTGCTGGAAGAGTTCAACGCGGCCTGCCCCGAGTTGGAGCTGACCCCCGGCGACATCTCCTATTTTCACTGGGGGCGGGTGCCCCTGGAGGTGCCGGGCAAGGCCCCGGTGGGAGGCGGCCTGGCCAGCAAGCGCCGCCTGTTGGAGCGCCCCGGGCTGGTCACAGTGAGCGGGGCCAAGTACACCACGGCCAGGGCGGTGGCCTCCGAGGCGGTGGCTAGGGCCTGCGTCCAACTGGGCCAGGAGGCCCCGGAATTGCCCTTGACCCCGCTGTGGGGCGGCGAGGAGCGGCAGGCGGAACTGCCCGCCGGGCTCGGCCCCGACGCCGCGGCCCACCTGAAGGCCCAGTACGGCAGCCGGGCCGGGGAGGTGGCGGCCATGGCGGACGGCGACGCGGCCCTGCTGGAGCCCCTGGCCTCGGACACACCGGTGCTGGGCTGCGAGGTGGTGCAGGCTCTGGAGGCGGAGATGGCCCAGCATTTGGCCGACGTGAGCCTGCGGCGCACCGTCTTGGGCAAGATGGGCCGCCCTTCTGACCAGGCGTTAGCTGCCGCCGTGAAGATCATGGCCGACCGACTGGGCTGGGACCAAGCTCGCCAGGAGGCGGAACTGGCTCAGGCCCTGGCGCCCTACGAGATTTTGGAGACCCTGGCATGAGCCCCGTGCGCCGCGAAGACTGCGACCTGGTCACCGCCAGCGAGGAATACGCCCAGCGCTTCGCCGGGGAGGTGGGGGCCTATTTCCTTGAGGTGCAGACCGAGCGCACCCTGGAGCTGATCGCCAACTGGCCCGGAGCCAAGATTCTGGACGTAGGCGGGGGCCACGCCCAACTGGCCGGGCCTCTGATCCAGGCGGGCTATGAGGTCACCGTGGCGGGCAGCAGCCAGGCCTGCGCCCAGCGCCTGGAGCGCCTGCTGACGCCCGGCTCCTACGAGTTTCAGGCGGTGGACCTCATGAATATGCCCTGGCCGGAAAAAAGTTTCGACCTGGTGCTGAGCTTTCGCATGCTCACCCACGTGGCCGACCCCACGGGCTACGCGGCCCAGCTCTGCCGCCTGGCTCGGGGAGCGGTGGTGGTGGACTACCCGGCCAAGCAGAGCTTCAACCTGGTGGCCGACTCGTTGTTCAAGGCCAAGCAGTCCCTGGACGACAACCAGCACACCCGGCCCTTTGTGAGCTTCTGGGACAAGGAAGTGGACGCGCTGTTCGCGGAGCAGGGCTTCGGCAATCCCACCCGGCGGCGGCAGCACTTCTGGCCCATGGCCCTGCACCGGGCGGTCAAGTCGGGCGGTTTCACCAAGGCGGCCGAGGGCCTGGCCCGGGGCCTGGGGCTCACCGCCCTGTTGGGTTCGCCGGTGATCCTTCGGATGGAGCGCCTGGCATGAGGATTCTCCTTCTGGCGCCCCATCCGTTCTTTCAGGAGCGGGGAACCCCCATCGCGGTGCGCCTGCTGGCCTCGGAGCTGGCCGAGCAGGGCCACGGGGTTCAGATGCTCTGCTACCACGAGGGCAGCGAGGTGGAGATTCCGGGGGTGGTCATCCACCGCATCGCCCCGCCTTCCTGGGTGCGGGGGGTGCCGCCGGGACCATCCTGGCAAAAGCTCATCTGCGACGCCTACATGTGGCCCGCGGCCAAGCGCCTGGCCGCCAGCGGCGGCTTCGATCTGGTGCACGCGGTGGAGGAGGCGGCTTTCATGGCCCGCCGCCTGAAGAAGCTTTACGGCCTGCCTTACATTTACGACATGGACTCGTGCATGTCCGCCCAGATCGCCGACAAGTTCCCCCTGGCCCGGCCCCTGGCCAAGCTGTGGGAGCGCTGGGAGGCGGGCGCGGTGCGCGGCAGCGCCGGGGTGGTGGCGGTGTGCCAGTCCCTGGTGAGTGTGGCCCAGGGCTACGACGCCATGGTGCCGGTGTGCCGCCTGGAAGACGTCAGCCTGCTGCAAGAGCCGGCCCAGACCCCCGAGGAGCGCCTGGACCTGGACGGCCCGGTGATTATGTACGTGGGCAACCTGGAGTCCTACCAGGGCATCGACCTGCTGCTGGAGGCTTTCGCCCTCGCCGCGCTCAAGCACCCTCAGGCGCATCTGGTGGTGATCGGGGGCAGCGGCAAGGACGTGGCCAAATACCGAGGTCAGTCCCAGGCCATGGGCCTGGAAGGAACCGCCCACTTCCTGGGGCCGCGCCCTCCGGCCCATCTGGGGCACTTCCTGGAGCAGGCCGATATTTTGGTGAGTCCGCGCACCCAGGGCGAGAACACCCCCATGAAGATTTACTCCTATCTGGACTCGGGACGCCCCCTGGTGGCCACCCGCTTGCCCACCCACACCCAGGTCTTGGACGACGGCATCAGCCTGTTAGTGGAGCCCAATGCCGGGGATTTGGCCCGTGGCCTGAACGAGCTTTTGGACCATCCCGAACAGGGCCGGGCCTTGGCTGCCGCCGCCCGGGAGCGCATGGCCAGCCACTACAGCCTGGAAGCCTACCGCCACAAGCTGCACGGCTTTTATGAGAGCCTGGAAAGCGCCTTGGAGCGGGGAGGGCGGCCATGAGCCACGGGCAAGGGTCTTGGGCCATGGAGCTTTTCAAGCGCTCGGTGCTCAAACAGCAGAAGTTCAGCAATATAAAGGCCATGTTGGGCGACACCACCGGCCAACGCTGCCTGGACATCGGGGCGGACAACGGGGTGGTGAGTCTCTTGCTGCGCCAAAACGGCGGTGACTGGGCCAGCGCGGACCTGGCCCCCGAGGCGGTGGCCAGCATCCGTTCCCTGGTGGGCGGCCAAGTGGAGCAGATCGACGGCGGGCCCTCCCCCTTCGCGGACAACGAGTTCGACACCGTGGTGGTGGTGGACTTCCTGGAGCACATCTCTGGCGACCAGGCCTTTGTGGCCGAGCTGGCCCGCATCCTAAAACCCGGCGGACGGCTCATCGTCAACGTGCCCCGGGAGCCACGCTGGTCCCTGGTGTGGCCATTGCGCCACGCCATCGGCCTCACCGACCAGTGGCACGGCCATCTCAGGCCCGGCTACCGCCGGGACTCTCTTGCCGCCCTGCTGGAGACTCACTTCGAGGTCACGGCGGCCAGGACCTATTGCAAAACTTTCTCCGAGCTGTTGGACACGGCGCTCAATTTTGGGTATGTGATCAAACAACGCCGCAAGGGGGACCAAACCTCCACGGCCAAGGGGACGGTGGTCACCCAGGCCGACTGGAGCGGCGGCGGCTCGGGAGCCATGAAGGCCCTTTACCCGGCCATGCGGGCCTGGGTGGGTTTGGATGTACTTTTGCCCTTTTTCAAGGGGTACAGATTGATAGTTCAGGCGAGGCGCAGGAGTAATTAATGAAAATTTTGGTGACCGGCGGCACCGGCTTTACCGGTTCGGCCCTGGTTAAACGGCTCATATCCCTGGGGCACGAGGTGGTGGCCCTGGACTACAAGGAAGGCCTCATCCCCCAAAACCTGCGGGAGGCCGGGGCCGAGGTGCACATCGGCTCGGTGACCGACAAAGACCTGGTGGAAAAGGCCATGCAGGGGGTGGAGATAGTCCATCACCTGGCCGCCGCCTTCCGCGAGCTCAACGTGCCCGAGACCTTTTACGACGAGGTGAACACCGGCGGCACCCGCAACGTCTTCGAGGCGGCAATGCGCCACGGTGTGCGCAAGGTGGTCTACTGCTCTACCTGCGGGGTGCACGGCAACGTGGACCACCCTCCCGGCGGCGAGGAAGCCCCCATCCAACCGGCGGACTACTACCAGCAGACCAAGTACAACGGCGAGGTGGTGGCCCAGGAATTCTTCGCCCAGGGCATGAAGACCACCATCCTCCGGCCCGCGGCCATCTACGGCCCCGGCGACCCGGAGCGCTTCTTCATGATCTACCGCCGGGTTGCTCAGGGGGTGTTCCCCATGTTCGGCTCGGGCAAGACCCTGTACCACCCGCTGTACATCGACAACCTGGTGGACGCCTTCCTCCTGGCCCAGGAAGAGGACAAGGGGCTGGGGCAGGCCTACCTCATCGCCGACGAGCACTTCTATCCCATCGAGGAGTTGGTCAAGCGGGTGGCCAAAGCCATGGGCCGGGAAGTGAAGATTCCCCACTACCCGGTGTGGCCCCTGGTGGTGGCCGGGCATGTGTGCGAGAAGCTGTGCAAGCCCTTTGGGATCACCCCGCCCATCTTCCCCCGTAGGGTGGACTGGTACCGCCAGAACCGGGCCTTCAAGATCGACAAGGCCAAGGCCGAGCTGGGCTACGCCCCTCAGGTGGGCATTGACGAGGGCCTAAGGAACACCTACCTCTGGTATCAAGAGATGGGCTACCTCAAATGAGGCGGGGTTAGGGGCGGCAGATGCCTACTCCCCTGGGCCATGCCCTGGCCGGAGTGGCCTTCGGCACCGCCGCCTCGGGCGGGCGCACCATCCTGGGCCCGGTGAAGGACCTGATCTTCTTCGCGGGCTTTGGCATGCTGGCCGATCTGGACTTCCTCCCCGGCCTGGTTCTGGGGGAGGGCGCGGGCTGGCACCGGGGGATCAGCCACTCCATCACCGCCGCGGCGGTGGCCGGGCTCTTGGCCTGGCTCTGGGCCTGGCGCAAGCCGGGGGGCGGCCGGTTGGCCCTGGGGGCCCTGGCCGCCTACTTGAGCCACATATTGCTGGACTACCTCAACGTGGACACGAGGCCCCCCTTTGGGATACCCTTGCTCTGGCCTTTTTCCGGGGAGTATATGCTGGCCCATCATGCTATATTTCCTGATGTTAAGCGCCATGCCCTGACCTGGGCCATCGTGAAGCACGACCTTATAACCATGGCCTGGGAAACCTTGTTGCTGGGGCCGCCCGCGCTGGCGGCCCTGTTCTGGCGGCGAGTAAAGCGACGCCGGAGCGAAGGACGAAACTAAGTGGATCTGTCAGTCGTCGTACCGATATTCAACGAGAGCGCCAACCTGGAGGCGCTGCACCAGGAGCTGCATCAGGCCCTGGAGCCCCTGGGACTGGACTACGAGGTGATCTACGTGGACGACGGCTCCCGGGACGACAGCTTCGACATCCTGGCCCGCCTGGCCAAGGACGAGCCCCGGGATGTGGTGGTGCGCCTGCGCAAGAACTTCGGCCAGACCGCGGCCATGAGCGCGGGCTTCGACCATGCCCAGGGCGACATCATCGTGACCATGGACGGGGACCTGCAAAACGATCCCCGCGACATCCCCAAGCTCTTGACCACGCTGGCCGACGGCTACGACATCGCGGCGGGCTGGCGGCACGACCGCCAGGACAAATACCTCTCGCGCAAGCTGCCCTCCAAGCTGGCCAACGGGCTCATCAGCAAGATCACCAAGGTGAAGCTGCACGACTATGGCTGCACCCTCAAGGCCTTCAGGGCCGAGGTGATCCAGAACGTGCGCCTCTACGGCGAGCTGCACCGCTTCA
The DNA here is from genome assembly GCA_018896025.1 of Pseudomonadota bacterium. Taxonomy (GTDB): domain Bacteria; phylum Desulfobacterota; class Desulfarculia; order Desulfarculales; family Desulfarculaceae; genus Desulfoferula. Next base: position 175,344 of record JAHIND010000008.1, read on the forward strand.
TCCCGGCTATCGCCTCGCTCATGGGGGTGAACATCGCCGAGGTGAAGGTGAACCACCGCCCCCGCAAGGCGGGCAAGAGCAAGTACGGCATAGGGCGCACGCCCCGGGTGCTCCTGGACCTCATCACCGTGAAGTTCCTGTTGTCCTACTCCACCCGGCCCATCCAGATTTTCGGCCTGTGGGGGCTTTTCGCCTTCGGGGCCGGCTTTTTGTTGGGCCTGTACTACACCTGCCTGAAGTTCTTCGCCGGGGTTCCCCTGTGGGGCAAGCCCGGCTTGTTCCTGGCGATCTTGCTTTTGTTCATCGGGGTGCAGCTCATATGCATCGGCCTGTTGGGCGAGATGCAGGTGCGCACCTATTACGAGGCCCAGGCCAAGCCCATCTACGCCGTGCGCCAGGTGATTAACTACACCCCCGCCCGGCGGGACTGATCTCCCCTGGGGAGTGGCTTGGGCCCCCCACGAGGACCGCGCCTTGAAACTCATCTACGACCTTAGGCTGTTGACCGGCCAGATGCACGGCATGGCCCGCTATGCCCTGGAGCTCTTGCAGGCCATGTTGGACCAGGAGCCGGAGCTGGCCGTGGGCGCCCTGGTGCGCAAGCCCGAGCACGCCCGCATGCTGCCCGCCGACCCCAGGGTGCTGGCCATCGCCGCCAACGTGGCCCCCTACGGCATCTCCAGCCAGATGAACATGCCCCGCCTGCTCAGCGGCCTGAAGCCCGAGATTTATCACTGCCCCTTTTACGCCCCGCCCGCCCGCTTCAACGGCCCCATGGTCTTCACCATCCACGACCTGATTCACCTGCGCTTCCCCAAGGACCATGGCCTGCGCTACCGCCTGTTCTATCTTTGGTTCGTATCTCCGGCGGCCAAGCGGGCCGGGGCGGTGCTGACCCCCAGCAAGCACTCCAAGCAGGACCTCATCGAACTCATGGGGGTGCCCGAGGGCAAGATAGTCCTCACCCCCAACGCGGCGGGCAAGGCCTTCAAGCCGCCCGCCAAGGGCGCCACGCCTCCCGCCGGTCTGCCCGCCCGCTACGTGCTGGGCGTGGGCAACCCCAAGCGCCACAAGAACCTGGGCGCTCTGGTGGAGGCTCACCAGCAGTTGCGGCGCAACCCGCCCGGCGGCGTGGAGGTGCCCCCCCTGGTGGTGGTGGGGGTGGGGCCGGGCAAGGCCGACTGGGCCAAGCCCAGCGACCAACTGATCTTGCTGCCCTCCCTGGAAGACTCGGACCTGGCCCTGGCCTACGGCCTGGCCCGGGCGGTGGCGGTGCCCTCGCTCTACGAGGGCTTCGGCCTGCCCGCCCTGGAGGCCATGGCCTGCGGTGCGCCGGTGCTGGCCGCCAACCGGGCCTCCTTGCCCGAGGTGGTGGGCGAGGCCGGGCTGCTGGTGGAGCCCGACGCCGAGTCCCTGGCCCAGGGACTCGGGAGCTTGCTGGTCGATTCGGTCCTGGCCCAGCGCCTGCGCCAGGCCGGGCCGGGGCAGGCGGCCAAGTTCTCCTGGGCCCGCACCGCCAAGACCACCCTGGCCACCTACCGCCAGGTGGCGGCGAGGTGGCGGTGAGCGTCTCCCCCCTGCCGCCGACCCTGGCCGGGGTCCGGGTGGTGCTGGTGCACGACTGGCTCACCGGCATGCGCGGGGGTGAAAAGGTGCTGGAGGCCCTATGCCGCATCTTTCCCCAGGCGCCGCTGTACACCCTTTTGCACGTGCCCGGCTCAGTGAGCAGCCTCATTGAGCAGCGGCCCATCCGCACCTCTTTTTTGCAGTCCCTGCCCCTGGCCCAAAAGCGCTACCGCCACTATCTGCCCTTGTTCCCCCAGGCGGTGAACTCGCTCAAGCTGCCGCCCTGCGACTTGGTGCTCTCCACCAGCCACTGCGTGGCCAAGGCGGTGCGTCCGCCCCGGGGATCGGTGCACGTGAGCTACCTGCACACCCCCATGCGCTACATCTGGGACATGTACTCCGACTACTTCGGCCCCGGCCGTGGAGGGGCGGCCCGCTATGTTATGCCCCTTTTGCGCGGGCGGTTCCAGCGCTGGGACGTGTCCACCTGCGGCCGGGTGCATCATTTCCTGGCCAACAGCCGCCACGTTGCCCGGCGCATAGAGCGCCATTACGGACGCCAGGCCGAGGTGATTCACCCGCCAGTGGACGCCGGGCGCTTCGCCCCCTCGGCCTCGGTGGATAACTACTACCTGGTGGTCAGCGCCCTGGTGCCCTACAAACGGGTGGACCTGGCCATCCAGGCCTGCAACCAGGCCGGGCGGCGGCTCATGGTGGTGGGCTCCGGCCCGGAAGAGGAGCGCCTCAGGGCCATGGCCGGGCCCACGGTGGAGTTCCTGGGCTGGGTGAGCGACGAGCATTTGGCCGGACTCTACGCCAAGGCTCGGGCCTTTTTGTTCCCCGGCGAGGAGGACTTCGGCATCACTCCCCTGGAGTCCATGGCCTCGGGCCGCCCTGTGGTGGCCTATGCCAAGGGCGGGGCCATGGAGACGGTGGTGGGTCTGCACGACCCGGCCGGACGGCCGCCCACCGGGGTGTTTTTTCACCGCCAGGAGGCGGACGCCCTGGCCACGGCCCTGGACCAGCTTGAGGCCAACCTGGACAGCTTCGACCCCCAGACCCTGGCCGAGCACGCGGCGGGCTTCGACACCAAGGTATTCATGCGCAAAATGAGCGCCTACCTGGCCGAGGCCCTGGCCGTCCCGGGCGTTGACCCGGCGGGGGAGCGATGATAGCTTTTTCCCAGCGGGCCGCTATAATGAGCGGCTCGGCGGCGTTTAGCGGCCCATATTTTTTGGGGAGGAATTCGTGCAAGTTCTGATAATCGGTGCGGGCGAGGTGGGCTTTCACACCGCGCTCAGGTTGTCCCACGAAGGCCACCGGGTGGTGGTGGTGGACAGCCTGCCCGAGCGGGTGCGCCAGATATCTGAGCAGATGGACGTGCAGACCCTGGTGGGCCAGGGCTCCAGCCCGGCGGTGCTCAGGACCGCGGGGGTGCACAAGGCCGACCTGGTCCTGGTGGTCACCAACAGCGACGAGGTAAATCTGACCGCCTGCCGCTTCGCCCGGTTGCTGGCCCCGGCGGCCACCCTGATCGCCCGCATACGCAGCACCGACTATTTGGATTTTTTCGAGGAAGTGGGCGCGGCCAGCCTGGACGTGGATACGGTCATCAACCCCGAGCGGGAGGTGGCCATCCAGATCATGCAGTTCTTGGCGGTGCCCGCGGCCAGCAGCGTGGCTGACTTCGCCGGAGGCATGGTCAAGATGCTGGGGCTCAAGATTCCCCCCACCTGCGCCCACGTGGGCCATCCGCTGAGCGAATTGCGCATCGCCGGGGGGCCGCGCTTTTTGGTGGTGGCCATTGAGCGCGGCGGCAAGGTGATCATCCCCCGGGGCGACGACGTGATCCTTTCCGACGATCTGGCCTACGTGGTCACCCGCAGCGAGAACATCGACCTGGTGGTGGAGCACTTCGGCCTGCAAAGCCAGCCGGTGCGCAACCTGGTGGTGGTGGGCGGCGGGGCCATCGGCCGCCTGGTGGCCCAGTGGGCCCGTGAGCGGGGCATCAAGATACGCATCATCGAAAAGAACGAAGCCCGCTGCGAGGCCCTGGTGGACCAGTTGGAGGACGTCACCATCTTGAACGGCGACGGCACCGACATGAGCCTGTTGGAAGAGGAGAACGTGGGCGCGGCCGACGTGTTCGCGGCGGTGACCGACGACGAGGAAGACAACGTGCTCATCGCCCTGCTGGGCCGCAAGATGGGCGCGCGCCGCACCATCGCTCGGGTGGCCCATTTGGGCTACGTGCCCCTGGTCAGCTCCCTGGGCCTGGACCTGGTGGTGAGCCCGCGCTTCGCGGCGGTGGGGGCCATTCTGCGCCACCTCAGAGCGGGCAAGGTCTTGAACGTGGCGCCGCTCAAGGACGAGGACACCGAGGTCATCGAGGTGGAGGCCCAGGAGACCAGCGAGGTGGTGGGCAAGCCGCTAAGCCAGGTGAACCTGCCCCAGGGATCGTTGGTGGCGGCGGTTATCCGCAAGGAATCGGTGGAGATCGCCACCGGCGACACCGTGGTGCAACCCGGCGACCGCATGGTGATCTTCGTCACCCGCAAGGTGCTCAAGAAGGTGGAAAAGCTTCTCACCGTGCGCCTGGAATACTTCTAGAGAGAGGTTGGCCTTGGGCCTGGCTGTCGTCCTATCCCTTTTGGGGGTGCTGTGCATGGGCGTGGGGCTGTTCATGCTCCTGCCCCTGGGCATCGCCCTGTATTACGGCGAGGCCGGTTGGCACGCCTTTGCCGGTGGGGCCTTTGTCAGCCTCATTCTCGGCGCGGTGCTCTTTTGGCTTTTCCGCGACAAGAATAGCCGGGAGATGAACCACCGCCAGGGCTTGGCCATCGTGGGCATCTCCTGGGCCGTGGCCGGTCTGCTGGGCGCGCTGCCCTTTTACCTCAGCGGGGAGTTCGCGGGCTTCGGGGACGCGGTGTTCGAGTCGGTGAGCGGATTCACCACCACCGGGGCCAGCGTGCTCACCAACGTGGAGGCCGCCTCCAAGGGGGTGCTTTTCTGGCGGGCGCTCACCCATTGGTTGGGGGGCATGGGCTTCATCGTGCTTTCCGTGGCCATCCTGCCCTTCGTGGGAGTGGGCGGGATGCAGCTTTTCAAGGCCGAGGTGCCCAGCCCCACCCCGGACCGCCTGGCCCCGCGCATCACCGACACCGCCAGCGTGTTGTGGAAGGTCTACGCGGCCATCACCGCCGCAGAGGTGGTGCTGTTGATGCTGGGGGGCATGGACTGGTTCGACGCCACCTGCCAGTCCTTCGCCACCATGGCCACCGGCGGCTTCTCCACCAAGAACGCCTCCATCGCCGGCTTTAACAGCGGCTACGTGGATGTGATCATCACCATCTTCATGATCCTGGCGGGCATGAACTTTACCCTGCACTTCCAGATGATGTGGCAAAAGCGCTGGAGCTGCTGGTGGCGCAACGAGGAATGGCGCACCTACATGTACCTGTGGCTGGGCGCGGGCCTGGTGGGCTTTTTGTCCCTGTTGTCCGAATCCGGCAAGGGCATTTGGGAGTCGATGCGCCTGGCCCTTTTCCAAAGCGCCACCATACTCACCACCACCGGCTTCGCCACCGCGGACTACAGCCTGTGGCACCCGGTGGCCATCTCCTCCCTGGTGATCCTGATGTTCATCGGAGGGTCGGCGGGCTCCACCGGCGGCGGGCCCAAGGTCATGCGCCTGATGGTGGTGTTCAAGCAGGTCAAGGCCGAGCTCAGGCGCCTGGTGCACCCTCGGGTGGTGGCCCCGGTGCGCCTGGAGCACCACACCGTGGACCGGGCCATCGTGGCCTCGGTGTGGGGCTTCATGGGCGCTTACATGGCCTGCTTCCTGTTGGTGGGGGTCTTGCTCACGGCCATGGACCTGGATATGGTCACCTCCTTCACCGCCTCCATCGCCTGCCTGGGCAACATCGGCCCCGGCCTGGGCTCGGTGGGTCCGGCGGGCAACTACGCCCACCTGCCCCTGGCCGCCAAGTGGCTGCTGTCGCTGGCCATGATCGTGGGACGCCTGGAAGTTTATACTGTCTTAGTTCTCTTCTTGCCGGAGTTCTGGCGGGATTAGACGTCGGCTTCACCAGACTGCGGCATACGGCGTTATCGGCTGCGCTCAAGCCTCGACGTAGCTTTTGCTACGCCTACGGCTTTCGCTTGCCGAATGCCTTGTCTGCCACTGTCTGGTTGTGTCGCAGATAGCATCGCCGCCTCGGTGGAATTGACCTACCGAGACGGCTATTTGTTTTTACTTGGTGATTTCCAGAAGCGGCGACAGGTCCAGATTGTCGCGCACCGCTTGGCTTAGTGCCTCGCCGGTGAGCTGGTTGCGGGGGCCCAGGTAGGGCAGGGCGCCCATGAAGGGCGCGCCGCTGTACTCCACGATCAGGGCGTGGTTTTCCTTGACCGAGGGGTCGCCGGGATCGGCGGGCTGGGTGTGGCTGAAGACGAAGCCCACCACCGATAGGCCCGCGCCTTTCAGGGCCTCCAGGGTGAGCAGGGTGTGGTTGATGGTGCCCAAGCCGGGCCGGGCGGCCACCACCACCGGCAGGCCCAGCTCCACGGCCAGGTCCCGGAAGGTGGCTCCCGGCGCGATGGGCACCAGCAGGCCACCCACCCCCTCGATCACCCCGAACTCCTGGCCCGCCAGAAACTCCCGGCAGGATGCCGCCGAGGTGGCCAGGGAAAGCTCCACCCCTTCCTCACGGGCGGCGGCCAAGGGCGACAGGGGAGCCCGCAGGCACACCGGGTTGAGGGTGTGCAGCGGCTCCTTGAGGCCAACCAAGCGATCCAGCAAAAATACGTCCGGGCTCACCGGCCGGCCCTCGGGGCCGGGGGCGCACTCGCTGGCCAGGGGTTTGAGATAGCCCGCCGGTACTCCCGCCTGCCTTAGGCCCGCCACCAACGCCGCCGAGACCATGGTCTTGCCCGCGTCGGTGTCGGTGCCTATGACCACCACGCCCTTGGGGCTCATAGGCCCGCCTCCCGCGCGGCTTCCACCAAGGCTTGGGCCGCCTGCTCGATGTCCTGCTCCTCGTGAGCGGCGGTGACGGTCAGCCGGATGCGGCTGGCCCCCTGGGGCACCGTGGGCGGGCGCACCGCCGGGGCGAAGATCCCGCGCTGCCACAGTCCCCCGGCAACGTCCAGGGCGGCCTGAGCGCTGCCGGTGAGCACCGGCACGATGGGTCCGGCCTCGCAAGCCACCATGAGGCCCGCCTCGGCCAGGCGTCGGCGCAGCAGGGTGCTCAGGGCGTGCAGGTGATCGCGCCGCCAGGGCTCGGCGTCCACCAGCTCCAGCCCGGCCATGGCCACCGCCGCTTGGGCCGGGGGAGGGGCGGTGGAGTAGAGCAGGGAGCGGGCTCCGTGCACCAGGGCGTCGATAACCTCCGGCGCTCCGGCCACGAAACCGCCCAGGCCGCCAAGGGCCTTGCTGAAGGTGCCGGCCATTACCACCTCTGGGGTGGGCTCCAGGCCGAAATGCTCCAGGGTGCCCCGGCCCGTCGCCCCCCACACCCCGGTGGCGTGGGCGTCGTCGATGACCAGCAGGGCGTTCTGCCGCCGGGCCGCCTGCAAGAGCGCGGGCACCGGAGCCAGGTCGCCGTCCATGGAAAACACCCCGTCGGTCACCAGCAGCTTGATGCCCCGCTCCGGGCCCTGGGCCAGCAGCGTCTCGGCCTGGGCCGCGTCGCCGTGGGGGTACACCTTGACCTCGGCATGGGACAAGCGGCAGGCGTCGATGAGGCTGGCGTGATTGAGCTGGTCGCTGACGATGAGGTCGCCCTGGGCGGCCAGGGTGCTCACCACCCCCAGGTTGGTCATGTAGCCGGTGGGGAAGAACAGCGCCGCCGGGGCGTGCTTGAAGCGGGCGATGGCCTGTTCCAACTCGATGTGGGACTCCAGGGTGCCGGAGATGAGGCGGCTGGCCCCGGAGCCGGTGCCGCAGGCGGCGGCCGCTTCCTGGGCCGCCTGGGACAGGCGGGGATGCCCGGCCAGGCCCAGGTAGTCGTTGCTGGCCATCAATAGGCAGCGGCGGCCCCGCACCTGAACAAAGCGGCCGCAGGAGGGCCCCACCGAAACCAGGCGGCGGGTCAGGCCCTGGGCCTGCTGCCCGGCCACCCGCTCTTTGAGTAGTTCCAAGGGGGAGATCGCGCCCATGATCAGCCCTCGGTGACCTCGGCGATGGCCTGGCCCAGGGCGCTGATTAGGAACTCGATGTCCTGGGTGGTGCTGCTCAGCGGAGGCATCAGCACGATGCTGTCGCCCAGGGGACGGATGATCACCCCGTACTTGCGGGCGGCCATGATCACCCGGTGGCCCATGCGCTCTCCGGGCTCGTAGGGGGTGTCCACGGCCTTGTCGCGGGCCAACTCCACCGCGGCCATGAGGCCGTGTTGGCGCACCTGGACCACGTGATCCATCTTGGCGATGCCCGCCAGGCCCTTGGCCAGGCGCTGGATAACCGGAGCGGTGTTGGCCACCACCTGGTTCTTTTCCATCAGCTCCAGGCTGGCCAGGGCGGCGGCGCAGGCCAGGGGGTTGCCGGTGTAGGTGTGGCCGTGGAAGAAGGTCTTGAACTCGTCGAATTCGCCCAAAAAGGCCTCGTACACCTGATCCGTGGCCATGGTGGCGGCCAGGGGCAGCACCCCGCCGGTGATGCCCTTGCCCAGGCACATCAGGTCCGGCTCCACTCCCTCCTGCTCGCAGGCGAACAGGGTGCCGGTGCGGCCGAAGCCGGTGGCCACCTCGTCGGCGATGAACAGTACCTCGTGCTTGCGGCAGATGTCCCACAAGCGGCGCAAATAGCCCTCGGGCTGCACGATGATGCCCGCCGCGCCCTGCACCCTGGGCTCCACGATCAGGCCGCAGATCTCATCGCCGTGTTCTTCCAGCATGGGCTCCAAAGCCTGGGCGCAGGCAAGGTCGCAGGCCGGGTGCTTGAGGCCCAGGGGGCACTTCCGGCAGAAGGGCTGGGGTAAACGGTGCACCGGGAAGAGCAGGGGGCCGTAGACCTGGTGGAACAGTTCGATGCCGCCCACGCTCACCGCGCCCAGGGTGTCGCCGTGGTAGGCCTCGCCCAGGGCCACGAAGGTCTTCTTCTCGGGATGGCCGCTCTGCTGCCAATACTGGTAGGCGATCTTGAGCGCGATCTCCACGGCGGTGGAGCCGCTCTCGGAGTAGAAGGCCTTGTTGAGCTTGCCGGGGGTGACCCGGGCCAATTCAGCGGCCAGGCGGGCGGCCAGGGGGTGGGTCAGGCCCAGCAGGGTGGAGTGGTCCAGGTGCGTTAGCTGCTCGGCGATGGCCTGGTTGATGGCCGGGTGGTTGTGGCCGTGGACCGTGACCCACAGGGAGCTGACCCCGTCGAAGTAGCGGTTACCCTCGGTGTCGATAAGGTAGTTGCCCTCGCCCCGTTCGATTACCAACGGCGGCTCGTCGGGCCAGAGTTTCATCTGGGTAAAGGGGTGCCAAAGGTGTTCGAAGTCCTGTTGCAAAATCTCCTGGGTGCGGCTCATTTTCTACTCGCTCATCAGCTTGGCCGCCGGGCGTAGGCCCAGGGCCGCCAGGTCGTTGATATCGTCCACGGGCTGTCGGCCCTCGGTGGTCAGGTAGTTGCCGATCATGGTGCCCCCGGCTCCGGCCAGGTACATCAGGGGGGCCAGGTCGCCCAGCACCTGTTGGCGGCCGCCGCAGGTGCGCACCACCGCCTTGGGGTTGAACAGCTTGAACACCGCCACCGTGGCCAGGGCCTCCAGGGGCTTGAGGGGCGTGTGCCCGGCCATGGGGGTGCCCGGAATGGGGGTCAGGAAGTTCAGCGGGATGCTTTCGGGAGCCAGTTCGGCCACCGCGGTGGCCAGCTCCACCCGCTCCAGGGGAGTCTCGCCCAGGCCCACGATGCCGCCCACGCACACCTCCAGACCCACGGCCTGGGCGGCCTTCACCGTCTCCACCCGGTCCTGGTAATTATGGGTGGTGCAGATGCGGGGGAAGAAGCTGGGCCCGGCCTCCAGGTTGTGGTGGTAACGCACCAGGCCCGCGTCGGCCAGGCGGCGGGCCCGGGCCTCGTCGATGAGCCCCAGGCTGGCGCAGGGGGCGATGACCTTCTCGCTGGTCAAGACCTCCACCGCCCGGCAGATCTCGTCCAGGGCCTCGCCCTTGGGGCACTCCCGGCCGCTGGTCACGATGCCGAAGCGCTGGGCTCCGGCTTCGGCCGCGGCGCGGCCCCGGCGCACCATTTCCTCGGCGCTCATCAGGGGATAGACCTCGGCCGGGCCGTTGTGGTGGGCGCTCTGGGCGCAAAAGGCGCAGTTCTCGGAACAGTGGCCCGAGCGGGCGTTGACGATGGCGCAAAACTCCACCACGTCGCCCTCGTGGGCCCCGCGCAGGCGGCCCGCCGCGGCCAAAAGTTGGCTAACCACGGCCAGGTTGCCGACCTCCAGCCAGGCGGCGGCGGTTTCGGGCTCCAAAAGGCCGCCGTCCATAACCTCTTGAATAGCTTGGCTTATGTCTGTGGAAAAATCAGGAAGCATGATTGTCAACCTCGTTTGATAAACGGTTGACAATCTACCAGGCAAGGCCGGACTTGGCAAGGGTGATTAGGTGCTTGGGCCAAGGGCGGGAGCGTGGATTCTAGGCCAGGACCTCCCAGTCCAAAAGGCTCACGTCGCCGTGGTGGATGGGGTTGATCTCGCCGTCTTCTTCCAGGAGCAGGGACCCTTCCGGGGCGAAACCCACCGCCTTGCCCCGGCGCACCGCCTGGCCCTCGCGCACCGTGACCTCCAGGCCCAGGATCAAGGAGCGCTGGGCGTATTCCTGGGCCATCTCATCGCCGCCCCCGGCCATGAAGTGATCGTGTAGGGCGGTCATCTCTTCCAGAATCTGGGCCAAGAGGGTGGCCCGGTTCCAGGCGTGTCCCGTGGCGGCCATCAGGCTCATGGCCGGTTGGTCCAGTCCGGCCAGCCAGTCGGGTTCCTGGTTCACGTTGAGCCCTACCCCCACTACGGCGTACTCCACCGCTTCGGCCCGGCTGGTGAACTCGGTGAGCATCCCGGCCAGCTTCTTGCCCTCTAGATACACGTCGTTGGGCCACTTGATGGCCGCTTCCACCCCGCCGTGCTTTTCCAGGGCCCGGCACACGGCCAGGGAGATGAGGTTGTTCAGGGCGAACACCCGCCGTATCCCCAGCACCGGGCGCAGGATGATGGAAAACAGCAGGGCGCTGCCCTTGGGGGCCTGCCAGCGGCGGTCCAGGCGGCCCCGGCCCGCGCTCTGGTGCTCGGCCACCAGGCAGGTTCCATGGGGCGCCCCGGCCTCGGCTCGGCGGCGGGCCTCCAGGTTGGTGGAGTCTATCTCCGGGAAGTGGATCAGCGGCAGGCCCAGGGAGCCCGGCTTCAGGCGCGCCTCCACCATGGCCGGCAAGAGCAGGGGCGGCTCGCTCACCAGGCGGTAGCCCCGCCGGGGCGCGGCCTCTATCTCCAGGCCCTGGGTCCGTAGGGCGGAGATGACCTTGGCCACCGCCGCCCGGCTGATGCCCAGGCGCTGGGCCATTTCCTGGCCCGAGCGCTCGCCGTTGCCCCGTAGGAGCAGGCCCAGCACTTGTCCGGCGGTGGATGCTTGGGCGGTGGTCAACGAAGCTCTTCCAGGGCGGCCAACACCGCGTGGTTGAATCCCGCCGGCCCGGCCAGGGGCTCCAGGATAAGGCCCTCCAGCGCCAATTCGGCGTGGCCGCCACCGGGCTGGGCCACCAGCACCGGCCTGTCCACCGCTTCGAGCATGTTCAGGTCATTGGGAGCGTCGCCCAGGGCCATGGTCTTCAACTCGGGATCGCGCTTGGCGTAGAGCATCGAGAGCAGGCGCACCGCCTTGCCCTTGTCGCCCCCGCCCATCAGGTGCCAGAAGCGGCCCCCCTGGGTGAGTTGCAGGCCCGCCTCCTCGGCCGCCTCGGCGAGGGCCTTGCCCGCATCATCGTCGGCCGGGGGCAGCAGGGGCTCGTTGAACTCCCGCTCGCGGGCTCTGGCCGCCTGCTCCTTGCTAAGGCCGGTGAGCTTGGCCACCTCGTGGTTGCTCAGGTCGGCGAAGCCCTTGAGGCCCAGCTCGTCCTTGAAGCCCTCCATGCGCTGGCGCAGCTCGTCGATGGGCAGGCCGATCTCCAACACCAGCCATCCCTCGCCCGCGTCGCGCCAGGCATCGCCCTTGGCCACGGGGTTGGCCTCCGGGGCGAAGACCCCGCCGCCGTTCTCGGTGATGATGGGCGCGTCCAGGCCCAACTCGGCGTGCAGGGGGATCATCTCGGCCCGAGTCTTGGAGGAGCACAGCACCAGGGGGATGCCCCGGCGCTTCAGCTCCTCCAGGGCGGGCAGGGCCGGTTGATAGGAATAGGTGTGGTGATCCAGTAGGGTTCCGTCCAAGTCGCTGAAGATCACCAGACCCATGGCTTATTCCTTTCCGTGCAAATGCTCGTTCACCAGCTTCATGGCGCAGTACTTGCCGCACATGGTGCAGACCTCCTCTTCGCCCGGAGGGCTGCCCGCGCGCATGGCCTTGGCGGTCTTGGGGTCCAGGCACAGCTCGAACATGGCGTTCCAGTCCATGGCCTTGCGGGCCTGGGCCATGGCCCGGTCCCGGGCGATGGCCGCCTGATTGCCCCTGGCGATGTCAGCCGCGTGGGCCGCGATGCGCGTGGTTATAACTCCTTCATATACATCATTGGGGCCGGGTAGGGCCAGATGTTCGCTGGGGGTCACGTAGCACAGGAAGTCGGCTCCGGCCCAGGCGGCCAAGGCCCCGCCGATGGCGCAGGCCACGTGGTCGTGCCCGGCGGCGATGTCGGTGACCAGGGGGCCCAGCACGTAGAAGGGCGCGCCGTGGCACAGGCGCTTTTGCAAAACCACGTTGGCCTGCACCTGGTCCAGGGGCACGTGGCCCGGCCCCTCGATCATCACCTGCACCCCCGCGTCCCAGGCCCGCTGGGTCAGGGCGCCCAGGGTGATCAGCTCGCTGACCTGAGCCCGGTCGGTGGCGTCGGCCAGGCAGCCGGGCCTGAGGCCGTCGCCCAGGGACAGGGTCACATCGTGTTTAACGCAGATGTCCAGCAGCCGGTCATACTGTTCGTACAGGGGGTTTTCCTTCTCATTGGCCAGCATCCAGCAGGTCAGGAAGGAGCCGCCCCGGCTCACCACGTCGGTGATGCGCCCCTCGGTGCGCAGGTGGTCCACCGCCGCGCGGGTGACCCCGCAGTGCACGGTCATGAAATCCACGCCCTCGGCGGCCTGCTGCTCGATGACCCGGAACAGGTCCTCGGCGGTGATGTCGATGATGCCCCGGCCCTCGGCGGTCACTTCCACCGCGGCCTGGTAGATGGGCACGGTGCCCACAGGCACCGGGCTCAGGTCCAGGACCTGGCGGCGCATGGCGGTGAGGTCGCCGCCGGTGGAAAGGTCCATCACCGCGTCGGCCCCGGCCTCCAGGGCGGCGGAGAGCTTCTCTGCCTCCTCGGCCGTATCGCAGCGGTCCGGGCTGGAGCCCAGGTTGGCGTTGACCTTTACCGTAAGGCCCTGGCCCACCCCGCAGGGCACCAGGCGGGTGTGGCCTGGGTTGGCCGGGATGGCTATTTTGCCCTGGGCCACCAGCTCACGGATGTTTTCGGCGTCTTGCCCTTCGATGGCGGCAACTTTTTCCATGGCCGGGGTGATCTTGCCTGCCCGGGCCGCTTGCAGTTGAGTTTCGCTCATGATAATGCTCCCTGGCCGGCCAGCAATAGCAGCCGATCCACGATTGCGCCCGGATTACGGGCCAAAAGCCTTAGCACCGGCTCCTTGCCGGACTCGCCGCGATCGAATATCACCTCGGGCACCAGGCCCAGGCGCTCTATAACGTTGGTGGTGCCCCACTCCAGGGAAGATCCTTCCCGCTGTTTCACCTCGGGGGGCTCGTCGGCCCTTGAGAACTCGCCCACCGTCCAGCCCAGGTCCTTGGCCCGCTCAACCAAGGCTTCGTCGAAGCGGCAGGCCATGGCGGCGCGCATGGTGGGGTCGGCGGCCATGGCCGCCAGGACGATCTTGGCCACATGGCTGCTGGCGCCGGGACGCACCGGACCGGCGGCCTTGAGCAGGGGGCCGATGTTGGTGATGCGCCCGGCCACGGCCAGCACCTCGGCCGCCGATTCGGCCCCAGGCAGGGCGTAGCCCAGTTGTCCGCGTACCTCGGGGATCATGTCCCCCAGGCCGGGCACCCCCTCCATGCGCTCGATGGCCGCGTCCATCTCGGCCAGGCAGGGGCCCAGCTCCAGGCGCGGCCCCAGGTCGGCCAGGGCGTTCACCGGGCCGTGGCCGTGGCCCAGCACCAGCCCTCCGGTGATGGCACGGCGCACCAAGAGGCGGGCCCGTTCCACCGCCGGGGCCAGGTCCCAGCCCTGCGCCAAGAGCGAGGCGATGGCCGAGGCCAGGGTGCAGCCGGTGCCGTGGGTGTGAGGGCTGTCTATGCGCGGGGCGCTGAAAAAATAGCTCTGCTTGCCGTCAAAGAGCAGGTCCCCCGGTTGGCCAGCGAGATGCCCGCCCTTTACCAGGGCCGCGCTCGCCCCCAGGGAGACCAACTCCACCGCCGCCGCTTCCATGGCCGCCCGGTCCCGGACCGGCCGCCCCAATAGGGCCTCGGCCTCGTCCAGGTTGGGGGTGACCAGGGTGGCCCGAGGCAGAAGCTTGGTTTTCACCGCATCCACCGCCTCGAGGTCCAACAGGCGGCCGCCACCCTTGGCCACCATCACCGGGTCCACCACCACCGGAACCTTGACCAGGGCCAGCAGCCCGGCCACCAGTTCCACCAGCTCGGCCGAGTGCAGCATGCCGGTCTTCACCGCGTCCATGCCGATGTCCTCGGCCACGGCGGCGAACTGCTGCTCCACGAAGTCCAGGGGCACCGGGTGCACTCCGCGCACCTCGCGGGTGTTTTGGGCGGTCAGGGCGGTGATGACGGTCATGGCGTGGGCCCCCAGGGCCGCCGCCGCCTTGATATCCGCCTGGATGCCGGCCCCGCCCCCGCTGTCGGAACCGGCTATGATCAAGACCCTTGCTGGGGTCATCTGCGGGAACCTCCCATAAAAATAGTGAAGGGCCGCCGTAGTCGGCGGCCCCGCTCGGTCAGGGTGCTCAAAAAGCTCCTTAAACGGGCGAGCCGTTCCCTACGCCGGAATTAACCGGATCAGGTTCTAGGGGTCGCGCCGCCTGAGCGTCGCTCTCAGCCTCCTTGGAGGCACCCCCCGGCCCACGCTGCAACACTATCAAGTGGGTGGGCCAGCGTCAAGGCCGCCGGAGCGGGAATGCCATTGTTACGCCATCGTTTCTTGACGGCATCCCCAGGGAGCCATATAGTGGGAAACGTTGAACCCTTATCGGCACAATCCCCGGTGCCGCCGCGGAGAAGAAGCTGCCATGGGCTTTATGCGCCCGATGGAATATGTGGGAGGAAAATTTCTTCGCTGGCTGGACGAAGCCGGCGAATTGCTCCTGCTTTTCCTTCAGTCGGTGTTGTGGCTGTTGCGCCCGCCGTTTCGCTTCAGCCTGGTCATGAAGCAGATGGAATTCGTGGGCATCGGCTCCCTGGGCGTCACCGTCCTCACCGGGGCCTTCACCG
Organism: Pseudomonadota bacterium; assembly: GCA_018896025.1. Taxonomy (GTDB): domain Bacteria; phylum Desulfobacterota; class Desulfarculia; order Desulfarculales; family Desulfarculaceae; genus Desulfoferula. The sequence goes on from JAHIND010000008.1 coordinate 190,536, forward strand.
GCGGGGTTTTCGCCCTGCAGAGCTACCACGGATTCTCCCTGTTCGGGGCCGAGAGCTTGGTGGGCTCCACCGTGGCCCTGGCCCTGACCCGTGAGCTGGGCCCGGTGCTCACCTCCCTGATGGTCACCGGCCGGGCGGGCAGCGCCATGGCCGCCGAGCTGGGCACCATGCGGGTCACCGAGCAGGTGGACGCCCTGTACGTCATGGCGGTCAACCCGGTGCAGTACTTGGTGGTTCCGCGCATCATAGCCTCGGTGGCCATGCTGCCGGTGCTCACGGTCATCGCCGATTTCGTGGGCATCGTGGGGGCCTACGTGGTGGGGGTGGGGCTCTTGGGCATCAACCACGGCATCTTCATCTCAAAGATAATCGAATACATGGACTTCTCCGACATCTCCATGGGCCTGGTCAAGGCGGCCTTTTTCGGCCTGATCCTTTCCCTGGTGGGATGCTTCAAGGGCTTTTACACCTCCGGCGGCGCCGAAGGCGTGGGCCGGGCCACCACCCGCGCGGTGGTTTTGGGCAGCGTGCTGATCCTGGCCTCGGACTACGTGCTCACCGCGATTATGTTCTAGGAACTTATGAGCGAAAACGGCAACATCATCGAGCTGGCGGACATTTACAAGTCCTTTGGGTCCCAACAGGTTCTTAAGGGGATCAACCTGGGCATTCCCAAGGGCCAGACCACGGTGATCATCGGCCGCTCCGGCGGGGGCAAGAGCGTGATGCTCAAGCACATGATCGGCTTGATAAAACCGGATCAGGGCCAAGTGATGGTGGATGGCGAGGACATCGTGCGCATGGGCGACCATCAACTCAATGAGGTGCGGCGGCGTTTTGGCATGCTCTTTCAGGAGGCGGCCCTGTTCGACTCCATGACCGTGATGGACAACGTGGCCTTCCCCCTCCGGGAGCACACCAACCTGAGCGAGAAGCAGGTGCGCGAGAAGGTCTCGGAAAAACTGGCCATGGTGGGCCTGCCGGGGGTGGAGCACAAGATGCCCAGCGAGCTCTCCGGCGGCATGCGCAAGAGGGTGGGCCTGGCCCGAGCCATAGCCCTGGAGCCGGAGATAATCCTCTACGACGAACCCACCACCGGCCTGGACCCGCCGCTGTCGGCGGCCATCAACCGGCTCATCGCCGACACCCAGGAGAAGCTGGGGGTAACCTCGGTGGTCATCAGCCACGACATCGAGGGGGCCTATCTGGTGGGCCAGAATATCGCCATGCTCTATCAGGGCAAAATCATTGCGCAAGGCACCCCGGACCAGATACGCGACAGTTCCGACGAGGTGGTGCAGCAGTTTATCCACGGGCGGCCCGAAGGACCTATAGAGGTTATATAAACCGGCAATCAGGACCGGATACGTTATATACTAGGAGCCGCATTCACCGGAGGCATCATGTCCGGAGTTTCCACAGAGGCCAAAGTCGGCATCTTCGTGCTGGTGGGACTGGCCGTTTTAGCTTACATGACCATACGTCTGGGATCTTTCAAGATCGGCGGGCCCGAGGGCTACGAGGTCTACGCGATATTCGACCAGGCCACGGGTCTCAAGAAGATGGCCCCGGTGGAGATGGCCGGCATCCAGATCGGTCAGGTGGAGAAGATCGCCCTGGACAACGGCAAGGCCAGGGTGACCATGATGATCTCCAAGGACGTTCCCCTGGCCCAGGATGTCAACGCCCTCATCCGCACCCGAGGGGTGCTGGGCGACAAGTACGTGGCCATGGAGCCGGGAACCCCGGCCGCTCCCAAGCTGAAAGACGGCCAGCAGATCACCAGAGCCAGCGTGCCCACCGACCTGGACCAGGTTATGGCCCGGGTGGGCGAGGTGGCCGACAACATCCGCCAAATCACCGAATCACTCAAGGTTTCCATCGCTTCGCCCGAGTCCACCCGCAACATCAGCGAGGCCCTGGCCAACCTGCGCGAGCTTACCGGCAGCCTGAAGACGGTGGTCTCCACCAACGAGGCGCGCCTGAACCGCATCGTGACCAACATGGACCGCTTCACCGGCGACCTCAGCGAGCTCTCCAGCGACAACAAGAAGGCGCTGAGCGAAACCATCAAGAATTTCCAGATCGCCAGCGTGCAGATGCAAAAAACCATCGCCTCGTTGAACTCGGTGATGACCAAGGTTGACAAGGGCGAGGGCACCATCGGCCAGCTGGTGAACAACAAGCAGACCATCGACGACCTCAACTCCACCCTGGCCTCGCTCAAGGAAGTCAGCAAGAAGATCGAAAAGGGCGAGGGCAGCATCGGCAAGCTGGTCAACGACGACACCACGGTGACCAAGATCGACGAGGCCTTAACCGGCATAAACGACTACCTGGCCCGGGCCGACGCCTGGAAGGTTTTCGTGGAGTACCGGGGCGAGTACATTTTCAAGGAGGAGTCGCTCAGGAGCGAGCTGAACCTCAGGCTCCAGCCCAAGGCCGACAAGTTCTTCCTCATAGGTGTGGTGGACGACCCCCGGGGCAAGCGCGCCGAAACCCAGAACTACAAGACGGTGGACGTGGATGGGGTGGTCACCAAGACCCAGACCAACAGCGTCACCTACAACCGCGACGACCTGACCTTCAACGTGCAGTTCGGCAAGCGCTTCTGGGACCTCACCCTCAGGGCGGGCATCTTCTCCTCCTCCGGCGGCCTGGGCGCGGACTACTACCTGTTCAACGACAAGCTCAAGCTGACCCTGGAGGCCTATGAGTGGCGCAAGGACACCAACCCCAGGGTGCGCTTCGCGGCCAGCTACGATTTCTGGAACTCCTTCTTTCTTTCCGCAGGCGTGGACGACATCGTCAGCGACGACGGCAATACCTCATTCTTCATGGGCGGTGGTATCTATTTCTCCGACGACGACATCAAGTTCCTGCTTACCAGCGCCCCCTCCACACCCTAGGATGGGTTTGTCATGCGCTTTAAAAGCATCATAGCCGCCACCGACTTTTCCCCCGGAGCCGAGGAGGCCTTGCGACAGGCCACCTCCCTGGCCCATCAGCACCAGGCCCGGCTGATGCTGGTGCACGTGCTCCCTCCCTTGGTCACCCCCAACCCTCTGCTGGACGAGTTCGTGGTCAACCAGACCACCCTGGCCCTGCGCCAGGGCCTTCAGGAATCCTGCCAAAAGGCGCTGGACGAGCGCCGCCGGCAAGCCGCCCCTCTGGTGAATCTGGAGACCCGCCTGTTGGAGGGCGACCCCTCCCGTGAGCTCACCCGCCTGGCCAAGGAAGAGCAGGCCGACCTGCTGGTCATGGGCAGCACCGGAGTGAGCGGGCTGGCCGAGACGGTGTTCGGCTCCACGGCCCAAAAGATGGTCCGCAAGGCTCCCTGCTCGGTGCTGGTGGCCAGACCCCCCGCGGACGCACCCACCGGCTAGGAGACCATGCCGCCCCCCTGGGCTGGGTAAAATTCCGCTGGATGGTATATAGTTATATTAACTACTTCCGGGCCGCCCTCGGGCGAGCCCGTTGTGAAAAACAGCTATGCGTGATTTTCTGGCAGCAGTTAGCCAAGAACTGGCCCAGGGCAACAGCCTGTGTCTGGCCACCATAATCGGACAAAAAGGCTCTGCTCCGCGTTCGGCGGGCAGCCGCTTTTTCGTGCGCCAAGGCGGCGAGTTCTGGGGCACCATCGGTGGGGGCAACTTCGAGGCCCAGGTCATTGAGCAGGCGGGATCGGTCCTGGAGCGGGGACGCTCCGAGCTGATGCACTACCGCCTCATGGGCGCCGACGTGGCCGACACCGAGATGATCTGCGGCGGCGACTTGGACCTTTTCCTGGACCCGGTCTCGGCCGACGACCCGGAAACCCTGGCCCTGTACCAGGCCGCGGCCCAGGCTGCGGGCGACGGCGGCCGGGCCCTGTTGGCCACCCTGATGATCGATGGCGGCGAGCCCAAGGCCTCCGGCCGCAAGCTTCTGCTGCGCCCCGGACAGCCCGCCCTTGGCTCCCTGCCCCTGGCCGACGGCCTCTTGGCCGCCCTGGGCCGGGAATTGGATGCCGCCGGGCGCAGCGTGCAGCGCCTGTGGGATGGCCCCGGAGCCGCCTCCCTGCCCGCGCCGCTGCTTTTGGAGCCCATCGCCACCCAGCCGGTGGTCTATATCTTCGGCGGGGGGCATGTGAGCCAGAAGCTGGCCCCCCTGGCGGCCATGGCGGGTTTCGGCCTGGTGGTGGCCGACGACCGGCCCGAGTGGGCCAACCGCCTGCGCTTTCCCCAGGCCCGGCAGATTTGGAACCGCCCCCTGGAAACGGTTCTGGCGGGCGAGAGCCTGGGCCCGGAGGCCTACATCGTGATCGTCACCCGGGGCCACCTCTACGACAAGGAGGTCCTGGCCCAGGCGCTTAGGCAAGACGCCGCCTATGTGGGCATGATCGGCTCCAAGCGCAAACGGGCCATGATCTACAAGGCCCTGAGCGAAGAGGGATTCACCTCCGTGCAACTGGAACAAGTGCACTCTCCCATCGGGCTGGCCATCGGGGCGGAAACCCCGGAGGAGATCGCCATAAGCATCGTCGCCGAGTTAGTGGCGGTGCGGGCCGCCCGCATGGGAAGCCGACGTTTATGAGTGGGATTAAGACGATGCGCCTGATACATTGGCTGATTATCGCAGTCCTGGCGTTGGCCGCCGGATGCGCGCACTACGCAAGCGATGAAGTGGGCAAAATCCAGCCGGGCATGACCCCCGCGCAGGTCACCGCCCAGCTGGGCGAACCCAAGCACATCAAACGGGTACGTTTTCCGGGTCACCAGCGGGATTACCTGGTCCTGGAATACGAACTGGTGCCCGAGATACCCGCCTGCCCCAGTTCGGCCGCCGCCCGGGCTATCACTGGCGTGTTCACTCTGGGAATCAGCGAAGTGGGCTGGACCAATGCCCAGGCCAGCCCTCACTGGGTTTACTTCCTTGACAACAAGATGGTCTTCTTCTCCGAAGCCGTGGATTGCAAAAAAGAAGGCTGCCGCACCTGGATAGACATCCGGGACAAGGACTACGCCCGCGTAAAAAGTTCTCCAACCAATCAAAGGAACACCCCTAAAGAATGAGTAAAGAAGAAAATCCCGAGTTGCAGGCCCAGCCCGAGCGCACCCCCGAAGCGCCCGTGGGCGTGCCCTTCGCCGACTTCGACCTGCCCCCGGAGCTTCTCAACGGCCTGCATGATTCGGGATACGAGCGCTGCACCCTGATCCAGGAAAAGGCCATCCCCTTGGGCCTGGCGGGTCAGGACGTGGCCGGTGAGGCCCAGACCGGCACCGGCAAGACCGCGGCCTTTCTGGTCCCCATCTTCGCCCACCTGGCCCGGCAAAAGGACCGGCGGCCCGGCGAAGGGCCCTCGGTGCTGATTATCAGCCCCACCCGCGAGTTGGCCATGCAAATCCTCCAGGACGCCAAGGACATCGGACGGCACATGGACCTGAAGATGCTGGCCGTGTTCGGAGGAGTGGATTACCGCAAGCAGGCCGAGACCCTCAAGGACGGCGTGGATTTGGTGGCGGCCACTCCGGGGCGGCTCATCGACTACATGAAGCAGCGCATCTTCGACCCCCGTGGGATCAAGTACCTGGTCATCGACGAGGCGGACCGCCTGTTCGACATGGGCTTCGTGGACGACCTGCGCTGGGTGCTCCGGCGCCTGCCCACCTACCGTGAGCGCCAGAGCATGCTGTTCTCGGCCACCCTGGGCTGGAAGGTCTCGGAGATCACCTACGAGTTCATGAACCTGCCCACCAGGGTGTCGGTGATACCCGACACCAAGACCGTGGCCCAGGTGACCCAGGAGATGTACCACTGCTCGGCAACGGAAAAGCTCAACCTGCTTTTGGGCCTCCTCAAAAAAGAGGACTGGACCAGGGTGATGATCTTCACCAACACCAAGCGCGTGGTGGACATGCTCACCTTCAAGCTTCAGGCCCACGGCCTGCCCGCCGAGGGCATCAGCGGCGACCTGACCCAGCCCAAGCGCATGAAGCTCATGGAGCAGTTCAAGAAGGGCGACCTCAAGATCCTGGTGGCCACCAACGTGGCCGCCCGCGGACTGCACATCGACGACGTGAGCCACGTCATCAACTTCGACGTGCCCGCCGACCCCGAGGACTACGTGCACCGCATCGGCCGCACCGCCCGGGCCGGAGCGGTGGGCAAGGCCATAACCCTGTGCTGCGACGAGTACGCCACCCATTTGCCCTATGTGGAGGAGTACCTGGACGCCAAGATTCCGGTGATGTTCGCCGACGAGGACATGTTCTTGCCCGACGACACCCCGGCCTACCGGCGGCCCTACCGGCCCGCCCGTGAGGGGCGCGGCGGTGGCGGTGGACGTGATGGTCGCAGCGGGGGCAGGGGAGGCGGTGGGCGGCCCCGTACCGGCGACAAGCCTGCCGCCCGTAGCCGCAGCCGTAGCCGTCGGCCCCGCTAAAGCGGCGGGGCCTAGGCCATGGCCAGTGGCCAGTCCTAAACCTTAGTGGAGCGTGAGCGCGGGAGCAGTTTGGCCCATGGAGCTGAGCCGGTCCCAATCCAGCCTGACCCAACGCCTACTGAGCATGGCGGTCCTGGGGCTTTTGGCCCTGGTGGCCGCTGTGGTGTTTTGGCAGCAGGGACGCTACGACCCCGCCTCCTGGGGCTGGGGCGGCGCTGCCGGGGGAGGGGCGGGGATGCTGGCCGATCTGGCCGTGCCGGGCCTGACGCCCCTGGGGCCGGGCGAGGGCTTCACCCCGGCCACCCTCTCCGACAAGATCGACGGCAAGGCCGAGCTTTACCTGGCCGCCGGATTTGAGAGCATGGCGGCTCGGCGCTACGCACTGGCCGGCCGCCCGGCCGCTTGGCTGGAGCTGATGCTCTACCGCATGAAGGACTCCCGCGCCGCCTATAGCGTGTTCAGCAACCAGCGCCGCACCGGGGCCCAAGACTCGGGGCTCGCCCCCAACGCCTACACCACCAGCAACGCCCTGTACCTGGCCCAGGGGCCTTATTACCTGGAGGCGGTGGCCTCTCTGCCCGAGCCGGCCCTCAAGCAGGGCCTCACCCAGGCGGCCCAGGCCCTGCTGGCCAAGCTGCCCGCCGCGCCCAGCGCCGCGCCCGGCGAGGCCGGGCTGTTCCCGGCCCAGGGCATGAAGGCGGGCTCGGTGGTGCTGTTGGCCAAGGACGCCTTCGGCATGGCCGGGCTCAATGAAATTTTCATCGCCACCTATCCCCAAGGCGGCGGGGAGCTGATGGCCTTTTTGGCCCGCCGGGCCGACCCGGCCACGGCCCAAGAGCAGGCCGCGGCCTACGCCGCTTTCCTTAAGGACAACGGCGGCGCCCCCCAGCCCGCCCCGGCCGGTCTGCCCGGCGCGAACCTGGTGGAGGTCTTCGGGGCCTGGGAGCTGTTCTGGGCCCAGGGGCCTTACCTGGCCGGAGTGCGCGGCTCAGAGGACCGCGCCGCCACCGAGGCCCTGGCCCAGCGCCTGCGCCAGGCCCTGGAGAAGGCCCAGCCATGAGCCGGGATGCTGACATGGATCGCCGCCGCTTCCTTTTGCGCGCGGGCAAGGCGGGCCTGGGAGTGGCCGCCATCGGGGCCTTGGGCTGGTGGGCCCATGACGGCCAAGGGCCGAGCGCGAACATTGGTCAGGCCGAGGGCGTGAAGCTGCCCTCCTTTGCCGTGAAGGGCACTGAGAAGCGCCTGGCGGTGATCAAAAGCAGCCACCGGGTGCCGGCCCTCAGGGCCGGTTTGGAGGCCCTGGGGGGCATTGGGGCCTTCGTGGGGGCGGGACACAAGGTGGTCATCAAGGTAAACGCGGCCTTTGCCACTCCTCCGGCCCTGGGGGCCACCTCCAACCCCGAATTGGTGGCCGAGCTGGTGCGCCTGTGTTTGAAGGTCGGGGCAAGGCAAGTGGTGGTCACCGACAACCCCATCAACGACCCGGCCTCCTGCTTCGAGCTGTCGGGCATCGGCCCGGCCGCCCGCGCCGCCGGGGCCGAGGTGGTGCTGCCCCATCCTGGGGCCTTCCGCCCCTACACCCTGCCCGGCGGCAGGCTCATCAAGGACTGGCCGCTCATGTACGGCCCCCTGGCCGGGGCGGACCGGCTCATCGGCCTGGCCCCGGTTAAGGACCACCACCGCAGTCAGGCCTCGGTGACCATGAAAAACTGGTACGGCCTGCTGGGAGGCCGGCGCAACGTGTTCCACCAGGACATCAACGGCATCATCTCCGAGCTGGGGCGCATGGTGGCCCCCAGCCTGGTCATCGCCGACGGGGTGGCCACCCTGGCCCACAACGGCCCCACCGGCGGCTCCCTGGAGGACCTGAGGCCCACCGACACCCTGATCCTGGGGACAGACCAGGTGGCCGTGGACTCGGTGGCCGTGGGCCTACTGGGGCTCAAGCCCGCCCAGGTGGCCTGGCTGGGCCTGGCCGCCCAGGCCGGGGTGGGCACCACTGACTATGAGTCGCTTAACCCCACCAAGGTGGAGCTGGGCTGATGCGCATCGTCACCACCCGGCGCATAAGCCAAGGCTTCTTCCTGGCCCTGTTCCTGTGGTTCTGTGTGGTGGCCACGGTGGGCGAGCGCCTGTGGCAGCTCCGGGGCTGGCCGATTAACTGGTTCCTGGAGTTGGACCCCCTCACCGGGCTGACCAGCCTGCTGGCCTCGGGCTCGCTCTACGCGGGCCTGTGGTGGGGTGCGGCGGTGCTGGCCCTGACCCTCTTGGTGGGGCGCTTCTTCTGCGGCTGGGTCTGCCCCTTTGGGGCCATGCACCAGTTCGTGGGCTGGCTGGGGGCGCGCAGCAAGCCCCTCAAGGAGCGGGTGCAACGCAACGCCCCCCATCCGGCCCAGCAGATCAAATACTTCCTGCTGGCCTTTTTCCTGGGCGCGGCCATGAGCGACCTGGCCGCCCGTTTGGCCCTGGGCCAGGTGGCCGCCTCCCTGGCCGGAGCCCTGGCGCTGGGCCTGGTTCTGTTGGCCACCCGCCAAGGGCAGGGTGGGCGCGCCTACGCCCTGGCCGTGGGCCTGGTCCTGGCGGTGTGGGTGGCCTGGAGCCTGCTGGCCCCTCATGGCGGTGCCTGGCTCCTGGCCGGGTTGCTGGACCCCATCCCCCTGGTAACCCGCTCGGTGAACCTGGTGCTGTTGCCCCTGGTCGACGCCCCGGCTCGGGTGGCCTGGCCCGTGCCCCGTTTTTACCAAGGGGCCGGGCTCATAGCGGCGGTGTTCCTGGCCGCTCTGTTGCTCAACCTGTGGCGGCCCCGCTTTTTCTGCCGCTTTGTGTGCCCCACCGGGGCCCTGCTGGGCCTGGTGGGCCGCCACGCCCTGTGGCGGGTGGGCAAGAAGCGGGCCCGTTGCGGGGCCTGCCTGAGCTGCGACGGAGCCTGCTCCGGCGCGGCCCGTCCGGCGGGGCGTCTGCGCCCGGCCGAGTGCGTGCTGTGTCTGAACTGCCTGGACGGCTGCCCGGAGAACGACATCACCTTCGCCGTCAAGCCTTCGGCCGGGGGTGAGGCCGCCCCGGACCTGAGCCGCCGCCGGGTGCTGACCGGGTTGGGCCTTGGGCTGGTCACCCCGCCCATCCTGAGCCTGAGCGGGGTGCTGGGGCCGGGCTGGAACCCGGCCCTGATTCGCCCGCCCGGCTCCCTGCCCGAGGACGAGTTTTTGCGCCGCTGTTTGCGCTGCGGCCAGTGCATGCGGGTGTGCCCCACCGGGGTGCTGCAACCGGCCGGGCCCTCCTTCGGGCTGGAGGCCCTGTGGACCCCGGTGCTAAACATGACCATAGGCACCAGCGGCTGCCAGCCCCGCTGCACCGCCTGCTCCCACGTCTGTCCCAGCGCGGCCATCCGGCCCATCACCCTGGACGAAAAGCTGGGCAATGGCGAGTACGCCGCCCAGGGGCCCATCCGCCTGGGCAGCGCCTTCCTGGACCGGGGCCGCTGTTTGCCCTGGGCCATGGACCGACCCTGCATCGTGTGCCAGGAAAACTGCCCGGTGAGCCCCAAGGCCATCTTCACTCGGGTGGCCTGGGAGACGGTGCTGGGCGGCCTGATCGCCGGGCCAAGCTCGGGCAACGAGTTGGCGGTGAGCGGCAAGGCGCTCAAGCCAGCGGCCCTGGCCAGCGGCGACTATTACCTGCAATCGGGCGCGGAACGGGCTCGCATCGTGGCCAACGGCGCGCACAGCCTGGGCCTGACCCACGGAACCGACTGGCGCACCCCAGCACCCGGCACTCCGCTCAGCGTGGCGGTACGCTTGCAGCGGCCCTACGTGGACCCGGCCCGCTGCACCGGCTGCGGCATCTGCCAGCACGAATGCCCGGTGAGCGGCAAGCGGGCCATCCGGGTGAGCGCGGAAAACGCCACACGGGAGCGCTCCCATTCCCTACTGCTCAAGGGCGCCGGGCCGGGATAGCACCAAACGGCTCGGAATTGTGCGCTTGTTCCATCCGCATGGCCGCCGAATCGCCTGCTATAATTTATAGTTAAATAGTCTAAAACGGCTGCCAGGAAGGCGGCCGGCTTGGGTGAAGCCAAGGGAGGTTCAGCGACATGGCCAAAGCAAAGAGCGGGCGCAGCCGCCGGGAATTCATCAAGACCGTTAGCGCGGCGGGGGCGGCGTCCCTGCTGGTGGGCGCGGGCGCGGCCCCGGCCCAGGCGGCCGGGGAGATCACGGTGCCCCGCCGGCCCTTCGGCAAGACCGGGGTGGAGGTCTCCACCCTGTCCCTGGGGGGCATCTTCGACATCGTGAGCAACCAGATGGTGCTGCACCAGGCCCTCAAGCTGGGGGTGGACTACTGGGACACCGCCTACAGCTACACCGGCGGGCGCAGCGAGACCGGCATCGGCAAGTTTCTGGAGCGCTACCCCAAAGAACGCGGCCGCATCTTCCTGGTGACCAAGGCCCACAAGCGCACCCCCGAGGATTTGGAGAGCGAGCTGAACCAGTCCCTGGAGCGCCTGCACACCTCCTATGTGGATATGTTCTTCGTGCACGCCATCAGCGACATCTCCGACGTGGACCGCCCGGAGATAAAGGCCTGGGCCGCCAAGATGAAGCAGGCGGGTAAGATCAAGCTGTTCGGCTTCTCCACCCACCGCAACATGGAGAGCTGCCTGGCCGCGGCTCCGGGCCTGGGCTACATCGACGGCATTATGATGACCTACAACTACCGCATCATGCACACCGACAGCATGAAGGCTGCGGTGCAGGCCTGCTATGACGCGGGCATCGGGCTGACGGCCATGAAGACCCAGGGCGGCGGGCCGGTGGCCGACGACACCGAAGGCGAGATGCAGCTGGCCGGTCGCTTCCTCAAGAAGGGCTTCACCACCCATCAGGCCAAGATGCTGGCGGTGTGGACCGACAAGCGCATCGCGGCCGTCTGCTCCCAGATGGCCAACGTGACCATACTCAGGGCCAACGCGGCGGCCTCCCTGAACCGCACCGCCTTGAGCGCCGCCGACCGCCGGGCCCTAATGGAATACGCCAAGGCCACCGAGGGCTGCTACTGCGCCGGGTGCGCCTCGCTGTGCGAGGAGGCCTTGAGTGGTGCCGCGCCGGTGGCCGATGTGATGCGCGGGCTCATGTACGCCCGCTGCCACGGCGACCGGGATCTGGCCCGCCAGACCCTGGCCCAGGCCCTGCCTCAGGGGCCGGAAAGCCTGCTGGCCATGGACTTCGCTCCGGCCCAGGCGGCGTGCCCCCAGGGGCTGCCCATCGCCCGCCTAATGCGGGAAGCGGCCGAGGAATTGGCCTAAGATCCGATTATGGCTTGCGAAGGCGGAGGTTTTTGTTATAATCCGCTTCTGTTGCCCGTGGGTGACATACATATGCGCCCGTAGCTCAGCTGGATAGAGCGCCGGACTACGAATCCGTAGGCCGCCTGTTCGAATCAGGCCGGGCGCACCAAAAATATCAAGGGGTTAGGCTGAAAGGCCTAACCCCTTTGTTTTGCTGGAACGCCTGGTGGTCCCAGGCCAACTAGTGATAGCGGGTGGATAATCATCGGCTGCCCAAATTGAGGGGTGGGGGGGGAGGGGGGAAGCCCCTCTCGTTTTTTCTAAAAGACCCTTATGCAGAAGACTGGAATTGACCTTGGTCCTACAGGCTTCAATCTTGATCGTCAATCCAGAAGTGAAGGGTACTTAGCATATGGTTAACTCTGGCCATTTCCAGCTGGAGCAGAGAGGCGGCTCGACACAAAGGAGCGCGCCGTTGCCTTAGGTGGCCCCCGCAGGGCCGAAGGGCAGACGGATGGTTACTATGAGCCCGCGGCTGGGTCGGTTTTGCGCCTTTATTGAGCCGCCATGGGCCTGCACCGCCTTTTGGGCAATGGCCAGCCCAAGGCCAAATCCCTGTCCATCCACCAAGCCATGTCCCTGTACGAATGGCTCGAAAAAAGTCTCAAGCGCTTTGGGCTCCATGCCCGGACCCTCGTCGGAAACCTTGATGACGAAGTGCTTGTCCGACCACTGGGGGCTAACTTCGATGCGCACCGTTTGCCCGGTAGCGGAATGGCGCATGGCGTTTCGCACCACGTTTTCCAGGGCGCGGCGCAATAGCTCCGCGTTGCCTTTGACCGTGGGGTGTTCCTGGCTGGGTTCCTTCCCCAGATTGGTCTCCACCATGACTCCGGAAGACTGGGCCTCGAACCGGGCGTCATTAGCCACGGTCAAGGCCAGGCTGGCCAGGTCGAAATAATCGTCCAATTGCTGGCTGCCGGATTCGGCCCGGGCCAGAGTGAGCACTTCGCCCACCATTTTGTCCAGACGCTTGCTCTCCAACTCGATGCGTTTCAAGGTGGACTCCACCCTGAGCGGGTCCTGGCGGGCCAGGCCCACCGCCAGGTGGATCCGGGCCAGGGGAGAGCGCAACTCATGGGAAACCACATGCAGCATGCGCTCCCGGGATGCGATGAGCTGTTGCAGGCGCTCGGCCATGGAGTCGAAATCCCGTGCCAGGTCGGCCAACTCGTCGCGGCGGCGGCCCATGTGCTTCTTGAGCCTTACCCCCAGGCGGCCCTGGGCCAGTTCGGCGAAGCCGTCGCGCAGGCGGCGGATGGGTTTAGTGAGATACCAGGCCAAAACCGCAGCGAACAACAGGCCTCCCACCATTCCGAAAATGACCAGGGGAAGGGGTATGCTCAGGGGACCGGGAGGGCGGTACCGGGCCTGCAAGCCGCTGGGGTCATAGCTCAGGCGGTAAGTGGTGCCGTCCGGGGCGGTAGCCGTGACTTCCAGGGGGGGCAGCGCGTACCGGTCCCGTGGCTTGTTGGGTGCGACTGCCGGTGCTTGGCCGGCCGGGCTCACCGTGAGCCAGCCTTGTTCCTCGGCGGGCCAGGCTGCCATCACCGCGCGTAGGGAGTCGATTCCGTCGCGCTGCAACACGGCCTGGGCGGTGGCTATCTGCTGATGGGAGAAGCGCTCGGCTACCTCCACGTCCAGGGGTTTGTGGTTGCCGCCGTACAAGGCGTAGACCACCCACATTCCCTCCACGATGACCATGAAGGTGAGCCAGAACAAGAAGAGGATTTTCCAGAACAGGCGCAGGCGCATGATTACTCCCCTCTCAGCCGGTAGCCCACCCCACGCACCGTTTCTATCTCTACGGCCTCGCCTGCCAGTGCGGAGAGTTTCTGGCGCAAGTTGCTCACGTGCACGTCCACCGAGCGGTCGTAGGGTTCACGGGGGCGTCCCAGGGCCTTTTCCGAAAGTTCGTCCTTGGAGAGCACCCGGTCGCTGCCGCGCATCAGGGCCTCCAGCAGGTTGAATTCGGTAGCCGTGAGGTCCAGGGACTCATCCCCCCACTGGGCTCGGCGCTGGGCGGGCACCAGGCGCAACCCTCCGAGCACCAGGGTCTGCGTCCGGCCGGGAGTGGCGCTGCCCTCGGTGCGGCGCAGCACCGCCCGTAGACGGGCTACCAACTCACGAGGATAGCAGGGCTTGGGCACGTAGTCGTCCGCCCCCATCTCCAAGCCCACGATGCGGTCCACGTGATCACCCTTGGCGGTGAGCATGATAATGGGGATGCCGCTGGTCTGGCGTATGCGGCGCAGCACTTCCACTCCGTTGAGGTTGGGCAGCATCACGTCCAGGATCACCACATCGTGGTCGCCGCTCATGGCGGCCTCCACCCCGTCCTCGCCGTTGGACACCACCATGGTGGAAAAGCCCTCGGCTCCCAGATATTCGGTGAGCATGGAGCCCAGCTCCGCGTCGTCATCTATTAACAGGACGCGAATTTTATCCGACGTGTTGGGTTTGCCCACGGCTTGTGCCTCCGCATAAGTACCGCTCCGGTATCAGGCCGCCGCGCCTTGGGCCGGGGACGGGGAACCGCCATGCCGAGTTGATCGTGGCTAAAATTACCTCTCTGTATTGGATAGTTCTAGCCCTCTCCCGGCCGAAGCGATGGCTTTTACATAATCTTTACACATCCCTGGCGATCCCATGACCGAATTTACCGCTTGGGGTGGTTATATTTTTATCAACGGGCCATTACGGCGCGGGTCCGCTCGGCGGGCCGGATGGGCAAGGATACGAAGTAAGCATGAATCAGCAAGCGGATTGGGCATGAAAAAGAATTCCTCAAAAAGGGTGCGCTGGCTTTTGGCCGTCGCGGCCGTGATCGTGATTGGGGTGGGGGTGAAACTGTTTTTTTTCTCCGAACCCGATACCCCGCCCTTCCTCACCGCCCAGGCGATGCGCACCGACATGGAAGACACGGTGCTGGCCACTGGCGAGCTGCAGGCCTACCAGCTGGTGAGCGTGGGCTCCCGGGCCACCGGCCAGGTCAAGTCCCTCAAGGTGGCCCTGGGCGACAAGGTGCGAAAAGGTGAGCTCATCGCCGAGATCGACTCCTTGACCCAGCAGAACGACCTGAAGACCGCCCGGGCTTCCCAGCGCAACTACGAGGCCCAGCTTCGCGGCAAACAGGCCACCCTGCGCCAAGCCCAGGCCGCCCTGGAGCGCAGCAAAAAGATGCTGGCCAGGGACGCGGGTTCGCGCCAGGACTATGAAGACGCCCTGGCCGCCAGAGACGTGGCCAAGGAAGAAATCACCGCCTTGAAGGCCCAGATCGACGAGGCCAAAGTGAATGTCTCCAACGCCGAGGTCAACCTGGGATACACCAAGATCATCGCGCCCATGGACGGGGTGGTGGTGGCGGTGATCACTAAGGAAGGCCAGACGGTCAACGCCAGTCAGTCGGCCCCCACCATCGTCATGCTGGCCCAGCTGGACACTATGACCGTGGAGGCTGAAATCTCCGAGGCCGACGTGGTCAAGGTCAAGCCCGGCCAGAAAGTCTATTTTACTATCCTGGGCGAGCCCGACCACCGCTACCAGGCCACCCTGCGGTCCATCAACCCGGCCCCCGAGTCGGTGAAGAACGAGGACTCGAACTCCTCCTCCAGCTCCAGCAGCAGTAGTAGCTCGTCCTCCTCCTCCAGCTCGGCCATTTACTACTACGGTCTGTTCGACGTGCCCAACCCGGGCCATAAGCTGCGCATCTATATGACCGCCCAATGCACTATCGTGCTCACCGAGGCCAAGAACGCGGTTTCCATCCCCTCCACTGCCTTGGGTGAAAAGGACGCCAAGGGCCGCTACTCGGTCCAGGTGTTGAACAAGGGGGGCAAGCCGGAGCAGCGTTGGGTGAAGGTTGGCATCAACGACAGCACCAAGGCCCAGATCATCGAAGGCATTGAGCCCGGCGAGCGGGTGGTGGTGGGCCAGGCCTTGGCGGCATCCAGCGAGAGCAATAGCTCCCAGAGCCGCCGGCCTTCTCCCATGGGACTGTAGGCATGAGCGATACTCCGCTGATAAAGCTCAAGGGAGTCTTTCGAGAGTACCCCTCCGGCGAGGACATGGTCGCGGTGCTCAGAAACATCGACCTGACCATTGAGCCTGGTGAGATGGTGGCCATAATCGGAGCTTCGGGCTCGGGTAAGTCCACCCTCATGAACATCCTGGGCTGCCTGGACCGGCCTACTCAGGGCGTCTACTTTTTCGAGGGCCGTGACACCGGCACCATGGACGGTGACGAACTGGCTCGCTTGCGGCGCGAGCACTTCGGCTTCATCTTCCAGCGCTACCACCTGCTCAGCGACCTCACCGCCGTGGGCAACGTGGAAATTCCGGCCATCTACACCGGGCGGGAGCGCAGCCAGCGCCGCGAGCGGGGTAAGTCCCTGCTGCGCCGCCTGGGGCTGGCCGATCGCTTCAACTACCGGCCCGGCCAGCTCTCCGGCGGCCAGCAGCAGAGGGTGAGCATCGCCCGGGCCCTGATGAACGGTGGCCAAATGATCCTGGCCGACGAGCCCACCGGGGCCCTGGATCGGCGCAGCGGCCAGGAGATGCTAGCCCTGTTGGAAGAGCTGCACGCCGAGGGGCACACCGTGGTAGTCGTGACCCACGATCCCCAGGTGGCGGCCCACGCCCAGCGCATCATCGAGATCAGCGACGGGAAGATCATCTCCGATAAACCGGCGGAAAATGTCCGGCCCTCCTCGCCGCACGCTCACAAGGTGGATCACGCACCGCCCAAGAACGGCACCCACGCCTGGCGCGCCATGTGGGACCAGTTCACCGAGGCCATGCGCATGGCTCTTCTAGCCATGGCCTCCCACCGCCTGCGCACCTTTCTGACCATGCTGGGCATCATCATCGGCATCGCCTCGGTGGTGTCGGTGGTGGCTCTGGGCGAGGGCTCTAGCCAGCGTATCCTCAAGGACATCAGCTCCATCGGCACCAACACTATCGAGGTGTTTCCAGGCAAGGACTTCGGGGATGAGCGCAGCGGTAAAATAGAAACCCTGGTGCCCCGCGACGCGGACGCCTTGGAGGCGCAGCCCTATGTGGACAGCGTGACCCCCAAGCTTTCCCAAACCGCCAGTTTGCGCTACCGCAACCTGTCACTCTCCGGCTCCATCCAGGGGGTAGGGGACCAGTATTTCCGGGTGCGGGGTTACGAACTGGCCATGGGGCGGTTTTTCGACCGGGCCGATGTGAAGAAATTGGCCCAGGACGTGGTGATCGACTACAACACCCGCAAGAAGCTATTTGGCCTGGAAGCCAATCCGGTGGGCAAGGTCATTATCCTTGGCACCGTGCCCGCCCGGGTGGTGGGAGTAACCAAGAAAAAGCAGTCCGCTTTCGGCAACAGCGAAAACCTCCAGGTGTGGATTCCCTACACCACGGCCATGTGGCGAGTGATCGGTCAGGGCTACCTGAGCTCCATCAACGTGCGAGTCAATGAGCAGGTAGACACCGACGCGGCGGAGCAGGGCATCATCAAGCTGATGACCAGGCGGCATGGGCGCAAGGACTTCTTTACCCTCAACACCGACGCCATCCGCCAGACCATAGAGCAGACCACGGCAACCATGCGTCTGCTGGTCTCCATGATTGCCCTCATCTCCCTGGTGGTGGGCGGCATCGGGGTGATGAACATCATGCTGGTGTCGGTGACCGAGCGCACCCCCGAGATCGGGGTGCGCATGGCGGTGGGGGCGCGGCGCGGCGACATCATGCGCCAGTTCCTGGTGGAGGCGGTGCTGGTGTGCCTCTGCGGCGGGGTGCTGGGGATAGCCCTGGCCCTGGCGGTGGGGGTGGTCTTCTCCTGGGTGGGCAGCTCCTTCAG
This sequence comes from Pseudomonadota bacterium, assembly GCA_018896025.1. Taxonomy (GTDB): domain Bacteria; phylum Desulfobacterota; class Desulfarculia; order Desulfarculales; family Desulfarculaceae; genus Desulfoferula. Next base: position 208,143 of record JAHIND010000008.1, read on the forward strand.
CATGATCTATTCCACCTGGTCCATCGTGGCGGCCTTTGCCTGCGCCACGGCGGTGGGGGTGGTTTTCGGCTATCTGCCGGCCCAGAACGCGGCCCAGCTGGATCCGGTGGAGGCTTTGGCACGGGAATGAAAAAGAAATCACGCATACTTCGTTGGACGGCTTTGGCCCTTTTAGGCTCCATGCTCGCCGGTTGCGGCGCGGCCACGACTTCGCCGTACCAGCGGCCGGAGCTAAGCATGCCCGGGGTCTGGCAAGGCGCCAAGGCGGACCAGGTCGGGAAAAAGGACGCAAACGCCGCGGCCAAGAGCAAAAACGCCGAGGTATTGAAAGGCCTCAGCCCCGAGTCTCTGGCCACGCGGGCCTTGGGCTTCCATGATCCTGAGTTGGGGCGTTTATTGGCCGCGGTTCTGGAGCGCAACAACGATCTGGCCGCTGCGGCCTTCAAGGTGCGCCAGGCGCGGCTCACCGCGGGCCTGAAGGCTGATGCCCTCATGCCCACGGCCAGTGTGGAGATCAACGGAGAATACAGCAAGAAACTGGACAAGTCCGGCAGCGACACTTCCCACTCGGCCAGCGGCAGTTTGGCTTACGAGGTGGATTTGTGGGGCAAACTGGCCAAGGAGCGGGACATGGCCACCTGGGAGGCGGACGCCACTGATGAAGACCTCAGGGCCACGGCTCTGTCTCTCATAGGCACCACCGCAGAGCTATATTTTGACATCGCCTATCTCAACGAGAGCATCGCCCTGGGCCAGGCAAGCATAACCCGTGGCGCCAAAACTCTGGAGCTGGCCCAGGTGCGTTACGGCGTAGGGGCAGACAACAGCTTAGATGTGCTCCAGGCCAAGCGCGACCTGGCCAAGCTGAGGGCCAACCAGGAAGACCTGCTGCGCCAACTGGCCGTAAAGCGCACCGCCATGGCAGTGCTTTTGGATGGGCCGCCCGAGGGGGTGGTCATCGACCCGAAAAACTTGCCGCATGGTGCTTTGCCCACGGTGCAGGAGGGCTTGCCCGCCGAGGTCCTGGGAAGGCGTCCGGACCTGAGAGCCGCGGAACTCAGGCTGCGCAAGGCGCTGCTCAACGTGGACGTGAAACGCGTCAGCTATTATCCGACCTTCACGCTCACCGGCACCCTGGGCTCCACCAGCTCGGCCTTGGTCGAAGTGGTGCAGAACCCGGTGGCCGCCTTGTTGGCCGGCGTTACCTTTCCCTTCCTGCAGTGGAACGAGATGAAGCTCAACATCAAGTTGGCCAAGGCCGAGTACGAACAATCGGTGGTGGAGTTCCGCCAGGCGCTTTACGAGGCGCTCAAGGAAGTGGAGGACGCCCTATCTTCCCGTCAGTACTACGCCGCCCAGGGAGCCAAGCTGGCCGAGGCTTTGGATTCCGCCACCAAGGTGGAGAAACTTTATGAGGACCGTTACCGCCTGGGAGCGGACACCATGCAGAACTGGCTGGACGCCCAGGAAAGCCGCCAGGACACGGAAACATCTCTGCTGGCGAATCGGCTCAATCGCCTGATCAACTACGTGACCCTGTATCAGGCTTTGGGCGGCGAGCCGATCAAGCCCACAAAGCAGGCGAAGTCCACTAAAACAATCACCCCGAGCCCAGGCCAGGTGGCCAGCATCAATTTACGTAGCTCCGCGACTCATTGATCCTTTGCGTGAATTTAGGTGCGTATCCGGTAATGCCGTCAGGCCGGGCTCGCGGGTGATTTCCAAGGCCACGAGATTTATATCGCCAAGCGTTTATATCGTGAAATATGGCTCGGTAGTTAAGTAGACCTTGCACCGCGAACAGGGCTTCGTCGAAAAGTCACCTGAGTGGCTTTGTCCCAAGCCAGCGGCTCCCAGTACCTTTTGATTCGTTACACCGAGTGCCTGGCCGAGGCGGGCGTGGAGCCGGCGGCGCAGGCCTCCATGGATAAAAGCCGGCCCTTGCTGTAGCGGGGGTTGTCCAAAGAGCTAGCCCTCCGAGGCGTGCTTGGCGATCTCGTCGTTGACCCAGGGCTCCACCGCCTCGGCGCCGTGCAGCAGGTCGCCCAACTCGCTGAGGTCGTCGGTCTTGAGGCGGTACATCCAGCCCGCGCCGTAGCAGTCCTGGTTGATCAGCTCGGGCTTGAGCTCCAGGTCCTCATTGACCGCGATCAACTCGCCGTTGACCGGCGAAAGGACCTTGCCCAGCCACTTGCCGGACTCCACCTTGGCCAGCTTCTTGCCCTTCTTGAGCTTCTTGCCTTCGCCCGGAAGCTGTACGTACACGATCTCGCCGGCCAGCTTCTGGGCGAAGTCGTCCATGCCCATTACCAGCTCGTCGCCCTCGGCCCGCACCCAAAAATGCTCGGGATCGTAGTAAAGCTCGTCTGGGAAGTTGTAGCCCTTTATCTCCATTACAGACTCCTCGCGCTTGGCTCAGGATTCTTCGATAAGCTCCATGAGGAACTGGGGGGTGGTCATCACCCTGAACTTCTGGGCGCGCAGCTTGGCGTTGGACAGGTTGTGCACGCAGGAGTTGCACTCGGTGAGCAGCACCTCCGCCCCGCTGTCCTCCACCTGGGCCAGACGCCGCCGGGCCATGGCTAGGGAGTTCTTGGCGTAGGCACCGCGCACCCCGCCCCCGGCTCCGCAGCACAGGGCGTCCTGGTGGTGGTCGGCCAGTTCCACGAAGTTGGGAGCCACCGCCTGTATGGTCCGGCGCGGCTCTTCGTAGATGCCGCAGTGGCGGCCCAGGTCGCAGGGGTCGTGGTAGGTGACCTTCAGGTCGCTGTGCAGGTCCAACTCGCGCCCTGCCAGGAACTGGCTCAAGTGCACGATCTCTATCCCAGCCTCCCTTAGCGGGGCGTAGGCCTCTTGCTTGCTGAAGGTGCGAAAGCAATAGGGGCAGCCGGTGACCAGGGTCCTGGCCCCGGTGGCCAAGATGCGCTCGATGTTTTTCTCGGCCAGGGCGGGCTTGATGCTGAAGCCCACGTCCTCCAGCACCCCGGAACAGCACACCTCGTCGATCAGGGTGTAGTCCACCTCCAGGTGATCCAGCAGGTCCAGGGCCGCCTCGGTGGCCTCTTGCTCGCGGTACTGGCCCACGCAGCCCATGAAGTAGACCACTTCGGCCTTCTGATTACGTTCGCGGTCGAAGTCCTCGGGCTCGTCCTCGGCGTAGATATTGTCGTGCTCGTCCAAGACCTGGTCCATGCCGCTGAAGGCGGGGTGGCAGGTACCCAGGCTCACCATCTCCTTGCGCGCCGCCTTGATGATGGCGGGGACGTCCACCCCAGAGGGGCAGTTGGTGGCGCAGGAGGCGCAGGTGGTGCACTGGAACAGGCTATCCACCAGCTCTTGGTTCATCTCGAGGCGGCCAGCCAGCACCTCCTTGAGCAAGAGCATCTTGCCTCGGGCGTTCAGGGCGGGGCGTCTTGTGCCCCCGAAAACCGGGCAGTGGGCCTGGCAAAAGCCGCAACGCGAGCAGCGCTGGATTTGGTCGCGGAATTTTTCCAAGAGGGGATATTGGTCAGCCATGCTTATCCGTCCAGGGCCATCTTGCCGGGGTTGAGGATGTTCTTGGGGTCGCAGATCTTCTTGATGGAGCGCATCAGTTTCATGGCCACGGGGTCGTGCTCCATTTCCATGTAGGGCGCTTTGGACAGCCCGATGCCGTGCTCGCCGGTTAGGGTGCCGCCCAGATCCACGGCCAATTGGAATAGGTCGTGGACCGCGGCCTCCACCCGGTTGCTCTCTTCAGGATCGGCCGCGTCGTAGATAATCTGAGGGTGCAGGTTACCATCGCCGGCGTGGCCAAAGGTGGCGATCTGCACCTGGTGGCGGGCCGCTATCTCCTGCACCCCGCGCAGCATGGCCGCCACCTGGCTTATGGGCACGGTGATGTCCTCCAGGATGAAGCTGGGCCTGAGCCGGGCCAGCACCGGGACGCAGCTCTTGCGCGCCTTCCACAGTTCGGCCGCCTGGGCCGCGCTTTCGGCTTGCTTCACCTCGCGGGCGTGATGAGCCGTGAACTGCTCCACCACCCGCTCCATCTGATAGTCCGCCTCGCCCTGGGTGTAGCCGTCGGTCTCGGCCAGGAGCATGGCATCCACCTCGGGCAGGTTAAGGTCGGTGTTCTGGTTGATGGCCCTCAGGGTCTCGCGGCCCAGGATCTCCAGCACGCTGGGGATGATCCCGCTGGCCATGACCCCGCTCACCGCGCGCCCCGCGTCCTCCAGGTCGTCGAACACGGCCAGAGTGGTGGCGTTGGCCCGGGGCTTGGGGTTGATCTTGAGGATGATCTTGGTGACGATGCCCAAAACCCCCTCCGAGCCCACGAACAGGCGGGTGAGGTCAAAGCCCGACACGCTCTTCATGGCCCGGTTGCCGGTGCGCATGATGCTGCCGTCGCCCAGCACCACGGTGAGTCCCAGCACGTAGTCGCGGGTGGTGCCGTACTTGGCCCCTTTTACGCCGCCGGCGTTGGTGGCCACGTTGCCCCCCAGGGTGCAGACCTTGCTGCTGCCCGGGTCGGGCGGGAAGAAGTAGCCGTGCGGGGCCAGGGCGTTGTCCAGGTCCGCGTAGATCACCCCGGGCTGCACCACCACCACCCGGTCGGTGATGCTGATGTCCAGAATCTGGTCCATGCGGCTCAGGTCCAGCACCAGGCCGCCCCGGGCGGGCACCGACAGGCCGCTTAGCCCGGTGCCTGCGCCCCGCACGGTGACCGGGAAGCCCTCGGCGTTGGCCAACTTAACGATGGCCTGCACCTGCTCGGCGCTGGTGGCCCAGGCCGCGGCCTGGGGGCGGTGGATGTGCTCCGAGGCGTCGGAACTGAAGCTGACCAGGTCGATGAGCTGGTCGCTGAAATTTTCCTGGCCCACGATGGAGCGGAGCCGGTCTTTTGTCTCGGGTTTCATGATGGTCACTTTCCTTGTCCGGATTCGCCGCCCGCTCGGGCCAGGAGCAGGCCGCCTATGGCCAGGGCGCGGGGCATCAGGCCTGGGCGCCCCGGGACCGGTTCAGGTGGTTGCGGTGTTGCTCGCCGCGCACCGACACCACGGTCACCGGGCTGTGGCGGTAGACCTTGTCCGCGTTGGAGCCCAACAGGGTGCGGGAAAAGTCGCCTCGGCCCTTGGTGCCCATGACGATGTAGGCCGCGCCCTCGCGCTCGGCCGCGTCCAGGATGGCCTCCCAGGGCACCCCCACCTCTATCTGAACGCGGGCCTTCAGGCCGTGCTGGTCCAGCAAGACCTGAAGGCGTTCACGGCGGGAAGCGGCGCGTTGAGCCACCACTTCTTCGCATTGCACCAACTCGGTGGTGCCTTGGATGAACTTGAGTTCATCCACTATGCGCTGGTGCAGCACGTTTAGCGCCACCAGCTCGCCCCCCAAACAGTGGGCCAGCTCACCGGCCACCCCCACCGTGTCGCCGCTGTAATCGGAAAAGTCCACCGCCGCTAAGATCTTGACCGCTGTGGTCATGGCCGCCCTCCTTGCTGCCGCCTATTGGTAGGCCACCGTGGGCAGCCAGATGACCAGTTGGGGCCAGATGGCCACCATCACCAGGCCGATAAGCTGCAGGATGATGAAGGGCACCACGCCCTTGTAGATTTCGATGAGTTCCACGTCCGGTGGGCAGACGCCTTTTAAATAGAACAAGGCAAAGCCCACCGGTGGTGTGAGGAAGCTGGTTTGCAAACTCACCGCCACCAGCACCACGAACCACACCAACTCGGGGTTTTCCACGATGCCGTGACCATCCACATGGATGCCCAGGGAACTGATCACCGGGGCCAACAGGGGCAGCACGATCAGGGTGATCTCGATCCAGTCCAGGAAGAAGCCCAGGATGAAGATGACCGCCAGGATCACCGCCATGATGCCGTGGGGGCCCAGGGGGATGCCGGTGAGAGCCGCCTCGATGAATTCGTCGCCGCCCAGGCTCCTGAGCACCAGGGCGAAGGTGGTGGCTCCCAGGAAGATGGCGAAGATATAGCCCGTGGTGTTGAAACAGGCGAAGGTGACTTCCTTGATGACCTTGAAGCTTAGCTTCTTGTTGTAAGCGGCCAAAAGAGTGGCCCCCAGGGCGCCCACTCCGCTGGCCTCGGTGGGGGTGGTGATGCCCGCGAAGATGGAGCCCAGCACCGCCAGGATGAGGGCCGCGGTGGGCAGGATGGTCTTGAACACCTCCCAGACCATGCGCCACTCAAGAGGCTGGCGGTCCGGGCTTAGGGGAGCCACCTCGGGCTTGAAGAAGCAATAGACCAGTATGAAGGCGATGTAGAGCGCTCCCAGGATGACCCCGGGCACCACTGCGCCCATGAACAGATCGCCCACCGACAGGCCCAACTGGTCGGCCATGATCACCAGCATGATCGACGGCGGGATGAGAATCCCCAGGGTGCCCGAACTGGCTATGGTGCCCAGGGCCAGAGGCCGCGAGTAGCCCTGGGCCATCATGGCCGGCAGGGACAGCAGGCCCAACAGCACCACCGAAGCCCCGATGATGCCGGTGGAGGCGGCCAGGATGATGCCGATCATGGTTACCGTGACCGCCAGCCCGCCGCGCACCTTGCCGAACAGGTTCTGCATGGCCTTCATCATCTTCTCGGCGATGCCGGAATGGTCCAGCATCAAGCCCATGAAGATGAACATGGGCAGGGCCACCAGCACCCAGTTGTCCATGAACTTGTAGACCCGGTTCACGGCCATGCCCAGGGTCATAAGGTCCAGGCCGGTGAGGGTGCCCAAGTACATGTCCGAAAAATAGCCGACCACCGTGAACAACACCCCCACCCCGCCCAGCACGTAGGCCACCGGGTAGCCGGTGAACAGGAAGGCCACGAAGGTCAAAAACATTGCGATGACGAGATAGTCTTCAACCGGCATGGCGGCTCCCCCGAGGTGCAATGAGGACGGCGATGCTGGAGATGAAACGGCTGACCGCAGCCACGCCCAGCAGGGCGAAGGAAATGGGGATCACCGCCTTGATGATCCAGCGGAAGGGCAGGCCCAGGGGCGAGTCGGAGCCCTCGTTTACCCGCCAGGACTCGGTCCAGAAATCCACTCCCATCCAGATGAGCACCACCACCCAGGGCAGCAAAAACAAGAGAGTGCCCACGATCTCCCAGGCGGCCTTGCCACGCCGGGAGAAGCGCTGGTGCAGAATGTCCACCCTGATGGGGGAGTCCATGGCCTGGGAGTAGGACAGGCCGATCATCACCGCCAGGCCGTAGAGGTGCCATTGCATCTCCTCCAGCCAGACCTGGCCCTTGCCAAAGACGTAACGCAACACCACGTTGAGGATGATGGCCAGCACCAGCAGGCAGTTGCTCCAGGCAGCCGTCTTGCCCACCTTGATGACGAAGCTGTCCAGCTTTTTACAGATGGCCGGTGTGTCCATGGATTCGCCGCTCATTGGCCGCCTCCGCTGCGGCCCGGCTGCCGGCCGGGCCGTCTACGAGGGGGCCGGGGCGGTGGCGTTGGCCGCCGCCCCGGCCGGGAGAGAAGTCGCCCCTAGGGGCGGGGTTACTTGAGCTTGGGCGCGGGACGGGGCAGGAAGGCCACCGAGGACCAGTACTCGTACTCCGAGCGGAACTTGCTCAGGTCGTCCCAAACCTTGGCGAAGAAGGGGTCCTTGGCCTTTTCCTCTTCCACCACTTCCATCCAGGCCTTCTTGTAGGCGGCCAGCATTTCCGGGGACCAGTACTTGTTGATAACCCCGCGCTTGGTCACGTTCTCCTTGACAACCGGAGCCTGCAGGGACTCCACGAAGGCCAGGGAATCGGCCGTGGCCGCCCGGGTTATGATCTCCAGGCACATCTGCTGGTGCTTGCTCATGGCGTTCCAGGTTTCCTTGTTGATCAACAGCTCGAACAAGGAGGCCTGCTGGTGCCAGCCGGGGTAGTAGTTGTATTTGACGACTTTGTAGAAGCCCAGGCGCTTGTCGATGGCGGGCATGGAGAATTCGGTGGCGTCCAAGGCCTTCTTTTCCAGGGCCGGGAATATCTCGCCGCCGGGTAGCAGGCTGGTGCTCACGCCCATCTTCTGCATGACCTTGCCGCCGAAGCCGAAGAAGCGCATCCTGAGGCCCTTGAGGTCCTCGGGGCTGTTGATCTCCTTGTTGAACCAGCCGGAGGTCTCCGGGGCGATGACTCCACAGAGCAGAACCTTTACGTTGTAGCCGTTTTTGTCGTACATCTCCTGCCAGAACTTCAGTCCGTTACCGTAGTACATCCAGGCCAGGTATTCGCTGGCGTCGGGGCCGAAGGGGATGGCCGAGAAGATGGGGGCCGCGTTGATCTTGCCGGCCCAGTAGGCGGCCATGGAGTATCCGGCGTTGACCTTGCCCTTGGACACCGCCTCCAGGATCTCGAAAGGCGCCACCAGCTTCTTGGGCTCGTAGACCTTCATCTTGATGGCCCCGTCACTCAGGATGCCGATACGCTCGGAGACCCATTTGATGGTGGAGCCCAGGCCGGGCAGTTCGGTGGAAAAGGTGACCGGTACCTTGAGCAGAACGGGTTTTTCTTTGGCCGAAACCAGGCCCGGAGCGGCCATCACCAGGGTGAGGGCCATCGCCAGAATCAAAAGTTTGGCTGCTTTACGCATGCCTACCTCCCTTCATTCGTTGCCTTTCAGGTCACTTTCCACCCGAGCCGGGCCCCGAAGGGACCGCCAACCCCGGCGCGGGCGGGTTTATATGAACGAGACGCCCCTTTGCGGGCGCATCGGGTTCGGCCTGGGCAAGCGGCCTTGCGGTTACCGTAGGTCAATTGGTAAGACCATTTCATAAATACGCAAACACCGGCTTTGGTGTCAACATATTTTTTATGGCGTAGCTGCTAAAATGTTGTATATCTGGAAATAATCAGTATGATCGAGCGATAAGGTAAATTGGTATTTAGGGTAAAGTATTATACCAATAGCCGCATCGACCCTGCCGGCGGCGGCTCTATACGGAAGAAAGACTGGCCCAGGGCGTGCTGGGCGCTAAAAAAAAGAGGATACGGCGGCCAGTGGCCCTTGTTTGGGCTGGCCATGGCGGACACAACGGAATAATATTTACGCGAGTAGTGGGGGTGGTGTAAGGTATTACCAATTTTGGCGTCACCCCTCTAACGCCGGGAGCCATAATGAGCCGCTTCAAACCGGTGCAACCTAAAAAAATCTCGGACCAGGTCTTTGAACAACTGCGCGATATGATCTTTCGCGGTCAACTCAAGCCCTTGGATCAATTGCCCCCCGAACGGGAACTGGCCCAGCAGATGGGGGTCAGCCGTCCCACGGTGCGCAATGCGGTCAGCCGCCTGGTCAGCTTGGGGCTGGTGGAACAGCGCCAGGGGCAGGGCACCTTTGTGGCCAAGCATCACGACGGCGGCGAGCGCAACCCCCTGGGCCTGATGGTGGAGGGACAAACCGTCAGCCTCACCCAGTTGCTGGAGGTGCGCCTGGGCCTGGAGTGCAACTCCGCGGTGCTGGCCGCCCGGCGGGCCAATGACGAGGACATCTCCCTGTTGGAAAAAAGCCTGGCCCAGATGTCGGACCAGATCCACAAAGGTGGGCTGGGCAGCTCCGAGGACGTCTACTTCCACATGCGCATCGCCTACGCCAGCAAGAATCCCTTGCAGGTGCAGCTCATGAAGCACTTTTACGACTACATGGCCGCGGGCATCCGGGAGAACCTACAGATTCTCTACCAAGACGTGGTCAACGTGGACCTGGTTCACCTACAGCACGAAAAGGTGCTTGCGGCCATAAAGGCCCACGACACCCACGCCGCCTTCGACTACATGCGTTCGCACATCAACTTCGTGATCGATTATTTCGAGAACCTGAAGGACGCCTGACTCCTTGGCCGGCCGCGCCGTCAGCCGGCCTGCTGGATGAGCTCCACCATCATGCCTTCCTCGGTGCGAAAGCAAAAAAGCCGCATGGCTGCGCCGGATGGGTCCACCATGTCCAGGGGTTCGCTGATCGGAATCCAGCCCGCCCGTTTCAGGTCGGCGTGAACCGCGTCCACATCAGGCACCGTCAGGCTGATGCCGAAACCGCCCATGGCGCCCTGAGGATGGGGGCTCGGCGAGGGACCGGTCGGGCGCACCAACTCCAGCAATATTTTTTGGCGGGGATGCCTTAAAAAGGCCAGATCCGCGCTGAAATCGGTTATGCCCAGCAGGGTGGAGATGCGCTCGCCTTGCACTCCGCCCAGCCGCTTGACCGTTTCCATACCTAGAATGCCGCTGAACAGCTCCAGGGAGCGCTCCATATCTCTGACAAAGACGGACACATGATGCATAAGGGCGGGCACAATCGTCTCCTAGGGCGTGATGGGTTTCAAATGCTGAGTATGGCCGCGGTGCAGGATTTGGTGTCCCCCGCCTTGTCCCCGCCCATGCAGTGGGCCAGGCCGACCTTGGCTCCGGCGATCTGACGGGGACCCGCCTGACCGCGAAGCTGTTCGACGATTTCTATGACCTGGGCCACGCCGGTGGCGCCCACCGGATGCCCCCGGCTGAGCAGGCCGCCCGAGGGGTTCACCGGAACCCTGCCTCCCAGGGAGGCGTGGCCCTGGGCCACGAAGCGGCCTCCTTCTCCGGGCGGGCAAAGCCCCAGGGCCTCGTAATGCAGTATCTCGGAGATGGTGAAGGCGTCGTGGCACTCCACCAGGTCCAAATCCTCGGGCCCCAGGCCCGCCTTTTCATAGGCCTGGGCGCAGACCCGGTAGTCGGTCTCCCAATGGGCCAGGTCTTGGGGCGACTCATAGCCGCCCGTGCCCAGCACCACCGCCTTCACCCGCACCGCCGCCCTGCCCAGGCCGCGGGCCACGGCCTCGGAGCAAACCACCAGCGCCGCCGCGCCGTCGGCGATGGGGCAGCACTGAAAACGGGTGAGCGGGTCCACGATCATGGGCGCGGCCAGCACATCCTCCACGGTGATGAGGTCGCGGAACATGGCCACGGGGTTACCAGCCGCATGGGCGCGGTTCTTCACTGCCACCTGAGCCATCTGCTCCACCGTGGTGCCGAATTCCAGCATGTGCCGCTGGGCCCGGAGGGCGAAGCTGGCCGGGGCCACCAGCCCCAACTGGGTGTCCCACTCGCTCTCCCCGGAGTTGATCAGCCCGAACTCGGGCACGCACATCTTCTCCGCGCCCACCACCAGGGCCATTTCGGCCTGACCGGCGGCCACCGCGTTGCAGGCCAAGTAGAAAGCGGTGGAGCCGGAGGTGCAGGCGTTCTCCACGTTGATCACCGGAATCCGGTTTATCCCCACCTCCCACAGCACGTTCTGGCCGATGGTGCTGTCGCCGAACAGGCGGCTGCCCACGGCATTGGCAAAGAAACCGGCCTCCACCCGCCCCGGCGCCACGCCCGCGTCCTTGAGGGCCAAAAACGCGGCCTCCGCCCCCAGGTCCACCAAGCTGCGCTGGGGATACTTGGCAAAGGGGATCATCCCCACTCCGGCCACCACCGGCTTAGGCATCGTCGCCCTCTCTTTCCGCCAGGCTGAAGTAGGGGCGGCGGCATGGCCCGCCCTTGCCGTCCAGCCCCAGAGGCTCCAATTTGAGGCACACCGCTTTGCCGATGGCCAGGCGGCCGATGTCGCTCTGGTTGAGCAGGCCGAAGATGCGCAGGCCGCTTTGGCTCAGGTCGATGAAGCCTACCGCGTAGGGCTGGGGCAGGCCGAAGGGCGCCCTGGTGCGCACCACGGTGTAGCTGTAGATCACGCCGTCTCCGCTGAGTTGGCGCTCCTCGGGCGGTTGCAGGCACTGGGGGCAGTGGCGGGGCCGGGGAAAGAAGTCGCGCCGGCAATGGGGGCAGTGCCCCCCTGTCAGCACCGGCCCGGTTTCCCCGGCCTCGGCGGCGATGCCTTCCGGCACCAGTGGAAGGGTGTCTTGCTGGTTGTCGATGTGCATGCTGCTCCCCTGCTTGGCGGCATAAGGGGACGCGGTCGGCGCGGCGTCCCCTGAGGTGGCTTCGGCTATCCCTCGGGTTGGGCCAAGGGAAATACTTCGTAGATCTTCTGGGCCACGTTCATGTCCCCAGTCATTTTCAGCTTGCCGCTCATAAAGGCCTGCATGCCGTTGATCTCGTAGTTGACCATGGCCAGGAACAGGTCGGTGCCGCAGGTCTGGGACACGGTGGGAGAGGGATGGCGCTCGTTGATCAACTCGGCCTTGCCGTTGGCGACCTTGATGTGCCAAACCCCGCCGTTTTCGCCCAACACATCCCACTGGAACACCGCGGTGAGGTCCTCGGCGGCCTGGGGATTGAATACGGCCAGCATGTCCTCAAGGGCCTCTATGGGTTTGCTGTAAGGCATCTTTATCCTCCCTTTTGGGTAACGGGCCCCACGGCCCGGCGGTTATATGCGACACTCCCGTGCTTAGGGCTTTAGCATCACCTTGATGCACTTGTCCTTCTGGTGCTCGAACAGCTCATAGGCCTCCATGGCCTGGGAAAGCGGGAAGGTGTGGGTGGTCAGGGCAGACAAGTCCAGCTTGCCCCTGGACACCAGGCTCATGAGCTTGCGCATGTGGCCCAGGTTGCCCAGGCCCATGCTGATGCGCACTCCGGCCAGGCCCAGGATGGGCAGGCCCAGTTGCACCGGCTCGGCGAAAAGCCCCACGATGGACAGGGTTCCCCCCCGCCGCAAGGAGCCCAGGCCCTGATTGAAGGTGGCGGTCATGCCCACCGCCTCGATGGCCACATCCACCCCGCACATGTCGGTCTGGCCCAGGATGTAACTGGCCGGGTCCACCTTGCTTGCGTCGATGACCTCCGCGCCCAGGCTCTCGGCCAGGGCCAGGCGGTTGGGCAGGACGTCTATGGCGAACAGGCGGGCGGGGCTGAAAAGCTGGGCCGAGGCTATGGCGCAAAGGCCCACCGGGCCGCAGCCGAACACGGCCACCGTGTCGCCGGGGCCAACCCCACCCTCCACCACCGCGTGGTAACCGGTGCCCAGGACGTCGCCCACCAAAATGGCCTGTTCATCGCTGACGTTGTCGGGAATGGGCAGGGCGCACATGTCCGCGCCCGGCACCAGCACGTACTCGGCCTGGGCGCCGGGCATCAGGCGTCCCTTGAAGAAGCCGCCGCCCCAGACCCCGCCGGTCTCGCAGTACTGCACCTCGCCCCGCTGGCAGGAAGGGCAGCTGCCGCACCACATGCAGGCCGGCACGTCCACCCGGTCGCCGGGCTTGAACAGCCGCACGTCCGGCGCGGCTTCCTCCACCACCCCCACGAACTCGTGCCCGATCACCGTGCCCGGCATGATGGGGATCTCCCCGTTCTTGATGTGCAGGTCGGAACCGCAGATGGCCGTGGTGGTCACCTTGACCAGGATCTGCCCCGGGCCGTCGATGCTCGGCTTGGGCACCTCCTCCAAGGCCAGCTTGTGTTCCGGTTTGAGCATTACCGCTTGCATGGATCACCCCTCCCTTTTGTTTCCCCCGCATTCCCGCGCCGCCCAATAGCGCGCGGGCGTCCGAGTCGATTCATCTTTTCAGCTCAAAGCCTGTTTTCTCGCGGTCCCAGGTGTCCTCGGTGACCCCCTGGTTGCGCAGCAGCACCTTTTGCACCCTCTCGGTGGGTGTCTTGGGCAGGGCCTCCATGAAGCGCAGGTAACGGGGAACCATGAAGTAGGCCATCTGTTCGGCGCAGTGGGCGATGAGCTCCTCGGGCGTAAGCTCCATGCCCGGCTTGAGGGTCAGGCACACCATCACCTCGTCCTCGCCCATGGCCGATTTCACCGCCACCGCCGCGCACTCCAGCACCGCCTCGTGGGTGCGCACTCCCTTTTCCACCTCAAAGGAGGAGATGTTTTCGCCCCGGCGGCGGATGGCGTCCTTCTTGCGGTCCACGAAATAATAGTAGCCGTCCTCGTCCTGGGTGAGGTAGTCGCCGGTGTGGAACCACAGGTCCCGCCAGGCCTCCACGGTCTGGGCGGGCATGTCGTGGTACTCGCGCAGCATGCAGTTAGGCTCCAGGGTGCGCAGCAGGCACTCGCCGGGTTGGCCCGGCGAAACCGGCAGGCCGTCGTCGTCCACCAGCTTCACCTCGTAGCCCGGCAGCAGCTTGCCGCAGGAGCCGATCTTGCGCTCACGCACCGTGTTGAGCATAGGCACGCCGATCTCGCTCATGCCGTAGCCCTCGATCAGCCTTACTCCGAAGCGCTCCTCAAAGGGCTTGTACAGATCGGGCGGAGCGCCCGCGCCGAAAAGGATGCGCAGGGGGTTGTCGGCGTCGTCGGGCCGGGGCTCGGCCTTGTAGAGGATTTGCAGGATGCCGCCGATGTAGTTGAACTCGGTGCAGCCGTGCTTTTTCACTTCGGCCCAGAAGTTGCTGGCCGAAAAACGGGTGCCCAGCACCATGCGCGCCCCGCTCATCAGAGCGGGCATGGTGGAGAGAAATTGGGCGTTGCCGTGGAACAGGGGAAGGGCATTGTACAGGCAGTCGTCCGGGCCGTAGTCGGCGGCGGCCTTGCATATCTCGCCCATGAACAGGGCGTAGTTGTGAGGCATCACCGAGCCCTTGGATGGGCCGGTGGTGCCGGAGGTGTAGACGATGGCAAAGGGGTCGCTCCAGAGCACATCCGTGGGCCGGTAGCCGCCCTGGTTGTCCACCATTTCGGCGTAGTCAAACACCGGCTTGTCCAGGGCGAATGGGTCTTCCCCACCCAGCACCACAACCTGCTCCAATTGGGGCAGCTCCGAGAGCACCGGAGCCAGGCGGTCCAGGAAGGCAGCCTCGGCCACCACCAGCTTGCTGCCCGACTGGCCCAGCATATAGCTGAGCAGTTCGCCGCGGTGGGCGGTGTTCACCGGCACCTCCACCGCGCCCAGCTTGCTGAGCCCGAACCACAGGAACAGGTACTCGGGCCGGTTGCCCATGATGATGGCCACCTTGTCGCCCTTGCCCACGCCCAGGGCCTGCAACCCAGCAGCCACCCGGTCCGAGGCCTGGTCGAAGTCCTGGTAGCCGAAGGACTCCTGGTCGAAGCGCAGGAACTCGCGGTTACCGAACTGGGCGGCCTTGTCCTTGAGGACTTGATGCAGCACTTGCTTGCGGGTGATGTCGCCTTTGTCCATGTCGTCCCCCCTTACAGGCTCGGCATCAGGGGGCCCTGCTTGATGCCCACCGAGGGATGGGGGTAGGTGACGTAGCTGTGCAGCACGTCGTCGCTGGGCTTCAGCTTGGACCATCCCTCCTCGAACTCCTCAAAGGGCTTGGCCTGCCGAAGGCGCTCGGCCAGGGCCTTGGCGCGCAGCTCCTTGGTGGCCGCTTCGTCCAGGCGCAGGGTGCCCGGGTCGTACACCACCTTGTAGACGTTGGTGACCACCCAGTCCGAGACCAGGCCTTCGGCCAGGTCGTCCAGGGCGGCCTGGGGATCGCGCTCCAGCACGTCGCCGTAGCCCGCCCCGCCGCCTACCGGCACATAGAAGGTGTCGCCGTACATGAAAAGCTGGATGGGATGGGTTATGTGGTGAAACTCCCGCTGGCCCTGTTCGGGGTTGCCCTCACCGTAGACCTGGTCCAGGTTGCTGGGCAGCCCGGCGTCCGAGGAGCTGAGCAGGTTGCCCATATTGCTCTGGCGCACTGTGCTCAAAAACACCGGGGGCACGGCGTAGCCGCCGAAGATGCCCAGGGTGGCGGGGAAGCGGGAGCCGAAGCCGAAGCAGCCCAGGGCCACGCCAGGCACGTGGTGCATCTTCATGCCGAAGCCCACTCCGGCGCCGCCCCGGTACTTGCCGTGGCCGTAGGAGTTCTTGAAGTAGTTGCGGAACAGATACATGAATGGCCGGTCCGCCTCGGTGGTCTCCACGTCGGAGCAGTCGCTCATGGTGGCGAAGAAGGCCCCGGCCCCGCTGACCCCGTCCTGGTCGCTACGCGCCCCGGCACCAGTGGCGTTTATCTCCGGGGTGATGTCGGCTATGGGCTCGCCCCACTGGTTCATGCCGCCGAACAGGGGCACTCCGAATCCCTGGTACCAGGAGGCCTGGGCCCGGCTGGGGTCCATGTGATAGGTCATGCGCGCCCCGGCCATGAACATGGCGTTGGCGAACAGGGTCTGGGGGAAGGGGGCCATGGAAGTGGGGGCCTCGCCCTTGGCGTTGAGCAGGCAATCCTCGGGGAAGTCCCATTCTATGGGGGCCAGCAGGGCGTTGTTGGCCGGGAGGTCGTGCAAAAACCAGCCGCAGAAGTACACCATGGCCATGCCTATGATGCCCTGGAAAAAGCTGTTCAGGGGCTTGTCGGGCAGCATGGGAGTGGTGTCGTGAAAGACAAGCTTGATGGTGTCGCCCTTTTTCACCAGGGTCAGGTTTATCTTGAGCAGACCCTCGCCCATCCCCACGGTGTCCATGAAGCGGGGCTGACGGAACACGCCGTCGTTGAGCTGGCTGACCTTGTTCCGGGCCGCGTCGGCGGTCACCGCCAAGATGCGCCTTAGGCCGCCCACCACCAGGTCCGAACCCTTCTGGTTCACGAACTCTAGAATGCGGCGCTGGGCGATGCGGCAGGCGGCCAGGCGGGCCTTGACGTCCAGGATCATGGTGCGGGCGTCGCGGTTCATGGCCGCGAACATGTTCAGGATGTCCTCGCGCAGGGTGTAGTTCTCGCCCACCTTGATGGGCGGGGCGATAAATCCCTCGTCGTACTTGGAGCGGGCGCGGGGGCAAACCCCGCCCGGATCGGTGCCGCCGTTTTCGCCCGAGTGCACCACCGCGCCCACGAAGCAGATGAGCTCGCCCTCGTGGAACACCGGCACGCACAGGCCCATGTCCGCCGGGTGCACCCCGCCGTAGAAGGGGTCGTTGAAGAAGAAGGAGTCGCCTTCCTTCACCCCCACCGAGCTGTCGTTTACGTAGTGCTTGACGATGTATTTCACCGGCAACTGCCCCAGCACGGCGTGGAACCAGATGCCGGTGGCCACCACGGCCAGGTCGCCCTGGGCGGTGTATATGCCGAAGGCCACGTCGCCCCAGCGCATGCCCGAGGACGCGCCCAGCTTCATGGTGGTCTCCTTGCCTTCCTGGGCCACCATGTTCATCTTGTGTACGAAGATGTCGTAATCAACGTCGTCGATCTTGTCCTGGGCCGCAGTTTCCCGGGGCGTCATGGGCTCGGGCTTGAGCTGCTGCACCACCTCCATGTCCCTTGCGTAGACCATCGCGCACATGGCTTATCTCCCTCTCGCCGGTATGGCCCGGCGTTGTATCAGCAATAGACTCACCCTCGCCCCTAGGACCCCATCAGGCGCAGGACCCCGCTGCCAAAGCCGTCCTTGGTAAAGTTCCAGCCCGGCTCCAGCACGTAGGTGGTTTCGGGCGCCTCGATCAGGGCCGGTCCCTGAATGCGGTTGCCGGGCCTGAGCTGGTCGAAGTCGAACACCGGGGTCTCCTGGAAGCCGCCCAGGGAGGGCCAGTAGGCCTGGCGGGGTTCGCGCCCGGCGGCCTCGGGCGGAGTCTCGCCCTGCTCGTCCTCCGGTTGCATTTGCAGGTCCTGGGTCTGCACGAAGGCGGTGAGGTAGAAGCACTCCACGTTGATGCCGCCCATGGGGAAGGTGGCTTCCGGGGTGTAGATGGCCGAGTACTCCTCGGTGAAATGGTCGCAGATGTCCTGGTAGTCGTCGGGCCCGGAGACGCTCATGTGCGGGCTGATGATCTTGGTCAGGTTGTATTGCATGCCGTAGCGCATATCCAGCTCCAGGCGGAAGCCGATCTGCTCGGGGCTGTATCCCTCCAGCCTGAGGTCGGCGGTAGCCAGCGCCTTGAGTTCCTCGACCACCGTATTGAAGCCGTCGAAATCCTGGGAGTAGCACTGCTCGGCCCAGTAGAAAACCTTCATGGTTTTGGACTTGTCCCAGACCTGCTGAATGTTCACCGTGGAGGCCCCGTAGGCCCCGAACACCGGGGAGTGGGCCGACACCACCACCTTTTCCACCTGCAAATAAGGGGCGTAACCGCAGGCGTGGGTGGCACCCGCACCGCCGCAGGCGAACAGCACGAATTCCCGGGGGTCGTGGCCCTTGAGAGCCACCTCGTTGAACACCGCCTGGCCCATGCGCGCGTCCACCACCGCCCGGATGCGCCGCGCCGCCTCCACCACGTCGATGCCCAGAGGGTCTGCGATGTGCTTTTTGATGGCTTCCTTGCTCAGGTCCTCGTCCAGGAGCATCTCGCCGCCCAGGTAGTTCTCCGGGTTGAGATAGCCCAGCACCAGGTCCGCGTCGGTGACCGTGGGTTCGGTGCCGCCCAGGTCGTAGCAGGCCGGGCCGGGCATAGATCCGGCCGATTGGGGGCCCACCTCCAGGGAGTTGCCCAGTAGCTCGTTGACCCAGGCGATGGAGCCGCCGCCCGCCCCGATGGATTTCACCTCGATGGCCGGGATGTTGGTGCGCCAGCGGTCGATGACCGGGATGAAGTCGTAGGTTTGCAGGCGGCCTCCGCTGACCACCCCGATGTCAAAGGAGGTGCCGCCCATATCGGTGAAGATGATGTTCTTGTGGCCGTAGTGCCTGCCCAGGGTCAGGGCCCCGTGCAGCCCGGCCACCGGCCCGGCGTTGTGGGTGAGCACCGCCCGGGTCCGGCTTACCTTTTTCATGCCCCCGGTGTTGTGCACCAGCATGAGTGGCCGCTGGTAGCCGCCGTCCCTGAGCTCGTTGCCCAGCTTGGTCAGCTCGTCGGCCATCACCCCGTGGATGTAGGCGTTGACGATGGTGGTGATGAAGCGGGTGTACTCGCCGGACTTGGGCGAAACGTCGCTGGAGAGGAACACCGGCAGCGAGCCCAGGTAGTCCTCGGGATACTCCTCTTCGATCACCTGCTTGACCATGCGCTCGTGGGCCGGGTTGGCAAAGGACCACAGCAGGCAGACCACGAATCCCATGGCCCCCTTGTCCACCAGCTCCTGCAAGGCCGCCAAGACGTCCTCGCGTTTCAGGGGGCAGACCGGGTTGCCGAAGGAGTCCATGCGCTCGCGCAGCCCCACCACCATGTTGCGCGAGATCAGCGGGGCGGCCTTGTTGATGCGGGCCAGGTCCTTGTTCCCCTGGCTGTCGCCTCCGTCGGCCCAGCTGCGGCCCCGGCCCAGGAAGATGGCGTCCTCGTGGCCGGCGGTGGTGATGAGCCCCAGCTTGGGCCCGTTGCGCTCGATCAGGGCGTTGGTGCCCAGGGTGGTGCTGTAGCGCACCGCGTCGGTGCCGCCCAGAAACTCGTCCATGCTACGGCCGTATTCCCGGGCCAGACTCTTGATGCCCTTCATGAAGCCCACCGACAGATCGTAGTGGGTGGTGGGGGATTTGGTTGTCAGACCCTTGCCCTCGCCCTCGGTGGCGTAAAAATCCGTGAAGGTCCCACCGATGTCGATATTGACGGTTATTCCCATGGCATATCTCCTTAACCCGCATATTTCATGAAGGCCGTGTGTCCGGCTTCGCCAGCCACCGGCATACGGTGTTGCCGACTGCGCTCGGGCCTCGACGTAGCTATGGCTACGACATCAGCCCTCGCTTGCCGGCCGCCTTGTCTGCCGGCGGCTGGCTGTGCCGGCGATGGGTGCAAACTGTACCTTGATAATGTGAGCACTTTTTTCATAACGGCCCCATGAATACTGATCGGTTCCTAATTGCCACCCAACCCTCATGCAATATGCGGGTTAAGCACGGGCTCAGAGGCGAACCCGGGAAATTTCCTTTACTAACTCATGCACGGTGTCCAGGTTGGCCTCGCGGGTGACCGGACCCAGGCTGGTGAAAAAGAAGCCCCGCCCCGACCGCGCCCGGTACATGTCGATCCCCAGGCTCATCATCTCCTTGGCCGCCTCCAGGTCGTCCATGGGCAGGCCTATGCCCAGGCCCAGGCCCTCCCCGGCCAGACGCTCCAGGCTTTTGCGGGGCGGCAGGCCCCCGTCTTGGGAAAGCCCCAGCACGTGAAAGTCCATCTTGAGTTTTTCCAGGCCCGGCGGCAGGTCGTCGCCATAGTTCTGCAGGAACATGCCCACCGGGATGTCGTAATGGGCCGCCAGGTTGCGCAGGGTGTTGTAGATCTTGCGCTGGGGCATGCCTATTTCTTCCTGGGCCAGGGCGCCGCCCTCCAGGAAGATCAAGACATCCGGGCGGGTGGCGCAGAAGGCCTCGGTCACCCTGACCGCCAGGGGCTTGATCTCCCCAAGGCGCGCCAGGCCTTCCTCCGGGCCGAACACCTCCCTGGCCAGGCTGACCGGGCCGGTGAGGGCGGCCACGCAGGCACGGCGGGAGCGCGAAACCTCGAAGACATGGCGGGCTTTTTCCAGGGCCACCTTCATCCGGCCAACCTGCTCGGGCTCCAGGCAAAGCCGGCTCGCGGGCCCGGCTATCACCGGCCGGTCGTCCTGCCACTGCACCGGGCACCCGCAGGCTTCGGCCAGCAGGGTGAAGTCCAGCCCGGCCACCACCCCGTCCAGGTTGAACAACTCGGCGGTCTTGATAAGCAGGTTGGCCCAGGCGGTGGGGTCTTGGGTGTAGGCCTCTGCCTTGACCCCTCCCACCCGCGCGGCCAAGCCGCGCACCAGCGGCACAAAGGCCGGGCGTTCCATGGCCGTGCCCTTGAGGAAGCAGGAAAACAGCTCCCGGCCGCTGGCCATGGTTAGCCCGAATATTTCGCGAAAGTTGTGTGCCCGGCTGCGCCAGCCACCGGCATACGGTGTTGCTGGCTGTGCTCGGGCCTCGACGTAGCCATGGCTACGCCTACGACCCTCGCTTGCCAGACGCCTTGTCTGCCGGCGGCTGGCTGTGCCGGTGATGGATACGAACTGTACCTTGACGATGTGAGCACTTTTTTCATATTGTCCCCATGAATAGTGGTTCGTTTATGAATGCCGCCCAACCTCCGCGAAATATACGGGCTACCCGCCGTGCCTTTGCTTCAAGGCGTCGATGTCCAGCTCTATGTCGTGGGTGATGGGGTGCCCCGGCGGCAGATACTCGTTTTCGATCATCACTCCGCAGCCCGGACAGTAGAACTCCAGCAGACGGCAGTAGTTGGGGTCCGGCGTGAAGCTGTAGGCCTGGCCCGTCACCAGGGGCGGGTGCACCTCGGCCATGTCCTTTTCCGCCACCAGGCAGCCCTTCTTGTAGTTCTCCTGGGCGGCGACCAAGTCCCGGCCGCAGCGCTGGCAGCACCACATCTCGCTACCCAGGTCGATCTCCAGGTACTCAGTGATCCTCACCTTCATGATCAGGCCTCCTCCAGCAGCAGATTGTTGTACTGGTCAACCTTCAGGCCCCAGCCGCCCGGCAAGTAGACGGTGGTGTGCTCGGACTCCACCAGGGCGGGACCCTGTATGGCGTGCCCGTTGCCCAGCTTGCCGCGCTCGTACACCGGCACCGTGGCCCCCTCGCCGCCCTTTTGGGTGAATATCCGGCGCTGGCCCCGCAAGGCTTGGCTCGCGTCGCCTGGGGCGGGCGGGGTTTGGGGGAAGTCGTAGTGGGGGACCGCGGCTTGGGCCAGCAGGCTGATGGTGTTCAGGCTGAGAGGTCCGTCGCCGCTCCAGCCCTGGGCGGCCAAAAGGGCGCGGGCCTCGGCCTGGGCCGCTTCCAAGGCCGCGGCGTCGCCGATCAAATCACCGGCCGCGCTCACCTTGACCTCGGGCCCGCCCTCGGCCGGTTGCATCAGAAGCTCCAGGGCAAAGGTGATCTCCTGGGGCGCGAAGCCCTCGCCGCGCATGTCGCGCTGGGCCTCCTGTTCCATGGAGGCCACCGCCAAGGCCATGGCCTCGGCCAAACCGCCGTCCCCCAGGGGCAGGCCCACCCGGCGGTAGTAGAGATGGCCCACGTCCATGCCCAAGGAGGAGAAGGCCGAGAACACCGCCGAGAAGGGGGTCATGACGATTTTCTTGAGGCCGGCGGCCGAGGCGATATCGCAGATGTGGGCCGGTCCCGCCCCGCCGTAGACCACCAGCAGGGGCTCGAAGTCCGTGCCCATGTCCTTTTTGATCTTGGCCAGCTCTTCGGCCATGGCCCGGTCGATGTCCTGCTTGATGGCCAGGGCCGCCTCCTCCGGGCTCACCCCCAGGGGCTCGGCCACTTTCTGGGTCAGCACCTCCCTGGCCTTGGCCGCGTTGAGCTTCATGGTCCCGCCCAGGAAGTAGTCCGGGTCCAAAAGGCCCAGCACCAGGTCCGCGTCGGTGACCGTGGGCTCGCCGCCGCCCAGGTCGAAGCACACCGGGCCGGGCAGGGCGCCCGCCGATTGGGGGCCCACCTGCAGGCCCTTGCCGTTCACCGAGGCGATGGAGCCGCCTCCCGCGCCGATGGCCCGGATGGAGAGCATGGGCACGTTGACCGCGAAGCCCTCCACGTCCGGCTGCAGAGTGTAGCTGGGCTGGCCCCCTCGCACGTATCCCAGGTCGAAGGAGGTCCCCCCCATGTCCGCCGAGATCAGGTTCTCGGCCCCGTAGAGCTTGCCGATCATGCGCGCGCCCAACAGGCCCGCGGCCGGGCCGGAGTTGTAGGTGTTGATGGCCCTGGTTTTGGCCACCCTGGCCACCGCCCCGTTGTTGTGCACGATGAAAAGGTTCTTGTTGTACAGGCGCTGGCGCAGCTCCTCGCCCGCCTTGTAAAGCAGGCGCACCAGCTTGGGGTGGATGTAGGCGTTGAGCACCGCCGCGTTGATGCGCTGGGCTTCGCCGCCTCGCCGGGAGATGTCCGAGGAGAGAAACACCGGCACGGAACCCAGATAGTCCCTGGGGTAGAGCTCCTTGATGAAGCTTCGCGCCATGCGCTCGTTGGAGGGGTTGCGGTCCGAGCCCTGGAGGGCAAGCACCAGGCAGCGGGCCCCGGCGTCGATCAGCTCCTGGGCCTGGGCCAGAACCTCCTGTGCCTCGGGCGGGGAAAGCACCTCCCCGTTCGGCCCGATTTCGCCACCGATCTCCCGCACCATGTCCGGCGGCACCAGGGGGGGCTTGCCTTCCAGCTCTTTGCACGGAGCCATCTCGCCCTGCCCACGGCTCAGCAGCAGGCCCACCTTGGCGCCGTCGCGCTGGATGATGGTGTTGGTGCCGATGGTGTTGGAAAAGCGGATGACCTCGGTCTGATAGAGCAGATCCTCAACCGGGAGATCGAAACGACCGGCTCCGGCCTCGATGCACTTTAAAAAGCACTCGGTCAGATCATGTGGCGTGGTGGGCACCTTTACAGATGCCGATTGGTCGCCCGACAGGAAAAACCCGTCGGTGAATGTGCCTCCAGTGTCGATATCTATGCTGAAGCTCATTGCCGTACCCTCCCTGTCGACTTAACCCATTTTTATTTCCAACCGGTTAAGGCTCCCTAACCCGTGATATGCCGTGCAGGATGAATTCCGTGACCTCCCGGCTCGTCTCTTCGAAGCTCATTTGCCCCTCCGGCCGGTACCAGCGCAGGTGCCAGTTGACCACGCCCAAAATGTTGAAAGCAGCGATGGTGGGGCTTTTGAAATTGACCTCGCCCGCCTCTTGCAGCGCCAAGAGGTGTTCGCGGTAAAGGTCGAGGATTTCGCGTTGATACTTGAGGTTGGCTCGGTAGCCTTCTGGAGAAAGGTGTTCCTCGTCCAGGAAAAAGATCTTGGCCTCTTTTCTGAGGCCACGCGAAAGTTGCAGATGGGTCTGGACCAGTCTCTTGAACCGCTCTATGGGCGTGCCCGGCTGGTTGCTAGCCTCCTGCAGTTCGTGGAGCAAGCGCTCCGATGCGGTTTTCAGGATGGCCAGGAGGAGGCCCTCCTTGTTGCCGAAGTGGTGATAGATATTGGAGATGCTTAGTCCGGTGGCCTTGGCTATGTCCCTGATGGAGGTGCCCACGAAGCCACGCTCGGCAAAGAGTCCCAGAGCGCTTAGGGCGAGCCTGTCCTTGCTGCGGTTAGGTTCAGCCATGCTGTCTCCCCGTGTTTGACGGATGATGACCGGTCGATCCGGTTTGTTTTCCGGAAACGAGGCCCGCCATCGACAATGTTGTGGAAACTCAGATGTGCAGGGGCAACTGTTCTAGATCGATCGATTGATCTAGTGTGAAATCGATGCTAACCGAACGATCGATCTAGGGTCAAGCGAAAATCTTGCCCGGCCGCCTTCAAGGCTCAAAAACCTTTCTTCACAAATAGGATTTATGGGATAACATACAAATATAAAAGTAAAAAATAGAAATGATAACCGGAGCGGCCACATGGCTGGACCCTTTGGGACTGGTGATGCGGGCGGCGAAACTGGTTTGCCGGGAGGGCGAACGGGCCCGTCCAGGCCGGAGGAACTCAAGCCCCTGGCGGCGATGCGTGCGGCTCCCATCCCCGCGCGGGGGATGGAGGCTGGGGCAGGGTAGGGGCTAAATCGGACGGAACTTGGGCAGGCTGTACTCCTCGGAAATGTCGTCCCATTCCACCTGCACCGGCATTTCGCAGGCCAGGGAATCGGGGGGCCGTCCCACTAGGTTGGTCAGCAACATGGGGCCCTCGTCCAGCTTAACCACCGCCACCACATAGGGCAGCTTGCCCTTGAAGGCGGGGTGGAAAGCCTGGTGGTACACCGCGAAGGTGTAGATGGTGCCCCGGCCGGAGGCCTCCATCCAGCGGGTGTTCTGGGAATGGCATTGGGGGCAGAGGATGCTGGGCGGCCAGCGCACCTCGCCGCAGACGCCGCATTGCTGAAACTTCAGCCGATGCTCGCGGCATCCGTCCCAAAACGGCTTGCTGTCGGCGTCCGGCGTGGGCAATATTTTTTCAACGGACATGACTACCCCCTCCTGAAGATCAGACAGGCGTGGGACTGCAAGGTCCCGCCGTTGTCGCTGCACAGGATGATCTGCGGCTCCTTGGTTTGGGTCTTGGGCCCCAGTTGCCTTGGACCGCAGCGTCCCATCAGCTGCATCACCGCCTCGGAGATGGGGGTGAGGCCCATGAAATAGGCTTCTGAGAGCTGGCCGCCGGAGGTGTTCACCGGCATGCGGCCGCCGGGCTCGATGGTCCCGCCCTTGAACCAGTCCTTTCCTTCGCCATAGCCGAAAAAGCCGTAGTCCTGAAGGGTAACCTCCACGGTGTAGGTGAAACAGTCGTAAATCTGGCAGGCGTCGATGTCTGCTAGGCCGATGCCCGCCATTTCAAGCGCCGCCCGCCCGGCCTTCTTGGCGCCGGTGGGCCCGGCGGTGTATTGGGCCTGGGCTATTTCATTGCAAGGATTGTCCAGCCCCATGCCCATGATGAGCGCGGGCCGGTGCTTGAGGTCTTTGGCCCTTTCGGCCGAGGTGACGATGATGGCCCGGCCCCCGTCGTTCATCTGGCAGTTGTCGAAGAGCCGGAAGGGCTCCACCACCAGGGGCGCGCCGTAATAATCTTCCTCGCTCATGGGCTTTGCGTGCATTATGGCCGCCGGGTTGAGGTTGGCCCACTTCCGCTGGCCCATGGCGATATGCTTCCAGGTATCGGGGCCGCGGGAGAAGGCGTGCATGCCCCTCCTGGCTGCCAGGGCGTAGCGGCCTACCGCCCCGAAGTGCCCGAAGGCCGCTTCACTTGCCCTGGTGTTGAACAGTAACTGGCGCATCCCTCCGCCCCACAGGCCGCTGTGCCCGTAGGAGATGACTACGTAATTGCAGATTCCGGCGTCGAGCACGCCAACTGCGTGCTGTAGGTGGGCCCTGGATCAGTTGGCATCCTGGCTGATGTAGGTTGGAGTCATGCCGAGATGCTGCGCCAGCAATTGAGGGGTGAGGTCCGGCTCGCCCGGGCAGGGGGGAAAATGGCGATAGGCGATCAGCCCGTCTATGTCCTCTTTTTTAAGGCCCGCATCCATTATGGCGTTGGATACCGCCTCCAGGTGAAAGCTTAGGGATGTCCGATCCGCAACCTTCCCCTGTGGCGTGTATCCGACTCCCACCACGGCGTATTTGTCTTTTAAGCTCATGCGGCATACTCCAATTACTGGGGCGGAGTTCAATTATTTTGTCTGGCTGATCTTAGCATCATCACGCAATTGAATTGAACGGCGGGGGGGTATTTTACAAACCAAACCACCTGGCAGGCGCAAGCGCTCTAGTGACGCTGAGAGTCATGGGCATGGATGCTTGGCGCAGCGCCAGGCAAGAGAGGAGGGCGTCCAGGCGAGCCGCCTGGGAAGCGGCAGGTGCTCCCGTGGGCGCACGGCTTTGCGGGGGGCGAGGCGCCGCCTGAAGTTTAACCGAGGGTTTTTTGCGAAATTAAGCCGGGCGTTGCCGCCTGAAAGAACCCAGCCATACGCCAAAGGCGCGAGTGAACGCTGGTAGCGCCTTGGCCGGCCGGTGGTGCCGGACCGGTCAAGACACTTGCCAGACTTTCTCGCCTCGGGCCGCTTGCCGGGCCTGGATTACCTACGGTGCTAGCTGGCCCGCTGCTGCTCACCCATACCAGCGATTACCCGAACGTCGTTGTTCTTTTTGTTAAGCCAGCCGTGGTAAAGAATCAGCTCAGAGTGGTCGTCCAGGCTGCCGTATTCGCGCACCGCCACGCCCCGTCCCGCGGCCATGCCGGCGTCGTACACCCGGAATTCCCGGATGTCCTGGCCCTGGGCCGAGGGTTTTTGCACTTGTTTGAGCTTCCAGACCCAGTCGGGATCTTCCTTGTAAGTGACCACCAACTCTCGGCCCACCGCGGCGTGGATATCCCGGGGCTTTTCGCCCTTGCCCGCGCCGCTGGCAGCCTGGGGGGCGCCTACCTGCTTTTCCTGCTTGGTCTGCTCGTCGCGTTTGAATAGCTTGCCAAACATGTGTCACCTCCTGAATTTATGAGAGGCTCGTCAACCCTGGGCAGGTGGCTAGCAATATCCGTGCTAGACCGCTAACCTGCCGAAAAAACACACTACGTTACTGGTAAAGGCGGCCCGACGGAAATCCGGTTTCCCATTTTGGGCCGCCGTTGAGGTGTCCGCATAGGGTTTAAGGAGAATTTATTAGCTATTACAGTAGGTTGTCCTGATGAAATTCCGCTTCCCCCCTCGCCGTTACGGCGCAGGCCTGTGCCGGCATCGCCACCGGTTCCGGCGGCTGGGCCAAGCCACGGGTGAGCCAGCCGTTCTTATGAGGGGTCAACAGGGCCCACACGCTGATCCAGGACAGGGCCAGCATCCAAAACATGGTGTAGGGGAAGGCCCAGAGGAAGTTTGCGTTGCGGTGGCGCAGCACATAAACCAGGGCGGGAAGGCTGCCTCCGATCAAGGCGCCCAGCAGAAGGTTGACCGCCATGACCTGGGGACTGAGCAGGATCACCCCGATGGCGCCCAACTTGAGCCACTCCCCGGCGGTCATGCGGAAAAGGTGGATCAGCAGGTTCACCCGTGCACCCAGGGCCGGGGTGTGACGGAAGTGTTTGAAGATGAAGCCGGTCATCACCAGGGTCTCGCGAAGGTTGCTGCGGGCCCAGCGCAGGAACATGCGGCACAGGCCCTTGTAGCGCAGGGGCACTTCGGTCAACACCACGGCCTGACGAGCGAAAAGGGCATGATAGCCGCACCGGAGAACCAGGTTGGTCAGGGCGCGGTCCTCGCCGATGTTGGCCGGGCGTCCGAAGAAGTGCTGGTTTAGCCAGCCCTCCAGATGGGGCCGCACCACCTCCTCGCGGTAGGCGGCCAGGGCACCGGGGGTGGTCATAACCGTGTTGATGCGGCTCTGGGCCGCCCGGATGAAGTCGAAGCTGAAAACGAAGCTCACCTCCATCATGCGGGGGATGATGCCTTGGCTTCGGTTGAGCACCCGCACGTTGCCCGCCACCGCCCCGCACTGGGGGTCGCGCACCAGGGGGGTTACCAGGTGGCGCAGGGTGTCGGGCAGCACCTCGGAGTCGCTGTCCACGGTGACCAGCACCGAGCCCCGGGCCCGAGCGAAGCCCTGGTACAAGGCGTGGCGCTTGCCCTGGTTGGAGGCCAGGCGCACCAACTCAATCCGGTCGCCCAACTCCTGGCCGGCTTTGCACATCCACTCCCAGGTGTCGTCGCGGCTGCCGTCGTCGACGGCCACTATATGTAGCTTCTCGGGAGGATAATCGCCGTTAGCCAGGCTGCGGAGGGAGCCCAGCACCTGGGCCCCCTCGTTGTAGGCGGGCACCACCACTGTGACCTCGGGCAGGTCCTGGTCGGAGCACGGTTCCATGTCGCGATAGGTGATTGCCAGGTAACTACGCCATACTATAGCGAAAATAGCGATTATCAGCGACAAACGGGCCAGGTTGAACCAGGGGGAGTCCTCCAATTGATAGCTCAGAAGCTCCAACTCGTCCAAAAAGTCGTCGCCAAAATGCCAGGCTGCCAGTCCCATGGCGACTAGGGCCGCCAGAGTGAGAATGGTGCCGGCTTTGGAAAAAATTCCGGTAAGGGCCCGCATGGGCTTTATGGAACGTATGGAAAAAGTGGCCATGTACCAAATCCTAATGTGTTGTTGCTTTGAAGATGGGGCGGGGGGCCCGCGCAGCCACGCCCTAATATAAGCAATCTATATGCCATTGCATAACCTGCTTGATTGCGTGATAATTTTAAAGAGATCGTCGGGAGGCGGAACCGCCGGTTCCCAGGGCCGCCGGGGCGGGGAAACGGCGTTTTTGTGGTGGGAAAAAGCGTGGCACGGCGCTAATATTCGCCCAGAAAACCTGTCTACCAGAGGGGTGGGCCATGAAGTCTATGCTGGTGGCTACCACCGATTCTTCGGTGAAAGCCAGTTTGCGCAGCGCCCTTAAGCGTGGGCAACGATTGGAAGAAGCCGCATCGGCTCAAGCCTGCCTGGATCTTATGGCTCGGCGCCGCTTCGACTTGGCCTTCGTGGACATCGCCTTTATCAGCGAGCACCTCCCCTCCGGCGCGGAGCCAGACTACGCCGCCGCTCTCAAGCCCTTTCGCGCCTCCAGCAGTGGGCCGCCCCTAATTGTGCTCACCCCGGCCGAGCGCATCCGCCAGACCGTATCCGCGGTCAAGGCAGGGGCGGACAACTACCTCACCTACCCGGTGGACCCCCACGAGGTGGAACTGGTCATCTCCGGGCTGAACACCCGGCGGCAGATCGAGTCCGAGTTGGAGTACCTGCGCGAGAGCTTCTGGCGGGGCGAGGCTCAGGGGCTGGTGCGCACCCGCTCGCCGCTCATGCGCGAGGTCTACGAAAAACTGGAGATGGTGGCCCCCACCCGGGCCACGGTGCTCCTGACCGGCGAGACCGGCACCGGCAAGAGCCTCCTGGCTCGCCTGATCCACATGCATTCCTCCCGCTCGGGAGGCCCCTTTGTGGCGGTGCACTGCGGATCCATGCCCGACACCCTGGTGGAAAGCGAGCTTTTCGGCCACGAAAGGGGGGCCTTCACCGGGGCCGAGCGCCGCAAGCTGGGCAAGTTCCAGATCGCCGACCAGGGCACCATCTTCCTGGACGAGGTGGGCACAATATCCCCGGCGGCCCAGATCAAGCTCTTGCAGGTGTTGCAGGAGGGAAGCTTTTGTCGGGTGGGTGGGGAGCAGGACATCTCGGTGGACGTGCGGGTGGTGGCGGCCAGCAACGTGGATTTGGCCAAGAAAATCAGCGAGGGCGGATTTCGCGACGACCTCTACTACCGCCTCAACGTCTTTGCCATCGAGCTGCCCCCCCTGCGCTCCCGCCGCGAAGACCTGCCCCTTTTGGTGTCCACCCTTCTGGAGCGGCTGAACCGCAACTATAGTAAGGGCATCACCGGGGTGGACGAGCTGGCCATGCAGGTCTTGAGCGCCTACGCCTGGCCGGGCAACATCCGCGAGTTGGAAAACCTCTTGGAGCGGGCCTACATCCTTGAGCGGGGCCGCAGCTTGAGCCCAGCCAGCTTCCCGGCCGACCTGGTGGCTCTGGAGCATCCCGGCGAGTCCGACGAGCCCAGCGAGGGCCAGAGCCTGGCCGAGATTCGACGCCGGGCGGTGGAAGAGGTGGAGCGGCGCTATTTGGAGCGCCTGCTGACCAGCAAAAAGGGCCGGGTGGACCACGCCGCCGCCCAAGCCGGGGTTACCACCCGCCAACTGCGCAACCTCCTGGCTAAATACGGCCTGGCCTCCAAGAACTTCAAGTAGTCCCCAGCCGGAAAACTGGCTTCCCCTCTCTCGCGACACCCGAAAAAATTATAGGAAATACAGTCATATACATTATGGCATGGCGTTTGCTTGTCCCCCAGTAGAACCGGCACCTGAACGGGAAAGGACAAAAGGTGGACGCCAAGGCCGAAACCCAAAAAATCACGGGACTGGTTATCCCGGTGGAGTGGGATCCGAAAGGCAAGGTGAAGGCTGTGGCCATCGCCGCCTTTGACGAGTCCAACTACCGGGTGACTTCCGGCGGCTTGGGGGCGGAGCTCGTAAGTCGCCTGAAGCGCGAAGTGACGGTTTGGGGCCGGGTGGAATGTCAGGCTGAGGGAAAAACCATTTTGATCGAGAGGTATGAGATGAGCAAAAGCAGTAAAGGTAAAATCACGGGTCTGGCCCTGGCGGCCGTAGTAGGTCTAGCCCTGACCGCGGCCCCGTTGGCCCTGGCCGCCGACCAACCGGCCGCCGCCCAACCGGCAGTGGCTGCTCCGGCACCGGCTGCTCCGGCAGTGGCTGCTCCGGCACCGGCTGCTCCGGCTCCGGCCAAGGCTGTTGCGGCCCAAAAGGCCAAAGCCCCCAAGTCGGTCACCGCCAAACCCAATGCCAAGGTGCGCGCGCTGCAGGACACCCTGAACAGCAAGGGCGCCAAGCTGAAGGTTGACGGCATGATGGGCAAAAAGACCCGCATGGCTTTGAAGGCCTTCCAGAAGGAAAACGGCCTGAAGGTCACCGGCAAGGTTGACGCGGCCACCAAAAAAGCCTTGGGCCTGAAGTAAGCGCGCTCTCCGCCCGGGCTCAGGCCCGGGCGGAAAAGCTTTGCCGGCCGGATGGGAGTCCGGTGGGCATTGGAAGGAACGACCAATGAGTCGAAGCGAAAATAGCGTTGCCGCTGCGGAGCCTCCCCATCAGGGTTGTAACTCCGCCCAATCTCTGACCCAGCCCGCGCCTTTGGCGCCGGCCTTGGGCCTGGCCCTGGAGCCTCGCCCAAACGCGACCCGCCCGGCGGCTTCCTTCCGCCGCCGCTTCTTCCCAGGGATCACCGCCACCCAGTGGAACGACTGGCGCTGGCAGGTGCGCAACAGGGTCACCTCTCTGAACGGGCTTGCCCGCTACCTGCGGCTCAGCCCGGCCGAGGAGAGGGCCTTTAGCGGCAACTCCGGCAAGCTGCCCCTGGGGATCACTCCCTATTACCTAAGTTTGATGGACCCGGACAATCCCGAGGATCCCCTGCGTCGCACCATGGTCCCCACCTGGTTCGAGGCGGTGGTGAGCCCCGGCGAGAGCAACGACCCCCTGGGCGAGGAGCACGACATGGCCGCGCCGGGTCTGGTGCACCGCTATCCGGACCGGGTCCTGTTTTTGGCCACCGGCTTTTGCAGCGCCTATTGCCGTTATTGCACCCGCTCGCGCATGGTGGGCGGGGGCAGCCACGGCATGGCCCACAGCAGGAGCGATATGGAGCAAGCCATCGCCTACATCGAGGCCACGCCCTCGGTGCGCGACGTGCTGATCTCCGGCGGCGACCCCTTGACCATGGCCGACGACCGCCTGGAGTGGCTTTTGAGCAGGCTGCGCCGCATACCCCATGTGGAGATGCTGCGTATCGGGACCAAGACCCCGGCGGTGTTGCCCCAGCGCATAACCAAAGACTTGGTCAAGCGGCTGAAAAAATATCACCCGCTGTTCATGAGTCTGCACTTCACCCACCCTGCGGAGCTGACCCCCGAGACGGCCCGGGCTTGCGCCCGTTTGGCCGACGCGGGCATCCCCCTGGGAAGCCAGACGGTGCTTTTGGCCGGAGTCAACGACTCGGTGCCGGTGATGCGCAAGCTCATGCAGGGTCTTTTGAAGATGCGGGTGCGGCCCTACTACCTGTACCAGTGCGACCCCATCGCCGGGTCGGGGCATTTTCGCACCCCGGTGAGCAAGGGCCTGGAGATGATCCAGGGCCTCAGGGGCCACACCACCGGTTACGCGGTGCCCACCTTTGTCATCGACGCCCCCGGCGGCGGCGGCAAGGTGGCCCTGTATCCCGAGGCGGTGGCGGGACGCAGCGGTTGCGATTTGTTGCTGAAAAACTACCAGGGAGACACCTACGCTTACCCCGACCAGGGCGGGGAATGGGGCCCGGCGGCCTGCTGAGGCTCGAGGAGATGCGGCCATGTTGGTGGGGATGACCTATGACCTGCGCTCGGAATACCTGGCCAAAGGGTATTCCGAGGAAGAGGTCGCCGAGTTCGACAGCCCTCGCACCGTGGAGGGCATAGAAGACGCCCTGATAGCCGCCGGTCATCAGTGTGACCGCATCGGGTCCCTGCCTTCCCTGGTGGGCCGTCTGGCCCAGGGGGACCGTTGGGACCTGGTGTTCAACATCGCCGAGGGCCTGGGGCGCTATGGCCGCGAGGCCCAGATACCGGCCCTGTTGGAATACTACGGGGTGCCCTACACCTTTGCCGATCCCCTGACCCTGTGTCTCACCCTGCACAAGGGCATGGCCAAGCGGGTGGTGCGGGACCTGGGCCTGGCCACCCCGGACTTCGCGGTGGTCAGCGAGCCCAAGGAGGCCGCCGGGGTGCGCCTGCCTTATCCTCTGTTCGTAAAGCCGGTGGCCGAGGGCACCGGCCGGGGCATCGGCTCGGCCTCCAAGGTCAAAGGCCCCGAGGAACTGGCCAAGGCCTGCATCGAGCTTATCGAACGCTACCGCCAGCCGGTGTTGGTGGAGACCTACCTGCCCGGCCGCGAGTTCACCGTGGGCATCGTGGGCACCGGGTCCAAGGCCCGGGTGATCGGGGTGATGGAAGTGACCCTCAGGCCAGGGGCCGGAGCCGATCCGGACGCCTACACCCTGCGCAACAAGGAAGAGTGCGACGACCTGGTGCGCTACCGCCGGATCAAGGGTTTCGAGGCCGGTCAGGCCGGCGAATTGGCCCTGGCCTCCTGGCGCGGCCTGGAGTGCCGCGACGCCGGGCGGGTGGATCTGCGCTGCGACGCCTTTGGGCAGCCCAACTTTTTGGAGGTGAATCCCCTGGCCGGGCTGCACCCGGAGCACTCGGATTTGCCCATCTTGTGCTCCCTGGTGGATTACCCTTACCAAAAGCTGATCGAACGCATCGTGGCCTCGGCCATGGAAAGGGCCCAGGCCGACGCCCGGCTAGCCCCCAGCCTGGCGGCGGGGAACTGCTGAGCGGGTTATGAGAGTCTCGGTGCTACACGACGCGGTGGCCCCTGGGGCCCGCCCGGACCAGGACGACAACTTGGTGCAGGCCCGCGAAGTGGCCCTGGCCCTGGAGGCCGGAGGCCATCAGGCCGCGCTTTGCCCTTGGGAGGGCTCGCCACGGGCCAGCCTGGCGTGCCTGAGCGCCCAGAAGCCGGAGGCGGTGTTCAACCTGGTGGAGGAGCCCCTGGGCCAAGCGGCGCGCATTCATACCGCGCCGGTTTGGCTGGCCCACCGGGGCCTGGCCTTCACCGGGGCCGGGGGGCGGGCCATGCTGGTCACCTCCCATAAGCTGTTGGCCAAGCGGGCCCTGGCCGCAGCCGGTCTGCCCACCCCGGCTTGGCGCACGCCGGGCGGCAAGGGGCAGGGCGTAAGCCCGGAGCCTTGGCTCATCAAGGCGGTGTGGGAGCACGGCTCCCTTGGCATCGACGACGACTCCCTGGTTCCAGCCGGTAAGCCTCGGCGTTTGGCACAGGCCCTGGCCGCCAAACAGGCCCAGGTGGGCGGCCCCTGCTTTGCCGAGGCCTATATCGAGGGCCGCGAGTTCAATCTGGCTCTGTTGGCCGGGCCTGGCGGAGTGCGCCTGCTGCCTCCGGCGGAGATAGTCTTCGAGGGCTTTGCCGCCGGACAGCTTAGGGTGGTGGGCTATCGCGCCAAGTGGGAGGAGGCCTCCTACGAATATCACCACACCCCGCGCCGCTTCGACTTTCCCGCCTGGGACCGGGCCTTGTTGGACCGCCTGCGCGATCTGGCCCACGCCTGCTGGAAGTTGTTCGACTTGCGGGGCTGGGCCCGGGTGGACTTCCGGGTGGACCAACAGGGCAATCCTTGGATTCTGGAAGTGAACGCCAATCCCTGCCTAGCCGCGGACGCCGGTTTTTCGGCCGCCGCCGCCCAGGCCGGTCTGGATCAGGCCGCCGTGGTGGCCGACATCCTGGCCGATTTGAGTCAACCCAAGCAAGGACGGGCGTAAGCCCAAACATGTCTACGCAAACCCAGCCCGCCATGCTTTGGCGGGAAGATGTTCTGCCTTCTGACGTGGCCGCGGTTCAGGATATGACCGAGGCCAGCGGATTCTTCCGCCCCGAAGAGGTGGCCGTGGCCGCCGAGTTGGTGAGCGAACGCTTGGCCAAGGGCCTGGCCTCCGGCTACCTGTTCATGTTCTTGCAAGAGGGCGCCCAAGTCCTGGGCTACGCCTGCTACGGGCCCATCGCGGGCACTCTGCATTCCTGGGACTTGTACTGGATCGTGGTGCAAAAGCATTTGCGCGGCCAGGGCCTGGGCGGCGGGCTGCTGGAGGTGGTGGAGCAGCGGGTGTGGAGCGCCGGGGGCGAGCGGCTCTACGTGGAAACCTCCTCCCAACCCCGCTACCGCCCCACCCGGCGCTTTTACCAAAGCCTGGGCTACGCGCCCCAGGCGGTGCTGCCTGATTTCTACGCCCCTGGGGACGACAAGGTGATCTACGTCAAGCGCATGTCGCGCTTAGGGGTGGTTGGCGGCCGCCAAGAAGAGTTCTATCCTTTTGAGGAGGGCGGCGGCTTGATCGAATAGAGGCTTTTTCGTACACGATCCTTGCCTTTTTCCTCCCATGGCAAAGGCGTGACAATCGCTCGCAAATAAAAGCAGTTGTAGTTATCCCCCAATACTCCCGTATAATAAAAAAAAGGGAGAAAAATGAAAGCTCTTCTGCTGTATCCCCAAAGCCCAGAAACCTTCTGGAGCTTTAAGCACGCCCTGAAATTTATCTCTAAGAAAGCTCTGCACCCACCGCTGGGTCTGCTGACCGTGGCCTCCATGCTCCCGGAAACCTGGGAGAAAAAGCTGGTTGACGAGAACGTGGAGCCCCTGTTGGACAAGCACCTGGAGTGGGCCGACTACGTCTTTATCAGCGCCATGGCCATTCAAAGAAAATCCGTTAACCGTCTCTTGGAACGCTGCGCGGCCAAGGGGGTCAAGGTGGTGGCCGGCGGGCCGCTGTTTACCACCGACCACCAGGAGTTCAGCGGGGTTGACCACTTTGTGCTGGGCGAGGCCGAGATCACCCTGCCCAGATTTTTGCGCGACCTGGAGGCCGGGCAGGCCAGGGCCATCTACGCTACCGACCAGTTCCCCGAGTTGGCCGACACCCCCACACCCATGTGGAGCCTGTTGAGGCTCAAGCGCTACGCTTCCATGAGCGTGCAATACTCCCGTGGCTGTCCCTATCATTGCGAGTTCTGCGACATCACCACACTGTTCGGCCGCAAAGTGCGCACCAAAGCCACCAGCCGGATCATTGCCGAACTAGACAGCCTGTATGCCGCCGGTTGGCGGGGCAGCTTGTTCATAGTTGACGACAACTTTATCGGCAACAAGGTCAAGCTGAAAAAAGAGGTGCTGCCGGCCATGACCGAATGGATGCACCGGCACAGGAATCCATTCGTCTTTTCCACCGAGGCCTCCATCGACCTGAGCGACGATGACGAGCTGATGACCATGATGGTGGCGGCTGGGTTTGACGGCGTGTTTGTGGGCATCGAGACTCCAAACGAGGATAGCCTGGCCGAGTGCAGCAAGCTGCAGAACCGCAACCGCGACCTGGTGGCTTGCATCAAGAAGATACATAGCTTCGGTATGGAGGTGCGGGGAGGCTTCATCGTTGGTTTTGACAACGACACTTCCTCGGTCTTTGACAAGCAGATTGAGCTGATCCAAAACAGCCGGATCATCACGGCCATGGTGGGGCTGCTCAACGCCCCCAAGGGCAGCCAGCTTTACAAGCGCATAGTTGACGAAGGCCGCCTGCTCAAGGAAGTCACCGGCGACAACACCGATTTCTCCACCAACCTGGAACCCAAGATGGGCCTGGAGGCCTTGAACCTGGGTTACCACCAGGTCATCAGCGGCATCTACTCCCCCAAACCCTACTTCAAGCGGGTGCGGAACTATCTGCGGGAATACCACCCTCAGGCCAAAAACAAACGCCACTTCCATACCGGATACGTGCGTTTGCACTCCGGCTATGCCGGGGCCTTTTTCAAGACCTTGGTTCTGCTGGGGGTCAAGGACCGGGCCCGCATGCAATATTGGCAGATGTTTTTCTGGTCCCTGTTCCGGCGCCCCCGGCTGTTCCCCATGGCCATCACCTTCACCATCTACGGCTTCCATTTCCGCAAGGTCTTTATGGCCCGCTGAAAGCTACGGCTTAAAATAACGATCGATTGCCGTGCCGGAGCCCTCAGGGCTCCGGCATTTTTAGGTTTGCCCTCGCCCGGTGGTTTTCGCATAACATAGGGGCGTGCCAATGCTCACCACCTGACAAGGCAGGCCATGGAAGAATTTCACTGGCAACGGATTCTGGAGTTCGTCCGCGCGGTGGCTCCCTTTGACGCCTTGCCCCAGGAAGACCTGGAGCGGGCAGTCTCGGCCATGGAGGTGGCCTACTTCCCCAGGGACACGGTGATCATCGAGCAGGGCGGCCCCTCTTCCCGGTTCCTCTATTTCATCCAGAGCGGCTCGGCCCGAGTGAGCCTGCCCGGAGCCGGGGAGGGCGGCGGCGAGCTGTTGGTGGACGAGCGCGGCGAAGGCGACACCTTCGGTGGCCTGTCCCTGCTGCAAGGCGGCAAGGCCATGTTCAGGGTCACCGCCCGGGAAGACCTGATCTGCTACCTCTTGCCCGGCGAGGCGTTCAAGGGGCTGTGCGCACAGCATCCCAGCCTGGAGCGCCACTACGGCGCGTCCCTGGCCCGCAACCTCCAGGCGGTGCGCGAGCACGTCTCCTGCGAGCTGCCCGCCCTGGCCGGGCTGGAGGGTATGAGCCTGAGCGCCGCCATGATGCGCAGCCGGGTGCGCGAGCTGATGAGCCCCAAGCCGGTGACCTGTCTGCCCGCCATGCCGGTAAAGGCCGCCGCCCACATCATGACCCAGCGCCAGGTGGGCTCCATCGTGGTGGCCCAAGAGGGAGGCCATCCCCTGGGCATCCTCACCGACACCGACTTTCGGGTGCGGGTGATGCTCCGGGCCCGCAGCCTGGACGAGCCGGTGGCCGAGTTTATGTCCACCCCGCCTCACACCATCAGCCCCGATGCCTACGCCTTCGAGGCCCTCTTGAGCATGAGCCACCACGGGGTGCACCACCTGGTGGTGGTTCAGGACGACCGGGTGGTGGGCGTCATCAGCGACCGCGACCTGCAGGCCATCACCGGCGGCTCGCCGGTGGGGGTGGTGCGGGCCATCGACAAGGTGGCATCGGTGGGCGAGCTGGTTCGGCTGCACCCCAGCATAGACCGGGTGGTGGAGCTGCTGCTCCGGATGGGCGGCTCGGCCCGGGAGATGCTGGCCCTGGTCACCGAGTTCAACGACCGGGTGACCACCAAGCTCATCGCCCTCACCGAGGAGGACATGGAGCACGGCGGCGAGGGGCGTCCGCCGGTGCCCTACGGCTGGATGGCCCTGGGCAGCGAGGGCCGCCGGGAGCAGACCCTGCGCACCGACCAGGACAACGCCCTGATCTTCGCCAACGTGCCCGAGGCTTCCCTGGAGCGGGTCAAGGGCTGGTTCCTGGGCTTCAGCGAGCGAGTGGTGGAGGGCTTGGTGCGCTGCGGTTTTCCTCGCTGCACCGGCGGGGTGATGGCCTCCAACCCGGACTGGTGCCAGAGCGAGGCGGATTGGCATCAGACCTTTGTGCGCTGGGTGAGCGACCCCAAGCCGGTGACCCTGCGCCTGGGCAGCATCTTCTTCGACTTCCGCGAGATTTACGCCGAGGCCGACTATCTGGACACCCTGCGTCTGCGCCTGAAGCAGGCCATGGAGGAGAACCGCCTGTTCCTGCGCTACATGGCCGCCAATGCCCTGTACAACCACCCGCCCCTGGGCTTCCTCAGGCAGTTTGTGGTGGAGAAAAGCGGCGAGCACGCCAACAAGCTCAACCTAAAGCTCTCGGGCCTCACCCCCATCGTGGACGGGGCGCGGGTAATGGCCCTGGAGTTGGGCATCGACACCACCAACACCCTGGAGCGCCTGGCAGCCATAGAGAACCAGGGCCTGCTCAAAAAGGAGCTGGCCGCCGATCTGGTGGAGGCCTTCAGCTTCATTACCCTGCTCAGGATCAGCCGCCATCTGGAGGCCCGGGCCGAGGGCCGCACCCCGGACAACTTCGTGGACCCCGAGAGCCTGAACAACTTCCAGCGCAAGATGCTCAGGGAGAGCTTCAAGGTGGTGAGCGAGTTGCAGAGCGTGTTGGAGCTGCGGTATCAGACTAGATTGATGAAGTAGGGGAGGGGATGGGGAGT
Organism: Pseudomonadota bacterium; assembly: GCA_018896025.1. Lineage (GTDB taxonomy): Bacteria > Desulfobacterota > Desulfarculia > Desulfarculales > Desulfarculaceae > Desulfoferula. The sequence continues at coordinate 246,656 of JAHIND010000008.1, forward strand.
GGGATGGTTGTTGAGGGAAAGAAGGATCAACGGTTAAGGGGACAGCTTTCCGCCTGGCCTACCGACGAATCGAAAGGGTGTGTTTACGCCTGGGCGCCGTGAGCGCCTAGGCAAATGTAGGGGAGGGGTTTACCCCCTCCCAAAAGCAGTGGACGAAAAAAGATGGGCGGGGATAAACCCCGCCCCTACACGAAGAGTAGAGCCTTTGTCGTTGCGAGCGAAGCGAAGCAATCTCTGCCCAAGTGAGCCGGTATGTTCCATAACATGAGCCAACAAACTGGCCCGGCGCAGCTAGCCCCTTACTTAAGGCGCGAAATGAGCTATCCTATTAAAAAGCGACCCCAGCTCAACCCAAGGAGGAGACACCATGGCCGCCGATTATATGGAACCACGGGAGCCCCGCCCGCCCAGCGCCAACTTTTTGCTGATCTTGCTGTCCATCCTGTTGCCACCCCTGGCCGTGGCCCTTTCCGCCGGGCTGGGCGGCCGGTTCTGGCTGAACATCCTGCTGACCCTGTTGGGCTACATTCCCGGCCTGGTGCACGCTATTTGGGTCGTAGCCAAGACCAGCTAGACCGGCGCGCGTCCATGAGGGAGGCCCGCCGGTGAGCCTGGTCAAGGCCAAGCTGGCCAACCTGCTGCTCCGGCGGCGGCTCAAGCGGCGGGACCTGCACCCCCACGCCCTGGCCAACCTCGAGGCCCTGGAGGGCCTGGACCCCGCCGCGCCCATCAGCGCCTGCCGCTTCGTGGTTTTGGACACGGAGACCACCGGTATGGACCCGGAAAAGGACCGGGTGGTCAGCGTGGGGGCGGTGCGCCTGGTCCAGGGCAGGGTGCGCCTGGGCGAGGCCTTCAGCGAGTTGGTCAACCCCGGCCGCGACATCCCCGCCGTGGCGGTCAAGGTGCACGGCATCACCCCGGACAAGATCGCCTCGGCCCGTCACGGAGCCGAGGTGTTCGAGGAGTTCCTGGGCTTCCTGGGCCGCGACATCCTGGTGGCCCACTACGCCAAGTTCGATCTGCACTTCATCAACCGGGTGATGCGGGAGCGCTACGGCTTTCCCCTGCAAAACCTGGTGCTGGACACGGTGCACATGTGCCAGGCGGTGGTGCTGGCCTCGGACCCCTACGGCATCAGCCGCCACCAGAAGGCCTGCCGTTTGGAGGCCCTGGCCCAGCGTTTCGGCATCGCCGCGCCGGAGCGCCACACCGCCCTGGGCGACGCCCTGATCACCGCCATGATCTTCCAGCGCATGCTGGCCCGGTTGGAGGCGGTGGGGGGCACGCGGCTCAAGGATCTGATGCGGGTGGCCCAGCTCAAGTAGGGGGTGGACGCGGGGCCGAGGGGTGGTATAGCCTTGGCCTAACTCAAAAGGACTGAGCAGTTGCGCGATTCACACACCCTGATAGCGGCCTGGGTGGGCCGCAGGCTCAAGGAACTGCGGGGAGGGCGGACCCAAAAGGAGTTCGCCGACCTGCTGGGCCTTAGCCAGGCCCAGTACAACCGCTATGAGACCGGCAAGCGCCTGGCCCACGACAAGGTGCTGGAGCAGGTGGCAACGGCTTGCGGCCTGAGCCCCGAGCAGGTGGTGTGGGGCGACGAGCTGCCCGCCGAGGCCCGTTCCCGCTTGGAAGCGGCCCGGGAGTTCGCCTCGCTCATGGACCTTTTGGACGATGCGGCCAAGGAAGATCTTTTCGTGTTCCTCAAGCACAAGGCCGAGGCGTTGGCCCGCAAGCGCCGGGCCGAAGCGCGCCAGGCGCTAAAAGCCCTAGAAGAGTTCGGCAAAAAAGCCTTGGGCTAGAGTCCGGCTTCGCCAGACGGTGGGATACTGCGTTGCCGGCATCGCTCCAGCCTCGCTGTAGACCAATCTACAGCTCCGGCTGTCGCTCGCCGGTCGCCTTGTCTGCCACCGGCTGGCTGTGCCGGGCCTTGGCACAAGCCGCACCCCTAAAAGCCGAACGCTTTATCCTGCCAACCTTCGCGGAATATGCTGCTGGCTTAAACCGGGAAATCCACCTTAATCTTGTACATCTCCACGGCGGGCATGGAGCAGATGTCCTGCACCCCGGTGTTCTGGGCTATCTGGGCCAAGTTCTCCTCGATCTGCTCCATGGATTCGGCGATAAAAGTGAACCACACGTTGTAGCGGTGTTGGCGGCGGTAGTTGTGGGTAACGCCGTGATAGGCGTTCACCGCGGCCACGAACTCGTCGAATTTCTCCTCCGGCACCTGGGCGGCGCACAGGGTGGAGGAGAAACCCAGGGCAGTGGAGATGAAGTTGCCCCCGATGCGCCTTATCACCCCGCTTTGTTTCAGGGCTTCCAACCGGGTCAGCACCTCGTCTTCGCTCAGGCCCAGCTCCTCGCCCAGCTTGGCAAAGGGGGTGGCGTGGATGGGCAGTTTGGATTGCACCGCCCTCAAGATGGCCTTGTCCGTGGCGTCCAGGTTGCTCATGTCTCTCACTTGCTTAGCCCGCAAATTTAATGAAGGTCGTGTGTCCGGCCGCGCCAGCCACCGGCACACTGTGTTGCTGGCTACGCTTGGGTCTCGACGTAGCTTGGGCTACGCCTGCGGCCCTCGCTTGCCAGCGCCTTGTTTGCCAGTGCCTGGCTGTGCCGGGATGAAGTTCAGATCGTATATTGATAGCGCAAATGCTTTTTTCATGATCGCCCATGAATGGTGATTTGTGATCTGACACCACTCAACCTTCATTAAATATTCGGGCTCAGGGGGATAGAAGTCGTGCCGGTCCAGTGCAGCACAAAGGGCCGAGGGGCCGTGAAGTACTTTTGGATCAGCTTGACCAGGTCGGTGGTGATGTCGCGGTCCGCGGCCACCAGATAAGAGAAGTTGGTCTGGCGCTCCAGCTTGCCGCCCTGGCGCGAGGCCCCCTGACTGGGGCCCCACTCGGTGTACCCCCCGGCCAACTCGGCCAGGGCGTTGCGGAAGCCTTCCACCGCCTGCAAGTCGCTCAGCCCGGTGGCCGGGGTGGCCGGAGTGACCAAGAAATGGATGTGGGCCGTGCCCGCCTGGACCGGTGCGGCCAGGGCCAGCAGCAGCAAAAGGGCCAACCCTCCCAGAACGCTTCTTTTGATGGTCATTTTCGCCCCCATGGTTTACGGCTTGCACACCTTGCAGGGAACATAGCCCGCTTGGATGGCCTGTTCCCGGCTGGTGAAGCGCGCCGTGCAGTTCTTGCAATAATAATAGCGGCAACCCGGACGGTGAAACTTCTTGGAGCGCACGTTGCCGTGATAGACCGTTTCGGTCTGGGCCAACCGCACTGTCGCGTCTGGCTGGTTCTTGGGCGGGACGCTGGTCTGGGCCCAGGCGGCCAGGGAGCAGAGCAGCAGGGCGAGCACCAGGCCCGTGGCCCAGGCTTTGCCCCGCCGTGGCCTCATCCTAGCTCTGCCCCGCCTTGGCCGGTTGATACAGGCACAGGGGCTCCTCGGCCAAATGGTCGCCGCTCACCTCGTAGGCCCTGGCGCGACAGCCGCCGCACACCCGCCGGTATTCGCACAGGCCGCATTTGCCCTTCAAGAGGTCCGGGTCGCGCAGTTCCTTGAAAAGCTGGGAGTCGCGCCAGACCACGCTGAAGGGCTGCTCGCGGATGTTGCCCGCGCTCAGTTCCAGGTAGCCGCAGGGCTGCACCTGGCCCACGTGGCTGACAAAGGCGAAGCCCTGGCCGCCAAGACAGCCCTTGGTCACCGCATCCAGGCCGTGGGTCTCAAAGGTGAGCTTCTCGCCGGTTTCCTTGGCCCGCTGGCGGATGATGCGGAAGTAGTGGGGCGCGCAGGTGGCCTTTAGCTCCAGGGGCACCTGGCCCCGTTTGTCGCAGAACCAGTGCAGCACGTCCTCGTATTCCTGGGCGGTGATGATCTCCTCGGTGAGCGCCCGGCCCCGTCCGGTGGGAACCAACAGAAAGATATGATGAGCCACCGCGCCCAGCTCCACGGCGGTCTCCTGGATTTGGGGCACCATGGGCAAGTTCCCCCGGGTCACGGTGGTGTTGATTTGAAACTCCAGGCCCGCCGCCGTGGCCGCCTTCATGCCCTCCAGGGAGCCGTCATAGGCCCCCGCCTGGCCGCGAAACTGATCGTGACTGGACGCGTCCGGTCCGTCGATGCTTATGCTCAGGCGCTGGATGCCCGCCTCTTTCAGCTCGCGGGCCTTCTCCGGAGTGAGCAGGGTGCCGTTGGTGCCCATCACCATGCGCAGGCCCAACTCATGGCCGTAACGGGCCAGGTGCAGGATGTCCTCGCGCAGCAGGGGCTCGCCGCCGGTCATGATGACCACCGGTTTGCCCATGGTGGCCAGGTCGCGCAGGAAGGCCTCGCCCTCGGCGGTGCTCAGTTCGTCGGGATAATGCTCGTCCTCGGCTCCGGCCCGGCAGTGCACACAGGACAGGTTGCAGCGGCGGGTGGTTTCCCAGGCGACTAGCCTGAGGGTGGGGGTGCCGTCGGGGGATGCCGCCGGGGGATGGCCGCCGGGGTGGCCGCCGGGGTGGCCCTTGGCGTGGGGGTGAGGCATGAAGGCTCCTTGGTGAGAATCGATTTCCCAAGTGTAAATGTCCCCTGCCGGACGCGCAAGGGGCAAGGACAGAGGGCGCGGCGTGGTACGGTGACGCGGGCGCTGCCGGAAGGGTGCTGGGACATAGGGGCGCGGGCGGTATTGGCAGAGGGAGTGTTAACCAAAATTGGTGATAAATCGTTCAAGGCGTACTGGACACGGCTTGTGCGCTAAATATGCAACAGCGTGCTATCTGAATAAAAACTAGTTAAACAAGCACGTTATGTAGTAAGGCCGATATTTTCGGGCCACTAAGGCCAGTCTAAGCATCATCAGAATACAAACCGTTAAATAATTCTTGACACAAGGTTTGGGATCGGGTGATATTACATCTGAGCGAGCGCTCAGTCGGGGTGGGGGTAAGTTCAGCGCCTCGGCGGACTTCAATAGATCAAAGACACAATTCATAAATCAAAGGTTGCAGCATGGGCGATACAGCGGCCCCGTCCCAGGGCCCCAAGATACATACCGAGGTCAAGGATTCGGATCTGGTTTTCCGGCGGCGCCGCCAAATCGTGGACGCGTCGGTGCAACTGTTTATCTCCAAGGGTTTTCACAAGACCACCACCCGCGAGATCGCCAAGGCGGCGGGCTTTTCCATCGGCACCCTCTACGAGTACGTCAACTCCAAGGAGGACGTGCTCTACCTGGTGTGCCAGGCCATTCACAGCGAGATGGAGCAGCGGCTAAAGCAGCGCCTGAGGCACGGCATCAACGGTGCCCGCGACCTGGAGGCGGCCATCGCGGTTTACTTCACGGTGTGCGACCAGATGAGCGACCACATCCTGCTGATCTACCAGGAGACCAAGAGCCTCCCGGCGGAGAGCCGCCGTTTCGTGTTGGAGCACGAGCTGCGCATAACCGGGGTGTTCAAGGACCTTCTGGCGCGCGGGGTGGCCGACTTTTCCCTGCGCCCCCTGCACCCCCCAGAGATAGCGCTGGTGGCCCACAACATCATGGTGGTGGGCCACATGTGGGGCTTCCGCCGCTGGGCCTTGGCCCCGGCCTTTTCCCTGGAGCAATACATCCAGCTCCAGGGCGACTACCTGCTGGGTGAACTCACCTAGCACATAGACCTAGAGGGAGCAGTATGGTTATGGAGACGCGTCCCTATTCTCCCCAGAACCCGGTGCGGGCCATAACCGCGGCCAGCCTTTTCGACGGCCACGATGCGGCCATCAACATCATCAGACGCATTCTCCAGGCCACCGGGGTGGAGGTGATCCACCTGGCCCACAACCGAGGGGTCCACGAAATCGTCAAGGCGGCCATCGCCGAGGACGTGCAGGCCATCTGCGCCTCCTGCTACCAGGGCGGCCACGTTGAGTTCTTCAAGTACATGGTGGACCTGCTAAAGGAAAACGGCCGCCCGGACATCATGGTCTTCGGCGGGGGCGGCGGGGTCATCGTGCCCGAGGAGATCAAGGAGCTGACCGACTACGGGGTCACCCGCATCTACTCGCCCGCCGACGGCCAACGCATGGGCCTGCAGGGCATCATCAACGACATGGTGCGCCAGATGGACGAAATGGCCGGGCAAGAGCTGGACACCCCCGACCTGGGCGAGTTGAACCCGGAGCATCCCCCGGTGGTGGCGCGCACCATAAGCCTGGTGGAGCGGGCCGCCCTGGAGCGCCAGGGCATCGAAGACTGGCGGGACCGCCTGGCCGAGATACAGGGCAAGCGCCGGGTGCCGGTGGTGGGCATCACCGGCACGGGCGGGGCGGGCAAGTCCTCGCTGACCGATGAAATACTGCTGCGCTATTTGAACGACTTCCCAGAGCGCACCGTGGCGGTTATCACCGTGGACCCCACCCGGCGCAAATCAGGTGGGGCTCTGTTGGGCGATCGTATCCGCATGAACACTCTGGACAACCCCCGCGTCTACATGCGCTCACTGGCCACCCGAGGCAGTTCTATGGAGATCAGCCGGGCGTTAGGCGACGTGATCAAGGTGGCCCAGGCGGCAGGGTACGACCTGGTGGTGGTGGAGACCGCGGGCATAGGCCAGGGCGACGCCGCCGTGGTGGACGTGGTGGACCTGAGTCTCTACGTGATGACCAGCGAATTCGGCGCGGCCAGCCAGCTGGAAAAAATCGACATGCTGGACTTCGCCGACTTGGTGGCGGTGAACAAGTTCGAGCGCCGGGGCAGCGAGGACGCCCTCCGGGACGTGCGCAAGCAGATGCAGCGCAACCTGAACGCCTGGAACCTGGACCCGGCCAAGATGCCGGTGTACGGCACCATCGCCAGCAAGTTCAACGACGACGGGGTCACCGCCCTGTACCTGGCCCTGCTCAGCGAGATAAAGCAAAAGACCGGGGTGGAGTTCGCCAGCCCCCGCAAGGCCACGGGCGTCACCCACTCCACCAGCCGCACCATCATCGTGCCCCCGGAGCGCACCCGCTATCTGGCCGAGATTGCCGAGGCGGTGCGCGAATATCACCAGCGCACCCGGCAGCAGGCCGATCTGGTGCGCCGGGTGTGGCAGATGAAGTCCACCCACGACGCGGTGGCCTCCTCCTGGCGGGGCGAGCCGGGCCTGGAAGGGGCCTTGGAAAAGCTCCGGGCCGAGGTGCACAAACTGGAGGAGGGCTACGAGGAGGAGACCCACCGCCTGCTGGCCCAGTGGCCCAAGCTGCAAAAAGACTACTCGGGCAAGGAATACGTGTACACGGTGCGCGAGCGCGAAATTCGCGTGCCGCTGACCACCCGCTCCCTGGCTGGCAGCGCCATCCCCAAGGTGTGCCTGCCCCGCTGGCAGGACCCGGCCGAGGTCTACTCCTGGATGCGCGCCGAGAACGTGCCCGGCCGCTTCCCCTACACCGCGGGCGTGTTCCCCTTCAAACGCACCGACGAGGACCCCACCCGCATGTTCGCGGGCGAGGGCGACCCCTTCCGCACCAACCGCCGCTTCAAGCTGCTCTCGGCCGATGCCAAGGCGGCGCGGCTGTCCACCGCCTTCGACTCGGTGACCCTCTACGGCTGGGACCCGGACGAGCGCCCGGACATCTACGGCAAGGTGGGCAACTCCGGGGTGAGCATCTGCACCCTGGAGGACATGAAGACCCTGTACGACGGCTTCGATCTGGTGAACCCCAACACCAGCGTGTCCATGACCATCAACGGCCCCGCGCCGATCATGCTGGCCTTTTTCTTCAACACCGCCATGGACCAGCAGGCGGCCAAGTTCCAAGCCGAGAACGGCCGCGAGCCCAGCGCCGAGGAGCGAAAGCGCATCAAGGACATGGTGCTCAAGAACGTGCGGGGCACCGTGCAGGCGGACATCCTAAAAGAAGACCAGGGGCAAAACACCTGCATCTTCTCGGTGGAGTTTGCCCTGCGCATGATGGGCGACATCCAGCAGTACTTCATCGACAAGGACGTAAGCAACTTCTACAGCGTGTCCATCAGCGGCTATCACATCGCCGAGGCCGGGGCCAACCCCATCAGCCAACTGGCCTTCACCCTGGCCAACGGCTTCACCTACGTGGAGTACTACCTGGCCCGGGGCATGCACATAGACGACTTCGCGCCCAACCTGAGCTTCTTCTTTAGTAACGGCATGGACCCCGAGTACACCGTGATCGGCCGGGTGGCCCGGCGCATCTGGGCCATCGCCATGCGCGATCTGTACGGCGCGGACCCGCGCAGCCAGATGCTCAAGTATCACATCCAGACCTCGGGGCGCTCCCTGCACTCCCAGGAGATTCAGTTCAACGACGTGCGCACCACCTTGCAGGCCCTGTGCGCCGTGTACGACAACTGCAACTCCCTGCACACCAACGCCTATGACGAGGCCATCACCACCCCCACCGAGGAATCGGTGCGCCGGGCGGTGGCCATCCAGCTCATCATCAACCAGGAGTGGGGCCTGGCCAAGAACCAGAACCCGCTGCAGGGCGCGTTCATCGTGGACGATCTGACCAAGCTGGTGGAGGAGGCGGTGCTGGAGGAGTTCATGCGCATCACCAGCCGGGGCGGGGTCTTGGGGGCCATGGAGACCGGCTACCAGCGCTCCAAGATCCAGGAGGAGAGCATCTATTACGAGATGCTCAAGCACTCCGGAGAGCTGCCCATCATCGGGGTGAACACCTATAAGAACCCCCACGCCGACGAGGCCGAGGGCCAATGCGCCGTGGAGCTGGCCCGCGCCACCGAAGAAGAAAAGCAGAGCCAGCTAACCCGCCTGCGCGAGTTCCAAGACAAGCACGCGGGCGAGGCCCCGGCGGCGCTCAAGCGCTTGCAAAAGGTGGCCCTGGAAGGCGGCAACATCTTTGCCGAGCTTATGGATACGGTGCGGGTTTGCTCCCTGGGGCAGATCACCAAGGCGCTGTATGACGTGGGGGGGAAGTATAGGCGGGGGATGTAGAAGAGACAGCCCCTCAGCTAATAAATGCCCGGCCTGTGTTATCATGGGCTGGGCGTTGAGGGTTTTCGTTTTTTAGGGGGGAATTTCTACCAATAGTGTAGGTTGGGTTGAGGGGCGGCAGCCCCGAAGCCCAACAATTCATATTGAAAATGCGTTATAGAAGAATATTAATCCCTGGTGGAACATATTTTTTCACCATTGTCACCCACAGCCGGATCCCTGTCTTTTCTTCTTCACGCTCGGTAGATTTGCTGCGCAATGTTTTTAGGCAGGTAAAGGAAAGGCATCCCTTTGTTATTGATGCCATCGTTATCTTGCCCGATCATATCCATTGTGTGCTCACCATGCCTGATGAGGACTTGGACTACCCTTTGAGGATTGGTTTGATTAAGAGCGATTTCGCCAGGAGGTTTGCATTGGCAGGGCCCAAAGGCAAGGCTGACACGAATCCTGTATGGCAGCGCAGATATTGGGAACATTTGATGAGAAACGAAAACGATTACACCAAACATGTGGAATACATCCATTACAACCCCGTGAAGCATGGGTTGGTGAAATCGCCCAAGGATTGGCCGTGGTCTAGTTTTAACGATTACGTGGCCAAGGGTGTTTATGATGTTAATTGGGGTGCGGGCGAGGTGATTAACTTCGAGGCGGAAGTCGGAGCGGAATAGGAATTGTTGGGCTTCGCTTCGCTCAACCCAACCTACACGACAGCATGATAGGATAGGCAATCCTGCGATAGCGTAGGTTGGGTTGAGGGGCGTTAGCCTCGAAGCCCAACAAAGTTTATTTTTTAACTTCTTTCTAACTTACTTCACACAAAAAGTCCGGACGGCTTGCGCCGCCCGGGCTTCTCTTTTCAACTCTATCGTGGTAGCCGCAGCTACTCCACGATCTCCATGTCAAAGACCAGGGTCTGCCCGGCCAGGGGGTGGTTGGCGTCCACGGTTACGTTGTCGTCGTCGATATCGACGATGCGCACCATCATCTCGCCCTGCTCGGACACGGCCTTGAACACGTCGCCCACCGAGGCTTCGTCCGGGAAGTGCTTCTTGGGCACCTGCTGCACGGCCTGGGGCTGGTGCGGGCCATAGCCCTCGTCGGGAGGCACGGCGACGGTCTTTTTATCGCCCACCGACATGCCGATGACCGCTTTGGATACGCCGGGGATCAGCTGATCGCTGCCCGCCTCGAACTCCAGCGGATCCTTGCCTTGGCTGCTGTCCACCACGGTGCCGTCTTCCAACTTGGCGGTGTAGTGAATGCGGACCTTATCTCCGGCACTGATTTCTGCCATGGTTTGCTCCTGTATTGTCCCGGTCATAAAAAAAGGCTACCCAGCCGGCACCAGGACCACGGCGGCGAGCAACTTTTTTGACTAAAGGGAACCTAACAATTGTTAGGCCCATGTGCCACTATTTTTAGGAAATTGCCAGGAATTCGCCGTAGCGCCGGGCGATGCGGGCCTTTACGGCCAGGTGCGCCCCGGCTGGGGCCTATTTGCCCTGGCAGTGGGGGCAGAAGTGGGTGGAGCGTCCGGCCACCAAGATGCGCTCGATCTCGCAACCGCACTCGTTGCAGGCCTGGCCTTTGCGCTTGTACACGCGGTGGGCGTGCTGAAAGGTGCCTGGCCTGCCGTGGGCGTCCACGAAGTTGCTGATGGACGAGCCGCCACGGGCCAGGGCCTCGGTCAGGGTCTCTTGCAGATGGTGGTGCAGGCCGATGAGCTGCTCCTGGCTCAGGTCCACGGGCCGGGCCAGAGGATGCAGGCCCGCCCGGTGCAGGGACTCGTCCGCGTAGATGTTGCCCACTCCGGCCAGCACCCGCTGGTCCAGGAGCAGGCTCTTGATCTTGCCGCCCCGCCCGGAAAGGCGCTCCAGAAACACCTCCAGGGGCATGCCCAGGGCGTCGGGGCCCATGTTGGCCAGGGGGCCGGCGTCCAGGGCGGCCTGATCCGGACACCAGGCCATGAAGCCGAACTGGCGGGGGTCGCGGTAGTACAGATTGGGCCCGTCGTCGTCAAAGCCCACGGTGACATGTACGTGCTTCACCTGGGGTCGCTGGTGGGCCAGGATGACCTGGCCGGTCATGCCCAGGTGGATGGCCCAGGTGCCGTGGCCGGACATGCGCAGCATGAGCAGTTTGCCGTGGCGGTCCACCTCGGATATGCTCTGGCCCCTGATACCGGCGCTCAGGGCCTGGGGGGTGGGCCGGACCAGCTTGGCCAACCCCACCCGCAGCGAGATGGGGGTGCGTCCCAGGAGGCCGGGGGCCAGGGTGCGGCGTACGCTTTCTACTTCTGGTAGTTCAGGCATGGAATAGTAATAATTCCTTTCTGGTTCGTCGGCAAGGCCAATTTTACAGTTTTTTTAGGTACAAACCCCATTATTTTGTGGTTGACACAAAATTGCTAACTATATAGAGTGGTTTGAGAGCCTAACGGCCAGTTATAAATCGTATTTCTCAGCTGGAGCGCCGAATTAGTGGCCGACTACGAAAAAATGAAAAAAGCTTGCCCCAACCTGCAAGCTAATTTGGCCCAGTGCACTTGTAGTTACAGCGCCTGCGACAAGACGGGCCTGTGCTGCCAGTGCGTGGCCTATCACCGCAAAATGCGCCAAATTCCGGGGTGTTTCTTCACCGAGGAAGGCGAGCGCGGTTATGATCGGTCCTATGGCAGTTTCTGCGGCGATTGCAGCTGAGCCCACGGCCTTGCCCGGTCGCCTCCCAACGCAGTCCCGTCATGGTTTAAAAGACGCGGTGGACCTGCTGGCCAACCTTACCGAGGCCTTCACCGTGGCCCTGTACCTGCGCGAGCCCGGCGGCCAGCAACTCCACGCCACGGCCTGGCACTCCATGAGCCGTTCTTTCCGCTCCGAGGAGCCGGTGCAGGTGGGCGAGGGCTTGGTGGGCTGGGTGGCCAAGCACAACCGCCCGGTGGACGTGGACCGCTACAAGCAGAGCTCCGAGGCCACGGGCCTGTACCACGCCGACGAGGGCATCCAGGCTTTTGTGGGCATGCCGGTGGGCGAGTTGGGGGTGTTGGTGGTGGACACCAAGGCCCGCCAGATCTTCGGCGAGCGCGAAAAGAAAATAATTCGCGATTTCGCGGTATTCATGAACCAGATGGTGGTCCAGCAGGAAACCTGCGTACGCGAGGCCCTTTATGGCCGTATACTGGACCTGCTCTATGACATCGAGAACGCGGCGCTCAGCTTCAGCGGCCGCCGCGAGCTTTACGACGAAATATTAGATGCGGGCCGGCGCTTTACCGGCCTGTCCATGGGATTTTTGTGCCTGCTGCATCAGGGGCGCAAACAATTTTGGGTGGAGGCGGTACAGGGGCCCAGCGTGGCCACCCTCAGGGGCCGCTCCTTCCCGGTGACCCAGGGCCTGGTGGGCTGGGTGCTGCGGGAGGCCCGTCCCCTGACTCACCACCGCATGCGTCCAGGGCAGGGCAAGTCCTACCTCATCTCTCCGGACGAGCCCCTCAGAGGCTACAATGTCTTTGTGGGGGTGCCGCTCTTGGCTTGGCGGCGGCTGGTGGGAGTATGGGCCTTTGCCGGTCAAACCGAACGCTCCATCGACGAGGAAGAGGAGCGGGCCCTGGAACTGGCCGGTCACCGCGTGGCCGCCACCTTGGCCCACTATCGTCTGGCCTCGTTTTAGGCTGAGCCATGCCCCAGAGGGGGGCGGAAAAAGGCAGGTAACATTGTGCTGAACAAACTTTTGGGTCTGTTTTCCAAAGACTTGGCCATGGACTTGGGCACGGCCAACACCCTCATCTTCGTCAAGGGCAAGGGCGTGGTGCTCAACGAGCCCTCGGTGGTGGCCCTAAAGCGCGACACCGGCAAGCCCCTGGCCGTTGGTTTCGAGGCCAAGCAGTATTTGGGACGCACCAGCCCCGGCGTGGTGGCCGCCCGGCCCCTCAAGGACGGGGTGATCGCCGATTTCGATATGACCCGGATCATGATCCGCGAGTTCATCCTCAAGGTGAAGTCTTCCACCGGCTTCATGAAGCCGCGCATGCTCATCGGGGTTCCCAGCGGGGTGACCCAGGTGGAAAAGCGGGCGGTGATCGAGAGCGCCGAACAGGCCGGAGCTAGGGACATTTACCTCATCGAGGAGCCCATGGCCGCGGCCATCGGGGCGGGCCTGCCCATCGACAAACCCCAGGGCTGCATGATGGTGGACATCGGCGGCGGCACCACCGAGGTGGCGGTAATCAGCCTGTATTCAACCGCTTACTCCGAGTCGGTGCGGGTGGCCGGCGACGAGGCCAACGAATCCATCGTGCGTTACATTCAGAAGAAATATCAGGTTCTGGTTGGCGAAAACACCGCCGAGCAGGTAAAGATATCAATTGGCTCGGCTTATCCCCTGGAGCACCCGCTGTCCATGGAGGTCAGCGGCAAGGATCTGGTGGAAGGCATACCGCGCACCATCAAAATCACCGATGAGGAGGTGCGCGAGGCAATGGCCGAGCCGGTCGAGGTGATCTTGGAGAGCGTCAAGCGCGCCTTTGAGAAAACGCCTCCCGAACTGGCCGCCGACGTGGCCGACCAGGGCATCACCCTGGCGGGTGGCGGGGCTCTCATCCGGGGTCTGGATCGGTTGATTCAGCAGGAGATGAAGCTCAAGGTGAACGTGGCCGAGGATCCTCTGACTTGCGTGGTTATGGGTGCGGGCATCGCCCTGCACGACGTGAAAGAGTTTAGGCGGGTTTTCATCAACTGATTCGGCGAGGACTGATTTGGCCCGACTCCTAATTTTGGAGGAATTGGAAGACCGCATAGATTGCTTCGGCGAGTTCGACCGGGGCGATCACGTCTGTCTTGCCCATTGCGGTCTCAGCTTTGAATGCGCCGCCGCCCGGGAGCGCTATCAGGCCCTGCAGCGGCACGACGAGTCGCTGGAGCACCTGGGCTGCCCCCATAGCGCCTAGGCGTCTTTAGGGGGCCGGGAGCCGTCCCGAGGCCCCGGTCCGTCCATCCCTGCTTCCCTGAGAATTACGTGGTGCTCCCGTCCGCTCCTTGGCCGGGGGCGCATCACCGCCTGGACGCCCCCAGGGTCGTCCATGTGAGCCACCGCCGCCCTTTGCCTGCGCCGCCGCGCCACCAGCCCCACCATGGCTCCCAGGGCCACCAGGGCCCACAAGGCCCCCCCGGTGCTAAGCACCGCAATCCAAGAAAAGCGCGAGTGCATGTCATCGCTGAAGCGCTCTTCCAGGGCCGTCAGGCTCAGGCCCGTGGTCTGCCGAAGGGCGGCGGTCAGGGGGCGTCCTTGGGACCGGCCCTTGATGATTTTGGCCACGGTCTGGGGGCCGAACTCGTTTTGCAGCCAGGAGACCAGGTAGTAGCTCTGGGCATAGGCCAGGGCGGCCTGCTGGGCCTGGGCCGGGAAGCGCTCGGCCAGCTCGCTCAGGGGTATCAGGCCCATGCCCAGCACCCCACCGGCCATGGAGGCGGCGCGGCCCCAGCCGCCCTCGCCGGACACGCGCATGGCCAGGCCCTCTTCCAGCCACAGGGGGGCGCGGCGGCCCTTGAGCCCGGCGGCCAGGTACAGGTGGAGCATTTCATGGATAAGCAGGTGACGGAACTGCTCGGGGTCGCCCAACTGGCGCGGCGAGCGCAGCACGATGAGTCCCCGTCCGGGCAGGGCCAGCCCGGCGGCCCAGCGGGGGCCGTTAAGCTGGGCCATGCGCTTTTCGAACCACTCCCGGGTGGGCATCACCTGGATGAGCACCTTGCCCGGCGAGGCTCCGGTCCAGGCCTCCAGCTTGGGCGCGGCCTCGGCGGCTACCTGGCGCACATGGGCGGCCAGCTCGGGGGAGGGGGCCTGCACCGAAAGCTCCACGGGCCCGGAGGCCAGGGCCGCCCCGGCCAGGAGCAGCAGCAGGCCCCCCAGGATTAACCGGCGGATCACAGGCCCAGCCGCCCGCGCAGCTCGTCCAGGCCCAGTCCTTCCACCAGCACCCGCTTGTTGCGCGAGCGCTCCCCGCTGATCACCGTCACCTTGCCCTTGGCCACGCCCAGGGCCTTGGCCAGAAGCTTGACCAGGGCCTGGTTGGCCGCGCCCTCCACCGGCGGGGCGGTAAGGCGCACCTTGAGGGCCCCGGCCTCCACCCCGACCAGCTCGTTGCGCGAGGCACGGGGGGCCACCCGGACGGCCAGGCTCACCCCGTGGTCTTCTTTTTTAATGCTAGGCACAGGAGATAGAATCTAGGGGGAAGGGCTCCTGAGGATCTTGATCTTATCCTCCAGCTCCGAAAGGTCGCGGTCGCGGTCGGCCTCCACCTCCAGCAGCTTGATATGAGCCTCCACCAGGGAGCGCAGACGGACCTCGAACTGGGCCCGCTGGCGTTTGAGTTCGGTGATGTCGTCGTGGATTTGGGCCAGGCGGTTGTGGGCCTGGCTGAGGATCTTTTCGGCCTGCAACTCGGCCTCGGCCACGATGAACTTGGCCTCTTTCTCGCTGTTGGCCTTCATGTCCTCGGAGATGCGCCTGGTCTGGGCCAGGTTGGCCTCCAGGGTGTCCTCGCGGTGGCGGTATTCCTTCAACTCCTGGCTGGTCTGGTTCAGCCGGTTGTTGAGGCCGTCCAACTCTCGGTGCAGGTCCGTTATGTAGTCGGCCAGCTTGCCCACAAAGCTTTCCACCTCGTGGGAATCGTAGCCGCGAAAGCGCCGGGCAAACTCTTTGCCTCTGATTTCTTGGACGTCCATAACCTTACCGTCCCCTTAGGGTCAAAGCAGGAACATCACTGCTTTTAATTACCGGGATTAGGGTAAAAAGTCAAGTTTTATCGTGTTTTAAGCATATTAGTCTGCTTCGGACTCCAGCAGAGCCAGCATCATTTCTCGCATGCGGAACTTCTGTATCTTGCCCAGAGGGGTGGAGGGGAACTCGTCCACGAAGCGCAGCCAGGCGGGCAAGTGGCTCTCGGGAACCTGCTCGCGCAAGAAGGCCATTATCTCCTGCTCGGTGGCCTGGGTGTGGCGCTCCAGCTTGACCCAGCAGGCCACCTCCTCGCCCAGCTCGGGATGGGGCACCCCGAACACGGCCACGGTGTTCACCGCCGGATGGGCAAAGAGCACCTCCTCTATGTCCGCCGGGAAAACCGTTACGCCGCCCTTGCGGATAACCTCCTTGAGCCGGCCGGAGATGCGGATGTAGCCCTCTTGGTCCATGGTGCCCAGGTCGCCGGTGCGCAGCCAGCCTTCTTGGTCTATGGCCTGGGCCGTTTCCGCCGGTAGGTCGAAGTAGCCCACCATCACATGGCCGCGAGTGCATATCTCCCCCACCTCGCCGGGCGGCAGGGGCGCGCCGTCGGCCAGGTCAGCTATCTTCACCTCCGCGCCCGGCACCGGGCGGCCCACGGTGGAGACCCGAAGCTCCAGGGGGTCCACCGGGCGGCTGGTGGCGATCCAGGAGGAGGCCTCGGTCTGGCCGTAGCCGATGAGGATGTCCTCCACCCCCATTTCCTCCACCACCTTGCGCATCACCTCCATGGGGCACTGGGCCCCGGCCATGACTCCGGTGCGCAGGCCGCCGTCCAACTCCTGGTAGGCCGGGTCGTCCATCATGGCGATGAAGGAGGTGGGTGGGCCGTACAGGGCGGTGCAGCTTTCGCGCACCACCGCCTGGAGAATGGCCCCCGGCTCGGGCAAACGGGAGGGGATCACCAGGGCCGCGCCCTTGATGACCCCTGCCAGGGCGATGCAGATGCAGCCGAACATGTGGCACAGAGGCACCGAGATCACCAGGCGGTCCTGTTCGCTCAGGCGCTGGTTGTCGCCGCCGGCCACCGAGGTGAGGACAAGGCCCTGGTGGGGGCTCATCACCCCCTTGGGGCGGCCGGTGGTGCCCGAGGTGTAGAGCAGGGTGGCCACGTCGCCTGGTTTCACCGAGGCCATGCGCTCTTCCAGGGCCTCCACGGGCACGGTGCGCCCCAGCTCCATGGCCTGGTCCCAGGTCAGGGCTCCCGGCGGGGCCTCGGCGCCCAATACGATGACCCGCCGAAGGGCGGGCAGCGCGGCGCAGTCCAGGCCTCGGGGGGCGGGCTGGGCCAGTTCGGGGCACAGTTCGGCCAGGGCGGCCAGGTATTCATTGCCCTGGATGCCCGGAGCCAAAACCAGGACGGCGCAGCGGGACTGGGCCAGCTGGTAGGCCAGTTCTTCGCGTCCGAAGCTGGTGTCTACGCTGGAGAGCACCAGCCCGGCCTTGGCCGCGCCATACATCACCACCAGCCACAGGGGCATGTTGGGGGCCCACAGGGCCACGCGCTGGCCCGGCTTCAGGCCCAGGCCCAAAAAGGCGCGGGCCAGCTTGTCGCTGGCCCGGTCGAATCCGGCATAGGTTAGGCGCAGACCGCTGGGCAGGTCCACCAGGGCTTCGCGCTCGCCCCAGCGACCGGCCACTTCCTTGAGCACTCCCCCCAGGGTCAGAGCCCCGTCATAGGCCATGCACACCCCCTGATTGTCTTGGCGGCGCGTCTCAGTCGCGCCACCTGGTTTTTATGTCCTTGGCTATCTCCTCGGGGCTCAAAAAGCACACCGTCTCGTCGTGCAGCTTCTCGAAGTAGTTGATCTCGTCCACCCCCATGGGCGGGATGTGCACCCGGCTGACGATGCGCAGCATGAAGGGCAGCCCCGCTTCGGGCTTAAGGGAGGTGTGCAGAGCCATGTTGTAGGCGTTGACCCCGCGCGCCTCCAAAAAGCTCACCACTCGGCAGATGCCCTTGGCCAGGCCCAGGATCTGCTGGGGGCTGAACTCCATGAGCCCCTTGCCGCTCGGCGACAGGGCCATTAGATCATAAATGGCCCGGGGCGCGAAAGGCGCCAGCCACACCACCGGCCCCACCTGGCCCACCCAGCGGGAGCGGTCGTCCTTCTCGTGCTCCAGATAGGCGCTCATCATGTCGCCGCCATCGCGCTTGGCGAAGGCCTTGGCCCGGCGTATCAGACGGCTTTGGAATCGGGTGGGGTTGATGCCCGCCACGATCTGGAAGTGGGGATGCACCACCCCGCCTCCGGCCGGCATCATGTAGTTCCAGTTCACCGCCGCGTAGCGCGCCTTGGGGGTCACCCGCTGGAAGGAGTCCACGGCCATCAATAGGCCGTCAGCCAGTTGGCGGGGAGTGAACTGGCTGGGCAAAACGTGGTGCTTTTTGGTCAGGCGCAGCACCGCGTTGTGGGCCTCGTAGGGGAACATGTTGGGGAAGCCCACCGCCTCTCCTCGGCGCAACAGACCTTCGGGGACCTCCTCGGGCAAAAAGCGCGAGACCATCTTTTTCACGTTTTCCGGGCAAAAGGGGCAGATGCGGTTCTTGTCGCGCTCCAGGTACTCGGAGTGGTCCAGCTTGCCCAGGGAGCGCAGGCGAAAGCTCAGGATGCGGCTGCGGTCGTCGGTGAGGGGGTCGCGGCGAATCTCCACGTCCACCGAGGTGGGTTTCATGTCGTCGGCGGGATTGAGGTAACCGGTGCGGTGATGGGTGATGTTGAACTTCAGCGGCATGAATAATCTCCTAGCTGAGGTCTGCTACCCTCCCAGCGCCCGGCGGAGCAGCTCCAAAAGCTGGCTGGGCCGGAAGGGTTTGGCCAGGCTGGGGTAGCCGAAGCGATCCAGCTCCTGCATGAGTTCGTTTTGGATGGAGCGGGTGCCGAAAAAGCCGGAGATGAAGATCACCTTTATCTCCGGGTCCCGCTGGCGCAGGGTGCGCACCATCTCCACTCCGTCCATTATAGGCATGAGAATGTCGGTGATGACCAGTTCGGGGCGAAAAGTGAGGTGACGGCGCAACCCGGCCAGGCCGTCCGGAGCGGTGGCCACGTGGTAACCCTCCAGGGACAACAGATCGGCCAGGTTGTTGGCCAGGCCTTCCTCGTCCTCCACCACCAGGACCCTTGGATGGCCGGTGTTGGGTTTGGCCGAGGCCTTTAGGAACTGGCCCAAATCCTGGTCGCTGGTCATATCCAAACGCTCCTTGACCGCGTTGAGGCGGCGTTGGCCTTCCTCGGCGGCTTGGCGGTTTTCTTGGTGCAGATCCGGGTGGTAGACCTTGGACAGCAGGCGATAGGAGTAGCGTATGTAGCGCACCGCCGCCTCGCTGCCCAGCTCTCCGGCGATGTGTAGGGCCTTTTCCAGCACTCCCAGATAGCGCAGGTCCACTTCGAGCTGGCTCACGCCGCGCCTCCCAGCCAAAGGTCCAGGGCCAGGAACACCAGGAAGGCGATGGACACGAAGCCGTTGACCGTGAAAAAGGCCATGGGGATGTTGGCGTGCTTCACGGCCACCAACACCTGCTCCACCACCAGGGCCAGGGCCACCACCGCGGCGCCAATCAGGTAGATGCCGCCCAAGTGGAACAGGGGGGCCAGGGCGAAAAAGCCCAGTATGGTGGCCGCGTGCATGCCCCGGCTGACCCACAGGGCCCGCTCCAGGCCCAGGCTGGCGGGCAGGGAGTGCAGGGCGTGCTGCTGGTCGAACTCGATATCCTGGCAGGCGTAGATCACGTCGAACCCGGCCACCCACAGCGCCGCCGCTCCGGCCAACACCGCCGCCCGCCAGTCCCAGGCCCCGGTGACCGCGATCCAGGCCCCCAGGGGAGCCAGGGCGGTGGCCAGGCCCAGCCAAACATGGCACAGCCAGGTGAAGCGTTTGGTGAAGCTGTAGCCCAGCACCCAGATCAGGGCCACGGGCGAGAGCTTGAGGCAGAGCGGGTTGAGCATCCAGGCGGCCAGCACCAAAACGCCGCAGGCCAGGGCCAGCCAGGCCCAGGCCAGGGCCGGGCTTACCCGGCCGGTGACCAGGGGCCGCATGGCCGTGCGGGGGTTTAGGGCGTCGAAGCGGCGGTCGGCGATGCGGTTCATGATCATGGCCGCGCTGCGCGCCGCCACCAGGGCCACCACCACCCAGAACACCTTGCCCACGGTGAGCGGGCTCACCTGGGTGGCCAGGAGTAGGGCGCTCAGGGCGAAGGGGAACAAAAAGATGGTGTGGCTGAACTTGACCAGATCGCCGAAATCGCGGACACGGCCTATTATGGAGCCATTTGAAACCACGTGAGGTTGTTTCTCGCTGTGTAAATGGTTAATTGGCAAGAAAAGAGTATGGAATAAAAATAATCAAGCCAAGTCGCTTTCATTTAGATGAGATATGAAGTCCCTGCCTTTTTCAGTAAGCTTTATATAGTCCGGATTTAATTTCATTTCATTTACTCCACTTAAAAAATCACTTTCCCTTAATTCGACGAGACCGGAATCAATTATTCGTTTGATTAGCATCAGCATGAATCCGGGAAATGGTCTTTCCTCTCCTTCTTTGCCATTAAATAATCCAAATAAAATATCCAGCTCCCATGGGAAATATTTGTCCGTCAAATACCTTAAGTTGGCTTTATACTTCCTTAACGACTTCCTGTCTATCTCACCTTTGTCAGCCCTTGTGTGGCAGTTGGGGCAAAGAGCAATCAAATTTTCGTATTCATGTTTGTTACATTGCTCCCAAGGAATAATATGATGTATCTCGGTATCAATGTGCCTGCATGTATGTATGGCACAACGATGGCCTGCTTCAATTAGAACTCTCCTTTTTAACTCAGCGGGTATCGCATCTCTCTTGTCTGTCATGCTTCCTCACGACAGCCAAATTGGCCGCCTACTACCTTAACTGCCCTCTTTATTGAGCAATCCCCACTGTTGCAGCTTCTTATGCGCCGCTTCCTGAACCTCGGGGTCCATCTCAATGCGGTCCGGCCAGGGCCGGGTGAAGCCCTCGCCGGGGAGTTTCTTGGTGCCGTCGATGCCCATCTTGGAGTGCAAACAGGGAAGCTGAGCCGCGTGGTCCAGGGCGTCGGCCGGGCCTTTGCTGAACAGGATGTCCCGCTGGGGGTCGATGTGGTTAAGGGCCTCCCACCAGGCCCGCTGCGGGTTTTGCACGTCCACGTCCGCATCCACGATCACCAGGATCTTGGCGAACATCATCTGGCCCTGGCCCCATAGGGCGTTCATCACCTTGTAGGCCTGGCCGGGGTGCTCCTTCTTGATGGACACGAACACCAGGTTGTGAAACACCCCCTCGGCGGGCATGTGGTAGTCAACCACTTCGGGAAGCACCGTCTGCAACAGGGGCAGGAAGATGCGCTCCGTGGCCATGCCCAGGTAATAGTCCTCCATGGGCGGGATGCCCACGATGGTGGTGGGGTAGAGGAAGCCCTTGCGGTGGGTGATGGCGGTTATGTGCAGCACCGGGTATTCGTCGGCCAGGGAGTAGTAGCCGGTGTGGTCGCCAAAGGGGCCCTCGGTGCGCAGAGGCTCGGCCGGGTCCACGTAGCCCTCGATTATCACCTCGGCCTCGGCAGGGACCATGAGGTTGCTGGTCTTGGCCTTGACCAACTCCACGGGCCGCCGCAGCAAGAAGCCGCTGAACATGTACTCGGGCAGATTCTCGGGCAGGGGGGCGCAGGCCGCGTAGACCGAGGCGGGCGCTCCGCCCAGGGCCACGGCCACGGGCAGCTTTTGGCCCAGCTCCTTGGCCCGGCGGTAATGGGACGCCCCGCCCTTGTGGCGGTGCCAGTGCATGCCCGTGGTGTGGGCGTCAAAGCGCTGCAAGCGGTACATGCCCACGTTGTGCTTGCCGGTGTCCGGGTCGGCGGTGATGACCTGGGGCAGGGTGATGAAGGGCCCGGCGTCCTGGGGCCAGCAGGTGAGGATGGGCAGCAGGTCCAGGGAGGCCTGTTCGCCCTTTAGCACCACCTCCTGGCAGGGGGCGTTTTTCACCACATTGGGGGCGAAGGCCTTGAGTTCCTTGAGCTTGGGCAGGACGCTAAGGAGCTTGGAGAACAGGCCGCCCGAGGGCAGCTCCAGCTCCAAGAGCCCCCGCAGGCGCGCCGCGATGTCGTCCAGGCGCTCCACCCCCAGGGCCAGGGCCATGCGCTGGGGAGAGCCGAAGAGGTTGATGGCCAGGGGGCAGTTCGCGCCCTTGACCTTCTCAAAGAGCAGGGCCGGGCCGTCCGCCTTCATCACCGCGTCGCTGAGGGCGGTGATCTCCAGATAGGGATCCACCTCCTCGGAGACGCGCTTCAGCCAGCCCCGGCTCTCCAGGTCTTTGACGAATTGTTTCATGTTGGCGGGGGGCTGCATGGGCTAACTCCAATAGAGTACCCGCCAATATAGCCCAGGCCGCCCTGGGGCGCAAACCGGTTACACTAGGCGGGGGATATCAGAATTGCAGGATGGGCCAGCCGCGCTCGTTGGCCCGGCGGCGAAGCTGGTGATCCGGGTTGACCGCGTGGGGGTGGCCCACCGTGTCCAAGAGCTCGTAATCCGAATGGTGGTCGCCGTAGGCGTAGGAGTCGGCCAGGTTTAGGCCGTGGGTCTGGGCCAGTTCCCGCACCAGGCGGGCCTTTTCCGGGCCGTAGGGGCGCCGCCCCTCCAGTTGGCCGGACAGGGCGCCGTTCTTGACCTCCAGGCGGGCGGCCAGGGCCAGGTCCGCGCCCATCTCCTGCTGGATCTGGGCGGCCAGGGGCTCCAGGCTGCCGGTCAACAGCACCACCAGATGGCCCTTGCGGCGGTGGTCGTCCAGGCGGCGGCGGCCCTCGGCGCTGATGCGGGGCAATATCTTTATCCTGAAGCACTCGGCGGCCAAGCGCTTCAGCTCGTCGGGGTCCTTGCCCTGGAGGTGGGCCTTGTTATGGGCCGCCGAGGAGTCGCCCCCCAGGCCCCGGGCCAGGTAGAGCAGCACGTAGCGGGCCAGGTCCGGAGCGCGCAGATAGCCGCGCCGTATCAAGAACGGCACGAAGACCTTTTCCATGGACGAGGGCACCACCAGGGTCCGGTCTACGTCGAAAATGGCGGCGGGTTGCCCGCTCACTTGTAGGCTGCTCCTAGGTTGACCGGGAATCTTGGCCCAGCAGGCGGCGAATGTCCGCCAGTACCGGCACCCCCCGGGCTATACACAGAATTACTGATAAATATACCAGAGCCGGGGTCAGCCAGAAGAAAACTTTCATCTCGGCCACCGCGCCCGGGCCCAGGGCGGTGAGGGCCTGGCACAGGGTCAGGCCGCCGAAGGCCAGGCCCTTGGCCAGGCCGTAGAGCCCGCGCATGAAGCGCCCAGCCACCAAAAACTTGCCCAACGGCGAGTGCATCATGCCGAAGGCGCTGTAGCCCTTGGACAGGGCGTATTCCCGGAGGCCGTCCACCAAAAAGCTGCGGATGATGAACACCAGGCCCACCCACAAGGGCACGGCGCCCAGGTAAACAAAGACGAACCACAGCACGTTTTCCACCACCCGGTCCATGGCGATGTCCAACACGCTGCCCAGGTCGGTGACCTCGTTCTTGAAGCGGGCCACGTAGCCGTCCAGCCAGTCCATGAGATAAAGGGCAGTGATGAGTATCAGGCAGATGAAGGCCGGGGTGGCTCCGGGCAGGTGCAGCAGCAGGACTATCAGAACGAGGAGCGGCAGGCGCAAAAGGGTGATGAGGTTGGCCGTGGACATTCGTACGAACATGTGGTGAGCACCTTGGCAACAAGAGGAATAACTTGGGCAAAGTGTAGGCAGGGCGCGGCGGCATGTCAATCCTGAGCCTGGGCTGATCAGTCTCCCAAGGCGTCCAGGATGTGGTCGCCGAAATAAAAATTCACCAGGCACAGGGCCAGCAGAGTCAGGTTGACCAGGCCGTGCACCAGGGGCAGGCCCTTGCGGGCCTTGGGTCGGCGCTCCAGGACCAGGCCGGTGGCCAGGCCGATCAAGGCCAGGCAGGCCACCACCAGACCCAGCCAGCCGTGCACCCCGGTGACCAGCCAGTTGTGCCACAGCCAGCGCACCATTATGGCCCCACCGGCGGTGCCCAGGATCAGCCCCGCCAGGGCCAGCTTGCCCAGCAATGCGTGGCGCGAGCGGGGGAAGTTGGTCTGGCGGCCCAGGTGCAGGGAGGCCAGGCGCTTGAGACCCAGCCAGGCCACGTAGAGCCCCAGCAGGGTGCAGGCCACCTGCCAGGCGGGGTGGAAGATTATAAAGTCGCGGGGATTCATATCACCTCATCGGAATTGGTGGACCAGCACATAGTCGTTTTCGCTCATGGCGGAGTGGCACCGGATGCACTCGGCCAGCTTGCCCGCGGCCAGGGGACGGCCCTGGGGGGTGTACATGGCCCAAAACCAGTCGCCCGTCTCGGGGCTGTAACCCTTTGCCTTGTACATCACTACCACGTCCTTGGGCTTGCCGTCCTTGGTCTGGGTGGCCTTTACCTGGATGGCGCCGTAGTTGAGCGGGGCCTTGGTGGAGTTCAAGGCCGCCTGGTTCACGTAGACCTGGTTGTAGGGCCCGTGGGGCGAGCGGGACCTGCGCACCCCGGAATAATCGGGCCACTGGCCCCACTTGGTGTAGGGAGAAGTCTTGGTGATGTAGTCCCACAAGGCCGGGGCCTGGGGCGGCGGCATGGGCCCGTCGCCAACCGCGGCCAGGGCCGGGGCCAGGGCTAGGTTGATGCCCAGAAAGGTCAAAAGGAGCAGCTTCATCGACTTTCCCCCATGCGGACTTCGGGCGTTCACACCATGAGTCTGTGTTCAGGATGCAGCACCGCCACCGGCCGGGTCAAGGCGAGCGGAAAGCTTTGGTCAATGCTTGGAGGTGTGTACAATAAAAATCAGGAATCGCTCCGACCGAGGCGGCCGGAGCCCAGCTCAAACAAATTAGGAGTGAGAGATGTCCAAACGTAAGTACAAAGTGCGCGCCGAATGCCCCGCCTGCGCCTGCGGTGACGTCACCTTCCTGGGCCCGGAAAAACTGCGCGAGAAGTTCATCGGCGACGAGGCCGAGATAGAGATCACCTGCCCCATGTGCGGCCACAAGCACAAGAGCCAGGTGGAGGAAGTGGAGGAAAAGTAGCACAACGGGCCGAGACTCGGCCCGTTTTCAATTTCCCACCGCCCCGGAGAGCATGCGAGCCATCATGGAAAATCGTCTGGCCCAGGAAAAGAGCCCCTACCTTTTGCAGCACGCCCACAATCCCGTGGCCTGGCAGCCCTGGGATCAGGAGGCCTTGGACCTGGCCAAGGCCCAGGACAAACCCATTTTCCTTTCCATAGGCTACGCCACCTGCCACTGGTGCCACGTCATGGCCCACGAATCATTCGAGGACGCCGAGGTGGCCGAACTCTTGAACCGGGAGTACGTGCCCATCAAGGTGGACCGCGAGGAGCGTCCCGACCTGGACGGGGTGTACATGGCCGTGTGCCAGACCCTCACCGGCCGGGGTGGCTGGCCGCTGAGCGTATGGCTGACCCCGGACGGCAAGCCCTTTTACGCGGGCACCTATTTTCCCAAGAACACCCGCCAGGGCATGCCAGGCTTCATCCCGGTGCTCCAGGAACTGGCCCGGCGCTGGAAAAGCCCGGAGCGGGTGAAGATGCTCAGCGCCAGCCAGGAGATCATCAAGGCCCTCAGGAACGCCACCCAGGGCCAGGGCGGGGCGCTGGGCCAAAAGACCCTGCAAGGGGCCTACGAGGGCCTGGCCCAAATCTACGATTCCCGCCACGGCGGCTTCGGCCAGGCCCCCAAGTTCCCCAGCCCCCACCACCTCACCTTCCTTTTGCGCTGGCATCTGCGCGCGCCCAAGGACGGGGCTCTGGCCATGGTGGAAAAGACCCTCGGCGAGATGTGGCGGGGCGGCATGTTCGACCAGGTGGGGGGCGGGTTCCACCGCTACTCGGTGGACACCCAGTGGCTGGTGCCCCACTTCGAGAAGATGCTCTACGACCAGGCCATGCTCACCATGGCCTACGTGGAGGCCTATCAACTGACCGGCAACCCGGAGCACGCCCAGGCGGCCCGCGAGGTGATGGCCTACGTGCTGCGGGACATGACCTCGCCCGATGGCGGATTCTACTCCGCCGAGGACGCGGACTCCGAGGGCGAGGAGGGGCTGTTCTATGTGTGGACCCCGGCCCGGGTGGCCGAGGTGCTGGGGCCGGAGCTGGGGGCGCGTTTCTGCCGAGTCTACAACGTAACCGAGCAGGGCAACTTCGAGCACGGCCTGTCCATCGCCCACCTCACCCAGGGCTGGGAGGCCCTGGCCCAGGCCGAGGGTGTGAGCGCCCAGGCCTTGCGGGAGGAGATGGCCTCGGCCCGGCAAAAGCTCTTCGCCGCGCGGGAGAAGCGGGTGCACCCCTTGAAGGACGACAAGATCATCACTTCCTGGAACGGGCTGATGATTGCCGCCCTGTCCATGGCCGGGGCCGCCTTGGGCGAGCCTCAGTACCTGGAGGCCGCCGGCCGGGCCGCCGCCTTTGTGGAGAAGCACCTCACCACCGAGAGCGGCCGCCTGGAGCGCCGCTGGCGCGAGGGTCACCTCACCGGGCCGGGATATCTGGAGGACTACGCCTTTTACATCTGGGGGCTCATCGAGCTGCACCAGGCCGGGCAGGACCCGGCCCATCTGGAGCGGGCCCTGGAACTGGCCGAGTTGGCGGGCCGTTTGTTCTGGGACGACGAGGCGGGGGGCTACTTCTACACCCCGGCCGACGGCGAGGCCCTGATCTTCCGTGACAAGGAGATCTACGACGGGGCCTTGCCCTCGGGCAACTCGGTGATGGCCTACAACCTGCTGCACCTGGGCCGTTTGACCGCCCGGCCGGAGATGGAACAGCGGGGCGAAGAGGTGATGAGCGCCTTTGCCGAGGCGGTGGGGCGCATGCCCATGGCCTACACTCAGCTCATGAACGCCCTGGATTTTGCCCAAGGCCCCAGCCAGGAAGTGGTGGTGGTGGGCCGGGCGGGCCAGGCGGACACCCAGGCCCTGCTGGCCAAGGTGCGCTCCAGCTTCGGCCCCCGCCGGGTGCTGCTGTTCAGGCCGGTGGGGCGGGACGAACCCCTGGTGGAGTCCCTGGCGCCTTACAGCGCGGAGATGGAGATGGTGGGCGGAGCGGCCACGGCCTACGTGTGCACCGGCTACGCCTGCCAAAGCCCGGTGAACGACCCCACCGATTTGGTGCTTTAGGGCTGTGCTTGAGGCGTTGCGGGGATAAAGAGGTTTGGAAATGGTGGGGGATGGTGGGCGGCATCTGCCTCGGCGGCGCGACGGCGCCTGGCCAAGACGGGCCGTCCTGACCGTCCGCTCTCCAATGGCGTGACGGCATCTGCGCCACGGGAGGAGCCTCTTGCCGGAGCCATGACCACCTCGCGGAGCTTTTTCCTTCAAAACCTCCCAAGCATTTAGGTCTGCACAGGAAATTCTGTTACGACTTCCCGATAGCTTTGGCCTCTGCGGTCTCTAGATACGCGGCGGGCGCACCAGGAGAATCAGCCCGGCCGCGATCAGCAGGAAAATACCCAGATAGCCGAACACCAGGGCGAAGTCTCCCCCCGTGGTGTCCAGCAGGTGCCCACCCATCCAGGGTCCCAGGGCCCCGGCCAGGAAACCATAGGCCGTAAATACCAGCCCGAAGATGGCCCCGAAGTGCTCCAGGCCGAAGCAGTCGGTGGCCAGGGGGGCGCTCACCGAGAACAGGGTGCCAAAGGAAAAGCCCACCGCCGCGGCCAAGCCCGCCCACAGATACAGACCCTGCACCTGGGGCAGGACCAGATAGGCCGCCCCGGCCACGATAAAGGCCCCGGCCAAGGTCAGGTTGCGCCCCAGGTAGTCCGACAGCCAGCCGCTGGCCAGGCGGCTCAGGCCGTTGGTCAGGTTGAAGGCGGTGAGGATCACCACCGCCTGGCGCAGGTTGAGGCCGTGGGCCAGGCCGAAGCTGGTGGACAGGGTGACCATGGCGATGCCCCCCGAGCCGGCCAGGGCCCAGGTGCACCACAGGGCCCAAAAGGAGCGAGTGCGCACCGCCTGGGACACCCGCAGGGAGGGCCCCGGCGCGCCTTGCCCCGCGCTATCCACCGAAGGGCGGGCTACGGGGAAGGACAAAAAGGGCGCGGCGATCAGGCCGGTGACCAGGGCGGCCAGCCCCGCCAACAGGCACAGGGCGGTGGAGCCCAGCTCGGCCAGCACGAAGGAATACAGCGGCGCGGTGGCCGCGGCGGACAGGCCGAAAACCATGCTCACCAAGCCGGTCACCAGGCCGCGGCGCAGGGGAAACCAACGTTGCACCACGCTGAGCGCGGGCAGATAAAGGCAGGAGTGGGAAACCCCGGTGATGAAGGCCCAGGCGTGCACCGCCCCGATGCCCGGTGCCAGGGGGAGGGCCAGGGCGGCCAGAGCGGAGATGATGGTGCCCAGGCGCACCATGCGCGCCGGGCCCAGGCGCTCTTGCCAGCGCCCGGCCAGGTACATGCTCGATCCCACCCCCAGCAGCAGGAAAAAAAGAATCTGGCCCACCGCCGCCCGCTCCACCGCAAAGGAGGCCTGCCAGTGATGGGCCATGATGCCGGGGAAACCGAAGGCCATGGAGCCGGGCCAGAAGATGGCCGCGCAACTGGACCACAAGGCCCTTTCCGGAGAAGGCGAGGGGGACACGTTCATCCATCCCTGGCAGGCACCGCGGGTTGGGGCGCGCGGCAGCCCGACGGCCTTAAACCAAGGCCGGGGCCACCACCTTCAGGGCCTGGGGCAAAATTTCCACCTTGAGGGGAGAGGCGGCCACCGGTTCGCCGTCGGCCCAAAGCTCCATGGGCCGGTCGCAGACTATCTCCACCTTGCGGGTGCGCACAAAGCTCACCTCGGGCACCGATCCGTGGCTGCCCTTGAGCACCGCGGGTAGGAAGCGCATCACCTTGAAGATCCCTACCGGGCGCACCAGGCAGATGTCCAGGTGGCCGTCATCGGCCTGGGCCTGGGGCACGATGCGTATCTGGTTGCCGTAGGTGGGGGTGTTGGCCACTGCGGCCAGGAACAAGGGGCCGTGGTAGTGGCCATCGTCCCAGGTGAGCTTCACCTGGGGGGGCCGGTAGCGGCCCAGGGTGCGCAGCACCGCGTAGATATAGGCCGGTTGGCCCCACAGGGGGGCTTTCATCAAGTCCACGTAGCGGCTCACCTCGGCGTCGAAGCCTACCGCGCCCACGGTGCAGTAGTTGCGCCCGTTCACTCGGGCCAGGTCTACCTGGCGGCTGGAGCCGGCGACCACCGCGGCCACCAGGGCCTCGGCGTCAAAACCCAGTCCCAGAGAGCGGCAAAAGTCGTTGCAGCGCCCGGCGGGCAGGGGGGCCAGGCAGGCCGAGCTCCCGGCCAGGGCCTGGGCCGCCTCGTGCACCGTGCCGTCGCCGCCCACCACCATGACCACTTCCGCGCCCTGGTCCACGGCATGGCCCACCAATTCCTCGGCGTGGCCCCGGCCCTTGGTCAGAAGCTCCCTGGGCTTCAGCCCCACCCCGGCCAGGGCGGCCTGCAAGCGCCGGGCGGCGGCGGGAGCCTTGCCTCGGCCCGCCTGGGGGTTATGGATCAGGGCTATGCGCGGCGTCGCGGATGGCATTGGCAGGGCTTTCCAGGGTTCGCCGGCACCGGCCGGGTAGGGAAAAAGTTAGGATCGCACAGTCCGGATGTTTCGTGAAGGCCGGGCGGCAACTAACAGCGAGTATTGATAAGGATGTTTCCATCCTATGGAGGTGCGGTTGGCACCCAGCCCGGCGCAGCCGGACGCATGGCTTTCATGAAACATCCGGACTAAAAAGTGATCCTAACAGAAAAGTCATTGGCCGGTAAAGGTGCGGCCCGTAGCGGTGATCTATAGATCGAGTTCCTTTTTGAACAACATGAGCATCTGCATCACGCGGGGATTGTCGAACAGGGGGGTGGCGGATAGTTCGGAGGTCTTGGCCTTGAAGGAAGCCCGGTCCGGGTTCTCCACCACCGCCATGCCCGCCTTTGTTAGCTGGGCCAGGTAAAAGGCCACTTGCCCTCGGTTGTGCTCGCGCTGGTAGGCGGCTGCTTTTTCCATGGACATGGCCACGATCCTTTGGTCGAAGCGGGAGAGGGCGTGGTACCAAATGGGGTTGGCCACGCAGATGTGGGCCGAGTAAACGTGGCGGGTGAGGCTCAAGTACTTTTGCACTTTGTCCAGGCGGTAGTGCCAGATCACCCCCAGAGGGTTTTCTTGACCGTCCACCCGTCCCGAAGCCAACAGCTCGGTGATGGGCCAGGAATGGGGCACCGGCACGGCGCCCAACTCGCGCCAGAGGCAGGTTTGCAGCTTGGATTCCATGACCCGGATCAGCAGGTCCTTTACGTCGATGGCCTCCTTGACCGGCCGCCGGTTGTTGGTCAGATTCCGGAAGCCGTTTTCAGCAAAGGCCAGCCCCTTGAAGCCCGATTCTTCCAGAGAGCCCAGCAGACGCCGTCCGGCCTTGCCTTGCAGCACCCGGTCCACCTGGGCGTAGTTTTCAAAGAGAAAAGGGAACTCCACCGCCCGCACCTGGGGGGCGATGCGGTCAAAGGCTCCGGCGGTGACCACGCACATGTCCAGTTGGCCCTGGCGCAGCTTGTAGAGGATCTGGCACTCGTCACCCATGGAGCCGCTGTGAAACAGCTCCACCTTGAGGCGGCCTTGGGAAGAATGTTCCAGCACCTGAGCGAAGGCTTCGGCGCATACGTTCTGGGACGAACCGGGTTTGGTGACCACGGCCAGGCGGATGGGGCCGGCCTGAGCCGCACACGGCACGGTGATGGCGAACAACAATGTAATAATACTAACTAATCTCATTATCATCGTCCTGCTCCACTCTAGATGGCTTGGAATCTTACTCTTCCCAGGCCCGCTTCGCCAAGATTGTGCTTCAAGGATGTGGCGTGTAAACCGGCCACCGCAAAATCCGGCCTCAGGCCGGAATGCTCGAGGGGAGGCAGAACGATTAACTATATGTCTTTTTGGTTATAATTTGAAGGGTTAAATGCCGCCGCCCTGCCTGGCCGTGAAAATTACCGATGATATTCCTTGTTTTTTTAGATTAAGTTTTTTGTTAAAATCAATTCTCACTAAATACCATGCTGATGTGGAGAAGGAGCCTTGCCCCTGGACATCATCCACCAGCCTGAGCGTGATTTGACCACATTCGTGGCCAAGGGCTATCCTTCCGTGGCCGAAATCCTGCGGACCTATCGCGAGGTCAAGGAAAACTATGGCCTCACCAAGCACAGCCTTTGGGACGGCCGCGAAGCCTCCTTCACGCACTTTGCAAGACATGACTTGGCGATGTTGGATCACTTCCTGGCCCTGATCCAGAATAATTGCGCCCAAAGGGTGGGAGGGCGCTCCGCCCTGTTGTTCGGCAACACCAGAGACGCCGGGCTGTTCTGGGATTTCGCCAAGCTCAACTACCGGCTTCCCCAGCGGCGACAGGTGGTCCTAAGCCTGGAGGCGGCCCTGGCCTGGGCCGAAAAAGGCATCGCGCCCCGCAACCACAGCAACATTCCCTGGTAAGGCCTTCTCTTTAACGCCTGCAAATCATTAGTGAAGACAAGTGCGCCCACGGTGTCGGACCGGGCGGGGCGGCCGGGCCAAAAAAAAGCGGCCCAAAGGGCCGCTGAGGGGATATCGGCTTGTGGGGTGGCTAGTGGGACTTGAACCCACGGCCTCCAGGGCCACAACCTGGCGCTCTAACCAAACTGAGCTATAGCCACCACATACACCCCGGATGTGACAACCCGGTGAGTAGGTGCGATTTATAACAGAGCCCTGGTGTGCTGGCAAGTGTTTTCACCTAACTGGCAATTCAGAGCGGGCAATGGTTTTGCCAGCCTGACCGGTAACTTGACACCTAGCTACCCCGGCAATAGGATTAGGGGGTCCCGGGGCCGTCCGCTAGGGCGGCCCACGTTGCTTGACCGGGTCAGGCCATAGGGAGAATAAGGATTGCAACTAATCGACATATTTAAAAACCGCACCCGTCACCCTTTCCGTCCGCGCACCTCGGATATTGTGCAGCGGGTCTTCGCGGATTTCCGCGATTACCAGGCCGAGGGCGAAAACCTGATATTGGGCGAAGGACACCTGGCCGACCGCCGGGTCTACGTGGTGGGCCAGCAAAAACCCAAACCGGAAAAATTCCGCTCGGCCAAAGATGTGGGCAAGCTCAACTGGGGCATGCTCACCGCTGACGAGCATTCCCAGGTGCTGAGCCTGTTGCGCAAGCTTACCGAAAGCGGGCCCCATGAGGACGCGGTTCTGTTGTCCATCGTGGACACCTACGGCGCGGACATCTCCATGGAGTCGGCCAGGCACTTGCAGGCCTTCTTCATCGCCCACCTCATCCGGGCCTACATCAACGTGCCCATCCGCACCATCAGCATCGTGCTGGGCGAGGGCGGCTCGGGCGGAGCCATGGCCCTGCAGGCGGCCGACCGCCGGGCCGCGGTGGAAGACGCCATGTACGCCACCGCCCCGCCGGAGTCGGTGGCGGCTATCATCTTCCGCGACCCTGCCCGCATCGACGACGCCCTGGCGGTGAGCAAATCCACCGCCAAGCACCTCAAGCACTTCAAGGTGGTGGACACCATCATCCCCCAGACCAAGAGTGTGATGGACGCCGACGGCCTGGCCGAGAACATCGGGCTCTATCTGGAAAAGACCATCAAGGACCTGATGCGCCGCCGCCTGGACAAGCTCATGGAAAAGCGCCTGGATACCGCCGAGGATCTGGGGGTCATCGACCGGGGCAAGTTCTTCGAGATCAAGCGCTTTATCGAGCGGCCCCTCAAGCACCTGTACAAGCCGCCGGCCCAGCTCAAGATCATCAGCGACCCCAGCGGAGCCACCATCCACCTGGACGACTCCTACGGCGACGGCACCATGGTGGAGCCGGGCCAGCCCCTGGTGCGCTGCGGCCAGGAGGTGGAAGGCGCCAAGGGCGACGGCTGCGGAGCCCTAATCCCCCTGGAGGATTACCTCAAGAATTTCCAGATCTGTCCCCACTGCGGCAAGCGCCACGTCTTGGACGCGGCAGGCTGGATTAGCGCCCTGGCCGATCCGGGCAGCTTCCATGAGCTTTTCCGCAACATGACCGTGTTCGACCTGCTGCCCGAGGAAGACCTGCACGACTATTACCGAGACTTCCTGGAAAAGCAGAAAAAGCGCAGTTCCTTCAACGAGTCCCTGGTCACCGCCCACGCCACCGTCCACGGCTATCCCGCGGTGTTGGCGCTTAGCGACTTCGCTTTCGCGGGCGGCTCCATGGGCGTGGTGTTCGGCGAAAAGTTCCGCCTAGCCGTGGAATACTCCCGCCGCAAGGGCTGGCCCCTGATCAGCGTGTGCTGTTCCGGCGGGGCGCGGCTCTACGAGGGCATCGTGGCCCTGATGCAGATGTACAAGACCGTGGCCTCCCTGGAGCGCCTCAAGCGCTCGGGAGTGCCCTTCATCTCCATCCTGGCCGACCCGGCCACCGGCGGGGCCATCGCCTCCTACGCCGCCCTGGGCGATGTGTGTCTGGCCGAGCCCGGAGCTCTGGTCATCTTCACCGGCCCCAGGGTGATGAAGGCGCGCGGCTTCGAGGTGCAGGAGGAGGTAGTGCGTTCGGAAGGCCTGGTGCAGACCTCGGGCGAGACCTATCGCCAAGAGGACTACTACGGCGACATCCGGGGCATCCAGGAAGTGGTCCCCCGTCATGAGATGCGGCGCGCCGTGGCCCGCTACCTGGAGTTCTACGCCAGGGTGCGCACCGGAGAGACCAAGAAAAAGGGTGTGCGTCCCTATAAGCGCAGGCTGCAAAACAGCCTGGATAGCAGCGACTAGCCTAATTAAGGGGGGAACGCATGCCCGCTGATCCCAACGAGAACCAGCTATTCCGCTGGGCGGATGACATGCCGCCCCAGCTTTGGGACGATCTGGCGGCTCGCCCCCCCGCCGAAGCGGCCCAGGCCACCGGGGCCGTGTGGGACGGACAAGGCTACACCATTACCATGCTGGGACGGGAGCACCGTTTGGAGCCCAAGTCCCGGCGGGTGTTTCTCACCGCTGATCCGGAGCACCGGCTGTCCTACCAGACCGGCCTGGTGCTCATCAGCACCCTGATCCGCAGCCTGGGGGTGCCCCCGGCCGGGCGCATGGTGACTCCCCAGGAGTTGCCCGGCGGGGCCCAGTTTTTCCAGGGCCCCCACGCCATCAACAACCGGCCCCTGGCCGAGCGCTTCGGGGACGACCCCGCCGCCCTCTTGGAGGCGGCCCTGGCCCTGGGCGGCGAGGCCTTCGAGGCGGGCGACCAGGGAGTGCGCCTGCCGGGCCTGCCCATGATTCCTCTCTATGCCCTCATCTGGGAGGGTGACGAGGAGTTCAGCCCCCGCGCGGTGGTGGGCATGGACGCCAACGCCCACTACCATCTGGCCCTGGACGGCATCTGGGCGCTCAGCAACCTCATGGTCTTCCGCCTTTTAAAAGAAGGTCCGGTATGAACCAAGGCACCGGCGCCTGCGGCATAAACTGCATGGTCTGCGGACTCATGCGCCAGGGCAAGTGCAGCCCCTGCGGGGCGGGCACCGAGCCCCAGGCCCAGGCCAAGCTGGCCGCCCAGTTGAGCTTGATGGGATCAGTGTGTCCAATCTTGCAGTGCGCGGTGGACAAGAAGGTGGACTACTGCTCCGCCTCCTGCGAGGTCTACCCTTGCCGCCACTTCATGTCCGGGCCCTATCCCCTCAGCTCGGCGTACCTGGAGATGCAGGTGCGCCGCCGGGGCCAGAACAAAGGTGCCCCCTCCCTGGACCGGACGCCGGGCAGCGGGCATAAAAGCCGCCTGCACTGAGGCTCCGGCTTGGCAGAGCCGCTTGGCTGTGCTAAGTTTCCGCCAATCTTCCTAATGCCCTCGTAGCTCAGCAGGATAGAGCAACGGCCTCCTAAGCCGTAGGCCGCCCGTTCGAATCGGGCCGGGGGCACCACCTATAAAGTTCTTCAAGCCAGAACTTCCCTGTAAAATCGAGCCGGTCTCCGTGATATTGCATAGAATCTTCTACATGTAGATGATTATATGCAGCGCATTAGCCTAGTATTTCAGCGTGGTTATCTTGCGCATGCTGAAGTTATATAAAATCTTATTCAGATTATGACCCGCCTCCCTGAATCCTCCTTTTAGCCGTATCCCAGTTTTTGCAGCAAAAACAGGCAACTCCCCGCGAAAGCTCTCGCGGAGGGGGTTGGCATAAATCTTGGATTGTACGGGTGGACAGGGCGCGTCCGCCTAGTTGGCGGACCAAGGTTAGCCGGATTTTTCGAGTTGAACCGGCCTGGGGTCGGCAGGCTACCAAGGGGCGATGGGCAAAGTAAAAATTTTTATATGCATGGGGGATGCCCACCGTCTTGAAGGTAGCCTGCCCGCCCCCTCGGGCCGAATAAGGATGCAACAGGAGTACTCAAGTGGAAAAGATGCTTGACGGCAAAGTTTGTCTGATTACCGGCTCCGGCAGGGGAATCGGCCGCGAGGCGGCGCTCATGTTCGGAGCCGAAGGCGGCAAGGTGGTGGTTTCGGACCTGGACCGGGAGCCCGCCGAAGAGGTGGTCGCCGCCATCAAATCCCAGGGTGGCCAGGCCGTGGCCTATGTGGGCGACGTCACCGACCCCGGGTTTGCCGAGGGCTTCATCAACACCGCCCTGGACAACTTCCGGGGCATCGACGTCATCGTCAACAACGCCGGGTTCACCTGGGATTCGGTGATCCACCGCATGACCGACGAGCAGTGGGAGAAAATCTTTGCGGTCCACTGCACCGCTCCCTTCCGCATCCTGCGAGCCGCCGCGCCCTTTATCCGCGAGGCCGCCAAAAAGGAGCTGGCCGAGGGCCTCCAGGTGATGCGCAAGGTGGTCAACGTCAGCTCCACCGCCGGGGTCAACGGCAACGCGGGCCAGGCCAACTACTCCACCGCCAAGTCGGGCATCATCGGGCTTTCCAAGACCCTGTCCAAGGAGTGGGGCCGCTACAACGTCTGCGTCAACGCCGTGGCCTACGCCTGGATCGAGACTCGCCTCACCGCCGAAAAAGATGGCGGCGGATCGGTGACCATCGGTGAGCTGAAGGTCCCGGCGGGCATTCCCAAGGCCAATCAGGAGGCCCTCAAGAAAACCATTCCCCTGGGCCGGGCGGGCACGCCCAACGAGGCGGCCCGAGCCATTTTATTCCTGGCTTCGCCCCTGTCGGACTACGTGTCCGGTCAGGTGCTCATCGTCTCCGGCGGGCGGTAAGCCAAACATTAACTGTATGCCGGAAAAAATTTGGTTGGAAAACTCGGATTGGCCTACAGGTAGGGCAAAAAGAATTGATTAACAATATGCACAACGCCTTGGTTCCACCGGCCGCTACGGCTTTGTTAGGTGTGCCGATGGCGTATGTATATTTATTGATCACCTGCGCCGGTATCTGTCTCTTCGCCTATATCCTCCATAAACGCTTGTCGCCTCTGCTGCGGGCCGCGCCCGATCCACGCTTGGACCGCATCGGTGAGCGCATCGGCAAGGTGGTCCAGATTTGGCTGGGCCAGTGGCGTCAGCCGCGCTACCTGCTGGCGGGCGTCATCCATATCTTCATCTTCGCGGGCTTCATCATCCTGGGACTCCGCTCCCTGCAACTAATATTGATGGGCTTTTGGCAGGGGGCCTCGCTGCCGGGCCTCGAGGGCTCCACCGGGGCGATCTACAACCTTATCAAGGACTACGCCGCCACCTGGGTGTTCGTGGCCTGCATCGTCGCTGCGGTGCGGCGCGGGGTGTTCCGCCCCGCCCGCTACCAGGTGCCGCCCTCGCTGGGCAAGGACCATCTGGGCGAGGCCCTGCTGGTGTTGGGCCTGATCTGCGCCTTGGTGGTCTCGGAAAGCCTCTTCGAGGCCAGCCTGCAAAACGCCGCCGCCCGCTCTGGCGCGGCGGCCTTCGCGCCGCCCCTGACCCTGCTCTGGGCGGGCCGCCTGATCCTGGGCGGCCTGGGCCTGCCCGCCCTGCAGGCGGTGAACTCGCTCTCCTATTTCGTGCACGAGATGGTCTTCTTTTCCTTCCTGTGCTTCCTGCCATTGGGCAAGCACTTCCACGTGCTCACCTCCCTGTTCAACGTGTTTTTCATGCGCCTGGACCGGGGCAAGGTGAAGCCGGTGCGTCATGGGGTGGCCGAAGACCAGCTTGACGACTTGCCCGAGTTCGGGGTGAGCAAGCTGGAAGACTTCACCTGGAAGCACATCCTAGACTTCTACACCTGCGCCGACTGCGGGCGCTGCTCGGACCGCTGCCCAGCCAACCGGGTCAAGCGGCCCCTGTCGCCGCGCTTCTTGACCATCAAGGCCCGCGACCGCGTGTACGCCAATTATCCCCTCTGGGGCAAGGCGGTGGGCGCGGAGCAAGAGCTGGTGGGCGGCATCTACAGTGAGGACGAGGTCTGGTCCTGCACCACCTGCGGAGCCTGCGAGCAGGAATGCCCCCTGGGCATCGAGTACATCGACAAGATCGTGGATTTGCGCCGGGGCCTGGTGGACCAGGGCCGGGTGCCCCAGTCGCTGCAAAAGCCCTTGGGAGCTTTGGAGAAGCGGGGCAATCCCTGGGGCAAGAGCCAACGCAACCGGGCCGACTGGGCCAAGGAACTGGCCGAGGAATTCGCCGTAACCATCGCCGGCCCCAAGCAGCCGGTGGAGACCCTGTACTTCGTGGGCAGCGTTTCCTCCTACGACGAGCGCATGCAGCGCATCGCCCAGGCCACGGCCAGGGTGCTGCGCTACGCCGGGGTGGAGTTCGGGGTGCTGGGCAAGGCCGAGAGCGACGGCGGCCACGAGGTGCGCCGCTTCGGCGAGGAATCCCTGTTCCTGGCCCTGCGCGACGCCAACACCGAGGCGATCCTGAATTCCGGCGCGTCCCGCATCGTCACCGCCGACCCCCACGATTACAACGCCCTGAAGAACGACTACCGAGGCATCCCCCCGGTGATGCACCTGAGCCAGGTGCTGAGCCAAGAGCTGGAGCGCGGTGGCTTGGCCCTGGAGCAAGGCCCCTACGCGGGCAAGACCGTGGTGTACCACGATCCCTGCTACCTGGGGCGGCACAACGGCCTGTACGACGAGCCCCGCCATGTCATCGACGCCATTCCCGGCATCCGCCGGGTGGAGATGGAGGGCAACTGCCGCGACCGCTCCTTCTGCTGCGGCGGGGGAGGGCTGGCTCTTTTCTACGAGCCCGAGGAGGAGCAGCGCATCGGGGTGGTGCGGGTGGGCATGGCCAAGGAGGCCGGAGCCCAGGTTATCGTCACTGCCTGCCCCTTCTGCCTGGCCAACATCGAGGACGCCTTGAAGATAGCGGGCCTGGATCAGGAATTGGAAGTTTTGGACCTTATGGAATTGGTTGAGCAGCATCTGCCGGTCGCGCGGCGCGCGGCGGCCTGAGGTTAGACATGGAAATTCTGGTTTGCGTGAAAAAAGTGCCGGACCCGGCGGAAAACGAGATCGTGGTGCGCCGGGACGGCTCGGATATAGACCGCGACGACTTGGTCTACTCGGTCAACGAGTGGGACAACTACGCGGTGGAAGAGGCCATCCAGTTGGTGGAGGAGCATGGGGGATCGGTCACCGTGGTCTCGGTGGGCGATGAGGAGTCCGACGAGATCATCCGGCGCGAGCTGGCCATGGGGGCCGACGCGGGCAAGCTCTTGGACGATGAGGCCTTCCACTACTCCGATGGCCGGGGCGTGGCCGCCATCCTGGCCCACGCCGCCCGGCAGGCCAAATACGACCTGATCCTCACCGGGGCCCAGGCCGAGGACGCCGCCGCCCAGGTGGGGGGCATGCTGGCGGCCATGCTGGATGTGCCCTACGCCTCGCTGGTGGTGCGGGTGCGGGTACTGGACCAAGGCAAGCTGGAGATCGCCCGGGAGATCGACGGCGGCAACCTGGAGATCAACCAGATCGATCTGCCCTGCGCCCTGTCCATCCAGACCGGCATCAACGAGCCTCGCTACGTGGGCATCCGGGGCATCCGTAAGACCGCCTCGGTTCAGGTGCCGGTGCTGGGCGCGGCCGAACTGGGGCTGGTCCCGGCCACGGTGGGCCGGGCCGGGGCCAAGGTGCGCAAGCTGGACTACTTCGTGCCGGAGTTGGGCCAGGGGGCGGAAATCCTGCAAGGCAGCCGGGAGGAGATAGCCGACCAGCTCATCGCCCGCCTCAAGGGCAGGGGAGTGATTCAGTGATGGCCCCGCAAGTTTTTGTATATGTGGCTCACCGCGACGGCCAGGCCGCCGATTCGGCCTTGGAACTGTTGAGCGCGGCGCGCGTGCTCTCGCCTGATGGCCTGGTCATCGCCATGGCCACCGGCTGGGGCGCGGAGTTGGATCAGGTATGCCGGGAGATGACGGGACGCTGCCCGGAGGTGTGGAAGCTGGCCCACGAGGCGTTGGCCTATCCCAACGCCGAGGCGATTCGCAAATGCTTGAGCGGCGTGCTGCCCTCCGGGGCGGTGCTCTTGTTGGCTCACGACACCTTGGGCATGGACCTGGGGCCGGGCCTGTCCATCAAGCTGGACTCTCCCTTCGTCTCCGATGTGGTGGCCATGGATCCTCCGGCGGATGGCGCGCTCAAGCTGGTGCGTGAGGAATACGGCGGCCAGGTGAGCACCCACCTGAGTTGCGACATCTCCGGCGGCGCGGTGTTGAGCATCCGCTCTGGGTCCTTCCCTGCCTCGGAAGAAACGGCCGCAGGCGAGGTGCGGGACAAGTCCTCGGACATAGGCGACCTGAGCTGCGGGCGGCGCTTCATCAAGATCGTGGAGGCCGAGGCCGGGGACGTGGATATCACCAAGGAGGAGATCCTGGTGTCGGTGGGCCGGGGAATTGAGGACGAGGACAACATCGAAATCGCCGAGGACCTGGCCAAGGCCCTGGGCGGGGTGGTGTCCTGCTCCCGTCCCATCGTGGACGCCAAGTGGCTGGAAAAACCCCGTCAGGTGGGCACCTCCGGCAAGACGGTCAAGCCCAAGGTCTACCTGGCCCTGGGCATAAGCGGCTCCTTCCAGCATTTGGGCGGCCTCAAGGGCAACCCCTTCATCGTAGCCGTGAATAAGAATCCCAAGGCCCCCATCTTCCAAGTGGCCGACGTGGGGGTGGTGGACGACTTGCTGGAATTCGTTCCGTTGCTCACCGAGAGAATCGATAACCAGTGATGCCAAAAATTCAGCAGCACAAGGAATAAAAAAATGATCGGCATTTGCTCATACGGCGCCTACATTCCGCGCTTCCGCCTGGACAGGAAGACCATTTTCCAGGCCATCGGCTGGATGAACCCCGGCACCGGAGCCTTGGCCAAAGGCGAAAAGGCGTTGGCCAACTTCGACGAAGACAGCGTGACCATGGCCGTGGGCGCCAGCCTCAACGCCCTGTGCGGCATCGGGCGCTCCCAACTGGAGGGCGTTTATTTCGCCTCCACCACCATGCCTTATAAAGAGCGGCTCAACGCCGGCATCGTGGCCGGAGCCCTGGCCCTGGACGGCGAGGTGCGCACGGCGGATTTCTCCGGCGGGCTCAAGGCCGGGACCACGGCCATGCTCAGCGCCATGGAGGCCCTGGCCGCTGGAAGCTTGGCCAAGGTGATGGTCACCGCCAGCGACACCAGGCTGGGCAAGCCGGGATCTCCCCAGGAGATGATCTTCGGCGACGCGGCTGCCGCCTTCGTGGTGGGCGATGAAAACGTCATCGCCGAGTTCAAGGGCTCCTTTTCCATCGCCCACGATTTCGCGGACCACTACCGGGGCCAGTTTTCCAAGTACGACCGCCAGTGGGAGGACCGCTGGATACGCGACCTGGGCTTCGAGGAGTTCGTGCCCGAAGTGGTCGGCGGGCTGCTGAACAAATACGGCCTGAAGATGGAGCAGTTCAGCCAGGTGGTCTACGACTGCCACTACCCGGCGGCCCGCAAGAAGCTCAACAAGGTGTTGGGGGTTCCCGAGGGCAGCGAGCAGAGCAACCTACAGGCGCAGGTGGGTCACTGCGGCGCGGCCCAATCGCTGCTGATGCTGGCCGACGCCCTGGACCGGGCCCAGCCCGGCGACAAGATCATGGTGGTCAGCTTCGGCAGCGGCTGCGACGCCCTGTATTTCGAGGCCACCGAAAAGATTCAGGGGCGGCCCACCCAGAAAGGCGTGGCCCAGTGCCTGGGCGAAAAGATGCTCCTGGACAACTACACCAAGTATCTGGTGTGGCGCGACATCATGCCGGTGGAGGTGGGCATGCGCTCCGAGGAGGACCTGTGGACCAGGTGGTCGGCCGTGTGGCGCTCCCACAAGTTGGTCCTGGGCCTGTGCGGCTCCCGCTGCACCGAGTGCGGCACGGCTCAGCTTCCCGCCCAGCGCATCTGCGTGAATCCCCAATGTGGCGCGGTGGACAAGGGCGAAGACTACTTGTTCTCCGACAAGCTGGGAACCATCGCCAGCTTCACCGGCGACATGCTGGCGGCCACCTTGAACCCGCCGGCCATCTCCGGCCAGGTGGAGTTCTCCGGCGGCGGCAAGATGATGTTCGATTTGACCGACTGCAATCTGGAGGAGGTCAAGACCGGCATGACCGTGTCCATGAGCTTCCGCCGCAAATACTTTGATCAGAAAAGAGACATCTCCGGCTACTTCTGGAAAGCGGTGCCGGTTGTGGAGGGCAGATAAATGGCCACCGGCATCAAGGATAAAGTGGCGATTCTGGGCATGGGCTGCACCCGTTTCGGGGAACGCTGGGAGTCCTTTTCCGAGGACCTGGCCGTGGAATCCTTCATCGAGTGCCTGGCCGACGCGGGCATCGACAAGAACGAGATTCAGGCCGCCTATGTAGGCACCAACTTCGACGAGGTCAACGTGGGCAAGTCGGCGGTCCCTCTTTCCGTGGCCCTCAAGCTGCCCTACATCCCGGTGACCCGGGTGGAGAACTACTGCGCCACCGCCACCGAGGCCCTGCGCGCCGCCTGCTATTCCGTGGCCGCCGGGGTCTACGACATCGTGCTGGCCCTGGGCGTGGAAA
Organism: Pseudomonadota bacterium; assembly: GCA_018896025.1. Taxonomy (GTDB): domain Bacteria; phylum Desulfobacterota; class Desulfarculia; order Desulfarculales; family Desulfarculaceae; genus Desulfoferula. The sequence continues at coordinate 288,482 of JAHIND010000008.1, forward strand.
AGCTCAAGGACACCGGCTACGGCGGCCTGCCCGGCGGGGCGGCACGGGGCATCAAGGCCCACATGACCCAGGCCAACATGTCCGCGCCGGGCATGTTCGCTCAACTGGCCACGGCCTACAGCGCCAAGTGGGGCCTGCCCATGGACAAGATCAAGGACGCCATCACCCACGTATCGGTCAAGAGCCACGCCAACGGGGCCCTGAACCCCAAGGCCCACCTGCGCAAAGCGGTCAGCGCGGAAGTGATCAAGGCCGCGCCCATGGTTGCCTATCCCCTGGGGCTCTTCGACTGCTGCGGAGTGAGCGACGGCTCGGCGGCGGCCATCGTGACCACCCCGGAGATCGCCCGGGCGCTGAAGCCCAACCAGAACATCGTCAAGGTCAAGGCCCTGTCGGTGTCGGCCAGTTCCGGCGAGGAGGCCATGGGCAACACCTGGGATGGGGCTCATTTCACCACCACCCGCGTGGCCGCCACCCGGGCCTACCAGGAGGCGGGCATACAGGACCCGCGCCAAGAGTTGAGCATGTGCGAGGTTCACGACTGCTTCTCCATCACCGAGATGGTGACCATGGAGGACCTGCACATCTCCCCCAAGGGCGGATCCTACGAGGACATCATGACCGGATTCTACGACCTGGACGGAGACCTGCCCTGCCAGGTGGATGGCGGCCTGAAGTGCTTTGGCCACCCCATCGGCGCCTCGGGCCTGCGTATGGTCTACGCCATGTACGAGCAGCTCCTGGAGCGGGTGCCAGATGAGCGCAAGGTCAAAAACGCCCGTTTGGGCCTGACCCACAACCTGGGCGGCATGCCCCACCAGAACGTGGCGGCCATATCCATCGTGGGCCTGGACTAGGCAGTCTGGTTTGGCCCTGGAAAAAACAAGGAGATAGACGGTGCAAATAAACAGCAAGTTGAAACGTGTATGCATCACGGCGGTCCTGCTCGGCCTGGCCATGGCCTTGTGCGCGGGCAGCGCCTTTGCAGCCAAGACTATCCGCATACAGAGCGTGTACCCCGAGGTCGCCAAGGGCGGGGTGATGGTCAAGGATTTCGCCAAACGGGTGGAGGATTACACCAAGGGCGCGGTCAAGGTTAAAATCTACTGGCCCAACCAGTTGGTCAAGGCCAAGGAGGCCTACACCGCGGTATCCAAGGGCATGGTGGACGCGCTCTACTCGGTGTCTCTCTACTATGGCGGCATCGTGCCGGCCATGAAGGCCGAATGGCTGGCCATGGGCTGGGACAGCCCCGATGACGCCTACCAACTTTTCTATAAGCACGGCCTGCTGGAATACCTTCGCAAGGCCAATGAGAAGAAGGACGTATATCTGCTGGGGGTCAACTTCGCCGCTTCCATGGGCTTCTTGACCAACTTTGAGGTCACCGGCCTGGAGAGCTTCAAGGGCAAGAAGATCCGCGCCATGAGCGCGGACGCGCCCTTGGTGAGGGACCTTGGCGCTTCCCCGGTGGCCATGCCCACCACGGACATGTACGCGGCCATGCAGCGTGGCACCATCGACGGCGTGCTCTATCCCTACTTCGCCCTTTCCACCTACAAGTTCACCGAGGTGGCCACTACCGTGGTCAAGCCCGGCATCCACACCCCGGCCATCACCGACATCACCATCAACATGAAGGTGTGGAAGTCGCTAACGCCCGCGATGCAAAAGGCAGTGGCCAAAGCATGCGAGGACACCGCCCTACAGAGCGCCAAGTGGTCAGACAAGTGGGACAACGACGCCTTTGAGTTGGCCAAAAAGCACAACATCAAAATCGTGGAACTTAGCAAGGCCGATCGCGCAAAGCTTCGCGCGCTCAACCAAAAGAACTGGACGCAGACCGCCAAACAATCGCCAGAGTTGGCGGGTGCGGTGGCCTTGATGGAAAAATATTTGGAAAGCAAAAAAGGCAAGTGATTCGACCTTGGAGGCGGGAGGGGCTTTTCTCTCCCGCCTCCACGCACAACAGGCGCGGGCGACAAGGCGCCTTGGAAGGGCCCCCTGGGGCCGTAGCGAGAGGCGACAGCCAAACAGCTTAGGCGAAGCGGAGCCCCAGAAGCGAATCGCGGGATTATCTCGAAACGATAAATGGCCAACATGAAGCTTACAGCTTGTTCAAATTTCGCGGAACCGATTTGGAAAGGAGAATTTTATATGAGGATCAAGCTGCTGAAGATCACGGCCACGGCCGCGTTGTTCTGCCTGGGCCTGGCGCTTTTCGGTATAAGCGCCGAGGCCAAAACCGTCGTCCGGATGCAGTGCGTGTACCCGGAGACGGGCAACGCGGGCAAGATGGCCAAGCTCTTCGCGGAAAAGGCGGCCAAATACACCAACGGCGAAGTCGAGGTGAAGGTGTTCTGGCCCAACCAATTGGTGAAGGTGAAAGAGGCCTACACCGCGGTCTCCAAGGGCATGGTGGACGCGGTTTATGCCGCCTCCTTGTACTTCGGGGGCATCGTCCCGGCGGTCAAGAGTGAGTTCATGCCCATGACCTGGCCGTCCCCGGAAGTCGCCTTCGATCTCTACTACAAGGGCGGCTACGTCGAGCTGCTGCGCAAGGCCAACGCCAAAAAGGGCGTGCGCTACCTGGGCCCCGTCTACACCGGGTCTTTTGGTTTCATGACCAACTTTGAGGTGACCGGCCTGGACAGCCTGAAGGGTAAAAAGATCCGGGCCATGAGCGTGGATGCGGCCCTGATCAAGGAATTGGGCGCTTCGCCGGTGGCCATGGCGGGCACGGAGATGTACGCCGCCATGCAGCGAGGCACCATCGACGGCATCATTTATCCCTACCAGGCCCTGGACACCTACAACTTCTATGAGGTCACCACCTGCGTGGTCCTGCCCGGCATCCACACGCCCGCCCCGGTGGACGTGTACTTCAACCAAAAGCTGTGGAAGTCCCTGTCCCCGGAAAATCAAAAGGCCCTGGACAAGGCCTGCAAGGACACCTGCTATCAGTCGGTCCTGGCATCCGCGGCATACGACAAGCTCGGGATGGATACGGCCAAAAAACACAACATCAAGATTTTCACGTTCAACGCGGCGGACCAGGCGAAACTGCGGGCCATGGCGCGCAAGGACTGGAAGAAGGCCGCGGAAAAATCACCGGAACTCAAGGAAGCGGTGGCCCTCATGGAGAAATACCTGGACACCGCAAAGGTCAAGTAAGCCGCGTATGGCCGCGTGGGGAAAATTTTCCCCGGCGCGGCCGCGGCAAATGGTGCTCTTGAGGAATTAGGCGCTTGTAAGTTCCCGGCGATCACCACCTTAAGGCAAGGCTTTAACCCAAGTGGATTTTTCAAGGCCATGAACTTTCAGCCTGAAGATTACAGCTAGATCAATTTTATGAATTCGGTAGGAGGGGAGCGAAGTTCCATGAAATCAATTTTGTTGAAAATATTTGCCAGCGCAGCCCTTGTTTGCTTCAGTTTGGCGCTTTTGGGCGCGAACGCCGAGGCCAAAACGGTCATCAGGTTGCAGTGCGTCTATCCCGAGACCAGCAACGGGGGACTGATGGTCAAGACATTCGCCAAGAAGGTGGACAAATACACCAAAGGCGAGGTCGAAGTAAAGTTGTTCTGGCCCAACCAGTTGGTGAAGGTCAAAGAAGCCTACACCGCGGTTTCCAAGGGCATGGTGGACGCCCTTTACGCGGCGGCCATTTATTACGGCGGCATCGTGCCTGCGGCCAAAAGCGAATTTTTGCCCATGACCTGGGCCTCTCCCGAGGACGCCTACGACCTGTTCTACAACTTCGGCTACATGGAGCTGCTGCGCGAGGCCAACTCCGCCAAGGGCGTGTGGCTGTTGGGCACCACTTTCAGCGGATCCATGGGCTTCATGACCAACTTCGAGGTCACCGGGCTAGACAGCTTCAAGGGCAAGAAGATCCGCGCCATGAGCGTGGACGCTTCCCTGGTCAGGGAACTGGGCGCCTCCCCGGTGGCCATGCCCGGCACCGAGATGTACGCCGCCATGAAGCGGGGCACCATCGACGGAGTGATATACCCCTACTACATCATCAACACCTACAAGTTCTTCGAGGTCACCACCTGCATAACCCTGCCGGGCATCCACACGCCCAATATGGTCGACATGTACATGAACCAGAAGCTGTGGAATTCGCTGAGCCCTCAGGTGCAGCAGGCGCTGGAGCGGGCCTGCCAGGAGGTTTGCCTGCTGTCTGCCCTGTGGTCTGAAAAGTGGAACAGTGACGCCCTGGTCACCGCCAAGAAGAAGGACATCAAGATCATGGAGCTGAACGAGGCCGACCAGGCCAAGCTGCGGACCATGGCGCGCGCGGACTGGAAGAAGACCGCCGCCCAGTCTCTGGAGTTGCAGAAGGCCGTGGCCTTGATCGAAAAGTTCCTGGACAGCAAGAAGGCCAAGTAGGCCTACCGTAACGGCGGGAGGGGCCGGGCTCCTCCCGCCTTTAAGAAGGCAAGGTGGATGGTGGCAGCCGAAAAGTACCAAAAGATAACCGCCCTATGCGCTTTCATCGATTCCGTCAACTTGTGGGCCGGAAAACTGAGCAGCTACGTCATCGGGGTGGTGGTCCTGATGATGTCCTATGAAGTGATCAGCCGCTACGTTTTCAACGCTCCCACCATCTGGTCGGGGGAGCTGTGTCAATACGGCCTTTGCTTCGCGACCATGCTGGGCGGCGGATACACGCTCTTGGTGGATAAGCACATCCGGGTGGACATCATCTACAGAAGTTTCCATTTCAAAAAACGCGCGGTGGTGGAGTTGATCACCTGGTGGGTGGCTGTCGCCTTCCTTTTGGTCCTTATCTGGAAGGGTGGGGAACTGACCATCGACGCCTACCTGGGTGATGAAAAGTCCATGACTTTTATGGAAGTCCCCATGTTCTACAGCTTGTCCCTCATTCCCATTGGTGCGGTGTTGCTGCTGCTGCAAGTGATGGCCCGGCTGGCCAGAAACGTGCTCAACCTGCTGGTGAACAAAGAAGAATTTAACCTTTTAGATTCTCATTTTTAGGGCGGGCTCAATAACATGGAAACTGGATTGGTCGTAATTATAATCACCCTGGCCCTGGGCGTATTGTTGTTGGCCGGGGTCCCGGTGGGCTTCGCCCTGGGCGGTGGGGCGGTGGCGGGAGTGCTCTATCTGTGGGGGTTCAAGGGTCTGTACATGCTGGCCAACACGGCCTACGCCGACAGCACCAGCTTCATACTCTTGGCCGTCCCCCTGTTCATATTCATGTCCAACGTGCTGAAAAACACCGGCTTGGCCGATGATCTCTATGAGATGGTCTACAAGTGGCTGGGCCAAATCCCCGGCGGCTTAGCCGCGGGCACGGTGGTTATCTGCGCCATCTTCGCGGCCATGGCCGGCATAAGCTCTGTGGCCACCATCAGCATGGGCCTCATCGCCCTGCCGTCAATGCTCAAGCGGGGCTACAGCAAGGACATCGCCACCGGCTGCATCTCCGCGGGCGGGGCCTTGGGCATTTTGATCCCCCCCAGCATCATCATGATCATCTACGGCTCCATGGCTGAGGTGTCCATCGGCAAGCTGTTCATGGGCGGCATCATCCCCGGCATCCTGATGGCGGTGATCTTCTGCGTTTACATCCTGGTCCGGTGTTTTTTCAACCCCAAGCTGGGACCGCCGGTCATCGACAAGTACACCATGAAAGAAAAGTTGGTGGCCTGCAAGGGAGTGGTGCTGCCGGCAGTGCTCATCATACTGGTGCTGGGCTCCATCTACACCGGTGCAGCCACGCCCACCGAGGCGGCGGGCATCGGCGCCTTGGGCTCGCTGATATGCGCCATGGTTCAAAGGCGAGCCACGGTGAAGAACATCAAGGACGCCTTGATCTCCACGGTCTCGCTCAACGCCATGGTGCTGTGGATCATGATCGGAGCGGTGGCTTTCACCCACGTCCTGGCCTATGCCGGGGTGCCGGACATGGTCAAGCAGGGCATCGACTACCTGGACATGGGGCGCTGGTGGGTGCTGGCGGGAATGCAGCTCACCTTCTTCCTGCTGGGGATGGTCTTGGACCCGGCGGGGATCATCATGCTGACCACTCCCATTTTCGTCCCCATCGTCAAGGAATTGGGGTTCGACCCGGTGTGGTTCGGCATTCTGTTCACCATCAACATGGAGATGGCCTACATAACCCCGCCGTTCGGCTTCAACTTGTTTATCATGAAGGGGGTCGTGCCTCCGGGAATTCATATGGTCGATATTTATCGATCAATCGTGCCCTTCGTTGTTTTACAGGCCGTGTGTTTGCTTATGGTCATCTTTTGGCCGGACTTGGCGCTTTGGCTGCCCAACCTGACCGGCAAATAGTGCATCACGCCCAAAAGGTAAATTTGAAATGAACGTAACCGGTGTTGAAGAACTTAAGACGCGCCCCTGGTTTCATGCCTACCCCGAGCGGATCAAACGCAGGTTTGACGATTACCAGTTCCCTCGGGTGTCGCTGTTCGATTTTCTCAGATCCAGCGCCAAATATTTCGGCGACTCCACGGCGGTTCTGTACGAGAGCGAGAACCTGCTGCTGAACTACCGGGAACTGCTGGGCCTGTGCGGGCGCTTCGCCCAAGGGCTGGTCAACAAGCTGGGCCTGGCCAAGGGCGACACCGTGGCCATATTTGCCCGCAACTATCCCGAGGTGATAATCGGCATGTTCGCCACCTACGCGGTGGGCGCAACCTACGTGTCCTGCAACCCCATCCTGATCAAGGACGAGCTGAAGTACCAGTTGGTGGACTCCAGGGTCAAGGTGGCCATCGTCTCCGACGACAAGTATCCCGTGCTCAAGGAGATAATGGACGAGGGCGACACGATGCTGGAAACGGTCATCGTGTTCGACCGGGACAAGGAACTGAAGCCGGAGCTGTTCGGGAAAACCGGGGGAAAATACCAGGAGCCCTTCATAAGCTTCAAGGAGGTGTTCGGGGACTTGGAGCTGGAGCCGGAGGCGGTGGACCCGGTCGAGGACCTGGCGGCCATCATCTACACCTCGGGCACCACCGGTCAGCCAAAGGGAGTCATGGTCTCCCACCAAAACGCGGTGTGCAGTTCCATCCTCTATCACGCCACCTACACCGGGGTGTATCCGGAGGTGGACGAGGAGGGCCTGCTCCGCTTCCAGAACGATCCGGCGGACCTGCAGGAGGATTGGGACTTTCCCATCCGCTACGGCATAGACTCGGCCATGGCCGCCGCGCCCTGGACCCACATGATGGGCTTTTTGGCTCACCTGCAGTCCCTGGTCATGGGAGCCATGACCATCATCCCGGTGCCCGAACTGAACATCAAAAAGGCCTTTGAGATCATCAAGCGATGGAAGGTCTCCTTTGCGGGCGGCGCTCCCCAGATGATGACCATGATGCTGGAGTCGCCGGACATCGACGAGACGGACCTTTCCTCTCTGCGGGTGTGGACCACTGGCGGCGCGCCTTGCAGCGTGGCCCTGGGCACCAATTTCCAGCAGAAGATCGCCGGAGTGATCGCCGAGGGCTACTCCCTGACCGAGGCCACCATGGCTTCGGTGAAAAACTTCTCCAACAAATCCAGCCAGCGCAAATGGGGCTCCATCGGGGTGCCGCTGCCCTTCACCGACGTGAAGATCGTCAATCCCGGCGACAAGGACCAGGAGGTGGCTCCCGGCGAGGAAGGTGAGCTGGTACACAACGGCTACCAGGTTGCCAAGGGATACCTCAACCTGCCGGAAGAGACCGAGGAGAACTTCAAGGACGGCTGGATCTACACCGGCGACATAGGCCGCATGGACGAGGACGGCTACTTCTACATCACAGGCAGGCTCAAGGACATCATCATCTACAAGGGCTACAACATCGCGCCGCGCATGCTGGAAGAGGTGCTCTACACCCATCCCGAAATTTCCGAAGCCACGGTGGTGGGCCAAAAGGACGTCCGGGCCGGGGAGATTCCGGTGGCCTTCGTGGTCCTCAAGGCTGGCTCTCGCCTGGCGGGCATGGAGATCATGGATTACGTGAACAGCCGGGTGGCGGGCTACAAGAAAGTCCGCAAGGTGATCGTGGTGGACGAGCTGCCCTACAGCGGCACCGGCAAGATATTGAAAAAGAGCCTCGCCCAGCGGCTGGAGAGCAACGAGTTCGCCGGCCTCGAAGTGGCGCTGTAAGGCCGCCGCGTCGATGGCGGAGCGGGTGCGCCAGGGGGGCGTGTGCGCCTTCCGTTCCCGGTACCACCGCTTGCCCGAGAAATGGTTGTTAAAAGGAGTCCCGGATGAAATTGACTGATGAGGATAAAAAGCTGCTGGATGGTCATTACGGGCCTGGTGCCAGGAGGTCCATGAAGCTCCTGGTGCAGTGGGGGGAGCTTTTCGGCGCGGACAGAATGGTGGATGTGGACCATGCCCATCTGAGCAGCAGCTTCCCCACCGAGGCGGTGAAGGAATTCTCAGATGGCATGGACAGGGTCAGGGCCACCACCACGCTGCACTCGGTTTATAACCCGAGGTATTGGAGAGAAAATTTAGGCATAGTCCTCAAAAAACTGGGCGGCGGCTACGGCACGGTGGACGAAAACATATTCGAAGAGCGGATGAGCCTTCTACGAAGCCTGAATATTCTGCCCACCTACACCTGCAGCCCCTACACCATCGGTTTTATCCCCAAGCCCGGCGACGTCTTGTGCTACACGGGCTCCTCGGGGACTATTTTATCAAACTCCTTTTTTGGGGCCCGCGCCGGACGGGAATCGGTGAGCACCAGCTTCGCCGCCGCCGTCACCGGCAGGACGCCTTTGATGGGCCTGCTCAAAAAAGAAAACCGCTACGCCGATCTGGTGTTCAAGGTCGATGAGGACCTGAAGCCCGAGAGCTTCAGCGAGGCGGACTACGGCGCGCTGGGCTATTACATCGGCGGAGTGGCCGGCCCCAAGAATGTGGCCATTGAGGGCCTGCCCGGCCACCTAACCCTGGAACAGGCCAGGATGCTGGTTTCCCCCATGCCGGTTTCCGGGGCCTGCGTCATGTGCCATGTGGTGGGGGCGACTCCGGAGGCCGCCACCTTGAGCGAGGCGGTCGGCGACAACCGGCCGGAGACCATAGCGGTCACTCGCAAACAGATGCGGGAAAGCTATGAGGCCCTCAACACCGCCGATAGCAGCGACCTGGACATGGTGGTTATCGGCTGTCCCCACCTCACCATAAATGAAATCGACGAACTGGCCTCCCTGCTAGAGGGCAAGAAGGTGCACCCTGACGTCACCCTGGCGGTGGGTATTTCGCGGCCAACCTACACCATGGCCCAGGATGCCGGATATGCCCAGGTTCTGGAGAAGGCTGGCGCCACGTTGGTCAACAGCTGTATCGGCGCCTTGAACCCCTTCTGCTTTTTGGAAGGCAACCCCAGGGTCGCGGCGGCCACCAACTCGGTTCGCGGGGCCCATTACATGCAACGCATGAGCGGCGGCGTCACCAAGACCCTGTACGGGGATATAAAAAAATGCGCGCGCGCCGCGATCACCAGGAAGTGGGAGGCATAGCATGATACTCAAGGGCCGGACGGTCAACTTCGGCAAGGCCGAAGGCGAGGCCATAGTCACCAGCATTCCCTTTTCCTTCCTGGGAGAAATCGAGCCTTCCACCGGCAAGGTCCCCTCGCCGAGCCATGAGCTATATGGACAGAGCCTGGCGGGCAAAATATTCGTATGCCCCACCGGCAAAGGCTCCAGCGGGGGGCCGGGCATCGCCTACGTGACCAAGCAGCACGGCAACATGCCCGCGGCCATGATCGTCGGGGAGGTGGAGCCGGTGCTGGCGGCGGCCATACTCACCGCGGACATCCCCGCCGTGGACAGGCTGGATCAAAACCCCTTGGAGGTCATCGAGACGGGAGACTACGTCAAGGTCGACGCGGACCAAGGGACGGTTGAGGTGATCAAAAAATCCTGATCAATGAAGCTTTGTTTTCAATTAACCGGCCTGGATCAACAGTGTAAAGGGACAAAATGAGATCGCTATATTATGAAGAATTCGAAGTGGGGGATTATTTCGAAACCAGGGGCCGCACCATCACCGAGGCCGATATCGTGGCCTTCGCGGGCCTGTCGTGGGACTTCAATTCCATCCATACCGACGCGGAATACGCCAAGTCCTCCCTCTTCGGCGAGCGCATCGCCCATGGGGCCTTGGGCTTCGTGGTGCACACCGGGCTCTCCGCCGCCCTGGGCCACCTGACCGACACGGTGGTGGCCTTCATGGGCATGACCTGGAATTTCCACAAGCCCATCAAGATCGGCGACACCATCCATGTCGAGCAAAACGTGAAGAGCAAGAAGGACACCGACAAGACCGACATGGGCATCGTGGTCTTCGACACCAGGCTGGTGAACCAAAAGGGCGAGGTGGTGCAACAGGGCGACAAGACCCTATTTGTCAAGAAAAAGGGCCAAGGGAAATAAATACGGTCGTACGGCGGGCGGTATTTTTTGGGAGAGGCGGCGATGAATTTTAGTTTCAGCCCCCAGGCGGAAAAATTTCGCGGCGAGTTGCGTGAGTTCGTTAAAAACGAATTGCCCGAGGATTACATAAGCCTCTACGGCGACGACGAGCATTACGACGACCACTGGGCCCTGGCCATGGACACCGCCAGAAAGCTGGGCGAGCGGGGGTGGCTCACCATCAGCTGGCCCAAACAATACGGCGGCATGGGGGCCAGCTTCGAGGAGCTATTGGTTTTCAACTACGAGGTGGGCTACTGGGGCATTCCGGGTGCGGGCATGGGAGTGGGCGGCACGGCCTGGGTGGGCCCCACCCTGATGATCTACGGCACCGAGGAGCAGAAGCGAAAGCACCTGCCCCTGATAGCCGGGGGCAGCAAGGACGGGGTGTGGTGCACCGGTTACAGTGAGCCGGATTCGGGCTCTGATCTGGCCAGCTTGCAGACCTTTGCCCAGCGCCAGGGCGACAAGTATGTTCTTAACGGCCAGAAGATCTGGACCAGCGCGGCCCACCGCTCGCGCTGGTGCTGGCTGGCCGCCCGCACCGACCGCGACGCGCCCCAAAAGCACCGGGGCATAAGCCTGTTCCTCCTGGACATGAAAAGCCCCGGCGTGGAGGTGAGGCCGGTCATCAACATCCTGGGTCATCATCACTTCAACGAAATTTTCATGAATAACGTTGAGCTGGGCCCAGAAAGTCTGGTCGGAGCCGAAGGGCAGGGCTGGGAAGTGATCATGAAGGCCCTGTCCTTTGAGCGCAGCATCGGGGTGCGCTACGGGGCCAAGCTGAAGAGAATCCTGGACGAGCTCAAGGGCTTCGCCATCCAGCACGGCCTGCTGGACAACGCCCAGGTGAGGCGCTCGCTGGTCGGCCTGGATCTGGAGATCGAGGCGCTGATCCTCTGCTCCTACGAAACGGCCTGGAAGATCAGCCAGGGCGAGCGGATCATCTACGAGCCCTCCAGGGACAAGGCCAACCTGGACGGCCTGGTCAAGCGGTTGGCCAGGTTCGGCACCGAACTCATCGGCCCCTATTCCCAGATGCTGCCCAGCAACCGGGAGAGCAAGTGGCACAAGCTCAAGGGCGTGGTGGAAAACCTGTACTGGTCCGGACCGGCCATCAACACCGCCGGGGGCACCACCAACACCATGCGCAACATCGTGGCCAAGTACGGCCTCAGGATGTCGGCGTAATAACCGGTTGGTGATGCGATGCAAGCAAGGGGAGTTGGCCATGGACTTTGAGATCGAAAAAGACAGGAACCTCATAAAAAAATCCGCCAGGGAATTGTTCGTCAAGGAGGAGGCCCTGGAAAACACCCGGGACATTTATTGGCATTCCGGCGGGTACGACCAAAAGATTTGGAAGAAGATGGTCGGCCTGGGCTACGCCGGGCTCTGCATTCCCGAGAATTACATGGGCCAAGAGGGCGACTTTTTCGACGCCGTGCTGGTGATGGAAGAGATCGGCAGGCACGCGGTGGAGGTCCCTTTCTTCGAGGCCTCGGTGCTGTGCGCGGGCCTGCTGGAGGAACTGGGCGGCGAGAAGCAGAAAAAGGTCGTGCTCAAGAAGACCGCGGCCAAGGGCGGCATCTGCACCATGGCCCTGGTGGAAGAGGCCATCGACTTTAGCGAGATAAACATTGCCACGGAATACGCGGCCCAAGGCGACGAGCTGATCTTGAACGGCCGCAAGATATTCGTGCCTTACGCAGCCCAGGCCGATCACCTGATCGTGTGCGCCCGCCAGCGGGGCAGCGTGGGCGAAGACGGGCTGGCCTTCTTCTTGCTGCCCGCCAATGCCCAGGGGGTGAGCATCAACCCCATGCCCACCATCGGCACCAAGAAATACTGCGAGCTGGTTTTGAATGGCGTGGCTCTGAGCCAGGACAGCGCCCTAGGCCGGGAGACCGATGGTTACGCGGTTTTGCGGGAGGTCATGGCCAAGGGCGCGGTGCTCAAGGCGGCGGAGATGCTGGGCGGGGCCCAGGCCGCCCTGGACATGACCGCCAAATACGCCAAGGAGCGCAAGCAGTTCGACAGGGCCATCGGCTCCTTCCAGGTGGTGCAGCACAAGCTGGTGGAGATGCTCACCCAGATAGACGGCCTGCGCAACCTGGTGTACCGGGCCGCCTGGAAGATCGACCAGGGGATGCCGTTCCTGGCGGACGCGGGCATGGCCAAGATCAAGGCCAACGAGACCTACAACGAGGTTTGCTACGACGCCATGGTTTTGCACGGGGCCTACGGCTGGACCATGGAGATGGACATCGGGGTTTATCTGGTCAAGGCCAAGGACCTGGAAAATTGCTGCGGCAACAACGCCTATCATGAGCGGATCATCGCCCAGGAGTACGAGGCCGAGGCCGCACGCCTGGCGGGCCGGGCCGCTTAGGGAGGGCCACTATGGGGCCGTTGCAGGGCATGAGGATTCTGGAGATGGGCGGGGTGGGGCCTGGGCCCTTTTGCGGCATGATGCTGGCCGACATGGGGGCGGAGGTGATCCGCATCGAGCGCGCCGGCCAGTACCGCATAGCCCAGCACACTACCGACGTCTTGAGCCGAGGCAAGAAGTCCATACGTCTCGACCTGAAGAATCCCCAAGGCATAGATGCGGTGCTGCGCATGATCCCCTCGGTGGACGGCTTGTTCGAAGGCTTCCGGCCGGGGGTGATGGAAAAGCTGGGCCTGGGGCCGGAGGTCTGCCTGGAGCGCAACCCTCGGTTGGTGTACGGCCGCATGACCGGCTGGGGCCAGGAGGGCCCCCTGAGCGGTGAGGCGGGGCACGACATCAACTACATCGCCCTCACCGGGGCCCTGCATTGCATGGGCCGGGCAGGGGAGAGGCCGGTGCCTCCACTGAACCTGGTGGGTGACTTCGGGGGCGGCGGGATGCTCCTGGCCTTCGGCATGGTCTGCGCCCTGCTGGAGCGGGAGCGCTCGGGCCTGGGCCAGGTGGTGGACAGCGCCATCATCGACGGCGCGGCGGCCCTGATGGCCATGATCCACGGCTTCAGGGCGGCGGGCCGCTGGAGCCTGGAGCGGGAGGATAACATCCTGGACGGCGCGGCTCCCTTTTACGACACCTACGAGACCAGGGACGGCAAGTACGTCGCCCTGGGATCGGTGGAGCCCGCCTTTTACCAGACCCTGCTGCGCCTCCTGGGACTGGAGCAGGTGGATGCCGGGGCGCAGTACGACAAGCAGGGCTGGGCCGCGCTGAAAGAGGCCGTGGCCGCCAGGATCAGGCAAAAGACCCGGGACGAGTGGTGCGATATCTTCCAGGGCCAAAGCGCCTGTTTCGCGCCGGTGCTGGATATGGATGAGGCTCGGCTGCACCCCCACAACGCGGCCCGCAAGACCTTTCTGGAGATCAACGAGGTGGTGCAGGGCGCGCCTGCCCCGCGCTTCTCCCGCACGGCTCCCCCGGAGCCCGCCCCGCCGCCGGAGCCGGGCTGCCACACCCAGGAAATTCTGCTCGCTTTCGGATTCTCGGAGCCGGAAATCGCCACCATGCAGGCGCAACACGTATTCTGATTGCTCATAGCGCCTCCATAAAAATCCCCGCCAGGTTTCGCATGCGTAGGGAAGCCACCTTTGCCTTTTGGCTGAATCCCGGCGTAAAGTGAGCTTGACGGGGCCCCTGTCCCGGCCTGCTCCCAAAACAGACCTGTGCCTGCCGGTTGAGCTGGTGAGCCACGCATCTTGTTCGGATGTACGATGTAACCGTGCCCAACAACTAGAGATGTTGTTAGTTGACCAAAAATAAGATTTAATATATGATTAAATTATGGAGGGCAGGTCGCTATGGAAAAGCAGCAGAACGTAATTGACAAGATACCTCGGGATATCCTGTTCCAAGTTCTCGACAATCCATACGAAAGCATGATCATCGTCGACCAGGACGGCCGCATACTCTTCATGAGCAAGAGTTACGAGGACTTCATACCCATCCCCCACGAAGAGGCGGTGGGCAAACACCTCACCGACGTGATCCCCAACGGGCAGCTGCACAAGGTCATCGAAAGCGGCAGAGCCAAGATCGGGGCCACCTTTACCGTGGACGGCCAGCCCAGGGTAATCGCCCGCATCCCTCTTAAAAAAGACGGCAAGACCATCGGGGCCTACGGAAAGCTGATGTTCTGGCATGCCGACAAGGTGGGCGAGCTGTACCAAAGGATCAACGCCCTGCACGGCAGGCTCCAGCTCTTCAAAGACACTCTTAACGAGATTTATCGAAGCAATTACGGCTTCGACAATATCATCGGCAACTCGCCCCTGATCAAGCACGCCAAGGAGATCGCCTTGCAGTCGGCCCTCACCGACTCCCCGGTCTTGATCACCGGCGAGTCGGGCACGGGTAAGGAGATGTTCGCCCACTCCATACATCGGGCCAGCAAACGCCGGGACCGGCCTTTCGTCAGCGTCAACTGCTCGTCCATTCCCAAGGAGCTGGTCGAGTCCGAGCTGTTCGGCTATGAGCCCGGCACCTTCACCGGGGCCTTGCGCAAGGGTAAGATCGGCAAGTTCGAGCTGGCCGAGACCGGCACCATCTTTTTGGACGAGATCGGCGACATGCCCCTGAATATGCAGGTCAAGCTGATGCGGGTCTTGCAGGAAAAGGAGATCGAGAAGCTGGGCGGCAAGCCCAGGAAGATTGATTTCCGACTCATCGCGGCCACCAACCGCGATCTAGAGAAGATGATGGAGGAGAACACCTTCCGTAACGATCTGTATTACCGGCTCAACGTGGTTAACATCCGCCTGCCTCCCCTGCGGGTCATGAAGGAAGACCTGCCTATGCTGGTGAAGCACTTCATCAAGGAAATACGCCAGGTCATGCCCAAGGACGTCCGCTCCATCTCGGACGAGGCCATGGAAATAATCATGCGGCATTCCTGGCCGGGCAATATCCGCGAGCTGCGCAACATGCTCGAAGGCGCGATGATCCGCTGCAGGGGTATCCGCATCGAGGCGGCCCATCTGCCCCCCGGCCTGGACAAGCCGCCCTGCGTCCGCTTGGCCCAAACTATCTCGGGCGACAGCCTTCGCGAGCAATTGGACATAGCCGAAAAGGCCATAATCAAGGATGCGCTGGAAAGGGCCGGACAGAATCGCTCCAAGGCGGCCAAGATGCTGGGAATCCACAGGACGGGCATTTATCAGAAGATGAAAAAATACGGCCTTTGAAGCGGTAGGTGGCCCTGTGGGCGAACTGGATGATTCCCTCCTACCTTGGCCATGATCGCCAGGTTTGCGCCATCGCCGCCTCTGGTGGATAATACCTTTCCATGCAACGCCACCGACCAAAACCTCCCTGGCTCCGGCGCAGGCTGGCCACCGCGGGCAGCAGCCACATGGTGCATGCCAGCCTGGCCGCGGGCGGCCTGTTCACCGTGTGCCAGGAGGCCCAGTGTCCCAACCAGGGCGAGTGCTACGGCCGAGGGGAAGCCACCCTTTTGCTCCTGGGCCCGGCCTGCACCCGGCGTTGCACCTTTTGCGCGGTGACCAAGGTGAAGCCTTCGCCGCCCGACCCCGACGAACCGGCCAACGCGGCCCGGGCCGCCGCCGAGTTGGGCCTCAACTACGTGGTGCTGACCATGGTCACCCGCGACGACCTGCCCGACGGCGGGGCGGGGCAGGTGGCCGCCACCATCGAGGCCCTGCATCAGGCCCTGCCCGGGGTGGGGGTGGAGGCGCTGATCTCCGACCTGGGCGGCAGCGCCCAGGACCTGCAAACCGTCCTGGCCGCCGGTCCCCGGGTCTTGAACCACAACCTGGAGACCGTGCCCCGGCTCTACCACGAGCTGCGTCCCCAGGCCCGCTACCCTCGCTCCCTGGAGTTGCTGGGGCGGGCGGCGGAGGCCGGGGCGCTCACCAAGAGCGGGCTCATGCTGGGCCTGGGCGAGACCCGCGACGAGCTGCTGGCCGTGTTCGACGATCTGTTGGCCACCGGCTGCCGCATGCTCACCCTGGGGCAATACCTGGCCCCCAGCCGCGAGCACCACCCGGTGGTGCGCTACGTGCCGCCAGAGGAGTTCGACTCGCTGCGCCAGGCGGCCCTGGCCCGTGGCTTCGTGGCCGTGGCCAGCGGACCTTACGTGCGCTCCTCCTACCAGGCGGGCAAACTGTGGCGTCAGGCCGCCGAGGCCCTGTAGCCCGCAGCGCGGCCTAAAATTCGTGCCCCAATCATCCCTGCAAATTAGGGGATAGAGCAACCTGCCCAAAGGCATGCCATAAAGCCGAAAAATCGGCTTGGCCGCCAGGTGCGGGTTTACATTTTTTGGGGATGCGTTATCTTTGCCTAGAGGTATTGCGACCTATCGATAATCTCGATCAATGGCGCGGCTAGGCATCGTGGTCCCGCACTCAAAAAGCCGCTTATCCATCCTGGAGAATCCATTTTGAGCCTGTGGAACCCCCTCGACCCCAAGGTTACGGAGATACTGAACAAGGCCCAGGACATGGCCGGCATCAGCCAGGAGGAGGCGGTGCGCCTGCTTCGCCTGGAGTTGTGTTCGCCCGAGGCCTACGCGGTGATGGCCGTGGCCAACCGCATGAGCCGCCAGAGCTTCGGGGGCAAGGGGGAGCGCCATTTCCACATCGGCCTCAATGTGGAGGGCTGCTCTTTCAACTGCAAGTTCTGCTCCCTGACCAAGGCGGCGGGCATCTTCCAGGATAGCGAGGAATTCAGCCGGGAGCAGCTTCTGGCCTGGGGCAAGCAGGGCGAGCAGCAGGGGGCCGACGCCCTGAACCTGATGACCACCGGCCGCTATCCCTTTGAGCGGCTGTTGGAGGTGGGGGCCTGGCTCAGCAAGGAAATCAGCGTGCCTTTGGTGGCCAACACCAGGGACATCAACCACCAGGAGGGCGAGGCCCTGCTGGCCCACGGCTTCCAGGGCTTCTACCATGCGGTGCGTTTGCGCGAGGGCGTGGACACTCCCTTCCCGGTTGAAAAGCGCATCCAGACCATCAAGGTGATCACCGATGTGGGCCTGGCCTGGATGAACTGCATCGAGCCGGTGGGGCCCGAGCACCAGCCCGAGGAGATCGCCCGGCTGATGTTGCTGGCCAGGGAAATGGGGGCCACCTACTCCGGGGTGATGCGCCGCATCAATTTCCCCGGCTCCCCCCTGGGCCACCACGGCATGAT
This sequence comes from Pseudomonadota bacterium, assembly GCA_018896025.1. Classification (GTDB taxonomy): domain Bacteria; phylum Desulfobacterota; class Desulfarculia; order Desulfarculales; family Desulfarculaceae; genus Desulfoferula. The sequence continues at coordinate 306,111 of JAHIND010000008.1, forward strand.
CAACGAGCTGGAGATGGCCCGCATGGTGGCGGTTAGCCGCCTGGTCATGGGCGACGTGGCCAAGGCCCATTGCACCCACGAGCCCAACACCGCCGCCCTCATGGCCGGGGCCAACCTCTTTTTCCCCGAGGTGGGCTCCAGCCCCCGGGACGCCCAGTCGGACACCGGCAAGGGGCGCGGCAAGGACCTCATGGCCTGCGCGGCCATCATGCGGGAAATGGGCCTGGACCCCAGCCTGCCCTCCAATTGTTTCGGCGCGCCCCGGCCCGCTTCCACCCAAAGCGAGCATTGCCCCTCTTCGTACAACGGCCTGCCCTGAGCCGATTCGCGCCGTGAGCCAAAGGCGCGGGTGCAAGGAGTTTTAATGCGCAAGTCATCCAGCCTCTGGGCAGTCTCAATCCTGCTGTTCAGCCTGACGCTGGTCGCCGGTCGGCCCGCCCTGGCCCAGGACCCCTGGCGGGTGGGAACCTGGAAGACCGCCCAGACCATCCAGCCATTTTTCTATCAGCAATTTTTGCCCGGCCAAAAATTGGAGGTTTTTCCCTTCACCAACCCGGCGGACCAGAAGATGGCCCTGTTGGCTGGCAGCCTGGACATGTGCGGCACCACCCTGGCCCACGCCATCCACGCCGCCTCCCGGGGAGAGCCGGTGGTGGTGGTGGCCGCGCTGTGCAACAAGTGCTCGGCCCTGGTGGTGAAAAAGGATGGCTCCATCCAGACCATCAAGGAACTGGCGGGCAAGAAGATAGGCTACGTGCCCGGCACCATGCACGAGATTCTGTTGCGCGAGACCCTGACCAAAAACGGCATCAACCCCAACAAGGACGTGAAGCTGGTCCGGGTGGACTTTTTTGACATGGGCCTGGCCCTGGCCCGGGGCTCCATAGACGCCTTCCTCTCGGGTGAGCCGTTTCCCTCCCTGGCCGTGCTCCAGGGCTACGGCCGCGTCCTGGCCTATCCTTATTACGGCGGGGGAGTGGGCGCCATAAACGCGGGCATGCTGGTAAAGCGCGAAACCATCGAAAAGAATCCTCAGTTGGTGGCCGACCTGGTGTCCGCCCACGCCGCGTCCACTGAATATCTCAAGGCCCACCCCCAGCAATGGTTGCAGCGGGCGGCGACTTTCGGCACACCCCTGAACGTGCTGGAGAAGGCGGCGCCCAACATGGAACTGGCCTGGAAGATGGACCAGGGATTCATCAATAGGGTGGCCAACCTGGGTGCGCGCATGAAGGTCTTGGGCATCATCAGCCAGGAGCCGGACTATGATAAACTCATCGACCTGAGTTTCGTGAATCGCGTTAAACTTAAGGACTGATGACCACCCAGGAACCAGTCAAGAGCCGGTCCCGCAACAAACCGGTGGCGGCCATCCTGCTGCCCTGGCTGTTGCCTGTCTGCGCCCTGGGCCTGTGGGCCCTGCTCAGCATGGGCGGCCTGGTGCCGCCCTATCTGCTGCCTCCGCCCAGCCAGGTGCTGGACACGGCCAAGGACTACATCTTCGCGCCGCCGGGCAGCGGGCCCTATGCCGGGCGTTTCGCGGGCGACGCCCTGGCCAGCCTGGGCCGGGTGGGGGGCGGCTTCGCCCTGGCCGTGGCCTTGGGCCTGCCCCTGGGGCTCATCTCCGGCCGCCTCAGGTTCATGCGCCTATTCCTTGACACCTTCATCAACGGGGTGCGGGCGGTGCCGGGCATAGCCTGGCTGCCCCTGGCCCTGGTGTGGTTCGGCATCGGCTTCAAGACCACGGTGTTCCTGGTCTCCCTGGCCGCCTTTTTCCCCATCTACCTGGGGGCCGCCGCCGGAGCCATGCAGATCAACCCCTTGTTCCTCCGGGCCGGGGCCATGATGGGCCTGGGGCGGGGCCAGCTCATCTTCTCGGTGCTCATCCCCGCGGCCACGCCCCACGTGGTCACCGGCCTCAGGCTGGGCCTGGGCATCGCCTTCGCCTATCTGGTGTTGGGCGAGCTCACCGGGGTGCCCGACGGCCTGGGCGCGGCCATCATGGACGCGCGCATGCTGGGCCGGGTGGACATCATCATCATGGGCATCCTGCTCATCGCCATAATCGGGCGTATCTGCGATCTGGCCATGGTGGGCGGGCTCAAGCTCTTCAAGAGCGTGCGGAGGCTGTGATGGGCCGAGTCCTTTCCGATATGGCCGCCGCGCCCTGCCTGAAGGTGGAAGGCCTGAGCAAGCGCTTTCGGGTGAACGGCCACCACATCAGCGCCCTGGATGAGGTCTCCTTTGAGGTGCGCTCCGGCGAGGTGCTGGGCATTCTGGGGCCCAGCGGATGCGGCAAGACCACCCTTCTGAACATCATCGCGGGCTTTATGCCCCATGATGGGGGCAGGGTGCTCATGAACCGGCGGCCGGTGACCAGGCCCGGCCCGGAGCGGGGGGTGGTGTTCCAGGAGGACGCCTTGTTCCCCTGGCTAACCGTGGCCGAGAACGTGGGCTTCGGTCTGCGCAACGGCGACGGCAAAGCGGGACGCCGGATCAAGGTGGAGCACATGCTGGAGATGGTGGGGCTGGAGGGCTACGGCCACTATCTGCCCAGGGCCATCTCCGGGGGTATGAAGCAGCGGGTGGCCCTGGCTCGGGTGCTGGTGCTGGGGCCGGCGGCCCTTTTGATGGACGAGCCCTTTGCCGCCCTGGACGCCCAGACCAGGGCGGACATGCACCAACTGCTAATCTCTTTGCAGCGGCGGCTGGAACAGACCGTGGTGTTTGTGACCCACGATCTGGAAGAGGCCATCAAGCTGGCCGACCGGGTGGTGGTGATGCAAAAGTCGCCGGGCCGGATTCGCCGGATTTTCGCGGTGGACCTGCCCCGGCCCCGGAACTTGGATTCGCTGGAGTTCTTGGACCTGAAGCGCTCCATGTACGAGAGCCTTTGTGGCCAGCCGCCCGGTGACTCCCCTGTTTTAGGGAATTAGCCGCTCAATCACGCCTTACCTGCGCCAAGATGCGGCGGCAGCGCTCCACCACCGGCTCGTCCACGAACTTGCCGTCCACCTTGAGCACGCCCTGGCCCTGGGCCCTGGTCTGGTCAAAGGCCGCGATGATCTTCTCGGCAAAGGCGATTTCTTCCGCGCTGGAGGCGAAGACTCGGTTGCACACCTCCACCTGGTTGGGGTGGATGCACAGCTTGCCGGTGAATCCCACCGCCTTGGCCCGCCCGGCGTCTGCCTCCAGGGCCGCCAGGTCGCCCAAGTCGATCATGTAGGGGCTGTCCAGGGGGCCGGGCAGACCGGCCGCGTGGCTGGCGTTGCTCACCCTGTGGCGGGGGTAGTAAAGCTCCTGCCCCTCCTGGGTCAGTTCCATGCCCATGTCGGTGGTGTAGTCGGCCGCGCCAAAGGCCACCATGGCTGGGCGCTCACGGTGCGCCGGGTGCCCGGTGATGGCAAAGGCGTTTTCCACCCCCAGGGCCGATTCGATGAGATACAGCGCCCCCACCGAATAGGGGGCCAGGCCGCCCGCTTTTTCCAGCCTCAAAAGGGCCTGATCGATGCCCTCCACATCTGAGCCCCGCTCCACCTTGGGCACGAATAGGCAGGTCAGGGCCAGCCCCTCCAAGGCGGCCATGTCCAGCTCGAACTGGCCCGAGTCCAGGGAGTTGGCCCGCACGATAATCTCGCGCCCCTGGTGCTGGGCCAGCTTGGCGCGCACCACCTCGCGGGCCTCGGCCTTTTTCTCGGGGGGCACCGCGTCTTCCAGGTCGATGATCACCGCGTCGGCCTGAGTGTCCAGGGCCTTGTCCACCCGGTCGGGCCGGGTGCCGGGCACGAACAGGGCGCTTCTGATCAGGGCGAAATCCATGATGGCCAACCTCGTAGGGGTGTGATGCTGCTGTCCAGCCGGTAATCGCGGGCGTTTAGCCGGTTTTTCATCGAGTTCGACGCCGCCAATGTATGGAGCATTCCCCGGCCTTGTCAAGAAAATTGCCCGTATCCTTGATTGACGCACCATTGGAAACCTGCGGCAGTTTGCCGCATATTTTCCCGCCAACGGCCAGGTAATGATACAATAACCTATAAAATGTAGGGCATAATGCCGCGGACGGCTCAGGATGGGGAGCCATGCCAACAAGCCTAAGACAAGGTGATGAAAAACTGAGGGTGGCGGTGATCGGCGGCGGAAAGCGCTGCCGGTCCATGCTGGAGATGCTGGAGACTCAGACCTTCCAGCGTCTGCGAGCGGACATCGTGGGCGTGGCCGACCTGAACCCCGAGGCCGAGGGGGTGTGCCGGGCCCGGGAGAAAGGCATCTTCACCACCACCGACTGCGCCCAGTTGTTCAACCTGGCGCAGCTGGACCTGGTCATCGAACTCACCGACGACCAGGAGCTGTTGTCCAACCTGGCGGCCAGCAAGCCCGAGTCGGTGGGGGTGATCGGGCACACCGCCTCGCGCCTTTTCCACGACGTCGTGTTCCTGTATCAGCAGCTGGAGCAGACCGAGGACGAGGCCAGCATGGCCAGGTCCTTCAACCAGGCCCTGGTGGATGCCACCAGCGAGGGGGTCATGGTGCTGGGTGGGGACTACCGCATCGTGCGGGCCAATCAGGCCGCCTTGGCCACGGCGGGGATCAGCCGGGAAGAGGCCCTGGGGCGCTACTGTTTCCAGGTGAGCCACCAGGCCATCACCCCCTGCGACAGCCCCGAGACCCCCTGTCCCATGAAGCAGACCCTGGCCACCGGCAAGAGCGCCCACGCCATTCACGAGCACGTGCAGCAGGACGGCTCCACCCATTATTGCGACGTTTCCACCTACCCGCTTTTCAACCGCAAGGGCGAGGTGGTGCAGGTCTTGGAGCTGTTCCGCGACATCACCGACGAGCTGAGCCGCCGCATGGACCGGCGCACCGAGGCGATCAAGGCGGACCTGGCCCATATGGTGCAGGAAGACAAGCTGGTGGCCCTGGGCAAGCTGGTGGCCTCGGTGGCCCACGAGATCAACAACCCCATCTCGGCCATCTTCAATTTCGTGAAGCTGATGCTCAAGGGCTTGGAGGAAGGCCGCGCCAAGGCCAAGGACCTGCGCGACTACCAGGGTTATCTGGACCTGTGCGCCAAGGAGGCCATGCGCTGCAGCAAGATCGTGGACAACCTGCTCTCCTTCGCCCGCCAGAACAGCCCGGCCCCGCGCACCATGAACTTGCGCGAGCTTCTCGACACCACGGTGATGCTCACCGGGCACCGCATGAAGCTCTCCGGGGTGGAACTGAACCTGGACGTGCCCGCCGAGGGGCTGGAGGTCTACGGCGACGCCTCCCAATTGCAGCAGGTTTTCACCAACCTGATTTTCAACGCCCTGGAGGCCATGCCCCAGGGGGGCACCTTGCAGATAACCGGCGGGGATCTGCCCCAGGAGGGCAAGGTGTGGCTGGACTTCTGCGACAGCGGGGAGGGCATCTCCCCGGAAAATTTGCCGCGCATTTTTGAGCCCTTTTTCTCCACCAAGACCGACGGCCATGGGGTGGGGCTGGGGCTCAGCATGGTCTATGGCATCGTGCGCGAACATCGGGGCGAGGTGTCGGTGGACAGCAAGCCGGACAACGGCACCACCTTCCACCTGGTATTGCCCCTGGCCGGCCAAGGAAATGGCCTGGAGGAGGAAGAGGCGCAATGAGCACGCCGCTACAGGTGTTGGTGGTTGACGACGAATTGGCCATGCGCGAGTCCATCGCCGCCTGGCTGATTCAAGATGGCCAACAGGCGGCCAAGGCCGAGGGGGGGCGCGAGGCCCTGGCCATGATGGAACAGCGGGAGTTCGATCTGGCCTTGGTGGACATCAAGATGCCGGGCATGGACGGCATCGAGCTGCTCAGGCGCATCAAGGAGGGCCATCCCGACACCCTGGTGATCATCATCACCGCCTACGGCTCCATCGAGTCGGCGGTGGAGGCCATGAAGGCCGGGGCCAGCGACTATCTGCTCAAGCCCTTCGACCCCGAGCACCTGATGCTCCTATTGGAGAAGATGGGCCGCCAGCGGCGTCTGATGCAGGAGAACCAGATGCTGCGCCAGCGCCTGGCCGAGGGCCAGATGGCAGGATTCGAGGACATGGTGGGCGGCTCCCAGGACATGCTCAAGGTGTTCGACCAGATCGAGGAGGTGGCCGCCACCGACGCCCCGGTCTTGATCGTGGGCGAAACCGGCACCGGCAAGGAGCTGGTGGCCCGGGCCATCCACAACCGCAGCGCCCGCTCCTTCGGGCCCTTCGTGGCCATCAACTGCGGAGCCCAGAGCGAGAGCCTTTTGGAGAGCGAGTTGTTCGGCCACGAGCGGGGGGCCTTCACCGGCGCGGTAAAGGCCCGGCGGGGCCGTTTGGAAATGGCCGACGGCGGCACCTTGTTCCTGGACGAGGTGGGTGAGATCTCCCAGAAGATGCAGGTGTCCCTGCTTCGGGTGCTGGAGGACGGCAGCTTTCTCAGGGTGGGGGGCGGCCAGCCCCTGACCAGCGACTTCCGCCTTATCTGCGCCACCCACCGCAACCTGCCCGAGCTTATTTCGGCGGGCGAGTTCAGGCAGGACTTCTACTATCGCACGAACGTATTTTCCGTGACCGTGCCTCCCCTGCGCCAGCGCCGCGAGGACGTCATCCCTCTGGCCGAGCACTTCATCGCCGTGTTCGCCCAGGAGACCGGCAAGGTGCCGCCCGAGTTGGAGGACAAGGCCCGGCGGGCGCTTATCAGCTACTCCTGGCCGGGCAACGTGCGCGAGCTGCGCAACATCATGGAGCGGGCGGTGATCGTTTCCAAGAGCGGCTTCATCGGCCTGGAGCAGCTCACCTTCCTGGACGAGGGGCCCAAGCCCGGCTCCACCGCGCTGAGCCTGGCCGAGATGGAGACCGAGCACATCCGCCGGGTATTGCAAGCCCACGGCTGGAACATAACCCAGGCGGCGGCCACCCTGGGCATAGACCGCACCACCCTGGGCCGCAAGATCAAAAAGGCGGGCCTGCGTTCGCCATGACCGGCGGCATAGGGCGCTTGCCAAAACCTCTCGCCGGTGCCATCAATAAACCCCATGAGTCCTGATTCGGACATGACCGCCGGGGGCGCGCCCGCGCCCCAGGTGGAGGTGGTGCCCCTGGGCCGGGTGAACTCCACCGCCGCCCAGGTGGTGGCGGCCAACCTGCAAGCCCTGCTGGAACTGGACGCCATGGTGGTGGAGCCCTGGCCCGAGCCGGCCCAGGCCCTGGTGGCCGCCCGGGGGCAGTATGACGCCGGGATCATCATGCAGGAGTTGGCCACACCCCAGGGGGGACCTCTGCGCCTGGGGCTTATGGGCAAGGATTTGTGCGTGCCCTTTCTCACCTACGTCCTGGGCGAGTCCCAGCTGGGGGGCCGGGCGGCGGTGATGTCTTTGCACCGCTTGAGCGAAGGGGAGGGGGGCAGCCGCGCGCCGCGCCATGTGATGCTGGAGCGAGCGGCCAAGGTGGGGTTGCACGAAATAGCCCACGTGCTGGGCCTGGAGCATTGCCGCACCGCCGGTTGCCTGATGCGCTTTTCCGCGGGGCTGACCACTCTGGATCGCCTGCACATGGGCTTTTGTCCCGCCTGCCAACGGGACCTCACCCGCCTGAGAATGGATTTGCCGGCAAGGGCCCCGGCCCGCTGAGAGCCGGGGCCTCGTCTTGATTTAGCCTACAGGAACTCGTGGACCAGGTGCTGCCAGTCCAGGCCGGGCACCGCGCCGTAGATGTCGGGCACCATGCGGCCACCGGTGGCGGCCAGGCGCTGGCCGGTGTCGTGGGTGATCAGGTCGGACAGGCGCTGGGACTCCTGCTCCATCCAGGCCACGCTCTCCTCGCCGGAGTGCATGCCCTTCAGATCCCGCTGCAAGCGGATGGGTTCCACCAACAGCAGCCAGCCTTCACCGTAGGGCAGCTTGTTGGCCTCGGCCGGGTTCTCCAGCACCCTGGGGTTGCGGGCCACCACCACTCCCTCGATGGGGCTGGCCGCCCGGGCCTGGTGCCCGGAGCGGGAGAAGGCCAGCTCCTTGCCGCCGCCGGTCACCGCCATGCCCAGCTGGGGCAGGCGGAATTCGTCGGCCGGTCCGAAGAGGCGGGCGGCCAGGTCGTCCAGGCCGATGCGCACCCGGCCTCCGTATTCCACCCGGGCCCAGGTGTGGCCGGGGTGCAGGTAATACTCCGGCGGCACCTCGAAGCCTGCCGCGCTGGCCAGGCGCACCTCGGCGGCGGGCTGGGCCAAGCCCTCGTCGTCGAGCATCTGGTCATAGGCGCACTTGGCGCAGGCGTAGTGGTTGGGGCACAGCTTGAAGGGCACCCGGCCGGTGAGCATATGGCGGCAGTAGCGCTTGTGGGGCGCGGTGTTCTGCCAGTTTGCGCTGGTCCAGTACTCCTCCATGGGCTGCTCCAGGCCACCGGCATACCAGCCGTGGACCCGCTTGCGCTGAATGGCCTTGTCAAAGGAACAGCTAAGGCAATCGAAAGCGTTGTGACACAGCCGGGGAGCCACCACACCAGCCTTGGACCAAATGCACTCGTCGCTGGTCATGTCGAACACCATGGGCGCCCGGTTCTTGGTCTTATTTCCTGCCTTGGTGGTCATGGCTTACCTTCCCGGCCTTGGTAGGCCTCTTGGGTTTGATTTTGCCTTTTACATAGAGCAGGAGCCGTGCCAAGCGGGGAATATCTACGTAACAATATGAATTAACTTAAAAAAATAAATTAGATGCTTGCGGGCGGGTGCTCGGGGCTGAGGCGCGTTTTGCACCCAGAGGCGGCGGCGCGAAGGGGCGTAACGATAAAATGATATAAAAATAAAGTAGTTAACAGATTAAGCGGCAAAAAGCCTCGTGCCGGGCACAATGCGGCGTCTCGTTTTTTGGGTGTCTGGCAGAGGCAAAATGCCTCAATAGGCACAACGCCATGGCCACATCTGCTCAAAGCGTTTTCTGGAGAAAATGGTTTTGCCCGGTTCACAGGATGAAAAAAGACTTGACCCGTGGTAGCCATTTCATTTATGTTTCCTAATCAGAAACCTTGATAAATCAGATAACAAAGCTTTTTAACTATAAAAAATGCTCGAAAGGCATCTCTTGGCGCATAAAGTTTCTAATTAGGAAATACAAGCGCGCGCCTCGCCTTTCTGCTAAATGGCCAGAAAAGCCCTGGCTTTTTCGGGAAAAACAAGATGATTCCAGAGAACGAAATAGGGGCCAACATAAGGAGAATGCGCACCAGTCTGGGGCTGTCCCTGGATGCCCTGGCCCAGAAGACCGGCTTGAGCAAAGGCTATCTGTCCAAGGTGGAAAACTCGGACAAGGCCCCGCCGGTGTCCACCCTGTTGATCATCGCCAAGTCCCTTGGGGTCACCATCTCCGAGATCTTTGGCGAAGGACAGGAAAAGGTCACCGCCGCCGTGGTCACCGAGGCCGAACGCAAGCCCGTGGCCCGCGACGGCACGGTTTTCGGCTACTCCTACGAGACCCTGGCCCACAAATATCCCGGCAAACGCATGGAGCCCTACATCCTCACCATCACCCCCGACGTAACTGAGAGCACCGTGTTCCAGCACCACGGCGAGGAGATGATGCTCATGTTGGAAGGCACCATGCATTTTTTCCACGGCAACGATGAGTTCATCATGCATCCGGGCGACTGCATCTACTTCGACTCCAGCATCGAGCACTACGGCCTACCCATGAACGGGCAGGACGTCAAGATCTTGATGGTCATCTACTTCTCCGAATAGGGCATTGGTGAAACATGGCCGGCATTGAAATCAAAAACATCGGCGTATTGGGGGCCGGGCTCATGGGCCACGGCATCGCCCAACTGCTGGCGGTGGGCGGCTGCCGGGTCAAGCTGTTCGACCAAGCCCCCCAGATGCTGGCCACGGCCTTTCAGCGCATGGCCGACAACCTGCAAGTGTTCCTGGGACTGGGCATGATCACCCAGGACCAGATCGATCAGGCCCTGGCCCGCATCACCCTGGCCGAAGACATGGCCGACCTCTGCCGCGACCAGGACATGGTCATCGAGGCGGTCAGCGAAAATTTGGAAATAAAGCGCAAGGTCTTTGCTACCCTGGAGAGCCTCACCACTCCCCAGTGCATTCTGGCCAGCAACACCTCAGCCATCAGCATCGGCAAGATCGCCCGGGACCTGTCCCGCCCCGGCCGGGTGCTGGGCGCCCATTTCTGGAACCCGCCCCATGTGGTGCCCTGCGTGGAGGTGATCCGCGGGCCCCAGACCGAGGACGCGGTGATGGAGGCGGTGTTCGCCCTGCTGCGGCGGGTGGGCAAGCGGCCGGTGCGGGTGCAAAAGGACGTGCCCGGCTTCGTGGGCAACCGCATGCAGCACGCCCTATGGCGCGAGGCCATCGCCCTGGTTCAAGAGGGCATCGCCAGCGCCGAGGACGTGGACGAGGTGGTGCGCTACAGCTTCGGCCTGCGCCTGGCCTTCCTGGGCCCCCTGGCCACCGCCGACCTGGCCGGCCTGGACCTCACCTACGAGGTGCACAAAGACCTGTTTCCCCACCTGGACCGTTCCACCGAGCCTTCGCCCCTGCTGACCCAAAAGATCGAGCAGGGCGAGCTGGGGGCCAAGAGCGGCCAGGGTTTTCATAAATGGACGCCTGAAAAACTCAGGCAGGTGATCTCCCGGCGCGATGAGGTGTTGCTGCGAATCGTCCGGGAGGTCCTGACCTAGCACCCGCGGGCGGCTTCAAAAGAGCTCCCCCGCAAAAGCCCCCTCACCGGAGGGCTGAATTGAGGTTGTGTGCATGGGTGAAGCGGCTGTCTTTTTCTTGCACGGCCTAGCCTACGCCGGGTTGTTGTTCCTGGTCTCATCGGGACTCACCCTGGTCTTCGGCATGATGAACGTGCTGAACTTCGCCCACGCCTCCTTCTATATGTTAGGTGCCTACTTCGCCTACTCCATCCTTCGCTTCACCGGCAACTTCTGGCTGGCCCTGGTCATCAGCCCCATCATCCTCCTGGTCATCGGCGCGTTCGTGGAGCGCTTCCTGCTGCGCAAGGTGCACGTGCACGGCCACGTGCACGAGCTTTTGCTCACCTTCGGCCTGGCCTACATTATCCAGGAGGCGGTTAAGCTCCTCTGGGGAACGACCCCCATGGCCATGCCCGTGGCGGGCATCCTGGCCGACACGGTCAACTTGTTCGGCGTGGTCTACCCGGTCTACCGCTTGTTCATCTTCTGCCTCTCGGCCCTGCTGGGCCTGGGCATGGCCCTGGTGCTGTTCAAGACCCGCATAGGCATCATCGTGCGGGCGGCGGTGGATGACAGCCCCATGGTGGACGCCCTGGGCATCAACGTGCCTCTGGTGTTCATGGGAGTGTTCGCAGTGGGGGCGGCGCTGTCGGGTTTCGCGGGAGTGGCCGCAGGCCCCTTGCTCAGCGTTTTCCCCGGCATGGCCGGCTCCATCCTGGTGGACGCCTTCGTGGTCATCGTCATGGGCGGCATGGGCAGCCTGGGAGGCGCGGTTTTGGCCTCGTTCATCATCGGGGAGTTGCAATCCTTCGGGGTGCTCCTGTTCCCTGATTTTTCCCTGGCCCTCATCTACATGCTCATGGCCCTGGTGCTGGTGCTCAAGCCGGAAGGCCTGTTCGGGGAGAAGCAATGATGGCGAGTCAAAAGGCCATGCTCCATCGGGTGGGCCTCGCCTTGGCCCTGGCGCTACTGCTGGTCATGCCCTGGCTGTTGGGGTCTTACCAACTGCGCCTGTTCACCGAGGCTATGATCTTCTCCCTGTACGCGGTGAGCTACAACATGCTCCTGGGCTACGCCGGACTCTTGTCCTTCGGCCATGCCATGTTCTTCGGCTGGGGGGCCTTCTCCTTTGCCGTGGCCCTGAACCACTTCCCCGGCATGCCCCTGATGGGCGCGGTGGTGCTGGCCATGGCCTCCACCACGGTCATGGGCCTGGTGGTGGGCGTGCTCCTGCTCCGGGTGAAGGGAACCCCCTTCGCCCTGTTGACCCTGGCCTTCAACGCCCTGGTGTTCGCCATCGGCATCAAGTGGCACTCGGTCACCGGCGGCGACGACGGCCTGAGCATCGCCACCCCGACCCTGAACCTGGGCTTCACCGATCTGGTCGTGTCCCACGGGCCCAACCTGTACTACTTCACCCTGGTGATCGTGGGCGCGGCCATCGCCTTTGCCTGGTATTTCACCCGCACGGCCATGGGCCAGTCGGTGTTGCTCATTCGCGAGAACGAAGAGCGCATGCGCTTTTTGGGCTACAACACCAACGTCTCGCGCCTGATCCTCTTCGTGCTCAGCGGGGCCCTGGCTGGGTTGGCGGGCAGCTTTTACGCCATCTTGAACTCCTTCGTGTCTCTGGACGCGGTGAGCATCGAGATGACCACCAAGGTGCTCTTGATGACCTTCATCGGCGGCACCGGCCAGTTCCTGGGGCCGGTGGTGGGCGCCTTCTTCTTCACCTACGTGCAGAACTTCCTGAGCGACCTCACCGACAACTGGCCCCTGATCATGGGCGCCCTGTTCATCGCCATGGTGCTGTGGGTGCCCGGCGGCCTGGCCGGCTTGGCCGCCAAGCTCTCCGGCGGGCGCAAGGACGACGACCCCGACGGCACCCTGGCCGGGTTGGAGTAGGGTCATGGCCATCTTGCAGGTAATAGGCGTGCAAAAGGACTTCTCCGGGCTCCAGGTGCTCACCGGAGTGGATTTCGAGGTGGGCGAGAAGGAACGCTTCTCGGTGATCGGCCCCAACGGCGCGGGCAAGACCACCCTTTTCAACATCATCAGCGGCAAGTTCCGCCCCAGCGCCGGGCAGGTGATTTTCGACGGCCGGGAAATCTCCTCCCTGCCGCCTTACACCAGGGCCCGCCTGGGCATGGCCCGCTCCTTCCAGATCACCAACATCTTCCAGCGGCTTTCGGCCCTGGACAACATCTTGGCCGGGGTCCGCTCCCGGGCGGGCTTACGCCACCACCTTTTGCGCAGGCCCCACCACGACCGCGACCTCATGGAGCGCAGCGAGGAAATTCTGGCGCGGGTGGGCCTGGCCGACCAGCGCCACACCCCGGCCCAGGAACTGGCCTACGGCCAGCAGCGAGCCCTGGAGATGGGGGTGACCCTTTCCCTGGAGCCCAAGCTGGTGCTCTTGGACGAGCCCACCGCGGGCATGAGCCGCCAGGAGACCGAGGAGGCCATCTCCATGATCCGCCGGGTCACTAGGGAGACCGCCTGCGTGATCATCGAGCACGACATGAACGTGGTCTTCTCCTTGGCCGACCGCATCTCGGTGTTGCACTACGGGGTGATGCTGGCCTGCGGCACGCCCGAGGAAATCCGGGCCGACCAGCGGGTGAAGGACGCCTATCTGGGGGAGGAAGAGGCATGATGCTCCAGGTCAGCGGCCTGAACACCTATTACGGCAAGAGCCACATCTTGCAAGGGGTGGACCTGGGCCTGGAGGCGGGCCAACTGGCCTGCCTGCTGGGGCGCAACGGGGTGGGCAAGTCCACCACCCTCATGTCCATCATGGGCTTGGCCCCGCCCAAGAGCGGCAGCATCAAGTTCAAGGGCCAGGAGATCCTGGGCCGCACGCCTCACGAGGTGGCCCGTTTGGGCCTGGGCTTCGTGCCCGAGGAACGGCGCATCTTCAAGAGCCTCACCGTGCTGGAGAACCTGTTGATCGGCTTGAAGCCGCCCAACCGCCCCGGCGTGGACCCCTGGACCACCGAGCGCATTTTCGATTCCTTCAGCCGCCTGGGGGAGCGCCGCGACAACAAGGGCGGCCACCTGTCGGGCGGCGAGCAGCAGATGCTCACCATCGCCCGCACCCTCATGGGCAACCCGGAGCTGATCCTGGTGGACGAACCCACCGAGGGCCTGGCTCCCCTGGTGGCCGAGTCGGTGTTGGAAATGCTGGCCGCTATCAGCCGCCAGGGGGTGACCATCCTCATGGTGGAGCAAAATTACAAGGCCGCTCTCAAGCTGGCCCAGACCTTTTTCATTATGTCCAAGGGACGCATCGTCTTTCGGGGTGACGGCCAAGAACTGGTCGCCGCAGAGGCGGTGCGCCAAAAGTACCTGGAGGTCTAGGGTGCGCGCACCCGGCCCAATCCATTAAGAGGGAGGATCGATATGCGAAAAGGTCTTTTGGCGGGATTGGCCCTGCTGCTGATGCTCGGCGTGGCGTCGGCGGCCTGGGCCGGTGGAACCATTAAACTGGCGGTCATGGAGCCCTTGTCCGGCACCTTCAAGGACATCGGCGACCGCTACCTGGAGGGCGTGCAGTACGCAGCCGAGGTGCTCAACGCCAAGGGCGGCATCAACGGCATGAAGGTGGAGGTCATTCCGGTGGACAGCGAGCTCAAGCCCGCCATCGCCACCCGCAAGGCCACCAAGCTCATCATGAAGGACGGCGTGAAGTACTTCTGCGGCGGCACCGGCAGCTCGGTGGGCGGCGCCATGGTGCAGCTGGCCAAGACCCAGAACGCCCTGTTCTTCACCTACGGCATGGCCGCGGCCAGCCTGACCGGCGCCAAGTGCAGCAGCAACTTCTTTCGCGCCTGCGCCAACACCGACAACCAGTCCTACGCCCTGGCGGTGTGGGTGGCTCAGAAGGGCTTCAAGAAGGTCTTCTGCCTGGCCCAGGACTACTCCTTCGGCAAGGAGGCGGTGGCCGCCTTCACCAAGAAGCTGGCCGAGCTGAACCCCCAGGCCAAGGTGGTGGGCACCGCCCTGCACCCCATCGGCACCAAGGACTTCGCCCCCTACGTGAGCCAGATCATCAGCTCCGGGGCCGAGGTGGTGTTCACCTCCAACTGGGGCAGCGACCTCACCCTGCTGCTCAAGCAGGCCAAGCCCCTGGGCCTCAAGGCCAAGTTCGCCTGCTACTACCTGAACGACGATAACGCCATCACCGCCATCGCCAATGATGATGCGGTGCTGGGCAGCCAGGCCGTCGAGGAATACATGCTCACCATTCCCGGCAAGGCCAATGAAGAGTTCATCGCGGGCTTCAAGAAGGCCAAGGGCTTCTACCCCACTTGGCTCAGGGGCAAGGCTTACCTGGCCACCATGTTCTGGGCCGAGGCCGTGAAAAAGGCCGGCTCCGACAAGGTCGATGCCGTGATCAAGGCCTGGGAAGGCCTTACCTATGACGGTCCGGCCGGTAAGTGGACCATGCGGGCTTGCGACCACCAGGCGTTGATGCCCATGTGGACCGCTACCATCGTGGCCAAGAACCCGTTCTTCAAGCATGCTTATGTGGGCCCCGCCACCATGGTGCCGTCGGAAAAAGTGCAAGTGCCTTGCAAGGACACCGGCTGCAAGGGCTTCAAATAAACCATTACCCTGGATAAATGCAAACCCGCCGCCGGGCCTCATCGGGGCCCGGCGGCGGCTCGAAAAGGTAGCTGCATGAAGGCGCTCATCACCGGCGGCTCGGGGTTCATCGGCGCGCAACTGGCGCGGCTGTTGGCGGCGGCGGGCCATAGCTCGGTCATCCTCGATCTACAGCCGCCTCCACCGGACCTGGCGGGCGACCCCGATACCTACGCCTTTGTGCGGGCCTCGGTGACCAACCTCCCGGTGATGATCGACACCCTGCGCGCCCACCAGGCGGACACGGTGTTCCATCTGGGCGGCATGCTATCCATGCCCTGCGAGCGCGACCCCTGGAGCGCCTTCGAGGTCAACGTGGCCGGCACCTACCACCTCATGGAGGCGGCGCGCCTGAGCGGAGTGGAGCGCCTGGTGCTGTCCAGCAGCATCGCGGTGTACGGCGAGGATCTTCCCGAGGGGCCCATCCACGACCACAGCCTGCAACGCCCGGCCTCCATGTACGGCACCAGCAAGGTCTTCGGCGAGCTGCTGGGCCGCTTCTACGCCCGGCGCTTCGGCCTGGACTTCCGCGGCCTGCGCATCCCCTCGGTGGTGGGACCCGGCTCCAAGGTGCCCCACATGTCCATCTACAATTGCTGGGCCATTGAGCGGCCTCTGCTGGGCCAGCCCTATGAGATTTTGGTGGAGCCCGAAACCCGTTGCCCCACCATCTATTACAAGGACGCCTCCCGTGCCCTCATGGAGTTGGCCCTGGCCCCGGTGTCGCGGATAAAAACCAAGGTCTATAATATTAATGGTTTCAGCCCGGCCTACTCCGCGGCCGAATTGGCGGAGGCGGTAGAGGAGAAGGTCCCAGGGGCGCGGCTCGAGTTCAAGCCCGACCAGGAGATCACCTCCCTGATCCAGGCCATCGGCAGCCGCGAGCTGGACGACGGCCACGCCCGCCGGGAGTGGGGCTGGGCACCGGGTTATGACCTTCCCGGCATGATAGACGATTTCAGAAGCGAGCTGGCCCGCCTGGGCCAAGCTTAGTCCTTAGAGAAAGGCAGTAAGGCAATGGCCAAGGGCAAAGCACGTAAGGCAATCATCACCGCGGCGGTCACCGGCTCCATCCATACCCCCAGCATGTCGCCTTATCTGCCGGTCACCCCGGAAGAGCTTATCGCGGATATCCTGTCGGTGTACGAGGCCGGGGGCGCGGTGGCCCACCTGCACGTGCGCGACCCCCAGACCGGCATACCCAACGCGGACCAGGACCTCTACCGCGAGGTGGCCTCGGAGGTGAAACGGCGCTGCGACATCGTGCTGTGCACCACCACCGGCGGCAAGCTGGGCGAGCCGGTGGAGAACCGCTCCCAGGTTATCGCCAACCTCCAGCCCGAGCTGGCCTCCCTGAACGCGGGGTCATTGAACTTCGCCCTGTTTCATGTGGCCGGGCAATACCAGGACTGGAAGCACGATTGGGAAAAGGGCTACCTGGAGGGCACCGAGGATTACATCTTCCCCAACACCTTCTACACCATGCGCCGCTTCCTGGAGATAATGGGCCCCTTTGGGACCAAGCCCGAGTTCGAGATCTACGACGTGGGCATGATCAACAACCTGGCCCATCTCATCCAGGCGGGCCAGGTAAAGACCCCGGTGTATCTCCAGTTCGTAATGGGCATCCTGGGCGGCATCCCGGCCACGGTGGATAACCTGGTCTATATGGTGCAGACCGCCGAGCGGCTCATCGGCGATTTCCAGTGGTCGGTTTGCGCGGCCGGGCGCTTCCAGTTCCCCATGACCACCCACGGCCTGTTGATGGGCGGCAACGCCCGGGTGGGCCTGGAAGACAACCTGTATCTGGAAAAGGGCGTTCTGGCCAAGAACAGCGGGGAGCAGGTGGCCAAGCTCATCCGCATCGCCCGCGAGCTGGGCATCGAGCCCGCCACCCCGGACGAGGCCAGGGATATCCTGGGCCTCAAGGGTTTGGACAAGGTCAACTACTAGATTCCCTTCCCCAGAGCCGGGGCGGTTTGCTTTTTCGGCCGGTTTGCCGGCACGGAGGGCGAACCGCCCCTTTTTTTATGGGCTCGCTTCCTTTTTTTCCTTGTCCGCTTTCTAAATTAATCCCCAACGAAAGCAGGTAATTCTCCTTCCGGTGCGTGTGGCGAAGTGGGGCGGGTTTGTGACATTCGGGGCAAAACGCCTTGACAAAATGGTCGATTCATGGAAAAGTTTTCTCGAAAACGAAACATCGTCTCGCGGAGAGAAACGCTGATGCCGGTTAAGGTCGTCGAATCCCTTCTCAAGGGCTTGAAGGTCATGGAAGCCGTGGCCAGCCATCCCCACGGCCAAAGCCTGCCCGAGATCATTCGGGAAACCGGCCTGCCCAAAGCCACCGCCTACCGCATGTTGCAAACCCTGGTGGCCAGCAACTACCTCCACTACTTTGAAGACACCGCCAAATACCAACTCGGCCCCAAGGTCATGTCGCTGGGCATGTCCTCCCTGGCGGGCCAGGACCTGGCCCCGCTGGCCGAACCTTACTTGAAAGAGCTTTCTCGGCGTATCGCCCAGAACGTGAACCTGGGCATCCTGGACCACGGCGAGGTGGTGTACATCATCCGCATCAAGGTGCGCCGCATCCTGGGCATCGACCTGGTGGTGGGCAGCCGCCTGCCCGCCCACAACAGCGCCATCGGCTGGGCCCTGCTGGCCTTCGCCGCTCCCGAACGTATGCAGGTCATCCTGGACCAGATCGCGGCCGACCAGGAACTGGCCCATCAAGTGGGGCCCCACGGGGTCAACCTGATGAAACGGCTGGAGCGCATCCGCGAGGACGGCTACGCCCTGGGCGAGGACGAATACGTGGCCGGTCTGAGGTCGGTGGCCGTGCCGGTGTTCAACCAAAGCGGCTATGCCGAAGCATCCATCAACGTTCCGGTGTTCAGCCAGTTTTGCAGCAAGCAAGAGCTGCTGGGGCAGTACCTGCCCCTGGTGCTGGAAACCGCTCAAACTATTTCCCAGCTCCGGGGTCATACACCCGGCAATCCATCAGTATCAAGGAGCCAGCGATGAAGTTCATAGTAACCAGGTCCTCCCTGCAGGGGACCACCCGCATTCCGGGAAACAAGTCCGCCTCCGCACGGGCCATCGTGTTGGGCGGCCTGGCCGATGGCGCCTCCAAGGTGGGCAACTGCCTGCCCGGCATTGACAGCTTCTCCATCGTGGAGATGATGCGGGCCCTGGGCGCCAAGATCGACACCTCCAAGCCCGACTACTGGACGTTTGAAGGCGTGGCCAACCAGCCCCAGGTGCCCAGCTGCGTCTTGGACGCGGGCAACTCCGGCACCGGCTACTATCTCATCGCGGCCATCGCTTCGCTCATCAACGGCTGCTCGGTGGTCTCCGGCGACTACCAGATCTGCCGCCGCCCTGCCCAGCCCCTCATTGAGGCCCTGGGCGATCTGGGCGCCGAGGTGGTATCCACTCGCGGCAACGGCCTGGCGCCCCTGGTGATCAAGGGCCCCATGACCGGCGGCAAGACCAAGCTGCCCGGCGTGAACTCCCAGTGGCTCAGCCCTCTGCTCATCGCCGGCGGCCTCACCCCCGAGGGCATCACCGTGGTGGAGGACAACCTCATGGAGCGTCCCTACGTGGACATGACCATGGGCTGGATTCGCACCGCGGGCGGCGAGGTGAGCCACGACAACTACGACGTGTTCACCGTGCCCGGCGGCCAGAAGTACAAGGGCTTCACCGCCGACATCCCCGCCGACTGGGGCAGCTCGGGCTATCCCATGGTGGCGGCGGCGGTCACCGACTCCAAGGTCACCTTCACCGGTATGAACCCCAATGACTACGCCGGCGAGAAGGCCTATCCCCACATCATTAAGGCCATGGGCGGCAAGGTCACCTTCGAGGACGAGGGCCGCACCGTTATCGTGGAAGGCGGCACCGAGCTCCAAGGCATCGAGATCGACTGCTCCGGCACCCCGGACGCGGTGCCCGCTCTGGCGGTGTTGGGCTGCAAGGCCCAGGGCAAGACCCGGCTGTACAACATCGAGGCCAGCCGCCTCAAGGAGACCGACCGCACCCGCTCCATCATGGAGGAGCTGACCAAGATGGGCGGCAAGTTCGATGAGACCGAGGGTAGCTTGACCGTTTATCACTCCGAGCTCAAGGGCACCCGCATCGACGGACGCCACGACCACCGCATCGTGATGGCCACCGCCGTGGCCGCCATGATGGCCGATGGCGAGACCATGATCGACGACGCCGAGTACGTGGGGGTGTCCTTCCCCAACTTCTACGAAGTCATGACTTCGCTGGGGGCCGACATTCACCGCATGGAGATCGTCTAGCACAGACGGGGGCCCACGCCCCTGACCGTTGGTTTAATCAAGGTTGGGCCGGAGCAGCTCCGGCCCGCAGGAGAAATGGGGAGAGAGTATTATGAGAAAAGCTCTGAGCATCTGCATGGCCCTGACTCTGGGTCTGGTCTTGGCCCTGCCGGCCGCGGCCGCCGACAAACGCATCAGCATCGGCACCGCCGGCACCGCCGGGGCCCTGTACCCCATGGGTGTGGCCATGGCCGAAACCATCAACCGCCACGTGCCCGGCTTCAAGGCCTCGGCCGAGGCCAGCTCCGCTTCTTTGGAGAACATCCGCAATCTGGGCCAGGGCAACGTGGACTGGGCCATCAGCCAGGGCGAGGTGGCCTTCCAGGCCTACAACGGCCTGGACAAGTACAAGGGTCGCGCCCAGACCACGCTGCGCTCCCTGTTCGGCACCATCCTGTCCGTGGCCCAGATCTTCACCAGCGCCGACAGCAAGATCAACAGCGTCAAGGAATTCAAAGGCAAGCGCATCGGCGTGGGCGCACCCGGCAGCGGCGGTGAGCGGGCGGCTCAGAAGATCCTGAGCTACTACGGCCTGACCTACAAGGACATCAAGCCCGAGTTCATGTCCAACGCCGAAATGGTGGCAGCCCTCAAGGACGGCACCCTGGACGCCTTCATCATCACGCACCCCCTGAAGTCCGCCGCCCTGTTGGATCTGACCACCAGCTACAAGGTGAAGATGATCCCCGTGGCCGACGAGGGCTTCTACAAGGAGTATCCCTACTTCACCAAGATGGACGTGCCGGCTGGCACCTACCGCAACGTGGACAAGCCCGTGCCCACCCCCATCAGCCGGGTGGTCATGTACACCAGCACCAAGGCCGGTCTGTCGGTTGACGACGTCTACGCCCTGCTCAAGGGCCTGTGGGCCAACACCGGCGAGTGGACCAACACCCACCCCGCGGTGAAGAAGTACACCACCCTGAAGGACGCGGTTAAGGGCCTGCAAGTGCCCCTGCATCCCGGCGCGGTGAAGTTCTACAAGGAAAAAGGCCTGGACATCCCGGCCAAACTGATCAAGTAGCGACTGGAACCTGAATCATGTCAGCGCTCTCCCGCCAGGGCAAATTCATCCTGCTAACGCTCCTGGTGCTCCTATGTCTTCCCCTGCCCGCGGCGGGGGAGGGCGGCGGGAGAGCGCTGTTTATCGACAATCCCCAGACCGGGCTCATGGCCCGGCTTCCCGCGCAAGACGTGGACTACGTGACCATCCGGTTCTTCCACTCCTACGATTGTCAGTGGGTGGAGGAGTCCTTTAAGTTGGTAGGGGGTAAGTTCTATCCCTACGAGGTCTCCTACGGGGCCGACACTTACGACTACCGCGATCAGCGCTATCAAAGCCGCGCCCGGGTGGGCGCGCACCAGGTTCATCTGACCGATATCAAGCCCCGCCCCTCGGATATTCTGGCCCAAATCGCCACCCGAGTGGCTTTCACCAAACCCCAACAATTGATTTTGCACACAACCAAGGGCAACCGCGTCTACCTGTTCACCGAGTGGGGCAGACCGGGCCAACCTTTGGTCTTCAGCATAAAGTGAGGCGGAAATGGCTGCGTCCGACCAAAATAAAGGGCCCAAGCGCCAGCTAAGCGGCATAGCCCGCTGGCTGGTGTTTACCGTCGCGGTTGGCCTGGCTTGTTTTCATCTGTACACCGCCGCCTTCGGCGTGATGTCCCCCCTGTATCAGCGCTCCATCCACCTGATGGGCCTAATGTTGCTGACCTTCCTGGTCTACCGGGCCCTCACCGGCCGCGGCGGAGCCAACCCCGGCATCATCGACTGGATCATCAGCCTGGGCATGATCGCCGTGGCGGTCTTTTTCATCCAGTCCTTTGTCCCCGAGGCGGTGTTGGAGCGGGGCATCATGGGGCCCACCGATCTGGAGATCTGGATGGGCGGGGTGTTGGTGATTTTGATTTTGGAGGGCACCCGGCGCACTGTGGGCATGCCCATCGTGTTGGTGGCCGTGGCCTTTTTGGCTTATGGCATACTGGGCCCCTACATGCCCGACATGCTGGCCCACAAGGGCTACAGCCCCCAGCGCCTGATCAGCTACCTGGTGTGGACCACCGAGGGCGTGTTCGGCATACCCATCGCGGTGTCGGCCACCTTCGTGGTGGTGTTCATCATCTTCGGCGCTTTCTTGGATAAGCTGGGCGCGGGCAACTTCTTCATCCAGTTGGCCCTGGCCCTCACCGGGCGGCGCAGGGGTGGACCGGCCCTCACCTCGGTGGTGGCTTCGGGCCTCATGGGCTCCATCAGCGGCTCCTCGGTCTCCAACGTGGTGACCACCGGCACCTTCACCATCCCCCTGATGAAGCGCACCGGCTATTCGCCGCTGTTCGCCGGGGCGGTGGAAGCGGTGGCCTCCACCGGCGGGCAGATCATGCCCCCGGTCATGGGCGCGGGCGCTTTCGTCATGGCCGAGCTGTTGGGCACCTCCTATGCCAACATCGCCCTGGCCGCGGTTATTCCGGCGCTACTTTATTTCACCTCCGTGGGCCTGATGGTCTATTTCGAGGCCCAGCGCAAGCAGCTCAAGGTGCTCAGCAAGGACGAGGTCCCCAGCGCCGTGGACACCCTGCGCAAGGGCTATCATCTACTCGTCCCCCTGCTGGTGTTGGTCTACCTGCTGGTCATCGAGCAGCTCTCGCCCATGCTCTCGGGCTTCTACGCCATCTGCACCCTGGTGGTCACCGCATCGCTGTACATCGTGGTGCGCGAAAAGCGCTTCCCCTGGCGGGAGATCATCGAGGCCCTGGAGCAGGGCATCATTACCGCCGTGCCCGTGGCCATGGCCTGCGCGGCGGCGGGCATGGTCATCGGCGTGGTGTCCCTCACCGGTCTGGGGGTGCGCTTCACCCAGATGGTCATCCACCTCTCCGGCGGCGTGCTCTGGCTGGGCGGCCTGCTTACCATGGTGGCCTGCATCATCCTGGGCATGGGCCTGCCCACCACGGCGGCCTACATCATCACCGCCATCCTGGGCGTGCCCGCTTTGACCGACATGGGCGTCTCGCCCCTGCAGGCCCACATGTTCATCTTCTACTTCGCCATCATTTCCTTCATCACCCCGCCGGTGGCCATCAGCGCCTACGCGGCCAGCGGCATAGCGGGCACCAACGCCATGAACACCGGGTTCCAGTCGTTCAAGCTGGGCCTGGCGGGCTTTATCGTGCCCTTCCTGTTCCTGTACAGCCCCTCCATCGTGCTGGAGGGCAGCGTGATGCAGATCATCCTCAACTCGACCACCGCCTTGTTGGGAGTCACCGCCCTGGCCGGCGGATTGGTGGGCTGGTTCGCCAGGCCCCTGAACCTGTGGCTGCGCCTGGTGTTCTTGGCCGCCGCCGTGGCCCTCATCGTACCCAACATACTGATGAGCCTGGCCGGCATAGTGCCCATGGTGGCTATGGTCGTCTACGCCATTTCCCAAAAACGGGGCGGCCCGGCGCAGGCGAGCCGTGCCTAAAAGCGAGGCCCTGTATCGCGTCTCGCCTTACCGCTGGGTGATCCTGGGCCTCTTGTCCTTCTCCTACCTGCTGGTGTATGTGCACCGCATGTGCCCGGCGGTGTTGGCCGAGGACATCATGCGCTCCTTCGGGGCGTCGGGGGCCACCACCGGGCTTTTGGCCTCGGCCTACTTTTATCCCTACGCCCTGATGCAGGCGCCGGGCGGCTTTATCGCCGACAAACTGGGCCCCCGCCGCCTGGTCACCTTGTCCATGCTGGCCGCCAGCCTGGGCTCGGTGCTCTTCGCCATGTCCATCGGGGTGGGCACCGCCTTCTGGTCCCGGGTCCTGGTGGGCCTGGGGGTGTCGGTGGTGCTGGTGCCCACCTACAAGGCGCTCACCACCTGGTTCCCGGCCAAGGACTACGTGCTGGGCACTTCGCTGGTCATCTCCATCGCGGGCCTGGGCGGGCTGCTGGCGGGATCGCCCCTGGCCTGGCTCAGCGAGAGCATTGGCTGGCGGGGCAGCTTCTGGGTGATCGCCGGGTGCACCATGGTCGACGCCCTGTTGGTGTGGCTCTTGGTGCGCGACAAGCCCCAGGATTTCGGCCTGCCTCCGGTGGAGCCCGTTTCCGGCGGCGGCGACCATTTGGAGGAATCCGTGCCCATGCTCAAGGTGCTGGGCATGGTTTTGGGCAGCAAGGATTTTTGGCTGCCGGCGGGCTGGTTTTTCTTCAACGGCGGAATCTTGTTCAGCTTCGCCGGACTCTGGGCCGGGCCCTATTTCATGCAGGCCTACGCCATGAGCAAGACCCAGGCCGGTCAGGTAATCAACGTCTTCGCCTTCGGTTGGGTGTTCGGCCCGCTCATCTTCGCCTGGATCGCGGCCAAGGTGCCCTCCCGGGGCGCGGTGATGGGAGGCAGCATGGTGGTGTGGGCCGCCATCCTGGTGTGGATGCTGGCCCGCAACGGAGCCATGGACCTGCCCGAGATATACGCTTGGAACCTCATCTTCGGCTTCTTGGGCGCGGGCCCGGCCGGGGTGTGCTTCGCGGCGGTCAAGGAGCGCTTTCCCCTGCGCATCGCGGGCACGGTCACCGGCTTCACCTACATGTTCCCCATGATCGGCAGCGCCCTGTACCAGCCCCTGGCCGGAGTCATCCTGGACCACTCGGGCAACATGGCCACCGGTCTCGGCGCGGCCGACTTCACCCCGCTTTTCTGGCTCTACCTGGCCTCCACCGTGGTTGCCGGCATCCTGGCCTACGCCTTGCGGTCCAAGCGGGTGCGGTAGCCACCAAGGCCATTATCGCCGTCACAATGGGGAGCCTCGGGGCTCCCCGTTTTAGTGGGAGGGTCGGCGCCGGTCGCGCACGAACACGTTGCCCGGCTGGGACTTGGCATAGCACTTGACCTCGGCGGCCCGCTGGCTCACATGCAACAGGCTGCATGAGGAGGGGCAGTCCACGATGCCCAGGGAGATGGACACCAGGGGGAAAGTGCCCGGCTTGCCGTCGCGGCCCATGGCCTCCACCTGGCCCGCCTTGCGGTGCTCGGGGTCGTAGAAGCGGGGCAACAGGCGGGAGCAGCAGCGCACCACGCCTTGGCAAATGCGCTCGGCCTTGTTCGGGGTGGTGGCCACCACGAAGTCGTCGCCGCCCACGTGTCCCACCAGGTCGCCGGGGTTGCCGTGGCGGCGCACCGCCCATTGCAGCAGGTCGGCCAGCATGCGGATCATGCGGTCCCCGGCCTCGAAGCCGTAGGTGTCGTTGTAGGCCTTGAAGTGATCCAGGTCCACGTAGATGATGCTGGCCTCTTCCTCGCTGGCGCTGCGCTGCTCTATCTCCTGCTCCAGCACCACCCCGCCGGGAAGGCCGGTGAGGGGGGTGACCCCCTTGGCCATCTCCACCTGCACCTTGGCCAGGGCGTCCAGCATGCGCTGTACGCTGACCACCCCCATGGCGCGGCCTTCTTCTGTGACCACGATGTGGTCGTAGAGCTTGAGCTTGTCGCGGGCCATGGCCTTTTCGGCCACCTGCTGCACCGGGGTGCTGCTCTCCACCATTAGGGCCTGGTCGTCCATGACCAAGGCCACCTCGCGGTCGTAGTAAAGCGAGGAGCCGAAGGGGGTCCCCAGAATACGGTCCAGATTGTGGCTCATCACCAGGCCTAGGGGACGGTCCTCATCCACCACCAGACACCCGCTGATGGGCGCCTTGTCCAAGGTCTCCTTGACCTCGCGCACCGTGGCCCTGGGCCCAACCTGGGGCGCCTGCTCCACAAGGTTGCGCACCGGAAGGGAGCACTGGTTGTAGCGCAGGGCCGCTTCGCCTTGCCCGGTGCGGAAGTCCACCCGGCTCACCTTGGGGCTGGGCTTTTCCCGGGCGGGGCGAGCCAGGTAATAACCCTGGCCGTAGCGCACCCCCATGCCCCGCAGGCTGGAAAACTCGGTGGCGGTCTCGATGCCTTCGGCTATGAGGGTGCCGCCCACCTTATCGGCGAAGGTGACCAGGGTCTCCACCAGGGCCCGCTGCATGGGGTTGGAATCGATGCCCCGAATAAGGGACATGTCCACCTTGAGGTACTCGGGGCGCAACAGGGCGATGCGCATCAGGCCGGAATAGCCGGTTCCCATGTCGTCTATGGCCAGAGAGAAGCCCTGGGAGCGGTAGTGCTGCATGGTGCGGTGAAACTGGCCGAAGTCACCGATGGAATGGCGTTCGGTGATCTCGAACACCACGTCCTGGGGAGTCAGGCCGTGCTTGGCGAGCAGGTCCAGGGTCTCCCCGTCGCGGAACTTGGGGTCGGCCAGGGTTTCGGGGTTGATGTTGAGAAACAGCTTTTGGTTTGGCTCCAGGCTGCCCACCCCGCGTATGGCCTGCCCCAGGCAGGCCTTCTCCAGATGGAGCAGGGCGCCCACCTCGTCGGCGAAGTCGAACATCACCTCGGGCGAGTGAAAGTAGTCGTCCACCGGCCCCCGGGCCAGGGCCTCCCAGCCCTTTACCTGGCCGCTCTGCAAATCCACGATGGGCTCGTACACCGAGTGCAACAGAGGCTGCTCCACCAGGCGGCGGAACTCCTCCAACAGGTTCATGCTCTTTATGTCCAGGCTTCCCTCAGCAACCTGGCGGGCGTCGCGCAGGGCCCGGTAGACCAACTCCGGCAAACGCTTGAGCGGGGCGGGCTCCACCCGGGCAAAGCCGATGCTGAGCGCCAGGGGCTGACCGGTGATATGGATCATCTCCTTGTTCAGGTGCTGGCGCAGGGCTGCCCTGAGCACCAGGGCGCGCTCCATGAGGTGGGTCAGCAACTCGGGGCCGTCCTGGAGCATCATCACCATGGAGCCGGGGTCGTCGGCCTCCAGGGCCAGCAGGCGTGCCCGGCCCATGGACTTGGGCCCCAGCCGCCGCAGCATCTCCTGCAAGCGGTCCAGCACCCGGGCGGCGGCCTCGCTGCCGTAAAGGCGGCTGAACAGGGTGAAGGAGTTCAGGCACACCAAAACCAGGGCCATGGGCTTGCCCGGCTCCGCCGCCTCGTACAGGGCCCGCCCCAGGTCGTGTTCCAGGCGGTCGCTAAAGGAAATCCCCGGAAGCTGCACCGGCTCGGCGGCGTTTGATTTGTCAGCGGTGGAAAGCATGGTGGTTTATTGCCCTCATCCAATGGTGGATAGGATTGCCTGGTTTGTTTCAATTCTTTTAATGGCGCGTCTATACTGAAAGTTAGGAGCCGCATGTTACAGCTTCCCGAAGGGCGGGTGACTGTTTGAAGGAAGTGAAGGTTCAGGCGATGTAACCGAAGCTTAACAAATAAGCACCGGCCTAGTTGTTAAGATACAAGGCCAAACAGCTTGACCGTGAAGCGCGGTCAAGCGGCCCCCTGGGCGGACGGCTATTGGCATGATTCGGCCCGGGCGGTGCACTGAAAGAGGCGAAACGTTTTATGAGCAACAAAAGCCAGACCCAAGAAAAACCGACGGCAACTCCGTCCATCCCGCCTGACTACGACCTGGACCGGGCGGTGGCGGATATCGACTCTTGGGATCAGGCCCAGTATGAGAGCATCGTCTCCACCGAGCTGACCCCCGAGCAACGGGCGCGGGTGGCCGACCCAGGAGCCAGCTATCCCCAGCAGAACGAAATTCTGGCCATTCACTGGCACCCGGAGTGGGTTCCCCAGGAACTGACCGCCCAGAGGGTGGCCGCGCTTTATCCCAATGCGGGCAAGAGCCTGGTCATCCCCACCCAGCACAACCAGATATTGAGCTGGAACGGCTACAGCGGGGCGGAGGTGGACTGCTACTCCTCGGGCTTCAACCGCAAGGTGCAACTCCTGCTGCACTTTAAAACCGAATCCCTGGGCGAGGCCCATATCCTGCGCTCCATGCTGGAGCACACCTTCAAGTACCGCACCGGCCAGATGTACGAGTTCATGGACACCATCACCCAGCCGGCCCTGGGCGAGCGCCTGGAGCAGGCGGCCAACGACACCGGCTCCAGCGAGGAGGTGGTGGCCTTCGTGCGTTTTTACACCGCCCGCCTGCGCCGCCTGGTGGAGATGAACCTGGCCGACACCCCTCCGGCCATGATCAAGAACAAGCTCCTGGCCGAATACATCGACGCCCAGCGTGGACGCCACACCGACCTCATGGTCAACCGGGCCCAGCTCTTGCTCAAGGCGGTGAAGGCCATCGTCAAGGAGCATTTTTCCCTGAGCTACTTCTTCCGGGCCAGCGAGGTCATCGAGGAGGTGCGCTCCCTGGGCGGCGGGGTGGTGATCCCCCACCCCGAGCAGTTCTGGCCCATTCTGCTGGCCGATTACGACGTTGACGGGGTGGAGGTCTGGAATCCCCAGTCCCGCGAATACACCGAGTTCCTGATCCGAGCCCTTACCAATCAGAACAAAAGCCGCCCCGCGGGACGCCGCCAGATGCTCATCTTCATGGGCGACGACACCCACATGTCGGTCAAGCTCAAGGAGCCGGGGCAGGTGGAGCCGTCCAAATACGAGCGGGAAGTGGGCCTGCAACCCGCCTGGGACGAGGTGGCGGTGCGCAAAAGCCTGAGCCTGGCCGGGGCCAGCCGCTCCCAGGTCATCGACGAATACCAGGCCCGCCTAAATTAAAAACAAGGAAAAGGACCAATGAGTTCCACCACCAATCGCTTTCGGCATGAATCATTGCAAGACTGCCAGAGCATCATCAATTACCTGGCAGCCCTCAAGGATGGTTTCGAGAGCGGAGCGTTGCTGTTTTCCACCGACGGCCGCAACCTGGTGCTCAAGCCCGAGGGCTTGATCAACCTGCACGTGGAGGCCAAGCGCAAGGGCGAGGAGATCAAGCTCTCGCTCAAGATGCGCTGGAACGAGAAAAAAGGCAGCGAAGATCCGGAAGACCAGCCTCTGCTCATCGAACCCATCAAAGCCAATTAAGGGCGGGATATGCCGGCCATGCACCGTCTAGAAGAGGTGCGGGAGAACTTTCGCTTCATCGTGAGCGAGGTCACCGCCCAGGTGGAGCTTACCCGCCGCTTCTACGATCAGCCCAGCCGGGAGTTGATGGAAAAGATCAGCTCCCGCGACGACTACGTGGACAACCTCAAGAGCGTTATCGAGGAGCAGAGCTTCGACCGCCTCATGGACCCCCGGGGCATCGAGCGGGCCAAGGTGGTGGAGCTGAGGGCGCTGACCACCATCACCGCCAACCTGGAGCGCATCGCCGATTTCGCGGTGAACCTGGTGGGCCAGATGGGCCACCTTGTGCATCTGGAGTCCAGCCGCCTCATGGACTTCGCGCCGTTCTTCGACGAGGTGCTGGTGGGCCTGGACAACATCGTGGCCGCCCTGGACCAGCGCAACTCCAACAAGGCCTTCCGCATCTGTCAGTGCGAGTTCAACCTGGATAAGCTGCACGCCCAGACCTTCGCCAAGGTGCTTCAGGAGATGGAGCACAACGAGCACCGGGGCGACCTGGTGACCATCGTGTTCATCAGCCACTATTTGGAGCGCATGGGTGACTGCCTGCTCAACATAGGCGAGGCCCTGATCTTCGTGCTGGTGGGCGAGAAGATGAAGATTCGCCAGTACCAGGCCTTGAGCGACACCCTGGCCGCCTCAGGCCTGGAGTCCTCGGTGGGTCAGGTGGAGTTCGAGTCCATCTGGGGCACCCGGGGCGGCTGTCGCATCGCGGCGGTGCAGGACCCGCGCCCGGAATCGTCCAGCCCGGTTTTGTTCAAGCAGGGCGTGGCCAAAAAGCTGTCCAAGGAAAAAGAGAACCTGGAGTTGTGGGAAAAACTGGCTCCCGGCCTGCCCCCCAAGGTATGGGCCTTTCAGGAGGGCGAGGAAGGCGAAGGCTCCATTCTCTTGGAGTATTTGCCCGGCTGCACCATGCAGGACCTGATCATCAACGGCGACGACGAAGGTCTGGCCCTTTCCGAGCACCTGCTGGAAGCCACCCTAGGCAAGGTGTGGTGGGCCACCAAACAGGCCAGCTCCTTGCGCCCTGATTTCGTGGGCCAGATCCGCTCCCGCCAGGAAGCGGTGTACCGCATGCATCCGGAGTTCAAGACCAAGCCGGTGGCCATCGGCAACCTGCAATTGCCCTCCTTCGAGGGCATGCTGGACACCCTGGAGGAGTTGGAGCCCGAGCTGGCCGCGCCCTACGTGGTGCGCACCCACGGCGACCTGAACCTGAACAACGTGATCTTCGATCCCGCCCGGCAGAGCCTGCATTTCATCGACCTGCACCGTTCGGCCCTGGCCGACTGCGCCCAGGACATCTCGGTGTTTCTCATATCCAACTTCCGCTTGCCCGTGTTCGACGTGGCGGTGCGCCGCCGCATCAACACGGTAATTGGCCGTTTCCTGGCCTTTGCCCTGGATTTCGCCCGCAACATCGGCGACCAGGCCTTTCAGGCTCGCCTGGCCCTGGGCCTGGGGCGCTCTTTGTTTTCCTCCACCCGCTTCGAGATGAACAACTCTTTCGCCAGAGAGATGCATCTGAGGGCGGTGTACCTGCTGGAGCGGGTGGTGGCTCATCGGGGCAAGGATTGGTCCCAGTTCAAGCTGCCCCGGCAAACCTTGATCTACCCCTAATTTGAGCCGACAAAATAATGACTGCATCCAAACAACTCAAAGTGGCCGTGGTGGGAATCGCGGGCGGCTGGTCCAGTGAACGCCTGCTGGACGCCCTGGAACAACGCACCGGCTTTCGCTGTCTGGTGGACATGGCCCAGGTGCGCTGCGACTTGGCCACCGGCCGAGCCTATTTCGGCGAGGTGGAGCTAACCGCCCTGGACGGCCTGGTCATAAAGAAGGTGGGGGTGGAGTACTCCCCGGAGCTTTTGGACCGCCTGGAGCTGTTGCGCTATGTCGCCTCCCAGGGACCGCGCATCTTTTCGCCGCCCGCTTCGATCATTGCCATGCTCGACCGCCTGAGCTGCACCGTGACCCTGACCGCCGGGGGCATACCCATGCCGCCCACCTTGGTCACCGAGAGCGTCGAAGAGACGGCGGCGGCGGTGGAGCGCATGGGCCGCTCGGTGCTCAAGCCCCTGTACTCCACCAAGGCTCGGGGCATGCTGGTGGTTGAGCCGGGCCCTGGGCTGCGCGAGAAGATCGCAGGCTACCGCGATGCGGGCCATCCCATGATCTACTTGCAACAGATGCTGGCCCTGCCGGGCCAGGATCTGGGCGTGGTGTTCTTGGGCGGCGAGTACTTCGCCACCTACGCCAGGGTGGCCAACGGCGAGTCCTGGAACACCACCCACCGCGCCGGAGGGCGCTACCAGCAGTACGAGCCCAGCCAGGAGATAAAGGACCTGGCCCACAAGGCCCAGGCCTTGTTCAACCTGGACTTCACCTGCGTGGACGTGGCCGAGACCGAGCAAGGACCGGTGGTGTTCGAGGTGAGCGCCTTTGGCGGCTTTCGGGGCCTCAAGGAGGGCTGCGGCATGGACGCGGCCCAATATTACGCTGACTACGTTTGCCGGGAGTTGGCCTAATGAGCGCGCCCTCAGCCCAGGAGATGGCTCAGGAGATTTTGCGTCAAACCCCCACCGAGGTCAGCCTGCGCCTGCGGCTCAACAATCTGAGCTTCGAGATCAAGACGAACCGCCCCGAGTTGGCCCAGGAGTTGGAGGGCTACTTCCGGCCCTTTATGCAGGCTTCCGATGAGGAGCCCCCGATCACGGTGTACGCCCTGGAGACCCCGGCCTGGGACTGCGGCCTTGTGCTGCGCCAAAAGGAGCCGGAGCCGGGCAAGTCCAAGATCAAGGAAGAGTATGCCGACCTAGCTGATGGCCGCCTGGTCCGC
This sequence comes from Pseudomonadota bacterium, assembly GCA_018896025.1. GTDB lineage: Bacteria > Desulfobacterota > Desulfarculia > Desulfarculales > Desulfarculaceae > Desulfoferula. The sequence goes on from JAHIND010000008.1 coordinate 337,566, forward strand.
AAGCGGCTCACGGGCATGGTGTTTATTTTCGGCGGCGAGATGAACCTAGCGGTGGGCCCTTGCCTGGAAAACCCCAACCAGGTGATCAACTTTATCAACAACCGCCAGATTCAATGGGAGCTGGAGCAGGGGGCCCTGTTGGCCCACGCCGCCGGGGTGTGCGGACCCCGCCTGGGCCTGGCCATGGCCGGGCAGGCCGGGCAGGGCAAGTCCACCCTGGCCCTGCATCTGATGAGCCGGGGGGTGACCTTTGTCTCCAATGACCGCTTGATGGTTACCAGGGGACAAGACGGGCCCATCATGACCGGAGTGGCCAAGCTGCCCCGCATCAATCCCGGCACGGCGCTGAACAACCCCGATCTTAAAAAGGTGATGAGCCCCAAGGACCAGGAGCGCTTCGCGGCGCTTCCCGAGGACCAGCTATGGGCCTTGGAACACAAGTACGACGTGGACATAGACGCCTGCTTCGGAATGGGGCGCATCAAGATGGGTTTTGGCCTTGACTTGTTGGTCCTGCTGGATTGGGAGCGCGACGCGGGCCCATGCCGCCTGGCCCAAGTGGAGTTGGCCGACCGCCCGGACCTGTTGGCCTCGTTCATGAAAGAGCCGGGGCTGTTTTACTTGCCGCCCAAGGGGCAGGCCGCTCCCAGCCAGGAGGACTACCTCAAGATGCTGGCCGGGGCCAAGGTGTTGGTGCTCAGCGGCGGGGTTGATTTCGAGCGGGCGGCCGACCTGCTGGCCGAGGAGTTGCAGAGGTCTTGAGCGACAAGGGCGGCCTGACCATAACCAGACCCCTGCGCGTGCCGGACCCGGTGCGCCTGGCCCGCTATGCCCGGGTGCCCGAATTGGGCCCCAGCATCCTGTTTTTCAGCGGCGGCAGCGGACCCGGCCCCATGTGCCGGGAGCTGATCAATTACACCCACAATTCCATCCACCTCATCACCCCCTTTGACTCGGGCGGCTCCTCGGCGGTGCTGCGCCGGGCCTTTGCCATGCCCGCGGTGGGCGACCTGCGCAACCGCATGATGGCGCTTAGCGACATGAGCGTGCGGGGCAACGCCGAGGTGCGCAAGCTGTTCGCCTATCGCCTGCCCGTGGAGGCCGATGCCGGGGAGCTGGTGGAGCGCCTGGAGACAATGACCGCCGGGGACGATCCCATGGTGGCGGCCATCCCCGACCCCCTGCGCAAGATCATCCGCAACCACCTGAGCTATTTCCTGGGGGCCATGCCCGGCGATTTCGACCTGGCCGGGGCCAGCATCGGCAACCTGGTGCTGGTGGGGGGGTATTTGAACAACGGCCGACACCTGGACCCAGTGATCTTTTTGTTCTCCAAGCTGGCCGAGGTGCGCGGGGTGGTGCGGCCGGTGGTCAACCGGAACCTGCACCTGGCCGCCCGCCTGACCGACGGCAGCCTGGTCTTGGGCCAACACCGGATCACCGGACGCAGCGAGCCGCCCCTGAGCGCGCCCATCGTGGAGTTGAGGCTGAACCAAGGCCTGGACCTGGAACGCCCCGTCACGGCCGAAATACGGCCAAAGGTGCACCGTCTCATCGCCCAGGCGGAGCTGATCTGCTATCCGGTGGGCAGTTTTTACACCAGCCTCTTGGCCAGCCTGCTGCCCGGCGGAATAGGAGAGGCGGTGGCCGCCAATCCCTGCCCCAAGGTTTTCGTGCCTAACACCGCTCCCGACAAGGAAGTGCTGGCCGGAGGGGTGGCCCAGCGCGCCGCCGAGCTCATGGCCGCCCTGGGAGCCGCGGGCAGCCCCCAACGCGTCGAGGGGCGCGTGCTGGACTACGTGCTGGTGGACCGGGGGTGGAGTGAATATCCCGGCGGCCTGGACCGCCGGGCCCTGGAGGATATGGGCCTCAGGATCATCGAGGCCGACCTTATGACTTCGGATAGCGCCCCTTTGACCGATGGGCGCCTTTTGGCCGAAGCCCTGCTCTCTCTGGTCTGAGACCATGGCGGAGGCGGTTGGTTCAATTTAGGAGGTATCCGTGGATAATCCCAAGAAGGATAAAATCAAGCACCAGTTCTCCCCGGCCGAGGCGGCGGATTATTTGCGCCAACTGGCCGACGCCCTGGAGCAGGGGCACATCGCCCTGCGCTCCGAGGAGTTGGAACTGGAGGGTGACGTCAAGGTAAAGCAGGAACTCAAGACCAAGTCCGGCAAGGCCACCCTCAAGATCAACCTGAAGATCGTGGCGCCCATCCCTGTGGCCGCGCCCGAGATCACCCCGGCCCAGGGCGAGGCCCAAGGCGATAACGAAGGCTTCGTGGAGATCACCTCCACGGAGGAAGAGCTAGCCGAGAGCGAGGGCAAGGTCTCCTACAAGAAGATCAAGAAGGCCTTGGGCAAAAGCTTCGGCAGCCTCAAGAGCATTCGCAAGGAGGGCGGCATCCCCAGCCTGGCCGATGCTTCGGCTTTCCTGGCCCAGGCGCGGGAGGTCTGCACCTTTGACAAGGCCAAGTACGGCAGCGAAAATTACCCTCGCTTTTTGGCCGCCCTGGACCGCGTGGAGGACGCTCTGGCCGCCGGTAACGGCTCGGCCCTGGACGAGGCCCTGGACGAGGTGGGCCAGTGCAAGAGCGACTGCCACGAAAAGTTCAAGTAAAGCCACGCCGCCTTCGGCATCTTCGGGCCACCCTCCGGGGTGGCCCGTAATTTTTCAGGCCTTTCGGGCATATCTTGCCTAACCGATTAATATTAAAAAATAAAAATAGTTTTGTTCCGCGATGTGGCTTTTGAAATCATTGAGGATTTCGCTTGAAATCCCCTCGCCGGCATGTTAATCATGCTGCATGGAAAGCATGTTGTCAGACAAATATGAGTTGAAGCAGCCCCTGCGCCTACCCGACCAGGTGGCCGCTATCCTCATGGAGGAGTTGGAGAGCGGCACGCTCAAGCCGGGCGAGATGCTGCCTCCAGAGATGGAGTTGGCCACCAAGTTCGGGGTGAGCCGGGCGGTGATCCGCGAGGCCCTGTCCCAGCTCAAGGCCGAGGGGCTCCTGGAGTCTCAGCAGGGCCGGGGAGTCATGGTGGTGGGCCGGTCGGGGCGGCGCTTCTTCCGCCTGGAAGACCCGGAAAAATTCAACTCCCAGTCCTTGACCCACCTCTACGAGCTCAGGGCCATCCTGGAAAGCGAGGCCGCCGCCATGGCCGCGGCCAGGGGCAGCACCCGCGATGTGGCCAAGTTGGGCGAATGCGTGGTGGCCATGGCCAGGGCGGTGGAGGACGACACCATCGGCGCGGTGCCGGATCTTGATTTTCATCGCGGCATCGCCGAGGCCAGCGGCAACCACCACTTGTGCGAACTCATGCAGTTCCTCAACGACAAGCTCTTGGTGCTTATCCAAGAGGCCAGGGAGCATTCCCGCCAAAATCCCGGCGTGCCCCGGCAGGTCCAAAAGGAGCACGAGGGCATCTACAGGGCCATAGAGGCCCGCAACCCCCAAAAAGCCAGAAAAGAGACCCTGGACCATCTGCGGATGGCCGCCCGGCGTCTGGGGTTGGAAATCTGAGGGCCCAACAAGCGGGGAGCCGCGTCGGGGCCGGCGCGGTGGTGGTCGCCTTGGTGGCGACCTGTCAGGCAACCGGGAGACTGGTGGCCGGCGACCAAGGAAAAAGTGAAGGCATACAATGCACGAGATAACCTCCCAGCCGCTTGACCAGGCGCAGTATGAACAGGTGCGCCGGGTGCAGGGCTGGGCGGACATCAAAGAGCGTTACGCGCCCTATATCAGCGATGAATCCCAAATGACCTCCCAGGCCTGCGCCATCGACAGGGACCCCGCGGCCCCTATCTTTGAAAAGGATGATTTGGGTTATAGTTGGTGGTGCGCAGGAAATCGTTCCCAGGCTTAGCGAGGATATGAAACGGCAAAGGGCCGGCGCATAAGGCGCCGCTGAAATTTGGTTACTGGATCTAGTCTTTGGAGTAGTGACATGATCGCCAACGAGGCGACCACAAAACGAGGCAAGCCTCAGACCAAGCACAGCTTTTATCCCGCCTGGTGCAAGCGCTGCGGCAACTGCGTGGCCTTTTGCCCCGTGGGCATACTGGTCTCCGACGAATGGGGATATCCCCGGCAGGTGGACAAGGAGCGTTGCACGGGATGCGGCCTCTGCGAGATGCTCTGTCCCGACTTCGCCATCACCGTGGGCTATGAAAAGCCCGGGGCGGTGGACCTGGCCCATCCGGCTTCCGCCCTGGACTCCCCGGAAGTGACCCAGGAAAAATCCGACGCAGCCAAGGCCGCCAGCAACATAAGCCCGGAGCGTTTGGCACCGGTGCCGCGGGAGGAGAAATAATTATGGCCGCAGGAACCAGCAAGCCAGCGGGCAGAGCCGCCAAGGCGAACCGCAAGGGCCAGGCGCGGCTGCTGCAAGGCAACGAGGCCGCCTCCCTGGGGGCCCTGGCCGCCGGGTGCAACTTTTTCGCCGGTTACCCCATCACCCCGGCCAGCGAGATCACCGAGTACATGAGCCGCGAGATGCCGGTCCGGGGCAACCCCTTCATTCAGATGGAGGATGAGATCGCCTCCATCGGGGCCTGCGTGGGAGCCTCCCTGGCCGGGCGCAAGGCCATGACCGCCACCAGCGGCCCCGGCTTCTCCCTGATGCAGGAAAACCTGGGCTACGCCATGATCGCCGAGACCCCTCTGGTGGTGGTCAACGTGATGCGCGGCGGCCCCAGCACCGGCCTGCCCACCAACGTGGCCCAGGGCGACGTGCAGCAAGCCCGCTGGGGAACCCACGGCGACCACCCGGCCATCGTGTTCTGCCCCAGCTCGGTCAGCGAGTGCTTCGAGCTGATGGTTCGGGCCTTCAATACCGCTGAGCGTTTCCGCACCCCGGTTATTTTCCTGGCCGACGAGACCGTGGCCCACTTGCGCGAAAAGGTGATCCTGCCCGCCGAGGGCGATTTGGAGGTCATCGACCGCCGGCGGCCCACCGTGCCCCCGGACTGGTACGTGCCCTACAAGACCGACGGCAGCCTGATACCGCGTCTTGCCGACCTAGGCGAGGGGTACCGCTACCACGTCACCGGCCTGGTGCACGATGAGCGCGGCTTCCCCACCCGACGGCCCGACGAGGTGGAGCCCTTCTACGCCCGGCTCTTCGGCAAGATCAGCCGCCACTTCGACGACCTGATGCTCACCAAGGAGTACTCCCTGGACGACGCGGAGATCGTGCTCATCTCCTACGGCTGCACCGCCCGCTCCTGCCGGGCGGCGGTGCGCCTGGGCCGGGAGCGGGGCATCAAGCTGGGCCTGTTGCAACTCCTGACCCTGTGGCCCTTCCCCCGCCAGGCGGTGGAGGCGGCGTTGACCGGACGCAAGGCGGCCCTGGTGCCCGAGCTGAACATGGGTCAGATCAGCCGCGAGGTCAAAAGGGTCAACGACGGACGGACCCAGGTGATTCGTCACAGCAAGATGGACGGCACCATGATCACCCCCGAGGAGATCCTGGGCCGCATGCGGGAGGTGGCCTGATGACGGCGGTGCACAGAAGCGTGGTCTACGACTGGCTGCGCCACGACAAGAAGTTTCCCCACGTCTGGTGCCCCGGCTGCGGGCTGGGCATCCTCTTGGGATCGCTGGTGCGCTCTCTGGCCCAGGGCGGCTACGACAAGAACCAAGTGGTCCTGGTCAGCGGCATCGGCTGCTCGGGCCGCCTGCCGGTGTACGTGGACGTGGGCAGCGTGCACACCACCCACGGCCGGGCCCTGACCTTTGCCACGGGCATCAAGCTGGCCAAGCCGGAGCTCAAGGTGATCGTGGTCATGGGCGACGGCGACGCCACGGCCATCGGCGGCAACCACCTTATCCATGCCGCCCGGCGCAACCTGGACCTCACGGCCATCATCGTCAACAACCTGACCTACGGCATGACCGGCGGCCAGTACAGCCCCACCACGCCCCTGGGGGCCAAGGCCACCACGGCTCCCTACGGCCACTCCGAGCCCAGCTTCGACATCAGCGCCCTCACCGTGACCGCGGGAGCCTCCTTCGTGGCCCGCTCCACGGTGTACCACGTGACTCAGCTGGACCAGATGCTGGGCCAGGCCATCGCCAAGAAGGGCTTCGGGGTGGTGGAGGTGCTTAGCCCCTGCCACACCAACTATGGGCGGCAGAACCGCCTGGGCAGCCAGGTGGAGATGATGAAGGGTTACAAGAAGCAGGCGGTGCGCGTGGACCGCTGGGAAAAGATGAGCCCGGCCGATCGCGAGGACCGTTTTCCCATCGGCGTTTTGGCCGACCACGAGCGCCCCACCTTCTTGGAGACGTATCAGGGCGCGGTGGACCGGGCCCAGGCCATCCGGAAGGAGGGCTAATCATGGCTAGCAGCAAGAAAAAGGAAACCCCCAAGGCCAAGGCCCCGGAGATGGAGCGCATGGAAGTGCGTCTGGCGGGCAGCGGCGGCCAGGGCCTTATCCTGGCCGGGCTGGTCTTGGCCGAGGCGGCGGGTCTGCACGACGGTCGCGCCGTGGCCATGGGCCAGAGCTACGGCCCCGAGGCCAGGGGCGGAGCCTCCAAGGCCGAGGTGATCATCGCCGACCAGGATATCGACTACCCCCTGGCCACCAGGGTGGACATGTTCCTGGCCCTGACCCAGGAAGCGGCGGACACCTACTCCTGGGATCTCAAGCCCGGCGGGTGGATCGTGGTGGATTCCGACCTGGTGAGCCATCCCCCCTCCAGCCGGGCGGTGGCCCTGCCGTTCACGGCCACGGCCCGCGACAAGCTGGGCAAACCCATGGTCGCCAACGTGGTGGCCTTGGGAGCCATCACCGAGCTGACCGGGGTGGTGAGCCGCAAGGCCCTGGAAAAGGCCCTGCTGGCCCGGGTGCCCAAGGGCACCGAGGCCCTGAACAAGAAGGCCCTGGCCGCGGGTACCAAAATGGCCAAGGACTACGCGGCCAGCGGTCAGCTGGCCGGGCAGGAGCCCACCTCCGAAGACGTCTAGCCCCCCTGCGGGCGCGGACTTGGCAACGCCTGGATAAATGCGCGCGACGGGAGCCCTCCGGGGCTCCCGTCTTTTTGTGGGAGGCCAGGCCATCTCCGACGGTGGGCCGTGGACGCTTTTGCCCGTTGCCGAATAGGGGAGGGCGGGGCCTGCTGACCCCAGCGGTCTTTTTAATAAATATGAATTAATATTGTTAATACTGCTGGTTGCCCCGCAAGGCCCACTCAAAGGCGGCTGGGCGGCGAACGACAAGCTTGACTCTTAATTCTTTCCCATTTAGTATCGATTTAACGCTAAACTAAGGTTGTGGGAAGGCATATAAGCATGAAGCGAACAGACGCCCAGGGGGGGTGTTTATTGCTAACCTGTCATAATGACTGCATAAAGTATTAATGAAAAAGCAGGCCACCGTAAAAGACATCGCCAGGGCGGCGGGAGTTTCCGTAACCACGGTTTCCCTGGCCCTTCGGGACAAAGAAACCAACCGCATAAGCTCCGCCACCCGCGAGAAAGTGTTGTCTATTGCCAACGCTTTGAATTATCATCCTAATTTGGCCGCACGTGCCCTGGTCAACAAGCAAAGCAATATCATCGGCCTGCTAATCAAGACGCTGCTGAACCCCTTTTACTCCGAGCTGGCCCAGGACATAATCGATCGGGCCCAGGAGCGCGGCTACCGGGTGATAACCTGCTCGGTGGAAGACGGGGTGGACAACCACCAAGCGGACGTGCGCGAGTTGATTTCCCATGGGGTTGACGGCCTGATCATCTGCGCCGCCCTCTTGGACGACAAGTTCGTGTTCGAGCTCATTGACAGCGGCTTGCCCGTGGCCCTGGCCCTGCGTTATGTCAACGAGGAGTTGGGTTCGCCGGCGGCGGATTTCGTGGGCATCGACAACCCTCGAGGGGCCTACTTGGCCGTGGAGCACCTGGTCAAGATGGGGCACCGCAAGATCGCCCTCTTGATGGGCCCTAAAAACACCTCCACCGGCCAGGACCGTTTGCAAGGCGCCCAGGTTTGCTTTGACAACTACGGCCTGGCCTTGGCTCCCGAATTGGTGACCGAGGGGGACTTCACCCGGCGCTCCGGGTATGAGGTCACCAGGGACCTTGTCGATAAAAGCATTGATTTTACTGCGGTATTTGCCACCAATGACCACATGGCCCTGGGCGTGTTGGATGCCCTGCAGGAGACCGGGCGCCGGGTGCCGGAGGACGTGGCGGTGATCGGCTTCGACGATATCGAAATGGCCGGGCTGCCCAGGGTGGGTCTTACCACCGTCTCCCAGAAGAAGACGGTGATGGGCCGGGTGGTGGTGGATATCCTGGTCAGCAAAATCAAGATGGAGACGATGGAAAGCGTTCGGCGGGTGGTTTTGGAGCCCAAGCTTATCATCAGGGACACCTGCGGTTTCAAGGCCAGGGGAAGCCGCTACGACGACATATCCCCCCTGCGGGCCAAGGCCTGAATCTTTGCCAAACATCCCCTCTTGCCTCTAGCCCAACACTCCAAAGACCTCGCTACGCCGCCCTGTATCGCCGCATTTTGCGCGGGCCGACCCCATGGCGTAACCGCCTAAAAAATGCTCAAGCCGCCTTTTGGGGTTGACAAATACCACGTGAATTTGCGACAAAGGTAAAACGTTAAACTAGTCTGTGCTTGAGTTGTCAATAGGTGCCGTCCGGATACTCCGGATTATTCGCTGAGCCTGCGACCGCCTGCACGGCTTCATCTCGATACGGCCCGCTAAGCGACCGGATAGGGGAGCTGAAAACATGCCATACGAGAGCAACGCGTTCTCCCTGGAAAATAAAGTTAGTTTGGTTACCGGCGGCGGCCGGGGCATTGGCCTGGGCATAGCCGAAGTGCTGGCCGGCGCGGGTTCGGACCTGGTGCTGGTGGCCCGCAGCGAGTCCCAGCTGCAATCGTCTGCTGAGATGCTCAAGGATCGCTACGGCCGCGAGGTGGAAACCATCAGTGCCGACCTGAGCCAGGTGGGCGGCTACGGGGCCATAGTAGAGCAGACCATGGACCGTTTCGGCCGCCTGGACGTGCTGGTCAACAATGCGGGCTCAAACATCCGCAAGAAGTTTTTGGAGTTCGAGCCCGAGGACTTCGACGCGGTTCTGGCCATCCAGCTGCGCGGGGCCTACTTCATGGCCCAGGCGGCGGCCCGTCAGATGGCCAAGGCCGGCAGCGGCAAGATCATCAACCTGGCCTCCCTGACCAGCAAGATCGCGGTGCCCAACATTTCGGCCTACGGCGCGGCCAAGGGGGGCATCTTCGCCCTGACCAAGTCCATGGCCGTGGAACTGGCCCCCGAGGGAATCAACGTCAACGCGGTGGCCCCGGGTTACGTGCGCACCAGTATGACCGAGGCCGCCTTCTCCAACTCCGACACCCAGGACTGGATGCTCTCGCGCATTCCCCTGAAGCGGTTCGGGGCGCCCGAGGACATCGGATACGCGGCTCTGTTCCTGGCCTGCCCGGCCTCCGACTACATCACCGGTGAGATTATCTACATCGATGGGGGGTGGATGGCCGCCTAACGCGAAGCCACATTCTTAACTCCCGTTATGAAATAAGGAACCTAGTGCGATGATTTCTTTCGCTAAACCTAACGTATATAGTTCCCAGGGGCCCCGTCAGCTGATGATGGGCGACGGCGCCGCCGGTCAGCTGGAGCAGCTTCTCAAAGGCTGGAAGATCGTCGGCGGCGACGTTCTGCTGGTGGCCGACAAGGAAGTGGTGAAGCTGGGCCTGGACCGCAAGGTGGCCGGGCCCTTGGAGGCCGCCGGTTACGCGGTGGCCGTCTTTGACGGCATCGTGGGCGAGCCCACCCTGGAGATCGCCGAGGCCCTGGCCGAGTTCGCCCGCCAAAAGCCTTTCAAGGCGGTGATCGGCATGGGCGGCGGCAGCTCCCTGGACATGTCCAAGCTGGCCGCGGCTTTCGCGGTCAACCCCGAGGGAGTCACCGAGCACCTGGGCGCCACCAGCTTTGCCAAGGCCCCGCTGCCCTTGATCAACGTGCCCACCACCGCGGGCACCGGAGCCGAGGCCACCGCCGTGTCCATGCTTTCGGTGCAGGGCCGCAAGGCCGTGGTGCTGGGGCCCCAGCTGGTGCCCCTGGCCACGGTGCTGGACGCCGAGCTCACCAAAACCCTGCCTCCCAAGATCACCGCGGCCACGGGTATGGACGCCCTGAGCCACGCCTTGGAAGGCTTCATGTCGATCAACGCCAGCCCCTTCACCGACACCCAGGCCACCACCTGCATGTCCATCGTGGCCCGTTGGCTCAAACCCGCCTATGAGGACGGCTCCAACATGGAGGCGAGGCGGGCCATGATCTACGGGGCCTACATCGGCGGGCTGACCTTGAACGCCGGGGTGGTTTTGGGCCATTCGGTGGCCTACACCATCGCCAACCGCTGTCATCTGCCGCACGGCGTTTCCTGCGCCATGGCCTTGCCTTACACCATTGCCTACAACTTGAAGGCCATACCCGAGCGCATAAGCCAGGCGGCCGATCTGGTGCTGGGCAAGCACGGGGCGAGGCCCGAAGAACTGGTTACCTGGGTTGATGAGTTGATCGTGGCTCTGGGGCTGCCGCGATCCCTGCAAGAGGTGGATATCAGCGAAACCGACGTGCCGGCCATGATCGCCGAGTGCGTGGAGCGTTATCCCCGGCCCACCAACCCGGCGCCCATCGATGCCGACAGGTTGAAAGTGCTTTACGAAACGATGGTCACCGGCGATATCGTCCGGGCCGTCGAGTATTACCAAGGGGGTTGATGGCAATCCCCGAATTTTTCTCAGTCTTATTTGTGGTAGGGAGGGAATTTAGCATGAAAAAGCTGTTACTGGTTACCTTGGCGTTGGCGCTGGTTATGTCTCTGGCGCCCGTATCCTTCGCCGCTGACAAGGAAATTGTCATAGGCGCCCTTTATCCCCGTTCCGGCCCCCTGGCTCTGCTGGGTGAAGAAAGCTGGCGCGGGGCTGAGATCGCCCGCATGGTGCGCAACGAGAACGGCGGAATCCTGGGCAAAAAAATCGTTTTTGCCAATGGCGACTGCTCCGACGTGGCCGCCGCCCGCTCCGAGGCGGAGAGGTTGATCGAAAAGGACAAGGTCGGCCTGATCATCGGCTCCTATTCCAGCTCGCGCAGCATGGCCGCCACCGAGGTGGCAGCCCGCAAAAACATCCCCTACTTTGAGCTAGGCGCCATCGCCAACGCCATCACCGAGCGCGGCTATCCCACGGTGTACCGCACCAACAGCACCGCCGCCATGTTCAGCAAGAGCCAGGTGGACTTCATCGTCGACTACATGGCTCCGGCCCTGGGCAAGAAGCCCAAGGACATCAAGGTCTCCGTGGCCCACGAGGACTCCGACTACGGCACCTCCGTGGCCGGCAGCTTCAAGAATCTGGCCGAGGGTGCGGGCCTGAAGGTGGTCTCCGTGGAGCCTTACGCCTCCACCTCCAGCGACTTGTCGTCGGTTGTCTTCCGCCTGAAGAAGGCCGATCCCGATGTGATCGTGCTCGTGTGCTACGCCAACGATGCCATCCTGCTGGGTCGTCAGGCTGCTGAGTACAAGCTCATCAAGCCCTTTATCGCCACCGGCGGCGGCCACAGCCTGCAGAGCTTCGCCAAGGCTCTGGGCGAAAAGTCCAACGGTATTTTTAACGTCGACTTCACCCAGTACGATGTAAACACCAAGTTCACCCCGGGCCTGAAGAAGTTCCTGGAGCTCTACCGCAAGACCTACAAGGAAGAACCCCGCTCCGGTCACAGCCTGACCAACTTCATGGGCGCCAACGTGGTCTTCGACATCATCCAGAAGGCCGGCGGCCTCGCTCCTGACAAGATTCGCGCGGCGGCCATGTCCGTGGACATTCCGCTTGGCAAGACCGCCAACGGCTGGGGCGTCAAGTTCGACGACAAGGGCCAGAACGTCCGGGCGGCCGCGTTCGTGTCCCAGTGGCGCGACGGCAAGCTGCTCACCGTGTACCCCTTGGGTGCCGCGGTGACCAAGCCCGTACTTCCCAAGAAGTAGACCCAACTGATCTTTACCGGAGCTCCCCCCTAGGTGGGGGAGCTCCGGTAAACAAAAACTCGACCAGGGCGATCGCCAAAGCAATTGTTCCGACGGGTGACCCGGCACGCATAAAGCGCTGGGAGCCATCCTCGGCGGGGCGAGCATCCACCACGGCCCCGGCTTACGGCATCAAAAAACGCTCCAGCCGATTCCGCGCCCCTCGCGGAGGCGGCCCGGCAAAAAGCGCCCAGGGCTTAAGCGCCGCCGGGCCTCCGGGCAAGGGGCACGGGGTTGCATCCGGCCTCTGGTTCCGGCCAGGCGGCTGAACCCGGGTCGAGTCTAGGCGAGCACGGCGGCCGGCGTGGGGCCGGTGCAAAAGTCGAAGCGGATTGGCGGCGCATTTACCGTAAGCCTGGATCAGGGTTGTTTGTCTTCCACAAGGACCATCTAAAACCAGAGATGGAAGTAGAGTACCTATGGAGTTGATTGTCCAAGTCTGCGTATCGGGTCTCCTTCTCGGTGGGATCTACGCGCTTATCAGCATCGGGTTAAACCTGATCTTCGGCGTGGTCCGCATCATCAACTTCGCCCACGGCGAGATGGTCATGGTGGCCATGTACCTGACCTTCTGGCTAAACTATTTCTTCGGCATGGACCCCTACGTGTCGACGCTCATCGTGCTGCCGGTTATGTTCTTGTTCGGCGTTATCATCCAGCGGATCATAGTCCAGCCGATCCAGAACTCCTCGGCCAATATGAAGATTTTCGCCACCGTGGCCCTGTCGTTAATCCTGCAGAACGTGGCCCTGATCGTTTGCAAGGGCAACTTCCGCACGGTGCAGGTCTCCTACGGTATGGGCACTATGGAATGGGGTGGCATCTTCATCAGCATACCCAGGCTGGTGGCTTTTTTCGCCGCGCTCCTCTCCATTAGCCTGCTTTACTATTTTCTCAAGAACACCTACACCGGCAAGGCCCTCAGGGCCATCGTGGAGGACCACACCATCGCCCGCCTGATGGGCGTGAAGGTGCAAAAGCTTTACCTCCTGGCCTTTGGTATCGGCTGTGCGTTCTCGGCCCTGGGCGGCGTCCTGCTCATGCCTTTCAGCTCGGTTTACCCCACCGTGGGCATACCCTTCACCCTCATCGCCTTTATCGTGGTGGTGTTGGGCGGGTTGGGCAGCATGGGCGGAACCTTCCTGGCCGGACTTTTCATCGGGGTGGTCGAGGCGGTAGGCGGCACTTACGTTTCCCCGGCCCTGAAGGAAGCGATCTACTTCGGCATTTTCATTATCGCGATCCTCATCAGACCCCAAGGAATCTTTGGGAAGGGTAAAGGCTCCGAGGAGGTTGGTTTAAAGTGAGAAATAACAAGCTTAAAACAGCCGCGGCCATATTCCTGCTGGGCTTGCTGGCGGTGCCTTTGTACTTCACCTCCACCTTTGTCCTTCACATGTTCACCCTGGTGTTCTTCTACATTGCCTTGACCGCGGCCTGGAACATCCCGGCCTTCGGCGGCAAGTTCTCCCTGGGACACGCGGCCTTCTTCGGCCTGGGTGGCTACACCGCTGCCATCCTCTACGTCAAGCTGGGCATCTCCCCCTTCATCGGCGTGGTGGCCGGCACCTTCGTGGCCATGCTGGGCGGCGTAATCCTTAGCTTCCCCCTGGTTCGTCTCAAGGGCCCCTTCTTCACCCTGGCCTCCATCGCCTTTGCCGAAGTGTTGCGCATGGTGGCGGTGGACTGGCGCTCCCTGACCAACGGCTCGGTGGGCATCAACATCCCCTTCAAGCCCAGCTGGCTCAACCTGACCTTCACCAGCGGCGCGCCCTTCTACTACATGGCCCTAGGGCTGGCCCTGCTGGTTATCGGCCTGGCCTGGTGGATTCGCTCCTCCTCCCTGGGTTACCACCTTCGGGCGGCGGCGGCCGACGAGGACGCGGCACGCGCCTTGGGCATCAACACCGCCAAGGCGCACTTCATGGGCCTGATGTGGAGCTCGGGGCTCACCGGCATGATCGCGGTGTTCTACGTGTTCTACAACTACGTGCTGGAGCCGGGCACCGCCTTCTCCATGGACCTGTTCTCCCTGCAGCCGGCCATGAACGGCATCATCGGCGGCATGGGCACGGTCTGGGGTCCGGTGATCGGCGCCATCATCATGACGCCGCTGGGTGAGTTCCTGCGCTTCTACCTGGGTACCATCCAACAGGGCCTGAACTTCGTGGTCTACGGCCTGATGCTCATCGCGGTGGTCAACTTCGTGCCCGGCGGCATCGTTTCGTTGATAGAGCCCTGGTTCAAGAAGAAGAAATCCGGCGACTCCTCTGCAGCGGACAACTAGCCGGCTGGAATGGTGGAATTATGGATGACCTGCTAGTAGTTAAAGACCTGACCAAGAACTTCGGCGGCCTGGCCGCGGTAAGCGAGGTCAGCTTCGAGGTGCGCCGCGGCGAAATTCTGGGCCTCATCGGCCCCAACGGCGCCGGCAAGACCACCCTGTTCAACCTGATATCCGGCCTGCTGGCCAGTGATCGGGGCTCCATCAAGCTGGAGGGCGAGGATCTGACCAAGAAGCCGCCCTACAAGCGTAGCGCCATGGGCGTGGGCCGGACTTTTCAGGTGGTGCGGCCCTTTGACATGACCGTGCTGGAAAACGTCATGGTGCCCACCTTCGCCCATTACAAGACCTCCAAGGAGGCCAAGGAAAAGGCCTTCGAGATCTTGAAAATGGTGCGGATGGACAAACTGGCCGACAAGATGCCCGCCAACCTAACTCTGGCTCAGCGCAAGCGCATCGAGGTGGCCAGGGCTTTGGCCACCAAGCCCAAGCTTTTGCTGCTAGACGAAGTTTTGGCGGGCCTGAACCCCACCGAGGTGGCTGAAAACCTGCCCCTGATCCGTCAGGTGCGCGACAGCGGCGTGACCATCCTGTTCATCGAGCACTTGATGGACGCCATGATGGCCATATCCGAGCGGGTTTTGGTCATGGACCAAGGCGTGCTCATCGCATGCGGGACGCCCGACGAAGTGACCAGTGACCGGTGCGTCATAACGGCGTATCTGGGCGAGGAGGCGCCAGGATGTTAAGCATCGAAAAGGTAGATTCATACTACGGCGATTTCCAGGCGCTCAGGGATGTCAACCTGGAAGTGAACGAAGGCAAAATCGTGGCTCTGCTGGGGCCCAACGCGGCCGGCAAGACGACCTTGCTTTCCACCATCAGCGGCATGGTTCCCTACCGCAAGGGCAACATCACCTTTCAGGGGCAGCACATCAATGCCATGAACCCAGAGGACATCGTGTCCCTGGGCATCGCCCTGGTTCCCGAGGGCCGCAGGCTCTTCGGCACCCTGACCGTGCTGGAAAACCTGGAGATGGGCGCCTACAGCAAGCACGCCCGCAAGGACCTCCAGAAGAACCTGGAAAAGATGTTCGACCTGTTCCCCATCCTCAAGGAGCGCTCCTCGCAGCAAGCGGGATCGCTCTCCGGCGGTGAGCAGCAGATGTGCGCCATCGCCAGGGGCCTGATGACCGAACCGCGCCTTTTGATGATCGACGAGATGTCCTTGGGACTGTCGCCGGTTTTGGTGCAGGAGATGTTCAAGATGGTCACCGAGATCGCCAAGAGCGGGGTGACCATCTTCCTGGTGGAGCAGCAGGTCAATCACGCATTGCGGGTGGCCGACGAGGCATACATCATGGAAAAGGGCACCGTGGTCCTGCACGGCCCCAGCTCCGAGATAGCCAACGACGATTACGTCAAGACCGTTTACCTGGGCAAGTAGACACGCCATGAAAGCCTTTGTGAAACACGGTAAGGAGCCAGGCCAGGCGGCGGTGCAAGACGTGGCGCGCCCCGCCCCCGGCCCCGGCGAGGTCCTCATAAAGGTGGCGGGTTGCGGCATCTGCGGCAGCGACCTGCACGCCTTCAACAACGACCCCGGCTACGAGTTCGTGACCCCGCCGGTGATCCTGGGCCACGAGTTTTCCGGCGTGGTGGTGGAGACCGGCCCCGGGGTGGACCCGGAAAAGGTGGGCGACCACGTCACCGCCGTGGCCATCCAGGGATGCCTGAAGTGCCCCGCCTGCCTGTCGGGCAACAGCCATCTGTGCCCGGAGCGCCAGGTCATCGGCCTGCACTTCGACGGCGCCATGGCCGGTTTCGTGACCTGCGCTGCGGACCAACTTCTGTCCCTGCCCAGCAACCTGGACCTGTCCCTGGCACCCCTGGTGGAGCCGGTGTCGGTGGCCCTGCACGCGCTTAGGCGCACCGTGATTCGTCCCGGTGACAAGGTGGTGGTCAGCGGGCCGGGCCCCATAGGGCTCTTGTGCGCCGGGCTGGCCAAGCTGCATGGGGCCAAAGTCCTGCTCCTGGGCATGAACCGAGACGCGGCGGTGCGCCTGCCCGCGGCCCAGCGCCTGGGCCTGGAAACAGCCATCGTGGAAGGCGAGTCGCCCGAGGAGTTGGTGCGCTCCACCTTCGGTCCGGGTATGGCCGACCTGTTCATCGAGGCCTCCGGTTCCACCGCAGCCCTGAAGACCGGTTTCAACTTGGTGCACCGGGGCGGGACCATGATCATCGTGGCCCTGTACAACGGCGAGTTGACCTGGTTCCCCAGCCCCGCAGTGCGCGACGAGCTGACCATTTTGCTGAGCTACGCCAGCACCCGGCCGGATTATGCGCAGGCCATAAGCCTCATGGCCGACCAGGCTATGGATTTTTCGGTATTGGCCCAGCCCTTCCCCTTGGAAAAAGCCGAAGAGGCCTTCCAGGAGGCCCTGGGCGGCCAGTTGCTGAAGCCCGTCCTGGTGGTCTGATAGGAGCCTAGCCTGAGGCCTTTCGCTTTTAGTTGCCTCCAAGGAGCGAGCGGGTCATGCGAGTGGAGCTTTCCCAGGCCTTTGAAAAAATGGCAGGGCGTCCCTGCCTGGAAATAGGCCTTCAAGGGCCCACGCCCATGCGTGAGGTCCTTGAGCTTCTGGCGCGCGAGTACGGGGTCTTCACCAAGTATCTGCTGTACCAGGACGATGCTCTTTTGGGGGCCCATCTCAGCGTCTTTTCATCGGGAAAATTCCTTAAGCTTGATGACCCTGTCGACGACGGGGACACCTTGAAACTATTGCTGCCGGTCACCGGCGGTTGACGGAGGAACCTGCCATGTCGGGATATCATCGCAAACTTCTTAGGGTGGACTTGAGCCGCCGCGAGGTCCGGACGCAGGACCTTGCGCCCGAGCTGACCGACGCCTACATGGGCGGCGCCGGGGTGGCGGCCAAGCTGCTTTATGACGAGACCTCGCCGGACACCGACCCCCTGAGCCCGGAAAACCTGTTCATCGCCATGACCGGGCCCTTCACCGGCACCAAGGTGCCTTCCTCGGGCCGCCATCACATCGCGGGCCGCTCCCCCCAGACCGGCATTTTCGGGGAGGCCAACGTGGGCGGCTCCTGGGGGGTGATGCTCAAGAAGTCCGGCTACGACGGCGTGGTGGTCAGCGGCAAGGCCGACAAGCCGGTGTATCTGGCCATCAGCGACGACAAGGTGGAGATCCGCGACGCCGGGGAGATCTGGGGCCAGGACGCCGAGGAGTCGGCCAAGTGGCTCAAGTCCAAGACCTCGCCCAAGGCGGCGGCGGCGGTGATCGGCCAGGCCGGTGAGCGCCTGGCCCCCATCGCCGGGGTTCCCCACATCGGCACCCTGACCCGGGCGGCGGCCCGTACCGGCCTGGGCGCGGTAATGGGCTCCAAGAACCTCAAGGCCCTGGTGGCCGCGGGCAACGGCCCGGTGCCGGTGGCCGACCCCGAAGGCCTGGACAAGAGCGTCAAGGAGTTGCTCAAGCATATCACCACCGCCACCGAGACCTTCGGCCAGTACGGCACCGGCGGCGGGGCCGAGAACTACGAGAAGGCGGGCAACTTCCCCCTGAAGAACTGGAAGCAGGGGCGCTGGGACGGGGTGTCCAAGATAAACGGCGTGGTGCTGCACGACACGGTGCTCACCGGGCGCAAGGGCTGCTGGCGCTGCCCCATCGCCTGCGGCCGGCACATCAAGATCAACAAGGGCCCTTACGCCGGGCTGGAGGGCGCCGGGCCGGAATACGAGACCATGGGCACCATGGGCGGCGAGTGCCTGGTGGACGACCTGGAGGCTATCTGCAAGGCCAACGACCTGTGCAACCGCTACGGCCTGGACACCATATCCACCGGCGCCACCATCGCCTTTGCCATGGAGGCCTTTGAAAAGGGCCTGATCACCACCGAGGACACCGGCGGGGTGGAGCTTACCTGGGGCAACGGTCAGGCCCTGGTGCAGATGGTGGACAAGATGGGCAAGCGCGAGGGCATCGGCGAGCTGATGAGCCGAGGCTCCAAGGCCATGGCCGAGGCCCTGGGCCATAACGCCAGCGAGTTCGCGGTGCACGTCAAGGGCCTGGAGCCCTCGGCCCACGACCCCCGGCGTTTTTTCAGCCAGGCCCTGTCCTATGGCACCGCCGCCAGGGGCGCCTGCCACAACGCCAGTTGGAGCCACCCCTACGAGTTGGCCTTGACCATGCCCGAGATCGGCATCACCGAGCCCCAGGACGCCTACCAGGTGGAGGGCAAGGCGGCTTTCACCGCCACCCTGCAAAACCTGATGTGCGTGCAGGACAGCGCGGTGTTGTGCCGCTTCACCCAGATCGGCAAGGCGGTCACGGTCAACGACATGGTGGAGTGGATGTCCCTGGTCACCGGTAAGGATTGGGACGTGGAATCGCTGATGAAGGTGGGCGAGCGCGTATTCACCATCAAACGCCTGTTCAACACCCGTTTGGGTATCAGCCGCAAGGACGACTTCCTGCCGCCGCGCTTCATGACCCTGAACCGCGAGGGCGAGGATCTGACCAACCAACTGCCGCCCATGGGACGCCTGCTCAGCGACTATTACAAGCACCGCGGCTGGAGCGAGGAGGGGATTCCCACCCCGCAGACCCTGAGCGATTTGGGCATCGCCTAAACGGATACGCGGCGACACGGGCCTCCGGCGTGGCGGGAGCGACGCGGTGAGGGGCCCTTTGCACTGCGCCCCGGCGATGTTTTCACCTGCCCTGCCAAAAGATAGGTTGATTCAACGGCCGCAAGTTCGATTGAATACAGCAGGCGGTAGAAGCCGCCAAAGGAACGCAGCCCGAGAGGCATGCGAGGCAAGGTCTGAATAATGAATTTTCCCAAGATAGTCATGGTGAAGAACCACATCCCGGGCCCCGAGGCCGTGGATGTGCCTTTTGAGGTTCGCCGGGGCCTGGAGGCCCTCAACCTGGCGGCCAAGGTGAAACCCGGGCAGACGGTGGCCATCACCGCGGGCAGCCGGGGGGTCACCGACATGGCGGCGGCCATCGCCGCGGTGGCGGCATATTTTAAGGAACTGGGGGCCGAGCCCTTCGTGGCTCCGGCCATGGGCAGCCACGGCGGGGCCACCGACCAGGGCCAGGAAGATATGCTGGAGCACCTGGGCATCACCCAGGAAACCATCGGCGCTCCGGTAAGGTCCTCCATGGCCACCGAGACTATCGGGGAGACCAGCTTCGGCCACCCGGTGGTCATCGGCCGGGACTTCGTGCGGGCGGACCACGTGGTGGTGGTGAACCGGGTGAAGCCCCACACCAGCTTCCGGGGCATCGTGGAAAGCGGCCTGTGCAAGATGCTCACCATCGGCATGGGCAAGCATGCCGGGGCCAAGCTGGCCCACAGCCAGTTCTACCAGCACGGTTTCGAGCAGGTGGTCCGGGAGATCGCCGGGGTGGTCATGGGCGAGGTGCCGGTTATCTGCGGGGTGGCCCTGGTGGAAAACCACTTCGAACGGACGGCATATCTTCAGGTCTGCGGCCCCCGGGAGTTCATGAAGACTGACGCAGAGATGCTGGAAAAGGCCCGCCGCCTCATGGGCCGGGTGCCCTTCAAGCAGGTGGACCTGCTCATCGTGGACGAGATGGGCAAGAACGTCAGCGGCAGCGGCATGGATTCCAACGTGACCGGCAGGGTCATGAACCAGGTGACCCCGGAGCCCACCGAGCGCCAGTTCAAGCGCATTTTCGTGCGCGACCTGACCCCGGAGAGCGAGGGCAACGCATTGGGAGTGGGCACCGCCGACTTCACGGTGCGCCGTCTGGTGGAGAAGATCGACCTGCACAAAACCAGGGTGAACTGCATCACCGCCTCGGTGCCGGAAAAGGGCCGCATCCCCCTGGCCTACGACGACGACAAAGCTGCGGTGACCGACGCCCTGCACACCGTGGGCGTCGATGAATCCAGCGAGGCCAGGGTGGTGTGGATCAAAAACACCCTGGAGCTGGGTCGAATGTTCGTGTCCCAGGCCCTGGTCGAGGAGGCCGAGGCCATGGAAAACATCACCGTGGAAGGCGATCTGGCGGATATGCCCTTTGACCAGGGGGACAACCTGCCTTTCGGCCTGTTCTCCCGCTAGCCTTTTTTAAGCCTCCGGCCTGCTCCGACGATAGACCCCAGATGAGGGCCATGGCCCGCCGGAAGCCCGTTTGGCGCAAAAGGGCCGCCCACCGCAACAGTGGACGGCCCTTGCTTGGTCTGGGATTAGAAGGATACGGCCTGCTGGCTCTCCCACAATCCATGGATGTTGCAATAGGAAGTGGCGAACAGGGTGCCCGGCTGGTCCAGCTTCACCTTGAACAGGGCCGTGGGC
This sequence comes from Pseudomonadota bacterium, assembly GCA_018896025.1. Taxonomy (GTDB): domain Bacteria; phylum Desulfobacterota; class Desulfarculia; order Desulfarculales; family Desulfarculaceae; genus Desulfoferula. The sequence goes on from JAHIND010000008.1 coordinate 358,272, forward strand.
TCGGTGTAGACGGTGATGCTGTCCGGACCCTCGGTGCCGGCCCCGTGGGCCGAGAAGTCGGACCGGCCCAAATTGTAGGCGAACTTGCCGCCCTCTGGCTTATAAAACAACGATATCCAACAGATGAAGTGGGCGGTGGTGTTGGGGTGGGGTATTTCCTTACCCACCGAGACCTTGATCTCCATGGGCTCGCCCGCAGTGCAGATGGCAGGAAGCTCGATCACCGGGACGTGCTTTTCGTTTTTAAAATCGTCGGTTTTTACCAGATCGCCAATGGACATGGAGGGTTCTCCTTTTTCGAGCGCTAAATAGGGTGGATTTCCCAAAAATATGGGTGCCGGGGCAGGCCGGACAGCTCGGACAAAATCTCATCCATATGTATCAGCATAAGGATTTTCCCGGCCCGAGGCAAATTGGCCTAGCCGTTGATTGCCCCCACGACTGCATCCCCCTGGAGACCCATAAAGTATTCACAAAATGCGTTTTGTCAAAAAGTTTTCATTTGAAAACCGCCGCGCAGGTCTCACAATAATAAAGACGGGTCATCACCCCAGGATGAAGCCAAACTGCCCCATAGTTAGGATATCTGGGGGTTTAACAGCCGTGCCACTGCCCGGAACGCGGAAAATGGCCATTTATTTTACGGCTGGAACCGAGATTGCTTGAGGACCAGACACTGTATGCTCACCAAGAGAAATTTTGCCTGCCCGAATTACGATTCTTGCCTTAGCGAGGCTGTGGCCCAAAAGGTAAGCGATTTTCATTGCCAGGGATGCCCTTATCAAGACGAGGTGCGCTCCGATTGGCCCGAGATTCAGGAAATGGATTCCCATCGGGTAATTTCCCTGTTTGCGGCCATTTGCCGCAATCGAATTCGCCCCAGGTCGGAGCCTCTGACCCAGGATGATCTGGCCTTTCTGTGGGAAGAGACCGAAGGCTCGGATCAGATCAACGCCGCCGGCGAGATGGAGTAGCCTGCCGCGCCGGCGAGCAGCGATGGCCATTGGCCGCCCCCGTCGCCGCGTATTCTCCACGCAACCCAGCCCCCAAGCGCATCCAGGTTCGTGATTATCCCGAGGGAGGGCCTTGGGTCCGCCCGCTCGGTATGTAGTGGGCCATGACCGAGCTGTTTGCTAGACAATCCCCTGATAAGCGGGGGTGAAATGCGAGGGCAAAGAATGCTAAGCTGAAGCCCTGCTCCAGCGCGGTATTTCAAATTATTGGAGGGGGTTTGCAAGCGATGGCGGGCAAGGTTTCGGCAAAGGGAGGGGACCACCATGACCGGTAAAAGCGTCCCGCAGAACTTGGAGTTGTCCCACCCGGACAAGGTCATGTTTCCGGAACAGGGATTTACCAAGGCCGACTTGGCGGAGTATTACCAGCAGACCTCCCCGACCATTCTGCCCCACCTGCGGGACCGCCCCCTGATGGCCCAGCGTTTTCCCGATGGGATCGGCGCACAAGGCTTCTACCAAAAAGACGCGCCGGATTTTTTCCCCGCCTGGGTGCCCAGAGCCCGCCTCAAGAAAAAAGAAGGCGGCTTCATCAAGCAGGTGATGGCCAACAACCGCTCCACCTTGCTCTATCTGGTGGATTTGGCCTGTATCACCCTGCACCCCTGGCTGAGCCGGGCCGACCGGCCCAACCTGCCCGACCGGGTCATATTCGACCTGGACCCGGCGGAAGGCGTGTCGGATTTTCCCCAGGTGATCCAGACCGCGGGCATGCTGCGCAACCTGCTGGGGCGCATTGGGCTCAGGCCCTATGTGATGACCACCGGGTCGCGGGGCCTGCACGTGGTGGCCCCCCTGCTGCGCAGGGAGGGGTTCGACCAAGTGCGCTCGTTTGCCCAGGACGTGGCCCAGCGCCTGGCCGCGGAGCATCCCGGCCTCTTGACCACCGAACAGCGCCTGGCCAAGCGCGGCGGGCGGCTCTATCTGGACGTGGCCCGCAACGGCTACGGCCAGACCTCGGTGGCTCCTTATGCGGTGCGGGCCCTGCCCGGCGCGCCGGTGGCCACCCCTCTGGAGTGGAGCGAACTCACCGCTTCTGGCCTGGGACCCCAGAGCTACCACCTGGGCAACATCCTGGGGCGCCTGGACCAGCAGCCCGACCCCTGGCAGGGCATGGGGCGTCATGGCCGCTCCTTGGCCCAGGCCCGCAGAAATTTGAAAGAACTGGTCGGCTAAACAGCCGCCTGTCCCACCGCGTATTCATTGGCCGGGTCCGGTCTGGATCGTTTGAAGGGAAAAGGGTTCTCCTAGGGGATCGCTATTGTTTACCATGTAGCTATCAACCCATGCGGGAGGTGGCCGTGGAAGATTTGGAATTCCTCAGCAAGGTGGATGTGCTGCAGGGACTGAGCGTTTCGGAAATTGTGAAGCTGCGCGGCTGCTGCCAGGCGGGCCAGGGGCAGCAAGATCAACGTCTGTGCGTGGAGGGCCGGGAGGCCCGGGAATTTTTCCTGCTGGTGGAGGGTAGGGTGGAGCTGCGCTACGAGCTGCCTCGGGGCGAGAGCAGCAGCGACCAGGCCCTGTCGGTGGTGAAGCCCGGCGGCTCCTGGGGATGGTCGGCCATGGTGCCACCCCATCACTACACCCTGAGCGGCTATTGCACCTCGCCGGCCTGCCGCTTCATCCGCCTGCGCCGCGACGATCTTTGGGATATGTTTGATCAGAACCACCACATAGGCTACGTTTTCATGCGCAACCTAGCCGGCATCATCGGTCAGCGTTTTCACGCGGTGCAGGACGAGTTGGCCCGCAGGCAAGGCTTTGATCAAGTGCATCGGTGGTGACCCGCGCCGCGCCGCCAGAAGAGGACCAGCTTGCCTAAACAACCTGACCAGCAAAACGTGGTGAGCCGTCTGCAAGGCCTGCGGGTGGAAGCGGACCAGGTGCGCGAGAGCAGCGAAGAATTGGCCGTGGAGGCGCCCTGCGAGATACGCCTGGACGGCCGTTCCTACGTGCTGCTCATGGCCACACCCACCAATTTGGAGCATCTGGCCCTGGGCTTTTGCATCACCGAGGGCATTGTAAGCGACCCCCAAGAGGTGCTGGGCATCAGCCTGGGCCAGGGCGAGTTGCCCGGCGTGGGGCCGGTGTTTTGGGCCGACGTATCCCTGCCGCCCGAACTGGCCCGGCGGGCCCGCGCCAGGCGCTCGGCCCCGGCGGCCACCTCCTGCGGCCTGTGCGGCCTGGAGTCCTTCCGCGACCTGGGCGGCGGCATAAGCCCGGTGGAGTCGTCCCTGACCGTGGAGATGGGGGCCATCCAAAATCTGTTCACGGCCATGGAGGCGGGGCAGCGAATTTACCGCCGCACCGGCGCGGCCCACGCCGTGGCCCTGGGCACCGCCCAGGGCGAGCTGTTGCACCTGGCCGAGGACGTGGGCCGTCACAACGCCATGGACAAGTCCCTGGGCATGGCCCTGGACCAGGGCCGCGACTTGTCCCAGTGCGTCTGCACCGTGTCCGGGCGCATCAGCCTGGAGATGGCCCTAAAGGCGGCCAGGGCCGGGGTCCCGGTGGTTTGCTCGGTGTCGGCCGCCACCTCCCTGGGCCGCCAGATATGCGACCAGGCCGGGGTGACCCTGGTGGGCTTCGTGCGCCAGGGCCGGGCCACGGTCTACTGCCATTCCGGGCGGGTGCTGCGCCAGGGCGAGCCTTTGCAAAACGGCTAGGCTGGCTCCGGGCCGGAATCATGCTAAGCTTATTGCCGCTGTGCGCCTTTTAGAGAGGACCTTGTTCATGAGCGCTTTGCCTGATCAAATTTGCGGCATATCCCGGCAAGACTACCTCATCAAGCTGGAGGAGTTTCACGGGCACATCTCTCCCGGCACGGTGATGGGCGGTTTCCTGGTGGACGCGTCCTGGAAGATCCTGGGCGAGACCCCCTATATCAACGTGGTGGTGGAGACGGTGGTCTGCCTGCCCGACTCGGTGCAGGCGCTGACTCCCTGCACCCTGGGCAACGGCTTTTTGCAGGTGCTGGACTGGGGCAAGTTCGCGCTGACCATGTACGACCGCATGACCCTGCGAGGGGCTAGGGCCTGGATGAGCGCCGAGGGCATCGAGGAGTTTCCCCTGGTGGCCGACTGGTATCTGCGCCGCCCCGAAGGTGAGAAGGTGGAAAAGATACGGGTGGTGGAGGAGATCATGGCCGGCGGCCACGGCCTGGTGCGCTCCAGGGCGGTCACCATGAAGGCCCCCCTCAAGGATTCGGCCCACGTGCCCACCATGGCCTGCCCCTCCTGCGGCGAGTACTACCCCAGCCGTCAGGGCGGCTTGTGCCCGGCTTGCGCCGGTCAGGCCTACTATTCTTAAGCTACTCTAGCCCTCCCAGGCGATGGTGCCCATGGGGCTGACGTCATAGCCGCCCAGGGAGCTGACCTGCTCGCGGAACCGGGGGCTGGCCAGCACTTGGCGAAGCGCGGCCACCCTGGGGTCGTCCCAGTGCTCCTGGGGGATGCACAGGTCGTAGCGCTCCTCCATCACCGGAATGAACTCCAGGCCCAGGGCCTTGGCCGCGGCCAGAATGCCCAGGCCCACGTCGGCCCCGCCGGCCAACACCTGCACCGCCACGGCCATGTGGGTGTACTCCTCCTGGTCGTAGCCGCGAATCTCCGCCGGGTCCAGGCCCAGCTTTTTCAGGTGGTAGTCCAACAGCACCCGGGTGCCGCTGCCCGCCTGGCGGTTTACCAGCACCACATCCTCCCGGCCCAGGTCGGCCAGGGTCTTGACGCCCTTGGGGTTGCCCGGCTTGACCATCAGGCCCTGTTGGCGCATGGCCAGGGTCACCAGACGCACCGGGACGTCCTTGAGGTAGCGCTTCAGATAGCTGACGTTGTAGTCGCCGGTGGCGGGGTCCAGCAGGTGGGTGCCGCCCAAATGGCAGCGGCCGCCCTTGATGGCCATGATCCCGGCCAGGGAGCCCAGGTGGGACGAACTCAGGTGCAGCTTGGGGTCCAGGCGCTTGAGGTGGTCGCCCAAGAGGTCCAGGGTCACGTCGTGGCTGCCCACCACCACCAGGGTGTTTTCCACCCGGTTGCGGGGCCCCAGCAGCTCGGCCACGGCTGGCTGGCCTTCCTCCAGGCCTTCACTGTCCGCCGGAATGCGCAGCAGGCCGTCGGCCCTGGTCAGGGAGGTGATGGCGCCAGCCCCTCGCTTGAGGGGGGTGGCCACCACCTGGCGGCCCACCCGGCCCAGGTGCACCCGCAAAAACTCCTCGCGCCCCAGCTTGCTGGCCAGGCGGCGGGCAGGCACCACTTCCACGGTCTCCCGCTGCGGCGCGGGCTGGCCCTGCATGGCCGCCAGGGCCGGGCCGATGAACTGGTCGAAGCACACCCAGGCGGACACCGGGTAGCCGGGGCTGCCCACCACCGGCTTGCCCTGAGCCCGTCCCAGGATGGAGGGCTTGCCGGGCATCACCGTGACCCCGTGCACCAGGACCTCGCCCAAATCGTTTATGACGTGGGCGCTGTAGTCTTTGCTGCCCGCCGAGGCCCCGGCGTTGAGCATGACCATGTGGGCCTCTGTGGCCAGGGCCTCGGTCACGGCCTTTTTGATGGCCTCGAAGTCGTCGGTGACCCGCTCCATGACCAGGGGCTCACCCCCGGCCTGGGCCACCAGGCCCGCCAGTAACAGGCTGTTGGTCTCCATGATGGAGCCGGGGCCGGGCTGCTTCTCTTTGGCCTCGCGCCAGTCCACCAGCTCCAGGCCGGTGGGGATGATGGCCACCTTGGGCCGGGCCAGGACCTCCACCTCGAAGACCCCGCTGGTGAGCAGGGCGGCCACGTCAGCCGGTTCCAGGCGGTGGTGGTGGCCGAACATCAGCTCCTGGCTGACGATGTCCTCGCCCACCCGGCGCAAGTGTTGCCAGGGGAAGGCGGCGGCGCGGATCTCGGCCAGGCCCTCCTGGGGCTGGTGCACCTGCTCCACCATGACCACCGCGTTGCAGCCCTGGGGCAGGGGATTGCCGGTGTTCACCCAAAAGGCCTGGCGGTCCATTTCCAGGGTGAGCGGGTGTTCCTGAGTGGCCCCGTAGGTGTCGTTCGCCTTCACCGCGATACCGTCCATGGCCGCCGCGTGGTAAGAGGGCGAAGAATAGTTGGCCAGCACCACCTTTGCGGTGACCCGGCCCAGGGCCTCGCTGGTGGGCACGGTTTCGGTCCCCGCCAAGGCGATCCAGTCCATGGAGGACAAAAACTTTTCGCGCGCTTGGTCCAGGGGCATCATTTTTAAGTAGACGTTGCGCTTCATGTCGCTTCCGCTAGTTGGGGAATAGCAGGACTTCCACCGCCTCGGCGGCGTCCAGGCCCTCGCAGTCCTTGGGAACCCGCACCAGGCCCTGGCCCTGAATCATGGTGGTCAAGAGGCCCGACTTGCCGAACAGGGGCTGGGCCAGCCATTGGCCTCCCTCTTGGCTGAGCGCCACCCGCAAATATTCCTCCCGGCCGGGAGCCGAGGGGATGTTGCGGGTGAGCACTGCGGGCAGGCGGGCGAAGCGGGCAAAGGGCAGGGCCGGGCGGCCCTGGAGGCGTTCCAGGATGGGCTCCACCAGCAGATAGAAGGCCACCAGGCAGGAGGCCACCTGACCCGGCAGGCCCAGGAGATGCCCGGCGGGAGTGCGCACCCAGAGGAAGGGCTTGCCGGGGCTCACCGCCACGCCGTGCACCAGAAGTTCGGCCCCTGGGAAGGAGAGGAACACCTCGCTGGTGAAGTCGCGCACCCCCACCGAGGAGCCGCCCGAAAGCAGGGTGAGGTCGCAGCTTTCCAGGGATCGGGCCGTGGCCTCCTTGAGGGCCTGGGCGTTGTCCGGCACCAGGCCAAGAGGGAAGGGCTCACCCCCGGCCCGCACCACCTGGGCGGCCAGGGTGTGGGTGTTCACGTCGCGCACCTGGCCTGGAGCCGGGCTGGCGCTAACCGGCACCACCTCGTCGCCGGTGGAGACGATGCCCACCCTGGGGCGGCGGGTCACGCTCACCATTTCCCGGCCCAGGGCGGCCAGCAGGCCCAGGTCCTGGGGTCGCAGGCACTGGCCCTGGGGCAGAAGCTCCTGGCCCTGGGCCGCGTCGTCGGTGGGTCCCAGGGTGTTGCCGCCGGGAGCCACCGAGGTGGCCACCTCCAGGCTGGTGTCGTCCAGCAGGCGGGTGTGCTCCACCATGACCACCGCGTCGGAGCCTGCGGGCAGCATGCCCCCGGTGCCGATGCGGGCGCACTGGCCGGGGCCCACGCTGAAGGCCGGGGCCTGGCCCATGCGCACCTCGCCCACGATTTCCAGGTAGCCGGGGGAACTCTCCCCCGCCCCGAAGGTGTCCATGGCCCGCACCGCGTATCCGTCCATGGTGGCCCTGGTGAAGCCGGGCAGATCCGAAGGCGCGGTCAGGGGATGGGCCAGGGCGCGGCCCAGGGCCAGGTCCAAAGGCACCTTTTCAGGGGGCAGGGGAGCAAGCTGCCCGGCCAGGGCGTGCACCGTGGCCACGTCTTGCACCTGAAAAAAGGCTTTCATCCTGGGCGACCTCATAGGTAAAAAGGTATAAATAATGTGCAAGGGTTTAAGTCATGTCAATAATGACCGAACTCCGCCCAAGGGGCAACCCCGGACGCACAAGGCGGCCGACGGCGAAACAAGCGAAGGGAAGGCCATGGCAGAAGTTCAATTCAAGCTGTGGATAGAGGAAAACGATAAGGTTCTCTTTGGGGGCGGCCGCTTGAAGCTGCTGAAGGCGGTGGTAAACCAGGGCTCCTTGGCGGGAGCGGCGCGTGAGCTGAACATGAGCTACCGCGCGGCCTGGGGGCGTCTGCGGGCCTCGGAAAAGCGCTTGGGATTCCCCCTGGTGGAACGTAGCGACGCCGGACGTCGGGAAGTGCAACTCACTGCCCAGGGGCTCAAGATGGTCAAGCAGTTCGAGCTGTTTGAAAAGCAGGCCCAGGACTTCGCCGACAAGGCCCAGAATAACTGGAGCAAATTGGTCAGCGACCTGCGCGGGGAGAAGAGCTAGCCCATGGCCGCCATGCTGGTGCATTTGGCCGGGCCGGGAGACACGGCCCAGGAAGAGTTCCTCATAGCTCTGTGCCGCGAATTGGCGGCGCGGGAGGTGAGGGTGGCTGTGGCCAGGCCGGAAGAGGCCGTGACCCCGCCACCCGTCTGCGGTGCGGCCGAGCTGCGCCTGGGAGCGCACAGCCTCACCCTGCTCAGCCCCGGCGGTGCGCTGTCCCTGGAAGATGGCCTGCGCCTGCTCACCGGCGCGGAACTGCTGCTCAGCCTGCTGCCCCCGGTGGAGGGCAAGGCAATGGTGGAGTATTGCGGCGCGGGCAACGCGCCGGGCCTGTTGGGCCGGGCCGGGCTTCTGGCCTTGGCCGGGCCGGGCGATATCCCTCCCGATCCCGGCTTGCCGGTGTTCGCCGATGCGGCGGGCCTGGCCGATTTTTTTGCCGCGCGGCTGCGGGAGCGCACCGAGCGGCGCTCTCTGACCATCCTGGCCGACGGCGAGCCCATCAAGGCCAAGGCCTTCGTGAAGGACATCATCGCCAACAGCCTGCACGGCCTGCTGGCTCCCCTAAAGGGGACCGAAGGCGCCCGCAGGCTGGAAATCATAATAGAAGAGTAGGGCCTTGGATTTTTTCCTGGGTGGCCTGACGAGGGGGCTGGGCCTGCTGATAAACCTGGACCCCGAGGTCTATGGCATCGCCTGGCTATCCCTCCGGGTGTCGCTGAGCGCGGTGATCCTGGCCGCCCTGGCGGCGGTGCCCCTGGGCCTGGTCATCGGCCAGAGGGAGTTCCTGGGTAAGCGCTTTTTAGTGGTGTTGTTCAACACCCTTTTGGCTCTGCCCACGGTGGTGGTGGGCCTGGTGGTCTACGGCCTGCTTTCCTACCACGGCCCCCTGGGCGGCATGGGTATCCTCTACACCCCCTGGGCCATGGTGGCGGCCCAGGCGGTGCTGGCCTTTCCTCTGATAACCGCCCTGGTCATCGCGGCGGTGATCACCCTGGACAACCGGGTAGGCCCCACCGCCCTAACCCTTGGGGCCACCCCGATGCAAGCCGCCTGGGCAGTGCTAAGGGAGGCGCGCTTCGCGGTGCTGGCCGCCCTGGCCGCCGGGTTCGGGCGGGTCATCACCGAGGTGGGCGCGGCGATCATGGTGGGCGGCAATATCCGCCACTACACCCGCACCTTCACCACGGCCATCGCCCTGGAGACCAGCAAGGGCGAGTTCGCCCAGGGCATGGCCTTGGGTTTCTTTTTGCTGGTGGTGGCCCTGGCCGTGAACCTGGCCAGCCACCAGCTCCAGGCCCGCTGGAAATAGGGGGCAGTGATGAGCCAAATCCTGTTCAGCCTGCGGGGAGTGGTCAAGCGCTTTGAACAGCGCGAAGCCCTGAACCTGGAGCGCCTGGATTTGGAGGCGGGCGTCATCACCGTGGTGGAAGGCCCCAACGGGGCGGGCAAGACCACCCTGCTGTCGCTTCTGGCGCTCATCACCCCGCCGGACCAGGGCCGCCTGTTCTTCGACGGCCACGAGCTGCCCCGCTCCGGCTCCCAGCTAACCGCCTGGCGGCGCCAAATTACCCTGGTGGCCCAGCAGGCCTACCTATTCGACACCAGCGTGGAGAAAAACGTGGCCTACGGCCTGCGCCTGCGGGGCCTGGAACGCGTCCAGCGGGAGGTTCGGGTAGGGGAGGCTCTGGCCCAAGTGGGGCTGACCGAATTCGCGCCGCGCCCAGCCAAGCGGCTCTCCGGAGGGGAGATGCAGCGGGTGGCCCTGGCTCGGGCTTTGGTGCTCAGGCCTCGTGCCCTGCTGTTGGACGAGCCCTTCGCCAACCTGGACCCGGCCAGCGCCCAAGTCTTTGAGCGGGTGCTGGGTGAGCTGCCCGGCCAAGGCTGCGCCGTGGTGCTGGTTAGCCACGCCCTGGAGCAGGCTCACCGCCTGGCTCAGCGGGTGGTCTACCTGCGCGATGGCCGACTGGCCCCCGACGCCGGGCCCAGGCCCGGTGCTTGATTGCCACTTTCCCGCCCGCCCACACCTTGCTAACATGATAGCCAACAACTTTTTCGGCCCCTTTGGGAGGTAATACCCATGCGTCTACGCGTGCTGCTGATCGTCTTGCTGACCTTTTTACTGGCCGCCCCGGCCATGGCCGTGGACCGCCTGGTCTTGGCCACCACCACCAGCACCGCCAACACCGGTCTTTTGGACGTGCTGCTGCCCGCCTTCACCAAGCACAGCGGCATAACCGTGCATTACATCCCCGTGGGCACGGGCAAGGCTTTGGCCATCGCCAAACGCTGCGATGCCGACGTGGTGATCGTGCACGCCCCGGCCCTGGAGGAGCGCTTCGTGGCCGACGGCTACGGCGTGGACCGCCAGGCGCTGATGCACAACTACTTCGTACTGGTGGGACCGCCGGGCAATCCGGCTAAGGTGCAACAGGCGGGTAGCGTGGTGGACGCCCTGAAACGCATCGCCCAGGCCAAGGCACCCTTCTTGTCCCGGGGAGACAACTCCGGCACCCAGGTGAAGGAGTTGGCCCTGTGGAAGGCGGCGGGTATCAAGCCCGACTGGCCGGGCTACCGCGAGGCGGGTAGGGGCATGGGCCCCACCCTGACCATGGCCGACGAGCTGGGAGCCTACACCCTGAGCGACATCGCCACCTATCGCAAATACCTGAGCACCGGTCGCATCAGCCTGGTGATCCTGGCCGACAACCAGGATCTGCTCAAGAACCCCTATTCGGTGATTCTGGTGAATCCGGCCAAGTGCCCCAAGGTCAAGTACGACCAGGCCAAGAAGTTCGAGAAGTTTTTGCTTTCGCCCCAGGGACAGGAAATCATCGCCGACTACAAGGCTGACGGCAAAAAGCTGTTCTGGCCGGTCCACCCGCCCAAGTAAGAGGCGCGGCGGTGAAATAGGGATTGGCCTCTCCAGACAGCCGCCCTAGACTGGGGTAGAGACATATGCATCCGCCCCAGCCGCCGGGGCGGGGAGAGCCGTGGCCCGCGGCGCGACGGTGCGAGGCGGCCGACTGGGAGAGGGCATGAACCAACGCATGATCAAACGCCTGGCCGTGGTGGCCTTGGTGGTGGCGGCTATCCTGGCCTTTTGGCTGCTGGACCTGGGCCAGTATTTTTCCCTGAGCTACGTGAAACAGTCTCAGGTCGCGTTACAGGCCTATTACGCCGCCCACCCGGCCTTCATGCTGGGCGGCTACTTTTTGCTCTACATTCTGGTTACCGCATTTTCCCTGCCCGGCGCGGCGGTGATGACCCTGCTGGGCGGGGCCTTGTTCGGCTTCTGGTGGACCCTGTTGGTGGTCTCCTTCGCCAGCAGCATCGGGGCCACCCTGGCCTGCTTCTTCGCCCGCTTCGTGCTGGGCAACTGGGTGCAGCAGAAGTTCGGCGACAAGCTGGGGCCCATTAATCGGGGGGTGGAGCGGGAAGGCTCCTTTTACCTGTTCACCCTGCGCCTGGTGCCCCTATTCCCCTTCTTCGTCATCAACCTGGTCATGGGCCTGACCAAGATGCCCCTGCGCACCTTTTACTGGGTCAGCCAAATCGGCATGCTTCCCGGCACGGCGGTGTTCACCAACGCGGGCAAGGAGTTGGGCCAAATCGACTCCCTGGGCGGCATCCTCTCGCCGGGCCTGATCATCAGCTTCGTGATCCTGGGCGTATTCCCCCTGGTGGTGAAAAAGGCCCTGGCCTGGTACCGCCGCCGCACCGGCCGCCAGGCCATCATCGAACCATAGGAGGAGCCATGGCCGGGTACGATTACGATGTGGGGGTGCTGGGAGGTGGCTCGGCCGGGCTCACCTTGGCCTCGGGCGCGGCCCAGCTAGGGGCCAAGGTGCTGCTCATCGAAAAGGAGTCCCACCTGGGCGGCGACTGCCTGCACTACGGCTGCGTGCCCAGCAAGACCCTCATCAAGAGCGCCTTGGTTTATCATCTCATGAAGACCTCGTCCCGCTATGGCCTGCCCAAGGTGACCCCGCCTCCTGTGGACTACGCCCAGGTGGTGGCGCGCATCAGGGGCGTGATCGCGGCCATCCAAAAGCACGACAGCGCGGAGCGCTTTTGCGAGCTGGGGGCCCAGGTGCGCTTCGGCCAGGCCCGCTTCGTGGACGAGCACAGCGTGGACCTGGAGGGGGAGCGCATCTCGGCCAAGTCTTGGCTCATCGCCACCGGCTCCTCGCCCGCCCTGCCGCCGGTGCCCGGCCTGGCCGATATTGCCTACCTGACCAACAAAGACATCTTCTATTTGGAGCGCCTGCCCCAGACCATGATCATCCTGGGCGGCGGGCCCATCGCCCTGGAGATGGGCCAGGCCCTCCAGCGCTTGGGCTGCCAGGTTAGTCTGGTGCAGCGCAGCGGCCAGGTGCTGAGCAAGGAAGACAAGGACCTGGCCGACCTGGCCACCGCCGCCATGCAAGGCGAGGGCGTGGAGTTCTATCTGAACGCCAAGATTAGCGCGGCGCGGGAGGTCAACGGCCGCCCCATGCTGATCTTCCGCGACGGCCAAGGGCAGCAGGTGGAACTGAGCGCCGAGGCCCTGCTGGTGGCCCTGGGCCGCCGGGCCAACCTGGACGGCCTGGGCCTAGAGGACATCGGAGTGGAGTACGACGCCAAGGGACTCAAGCTGGACCAGCGCCTGCGCACCAGCCACAAGCACATTTACGGCGCGGGCGACGTGACCGGCGGGCACCAGTTCACCCACGCCGCAGGCTACGAGGGCGGAGTGGTGCTGGCCAACGCGGTGTTGCGCCTGCCCCGTAAGGCCGACTACACCTGGCTGCCCTGGTGCACCTTCACCGAGCCGGAGCTGGCTTCGGTGGGCATGAACGAAAAGGCGGCCGCGGCGGCGGGCCTGGACTACACCGTGTGGAGCGAGGATTTCGCGGCCAACGACCGGGCCCTGGCCGAGGGGTCCGGGCTGGGGCGCATCAAGCTGATCCTGGACAAGAACGAGAAGCCCCTGGGGGTGCAGATCTTGGGCCCCCACGCCGGGGAGCTTATCAACGAGTGGGTGGCCGTGCTGGGCGGCGGGGTGAAGCTATCCACCCTGGCCGGGGCCATGCATCCCTATCCCACTCTGGGAGAGATCAACAAGAAGGTGGCCGGCGACGTGCTGGCCCCCAAGCTTTTCTCGGACCTGGTGAAAAAGGGGCTCAAGGTTTTCTTCAACACCAAGGGCCGGGCCTGCAACCCACCCTGGCAGGAGAAATGATGCCGTCCATCCTGGCCGCCGACATAGGAGCCACCAACAGCCGCTTCGCCCATTTTGAGGGAGAGGGCAGCGAGAGCCTACGATTGGTTAACAGCGTGTGGCTGTCTAGCCAAGGGGCCACATCTTTCAGCGAGTTGCTGGAGGGCCTGGTTTCAAGCGACCTGGGCTTGGACCATAACCAGGCTGACCTGATCTGCCTGGCCGCCGCCGGGCCGGTGCAGGGGGAGAGCTATTGCCAGCCGCCCCACATCGCCTGGGACATTGACCTGGGGCGGGACCTGGGTGGCGACACCCCCAGCCTGCTCATCAACGACTTCGTGGCCCAGGCCTGGGCCTGTTTATCGCCAGTGGCGCAGGCCGCCCAGGAGGTGCTGCCGGGCCAAGCCGACCCCCAGGCGGCCAAGGCGGTGATCGGCGCGGGCAGCAACCTGGGGCACGCGGCCCTGGCTCCGGACGGCCGGGGGGGGTGGGTGCCGGTAGCCTCGGAAGGGGGCCACGCCGCCTTCGCCTTTTTCGGCCCGGAGGAAGCGGCCTATCAGGAGTTTTTAGGGCAGGAGCGGGGCGACCCTTATGCCATCGCCGACACGGTGGTGTCGGGCAAGGGGCTGAGCTACTTGTACCAGTTTTTCACCGGCCGAAAGCTGGAGCCCGCCCAGGTTGGCCAGGCGCTGGATAGCCACCCGCCTACCCTGGAGTGGATGGCCCGCTTCTACGGCCGGGCCTGCCGCCAGTGGGCCTTGCAGGTGGTGGCCCTTGGCGGGCTGTACATCGCCGGGGGGTTGGCCGTGAAGCTGCCCTCCCTGGTGCGCCATCCCGCCTTTGGCCGGGAGTTTCGCCTGGCCGACCCCACCAACCGCATCCTGGGGGGCATCCCGGTATCGCTGATCACCGATGAGAACAGCGGCCTGTGGGGCGCGGCCGCCGCGGCCCTGGAACGCCTGGGGCCACGCAGGTAGACTATTGTGTAGATAGGCAATGGCCCGGAGCCTGGGAGGAGCGACGGGTTTAGGGGGTGAGAAAGCAGCCGTTTCATGAATCCTCGCCGCGTTTTCCTTTCCCGGAGCCTCAAGATCATGGCCGGGGCCTCCTTGGCCCTGTCCTGGCCCGGCCGCCTGTGGGCCGAGGGCAAGCGCCGCATCCTGCCCGGCCATCTCAAGGCCACCGACCTGGCCCACCTGAATCCCCAGAGCATCGACAACCGCAATCTGGCGCTCACCCCCATAGAGGACTTCGGCACCATGGGCCAGACCGATCTGGCGGTGGACCCGGCGGGGTGGCGGCTGGTCATCGATGGGGCGGTGGAGCGGCCCCTGAGCCTTAGCCTGACCGAGCTCAAGGCCCGGCCGGTGGTGGAGCGCACTGTGCTTCTTATCTGCCCGGGGGTGTTCTCCTTCAACGCCCGCTGGACCGGCCTGAGCCTGGGCGCGTTGCTCCGGCAGGCGAGGCCCAAGGACGAGGCCAACCGGGTGACCATCCGCAGCGTGGGCAAGCAATGGCCCAAAGTGGAGCGCTTTTCCCTGCGCGAGGTACTATCCGACGAGGTGTTTTTGGCCTATCAGGTCAACGGCCGGGACCTGCCCCGCACGCACGGCTTTCCCCTGCGGGTGGTGGCCGGGGAGCACTACGGCGACGATTGGGTCAAGTACGTGGCCCGCATCACTGTGTCGGCTAAGGGCAAAAAGGGGTAGGCTAACGGCTTGGGGGTTACGTGCCCCGAAGCAGGGACTACCCATAGAGGGCCGGAGCCATTGACAGGCGGCCGGGCATGCGGTTGTCTATAGGCATGGCTTTCAGGAGATATTAGGATATGGCCGCCCAGCCCACATCGGAACTCACTCCAATCACCTCGCATTTCGACGCCTCCCCGGCCGGGGTCCTGGTCATCGACGCCAAAGGCATCGTGGTCTACGCCAACCCGGCGGCGGGGCGGATTTTCGAGCAGGCTCCCCTGGAAATCGTGGGCACTCCGGCGGAGATTCTGGAGCCGGACGCCTGGCTGGCGGCCCGGGCCACCATCAAGAGCGGGGCTCCCCAGTTGGGCAACCGCCTGCGTCTGGACCAGTGCAACGTGCTGGTCAACTATCTGCCGGTTTATGCCGACGGCAGGGTGCGCTGGGTGCTGGTGATGATGGGCGACCCCTGGGACCCGGAGCAGGGCTCGCTGTATCCCGAGCCCTACAAGGCCGTGGCCTCCCAGTTGGAGGCCATCATGGAGTCCTCTTTTGACGGCCTGTGGATCACCAACAACCAGGGGGTGGTGGTCAAGATCAACCGGGCCGCCCTGCGCCTCACCGGCCTGCCCCGGGAAAAGGTGGAGGGCCGCTTTGTGGGCGACCTCCTGGACGAAGGCAACTTCAACGACTCGGTGACCCTGGAGGTGCTTCGGCGCAAGACCACTGTGACCATGGTGCAGAGCCTCAAGTCCGGCAAGAAGATCCTGGCCACCGGCAGCCCCATCTACGACGCCGAGGGCGAGGTGGCCTTCGTGGTGATCAACGACCGCGACATCACCCTGCTGGACCGCATGCGCCGCCAACTGGAGGAGAGCGAGGCCCAACTGGAGCAGTTCCGCAGCACGCTATTGGAAAAGCAGCTGGAGGAGATGTCCGACGACCACTTCATGTGCCGCAGCCGGGCCATGAAAGAGGTGTACGAGAAGGCGCTCAGGGTGGCTCCCACCAACTCCACGGTGCTCATCACCGGCGAGTCGGGGGTGGGCAAGAGCATGCTGGCCAAGCTCATCCACGCCAAATCGCCCCGGGCCCAGGGCCCCTTCGTGCGGGTGGACTGCGCGGCCATCCCCACCTCGCTGTTCGAGTCCGAGCTTTTCGGCTATGAACGGGGCGCCTTCACCGGGGCCAGTAGCCGGGGCAAGCCCGGTTTGGTGGAGCTGGCCAACCAGGGGACCCTGTTCCTGGACGAGATCGGCGAACTGCCTCCCGAGCACCAGGTGAAGCTGCTGCGCTTTTTGGAGGCGAGGCGCATGATCCGGGTGGGCGGCTCGGTGGAAAAGGAGATCGACACCAGGGTGATCGCGGCCACCAACAAGGACCTGGCCGCCGAGGTGGAGGCCAAGCGCTTTCGCCACGACCTGTTCTACCGCTTCAACGTGGTGCCTCTTTTCGTGCCCCCCCTACGCGAGCGTCCCAGCGACATCCTCTATTTGCTGGGCTTTTTCCTCAAGCGCATCGGCGAGGAAAACCAGATCCACAAGCAGCTAAGCCCCGAGGCCCGCACCTTGATGCTCAACTACAGCTACCCCGGCAACGTGCGGGAGTTGGAGAACATCGTGGAACGGGTGCTGATTCTCAGCCCCGGCGAGGAGGTGCGCCCCGAGGACTTGCCCGCCGAGGTGCGCAAGGCCCAGGACCACAGCCAAGACCTGGACTGGGAGCAGGGCTTCGACCTGCGCCAGCGCTTGCGGGACCTTGAGCTGGACTGGATTCGCGAGGCCTTGCGGCGCTTGGGCACCCAGCGCAAGGTGGCCCAGCATCTTAGGGTGAGCCAGTCGACCATCGCCCGCCGCCTGCAAGAAGAGGAAGATTCTACGATTCATTAGTGAATAGCCGAGTCTTTATTGCATAATTTAAGTAATAATAACAAAAATACATAATAAGTTATTGTTAATTTTGTCCTACCTGAGGGTGGGCGTACAAATAAGTTATAAATCAGTCTCTTAGGATCATTAATCTGCAAAATTGGCTTTTGAGAGCTCACACTAATGTAAAGGACGGTCTGTTTTCTTTTGATTCACATCTGCAATAAATTGCCATTCTGGATAGGCCTATCTGCCTCATCTTTGCGGCTCTTCAGCATACCGCGATTGATCTGTTAAACAAAGCACCATGATATCGCATCCTTAGTGTTTATATTTCACTATGTGACGCGGTTGGCACGTTTATCGCTAATACTGTGGGCATGGGTCCACTAATACCAGATGAGATCGAGAAGTACCTGGATAGGCGCTTGTCCCATCTGATTGCTCGCCTCGACCGTCCTGGGCTGCAAAAGCGCATCAAGGACCATCTCACTCGCATGGATGTGGACATCACCCACGAGAGCATTATCTCCGACGCGGTCGGAGTGCGCTGGTCGATTTTTTCTTTGAAAACCGAAAGCGCCCGCCCCTTGGTGGTGGAACTCATCGAAAACGGGTTCCCCCCGGATATTCGCGGCATAGACGCCCAGCCGCGGCGGGAGAGGGACAAGGCGAGGCCGCCTTTCCAAAGGAGGGACGTGTGATCCCGCAAGAAGCGGCTTAGCACCCGGCAAGACTTTACTTGGTTGGCTGGCCTGGATTGGCCGCCAGGCAAAGGAAATATTTGGGCTTGCCCTGGCGGGAAGCCCTGCACGGTTACTTAAACCACAGGGAGGTGCATAGAGATGACGAAGTATAAATTTGGAACTCGTGCTTTGGTGGTGATGCTGGCGGCAGCGGCCTTGTTGGTCGCCGGTTCGCTGGCCATGGCCAAGGAAGCCGGTCAGTGGTGGCCGGTGAAGATCAACGCCTATTACGGCAAATACGACGTCAAGATGAAAAAGGCCGGGAGGCCCTGCGCCAGCCTGGAAGGCCCCAAGTTGGAGGAATGGATTCCCCCCAAACGGGCCAACAAACCCTACACCATCGGCGTGTCCTTCCCCCACCTCAAGGACCCCTACTGGTTGGCGGTTAACTACGGCATCGTAAGCGAGGCCAAGCGCCTGGGCGTGGGCATCAAACTGGTGGCCGCCGGCGGCTACACCGAGCTGGCCAAGCAGGTAAACCAGGTGGAGAACCTGGCCCAGCAGGGCGTGGACGGCATCATCCTGGGCTCCATCTCCTACACCGGCCTGGACCCCGTGGTCAAAGAGATCACCGGCAAGGGCATTCCGGTGGTCGAGGTCATCAACGACATCCAGGCCCCCACCATCACCGGCAAGGCCATGGTTTCCTTTTATGACATGGGCTTCCACGCCGGCGAGTTCGTGATGGACGACGCCAAGGCCAAGAAGGAAGTCAACGTGGTCTTCCTGCCCGGTCCCGCCGGCAGCGGCTGGGCTCCGGACACCCTGGACGGCTTCAAGGAGTCCATCAAGAAGTTCCCGGGCAAGATCAACATCCTGGCGGTCAAATGGGGCGACACCGGCAAGGCGGTGCAGCTCAAGCTCATCGAGAACAGCCTGCAGACCTTCCCCAAGATCGACTACCTGATCGGTAACGCCGTGGCCGCCGACGCCGCGGTGGGTCCGGTGGCCGAGCAGGGCCGCAAGGACGTCAAGATCGTGTCCACCTACATCATTCCCCCGCTGTACGACAAGATCAAAAAGGGCCAGGTGGCCGCGGCTCCCTCGGACCTGACCGTGACCCAGGGCCAGATGGCCGTGGACATGATGGTGCGCATACTCAACGGCGAGAAGCCCGGCAAGGACTTCCCCTTCCGCGCCGGCCCCATCATCCCCACCATCACCAAGCAGACCATCGACCAGTACCCCTATGACATGCTCTTCGGGCCGCGCTCCTTCCGGCCCCAGTTCAAGGTGGCGCCCGGCAAGTAAACCTGGATCCCAACCATTACCGTGCCTGGCGGGCGTATGGCGCGCCCGCCGGGCATGGTTGCCAAAGAGTGGTGAACCATGTCCGAGCTTTTGCTAAAAGCCGAAAACATCACCAAGACCTTTCCCGGCGTCAAGGCCTTGGACAAGGTCAACTTTGATTTGCGCGCCGGCGAGGTGCACGTGTTGTTCGGCGAGAACGGAGCGGGCAAGTCCACCTTGACCAAGGTGCTGGCCGGCTCCTATCTGCCCGACGAAGGCGCTATCTATCTTCGCGGCCAAAAGATGGCTTTTAGAAACCCCTACGACGCGCGCAGCCGGGGGGTTTCGGCGGTGTATCAGGAGTTCAGCTTGGTGCCCAAGCTCACGGTGGTGGAAAACCTTTTCCTGGGACGCGAGCTGACCAAGCGCGGCTTCCTGGACAAGGAGGCCATGCTCAAGCAGGCCCGCGAGTCCCTGGACGACCTGGGTTTTGACCTGGACCCAATGGCCAAGGTGGGCGGCCTCAAGCGGGCCGAGCGCCAGATGGTGGAGATCACCAAGGCCTTCCAGGGGAAGATGTCGGTCCTTATCTTGGACGAGCCCACCGCGTCCCTGAGCGACAAAGAGGTGATTCGCCTTTTTGAGCTCATCGTGCGCCTGAAAGGCGAGGGAGTGGGGATTATCTACATCTCCCACCGCATCGATGAGTTGAAAAAGGTGGGCGACCGCATCAGCGTTTTGCGCGACGGCCGCAACGTGGCCACCCTGGACATGGCCGAGGCGGATGAGGAAAAGCTCATCTCCCTGATGACCGGGCGCGACTACGAGGAAATCTTCCCGGTCATCGAGACCACCCCGGGCAAGGTGGTGTTGGAGGTGCAGAACCTGGCCACCGCCACCGGCCTGCACGACATCAGCTTCCAGGTGCGCCAGGGAGAGATTCTGGGCATCGCCGGGCTGGTGGGCGCGGGCAAGTCCCGGGTGGGCCGCGCCCTGTACGGCCTGGAGAAGATTACCGGCGGCACGGTGATCATGGAGGGCTACGCGGTGGAAGAGCCCACCCCGATCACCTCGTTGAAGCTGGGGGTGATGTACTTCCCGGCCGACCGCCACAAGGAGGGCCTGGTGCTGTGCCGCTCGGTGCGCGAAAATCAGACCCTTGCCGCTTTGCCCCTGTTCGAAAAGAAGGGCTTCATCGACCTCAAACGCGAGGAAAGCACGGTGCGCGGCATCGTCAAGAAGATGAACGTGCGCCCGGGCCGCATCCATGGGGCCATCAACAACCTGAGCGGCGGCAACCAGCAGAAGGTGATGCTCAGCCGGGGCCTGACTCGCGAGGTCAAGCTGTTCATCTTCGACGAGGCCTCCTGCGGCATCGACGTGGGGGCCAAGCGCGAGGTCTACCTGTTCCTCAAGGAGCAGGCGGAAAAAGGCGCGGCGGTGATCTTCATCTCCTCGGAGCTTACCGAGGTGCTGCATCTGAGCCACAACATCGTGGTGATGCATGCCGGCACCGTGGCCAAGAGCATGCCCGGACTGGGGGCCACCGAGGAAGACGTACTCAGCGCCTGTTTCGGCTATGACTATCAAAACATCTGTAACAACGGCAACGGCAGCCGGACGGGCGGCTCCGTGGCCAAGTCCATCGAGGGGTAAGATCGTGGACCTGCTAAAACGCATATTCGTCAAGGTTGGGGTGCTGCCCTTCCTGTTGGTGGCCCTGGTCATCTTGTTCAGCCTGGCCGAGCACCGCTTCATGTCAATGTCCAACCTGCTCAACGTGGGGCGCCAAACCACCTATCTGGCCATCGTCACCGCCGGGCAGATGCTCACCATCCTGTGCGCGGGCTTCGACCTCTCGGTGGGCTCTTCGGTGGCGCTCACCAGCATCGTCACCTCCATGGTCATGGTGTCGGTGGCCGACCCCACCACGGCCATGGTGCTGGGCATACTGGCCGGTATCGGCACGGCGACCCTGGTGGGCCTGGCCAACGGCATCACCATCGCCGTGTTTCGGGTGTCGCCCTTCGTGGTCACCCTGGGTATGCTTTCGGTGGCCCACGGCCTGGCGCTGTTGATCTCCAGCGGCGTGCCCATCTTCAACATGCCCGAGCAGCTCAACACCATACTGGGCCTGGGCAGGGTCTGGGGCATACCGGTGCCGGTGTTGGTGGCGTTGGCCATAGTGGCCCTGATCTGGCTGCTCTTAAGCCGCACCAGGGTGGGCCGCTACTTCTACGCCCTGGGCGGCAACCGCGAGGCGGCCCGTTTGTCGGGCATCGCGGTGCGCAAGTACACCGCCCTGGCCTACGTGCTCTGCGGCACCCTCACCGGCATCACCGGGGTGATGCTCACCGCGCGGGTGGCCTCGGGCGAGCCCAACCTGGGGGCCAACCTGCCCCTGGAGTCCATCGCCGCCGCGGTCATCGGTGGGGTAAGCCTCAGAGGCGGCGAGGGTAGCATCATCGGAGCCATCTTCGGGGCCATCCTGATCGTGACCATCAGAAACGGCATGGACCTGATGAACATCAGCTCCTATCTCCAGATGGTGGTCATGGGCTGCCTGCTCATCTTCGCGGTGGTCATGGATCAGTTCCGGCTCTCCATGAAGGGCCGTTAAACCAGGAGTGGAGGAGTAATCATGAACATTGATCTCAATGCGGACATGGGTGAATCCTTTGGCATGTACAAGCTCGGCAACGACGCCGAGTTCATGAAATACATCACCAGCGCCAACGTGGCCTGCGGGTTCCACGCCGGTGATCCCTCGGTGATGAAAGCCACCGTGGCCCTGGCCAAAGAGTTCGGGGTGGCGGTGGGGGCCCATCCGGGCCTGCCGGATTTGCAGGGCTTCGGCCGCCGGGAGATGAAGCTCACCCCGGCCGAGGTCTACGACTACACCATGTTCCAGGCCGGGGCCCTCAAGGGCTTCTGCGAGGCGGTGGGCCTGAGGCTGCACCACGTGAAGCCCCACGGCAGCCTCTACGGCATGGTGCACCGCGACCCGGAGATGGCCGCCGCCGTATGCCAGGCGGCCAAGGACCTGGACCCGGACCTGTATCTCTACGTAATGAAAAAGGGCGTCATCGCCGACGAGGCGGAAAAAATGGGCGTGCGCACCGTGTTCGAGCTTTACTCGGACCTGAGCTACGACCCCGAGGGCAACCTGGTCATCACCAGGGCCCACGACGCCCACGATCCCGAGCATGTGGCCCAGCGGGTGGTCAAGATGGTCACCCAGGGCAAGGTGGCCGCCACCGACGGCAGCGAGATAGCCATAACCGGCTCCTCGGTGTGCGTGCATGGCGACACCCCCGGCTCCGATCAGATCGTCATGGCGGTGCGCCAAGCCTTGGAGGGGGCTGGTTGCGCATTGGCCTCGCCGGAGTTGTAAATAAGGCCCGGGCGCCGCAGCTGCGGCGCTCATTGTGAGGAGGTGAAAGTTTGACCGTCAAACACAGTAATCAATCCCTGGGATCGTTGCGCGAGCAAGCAGTGCCCCAGGGGCCCTTCAACACCACGCCCTATTTCACGGACCGGGCCAAAGGCGCGGAGATATGGGACGTGGAGGGTAACCGCTACGTGGACTTCGCCGGAGGCATCGGCGTGGTCAACGTGGGCCACTGCAATCCCAAGGTGGTGGCGGCGGTGAAAGAGCAGGCCGAGCGCTTCATGCACACCTGCTTCCATATCGTGATGTACGAGCCCTACGTGGAACTGGCTCGCAGGCTCAACCAGCTCACGCCCGGCGATTTCGCCAAGAAGACCGTCCTGGTCAACAGCGGGGCCGAGGCGGTGGAGAACGCGGTCAAGGCGGCGCGCTACTACACCAAGCGCCAGGCGGTGATCGTGGCCGAGGGGGCCTTCCACGGCCGCACCTTGCTGGCCATGACCATGACCAGCAAGGTCAAGCCCTACAAGTTCGGCTACGGGCCCTTTGCGCCCGAGATCTACCGCATGCCCTACGCCTATTGCTACCGCTGCGCCTACAACCTGAGCTATCCCAACTGCGGCATGGCCTGCGCCCACGGGCTGGAGGATTTCTTCATCGAGCACGTGGCCGCCGAGAACACTGCGGCGGTGGTTCTGGAGCCGGTGCTGGGCGAGGGCGGCTTCGTGGTGCCCCCGCCGGAGTACTTCAAGATCATTTCTGAAATCTGCCATAAACACGGCATACTGTTGGTGGCCGACGAGGTGCAGACCGGGGTGTGCCGCACCGGCCGCCTGTTCGCCATGGAGCATTTCGGCGTGGCCGCCGACCTCACCACCGTGGCCAAGTCCATAGCCGGGGGCCTGCCCTTGGCCGGTGTGGTGGGCCGGGCCGAGGTGATGGACGCCTCGCACAGCGGCGGCCTGGGCGGCACCTACGGGGGCAACCCCGTAGCCTGCGCCGCGGCCCTGGCCGTGCTGGATTTCATCGAAGAGGTGGACCTGTCCGCCAAGGCCGAGGCCATCGGCAACCGGGTTCGTGAGCGCTTCGAGGACATGGCCCAGCGCTACGAGCTGATCGGCGAGGTGCGCGGCCTGGGGGCCATGATGGCCATGGAGCTGGTGAGCGACCGCCAGGACAAGACCCCGGCCGGGGACAAGGCCAAAAAACTGGTGGAATGGTGCCACCAGCATGGTTTGGTGCTCTTGTCATGCGGCAAATACGGCAACGTAATCAGGACCCTCATGCCCCTGGTCATCAGCGACGACCTGCTGGAAGAGGGTTTGGATATTCTGGAAAAGGGATTGGCCGCCGTCAGCAAAGGCTAGGGCGGCCGCAAGCAACCCGAAAGGGGGCAAACATATGAGCCAAGGCAAATACGACGTAATTTTGGACACCATGCCGGAGACCGGATCCCGTCTGGAGATTCTGTTCCGCCAGGCAGGCGACGGCTTTATGCAGGTGGAGTACGGCCGTGAGCAGCGGGCCATGCTGCAGGACTCTTTCCGCATGCTGGCGGTCAACGACATCATTCTGGGCAAGGAGTTGAAGGGCCTCATCGAGACGGTGCCCGGCATTCGCACCAACCTGCTGCACTTCGACCCATCGGAGCTGTCGGTGGACAAGCTCATCGAAGCGGTCAAAGAGGCCGAGGAGTCCATGCCCACGGTGGACGACGTGGTGCTTCCCTCCCGCTTGATACACCTTCCCCTGGCCTTTGAGGACAGCGAGACCAAAAAGGCGGTGGCCAAGTATCAGAAAGAGGTGCGCCCCGACGCGCCCAACTGCGCCGACGGATACAACCTGGAGTACATGGCCATGTGCAACGGGGTAACCGTGGACGAGTGCAAGAAGATGCTGTTGGGCACCGACTGGTTCAACAGCGGCGGCGGCTTCTGGCCGGGCGGCGCCTTCCTGTGGCCCACCGACCCCCGTTGCGCCGTCGTGGTGCCCAAGTACAACCCCCCGCGCACCTGGACCCCGGAGGGGGCCGCGGGCATCGGCGGGCCCTGCGTGTTCACCTACACCACCCCCACCGGCGGCGGCTACCAGCTCTTCGGCCGCACCATCCCGGTGTTCCAGTTCTCCTGCAAGCACCCCATGTTCAAGGACGGCCCTTTCCTCTACCGCAACGCTGACCGGGTCCGCTTCCATGAGGTGAGCGAGAAGGAAGTGGTGGAAATCTACGGCCACGTCCACGACAAGACCGACTACACCTACGAGATTGACCAGGGCGAGATCAAGGCCAAGGAATACATCGAGTGGTTCAACTCCGACGAGGTGCAAAAGGGCGCGGCGGAGCTCAAGGCCAAGCAGGCTGAGGGCACCAAAAAGGCCCCCAGGCTGTAGGGAAAGGGAGCAAGGCTTATGCTGAAAATAATCAATGGCGGAATCGAGACTCTGGTCGAGGACTGGCCGGGACGGCTGGGCTACCTGGGCAAGGGCATGAGCGCCTCCGGGTCCTTTGACTGCGTGGGCCTGGGCCTGGCCAACGTGTTGGTGGGCAACCCTTCGGGGCAGGCTGGCCTGGAGATCACCGGCGGCTTCTTCGAGGCCGAGTTCACCGACGACCACGTGATCGCCCTCACCGGCACGGACATGCAGCCCACCATCAACGGGCAACCGGTTGAGATGTGGACCTCGCTCAAGGTGAGCGCGGGCGACAAGATCAAGCTGCTGCACATCGCACCCACCGGCTTCCGCTGCTATCTGGCCGTGGCCGGCGGCGTGGACGTGCCCGCCTACCTGGGCAGCAAGTCCACCTGCATCTTCGGGGCCTACGGCGGCTTTGACGGCCGCCCCCTGAAGCCCGGCGACGAGGTAAAGTTCGGCGCGCCCAGCGCGGAGCTGTCTTCCCTGGAAGGCCGCAAGCTGAAACCAGAGGCCATCCCTCAGTACACCAACCAGTGGGTGCTCAGGGCCATCCCCGGACCCAACACCTGCCCGGACTACGCCACCCAGGAGGGCATGGACCTGCTGTTCAGCCGGGTTTCCAAGATCCAGCACACCTCCAACCGCTCGGCCTACCGCTTGGAGGAGCTGCCCGCCAGCTTCTTCGCGCGCACCGACGGCGGGGTGGGCGGCAGCCATCCCTCCAACATCATCGACCACGCCTACGCCATTCGCGGGGCGCTGAACATCTGCGGCAACACCCCCATCCTGCTGGTGGCCGACGGCCCCACCCTGGGCGGCTACATGTGCGCCCTCAACGTTATCAACGCCGACCTGTGGAAGGTGGGCCAGGGTGCGCCGGGCCGGGACTTCATGCAGTTCCAGCTCTCCAGCCAGGAAGAGGCCATTCAAGCACGCCAAGAGCAGAAGCAATGGCTCAGCGAGGACTCGCTGGCCTAGTTAGAAGGGAAAAGGAATAGGAACATGGAAAAAAGCGTAAACGCCATCATGCCCGGCCTGTGCGCCCGGGTGGTTGTCAACGAAGGCGACAAAGTCAGCGCGGGCCAGGAAGTGGCGGTCATCAACTGCATGAAGACCGAGATTTCGGTCAAGAGCGAGTTCGAAGGCACGGTCAGCAAGGTGATCTCCAAGGAATGGGACGAGATGCAAGTGGGAGATCCCATGGTCATGCTGGAGGTCGAGGAGTAGCCAGGCCCCATGATTAAAAAACTGCTTATAGCCAACCGGGGCGAGATCGTCCCGCGCATCATACGCACCTGCCAAGAGATGGGCATCGCCACGGTGGCGGTGCACTCCGAGGCCGACAAGGGCGCGCCGTTTTTGAGCCAGGCCGACCAGACCGTGAACATCGGTCCGGCCAACCCGGCCCAGAGCTACCTCAACATGGAGGCCATCATCGACGCGGCCCGCCAGACCGGCGCGGACGCGGTGCATCCGGGATACGGCTTCTTGTCCGAGCGAGGGGCCTTCGCCCAGGCGGTGACCGACGCCGGTCTCACCTGGGTGGGCCCGCCTCCCTCGGTGCTCAAGGCCATCAGCTCCAAGGTCTACGCCCGCAGGCTGGCCGTGGAGGTGGGGGCCGAGGTGACTCCCGGCACCCTTGAGCCGGTGAGCGGCCCTGAAGAGGTGGTGGCCTTCGGCGAGGAACACGGCTACCCCCTGTTCCTCAAGCTGGACAAGGGCGGCGGCGGCAAGGGCATCGAAAGGGTGTCCGAGCCTGGCCAGGCGGCCGAGGTATTCAAGCGGGCCTGCTCCATCGGGGCCATGGCCTTTGGGTCGCCCGCCTGCTACATCGAAACAGAGGTGGTACGGCCCCGGCACATCGAGGTGCAGTTCATCGCCGACGCGGCGGGCCACGTGGTTTGCCTGGGCGAGCGTGAATGCTCCATCCAGCGCCGCCACCAGAAGATCATTGAGGAGGCCCTCTCCCCGGTGGTGGACGAGGCCACCAGGGCCAAGCTCTACGCCGACACCGCGGCCATCGTGAAAAAAATGGGCTACGTGGGCGCGGGCACCCTGGAGGGTCTGCGCACCAAAAACGGCGACCACTACTTCATGGAGGTCAACGCCCGTTTGCAGGTGGAGCACCCGGTGAGCGAGTTCCTCACCGGCGTGGACATCGTGCGCCAGCAGCTGGAAGTAGCCATGGGCGGGGATTTGCCCTGGTCCCAGAGCGACATCCTGACTCAGGGCCACGCCATCGAGGCCAGGGTCTATGCCGAGGACCCGGAGACCTTCTACCCCTCGCCGGGGGTGATAACCAAGGTGGTGCTGCCCGAGACCGGCGACAAGCTGCGGGTGGATCACGCCCTGGCCGACGGCTGCACGGTGCCGCCTTATTACGACCCCATGCTGGCCAAGGTCATCGCCTATGACGAGACCAGGGCCAAGGCCATTGCGCGGCTTATCGAGGCGCTGAAGGCCTTCCAGGTGGTGGGGGTAAAGACCACCATACCCGTGAACCTCAGAATATTGGAGCATCCCCAATTCCAGGCCGGGGACATGGACACCAGCTTCATCGCGGAACAACTGGGCCTGGTGTAGGAGCACACAGCATGGGTCAACTGGGCCGCCCCCTCATGGTTGGGGGCATTGAGGTTAGCAACCGCTTTTTGCGCTCCGCCACCATGGAGAACATGGCCGGTGCGCATGGCCAGGTGCGCCGCGACCTCCTCAGGCTGTATCACGACCTGGCCGTGGGCGGTTGCGGGCTCATCATCACCGGGGCCACGGCGGTCACCGCCGACGGCCGGGCCTGGGCCCAGCAACTGGGAGCCTGGGGCGACGCCCAGGTGGAGGGCCTGTCCCGATTGGCCCGGTTGATCCATCGCTCCAATCCCGCGGCCCGCTGCGCGGTGCAGCTGCACCACGTGGGCTCGGCCGGGGGCGGCTATTCCTACGGCTCCCTGACCCAGGGTTTCGACCTGAACCAGGCTCCGGAGGACCAGATCACCGAGTTGGCCCGCGCCTTCGGCCGGGCCGCCGCCCGGGTGCGCCAGGCTGGTTTCGACGCGGTGGCGGTGCACGGGGCTCACGGTTATTTGGTTAGCCAGTTCTTCTCCCCGGTGTTCAACCAGCGCCAGGACGATTGGGGCGGCTCTCGGGAGAACCGGGGCCGCTTTTTCCTGCTGGTGCAGGAGGCAATCCGCCGCGAGGTGGGGGACGGCTTCCCGGTGCTCTGGAAGATGAACACCCACGACTTTTTGCCCGAGGGCGCGAGCCGGGAGGACTACCTCTGGCTGGCCGGGCAACTGGCCCAGGCCGGGGCCGCCCTCATCGAGCTGAGCGGCGGGGTCAAGGAGCAGGCCAAGCTGCGCAATCAGCTCCGCCGCGAAGCCGGGGAGCGCGAGGCCTATTTCCTGCCCGCCCTGGAGGCCTTCCGCTCGGCGGTGGGCGACACTCCCCTGGCCCTCACCGGAGGCATGCGCTCCCGTGAGGTCATGGAGCAGGTGCTGGCCGCCGGGGCGGACATGGTGGGCCTCAGCCGCCCCCTGATCAGCGAGCCGGATCTGCCGGCGCGCCTGCTGCACGGGCCGGACCGGCGGCGCTCCCGCTGCACCTCCTGCAACCAGTGCCTGCTCACCATCGCCAATGAGCCCTTGTGTTGTCTGGAGTTTGACTCCTTTGCCAGGTCGATCAAGGACCTTTAGAACACCCAGCCCCAACTGAGGCTCAGGGTGAAGTCCGGGCTGGTGTAATAGATCAGGTCTTCGGCAAAGGCCAGGCTGATTAGCTGGCCCTGGCCGGGTTTCCACTGCACCCCCAACAGAACCTGCAACATGGCGTTGTCCAGGCCCTCCACCCCGGTGTCCTGCACCAGGGCGGTGGCCCCGTTGAGCTGACCTCGCAGGGTCAGGGCGTCGGACCAGGCCCAGCCCAGGGACAGGCTGCCCGCCCACACGTCGTCCGGCTCCAGGGGGTCCAGCAGGCTGGTGGAGCCCAGGTAGAAATACATGGCGTTGGCGTTCAAGCAAAAGCGTCCCAGGGGCCAGTCGCCGCTCAGGCCCAGGGCGGGAATGGTCCCGCCCGCGCCCAGGCCCTTGTCCGGGTCGCCGGTGGGCAGGCTCACCTGGCCCAGGAGGCTGAGCGCCGGGCCGCCGCCCTCCCAGAGCATCCAGGCCCCCTTGAGCCGCAGGTCGCCCACCGCCTGAGTGGAGCCGTCCTGGCTGACGATGCGCTTGCCCCGGCTGCTCACGTCGTAGCGCATCTGGTCCTGGGGCGCGTTTTCCCGCCCACCATTGGGCAGCCCCAGGGCGCGGTGGTAGCTCTCGATGAAGCCGTCCATGAACCCGCCCCAGTAAAAGGCGGCGGGAAGCTCCAGGCCCAGGCGCACGCGCGGGTGCAGGGTGTAGGCGTAGCCCAGGGACACGTAGCCCAACTCCATGTCCAGGTCCAGGTTGGCGGCCCGCGAGCTTTGCTGCACGAAGATGCTGGAATAGGCCGCAGTTACGCTCAGGCTGCTGCTACCCGCCGGGTCCAGGGCCGCCGCGCTGGGGGTGAAGGGCACCAAGGACAGGGCCAGGGGCGATTGGTTGGGCACAGTGAAGGGCTGGTTGGCCGGTACGGGTTGGCCCGCCACGGCAATGGTAGCCCAAAAGCACGCCAAAACTAGGGCGGCTGCGGCCCAAAAGCCTCGTTGAACCATTTTGCTTTCCCGTGTCACGCATTTCATGGCCAGGCATTATAGCCTAAGGTGGTCCGATGGTACATAATGAGCAAAGCGGTTGCGTTATAGGCTTTTCCTTGGCAATATTAGGCTGTCGCAAGCCAGGAGAGGGTAATGATCACGACAAGGTTGATAGGACTGATTTTGTTGCTTTGTACCATCGGCTACATGGCCGCAGCATGCACCACTATAGCCCCTCCGGGCTACGATGCTATGTCGGAACAGAGGGCCGCGGACCAGATCGAGTGGCAGGACGATCCCTGGCGCTAGGGGCTTTTTCGCTTAGATAGCCTACAAAGGCTGGCGGTGTTGGGCCGCCGGCCTTTTGCTTTGCCCTGAGCCTGGGCCTCGCCGATCACCGCCCGTGCCTGAGCCTTGCGTTCCTTGGCGCGCAACACCCCTTCGCCGCCCAGACCGACGGTGGTCACCTGGGCCTCGCTTTGGCCGAAGCCGGCTCGCGTCAAAGCCATGAATCTCCCGTTCCTTTCGGAAGCGATTTTCCAATTTGCCCTTTATTTAAGCATGCCCTGAAAGACCATGGATGTGCGAGGGCTTGCGCGTGAGACGATTGGGGATTAACTTTACAGAGTTAAGGCCGCCTTGGGCGGCATGGCCGTAACTTTTTGGGCAGACAGGTGCCTTGTGAATTTCAGCGGATTGATTTGCGACCTCGACGGCACCCTTTTGGACAGCATCGCCGACCTTGGGGAAAGCATGAACATCGTGCTGGCCGCCGACGGCCTGCCGCGGCACCCCATATCGGCCTACCGCCTTTTGGTGGGCGACGGTGTGGAGATGCTCGCCGAGCGCTCCCTGCCGCCCCGCCTGCGCACCCCTGAGATGGTGCGGGAGATGGCCCGGCGCATGCGCGAGGTCTACTCCGGCCGCTGGGGGGTGCACACTCATCCGTATTCCGGCATAGAGGATATGCTGGCCCAGGCCCACCAGGCCGGGCTGGCCCTGGCGGTGCTTTCCAACAAAGTGGACCGCTTCACC
Organism: Pseudomonadota bacterium; assembly: GCA_018896025.1. GTDB lineage: Bacteria > Desulfobacterota > Desulfarculia > Desulfarculales > Desulfarculaceae > Desulfoferula. The sequence goes on from JAHIND010000008.1 coordinate 388,507, forward strand.
AGGGAAATGATCAGCCACTTCTTTCCCCAGGTGCCCTTTGCCCAGGTGGTGGGGGCCAAGAAGGATGTGCCCAACAAGCCCAACCCCCAATCCGCTTTGCAACTGGCCCAGGATCTGGGCCTGAAGCCGGAAGAGTGCATCTTTCTGGGCGACACCAAGGTGGACATGCAAACCGCCGTGGGGGCGGGCATGTTCCCGGTGGGGGTGCTTTGGGGCTTCCGCGACGAAGAAGAGTTGAATCAGGCCGGGGCCAAGCGCCTGCTGGCCCATCCCTCGGAACTGGCCGACCTGCTCAAATAGCCTAGCCCTGCCTAGTACAGTCGGTTGCGGAACAGCCACCCGGCGATGACCATGGTCACCACCCCGATCACCGCCATGGGCCAGTACAGGGGCAGCAGCAACGACATCTCCGCCCCCTCCAAGAACACCGATCGCACGATAACCAGGAAATAGCGCAGCGGGTTGAGCAGGGTCAGGTTCTGCACCAGCTCGGGCATGTTGGCGATGGGCGTGGCGAAGCCCGAGAGGATCACCGCGGGCACCAGGAACAGGAAGGCCCCTAGAAGCGCCTGCTGCTGGGTCACGGCGATGGAGGAGATCATCAGGCCCAGACCCACCGCCGAGACGATGAACAGCCCCATGCCCAGATAGAGGGCTCCCAAGCCGCCCAACATGGGCACCCCAAACATGTTCACGGTCAAGAACACGATCAGGCTGCCCTCGGCCAGGCCGATGATGATGCCCGGCAGCGCCTTGCCGATGAGTATCTCCGCCGGGTGCAGGGGGGTTACCAGTAGCTGGTCAAAGGTGCCGGCCTCGCGCTCCCGGGCCACGGATAGGGCGGTGACCACCAGGGCCACCACCAGGGTTAGAAGACCCACGATGCCCGGCACGATGAACCAGCGGCTCTCCAGGTTGGGGTTGAACCAGGTGCGCACCTTGAGCTCGGTGGGAGGGCTGGCCCAGCCGTGATCCTTGGACCATTGCGTGCTGAAGCTGGTCACGATGGTGTTGATATAACCCAGCAGCACCATGGCGGTGTTGGAGTTGCGCCCATCGATGATTACCTGCAACTGCCCGGAGCGGCCCTCAAGCATGTTGCGGGTGAAGTCCTGGGGGATGTTCAGCACCATCAACACCTTTTGTTCGTTGACCGCCGGGGCCACCTGGCCCAGGTGGTCCAGAGTGGCGGTCAGCTTGAAGGCGGGCGAGCCCTTGAAGTAGCCCAAGAGTTCCCGGGAGGCGATGCCAGGGTCTTGGTTGTAGACCGCGTAGTTCACCTGGTTCAGGTCAAAGCTGGCCGCGTAGCTGAAAATGAACAACTGGAACAAGGGAGGGATGATAAGAGTCATCCGGCTGGTCTTGTCCTTCAACAAGGCCATGAACTCCTTGACCACCAATGCCCATATTCGTCTAAACACCTAGCCCCCTCACTCCAGCCGTTTGCGGCTGCGCAGCCGCACCAGGCCCATGAAAACGGCGGTCATTATGACCAAAGCTACGGAATTCACCAGGATCACCGGCCACACGTCGCCCGCCAAGAACACGCTTTGCAATACCTGCACGAAATAGCGCGCCGCGATGACGTGGGTGATGGCCTGCACCCAGCCGGGCATGCTGCCTATGTCGAAGATAAAACCAGAGAGGATGAAGGCGGGCAAAAAGGTGGTGAAGATGGCCAACTGCCCCGCCACGAACTGGTTGTGGGCCACGGTGGAGATGAGCAGGCCCATGCCCAGGGCGGCCAGCAAAAACAGGGCCGAGACGCCCATGAGCACCCACAGGCTACCCCGGAGCGGCACCTCGAAGAGCCACACCGCCATGGCCACCGAGAGTATCTGGCCTCCCATGCCCAGCACGAAATAGGGGATGAGCTTGCCCAGGAGAATCTCCCGGAGGCGCACCGGAGTGACCAGCAGGGCCTCCATGGTGCCGCGCTCCCACTCCCTGGCCACCACCATGGAGGTGAGCAGGGCGCCAATGAGGGTCATGATCACCGCGATGAGGCCGGGCACCAGGAAGTTGGTGGAGCGCACCTCGGGGTTGAACCAGATGCGCTGCTCCACGTTCACCGGCAGGATCACCTCCCGGCCCTGGCTCTGGGCGTAGCGCACCAGCCACTTTCCCCAGACCCCTTGCACGTAACCGGCCACGATGCGGGCGGTGTTGCCGTCCACGCCGTTAAGGAAAAGCCCGATGGGCGCGGGGCCTCCGCTGAACAGCTCCCGGGTGAAGTTGCTCCTGAGCCACAGGATGCCCATTACCTTCCGGTGGCGCAGGGCCTCCTGGGCCGCGTGGATGTCGTTGAAGTGCTTGGGCTCGAACCACTGGGAGTCCTGGAAGTCGCCGGTGAGGCTGGCCGTGGCCGGGCTGGGTTGCTCCACCACCAGGGCCAGGGGTACGTTTTTGGCGTCCAGGGATACGCCGTAACCAAAAATAAAAAGCAGCACCGCGGGCAGGACAAAGGCGATGGCGATGCTGGAGGGGTCGCGGATGATCTGGTAGGACTCCTTGCGGATCAGCCCCTTGAGCCGCCGCCAGCCAGGCATGCCCCGCCTCATGCCGCCTGCTCCTTTTCAAGCATCTGCTTGTTGTGCTCGATCAGGGCGATGAAGGCGTCCTCCAGGGTGGGGGAGGGGTCGTCCTCGGTGCGGCGGGCCTTCTTGATCTCCTCGGGAGTGCCTTCGGCCAGGACCTTGCCCCGGTCCATAATCACCACCCGGTCGCAGTATTCGGCCTCTTCCATGAAGTGGGTGGTCACCAGCACGGTGACTCCGCTCTCGGCCAGGGCGTTGATGCGCCGCCAAAACTCGCGGCGAGCCAGGGGGTCCACCCCGGAGGTGGGCTCGTCCAGGAAGAGAATCTCCGGCTCGTGCATCAGGGCCGCGGCCAGGGCCAGGCGCTGTTTGTAGCCCAGGGGAAGCTGTCCGCTGGTGGCGTTGGCCAACTCAGCCAGCTCAAACTCCTCCAGGGCCCATTGCACCCGCTCTTTGCGCCGGGCTATGTTCAGGCCGTAGACCCGAGCGAAGAAGCGCAGGTTTTCCACCACCGAAAGGTTGGCGTAGAGGCTGAAGCGCTGGGCCATGTAGCCGATGCTCTGGCGGGCCTTGGCCGCGGCCTTGCGCAGGTTGTGCCCGGCCACGTGCAGGCGTCCCTCGCTGGGCGGCAGCAGTCCGCAGAGCATGCGGAAGGTGGTGGACTTGCCCGCGCCGTTGGCTCCCAGCAGGCCCAGCACCTCGCCGTGCTCCACCACGAAGCTGATGCCGTCCACGGCCATGAAGTCGCCGAAGCGCCGCTTGAGGTTCTCCACCTCGATGACCGGACCGTCACAGGCTTCGGCGCATCGCCGCTCGCCGGGTTGGGAGGGGGTGGTCACCTCCTGGCCCAGCTCCCGCAGCATGGCCACGAAGCTGTCTTCAAAGCGCGGCGGCACCGCCTCGATGCTCAGGTCGCCGTCCTGGCCGCCCAATTCCGCCGGGGTGGGCTCCTGAGCCTCTTTGGTGACCACCCGCACCCCCTCGCCCAGGATCAGGGCGTCCAGCACCGGCGGGGCCTGGTTAAGCTGGCGCTGGAGTTGGCGCTTGTTCATCTCCGGGGCGGTGACCATGAAGCTGCGGCCTTGCATGGTCTTGGTGAACTTCTGGGGCTTGCCATGGTCCAGGAGCTTGCCCATGTGCATGAGAATCACCTCCTGGCAGCGCTCGGCCTCGTCCAGGTAGGCGGTGGACAACAACACGGTCATGCCCTGGTGCTCCACCAGGTTGTAGACGATTTCCCACAGTTCGCGCCGCGACAAGGGGTCCACTCCCACGGTGGGCTCGTCCAAGAGCAGCAGGTCTTTGGGCCGCACCAGGGAGCAGGCCAGGCCCAGCTTCTGCTTCATGCCTCCGGACAGGGCTCCGGCCAGGCGGTCGGTGAAGGGGGCCAGGCCGGTGAGCTTCATGAGCTGTTCGTAGCGCTCTTTGCGCTCGGAGGGGGGCAGGTTTTGCAAGTCCGCATAAAGGTCCAGGTTCTCCTGCACGGTGAGGTCTTCGTAGAGCCCGAAGCGCTGGGGCATGTAGCCCAGGGAGGACTGCACCTCCAAGGGTTTGCGCCGCACGTCCAGGCCCAGGGCGGTGATCTCTCCTTGATCGGGCAGGAGCAGCCCGGCCACCAGGCGCATGAGGGTGGTCTTGCCCGCCGCGTCCGGGCCGATTAGCCCGGTGACGATGCCCCGCTTCACCGAGGCGGAAACGTCGTCCAGAGCCACCACGTCCCGGCCGCCGCTGTGGAAACCCTTGCGTACGCCCTGGAGCACCAGGGCCGGGTCTTGGCTGTTGGCCGTCTGCGTCATGCTAGCTCAGGAGCCGGAGCAGGGGTCGCTTTGCCCGCGATGGGCCTCGGCCTTTTGCTTCAGGGGTATGGTCACGGTAACCGGCATGCCCAGGCGCAACTCGTTGTTGGGATTGCACACGTACACCCGGACTCGGTAGACCAGCTTGGTCCTCAGGTCCGTGGTCTCCACCGTCTTGGGAGTGAACTCGGCGGTGGGGGAGATGTAGCCGATCCATCCCTTGTAGGCCTTGCCGGGGAAGCTGTCGGTGCTCACCGAGGCGCTCACGCCCGAAGCCACCTTGCCCAGCTCGGTCTCGGGCAGATAGGCCCGCACCCAGATGGGGTTGTTCAGGGCCACGGTGAAGGCGGGCACCGAAGGCGAGGCCATGTCGCCGGGTTGCAGGATGCGCTGCTGGATCACCCCGTTTTCCGGGGCGTAGAGCTTGGTGTCGATTAGCTCGCGCTGGGCCAGGGCCTGGGCCGCCTCGAGAGCCTCCAGTTGGGCCCGGGCCGCGGCGATGTCCTCCTTGCGGGGGCCTTCCAGAGCCAGGTCGAGACTTTGTTGGGCCTGGTTCACCGATTCGCGGGCGTTCTCGTACTGGGCCCGGATGGTGTCCATGGTCTGGGAGGAGATGGCCCGGCGCTGGTAGAGGTCCTGGTTGCGCCGGTGCAGGTTGGTCTGGTCGCGCAGGGTGGCCTGGGCCGCGGCCAGGCGGGCTCTGGCCTCGGCTATCTCCTGGTGCCTGGTGCCGGCCAGCATGCGGGCCAGGATCTGCGCCTGGGCGGCCACCTCGGCCTTGGTTCGGGCCAGGTTGGCCTCGTAGCGCACCGGGTCCAGCTCGGCCACGAGCTGGTCCTTTTTAACCGTGTCGCCTTCCTCCACCAGGATGCGTGATATGCGCCCGTTGGCGTGGAAGGCCAGGTGAACCTGGCGGATGTCCACGTTGCCATAGAGGGTCAGCCGGTCGCTGGGTTTGTGCTCCTGCTCGTAGTAGAAATAGTAGTAAGCGCCCGCCGCCGCGCCCGCCAACAACACCAGCACGATGAGAATCTTGACTACCTTGGGCATCTGACCTCCTAAAGAACTGCTGGGCAATTCTTTATTTTATACTCCAAGCTATGCCCAAAGAAAATCAGGACATTATTTTTTTGCGGCAAGGGGGGGCCGCTCTCATCGCTAATCCATGGCTTTTTCCAAACGGGTGAAGGTTTGGCGCAGATTACGGTGGGTCAGCCAAAGGTCGAGGCGCTCGTGGAAGTTGCCCGATAGGTAGCGGTCCACCACCTCGTCCGGCCCCTGGTCTCCCTGGGATGCAACCGCCCTGGGGCGCGGGGTCGTGGTCGTCTGCTCTGGGAGGCTCTCCTTGTTTCTTCTGCATGCGATCGGCGACATAACGTGTATATGCACCTTTCTCCTGAAAAAAAATTATTTCAAACTGGCCACCAGGGACCGGAGTTCCTTGGCCAGTTCGGCCCATCTTTCTTGGCCGATACCGCCGACCACCTCTTCCTGGGCCTGCAGCCACAAGGGGGTGGCCTGTTCAAACACTTTCTTACCCTCCGGAGTGATGCGCACCTTAAGCTCCCTGCGGTCTTGTTGACCCTGTTCCAGATCAACCAAACCCCGTTTTTCCAACACCCGCAGGTTGCGGCTCAAGGTGGTGCGGTCCATGCCCAGCCATTGGGCAAGTTGGGCCATTTTGCTGCCTGGAGCCAGTACAAAGGAAACCAGCAGGCTGAACTGGGTGACCTTGAGCCCGGTGGGTTTAAGGGCCTGGTCGTAGACCTGGGACACCAGGCGGGAGGCCCGGCGCAGGTTGTAGGCCACGCAGGTGCGGCCCATGGCGATGCAATGTTCCCGGTCCATGGGCATGGGAAGGTCCGGAGGAGATCCCGGTGCCTTTGATTTGCGTGAATCAACCATACTTGATGTATATACACGTAATGTGATGCTTGGCAAGAAAAAAATTTCATGGGCGCGAGCAAAGCTGGATGTGCCCCGCGCTTTATATTAGAATCTGCGGCCAGCAACAGCGTATTGAAGCGCCCCTGAAACCCCAAGAGATTTCCAAGAGGTGCGAGACATGTCCGGCAACGGCAAAATTTGTGACGAGCAAACCCTGGCCCAGTTGATTCCCGCCGGCAAGGCGGACGACTTCTTCGAGGCGCTCTATGGCGACGCCTCCGAAGGGGCCTATGATTTCGAGCTGGTGTGCCGTAGCGAACAGGCAGGGCGAGTGGAATTGGAGCTGCTCTTGCACCAAAGGCCCGGCAAGTGCCTGGCCTGCAACCTCACCTACGGCCTGCCCCAGGTGCTGGGCCGCCATCCGGTGCTGAACCTCAAGGGCGTGGTGCAGCGGGTGTGCGAGTTGGCCGGGGCCGACCCCGCCAAGGCCACCTGGAGCTTGGGCCATACCAGGGTCATCAGCAACCAGGTGCACGCCATCCCCATCATTATAGAAATGCAGGGCTGAGCGGCCTTACCCACCAGCCGACCACTAAATTAAAAGGGACGCCCATTTAGGGCGTCCCTTTTCTTTTGCTTCCGGCGCGCGCTTAGATTGGCTCTATCTTGACCGCGCAGGCCTTGTACTCTGCGGTCTGGGAGACGGGGTCGTACACCGGGTTGGTGAGCCAGTTGGCGCAGCCCTCGCGGAAGTGGAAGGCCATCCACACCATGCCCGGGGGCACCTGGGGCGTGACCTTGGCGGTCACCTCCACTCGGCCACGCCGGGAGGACACCGCCACCTTCTGGCCCTGGCTGATGCCCAGGCGCTGGGCGTCGTCCAGCGAGATGTCCGCCGTCTCCTCGCTGAGCAGGTCGTTGAGCCCGCCACTGCGCCCGGTCTGGGTGCGGGTGTGGTAGTGGTACAAACGCCGCCCGGTGCTTAGCACAAAGGGGTACTCCTCGTCAGCCACTTCGGCGGGCGGGGTCCACTCCACGGCCTTGAAGTTGCCCAGGCCGCAGGTGAAGCAGCCGTCCTTGTGCAAAAACGGCGTGCCCAGGTGGTTCAGGTCGGGCACCGGCCACTGCAATCCGTCGTGCTCGATGCGCGAGAACTTGATGCCCACCATGGAGGGGGCCAGCACCGAGATCTCGTTGTCCCATATCTCCTGGCCGCTGTTGGACTCCCAGTCGTGGCCCATGCGCTTGGCGATCTGCTTGAACACCCACCAGTTGGGCTTGGCCTGGCCCGGAGGCTCCACCGCCTTGCGCACCCGGTTGACCCGGCGCTCGCTGTTGGTGAAGGTGCCGTCGTCCTCGCTCCAGGCGGTGGCCGGGAAGATCACGTCGGCAAAACGGGTGGTCTCGGTGGGGAAGATGTCGTTGGCCACCACAAACTCGGCCGACTCCAGACAGTGCTCCACGTGCCGGATGTCCGGCTCGGTGTTGGCGAGGTTTTCGCCGAAGATGTAGAAGGCTTTGACCTGGCCCGTGGGCAGGCCGTCCATCATGGCCGGGATCATCAGGCCGAGCTTGTCGTCCAGTTCCGTTCCCCAGGCCTCTTCGAACTTGGCCTTGGCCGCCGGGTCGGTGACCTTCTGGTAGCCGGGGTACACGTTAGGCAAAGCTCCCATGTCGCAGGCCCCTTGCACGTTGTTCTGGCCGCGCAGGGGGTTGACCCCGCCGCACTCGAAACCCACATTGCCCAGGAGCATCTGCAGGTTGGCGGTGCTCATCACGTTGTTCACCCCGCAGGTGTGTTCGGTGATGCCCAGGGTGTAGATGAGCATGGCCGGGCGGTTGGCGGCCAGCAAACGGGCCACCTCTTTGATCTGCTCGGCCGGAATCCCGCTGATCTCCTCGGCCCGCTCGGGCGGGTAGTTCTCCACCGTGGCCTTGAGCTCCTCAAAGCCCACGGTGCAGGTTTGTACGTATTCCTTGGCGTAGAGGTCTTCCTTGATGAGCACGTGCATCAGGCCGTTGAGCAGGGCGATGTCGCTGCCCACTTTGAGCGGCAGATGAACCTTGGCAAAGTCCGCCAGGGCGGTGCGCCGGGGGTCCACCAAAACCAGCTTGGCCCCGTTGTTCACCGCATTCTTGACAAAGGTCGAGGCCACGGGGTGGGCCTCGGTCATGTTGGAGCCGATGACGAAAAACATCTTGGCCTTGTCAAAGTCGGCAAAGCTGTTGGTCATGGCCCCGGAGCCGAAAGAAGTCGCCAGACCGGCGACAGTGGGAGCGTGTCAGGTACGTGCGCAGTGATCGATATTATTCGTACCGATCACCGCGCGGAAAAGCTTCTGCATGTTATAGGAGTCTTCGTTTATGCTGCGTGCGCAGCTCACCCCGGCAATGGAGTCGGGGCCGTGCTTCTCCTTTATCTCCATGAAGCGATTGGCCACCAGGTCCAGGGCCTCGTCCCAGGAGGCCTCGCGGAACCCGCCGTTCTCCTTGATCAGAGGCGTGGTCAGGCGCTCGGGGCTGTGGATGAAGTCGTAGCCGAAGCGGCCCTTGACGCAAAGTCGGCCCCGGTTGGGCTGGGCCCCTTCCACGCCGGTGACCTTGATCACCTTGCCGTCCTTCACGTGCAGCCAGAGCTGACAGCCCACCCCGCAATAGGGGCAGGTGGTGCGCACCTTGGTGGCCTCGTGGCCGTGGATGCGGCCGTAGGCCTTGCGCTCGAACAGGGCTCCCACCGGGCAGGCCTGCACGCACTCGCCGCAGTGGGTGCAGTTGTCATAGTCGGCCACGGGCAGCCAGCCGTTGGCCTTGCCCGGCGCTTCCAACTCAATCTCGGGCAGGGCCCGGTTCACCTGAACCTGATTGCAGGCCTGCACGCAGCGCCCGCACTGGATGCAGCGGCTGAAGTCGCGGATGATCACCGGGTGGCTATCGTCCAGGGGGCGCTCCGCCGGGGCGGCCTCCTGGCTTTGCAGGCTCACGCCGTACTCCACCACCAGGTCCTGCAGGCGGCAGTCGCCGTGGGCCGGGCAGACCTGATCGTGCCAGGGCTTGAGCATCACCTCGAACTGGCGCTCGCTCCACTGGTCGGGCGGCAGGTCCATGACGAAGCAGTTGTGGTCGCCCGAGGCCACCAAGTCGGCCAGGGTCTTGCGCCGGGAGGCGCACACCATCTCGCTGTCGGTCTTGATGTCCATGCCCGCTTCGGCCGGGGTGGAGCATGAGAGCATCAGGTGGTCGCTGCCGGCCACTTCCACCACGCAGATGCCGCAGGCGGCGGTGGGCGAACAGCCCTTGAGATAGCACAGGGTGGGGATGCGCACCCCCTGGGCCTGGGCCGCTTCCAGGATGGTTTGGCCTGGTTGGAACTCCACGGGCTTGCCGTTGAGAATCAGGGAAGGATCAGCCATTTTGGGCTCTCCACAGCATTCGTATTCAGGGTTGTCGGCCGGTGGGGCATCCGGTTCAAACCAAGGATCGCTAATATGTCATAAAAGACATTATGTCACAGATGACATACTATTTCGCGGTCGGGGTGTCAAATGATGTTTATCTATGGATAGGCACGTTTATATTGAAATTAAGCAAGGCGGCGGCAAGACAGGCATCTTCTTCCGGGCGTTGCGGTGACCGCAAAAGATACCGCGACCAACCCCGGGCCGCTAAGGCGGAATAATCACTAACTTTGCGATGTGCAGTGCCCCCATAAAAAATTATTGACACATTATAATGTAAGTGCTATCTAACTTAATAAGCTAACCCGCCGAGCCTGAAGGCGACATCACCAACGGTCTTTGGCGGGTATTTTTTTGGTCATAAAGTTAGACACACCTAATTAAATAGGAGTTGGTTAACGTGGAGAGCCGGGCATCTTTAACCCGCAGAGGCAAAAATTCGGCAAACAAGGCCTGCGCCGCCCCTGGTTCGTGTGGGGCTGAGGTCTGCGAACACTGCCCCTTACAGGGCCGCAAGGTGATGATCATCGGCGGCTTGGATCGCCTGGAGCCAAATTACCGCGAAACGGTCAGCCGCCTGGGGGGTGAGTGCGAGTTTCACACCGGAAAGCTGCAGAGCGGCAACCGCCGCCTCAAGCAGCGAGTGGCCAACGCCGATCTGGTGGTGTTCATAACCTCCATCAACTCCCACGCCGCCCTCAACGCCGTCAAGAAAGAGTGCAAACGCTGCTCCAAGCCCTTCTGCGCCCTGCGTCAGACCGGATGCGGGTCCCTGGAAGAGACGCTCAAGGGGTTCAGGGGCGAACGCTTCATCAATTTCGGACTCAACTAAGCAAGCCACGGGAGAGAACCATTGGAAAATTTTGAAACATTAAGGATGCTGCGCGTGGGCCAGCAGGCGGTGATCAAAAAGATAACCGTGGGCGGCGAAATGGGGCGGCGCATCCGGGACATGGGGATAGTGCCGGGAACCGTCTTCACGGTCATGGGCCGCGCGCCGCTCAAGGACCCGGTGGAGATAAAGCTCAAGGGCTACAACCTCACCCTGCGCAACAACGAAGCGGACCACATCCTGGTTCAGACGGAGGAGGGTTAGGCATGTCCGGAGAAAAGATAACCATCGCCCTGGCCGGCAACCCCAACTCCGGCAAGACCTCCATGTTCAACGCCATCACCGGAGCCCGCCAGCACGTGGGCAACTACCCCGGGGTGACTGTGGAGAAAAAGTGGGGCCACATTTCCCTGAACGGCCACGACCTGGAGATAGTGGACCTGCCGGGCACCTACAGCCTCACCGCCTACTCCATGGAAGAGCTGGTGGCCCGGGACTACCTCATCAAGCAGAAGCCCGACGTGGTAATCGACGTGGTGGACGCGGCCAACCTGGAGCGCAACCTGTACCTGGCGGTGCAGTTCATGGAGCTGGGCGTGCCCCTGGTCATCGCTCTGAACATGATGGATGTGGCCGAGGGCCGGGGCCTGAAGATCGACCCGGACAAGCTCAGCCGCCTCATGGGGGTGCCGGTGGTGCCCACCGTGGCCCGCAAGGGCAAGGGCGTCAAGCAGCTGTTGGGCGAGGCGGTGGAGACAGCCCTCCGCCAAAAGCAGTGGCGTCCCCTGGAGCTATCTTATGGCCCGGATGTGGACCAGGCCCTGCTGGAGCTGACCGGCAAGTTCAACGGCAACAGCCTGGCCTGGTCGCCCCTGGGTGCCCGCTGGGTATCCCTGAAGCTTTTGGAAAACGACGCCGAGGTGCAAAAGCAGGTTTCCCAGGATCCCGGCCTGGCCGGGCATATGGAGCCCCTGCGCCAAAAGCTACGCGATCACCTAAGGCTGACCATGGACGACGATCCCGAGGGGGTCATCGCCGACTACCGCTACGGATTCATCGGCGGCATCTACCGCCAGGCGGTGCAGGAAACCAGGGCCCAGCGCCTGGAGCTTAGCGACAAGATCGACAAGGTGCTCACCAACCGCCTGGTGGGGCCCCTGATCCTGCTGGCGGTGCTCTACGGCATCTACCAGTTCGTCTTCTGGGCCAGCGAAATACCCGTGGGCTGGCTGGAGGGGCTGTTCGGCTGGCTGGGCGGGGTCGCCGAGGCGGCCATCCCCGAGGGCTTCGTCAAGTCCCTGGTGATCAGCGGCATCATCGACGGCGTGGGCGGGGTCTTGGGATTCGTTCCCTTGATCATGTTCATGTTCTTTACCATCGCCATCCTGGAGGATACCGGCTACCTGGCCCGTGTGGCCTATCTGCTGGACCGGGTGCTGAGAAACTTCGGCCTGCACGGCAACAGCGTGATGGCCATGATTGTCAGCGGCGGCATCAGCGGCGGTTGCGCGGTGCCCGGGGTCATGGCCGCCCGCACCCTGCGCGACCCCAAGGCGCGCCTGGCCACCATCCTCACCGTGCCCATGATGAACTGCGGGGCCAAACTGCCGGTGTACGCCCTGTTGATCGGGGCCTTCTTCGCCGCCCGCGAGGCCCAGATGCTCTTCGCCCTCACCCTGGTCTCCTGGGGCCTGGCCCTCATCGCCGCGCGCATCCTGCGCTGGACGGTGCTCAAGGGAGAGACCTCGCCTTTTGTCATGGAGCTGCCGCCCTACCGCCTGCCCACCCTGCGCGGCCTGCTGATCCACACCTGGGAGCGCACCTGGCAGTACATCAAAAAGGCGGGCACCGTGATCCTGGGCATCAGCATCCTCATGTGGGCCCTGATGAGCTTCCCGGCCCTGCCCGAGGATCAGGCCGCGGCCTGGGACGCCAAGGTGCAGGCGGCCACCACCAAGGAGCTTCGCCAGGAGGTCGAATACCACAAGGGCCAGGCCGAGTTGGCCCACTCCGTGGCCGGGCGTATGGGCCGGGCCCTGCACTACGTCACCGCTCCCCTGGGCTTTGACTGGCGCACCAACGTGGCCCTGGTGGGCGGCTTCGCGGCCAAGGAGGTGGTGGTCTCCACCCTGGGCACCGCCTACAGCATGGGCGAGGTGGACCCGGAAGACACCGTGGGCCTCAGCGAGCGGCTGGCCAAAGAGCCGGGATGGAATCCCCTCAAGGCCTTCGCCCTGATGCTCTTCGTCATGATCTACGCCCCTTGCTTTGTCACCGTGGCGGTCATCCGCAACGAAACCGGCGGCTGGAAGTGGCCCCTGTTCGCGGTGGCCTACACCACAGTTAGCGCCTATGTAATCTCCTTCCTGGTCTACCAGGGCGGCCTGCTCCTGGGATTGGGGTAGGAACATGCTTGATCTACTGATCGTGGCTTTGGTCGTCGCCTCGGTGGCCCTTTGGCTGGGCCGCCGCTGGTGGCGCACCGCCAAGGGGCGAGGCCCGGGTTGCGGCTGCGGCTGCGGCTGCGGGGAAGGAGGTTGCGGCACTGGCGGCGATTTCACGCAGGTGCACACCTGCTGCCGCCTCGGCGGCGAGCCCCTGGACAAGGAAAACAAATCATGAACCCACGTTGCGGCCCGTAGCGCGGCCTGGGCCAAAAGAGCCAGGCCTATGTTGGGGTGAGCCCAGATAATGGGCACCTGCCTCCATCCCAATAGTCGAGACAAATAGCTGATTAAAACGGACTTTATTAACCGAAAACAAATTTCGGACAGGAGAAGTCTGTGCCTGAGAAGCAACACAAGGAACCGATCGCGCTGCCTGAGGAGCCAAAACAAGGCAAGTCCTGCACCTGCGGGGGCGACTGCGCCTCTTGCGGCTGCAAGCACCAGGCAAGGGATTAGCCGGGCCCTGCCTGCCCGGCCTTTTGACAACGATGAAAGGAGATCAGGAGAAGTGAAGGCTTTGCCAAGTAAGATTCTTATACTCGCCATGGGCTTGTTGTTGGCGGCGCCGACCCTGGCTTTCAGCGCCGACACCACCAGCGAAGCCATGATGCGGGAGTTGCAGGCCCTCAAGGCCAAGGTGTCGGAGCTGGAGCAGAAGCTGGACAAGGCTCAGGAAGACGCCAAAAAGGCCAACGACGTGGCCATGGAAGCCCGCGCCACCAGCGGACGCTCCCTCAAGGCCTCCCAGGAGCTGTCGCGCACCAGAGAGGAATTGCCCAAGGGCCTCTTCTCCGAGGCGGGCAAGCGCCTGAAGTTCTACGGCGCGGTGGAGGTGGAGGCCAACTGGGAGCGCATGAGCCGCAACAAGAAGGGTGACGAGAACAACTCGGACATCAGCCTGGCCACCGCCGAGTTGTTCGTGGAGGCGGCCATCAACAAGTACGTCACCGGCGTGATGCACTTCCTGTGGGAAGAGGGCAGCACCGAGCCGGTGGACATCGACGAGGCCTTTATCCTCTTGGGCCAGACCGACGATGTTCCCTGGTACCTCATGGCCGGTCGCATCTACCCGGCGGTGGGCCTGTTCGAGAGCTACTTCATCTCCGACCCCATCACCAAGGAGCTGTTCGAGACCCAGGACTCCGCGGTGGAGATCGGCTACTCCGCCGACTGGATCAACATCGGCGCGGGTATCTTCAACTCCAACGTGCATGAGTTTAGCGACGACCCGGACAACATGATCAACACCTACTACGCCCGCGCCCAGTTCAGCACTCCCGAGGGGGTTCTCCCCGATGGCAGCATCGCCGCGGGCGTGGCTTACATCAACAACATCGCCTCCTCCAGCTTCTTGAGCGAGCAGGTGCCTGACGATCAGCTCAGCGAGTTGGTGGGCGGCCTGTCGTTCATGGCCTCGGCCAGTTGGAAGATGTTGGCCCTGCAGGCGGAATACATCACCGCCCTGGACGAGTTCAAACAAGGCGAGCTGGAATACGCCGGCGAGCACAAGGCCAAGCCTTGGGCCCTCAACGTGGAACTGGCGGTCATGCCTTGGGACCAGTGGACCTTTGCCGCCAAGTACGGCAAGGCCGGCGACGTGTTCGAGGAGTTCCCCGAAACCCGCTGGGGCGCGGTGGCTTCCTGGGAGTTTTTGCCCGACACCGTGCTTAGCCTGGAATACCTGCACGGCGACTACACCAACGACGACAGCAGCGACACCATAACCAGCCAGTTGGCCATCGCCTTCTAGCTAGATTGGAGCGGCAATAGCGGCACTATAGTGAGCGGCCCGGCCAAGGGGGCTCTCAGCGGTCCGGAGCCGGGGTGGGAAACGGCATCTCCGCCCCGGTTTCGGGCCGCCTTTTTGCGGCCCGTAGGTGCTTAGCCCACCAGGTTCTGGTCCGAGCCGCCTTTGAGCCCGGCCACCAGGCGTTGGGACAAGGTGATGCCCATTATGGCCAGGCACTCCATGTCCAAATAGCGGGGCGCGTCTTGGCTGTACAGAACCGAGCACTGGGCCGGGAAGGGGTCTTCCTCGTCGTTGAACAGCAACAAAAGGGGCACCCGGGGCAGGGCCTCCAGGCGCATCACCAGGTCGTAGGACAGCCCTGCGTCAAAGGGCTTGCCGCCCCATCGGGCGCATCCGGCGGCCAACGCCTCGCCCTTGCCTACGAACTCCTTGGCGATCTTGCGCTCCACCGTATTGGCAAAACCCTCCACGAACGGCGCGGCGTCGGGGAACTGCTTTAGGGCCACCCACTCGTTGTCCGAGCCTGGGCCCCCGGCGTTTTGCAAAAGGTACTTGGCCAGAGCCACGCAGGTGGCATGAGAGGGTTGCTTGCCGTTGGGGTCTCTGAAGCCTTCCGCCAGACTCACCCGGTTGGACAGGCCAAAAAAGGGGATTACGGCGGTGTCCGCCTCTCGCTCCACTCCCAGGGTGGCAAAGTCGATGCCGTCCCAGACCCCGCGCAGTTGAGCTAAATAGTCTTGCCGTATCTGTCCGAAAACGGCCCGAGGTTGGGCTTGTTTATTGGTCATGTCACATCTCCCTTGACTGGTGGCCCCTAATCCTGAGCTTCGGCAATCTCAAAGGCCAGGGCTCGGGCGCTGCCCGCCCGCACGCACATGGCAATGGCCGCCGCCGCGCCCATCTTCTCGTCGCTTATGCCCAGGTTCTTGGCGTAGTCGATGAAACGCTCGGCGCAGTGGCGGCAACGGATGGCCAGAGCAGCGGTCAAAAAGGCCAGGATGGTGGTCTCCTCGTCCAGGACGCCGTTGTCCTTGACCGTGGCCAGGAAGTTCTCAAAAGCTTCGTTCTGCCTGGGGGATATCATGTCATCGCTCCGTTTGGTTGATGATCCACACCCCAAGTACAGCACGCCGTGCCCGGCCGCGAATCACCCGACCGGGCCATGCGGCCCGTTCGGTCAGCTTTTCTCGCCGTGCGCGGCCTCGGCCATGGCCGGGGAGCGGTTGTGGGCGGCGGTGAAGGGCTGCCCCTCCAGGAAGCGGCCAATGAGCAGCAGGCCCATGAAGCGCTCCGGGTCCTCGGCCAGTTTGGCGGGCAGGGACTCCAGGGTGCCCCTGAGCACCCGCTGGCGCTCAGAGTCGCCCGCCCAATACACGGCCGCGCAGGGCAGGTCTGCGGGCAGGTGGCGGCGCAGCATCTCGAACAAGCGGGGCGCGTCGGCCAGGGCCATGTAGAAGATGGCGCTGTGCTCCTGCTTGGCCAGCAGGGAAAGCAGCTCCTGGGCCTCGGGGCTGGGCTCGTCCAGGGACATGTCGGGCTTGAGACCCTGGCCGGTGAGCACGAAGGGTGCGGCCTGGAGCAGAAAGCGGGCCTCGTGAGAGGGCAGGATGCTGGCCTTCAGGGCGGCCATGGCCGCCGCGTCGGCCCCCATGCCCGGTATCACGATCACCTCCTGGGGCTTGAGCTGCTCGGCGTAGCTTTGCCCCGGCCCGAAAAGGCAGGGATTGCCGAACTCCAATAGGCCCACGTCCAGGCCCTTGTCCAGCATGGCCCGGATCTCTCCCAGCCGATCCCCCAGCAACCTGGCCCGGTTTTGGCGAAACAGCTTGCTCTCCTCGGGGCTGAGGGTGGCGAAGTGCTTGCCCTGGTAGTCCCAGAACCCCTCCCAGGGATCAAAGGGAATGGGGATGCCACCAATGTAGTCGGCGAACAGCCGCGCCTGGCGGGCCGGGGCCAGGATGGCGTCCATGCGCGCCATGGTTTCCAATGCCTGGAGGGTGGCGGTCTGGGGGTCGTTCGGACCGCAGCCGATCAGATAGAAAAAGCCGTGGTGAAAGTTGGGCGAACCGTTGACCGTGGGTTGTTGGCCGTGGTTTTGTAGCTTGCTCCCAGGGGGAGAGGGCATGGTGGTTCTCCTCGCCCCGCCCGGGTGGGCGGGGCCGTGAAGCATATTACCGGTTGGGGGCAGGCGAAAAGAGGGGTCGGCTCCGGCGCGTGGCTAGCCTTGTTTCTGGAAGCAGGGGATGCACATGGTGCGCCCTTCCAGGCGGCGGGTGCGCGACTCCATCACCGACTCGCCGCATGCCTCGCACACCAGGCTGGTGAGGATGCGGGCCGAGTGGGGCATGGCCGCGTCCGGCTCCTTCACCTCGAACAGCTCTTTGAGGTCCGAGGTCATGATGTCGTCGGTGCGCTCCTGGCGCATCTTCATCAGCCTCTCCACCTCTTCCGGGGTGGCCTCGCTTTTGAGCCACTTGCGGTTAAGCTCGGTGAACTCCGAGTCCGGGCTGCCCAGGCGGTTGGCGTCGAACACCAGGCGCACGCCCTTGCCGTCGCCCCGGCGGTAGAAGCTGAAGGCCAGCTTGCCGTGGTCTTGATACAGCAGGTTGCCCTTGCCGAAGGTGCAGCCGGTGAGGGACTGAATTCCGTCCACCGCGCACATGTCGGTCTCCACCAGAGCCACTATCTGCTCGTCCTCGGAGCGGCCCATGTGGTTCAGCACGTATTCGCCGGCCCGCAGGCCGATGGCCAGGCCGGGGCACCAGTGGCCGTGGAAGTCCACCGCCTTTTCGATCTGTTCAGGGGAAAGTTCGCATCCAGCCATGGTTGAAGCCTCCTGTGCAATTCCCGTTGGGAAAATTTATCTAAGCTTGTCTAGGCGGAGGGCAGGCGGGCCTTGAGCAGATAGCCCAGCTCGTCGTCCACCAGGGTTTCCAAATCAAGCCCGGCATGCTCCATCATACGGCGCATTTCCTCGGGCGGGGGCAGCATGTCCTTTTCCACCACCGTGCCCGCTTTGCGGTGGGTGTCGTTGATCACCGCGCTGGGCATGAAGTGCACCACCGTAAGCACTCCCCCCGGCTTGAGCAGCTTCACCAGGTGGGCCAGGGCGGCGGGCTGGTCGTCGAAATGGGGGAACACTTGGTGGCACACCACCCGGTCGAAGCTGACTGCCGGGGCGCGGAAGTTCTCCACCGCGATCCGCTCCACCCTGACCCAGGAGAGCCCGGCCACCCGTTTGCGGCAGGCGGCCACCATGCCCTGGCTGATGTCCGTGGCCACCAGGTGGCCGGTGGGGCCCACCACCTGGGCCAGCACCTCGCTGAGGCGTCCGGTGCCGCAACCCGGCTCCAACACCCAGTGGCCCGGCTCCAACTCGCTTTGCCGGAGCAGGCGCTCCAGCTTGGGGCGCTCGGTGTCGCCATATTCCTCGGCCGCCCAACCGGCCGCCACCTGGGCGTCGAAAAACTCAGCCTTGGCCTGGTTCATTTTTGGGGTTCCTTCATGAAAGGAGGCGGGCATCCCAGGGGGCCGTAGCGTTTGGCCATGGCCGCGTATACCGGCTTGCCCAGGAGGAAGGTGTAAATCACGTCGGCCTGGGCGGCAGGGATCACGTCCTTGAACTCCTCGGGCTGCAAAATCTTGCCGATGGCGTAGGCGTCGCTCAAGGCGGTGCCCAGGTTGGTGGTGTACCAGTTGAAGGGATGCAGCACATAAACCCGGCCGGTTTGGAAGGCCTTCAGGTTTTTGTAAAACTCGGGCTTCTTGGCGTAGTCCGCCGCCACCAGGGCCAGGCCGCCGCCGTCCACGAAGATGTATTCCGGGTTCAAGCCCAGAAGCTGTTCCTTGTCCAGCATGACATGCCCGGCTTTTTTCGGGGCGGCGGCCAGGTTCTTGGCTCCCACCCAGCGGAAGGGCAGGTAGTGTGGGTCGGTGCTCTCCAGGCCGTGCACGCCCTTGAAGCCGATGCCGCCCACGTAGGCTCCGGGCCGCTCCTTGGCCAGGGCTCCGCGCCGGGCCAGGTCCTTTTGCCATGCCTCCATCTGGGCCACCAACGCCTGGGCCCGCTTATCCTTACCCAGGATGCGCCCGGCCAGGAGGATGGAGTCCAGCACCACCTTGTCAAAGGAGGCGAAGGGGCCGTAGGACAGCACCACCACCGGGATGTTGAGCAGCGACTGCAACTGATCGGCCTTGGCCTTTTGCAGGTAGGTGACGAACACCACCTGGGGCCGCACCTTGAGCACTCCCTCCAAGTCGGGCAGGTTGTTGATGGCCGGGACCCCGCCGGGGGTGATGACCGGCAGCTTGGCCAGTTCGGGTTTGGCGTAGTAATAGGGCCGCCCGTGGGGGAAGCGCTTTTCCAGGGCCTCGATGCCCACCACCTTGTCCTGGGCCTCCAGATAGACGATGAGACGCAGGCATCCCGGCCCCAGGCACACGATGCGCGAGGGGCTCAGGGGCACCGTTACCTTGCGCCCAGTGAGGTCGGTCACCTGGATGGTGCCCGCGGCTTGGGCCAGGGGCGCCAGGGCCAAAAGCAGCAGGCCCGCCAGGATGAAGAAAAATAGGCGCTTATAATTTGCCGGAAACATCGTGCTCTCTCCTAGGTGGCATACTGGGTTGCGGGGCGGGCCGGTTTGCGGGGGGACGCGCTGCGGGGGATGACCACCCGGTGGCCCTCCACCTCGGCCAGAATCGCCTCCACGCCGTAAACTTGCCGAATGATGTCGGCGGTCAATTCCTCGGGAGTGATCAGGGCGTGCACCTGCCCCTGCTTCATCAAGACTATGCGGTCCAGATAGCGCAGGGCCAAGTTGATATCGTGCAGGCACACCGCCGCGCCCAGGCCCTGGTCGCGCACCGCCTGCATGAGCAGTTCCATGACCTCCAGTTGGTTGCGCAGGTCCAGGTTGCTGGTGGGTTCGTCCAACAGCAGCAGGTGAGGCTCCTGGGCCAGGGCCCTGGCGATGACCACCTTCTGGGCCTCGCCGCCGCTCAGGCTGGACACCGGGCGCAGGGCCAGGGGCTCCAGGCCCATCTGGGTCAGCACCCGAGTCACCACCTCCAGGTCGTGGGAGGTGGCCTGCCACTTGATATGGGGCTTGCGGCCCAGGAGCACCGCGTCGAACACGCTGAGCGGTTCGCGCTCCTGGCTTTGGGCCACGTAGCCGATGAGCCGGGCGATCTGCTCGCCCCCCAGCTTGCTTAGGTCGCGGTCCTCGACCATGACCACGCCCTTTTGAGGGCGCAGGATGCGGTTGAGGCAGCGGAGCAGGGTGGACTTGCCCGCGCCGTTGACCCCCAGGATGCCGGTGATCTCGCCGTGCTCCAGGGACAGGTTGAGCCCGCGCAGCACCGGCTGGCCGTTGTAGTTGAAATGCAGATCTTTGGCTTCCAGGGTCATAGCCGCTTCCCCTTTAGCAACAGATAGAGGAACAGCGGCGCGCCCATGAAAGAGGTGAGCACCCCCACCGGCAGGCTGCCCGAGCCCACCACCAGACGGCCCACCGTGTCCGCGGCCAAGAGCAGGGCCGAGCCCACCAGGCCGGAGCAAGGCACCAGCAGGCGGTGGTCGCCGCCCACCAGGCGGCGGCTGATGTGCGGGGCCA
The DNA here is from genome assembly GCA_018896025.1 of Pseudomonadota bacterium. Classification (GTDB taxonomy): domain Bacteria; phylum Desulfobacterota; class Desulfarculia; order Desulfarculales; family Desulfarculaceae; genus Desulfoferula. Next base: position 408,823 of record JAHIND010000008.1, read on the forward strand.
GCAGGCCCAAGAAGGCGATGATGCCGTGGAAGGCGGTGGCCAAGGCCACCAGCAGGGAGGCCAGGAACATGCCCAGCAGGCGCAGGCGGGTGACGTGCACCCCCAGGGCCTGGGCGGTTTCCTCGCCGGCCAGCAGGGCGTTGAGGTCCCAGCGGTGTCGCAGAAAATAGGCGCTTACCAGCAGGGTGGCCACGGCCAGCACCAGGATCTCGCGCCAGTTGGAGCGGGCCACGTCGCCGAAGGTCCAGAACACCACGGTGGCGATTTCCACCTCGGTGGCGAAATATTGGATGAGGATGGTGCCGGACATGAACAGCGAGGACATGGCCACTCCGGCCAGGATCACCGCCGAGGCGCTCATCTGGCGCATGCGGGCCAGCAGGACAATCACCACCGTGGCGGCCATGGCTCCGGCAAAAGCCATCAGGGTTACGGCGTAAAGGCTGCTGAACATGAAGTCGCCCGATCCGGCGCTGTACAGGGCGCTGGTGCTCACCGCTCCGGCCCCCATGAACACAATGGCAAAGGCGGCGCCGAAAGCCGCGCCGTGGCTCATGCCCAGGGTGAAGGGAGAGGCCAGGGGGTTGCGTAATAGGCTTTGGGTGAGCAGGCCGGAGATGCCCAGGCCCCAGCCGGTGACGATGGCGGCCACGATGCGCGGCAGGCGGATGTTGAACACAACCACCGACTGGGCCCCTTCGCCCTGGCCCAGCAAGATGAGCAGCACCTTGTAGGGTGAAAGGTCGTAGGCCCCCACCGCAATCGCCTGCAGGGCCATCAGGACGGTGAGCACGGCCAGGGCGGCCAGGATTAGGTAGCGCCGCCGTAGGCCCGCGCCGTAGCGGGATACCAGATCGCCACCCAGGCTTTCGGCCACGGGGGCGGGCAGTGTGGCGTGATGGTGTTTCATAGGCTGATAGATCGTCTCCGGCCGTCTTTTACAAGAGGCGGGACCGCCGCTGGACGGACCCGCCTCCCTGGTTTAAAAGCTGAACTCCACGCCCAGCATGCCGTTGATGCCCGGCATGGGATAGCCGGGCTTGTACTCGTAGTCCTGGTTGGTCAGGTTTTCGCCCGCGGCGAATACTTTCATGTCCAGTCCCATCATCTTGAAGGCGTAACTGACCTTGGCGTTGAAGACCAAAAAGCCGTCCACCATTTTGCGCGTACCCGCGTAGCGGGTGTCGCTGACGTAGTACTCATCTACGTACTGGGCGTCCACGCTGGCCATCCAGCCGGGCAGGAAACGCCAGTTGGCTCCCGCCGACCCGCTCCACTCCGGGGCGTAGGGGGTGTCCTCGGGGCTGCGGTCCAGGTAGGTGCCGCCTACGAACAGGGCCAGGTTGCGCGTTGGGTAGAAGGTGATATTGCCCTCGATGCCCTGGTTGTCGAAGTCGCCGATGTTCTCCCAGTGGGTGGGGTTGTAGACCAGCACCAGGCGGTCGCTGCCCTTGTCCCGGAAATAGGTGAGGTCGGCCTTGACCCAGGAGGCGAATTTCTGGGACACGCCCAACTCGAAATGGTTCAGCTCCTCGGGTTTGAGGTTCTCCCACAGGCTGTTGTTCCAGTAGAGCTTGGATTGCTGCACCACGTACACGCCCGGGTAATTGTAGGTGTGGGCGAAGTTGGCGTGCAACTCGCTGTCCTGATAGCGCACGATGGCCCCGGCCTGATACCCGGTTTCCGAGCTGAAGTTGTTGTGGTCAAAGTAGCGCGCGCCCAGCGAGGGAATGAAGCTGACCTCGCCCAACTTGAACTCCTGGCTGATGGCCGCGTAGGGCTGGGACAGGCGGAAGGTTTCCTTTTCACCGCCTTTCTGGGTGCCACTGGCGCTGATGTTTAAAACTTTGCCGGAGAGGTAGTCCTGGTCGAATCCCAGGGTCAGGGCGCCGCCCTGCCACATGGTCAGGGTCTGGTTGATGCGGATGCCGTAGTTGTTGTAGTCGGTGCGGGTGTCGCTGCCGTCGCTCTGGTCCTGCCAGTCCAGGTGCCCATCATCCCAATAGGCCTTCACGTAGCCATAGCCCCAGTCGTACTTGTCTTCCAGCTTGAGGATGCTGATGGTGTCCCTGGTCTTGAAGGTGCCGTCGCTTTCCTCTGGGTGCCCCTCGGGGCCGGGGTCTTCGGACCAGTTATTGGTGTAGTTCACCAACAGGCTCAGGCGCAGGTGCGGGTTGAAGCTGTAGCCGATGTTGCCGTAGTAGTTTTGTAGCGAGCCCCCGGCGTTGTCGCGCTGGCCGTCGCCGTAGCGGTAGCTCTGCACCAGGTAGTAGTCAAAGCCCTCGATCTTGCCGCCGGTCTCAACCATTTCGGTCAGGGAGTTGTAGGAACCGCCCGCCAGCTTGCCGTGGGTGTAGAAGCCGTCTTCCTTCTTGTATTTAGGCAAGATGTTGATGGCCGCGAAGGCGTTGTTGCCGAACAGGACCGGCTGGGCGCCCTTGTATACCTCTATGGCGTGCACGTTGTCGATGGAGAGCATGTCCATGACCGAGTGGTTCCAAACTCCCACCACCATGGGAATGCCGTCGATCATGGTGACGATGTCCTGGCCGGGGCGGCCGCTGCCCATGCCCCGGATGAACACCGCCCCACCGGAGCCGCCGCCAAAGGAGCCCACCGGGTTGTGGCGGCTGATCACCACGCCCGGAGTGCGGCGCAGGGCCGAGGGCAGGTCGCCGGCGTTCATGTCGTCTATTTGCTGCTCGCTTATCACGGTCACTTCGCTGGCCAGGCGGTTCACCTGGTCGCCCTCGATGATGGGCGAGGACACCACTACCACGTCATCGGTCTTTTGAGCCTTGTCCTCGCTCTTTTCCTGGGCCCACCCGGCTCCGGCCGGAAGGCTCAACCCCACACACAGCGCGGTCACCGCGCAAAACCTTGCGATACGGCTAACCATTTCCATTCCTCCATGAATAACCAGCGTGCTGTCTTCATGGTCAGCCTTATTCGCCTGGCATAAAAAAACCAAAAGGCGCCTTGGGAGCTGCCGCTCCCCGTGCCTTCTGGCTGGTAGTTCTTCAACCCTGATTTTTTGGTGCGAATATCTGGCGCTTTCTAGCGCCGCTCTATTTAATGAGTATCACCGGCGGGTATTTGTGTCAAGATCGCTCTGCGCCACGGAATAGGCGCTTAACCTATTTATTTGCCAGGCTTTATCCGCGACACGGCGCCATGGTTCAGTAGGGGGGTGCCTGCGGGATCAATCCAGCACCGCGCCTTGGGCGGCGGAGGAGACCAGCCTTACGTAACGCCGCATGTAACCAGGCGGAATTTCTCTGCGCCGGGGCTCATGGGCGGCCAAGCGTTTGGCCATTTCCTCGGGGCTGAGGTCCACCTCCAGGCTGCGCTGGGCGATGTCGATGCGGATCAGGTCGCCGGTCCTTACCGCCGCGATTGGGCCGCCCACCGCCGCTTCGGGGGAAACGTGGCCCACGCAGGGCCCCTGGCTGGCTCCGCTGAAGCGGCCGTCGGTTACCAGGGCCACCCGCTTCAGGCCCGACTGGTTCAGCCCCACGGTAACCGCCAGAGTCTCGGGCATGCCCGGCCCGCCCTTGGGGCCCTCGTTGCGGATAACCACCACTTCGCCTTCTAATATAGTTCCCTCGCGCAGGCCCTCCAGGCAGGCCTCCTCGGATTCGAACACCCGGGCCGGTCCGCTAAAGCGGTGCATCTCCGGGCTCACCGCCGATTGCTTGATCACCGACCCTTCGGGAGCCAGGTTGCCGAACAGGGCCACGGTGCCGCCCTGGGCGAAGTGAGGCCGATCCCTGGGCGGGATAACCGCCTCGTCGCGCACCTGGGCCGAGGCCAGCACCTCCCCCCAGCTCAGGCCCGCCACGGTGGGGGCTTCCTGGTGCAGGTCTTGGGCGATGCGGCTCATCACCGCGGGCACCCCGCCCGCCCGGTGCAGATCCAGCACCCCGTAGGGGCCGTTGGGGCTGATGGCGCACAGGGTGGGCACCTGGCGGCTGAAGTGGTTGAAGCGCTCCAGGGGCAGCTCCAGGCCCAGCTCCCGGGCCAGGGCGGGCAGGTGCAGGGCCGCGTTGGTGGAGCCACCCAGGGCCTGGCACAGCATCAAGGCGTTTTCCAGGGAATCGGCGGTCAGATATTGTCGGGCGCTCAGCCCCTGCTCCACCAGCTCCACCACCCGGCGGCCGCAAACGCGGGCCAGGCGCAGCTTGTCGGCGGCGTAGCCGGGCACCGTGGCCGAGCCGGGCAAGGCCAGGCCCAGGGCCTCGCTGATGCACTGGAAGGTGTTGGCCGTACCCATGACCTCGCAGGCCCCGCAGGAGCCGCTGGTCACGCAGGCGATGCGGTCCTCCGGATCCTCGTAGTCGGCCAGCTTCACGCTGTCCACCTGGTTGCGCCGCTGGCGTATGGCCTTTTCGCTTGGGCCGCCGGGCAAAAGCACGGTGGGTAGGTCCAGGCGGGCGGCGGCCATGAGCATGCCGGGGATGATCTTGTCGCAGGAGGCCACCATGACCACCCCGTCAAAGCGCATGCTGCGGATGTAGGTCTCCACCGTGTCGGCGATCAGCTCCCGTTGGGGCAGCACGTAGCGCATGCCCTCGTGGCCTTCGGCCAGACCGTCGCAGGGGGCGGGCACGTTGAACTCGAAGGCCAGGCCCCCGGCGGCCAGGATGCCTTCCTTGACCCGCGCGGCCAGGCCTTGCAGATGCATGTGGCCGGGGTTGAACTCGGTGTGGGAGTTGGCTATGGCGATCAGGGGCTTTTGCCCGGCCTCCTCTATGTCCACCCCGGTGCCCCCCAAAACCCCCAGGCGTATGGCGCTGATGGCCCGGTCGCTGCGGTCGAAGATGGCTTGGCTGAGCGGCTTTTTCATGCGTGGCTCCCTGGTTCTAAAATATCCCCCTGGACCGGTCTGTCGGTCCGGGCCTAATTCGAGGCGCTGGGCTGGGCCCAGATGGAGGGCTTTACGGTTACGATTACGGCGGCGGCGGCCATGTCCACGAAGATGAAGACCAGGTAGGCGGCGTCATAGGAACCGGTGAGGCTGAAGGAGCCTCCCATCAATACGTAGCCCACCGCCTGCAGGCCTAGGAACAGGGCCAGCAGGCGAAACACCGAGGCGAAGGCGGCCCGGCCGAAGCACCAGGCGCTGATGATGGGGAAGGTGGACATGATGCCCCCCATGCCGAAGCCGAACACCACGATGAAAAAGCCCACGGTGACGGGCCCGCCGGCCACCCACCCCAGGATTTGCCCCAGGCCCACCATGGAGAACATGACCGCAGCCAAACGGTTGGGAGGGAATCGGTCGCACAGGGTGCCCCAAGTGAACTTGCCGCAGGTTCCCGCCACCGAGGTCAGGGCCACCATGATCATGGCCGTGTCGCCGTCCATGCCCAGGTCTTGGAAGCGCGGCCCCAACTGGAACACCACCGCGAACACCCCGGCGCTGGCCAGGCCGTAGGCCATGCCCACCTTCCAAAAGGAGGAGCTTTTTATGAGCTGGCTGGGAGGCACCTGGGCCTGAGGCATGATTTTGATGGATGCCCTGTCTTCAGGGGCGACCGCTTGGCCATCGGGCAGCATGCCGCAGGATTCCGGGGAGTCGCGCACAAAAAGCCAGGCCAGAGGAGCCAGGCAGGCTATGCCCAGGCCGATGATGGTAAAGGCCCAGCCCAGCCCCACGGTGTGCAGCAAGTGATAGGCCGCAAAGGGGAGTATTACTCCGGCCGAGGTGAGACCGCTGGTGGCCATGCCCATGGCCCGGCCCCTGAGGCGCACGAACCAGTTGGACACGGCGGTGTTGGCCACCAGGGAGGACATGGCCGCGTTGCCCATGATCAACATGACGTAGGCTATGTAGAAAATCCAAAGCTCTTGGGCCTGGCCCAGGGTAATGAAGGCGGCGGCGGACACCACCGAGCCCAGGGCCATGAGGCGGCGAGGGCCGGTGATGGAGATGATGGTGCCGTAGGAGTATTGCCCCAGCAGGCCGCAGATAAAGCCGATGATGGGGGCCAGGTTTATATCGGCCCTGGTCCAGCCGCGCAGCTCGCACAGGGGGAGCATGAAGGCGTTGAAGGCATAGAATTGGCTGCCGGCCGAGGCGAAGTTGGCCAAAAAGGCAATGGCCACCACGTACCAACCATAATAAATACCCGCCGGAGGCGCGGCGGCGCTTTCTCGCAGGCCAGCATCCTTATTCATCGGCAGTGGTAAAGAGGCTTGCGTTTTTCAACGAAAGCCCTGGCTCCCTCCTTCATGTCCTCGGTGGCCGCAAGCTCGGACCAGTTGCGCGCTTCCACGTCCAGGGCCTGTTCCACGGCCAGATCGCGGGTCTGGTTGATAACCTTCTTGGCACCGGCGACCCCCAGGGGCCCACGCTTGGCGATACTCCGGGCCAGGCCCAAGGCCTCGGTCATTAGCTCCCCGCGCGGCACCACCTTTTCCACCAGGCCGTATTCGTAGGCCTCGGCCGCGCTGATGCGGCGTCCGGTGTAAACCAACTCCTTGAAGCGGCCCAGGCCCAACAGGTGCAGCCCCCTGGCCATGCCTCCGTTGCCCGGAAAGATGGACAGGTTCACCTCCGGGAATCCCAGCACCGCATCAGCGGAAGCGTAGCGTATATCGCAGCAAAGGGCTAGTTCCAATCCGCCCCCCAGGCAGAAGCCGTGGATGGCCGCGATCACCGGCCAGCGGTAGTTTTCCACCAGCGAGAAAATCTGGTGGGTCTTTTGCAGGCGGGTCAGGGCGGTCTCCGGGGTAAGCTCCAAAAAGGCCTTGATGTCCGCCCCGGCAGCGAAAGCCTTGTCTCCACCGCCGGACAGCACCACCGCCCGCACATGGTCACTCTTTTCCCCCAGCTCGGCGAACACCTCGCCCAGAGCCACCTTGGCCTCGGCGGTCAGGGGATTCATGGGCGGGTTGTTCAGGGTCACCTGGGCGATGAAGTCTTCTATCTTGTATTGAACCAATTGCTCGGGCATGACGCGCTCCCGGTCTAACTCTTGAAATACTGCATGGTGGCGTTGGGCAAAACCGCCGCGCGGGTGCCGGGGCCATGCTCCCCGGCCAGCAGCTCCATGGTCTGGTCCCAGGTTTTGCTGAAGGTGATGACCTCGGGGTTGGCGAACCAGTCGCCAAAGGTGCGGTCCAATGAGGGGGCCATGATGATAAGGCGGAAGTTGTCCGGCAACTGGCGCACCGGATACATGCGCCCGCCGTGGGCCCTGCCGAAGCGGCCCAACAGGTAGTGCACCACCTGGCCCTCCGGCGAGTCGGCGATGACCACCACCGTGCCGCCTTGGGGCTTCAAGGCCCCTCGGGCCAGGGCCACGGCGATGGGCATTTCGTTGGCTTTGACAAAAGCGTTGGAGATCACCACGTCCACGTTCCGGGGCCGGGGGGAGGTGGCGTACCAGCCCTGGGCCAGCTCCACCGCCTTGGCGTGGGAGCGGCGCAGGTCTCCGGCCACCACCGCGGCGGCCTCTCCGCGCTGATTGACCAGCACGTTCACCGAAAAATCCAGGCCCACCAGGTCGGCGGCCTCATCGATGTCCTGGCGCACCAGGTTGCCCGCGAACTTGCCCAGGCCTACACCGTCGGGCTTGAGGGCCATGACCCTGGTGTGGTGGTCGGCGATGGAGTCGATGTGGGCCACGCCGGGCATGAGGATCTTGCCCCCGCCGGAAAATCCGGCATAGGGATGGGCGGTGACGCAGCTTATGGCCAGCTTTAGATCGGCGGCCAACACCTCGCGGTTTATGCGCACCTTGGTGCCCAGGCTGGTGGTGCCCACCTCGTCGCAGTTCTCATAGGTGTTGTGGTTGAACACCCGGAAGCGCTCCACGATGTCCTGGCCCAGCTTCTTGCGCAGCTCGTGAAAGCTCAGGGCCCCGTGGGTGCCCAGGGCGCAGACAAAGGTGACCGCCTCTTCGGGTACTCCGGCGGCGGCCATCTCCCGCAGCAGAAACGGGGCGATCTGGGCGCAGCGGGTGGGGCGGGTCATGTCGTCGAACACGATCACCGCCGAACGCTTGCCCTGGGCCAGCTCCCGCAGGGGTGGCGAGCCCACCGGCTGGGCCAGGGCCGCCTCTATCTCATCCCGGCTCAGGGTCTGGCGCCCGGCCCCGGCCATGGGGCAAAGCTCAACCTGCCAGTCGTCGGGCAGGGTTATCTCCAGGGAGTCGTTTTCATACCAAAGGCGGCGGGGCAGGGAAAGCTTCATGGCTTGGCTACCTCCGCACCATGGCCGCGCCCAGGTCGAAGGCCTCCAGGTTGGTGGCCACCTTGGCGGGCCCCAGGGCCCTGAGCAGCTCGGCCTCGAAGCCTTCGCGGGACACGGGCAGGTCGCCGGTGGCGGCCAGGGCCCCGATCATGATGATGTTGGCAAAGATGCTGGCTCCCAGTTCCATGGCCCGCTCCGTGGCCGGTATGCTCCAGCGCTGGGCGGTGAGCCGGGCCAGCGTGCCTTCCAACTCCTCGGTGGAGGGGTAGTCGGTCTTACCGGCGATGGCCGCCACCGGAAGGATGGGCCGGTCGTTGACTATGGCCTTGGCCCCTGGGTTGCCGTATTTCACCAGCACCCGGAGCGCCTCAAGGGGCTCCAGGGCCAGGACCATATGAGCCTTGCCCGCCGGTATCTGGGGAGACCAGGAGCCGTCGGCCGAAACCCGCAGGTGGCTCATCACCGAGCCGCCCCGCTGGGAAGCGCCGAAGGTCTCGCCGATGGTCACCCACAGGCCCTGGCTGGTGAGCACGTTGCCCAGCATGCGCGAGGCCAGCACGTTGCCCTGGCCGCCCACGCCGGTGATGATCAGGTTGTAGGGATCGTGAATCAGTTTTGCCGTAGCCATGACTCAGGCCCTTTCGCTCTTGATGATGGCCCCTTGGGGACACACCGAGGCGCACACCCCGCACCCGGCGCAGATCACCTCGTCGATGCGCGCCTTGCCGCTCTGCTTTTCCCAGGCCAGTCCGGGGCAACCGAACACCCTGGTGCACAGGCGGTTGCAGCCGCACTGGTCGCCCAGGCATTTTTCCGGGTCCACTTGCACGTCGTAGGGCTTGGTGCCCTTGCGCTGGGGGCTAAGGGCGCAGAGCTGGCGCAGGATGAGCACCTTGGCTGTGGACTGATCGGCCAAAAGCGCCAACGCCGCCGCCTGGGTGGCTTCCAGGTCAAAGGGATCGCACACCGTGACCTCGGCCCCCAAGGAGCGGCAAATGGCCTCGATGTCCACCGGCGGCACCGGCTGACCCAAGGCGTTGGCCTCGGTGCCGGGGTGGGGCTGGAAGCCGGTCATGGCCGTGCCGCTGTTGTCCAGCACCACCAGGCTCATGGGCGACTTCTGGTGCACCGCGTTGATGAGCGCGGGAATCACCGCGTGGTAAAAGGTGGAGTCGCCGGACACCGCCATCACCGGCTGGTCCATGCCGAAGCGGCCCAACTGGCCAAAGCCGCTGGCCATGCCCGCGCCCGAGCCCATGGCAAGCAGGGTCTTGAGCATGCCATAGCCGGTGGGGCGCATGGCCAGAGAGTAGCAGCCGATGTCTCCGCAGATAAAGCCGTCCCGGGCGTCCAACGCCAGGGCCCCTTTCAGGGACCAGAAGGAGGCGCGGTGGGGGCAGCCGGGGCAAAAGGCCAGATCGCGATCCTGGGTAGCCTGGGGGGCCGCTTCCTGGGCCAGGAGGTCGTACTCCGGTGGGCGGGCCTGGTAGGGCAGGTTAAGGATGTCCGCCAAAGCCCCCAGCACGATGTCCGGGTTCAGCTCGCCCTGGGCGGGAATGGTGCCGTCGCGCTTGCCGAAGAAGCGTTTGGCCCCGATCTCTCCGGCCATCTCCGCGGCCGCGATTTTGACGTTTTCTTCCAGGAAGGGGATCACCTCTTCCACCACCAACACCTGGCCGCAGCGCCCAAGGTTATGCTGGAGCAGCTTGGGCGGCAGGGGCCAGGTGGTGCCCAGCTTGAGCACTCCCACACGGCCCGAGGCATCCAACAGGGCTAGGGCCTCCTTCACATATAGGTTGCAGATGCTGGAGGTGATGACCAGCAACTCCGGAGCCTCCGGCCCCGTATAGGAGTTGAAGGGCGAGTCCTCGAAAAGCTCCACCGCCCGCTTGAGCTTTTCCTGTTGCAGGCGGTGTTTGTAGACCACCGGCGAGGAGGACACCGGGCCGTGTCCCTTGTCCAGCAGGGTGCCGTGGTGGTCAAAGTGGGCCTTGCCTTGGGCCTGGGGAATGGTGCCGGGCACCACGCCGCCGCTGGCGTGGGAGAGCCGGGTCACGCTGCGCAGCATCACGACGTTGCTGATCTCCTCTGAAAGCTCGAAGGCCCACTTGGTCATGTCCTTGGCTTCCTGGAAATCGCTGGGCTCCAAGAGGGGCAGCTCCAACATGCGCGCGAAATGGCGCGACTCGCCTTCGTTCACGCTGGAGAGCGCGCCGGGGTCGTCGCAGTGCACCAAGACCATGCCCGCCCTGATTCCGGAACCGGCCAGGTGCAGGAGAAAGTCCGAGGCCACGTTGACCCCGTTCTGCTTCATGGCGCACAGAGAGCGCAGCCCGGCCAATGAGGCCGCCGCCGCCACTTCCAGGGATACCTTCTCGTTGATGGACCACTCCACGTACAGGCCGTGTTCGTCGGCCGCGCCCGCCAGGTTTTGGATGATCTCCGACGAGGGGGTGCCCGGATAACCGGCGGCCACCCGCACCCCGGCCTCCAGGGCTCCCTGGGTGATGGCCTGGTTGCCCATCATGGTTTGGCGTTGTCCCTCCATCACGCCACCTCCCCGCTCTCGACGGCCTGGTAAAGCTCCGGGCTCACCCGTAGAGCCTTGGGCTGGTCTTCGCCGCTGACGCCCAGTAAACCCTGGGCCAGGGCGGCGCCCAGCCCCCGGCTTCGCTTGCCCTGGGCCGCATGCACCAGGTGTTCCTTGTTGGCGACCGGGAATTCCTCCACCACCAGCCAACCGGCTTCCACCGCCGCCTCGGTAAGGGTCCGAGCCTTTTCGTTGCGCACCACCAGGGTGTTCCAGCCGGGCCTGCCCTCGTACATCCCGACCGACAGGTCGGCCCACTCGGAGGTCATGTCCGGGCACATGGCGCAGGCCGGGGGAATAAGATCGCGTATCTCGTCCAACGGTATTTCCAGGGAGCCGTCCGTGGTCTCCACCTGCAACACCCCAGCCGGCGGCGGGGGGATGTCCATGGAGCGGATGCTCGCCAGTTCCACCCGTTGGGCCAAGAAGCGCGCCAGGCCTTGCGGGTCCAAGGACCAGTTGCAGAACAGGCCGATAACCAGTTCAGCCGGTCCGGCCGCGCCCCGCTGGGGCCAGGGCTTGGCCCGGCGCTGGGCCAGGGCAGCCGACTGACAGGGAGTGGCCACCACCGCCAAGGGGCCGCATCCCTGCGCCTGGGCTTGGTTCAGGGCAGCCAAGGTGGGCGCGGCGGTGAATTTGGAGCCCGCGCAGGCCGTGACCTCCTCGGGCGTTTGGGCCAGAGTGGGCGCGGTGTCAAGTCCCCGGCCGCCGGTGAGGATGGCCCCTTGCACCAGGCCCTGTTCCAGGGCGGCGCAGACCAGGGCCGACACCGTGCCGCCTGCCTGATAGCTTCCGGCCTCCAGGCGTGGCCCGGCCTTGGCCGCCACCACCGCCAGGTGCGGGCCCATGCCCTGGGCGGAGTAAGGCGCGTCCCATAACTCTTGGGCCAGGCCCTCCAGGTCCAACTCGGTTTTGGGGCACCAGGCATGACAGCGTCCCTCGGGCAGGTCGCAGTCGTGCAGCATCACCGTCTTTCCCCCGTGGCTGCGGAAATAGGGGCAAAGCTCCACGCAGGAGCCGCAGCCGATGCACAGGCCGGGTTGTTGAACTTCCGCCAGCAGTTGTCGCGGTCCTCGGGTAATCATCTGCATTGACCTCGAACTGTAAATGCTATTCGTATGCCCCGGCCAACAGCGCCAGGGGATGCTTCACCTTGTCCGGTCCCAGGGCCAAACTCAGGTAATGACGGCAGGCGGGGCAAGGGGTAACCACCACCTCGGCCCGGCTTTGCTCGATCTGTTCCAGTTTACTCCGGCGCACCCCTTGGGACAGCGCCGGGTTTTTCAGGAAAAAGTCGCCGCCCGCTCCGCAGCAGGCAGCCGGATCGGCCATGGGCCGGTAATCGGCACCGGGCACCTGCTCCAGCAAGGAAAGGCCCTGGCGCACCTGCGCCGCGAAGCCCGCGGCGTGGCAGGGCTGGTGCAGGGTGTAGGACACGCCGCACTCCTGGGGAGTTTGGCTCAGGCCCAGCTGATGCAGGAAGGCCCCTGCCTCCATGACCTTGGGGGCCAGCGCCTGGGCGGCCTGGGCCTCGGGGCTCTCGGGCTCGAACAGGCGTCCCATCTTGTCGCGCAGCATGAGCACACAGGAGGTGCACTCGGTGACCACCGCGTCCACCTCCTGGGCGGCCAGGGCGGCCAGGTTGCGCCGGGCCAGATCCTGGGCCATCTCCACCTCGCCCTGGGCCAGGGCGGGCAGGCCGCAGCAGGCCAGGCCCTGGGGCAGCACCACCTCCACCCCGTTGGCCAGCAGAACCTTGCGCACCGCCTGGGCGGTGTCCAAATGCAGGCTGTTGGCCGCGCAGCCCACGAACCAGGCCACCCGAGCCCGCACCGCGCCGCTGGGCCTCAGCACCTCGGGCTGGTCGGCCAGGAAGGGACGGGCCGCCGGTTGGGGCAGGTCGGCCGGGGCCAGGCCCAGAGTCTTGGCCAAGGGCCCCAGCTTGCCCATTGCGCCGGGGTGGCCGCGCTGCTCCATGAGCTTGCGGTGCAGGCCGCGCTTGAGCGAAGCCGCCGGGCCGCCCGGCCGCAGTTGGTTGCGGGCGGCCATGAATATCTCGTCCAGGGGCAAGCCGCCGGGGCAAGTGTGGGCGCAGGTGCCGCAGAGCAGGCAGTTGGCCACTATCTCTTTGGTGCGCTTGCCCACAGGCAGGATCCCGTCCATGAGTGCGGCCTTGATGAGCAGGGTGCGGCCACGGGCGGTGTAGGACTCCAATAGCTCCTGGGAAAATACCGGGCAGGAGGCCTGGCAATAGCCGCACTGGGAACAGCGCTCCAGAGCCTCCCGGTATTGCTCCAAGCCCAACATTACGATGCAAGCTCCGGGGGCCATATCTTGCCAGGATTCATGATGCCCTTGGGGTCGAAGGCCTTTTTGATACGCCGCATCAGGGCGATCTGCTCCCGGCCCAACTCCAGTTCCAGGAACTCCGCCTTGTGCAGACCCACCCCGTGCTCCCCGCTGATCACCCCGCCCAGGGCCAGCCCGGCCTTGATGACCCGGGCCATGGCCTGGTCGGCCCGCGCTTGCAACGCGTCGGTCACCTCGTCCATGCGGATGGTGGGGTGCATGTTGCCGTCGCCCGCGTGGCCGGTGAGGCCCATGGACAGGCCCATTTCTTGGGCGATGCCCATCACCTTGGCGGCGAACTCGGGGATGCGGTCCCGGGGCACGGTGACGTCCTCGGTGACCACCCGCTTGAAGCGGCTGACGACCAGGGGATACAGGCGCGAGCGCACCATCCAGTACACCGCCGCCTCATCGGCTTGAGGAACCACCCGCACGTCTATGGCGCCCATGTCCCGGCAGGCACCGGCCATCTCCTGGGCCTGGCGCAGGGCCTCCTGGGCGGTGCCGTCGAACTCCATGAGCAGGCAGGCCTCGCCCTCCTCGGGCAGGGGCGGAGTGACAAAGCGGTTGAACACGGCCAAGGAGGCGGTGGTCAAAAGCTCCAACATGGAAGGCACTACCCCGCCCGCGATGGTCTCGGAGACGATGCGCGCGGCCATCTCCATGGTGGGGCACACCGCCAGGGCGGTGCAGGTGGCCGGCGGCTTGGGCAAAAGGCGCACGGTGGCCTGGGTTATCAGGGCCAGGGTGCCCTCGGAGCCGGTGAGCAAGTGGGTGAGGTCGTAACCGGCCGAATGCTTCACGCAGGAGCTGCCGGTTCTTATAACCTCGCCGTCCGGCAATACCGCCTCCAGGCCCAGCACGTAGTTGACGGTGGTGCCGTACTTCACCGCCCGAGGCCCGCCAGCCCTGGTGGCTACGTTGCCTCCCAGGGTGCACACGCTTTTGCTCTGGGGATCGGGCGGGTAGAAGAACCCCTGGGCCTCCACCGCCTGCTGAAAGGCGGCCAGCACCACTCCAGCTTCCACGCGGGCGGTGAGGTTGCCTCGGTTTATTTCCAGGATGCCTTTCATCCGCTTGGTGTCCAGCACAATGCCGCCACGCACCGGGGTGCAGCCGCCGCTCAGCCCGCTGCCCGCCCCGCGCGGGGTCAGGGGAATGCCGTTTTGCGAGGCATAGGCCATGACCTTGGCCGCATGGACGGTGTCTTTGGGCAGCACCACCGCCGCCGGTTCGCCCTGGGCAAAGTAGGCTATGGCGTCGTGCCGGTAGACCAAAAGATCTTCCGGGTCGGTGCTGAATCCCTCCGGCCCCACCAGGTGCGCCAGGTCTTTGGCCAATCCCTTCATGGACGGGTCACTTGGTGACCATGATCGACGGCAGCCAGGTGGCGATCTCCGGCCAGAGCATGACCATGGCCAGGCATAGGGCCTGGAGCAGCACGAAGGGCCCCACCGAGCGGTAGATGTCGGCCATGGTTATCTGAGGCGGCACCACGCTCTTGAGGATGAACAGGTTGAAGCCGAAGGGCGGCGTGATGTAGGCCATCTCCATGTTGATGATGAACAGCACCCCGAACCACAAGGGGTCAAAGCCGAGCTGATTGATGATGGGCACGAAAATGGGCGTGGTCAGCAGGATGATTCCCGCCGGGTCCAGGAACATGCCTAGGACAAAAAACACAAGCTGTATGGCGATGAGGATGATCCAGCGGTTGATCTCCATGCTCATGATGGCCTCTTGCAGCATGTCCTGAATGCCCGCGTAGGCCAAAAAGGTGGTGAAGCTCACCGCGCCGATGATAATCCAGAACACCATGACCGTGAGGCTCAGGGTGTCCTTCAGGGCCTGCCACATGCGGGCCCAGGTGAGTTGGCGGTGGATCAGCGCGGTGACTACCGCGCCGCCCGCGCCCACGCCCGCCGCCTCGGTGGGGGTGGCCACGCCGCTGTAGATGACCCCCAGCACCAACACCACCAGACTGACCGGCAGGATAACCCCCTTGAGGGAGCGGAACTTGTCGCGCCAGTTGTATTTCTCGGTGACCGCCGGGCCCAGGTCTTTCTGGAAGAAACAGCGAATCCCGATGTAGAGCACGAAGATGGCGGCCAGCAGAATGCCCGGCAGCATGCCGCCCGCGAACAGGCGGCCGATGCTCACCTCGGCCATGTTGCCGTAGAGGATCATCAGGATGGACGGCGGAATCAAGATGCCCAGCGCGCCGCCCGCGTTGATGCAGCCCACGGCCATCACCTTGTTGTAATTGCGCTGCAGCATGGAGGGCAGGGCGATGAGGCCCATGGAGATGGTGGCCACGCTGGAGATGCCGGCCATGGCCGCGAAGATGGCGCAGATCACCACCGTGCCCATGGCCAGGCCGCCGCGCAGGCCGCCCATCCAGCGATAGACCACCTCGTAGAGTTTGTCGGCCAGTCCCGAGAACTTGAGGATGTTGGCCATGAAAATGAATAGCGGCACCGCCAAAAGCAGGTAGCTGGTGCCTTCGGCATAGGCCGTGTTGAACAGCACCAAAAGGCCCTGGGGCCCCCAAGTAAGGATGATGCCGACCGCGGCTATGGCCAGCATGGCAAAGGCGATAGGAATGCCGATGGCCAGAAGAACCACTAACGATGAGAAGACGATGAGCGTGAGGAGCCAGGTTTCCATGAATGACCTCTTAGCCTGGATATTTTATGAGGGTCGTGCGTCCGGCTTCGCCAGCCACCGGCACACTGTGTTGCTGGCCGCGCTCGGGCCTCGACGTAGCCTCGGCTACGCCTCCGGCCCTCGCTTGCCAGACGCCTTGTTTGCCAGCGGCTGGCTGTGCCGGGCCAGGGTGCAAACTGTAATTAGACAACGCAGGTGCTTCTTTCATTCCGGCCCCATTAATACTGGTTCGTTGTGTATCGCCGTCCAACCCTCATGAAATATCCAGGCTAGCTCTGGGTCGGTTTGCGGCCGGTGATCAGAAAATTGACGTTCTCCACGGCGTTGGCCAGGCCCTGGAGCAGCAGGAATATGGCCCCCAGGGGCACGGTGGCCTTGGCCGGTCCCAGGGGCAGGGCGGCGGCCGAGCTGGAGGTGTCGCCGACCATGAAAGCCTCGATGGCCACCTTGCCGCCCATCCAGATGATGGGCAGCATGGCGATGATCAAGAGCACCCCCACCAGGATTTCCACCCTGGCCCGCGCCTTGTCGCTCATGTGGGAGTAGAGGATGTCCACCCTGGTGTGGCCGTAATGGCTAAGGGTGTAGCCGGTGCCGAACATGACCAGGGCGCACAGCAAATACTCGCACACCTCCTGGGCCCAGGAAGTGGGCGCGTGAAAGAAGTACCTCACGATTACCTCGTAGAGCACGATGATGGCGACCACGCCGATGAGGGGTGCCGCGATAAGCCCCATGGCTTGGTTCAGGGATCGGACGACCCTGGAAAATGTGAACATCTTGCCTCTCCGTCGCGCGTGAAGGGCCGCTGGTCAAAGACTTGTGAATTGCCCGCTGGGCCTTGAGGGGCAGGCGCCGCTGCCGGGGGCGGGGTCGGCCGGGAGGGGCAAATCCCTCTCCCGGCCAGCCGAGCCTATTTTAGAATTTGACGCCTCTGGCCTTCATGTTTGCCTTGAGGATGTCCACCAACTGGCGGCAGTAGGGAGACTTGCTGGCGGTCTGCTCGTACAGGGGCATGAGCTTCTGGATCCAGAGGTTCAGCTCATCCTTGGACAGCTCGATGATCTTCACGTCCTTCTTGGCGGCGAACTCAATGGCTTCCTTGTCCCAGGTGGGGCTCATGTCGAAGCTGCGGTTCATGGCCATCAGGGCGGCCTTCTTCACGGCTTCCTGCTGGTCCTTGGGCAGGGAGTTGAACACCTTGGTGTTGATGGCCAGCTCGATGACGCCGGGGGTGTGGTAGGCGGGGGAACTCACGTAGTTGAGCACTTCGTAGAGCTTGTACTTCTTCAGGGTGTACCAGGGGTAGTCGGTGCCGTCCACGGTGCCCCGCTGCAGGGCCATGTACTGCTCGGCGCCGGGAATGGCCGCTGCGGCCGCGCCCAGGGCCTGCACGATAAGGGCCTCCAGGCCGAAGGCCCGGATCTTTTTGCCCTGCAGGTCAGCCAAGTTGTTGACCGGGAACTTGGTCATCAAGCCCATGGTGGCCACGGAGATGGAGCCCAGGAAGGTCACCCCATGCTTGGACATGGCCTCGGCAAATACCTTGTGATAACCCTTGTTCAAAAGGATGTCCTTGGCCTCCGCCGGGCTGGACCAGTTGAAGGGCAGCCACTGAACGTTGACCTCGGGGAACACGCCGGTGAAATAAAGGAAAGAGCCCGAGTAGCCGTCGATCATGCCGCTCTTGAGCGACTCCAGGGCCTCGCGGGATTTCACCAACTGGCCAGGCCAGAAAACCTTGATCTTCAGCTTGCCGTTGGTCATCTTGTTGACCTGATCGGCAAAATAGGTGGTGGTCTGACCGGCGTAAGCGGTTTCCGGGTAAACGCATTGGAACCTGAGCGTCTTGGCCTGGGCGATCCCGGCAAAGCTCAGGGCCAGCAACGCGCAAACAAACAACGCCATAAATCTACGGGCCATGTTCTCTCTCCCTTTCCGCCGGGGACGGATACCGCCCTTCCGGCAACTCCTGTTAAGCACCCTCTCCGTATATCCTTGGCAGGGGCCCCTCATCTCCCCCGCATTTTGATCAGTCCAGCTTGATGGACCGCTTGAGCACCTTTCCGGTGTGCGTCTTGGGAAGCTCGTCGGTAATGCGCACGATGCGGGGATATTTGTAAGGGGCCACCCGCTGCTTCACAAAGTCCCTTATCTCGTCTGGGGTGGCCGCCGCGCCCTCGCGCAGCACCACCATGGCCGCCACCTCCTCACCCAAGTCGGGATGGGGCTGGCCCAACACCGCCGCTTCCAGCACCGCCGGGTGCTGGTAGAGCACCTCCTCGATCTCCCGGGGATAAACGTTGTAGCCGCCCCGGATGATCATCTCCTTCTTGCGGTCCACGATGTAGAAGTAGTCGTCCTCGTCCTGGCGGGCCACGTCGCCGGTGTGCAGCCAGCCGCCTCGCAGGGTGTCTTCCGTGGCCTGGGGCTGGTTGAGATAGCCCTTCATCACCCCCGGCCCCTGGATAATCAGCTCGCCCACCTGGCCCTGGGGCACGTCCTGGTCCTGCTCGTCCACCACCCGCGCCTTGAAGCCGGGGATGGGCAGGCCGATGGAGCCGGGCTTGGTGGCTTTGCCGTAGGGGTTTTCCACGCACACCGGCGAGCACTCGGTGAGTCCGTAGCCCTCGTAGATGGTGGTGTGGTAGGCCGTTTCGAAGCGCTTGATAACCTCCACCGGCAGCGAGGCCCCGCCGCAGATGCAGTAGTGCAGCGAAGAGCGCTTGAGCGGGCGCTTGGTGCCCATTTCCGCCAGGCGGTTGTAGATGGTGGGCACCGCGATGAGGATGGTGTCGTCCATCTCCTCGATGGCCGCGAAGGTCTCCTCCGGGTCGAAGTGCTCCCACAGGCGCAGGGTGATGCCCAAAAACACCGAGGCGTTGAGGCTCGATGTCTGGCCGTAGATATGGAACAACGGCAGCATGCCCAGGCTGGTCACCTTGGGGTCGGTGTGGCGCATGCTGGCGATGGTCGTGGCGTTGTTGGCCAGATTGTGATGGGTGAGCATGGCCCCCTTGGGCAGGCCGGTGGTGCCCGAGGTGTAGATGATGGCCCAGGTGTCGCCGTCTTGGGCCGGGTGCAGGGGGTAGGGGCCCTTGTCCTTGGCCACCGCCGCCAAGGGCAGATAGCCCTCGGCCGCCGGGCCGGCCACGCAGCGGATGTCGATCTGGGGCATGCCCTCCAGCACCGGCCCCGCGTAGTCCAGGTGATCGCCGTGGCCGATGAAGGCCCTGGCCCCGGAGTCACTGAAGATATGCTGAAGCTCCTGGGTGCGGTAGAGGAAGTTCACCGGCAGTACCACCGCCCCCAGCTTGGCCAGGGCGTAGTAGCAGACCACCCAGTCCAGGGAGTTGGGCATCATGAGCACGCAGACCTGGCCGGGACCCAGCCCCTGCTCCTTTAGGCCCCAGGCCAGGGCGTCTGATTTTTGATCGAATTCCGCGTAGGTCATCACCTGGCCGTTGAAGTCCACGGCGACGTGCTCGGGAACCCGTGCGGCGGTGTCGTGTAACAGTTTGGCGATATTCAAGGCATACCCCGCAAAAAAACCCGGGCCGAAGCCCGGGGCGGTTAATTTTAGGCCAGGTTTTTCACCACCAAGGCCACTCCCATGCCGCCACCCACGCACATGGTGGCTAGGCCCAGCTCTTTGCCCGAGCGTTTCATCTCATAGATGAGCTTGGTTAGGATGACCCCGCCGGTGGCGCTGATGGGATGGCCCAGGGCGATGGCCCCGCCGTTGACGTTGACCTTGTCCTGGTCCATGCCCAACTCGCGGATGCAGGCCAGGGACTGGCTGGCAAAGGCCTCGTTCAGCTCGACGAGGTCGATGTCGCCCAGGCTGAGGCCGGACTTCTGGAGCGCCTGGCGGGTGGCCTCGATGGGGCCGATGCCCATGATGGAGGGCTCCACCCCCACCGTGGCGTAGCCCAGGATGGCCACCAGGGGCTTGATTCCCAGCTCGTCGGCCCGCTGGCGGGAGGCCACCACCACTGCGGAGGCGCCGTCGTTCATGCCGCTGGAGTTGCCCGCGGTCACCGAGCCGCCCTTGCGGAATACGGGTTTGAGCTTGGCCAGATCCTCGGCCGTGGTCTGGGGCCGGGGATGCTCATCGGTGTCGAAGATGACCGGGTCACCCTTGCGCTGGGGAATAGGCACCTTCACTACCTCGTCCTTGAATAGGCCCAGCTCCAGGGCGCGCTTGGTCTTCTGCTGGCTGTTCAGGGCGAAAGCGTCCTGGTCCTCGCGGTTGATCTGGTACTTCTCGGCCACGTTCTCGGCGGTCTCGCCCATGGTGTTGCCGCTGAGAGGGTCAAAGAGCACCAGTTGGTCCATCAGCTGGGCGTGGCCCAGGCGCGAACCCCAGCGGTTGCTGGGTACCAGGTAGGCTGCGTTGGACATATGCTCCACCCCGCCGGCCACCATCAGGCCCGCATCCCCGGCCTTGATGGCCTGGGCGGCCAGGAACACCGTCTTGAGTGAGCCGCCGCAGGCATGGGACACGGTGTATTCGGGTACCTCGATGGGGATGCCCGCGTTCACCGCGATAGGCCGGGCCACGTTGGGGGGCAGGGCCCCGGTGCGGTACTGCTGGGCCAGGCATACTTCTTCCACCTGTGCAGGGTCGATGCCCGCCCGCTTCACTGCTTCCTGGATGACCAGCACGCCCAGGTCTTGGTCGGTGAGCGCCTTGAGGGTGCCGCCGAAACGCCCCACCGGGGTGCGGGCGGCGGAAAGGATCACAGCTTCTTGCATTGTTGTTTTCTCCAGCGGCCTAGTCGGCTATGCCCAGGCGGTTGCCCTTGTCGTCGTAGCGGTACCAGCCCACCCCGGTCTTGCGTCCCAACTGACCTGCCTTCACCTTGCGGCGCAGCAAGAAGGGCGGGTACCACTTCTCCTCGCGGGTCTCCTGGTACATGGCCATGAGCGCGCCGTAGGTCACGTCCAGGCCCACCATGTCGCCGGTCTCGAAGATGCCCATCTTGCGGCCCGAGGCCAGGCGCAGGCCCTTGTCGATGTCTTCCACCGAGGCCACCCCCTGCTCCACCAGGCGCATGGCCTCCATGGTGGAAGGGAAGTTGATGCGGTTGATCACGAACCCGGCCACGTCGCGGTTGACCATGATGGGCTCTTTTTTGATGGCCAGCACGAACTCGCGCCCGGCGGCGAAGGCTTCGTCGCTGGTCCTGGTGCCCCGGATCACCTCCACCGCCTGCATCATGGGCACGGGGCTGAAAAAGTGGATGCCCAGGAAGCGCTCGGGATGCTCCACGTGGGCGGCCAACTCGCTGATGGGGATGGCGCTGGTGTTGCTGGCCACTAGGCTGGTCGGGGTGAGCACCTGGTTTAGTTTGGCGAAGACCTCTTGCTTCACCTCCAGGTTCTCGAACACCACCTCCATGACCAGGTCGGCCTCGGCGGCCGGGGCCAGGTCCACCGAGGTGGATATGCGGCCCATGACCTCGTCCAGGGTGCCCGCGACCTTGCCCTTTTCAATGAGCTTGCCCGCAGACCAGGCGATGTTCTTGACCGCCTTGTCCAGTTGCTCCTGGCTCACGTCGCTCAGGGTGGCTTCCAAACCGGCCTGAGCGCAGACCTGGGCGATGCCGCTGCCCATGAGGCCGGAGCCGATGATGAATACCTTGTCTATGCTCATGATCGCCCCCTTAGCCCTTTAGAAGCTCGCGGGCGATGACGTTGCGCTGAATCTCGCTGGTGCCCTCGTAGATGCGCGTCAGGCGCAGGTCGCGGTAGAAGCGCTCCACCGGGAAGTCCTTCATGTAGCCCATGCCGCCGTGAATCTGCACGGCCATGTCCGCCACGCGGTTGGCCATTTCGGTGCAGAACAGCTTGACCATGGAGGCTTCCTTGACCACGGCGGTGCCCCGCTTGTCGCGCAGCCAGGCCGCGTGGTGCAGCATCTGGCGTCCGGCGTAGATATGGGTGGCCATGTCCGCCAGCATGATCTGCACCGCCTGGAATTCGCCGATGGGCTTGCCGAACTGCACCCGCTGCTTGGCGTAATCCACCGACAGCTCCAGCAGCTTCTGGGCCGAGCCCACCGCCGAGGCGCCCATGGTCAGGCGGCCCTTGTCCAGGATCTTCATGGCCGTCCTGAAGCCCAGGCCCAGGTTGGCCTCGCCGCCGATGATGCGGTCCTTGGGGATTTCGCAGTTGTCGAAGATGAGCTCGCTGGTGTGGGAGCCGCGCATGCCCATCTTGCGCTCGATGGTGCCCACGAAAAAGCCGGGGTCGGTCTTTTCCACCAGGAAGCCGGTGATGCCGCCCTTGGCCCGTTTGGCCTTGTCGGTCACTGCGAAGACGGTGGACACGTCGGCGATGTCGCCGTTGGTGATGAAGTGCTTGCGGCCGTTGAGCACCCACTTGTCACCCTTGAGCTCGGCGGTGGTCTGCACGTTGGCCGCGTCGGAGCCAGCCTCCGGCTCGGTGAGGGCGAACACGCCGATCCACTCGCCGGCAGCCATCTTGGGCAGGTATTTTTCCTTCTGCTCTTCGGTGCCGTCGATGACGATGCCCTGGGAGCCGATGCCGTTGTTGGTGCCGATGCGGGTGCGGAAGCAGGCGTTGACCGCCGACATCTCCTCGTACACCAGGCACTCGCCCAAAACGTTGAGCCCCAGTCCGCCGTATTCTTCGGGTATGGACAGGCCGAACAGGCCCAACTCCCGCATGGTCTGCACCACTTCCTCGGGAATGCGGTCCTCGTCTTCCACCTGCTGGCTGATGGGTTCCAGGTCTTTTTTAACGAAACGCCGGATGGTGTCGGTCATTAGGCGTAGGTTTTCGGGGATTTCAAAGTCCACTTTAGAACTCCTCTTATGATGGGGAGGCTGATGTAGTAGCCTCGGTTAGATGATAAGTGGCTAACTACGGAATGTGTCCGCAATAGGATTAGCAACCGCCGTGCCACAAGAGGGAAGCGGAAAAAATTAAGTGCAACACCTTGTAATAAAGTAAGAAATTAGTGCTGGTGCCGAGCGGGGATCAAGGCTGGGGGAGAGGCTGCGGGAGGTTTGTGTAGAAAAAACAATACACAATCGCTACGGTTTTTTGCGGCTAATAATCTGTGATATGGATTGGTTAGCTGCGATACCGCTATAGGGAATTCAATGGTGTAGCTAAAATACTACTAGTAGAAAAAACGATACAGTTTATTCCAGGCCGTACTTTTTCATTTTTTGGTGCACCCCGGTGCGATGGATGCCCAAAAGCTCCGCGGCCAGGGTCCGGTTGCCGCCGGCATATTTAAGGGCCTGTTTTATAGCGTTTTTTTCCGCGTTGGCCTTGGCCAGCTTCAGGGTGGGCGGGGTGCCGTTTTCCTGAGGGGCCTGGGTGAAATGCTCCAAGAAATCAGGCGGCAGGTGCTCCAGTTGCAGGGTTTCACCCCCCGCCACCGCCGCGGCCCGCTCGATGGCGTTCTTGAGCTCGCGCACGTTGCCCGGCCAATCGTAGGAGACCAAACGCTGCATAGCCTCGGGGGAGATTTTGGCCGGTAGGCTGCGTTTGCCGGTGCGCAGGCCGGAAAGGATGTGATAGGCCACCCGGGGTATGTCCTGGCGGATTTCCCGGAGCGGCGGGGTGTGCAGATGGAAGATGTTGAGCCGGTAGTAAAGGTCTTGGCGAAAGGTGCCGGTGTTCATCATGGCCTTCAGGTCTCGATTGGTGGCCGCGATCACCCGGAAGTTGAGCTTCAAGGATTTGGTGGACCCCAGGCGCTCCACCTCCTGCTCCTGGATGACCCGGAGCAGCTTGACCTGCATGACCAGAGGCATCTCGCCGATCTCGTCTAAAAATATGGTGCCTCCGTCGGCCAGTTCGAACCTGCCCGGCTTGCCCTTTTGGCTGGCTCCGGTGAAGGCCCCGGCCTGGTAGCCGAACAGCTCGGACTCGAACAGCTCCTGGGGAATGGCCCCGCAGTTTACCTTGACGAAGGGCTTGTCGTGGCGGGCGCTCATGCGGTGCACCGAGTGGGCGAACAGGTCCTTGCCCGTGCCGGTCTCGCCGGTGATCAACAGGCTCAGGTCCGATTGGGCCGCCTGGGTGGCCACCCGCTTGGCGTCTTGCACCGGCGGAGACTCCCCCACCACCAGTTGCAGGTCGTAGCGGCTGGAGTAGAGGTTTTGCAGCTCTTTTTCGTAGTAGGTGAGCCGCTCCTCCAGCACCTCGGTCTGGCGCACCAGCTCCTTGACCCGGTCCATGTGCCAAAACACCAGCTTGGCAAAGGCGCCCACGATGTTGCCCTGCTTGTCGCGCAGGGGTATGCGGGCGATGATGCGCTCCTTGCCCTTCATGCGCAGCACCGAGCCCGCCTCGGCCTTGCCGGTCTTGATAACCTCGGGCAAACGGCTTTGGGGATTGAGCTTCAGGATGTGGCTACCCACGATGTCCTGGTCGTCCACCTGATAGAACTCGGCGGCGGAGCGGCTGATGTAGCGGACTATCCCGTCCTTATCCACCAGGATGATGGACTCGTGGGGCGACTCCAACAGCGAGCACAGGAGTTCGCGGGGGATGGGATTTTTCGCCAGCTTGACCATGCGCCTTGCCCAGGTGTTGGTGCGTTTGGTGAATAGATTCTAGCAAACCGCGGCCCCGGGGGGCACCAATGATGTCGCTCTATCGTTCCGCCTTTTCGCGGTCCAGGATGCAGCTGATGGAGCGGCCCAGCATGATTTGCTCGAAGCACTTGTTGCAGGAGACGCAGCGGGCCCGTCCGGTGTCCCCGCCGCGCCAGCGGGCGGGCAGGCCAGGTTCACTTATCAAGGGACGGCTCAGGGCCACCAGGTCGGCCTCGCCCTGGGCCAGGATGTCCTCGGCCGTCTCCGGGGTGCGCACCCCGCCCACGGCGGCCACGGGGATGTCCACCCGCCGTTTAACCTCGGCGGCCCAGGCGCGGAAGTAGGCCTCGCCGCCCGGCTTGTCCACCTTGGTGCGGAACTCGCTCTGCTGGTAGTCGTGGCCCCTGAGGCCCTGGCTAATCTCCAGGCAGTCACACCCGGCCTGGGCCAACAGTTCCGCCGCTCTGAGGCCCTCCTCCAGGGGCAAGCCTTCCTCAAGGCCGTCGGCCACCCCCAGCTTGAACATCACCGGGTAGTCCGGCCCCACCTGGGAGCGGATGGCGGCCAACACCTCCAGGTGCAGGCGCAGGCGGTTGTCTGGGCTGCCGCCCCACTCGTCCTGGCGGCGGTTGGTGCGGGGCGAGAGGAACTGGCTGAGTAGATAGGCGTGGGCGGCGTGCACCTGCACCCCGTCAAAACCGGCCTCCCTTGCCCGAGCCGCCGCCCGGCCGAACTCCTCCACCACCTGGAGAATCTCCTCCTGGGTCATGGCGCGGTTCTCATGGGCGAAAATGTTATCCCCCGGCGAAGCGGAAGGCCCCACCGCCGGGCCGCCTCCCCGCCAGGCGTGCATGCGCGCCGCCTCGCGGCCGGCATGAAACAGCTGCACCGCCACCTTGCCGCCCTGATCGTGCACCTCGCGGGCCAGGCGGGCCATGCCGGGGATGTGGCTGTCTTGGCTCAGGGAGTTTTGCTTGGGCGAGATGCGGCCCTGCTCGCATACGTTGATAATGCCAGTCACCACCAGGCCCACCCCGCCAGCGGCCAGATCATGGTACAGGGCCAGCTCCCTGGGCGAGACCTCCCCGTCTTTCAAGGCGGCCTGCTCAAAGGTGGCCGAGCGCATCAGGCGGTTGGCCAGGGTCAAGCCCTTGATGCTCAGGGGGGTGAACAGCGCGCCCAAGTCTAGGCCTCCCAGATGATGTTGGCGTCCAGGGCCAGGGGTTCACCCTCACACACGGCCACCGGATTCAGGTCCACCTGGGATATGGCCCCATGGGAGGCCCCCAAATCGCCCAGGCGGCAGATAAGCTGGGCCAGGGCTTCGCGGTTGAGCGGGGTCTCGCCCCGGAATCCGGCGAAGCGCTTGGCCATGCGCAAACGATCCAGCATGGCCAGGGCCCGGGGCGGGTCCAGGGGAGCCATCTCAAAGGCCACGTCCGGCTCCAACTCGGCGGTTACCCCGCCCACCCCCAGCATGACGCAGGGGCCGAACTGGGCGTCCTTGAGGTAGCCCACGATCAGCTCATAGTCGGGTTTGCGCTGGGCCTGGAGCACCAGGCTGCCCTGTCCCTCCATGACCTTTCGCAGGCGATCCAACTCCCGCTCCAGCTTGGCCGGGCTGTCCAGGTTCAGGCACACCAGACCCTTTTCGCTCTTGTGCACCTCGCCGGGCAGCAGGCCCTTGAGCACCACCGGCCAGCCCAGCCTGTCCGCCGCCGAGCGGGCCTGGTCCAGGTCCGCCACCAGTTCCTCGGCCACGGTAGGAATCTTCCAGGCCCGCAGCAGGCGTTTGGACTGGTATTCGTCCCACACCCCTTGGGTGGGGGGCAGGTCCGTGGGCAGGGGGCGGCCCGAAGCCTGGGGGCGGGGAGGCAACGCGGCGCGGTGGCCGGGGTGGCTGGCCGCCGCCAGGCAGTCCACGGTGCGGGCCAACTCGCCGAACACCGGCACCCCCTCGGCCTGGGCCTGGGTCTCGAACTCCCTCACCGGCTGGTCCAGGCCCAGGGCCCAGAAGACCATGCCCTTGCCCTGGTCGGAGAGCAGCTCCTTGTAGCGAGCCAGGTTCACCTGGTCCTGGGTGCCGCCCAGGAAGGTGTGCAGCAGCACCAGGTCCACGTTGGGGTCCTTGGACACTGCCTGCACCGCGTGATCCATGGTGGGGCCGGGGCCATGAAGCTCCATGGCGGGCCATAGGTCCACGGGGTTGCCCGGCGGCATCCAGGCGGGGAACACCTTGGCCAATTCTTCCAAGGTCGCGGGAGCCAGGTCGGCCAGGGGCAGACCGTTGTCTTCCAGGAGGTCGCAGGAGAGGATGCCCGCCCCACCGCTGAAGGTGATCACCGCCACCCTAGCCCCGGCCGGGATCTCCGGCAACAGGGACAAGGAACGGCCCAGGTCCACCAGTTGGTGGAAGTCGCGGGCGGTGCCCACGCCCACCGCCTGCAACAGGCCCTGGGTGAGCCTGGCGTTACCGGCCAGGCTGGCGGTGTGGCTCAGGGCCGCCTTGGCCCCGGAGGCGCTACGGCCCGACTTGAGCACCACCAGGGGCTTGGTCGCCCCTTCGGCCAGTTCCATGAAGCGCCGCCCCCGCGGCATGGACTCCAGGTACAGGGCCACGCCCTTGGTGCTGTCGTCGTGCAGCATATATTCCAGCACGTCGCACTCGTCCACATCGCACTTGTTGCCGATGGAGCAGGCCTTGTTCACCGCGATGCCCCGGCGGGTGGCCAGGTCGGCCAGGAACCCGGCCGAGAGCATGCCGCTCTGCACCACCAGGGAGAGGGTGCCGTGGGGCGGCAGTACCCGGGTGATGTTGGGGGACATAAAGGTGAAGTATTTTTGGCCCGGCACGTCCACCAGGCCCATGCAGTTGGGGCCCCACAGGCGCATGCCCGCCTGGCGGGCGATGGCCACGCATTTGGCCTGCAACTCGCGCCCCGCCTCGCCGGTCTCGGCGAACCCCGCGCTCTGGATCATCACCCCGCGCACGCCCTTGGCCGCGCACTCCTCCAGGATTTGAGGGGTGAAGCGGGCTGGCACCAAGAGAATGGCCATCTCCACCGGGTGGGGAATGGCCGCCACGCTGGGGTAGCAGGTCAGCCCTTCCAACTCCTGGTACTTGGGGTTGACCGGGTAAACCGCCACCTCTCGGGTGGCCGCCGTGTTGACCAGCAGGCTTTTGCCGGTGCGCTCGGGGCTGGCGCCCACCACGGCCACGGAGGAGGGATTGAAGAAAAATTCCATTGCCAGGCCTTTGTGATGCGGGTGGAGTGGGTGCGACGTCTGTTGTTACTTGGCCTGGAACTTGGGCGGCCGTTTTTCAACAAATGCCTTGCGGCCCTCTTGGTAGTCCTCGGTGTCGTACAGGGGCATGCCCAGGGCGTTCTCGCACCACAGGGCCTCGTCAAAGGACATGCCCTCGGTGCGGCGCATGCTCTTCTTTATGGCCTGCACCGCCAAGGGGGCGCACTGGCAGATGTCCTGGGCCAGGGCCATGGCGGTTTCCAGCACCTGCTCGGGCGGCACCACCTGGTTCACCAGGCCGATGGCCAGGGCCGTTTGAGCGTCGATGGGCTTGCCGGTGAGCATCATCTGCGCGGCCCAGGCGCTGCCCACCAGGCGGGGCAGGCGCACCGTGCCTCCCAGGCGGGGCAGGATGCCCAGGCGGGCCTCGGGGAAGCCGAAGCGGGCCTTTTCCGAGGCGATGCGCAGGTCGCAGGCCAGGGCGGTTTCCAGGCCGCCGCCCATGACCACCCCGTTGATGGCCGCGATCAGGGGCTTGTCCAGTTCCATGCCCCGCATGGGGGTGGTGGGCAGGAGCCAAGGTTTATGGCGGCACTCCTTTACAAAGGGCAGCCAGGTTTTTACGTCCGCCCCAGCGCAAAAGGCCTTCTCGCCCGCCCCGGTGATCACCCCCACCCACAGCTCGGGATCCTGGGCAAAGTCCTCGAAGGCATCGTGCAGTTGCTTGAACAACTCGGGGCTGAGGGCGTTGAACACCTCGGGACGGTTCAGGGTGAACAGGGCAATATGCTCTTTCTTTTCGTACAGAAGCTCCATGCTCGTTTATCCTTTTCCCTGGCCCTTGCGTTGCTCGCGCTGTGGTGGCGAGGGCCGCGCCAGACGCAAAACCGGCGGAAAGTTTAATCCCATTAAAGCGAATCGCCTTGGTTGGTATAAGGCATTTTTCTTTGCAAGGCAACGTTCATCCGGAGCAGTCCGGCTATCCGTCATCCCCCCGCCATCTCCAGCAGAGCCGGGAGAAAGACGGTCAGGTCCTCCACCACGCACACGTCGGCCAGGTTGAAAATGGCTGCTTGGGGGTCGCTGTTTACGGCCACGATGAACCCCGAGCCTTGCATGCCCACCGTGTGCTGCCGTGCCCCGGAGATGCCGCAGGCAAGGTATAGGCGCGGGGTCACCGTGGCTCCGGTGAGCCCCACTTGCTGGCTGTAGCCCAGCCAGCCCAGGTCGCACACCGGCCGCGACCCGGCCAGGGCGGCCGAGGAAAAAAGGCCCGCCAGGCGGCGCAGCAGTTCCAGGTTTTCCACCTGGCCCACGCCCCGCCCGGCAGCCACCACCACCTGGGCCCGTCCGAGGCCCGCGTCCGTTCCCGCGCCTTCCACTACTTCCAGAACTTTGGTGCGGCAGGGTGGAGCGCTAAGGTGAACCACCTCCACTTCGCCCTGGCTGGCCTCAGCGGGCGGGGCGGCCTCGAAAGCGCCCGGCTGCACGGTAAGCACCAAGGGCCATGCGACGGGCGAGAGCTTCTCGCGCACCTTGCCGAAATGGGCGCTGCGCCAAAAAGTCGGGCCAGCCGCTTCCAAGCTCACGCTCTCCACGCCGGGGATATAGGCGGCCTCCAGGTCCACGGCCAAGGCTGGGGCCCAGTCCAAGCCCGAGGTGGAGTGGGCCCCCAGCACCACCTGGGCCTCAAGGCGCGGCAGCAGTTCGGCCAAAGCCAGGCGCTGGGCCTCGCCGTGGAAATGGGCCAGGCCTTCCACCTCCACCGCCCAGGTCTTTACCCCGCTACAGCGGGCGATTTCCTGGGCCAGCGGCTGGGCGTCTTGCCCCAGCACCACGGCGGCTATCTCCAGGTCAAGATCCGAGGCCACTTGACCCGCGCAGGCCAACAGCTCCCAGGTCACCGGGGCCAGAAGACCCTGGGCGTGCTCGGCCACCACCACCAAACGCCTTGCCGTCGCGCTCACAGCAAAGCCCTTTCGCGCAGGATGGCCAACAGGCGCTCGGCCTTTTGGGCGGTGTCGCCCTCAAGCACCAGGCCCGTGCGTAGCTTTTCGGGCGGGGCCATGGCCAGCACTTTTTCGCGTTCTATCGGCGCGGCCAGGCCGGTGGCCTCCAGGGTGAAGGGGGTGGTCTTTTTGGCTCGCAGCAGATTGGACAGGGTGGGGTAGCGGGGCTGATTGGGGCCGGACTGGATGGTGACCAGCGCAGGCAACTGGACGGCCAGGCGCTGGCGGCGCCCGCCCTCCATCTCCCGCTCAACCTCCAAGCTGCCGCTTCCGGCTTCCAGGCGCACCACCGAGGTCACGGCGGGCATTCCCAACTTGGCGGCCAGCATGGGCCCCACCGCGCCCTGCATGGTGTCCTCGGACATGACCCCGGCCAGGATCAGATCGAAGCCCTGCTCCCTGGCCCAGGCCGCGATCCAGGCGGCCAGGGTGGACGGCCGGGGTGGCGGCTGCTCGGGGGCCAAGATGTGCACCACCTGGTCGGCTCCCATGCCCAGGGCCCGGCGCAGGGCGTCTACCACCGTGGCGGGCCCCACGCTGAGCGCGGTCACCCGCGCTTCCGGCAGGCGGTCCTTGAGGCGCAGGGCCTCCTCCAGGGCCAACTCGTCATAGGAGCTTATCTTGCGGCGCAGGGGAGGGCGGGGGCGCAGCTCGGCCCCTTGGAGGTCGAACAGACTCTCCGGCTCCCACACCTGTTTGAGGCACACCAACACGCGCACGGCTTCCCTCTGTTCATGCTCGTGGTGAATCGCTGGTCATAGTGTAGGCCATGCCCAAGCTCCTGCCAATAAAAAACGAACGATCGCTCGGAAAATAGTTGCAATCCACCACCGGACGCGGCTACATTTAGCTACGATACAAACGGCCCGCAAGGGCCGGGGAGAATCCATTCGGCATGAGCGTTTTGTACATGATGCGCCACGGTCAGGCGTCCTTCGGCCAGGACAACTACGACCGGCTCTCGGACCTGGGCCTGCGCCAGGCGGCCCTGACCGGCGAGCACTTGTCCCGCCTGGGCCTGGCTTTTGACGCCGCCTATTGCGGCACCATGTCCCGGCAACAGGGCACCGCCCGGGCCGCCCTGGAGGCGTTGCCTTCACCGCCGCCGCTCCAGGTGCTGCCCGAGTTTAACGAGTACGAATCCATCCCCATCATCAAGTCGCTGCTGCCGGCCATGCGGCGGGAAGACCCGGTCATAGACCAAGCCGCGCCTCACATGTTCGACGACCGCAAGGCCTTTCAGACCGTTTACGAGGGAGCCATGCGCCGCTGGATTTCCGGGCGCTATACCTTGGACCAGGGGGAGGCATGGGATCAGTTCCAGGCTCGCGTCCAGGCGGCCCTGGAACGGGTGCGGGTGGACAACGGCCGGGGCAAGACGGTGTTGGTGTTCACCTCCGGCGGCCCCATTTCCGCCGCCCTGCGCCTGGCCTTGGGCCTGGGCGACGAAACCGCCCTGCGCATCACCTGGGTCATCAAGAACGCCTCTTTGAGCAGCTTTTTTTACAATGACCGAGATTTTTCCCTTTCCCTGTTCAACTCCACCGACCATCTGGAACTGCACCAGAAACCGGAGTTGATCACCTACCGCTAGGCCGGAAGGACTCGCCATGGACTTTAAAATATCCGAGGAAACCCAGACCATCCTGGAGATGATCAACGAGTTCGTGGACAAAGAACTCATCCCTCTGGAGCAGGATTTTCTGCACCGC
Source organism: Pseudomonadota bacterium (assembly GCA_018896025.1). Lineage (GTDB taxonomy): Bacteria > Desulfobacterota > Desulfarculia > Desulfarculales > Desulfarculaceae > Desulfoferula. The sequence goes on from JAHIND010000008.1 coordinate 440,178, forward strand.
CCCTGGGAGGAACTGGAGCCGGTGCTCAAGGCCAAGCGGGAGATGGTCAAGCAGATGGAGCTGTGGGCTCCCCTGCACCCCAAGGAGTACGGGGGTATGGGCCTGGGCCTGGTGGACTACGGCCTGGTGTGCGAGGCCCTGGCCCGCAATCCCCTGGGGGTGTACGTGTTCGGTTGCCAGGCCCCGGACGCGGGCAACATCGAGATACTCATCAAGTACGGCACCCCGGAGCAAAAGGAAAAATACCTGGCTCCGCTCATCGCCGGGGACATCCGCTCCTGCTTCTCCATGACCGAGCCCGAGCAGCCGGGTTCCAACCCGATATTCATGGACACCACTGCGGTCAAGGGCGGCGACGACTACGTGATCAACGGGCACAAGTGGTTCACCTCCTCGGCCGACGGCGCTTCCTTTGCCATCGTCATGGCGGTGACCAACCCCGACGCCCCCCGTCATCTGCGGGCCTCCATGATCATCGTGCCCACCGACACCCCCGGCTTCAACCTGGTGCGCAACATCCCGGTGATGGGCCACGCCGGCTCGGGCTGGCACAGCCACGGCGAGATCCTGTACCAGTCTTGCCGGGTGCCCCAGGCCAACCTGCTGGGCCCCGAGGGCCACGGCTTCGTCATCGCCCAGGAGCGCCTGGGGCCGGGCCGCATCCACCACTGCATGCGCTGGATCGGCATATGCAACCGGGCCCTGGAGATGATGTGCCACCAGGCCCTTACCCGGGAAATATCTCCGGGGAAGCACCTGGCCGACAAGCAGATCATCCAGGCCTGGATAGCCGAGAGCACCGCCGAGATGCGGGCCGCCCGGCTCATGGTGCTCAACTGCGCCTGGCGCATCGAGCATTACGGCCAAAAGGAGGCCCGCCAGGACATCTCCCTGATCAAGTTCTACACCGCCGGGGTGATGCAGCGGGTGCTGGACCGGGCGGTGCAGGTGCACGGCGGCCTGGGGGTCACCGACGACACCATCCTGGCCACCTTGTATCGCGGCGAGCGCTCGGCACGCATCTACGACGGGGTGGACGAGGTGCACAAGGTCTCGGTGGCCCGACGCATCCTCAAGGAATACGCGGCGGAGCACGGCCTCTCATGACCTACCGCCAGTTCAAGCGTCAGGCCAAGCTAACCCAGGAGGACTTTTGCCTGGAGATGTTGGCCGCCCACCGCGAGGACATAAAGGCCAAAAAGCAGCGGACCGCGGTCAAGAACCTGGAGCTGATCTTTCAAGCCACCCTCAAGGTGAGCAACCAAAAGGGCTTCCAGGCCATGACCATGCGCGACCTCAGCAAGGCCAGCGGCCTTTCCATCGGGGCGCTCTACGACTACTTCAACGGCAAGGAGGCCCTGCTGGAGATGATCCAGGGGGCGGGCCGCCGCATAACCCGGCGGGTGATGCGCCAGGCCGTCTCCGGCGGCGAGGCTCCGCCGGAAAAGCTGGCCTCCGCCATCCGGGCCCACCTGTATCTCAGCGAGGCCATGCAGCCCTGGTTCTTTTTCTCCTACATGGAGGCGCGCCACCTGGGCAAGGTGGAGAAGCAGCGAGCCAAGGAGGGCGAGTTGGCCACCGAGCGGCACATCGCCGAGGTCATCAAAGAGGGCAAGCGCCAGGGCGTCTTCGCCGGGGTGGACCATCTGCTCACCGCCGCGGTGATCAAGGGCATGCTGCAAGACTGGTACCTCAAGCGCTGGAAGTATGCCAAGCGCCGGGTGAGCGTGGAGCGCTACGCCGATTTCGTGGTGGGACTGGCCCAGGGATACTGCACCGGCGGCCTTGGCCCGGCCGGGGCAGGGGAGGCGCGAGATGAGTGAGCTCCTGGACCAAGCCGCCCGGGTAAGGCCGGGCGAGGAGTTGGACGCCGGACGTCTACAGGAGTTTCTGCGCCTGAGCATCCCCGGAATCGGCGGCGAGCTTAAGATCAGCCAGTTCCCCTCGGGCTACTCCAACCTCACCTACTTTTTGCGCATGGGTGGGCGGGAGATGGTCTTGCGCCGGCCCCCCCACGGCACCAAGGCCAAGACCGCCCACGACATGGGCCGCGAGTACAAGGTGCTCAGCGCCCTGCACCCGGTGTTCCCCTATTGCCCCAAGCCCCTGGTCTACAGCGAGGACCCGGCCGTCATGGGCTGCCATTTTTACGTGATGGAGCGTATTCAGGGCATCATCCTGCGCCGCAGCCTGCCGCCGGAGCTGGGTTTCGGCCCGGTGGAGCTTAAGCGGTTGACCCAGCGTCTGGTGGAGGTGATGGCCGAACTGCACGCGGTGGATTATCAGGCCGCCGGGCTGGGCGAGTTCGGCAAGCCCCAGGGCTACGTGCGCCGTCAGGTGGAGGGCTGGAGCAAGCGCTACCGCGCCGCCCGCACCCCGGACGTGCCCAACGGCGAGGCGGTGATGGAGTGGCTGGCTGCCGAGATGCCGCTGGAAAGCCCCACCCCCACGGTTATCCACAACGACTTGAAGCTGGACAACGTGGTGCTGGCCTCGGACGACCCGCTCAAAATAGTCGGGGTGCTGGACTGGGAGATGGCCACCCTGGGCGACCCGCTCATGGACTTGGCCTGCACCCTGGCCTACTGGGCGCAAGCGGACGACCCCCCGGAGATGGTGGAGGCCGCCTCCATGATCACCCATTTGCCGGGCTGCCTGACCCGCCGGGAAGCGGTGGAGTATTATGGGCAACTGACAGGACGGGTGATGGACCGCATGGACTTTTACTACTGCTTTGGCCTGTTCCGCCTGGCGGTCATCGTCCAGCAGATTTATTATCGATACTTCCACGGCCAAACCGCCGACAGCCGCTTCGCCCGCCTGGGGCCCATGGTGGTCCTGCTTTTGGCCAAGGCCAGAGCGGTGGCGGAGGGAGCCCAAGCCTAGGAAGGCGTCTTGTGTCGAGCAAGTCCCGGCCTGGGCCACAAAAAGTAAGGCCCGCGCAGAAGGCGGGCGCATGCCGGCAAGGAGAAGAGCATGGACAAGCCCGTGATTTCCCTGGTGCGTTACGATCAGCCCTTGGAGCCGGTGCGCCGGGCGGTGGAGCTGTGCGGCGGCCTGGAGCGCATCCCGGCCCACGCCAAGGTCTTCATAAAGCCCAACATCGTCTTCTGGACCAAGGCGGTCAACTTCCCCAAGTGGGGGGTGATCACCACCAGCCGCCTGATAAACGACGTGGTGACCCTGCTGCGCGAGCATGGGGTGAGCGACATCACCATCGGCGAGGGCATGGTCCTGGGCCGCGCCAACGACACCGAGACCTCGGCCCACGCCTATGAGACTCTGGGCTACACCAAGCTCAGGGACCGTTACGGGGTAAAGCTGGTGGACACCTTCCAGCGGCCCTTTAAGGAAGTGGACCTGGGCGACGGGGTTCAGCTCAACTTCAACCAGGACATCCTGGCCAGCGACTTCGTCATCGACCTGCCGGTGATGAAGACCCACGCCCAGACCATGGTCAGCCTGGGCATCAAGAACTTAAAAGGCATGATCGACGTGACCTCGCGCAAGCGCTGCCACAACGCGGACCAGGACAAGGACCTCAACTTCTACATCGCCCGGCTGGCCGACCCCATGCCGCCCCTGCTCACCATCATCGACGGCACCTTCACCTCGGAGTACGGCCCGGCCTTTGACGGAGTGGTCCACCGCCGCGACCTGCTGGCCGCCTCCTGGGACGTGCTGGCCGCGGACATAGTGGGCTGCAACCTGCTGGGCCACCCGCCCCAGAGCGTGCCCCACCTGGCCCATGCCGCCAAGAACCGAGGCCGTTCCCTGGAGCTGGACTCGGTGGAGGTGGTCGGCGAGGCGGTGAAGGACCATGCCCAGTACCACGGCTGGGCCTTTCCCTACACCGAGGATGGGGCCTTGCCGGTGCCCATGGCCAAGCGGGGCATCTCCGGCCTGTCTTACTACAAATACGATAACAGCCTATGCACCTATTGCTCGGGCATCAACGGCGCGGTGCTCTCGGCCATCGCCATGAGTTGGCAAGGCGAGCCCTGGGACAACGTGGAGGTCTTGACCGGTAAGCGCATGCAGCCCCGGCCCGGCGCCAACAAGACCATCCTCCTGGGCAAGTGCATGTACCAGGCCCACAAGGACAACCAGCAGATCAAGGAGATGATCGCGGTGAAGGGCTGCCCGCCCAAGCCTGAGCAGATCATCAAGGCCTTGCACCAGGCGGGCATAATGGCCGATGATCAGTTCTTCGCCAACCTGGACCGTATGCCCGGCATGTTCATGAAACGCTACAAGGACAAGCCGGAATACGACCAGGGCCTGTTCACCATCGAGTGAGTTCATCCGAAGCGGGAGTTGAGAACATGCAGCGCGTATTGGTTGTGGGAGCCGGATTCATGGGGGCGGGCATCGCCCAGGTGTGCGCCCAGGCGGGTCATCAGGTAAGCCTGATGGACGTAAAGCCCGAAGCCCTGAACAGGGCCATGGAGGGCATGAAGACCTCGGTGGGCAAGCTGGCCTCCAAGGGCCTGATAAACGACAACCCCGGGGCGGTGCTGGCCCGGGTGACGCCTGTGGACAGCCTGGAGAGCGCGGCGAGCGCCGATTGGGTGCTCGAGGCGGCCCTGGAGATCGAGTCCCTGAAGCTGGAGCTGTTCGCCGAGCTGGACCGCCTGGCGAAGCCCGGCACCCCCCTGGCCAGCAATACCTCCTCCATACCCATCAGCCGCTTGGCCGCGGCCACCAGCCACCCGGAACGAGTGCTGGGCTTGCACTTTTTCGGGCCGGTGCCCTTGATGGGCCTGGTGGAGGTGGTCAAGGGAGATAAGACCTCGGACGAAGTTTTCGAGCGGAGCATGGCCTTTGTCCGCGCCTTGGGCAAGCACCCGGTGCGGGTGGGGCGCGACATCCCCGGCTTTGTCATGAACCGGGTGTTCGCCGCCGCCTTCCGCGAGGCGGTGGATTTGGTGGCCAACGGGGTAACTACCCCCGAAGATCTGGACGCGGGCATGCGCCTGGGCTATGGCTGGGCCGCCGGGCCCTTTGAGGTGGTGGACAACGCTGGCCTGGACACCTTCGTGCTCATCGACCGCTTCTTGCAGTCCATGGGCGAGGCTGACTTGGTGGCCCGCTGCGATCTGGTGGAAAAGATGGCGGAGCAGGGCCGCCTAGGCCGCAAGGTGGGCAAGGGTTTCTACGACTACACCCCCGAGGGCAAGCGGGTGCTCCGCAAGGAAGAGTAGGGGAAGGCTCGCCCCCGCTAAGCCACTTTAGTAAAGGGCCTCTGCGCCGCGCCGGGCGAAAAGCTCGCCGTCGCGCAGGCCCTGCTCATAGCTTTCCCGCACCAGATCAGGGTTGGCCTTCTCCCACTTGGAGATGGCCAGATCCTTGGAGGGTTGGGCATAGGTGACGCCGGGGTGGTTCCGCAGCTCATGGGCCGGGTAGCGCCGGGTGAGCAGCACCAGCACCGGCGTTTCGCCCGGCTCCAGCACCTCCAGTGGGGCGTTGTCCAAGATGCCGCCATCCACCACCTTGCAGCCGTTCCAACTGCACCAGGGCACCATGGGCGGCAGGCAGGATGAGGCCACCACCAAATCCACCAGTTCCCGCACCGTGGCGCACTGGGAGGCGTGACCCACCACCGGCTGGAAGCCCAGTTTGCGGGCGTAGCGGTGGTGCACCGGATCGCCCATGCTCTTGTCCAGGCTGTAACCCAGATAGCCCAGCCCCACCCCCAGGGCCGACTTGGCCCAGGCCGGTGGGCGGCTCATGAAGATGCGCAGGTCCGGGCCCTGCTTGAGGCGCTGGAAGGGCTCGCCCTCCAGCACCGATTCCAGGGCTTCGCGGTACACCCTCAGGCCGGTGGGGTCGGGCAAGAATGGGTTGCGTCCGGGAGGGTCGTACTTGGCCCGGCGGGCGTGGGCGGCCTGGTAATATTTTATGGCCGCTTCAATCTCGCCGGAGAAGATATGGCAGGCGGTGCTGGCTCCCGCGCTCACCGCCACCACCGCACTGGGGGTCAGGTGCATGGCCGGGCCGGCGGTTTGCCAAAAACCGGCCTGCCAAAAACAGCGCGACCCGCCGCCCGCGAATACCACCCCATTATATGAATTGCGTTCAGACATGATGCCCGGATTACCCCCATGGGTGCTAGGTAAACCTTTCCACCCCATTACTCATTATTATGACTATTTCAGGGCGGAGGCAAATCCCAAAAGCAAAAAAAAGGCCCGCCCCGATACAAAAAATCGGGGCGGGCTCTGTACCAGTTTGGTGCGTCTAGGCTTCGCGCTCGATGATGGTGGCCACGCCTTGGCCGCCGCCCACGCAGGCGTTGGCGCAACCCCAGCGGGCGCCCTTGGCCTCCAGGATGCGGGCCAGGGTGCCGATGAGCCGGTTGCCCGTGGCTCCCAGGGGATGGCCGATGGCCAGGCCGCCGCCCATCACGTTGACCCGCTCGGGGTCGAGCCCCAATTCCTTGATGCAATTCAGGGCCACGATGGCGAAGGCCTCGTTGATCTCCCAGTAGTCGATGTCGCCCGGCGACATGCCCAGCTTCTCCAGGGCCTTGAGGCTGGCGGGCACCGGGCCCTGGCCCATGATGGTGGGGTCCACCCCGGCGAAGCCGATGGAGCGGATGGTGGCCAGGGGTTTGATGCCCTTGGCCAGGGCCTTTTCCTTGGACATGAGCATGATGCCCGTGCCCGCCGCGTTCAGGGGCGAGCTGACCCCGGCGGTGATGACGCCGTCCTTTTTGAAGGCGGGCTTCAGGGAGGCCAGGCCTTCCAGGGTGGTGTCGCCGCGCACCGCCTGGTCCGTTGTCACGCTCATCACCGTGCCGTCGGCCTGGGGCGCCTCGATGGGCAGTATTTCGCCGTCAAAGAAGCCGTCGGCCTGGGCCTGGGCCGCCCTGTGATGGGAGCGCACCGCCCACTTGTCCATCTCTTCCTTGGTGCAGCCGGACTGAGCAAAGAGCTTTTCCGCGGTGAGGCCCATGTTCATGGCGCTCATCATGTCCCAGTGGCGGTACTCGGGATTCAGGAAGAGGCCCAGGTTGGGCGCGGCCAGGCCCCGGTCCTTGGTGGTGCCGCCCATGGGCACCCTGGTCATGTGCTCCATGCCGCCCACCATGACCACGTCGGCGAATCCCTGGGCGATTTCCATGAAGCCGATGTGCACTCCGGCCATGGCCGAGCCGCACTGCTGGTCCACGAACTTGGCCGCGATGGTCTCGGGTAGGTTGGCTAGGAAGATGGGAGTGCGGCCGCCGTAGGTCCACTGTTCGCCCACCCCGGTGGCCGAGCCCACGATAAAGTCGTCCACCTCCTTGGCCTCCACCCCGGAGCGTTTTATCAGCTCGGGCAGCACCTGGGCCAGCAACTCGTCCGCCCTCAGGGCGTGGAACCAGTCTCGGCCGGGATCATTGGGGCGGCAGCGGGATTGGGCCGTGCGTAGGTAACCGGCGATCACCACCTCTTGCATTGCTACTCTCCTTAGTCCTGGTAAAAGGTTTGGCCCTGGGCGGCCATTTTCTTTATAAGTTCGGCCGGGGCAAAGCGCGCCCCGTAGCGGCCTTCCAGTTCAGTGAGCTTGGCCAGCACCTTGTCCAGCCCCCATTTGTCGGCATAGCGGAAGATGCCGCCCCGGTAGGGCGGGAAGCCGGTGCCGTAGATCATGGCCAGGTCCATGTCCGCCGGTCGGTCGCAGATGCCTTCTTGCATCATCAGGGCCGCCTCGTTGATGCCGTTGGCCAGCATCACGTCGATGATCTCTTGCTTGCTCATCTCGCGGGGGGCCACCTGATGCTCTTTGAGATAGTCGGCCAGCACCTGGGCCACCCGTGGGTTGGGAACCGGCTTGGGGCCGCTGTAGTCAAAGTAGCCCCGCCCGGTCTTGCGGCCGTAATCGCCCAGGGCGTAGATGGCCTCGGTCAGCGGATGGATCTTGTAGCGGTCGCCCAGGCGGCGGGCGAAGGTCTGGTTCACGTGGTAGTTGATGTCGATGCCGGTGAGGTCGGACAGGGTGGCCGGCCCCATGGGCATGCCGTAGTCCATGAGCGCCTGCTCGATCTCCACCGGGCTCACGCCGTCGGACATGAGGAACACCGAGCCACCCATGAGCCCGCCCAACTGGCGCGACACGTAGAAGCCGGGGCCGTCGTTTACCACCACCGGGACCTTCTTGATGGTGCGGCCAAAGGCCACGCTGGTGGCCAGGGTCTGGTCGGATGTCTGCTGGGCGCAGATGATCTCCAGAAGAGGCATGCGCTCGGCCGGGTTGAAGAAGTGCAGCCCGATCATGCGGCCGGGGTCGGTGAGCACCGTGGCCATCTCGGTGATGGGCAGAGCCGAGGTGTTGGTGGCGAAGATCACGTCCGGGCGGCAGATGCCTTCCAGCTTTTTCCAGATGTCCTGCTTCACCTCCATGTTTTCCAAGACCGCCTCGATCACCAGATCCACCCCGGCCATGTCGGCCAGGTCGGTGGTGGTCTTGAGCTTTTCGGCAATCAGGGCCTCGAGCTGCTCGGGCTTTAGCTTCTTTATCTTGATCTTGTAGGCAAAGGTCTTTTTGATGGCCTCCACCGCCTTGGCCAGGGCCTGGTCGTTCACCTCCCACAGCACCGCTTCCAGGCCGCTGGAGAGCAGCAGGTGCACGATGCTCGATCCCATGACCCCGCCGCCCAGCATGCCCACCTTTTGGGGCTTGGCCGGAGTGAGGCCCTTGATGCGGGGCAGGCGCCCGGCGGAGCGCTCGTTCAAGAAGATGCCGATGAGGTTCTTGGCCACGTCGGACACCAGACAGTCGCCGAACAGATCGGCCTCGCGGGTGATGTCCGCCTCGAAGTCGGTGGACAGTCCCTTTTCCACCGCCTCGATGATCTTGAAGGGGGCGATGTAGCCCTTGGCCTTGGGCGCGGTCTGGGCCTTGATGAAATTGATGAGGTGGGTCTTTTCGCTGGCGCTGGGCAGGCGGTCGAAGCGGCGGCTGGCCCGGCGGCTCTGGTGGCTCAGCAAGCCCTTCTGGAAATTGCCCGCCGCGGCGAGCGCAGCTTGGCGCAGCTGATCCAAAGGTACTTCTGCGTCCACCAGGCCCAGGGACCAGGCCTTTTGGGCCTTGATGAACTTGCCGGTGAGCATGAGGTCCAAGGCGTCGGGCAGGCCGATGACCCGGGGCATGCGCTGGGTGCCCGCGCTGCCGGGCAGCAGGCCCAGCTTCACCTCGGGCAGGCCCAGGCTCACCCCCTTGGCGGCGATGCGGTAGTGGCAGGCCAGGGCAATCTCCATGCCCCCGCCCAGGCAGTTGCCGTTGATGGCCGCGATGATGGGCTTGGGAGAGGCCTCCAGGGCGTTCAACCAGCGGTGCACGTCCATGAGCTTGGCCACGAAGGGGGCCTTTTCCTTTACTGTGAGGAGCTGGGTGACGTCGGCCCCGGCCACGAAATTCTTGCCCGTGCCGGTGAGGATTATCACCTTCACCTCGGGGTCTTCCACCGCCTCCAAGGTGGCCTGCTTCAGCTCCAGGATGAAGTGCTCGGACATCTGGTTGACCGGGGGATTGTCCATCTGCAGGATGGCCACCCCGTCGATCAGTTCCACCTTGACCGTCTGGTACTGCGTGTTCATTTCCCTCTCCCTAGACCAAAAAGGGGTTGCCGCCGCCGTCCCGGCGCCGATTGACCCGGCGGCGGCGGGATATCCCGCCCACGCCTTGGCCCATGCGGACCGTGGCACCGTGGGCCTCGCCCCTGAATTAAGCTTCGTCCCAGTGGTTAAGACCGTTATTATGTTGACAAATAACGTATTGCGTTGCTCTGCACTAAACTTGCAACACATAGATTATACAAACAAAGCCATGATCTAATGCAAGCAAAAAATGAACAATGGTTCGGAAAAATCAGGATGCGAAGGCGAAGGCCTCGGCGGCGGGGCGCTCAGGGCTTGGGATCAGCTTCTAGGCTTTTCTTGCAGGTATTCCCGCGCGTACTTGCGGTAGAGGTGGTAGCACAGCACGCCCATGATCTCGTGGCCCCTGAGGGCCAGCTCTTCCCGCTCGGCCGGTTTCATGTCCACCGTGGCCCGGCGGAAATCTTCGATAAGGTCCTTGGCCACGTTCTTGAAAGTGCCGGCCAGCATGGGCAGGGTCACCTCGGGCTTGAATTTGTTGGCCCGGTTGATGCCCAGTTTGGCCATGTTGACCATGACCTTGGCTACGATGATGTCGTCTTGGGAATAGACGTTTTCGCCGTTTTCGACCTTGGGGCTGATGAGTTGCCATTGTTTGAGAACGGGCAGCCAGCGCGCGGCCAGGCTGGTGGCTTTGAGGAAGGCTTCGTCCCCCACCGCCCCGGTTCCCAGGTAGTGCTCCATGGGGCGGAAGTATTCGGTGCGCAGCTTGAGCATGGCCATTTTGCTGGCGCTGCGGTTTTCCCACATGATTTTCTTGATGGTGGGCAGGGGCAGGAAGAAGTCGTTTTGCAGCTCCTTGATGAGCCGGATGCGTTCCACGTAGCTTTCATCGTAGTCAGCGGAGTTGGAGCCCAACTTGCGGGGCTTGGGCAGCAGGCCGGACCTTATATAATAATGGATGGTCTGTTTGGGCACGTCGGTGCGCCTGGCCAATTCGCTTATTTTCATCGCAACCCTGCCTCCCCCCGGTTTGTTGCAAATCCTAATTTAATCTGGGTGCGGATGAACCATATTCATGTCGGATACTTTTTTACACCACCCAGTGGGAAAACCCAAATCATCTGATTGGTGCCGGGCTAAAATTTAGGTGCGCCGACCCCGAGGCTGCATCGCTTGGCCCCGAAACCCCGCCGGCCGCTCACCAAGAGGCGCGAGCCTTATAAGGCCCTCAACCTACTCCGCCGCCTTACTTGCCACGATGCAACAACGTATCGCATGGTCTCATAACACGATTAAATTGACAAGATATCTCTCAGTTAATACTAAATTAAATAATATGTACGAATAGCTTGACTAAACGTTGAGCGCGAATATACAGTATACGCCGAGAAAGCGAATTGGCAGCCCTGTAGAGTCGGCTCGGCCGGTGGGGCGCTTCAAATTGGAAGAGCCATCTTTTGGGGCCGGGGGCCGAGAGCCCGGCTCAGAGCCGGACCGGGGCCATGGCGCGCCCCAAAACAACAGGGTTGCTTTCCTGGGGTGAAAACAGGACGGGTTTTATGCCAAAATGGCTTGGACCACATTCAACAGCCCGCATCCTTACATCATTTGCATCAGCACAAAACCACCCATCGCTCCTCGTGGGGCCGTGGCTCGAACCCAGCCAACCATCATCAAGGCATTGAACGGCCGATGCAGAACCGGCCGCTAATGTATCGAATGTTTTAGGTCTGACGCGCCGTACGGCAGGCGCCCACGGCCAGGCGGATATTGAATCTGTTTCGGTGAATATCTGCGCCTCATCCAGCACGACACCTTGAACCGCAGACAGCTTGATCAATCAGCTTCCTATTGGACGATCCCGCTGGGGCGCGGCGCCGGCATCGGCGCAAGGCTCCGGTTGAGCAAGGGCGGCGGGCCCGTGGCTGCCGCCCAGCCAAGGAGACCCGGCCACGGCTCGCTTCCGGCAGGTTCCCTGCCCAGGCAAGCGGTCTGGCCCAACAGTCAAAAGGGAGGGAAGTATCATGCAATTTTTGGGGAGAGTCGGGACAGTGCTGTTGGGGCTGTCTTTGGTCCTGGCCATGTGCCTGCCGGTAGGCGCCGTGGAGCCCATCAAGATCGGGGTGCTGGGTCCCATGTCCTTCACCCAGGGCGAGGGGCACTGGAACGGGGCCACCATGGCGGCCGACGAAATCAACGGTGCCGGTGGGGTGAAGGTGGCCGGTGTAATGCGGCCCATCAAGCTCATCAAGGTGGACACCAACGAGTTTTTGAGCATACCCGACGCCACCAACGCGGTGGAAATGGCGGTGAGCCGCTATAAAGTGGACTTTTTGGTGGGCGGCTTCCGCACCGAGGCGGTGCAGGTGATGCAGGACATCGCCATGGACGCCAAGAAGATATTCATCGGTTGCGGCGCGGCCCACCCGGAGCTGTGCACCCGGGTCACCAAGGACTACGACCGCTATAAGTATTGGTTCCGTCTGACCCCCATCAACTCCAAGTATCTGGGCAAGGTGGACTTCATCCTGCTGGGCACCGCCGCGGCCATCATGAAGAAGACCTTGGGCATCAAGAAGATCAAGGTGGCGGTGGTGGCCGAAAAGGCCGCCTGGGCCGATCCCATCGTCAACATCTCCCAGAAGCTGCTTCCGGCCAAGATGGGCATGGAAGTGGTGGGCGTGTGGCGTCCCTCTCCGGTGGCCAAGGACTGCACCGCCGAGTTGGCGGCGATCCAGCGCGCTGGGGCCCACATCGTATTCACCACCTTCTCCTCCTCGGTGGGTCTCACCTTCGCCAAGCAGATGGGCGAGCTCAAGGTGCCCGCCGCGGCGGTGGGCATCAATGTGGAGTCCCAGAAGTCCGGCTTCTGGGAGGCGACCGGCGGCAAGGGCAACTACACCGAGACCATTAACACCTACGCCAGGGTGGCCATCACCCCCAAGACCATTCCCTTCTACGACAAGTACGTGAAGCTCTTCAACCAAGCGCCCAACTACACCGCCGGCACCTATGACGCCCTGTACATCCTCAAGGAAGCGGTGGAGAAGGCCGGCAGCGTCGAATCCGACAAGGTCCTGCCCTTCGTGGAAAAGACCGATAATGTCGGCACGGCGGGACGCGTTGTTTTTGACAAGTCCCACGATGTGACTTGGGGCCCGGGTTACGTGACCGCTCTGGGCACCCAGTGGCAGGACGGCAAAATCCAGTGCGTGTGGCCCTATCACTGGGAGAAGGTGTTCTACGAGGGCACCGTGCCCTTCAAGCTGGCCCCCTGGATCGTGGATTACTGGAAGAACAAAAAGTAAGCGAATGTCCCTTAAGTCCCTCCGGGCCTGGCGCCCGGAGGGACCCATGGGCGTGACCAGCCAATCCTAGGCGTGGGGCCTTGGGCCGCGCCTACCATCTGGGCTTACCGTCACTGGTCCGCGAGGTGGACGCATGATACTGGACATCATCATCGACGGCCTGATCAAGGGCAGCGTATACGCCCTGCTGGCCATTGGCTTCTCCCTGGTGCTGGGCGTGGCGCGCATCATCAACATCGCCCACACCGCCCTGTACATGACCGCGGCCTATCTCATCTACGTTGGCACCAAAATGATGGGCCTGCCCGCCCCCGTGGCCATGGTGGCCTCCATCGTGCTCACCGTGATCCTGGGCCTGTTGATCTACAACTTTTTCATCAGGCCCATCCAGGAGCACGAGGCGGCGGTGCTCATCGCCACCATCGCCGTGGCCATGATGATCCAGGAAGTCTTTCTGATGATCTTCGGCGGCCACTACTTGGGAGTGAACCCCCTGATTGACGGCTACGCCACCATCCTGGGGGTCAAGGTCACCTACCAGCACCTTTTGGCCTTGGGCCTGGCCCTGGTGGTCCTTTTGGCCACCCGGCTCTTTTTGCAGAAGACCCGCCTGGGCCTGGCCATCCGCTCCACGGCCCAGGACCGGGAGGTGGCCAACCTCATGGGCATGAACGTTACCCGGGTGGCCATGGGCACCATGGCCGTGTCCGTGGGCATGGCCGCGGTTACCGGAGCCATCGTGGTTCCCCTGGTCACGGTGGAGCCCACCATGTGGATGCATCCCCTCATCATGATGCTGGCTATCGTGGTCCTGGGAGGCCTGGGCAGCATCGAGGGCAGCTTCGTGGGGGCCTTCATCCTGGGCTTCGCCGAGTCCATGGTGGTTTTTTTGGTGCCCATGGGATCCTTTCTCAAGGACTCGGTGGCCCTGTCCATCATGATATTGGTGCTTTTGATCAGACCCGAGGGCCTGTTCGGGGTTTCTTTCGAGGAGGAGCGTTAGCATGGGCCTGCTGGGCGTGTACTTCCGTAGAACCGTGGGCATCCTGCGCACCGAGGTGCTGGTTCTCCCCAGCCGCGTGGCGGTGCTCGTATTCATCGTGGCCCTCATGGCCCTGCCGATTTTCACCCAGGACTATTACTTCCTCCGGGTGCTGATACTCACCTCCATCTTCGCCATTTTCGCGGCGAGCTGGGACCTGCTATCGGGCTTCACCGGGCAGATGAACTTCGGCCACGCCCTGTTCTTCGGGGTGGCCGCCTATGTCACCGCCCTGTTGAACCTCAAGCTGGGCCTGCCGCCGTATTTTTCCATCCCCCTGGGCGCGGTGGGGGGAGTGCTCACCGGCCTGGTCGTGGGCATCCCCTGCCTCAGACTCAAGGGCTCCTATCTGGCCCTGACCACCTTGGCCTTCCCCATCATCCTCACCGGCATCGTCTTCGCCATTCCCGAAGTGACCGGCGGGGAGCTGGGCCTGGCCGGGCTGTCGCGCCTCACCGGGTCTCGGGTGATGGACTACTACCTGACCAGCGGCCTGATGCTGATTCTGGGCTTCACCATGTGGAAGATCACCGACTCCAAGACCGGCATCATCCTGCACGCCATCCGCGAGGATGAGCTGGCGGTGCGCACCGCCGGGGTCAACACCACCCGCTACAAGCTGTTGGCCTTTTGCATGAGCGGCTTTTTCGCGGGCGTGGCCGGCGGGCTTTACGCCCACTTCATGCGCCTGGCCGGGCCTTCCGGCCTGGAGGTGGGCCTATCTTTCCAGGTGATCATCTGGGCGGTGTTCGGCGGCATGGTCACCATCTACGGCCCCATCGCCGGGGTCTTCATCCTCTACCCCCTCATGGAGATTCTGCGCGTAGTTCTGGACCAATTCCCCAGTCTGCCCGAGATACGCATGTTCATTTTCGCGGCCCTGGTGCTGCTGACCCTGCTGTTCATGCCCGAGGGGCTCATCCCCTGGGTGCGCGACAAGATAGAGACCGAATGCCCCCGCTGCAAGGTGCGCAACGTTTTCAGCAGACACAGGTGCCGCATATGCGACGCCGCTTTGGACTAGACCACGGCAGGTCCTTATTCCCCAGCAACGTGTGAGGTGAAATAGCATGGATGCCAAAGAAGCCTACTTGTCCAAACCCTGGTTGCAGCATTACCCCCAGGACGTGCCCCCCGAAATGGACATCCCCGTGGTTTCCATTCCGGAGATGTTCGATCAGGTGGTGGAAAAGTACGGCAATAAGACCTCGCTGATCTACTACGGCAAAAAGATCAGCTATCGGGAGCTCAAGGAGCAGGCGGACCGTTTCGCCGCGGCCCTGAGCGGCCTGGGGATACAAAAGGGCGACCGGGTGGCCTTGTTCCTGCTCAACTGCCCCCAGTACGTCATAGCCTATATGGGCGCCTTGAAAGTGGGGGCGGTGGTCACTCCGGTGAGCCCGGTCTACACCAGCCAGGAGGTGCGCCACCAGCTCAGCGACAGCGGGGCCAGGGTGGTGGTTTGCCAGGACATCCTCTACGACAAGGTGGCCGAGGCCGGGGTTGAACTGGACCAGGTGGTCATCACCGGGGTGGACGAGTACCTGCCCAAGCTTAAGAAAATCTTCGCTAAGAAAATCATGGCCAAGGCTTACGGCGGCATGCACGTGCCCGACGAGGCCATGATCCAGCGCGACGGGCTGCTGAAGTTTCAGGACATGATAAAGAAGGCGCCCGCCCAAGCGCCCCAGGTGAGCCTGGACCCCATGAACGACCTGGCCGCGCTGCCCTACACCGGCGGCACCACCGGCCTGCCCAAGGCGGCCATGCTCACCCACTACAACATCATTGCCTGCCAGGCCCAGGCCCTGTCCTTCTGGAGCAGCAAGTTCGAGGAGGGCAACGAGACGGTCATCGCCTTCCTGCCCATGTTCCACATCTACGGGCAGGTGGTGATCATGCTCACCAGCCTGGTCAACGGCTACACCATGGTGCTGTTCACCACCCCGGACATGGACGAGATCCTGAACGCGGTGGAGCGCTACGACGCCTCGGGCTTCTACGGGGTGCCCACCCTGTACGAGTACCTGAAGGAATACGACAAGACCGATCGGGTGGATTGGAAGCGCATCAAGGTAATCGTGTGCGGCGCGGACACTCTGCATGAGAGCACCGTGGAGGGCTGGGAGCGGCGCACCGGCAGCCACATCACCGAGGGCTATGGCATGACCGAGACTGCGGCGGTGAGCCACACCAACCCCCTGCACCGGCCCAAGCGGGGCTCCTTCGGCATTCCCATCCCCAATGTCACCGCCGCCATCCTGGAGGTGGACTCCAACGAGTTCGTGCCCGTGGGCGAGGTCGGGGAGATGGTGCTCAGCGGGCCCAACATCATGCGGGGATACTGGCAGCGGCCAGACGACAACCGGGACACCATGATCGAGATGGAAGGCAAGACCTGGATGCGCACCGGTGACCTGGTGAGCATGGACGAGGAGGGCTACTTCCATTTCTTCGACCGCAAGCGGGACCTGATCAAGCACAAGGGCTACTCGGTGTTCGCCAAACATGTGGAGGAGGTGCTCTACAACCATCCCCAGGTCAAGGCCGCGGGAGTGGTGGGGGTGCCCGATCCCAAAGTGGGCCAGCTTATCAAGGCCTATGTGGTGTTGCAGGCCGAGGCACGGGGCAAGGTCTCCGAGGAGGATCTCATCGCCCATTGCAAGGCCGAGATGGCCCACTACAAGGTGCCCCAGATCATCGAATTCAGGGGTGAGCTGCCCAAGACCGACGTGGGCAAGGTCTCCCGCCGTGAGCTGCGCGAAGAGGCGGAGGAAAGCTAGTCATGGCCCAGCCCTTCTTGGAGATTAGCGGCCTGCACAAGGACTTCGGAGGCCTCACCGCCACCAACGAGGTCAGCTTCAGCATGGGCCGCGACGAAATAGTCGGGCTCATCGGACCCAACGGGGCGGGCAAGACCACCCTGGTGCGCCTGATCAGCGGCATCCTGCGCCCCGACCGGGGCAAAATCCGCTTCAAGGGCAAGAACATCACCGGCAAGAAGACCTGGGACATCGTGAACATGGGCATCGCCTGCACCTTCCAGAACATGCGCCCCTTCCGCCGTTTGCCCATCATTGCCAACGTGATGGTCTCCTGCCTGAGCCCCCGGGCCATGAAGCGCGGCGAGTGGGTCAAGAAGGTGGAGGCCAAGGCCATGGACGCCCTGGAGTTCGCGGGCATCTCGGACATGGCCCTGGAAAAGGCCTCCACCCTGTCCCAGGGAGACCTGAAGCGCCTGGAAGTGGCCCGGGCCGTGGCCACCGAGCCGGAGCTGCTCTTGTTGGACGAGCCCTTCGGCGGCTTGAGCCCGGCGGAAACCGACCTGATGGCCAAGTCCATCGCCCGGCTGCACAAGGGAGGCCGTTTTGGCCGGCTGCACAGCGAGGGCCCGGCCATGATCATCATCGAGCACAAGCTGGCCCAGCTTATGAAGATCGTGGACCGCATCATAGTTTTGGACTTCGGAACCATCATCGCCGACGGCACGCCGGAGAAAATCGTGGCCAATCCCGAGGTGATCGAGGCCTATCTGGGAGAGGGAGGGGTCTAAGTGCTTCTTGAGGTTGCCAACCTGACGGTCTCTTACGACAAGGCCATGCTTATCAACGACCTGAGCATGTCGGTGGACGAAGGCGAGCTGGTAAGCCTGGTGGGCCCCAACGGCGCGGGCAAGACCACCCTGCTCAGGGCGGTCACCGGCCTGGTGGCCTGGGAAAAGATGACCCTCAGGGGCACCGCCGGAGGCGATGTGACCCTCAAGGGGCGCATCAGCTTCGACGGCAAGGCCATAGAAAAGACCCCGGCCCACGAGATCGTGCGCATGGGGCTGGTGCACTGCCCGGAACGGCGGCGGCCCTTCCGGGAGATGAGCGTCATCGAAAACCTTATGGCCGGGGCCTACCTGCACCCGGACAAAACCCAGACCCAGGTCGACCTGGAGATGGTCTACAAGCTTTTCCCGGTTCTGGAAAAGCGCACCCGGCAGGTGTCGGGCACCCTGTCCGGTGGTGAGCAGCAGATGCTGGCCGTGGGACGGGCCCTGATGTCGCGGCCCAAGCTGCTTTGCATCGACGAGCCATCCACCGGATTGGCCCCTCTGATGCGCAAGGAGGTTTTCAACAAGATTGAGCAGATTCGCGACATGGGCATAACCATCCTCTTGGTGGAGCAGGAAGTGGGCACGGTGTTCAAGATGGCCACCCGCAACTACGTGCTTTCCTCGGGCAAGATCATCGCCCAGGGCAAGGGCGAGGATCTGCTGGAGGACGAGGTTATTCGCAAGACCTACCTGGGGCTGTAGGGGCGCCGTCGGCGCGGGCCCCGGTGCCTATATCACGAGAGACAAAGACTGATTGCGCTGTGCGCTCTATACCTGTAGCATGGCATAACGTATAGCGTAGATAAACGATAAATGTAAAACGGCGGCCCGGCAGCGGGCCGGGGAGACAAACATGGGCGTCAACTACTTCCGCCGGGACGGCCGGGACAGCAAGTTCGTGCTTCTGGAGCACCTGGGCGTGGACCGGCTTCTGAGCTATGAGCCTTACAAGGATTTTTCGGCCGACGACTTCGCCATGATCATCGACGAGGCACTCAAGGTGGGCAGGGAGGTGATGGGCCCGGCCTTGCAGGACGGCGACCGCATCGGCTGCACCTATGAAGGCGGCAAAGTGACCACCCCGGACGCCATCAAGGAATGCTGGCGGGTGCTCAACGAGAACGGCTGGCCCGCGGCCACCTACAACCCCGAGTTCGGGGGCCAGGGCCTGCCCGAAATAGTGGGCGGCCTGGTGGGCGAGATCTTCAATGGGGCCAACATGGCCGTGATGACCTACTCCGGGCTCATGGTGGGCAACGGCCACCTCATCGAGGACTTCGGCACCGACCAGGACCGGGCCATGTTTTTGGAGAATATGTACACCGGGGTGTGGGGGGGCACCATGTGCCTCACCGAGCCGGACGCCGGTTCGGACGTG
The DNA here is from genome assembly GCA_018896025.1 of Pseudomonadota bacterium. GTDB lineage: Bacteria > Desulfobacterota > Desulfarculia > Desulfarculales > Desulfarculaceae > Desulfoferula. Next base: position 459,094 of record JAHIND010000008.1, read on the forward strand.
GGCGCGCTGCGCACCAAGGCCACGCCGGGTGCCGACGCGGACGATCCGCGCATTTACAAGATCGAGGGGGTCAAGCGCTTCATCACCTGCGGGGAGCATGACCTCACCGAGAACATCATCCACCTGGTTTTGGCCCGCATCGAGGGCGGCCCCTCGGGCACCAAGGGGGTGAGCCTGTTCATCGTGCCCAAGATTTGGGTGAACCCGGACGGCAGCATGGACCAACCCAACGACGTGTTCTGCGCGGGTATCGAGCACAAAATGGGCATCCATGGCTCCAGCACCTGCACCTTGAACTTTGGGGAGCAGGGCAAGTGCCGGGGCATCCTTCTGGGTGAGCCCCACAGCGGCATGGCCAAGATGTTCCAGATGATGAACCATGCCCGTCTGGGCTGCGGCATCCAGGCGGCCGGGGCCACGGCCAGTGCCTATGACACCGCCCGAATCTACGCCAAGGAGCGGGTGCAGGGCGCGCCGCTCACCGATCGCCACGGCCCGGCGGTTCCCATCATCCAGCACGAGGACGTGCGCCGCATGCTCATGAACCTCAAGGCGGGCTCCGAGGCCATGCGGGTGTTCATAGCTTATCTGCTGCTGCACTCGGACGTGGCCAAGCACGACCCGGACGAGGCGGTGCGCCAAAAGGCCCAGGCCCGGGTGGACATCCTCACCCCACTGGTGAAGGCCTACCCGCCGGACCTGGGCTACGTGCTCATCCGCGACGCCATCCAGGTCCTGGGCGGGGCGGGCTATTGCAGCGACTTCCCGGTGGAGCAGTACGCCAGGGACATCAAGATCCTGTCCATCTGGGAGGGCACCAACTACATCCAGTCCCTGGACCTGGTGGGCCGCAAGATTGGCGCCCAGGGCGGCAAGGTGTTCCAGGAGTGGGTGGGCGAGCTGATGGCTTTTGCCAAGGAAAACGAGGCGGACCAGGACTTCCAGGCCGACTTCAAGCTGCTGGGCCAGGCGGTGGGCATGGTGGCGGATTTCGCCCAACGCTTTGCCGGGTACTTCAAACAAGGCCGCATCTCCCTGGTGCCTATGTTCGCCACCAGGTTCCTGGATTGTTTCGCCGAGGCGGTGCTGGCCAAGCTGATGCTGGAGCAGGGGCTCATTGCCCGCGCCAAGCTGGCCGAGGTGGAACCGGGCTCCTCGGACGGTGTGTTCTACCAGGGCAAGGTGGCCACGGCCAAGTTCTTCTGCCGCAACATCCTGACCAACGTTTTCGGCCGCTATGCCTCCCTGAAGACCGAAGACCTATCGGCCATGGAGATACCGGAAGAAGCCTTCTAGAAAACTCGTCAGCAAACGAGCGGGGCAGGGGACGGCTGGGGTCGTTCCCTGCTTCTTTTTGGAGGCGGCGGGGATGATAACCGGCCTGCGGCCAGGGCTATTGCCAGAGACGCAAGGATGGGGATGTGGTGGTAAACTTACACCGGAGAATTACAGTGATATTAGCGCACCAGCGACGGTGAGACATGAACCCCGAGCCTGCCATAAGCCACATCCTTCCCAAATCGAGCCTAAGCGGCTTGAGGGTGCTCATCCGCGGCGCGGGCGAGATGGCCAGCGGTGCGGCCTACCGTCTGGCCCATGCGGGCTTCCACGTATTGATGACCGAGATAAGCCGCCCCCTGGCGGTGCGCCGGGCGGTGAGCTACTGCGAGGCAGTCTACGACGGCAGCAAGATCGTGGAGGGGCGCACTGCCCGGCTCATCCAGAGCCCGGAGGAGGCCGAGGAGCTTTGGACCCGGGCGGAGCTGCCGGTGATCGTCGATCCTCACATGACCTGCCGGGCGGCGATCAGGCCCATGGTCATCGTGGACGCCCTGGTGGCCAAGCGCAACACCGGGCTCACCAAGGGCATGGCTCCCTTGACCATTGGCCTGGGGCCGGGCTTTCACGCCCCGGACCAGGTGGATCTGGCCATCGAGACCAACCGGGGCCACAACCTGGGGCGCTTGATCAGCCTGGGCTCGCCCGAGCCCAACACCGGAGTGCCGGGCAACATCGCGGGCTACACCTCCCAGCGGGTGTTGCGTTCGCCGGCCGCCGGGGTGTTCGAGACGGATCTGGACCTGGGAGAGAGGGTGCGGGCAGGGCAGGTGGTGGCGCGGGTTAGCGGTCAGGCCGTGGAGGCCAAGGTGGAGGGCATCCTGCGTGGCCTCTTGCGCCCCGGCGCCGAGGTGATCCCCGGCACTAAGGTTGGCGACGTGGACCCCAGGGGGCAGATCGAGTATCTGCACACCATCAGCGAAAAGGCCAGGGCGCTGGGCGGCTCGGTGCTGGAAGGCATCATGGCCGCCTTCAACCGCTAGGCCAGGCCGAGCGGCCAAGACGCCGCCCAAGCCAAGAATTTCCAGACAAAGTAGAACTTACAGGACGGGCCGCGGGCGCCCCACGGGCTAGTCCAGGCTCAGGTCGGTCTGCTGTTCCGCTTGCAGGCTGCTGACCACCCGATCCATGCCTTGGGCGATGTGGTGGCGGATTGCGGCCAGGGCCTTGTCCACGTCCCTTTGGCGAAGCGCCTCCAAGAGGTTGCGGTGCTCCTCGGCCACCTCCTTGATGCGGTTGCTGCCCAGATATTCCGGCCGGTAGCGCAGGTACAGCTTCTCAAAAATCTCCTGCAGCATGTGGCAGATGATGTCGTTGCCGGAAAAGCTGGCGATCTTTAGGTGGAACTGGGCGTCCAGCAGGATAAGGCGGCGGCCCACCAGGTTCTTGGCCTCGCTGCGCTGGAGGCTGAAAGCCTCCTTGATCTCGTCGAAGTTCTTGGCGGTCATGTTTTCGATGACCGTGGGCAGGATGTACAGCTCCAAAGCCTCGCGGGCCATGTAAAGCTGCCTGGCGTCCTCTTCGGTGATCTCGCTGACGAAGTAACCCTTGTTGGGCACGTAGGTGACGAAGTTGGATGCCTCCAGGCGGTTTAGGGCCTGGATCACCGGGGTGATGCTGATGTCCAGCCGCTTGGCCAGGTCGTTGCTGATGATTTTTTGGCCAGGTGCGAACTGGTTGAGGTAGATCATCTTTTTTACTTTTTGATAGGCTTCCTCAATGGCCAGGCCTCTCCGGTTGCCGTTCTTGGGACTGGCCTTCTTGGGTGCTTTCGCCACGTACGCATCTCCCTCAGTGCAAATGACCTCTAAAGGGGCAGAGGAATGACTTTTGGTTGAAGTTGCCCCCACTTGGGTTCGGACTCATAACCTGCATGCGGCGCAATGGCGGGACGTGGCTTGCAATGGTGAGTCGGCGCAGCCTGTCAGTTAATAGCTTCACCCAAAAACCAGGGGCCTTTGCGACCTGGAGGCCGAACATATCCACTAACAATATCTGGGATAACACGCTATTGCAATAAAGCCAAACTCTTAGTGGTCATTTTGACGGACCGGCACACGAATTTCCGCCTGGGTCAAAACCGTGTTCCGCCTGTCAAGCCTGCTTGGAACCCCGCTTATCGGGGATTTTCTCGGGACGGGGGAGGACATTAGTAAGGCTGAGTGAGGCGCGCAGTCTTGTTATTGACTAATTGTCGACAAGAGAAATATATTAATGGCGTTTCTATGAGAGGCTAGCGTGTTTTGTAACGCATTGCGTTACTGAGTTGCATTTTTTTGTGACTTTCCTCAAATAACTCTTGACCCGGTCAAATATAATTAATTATAAAATATATAAATTAAATTAAGTAGTAACGCAATGCGTTAGCTGTGAAACTTCAGCAAGATATGCGCAGGCCCTGATCGTCGAAACCTTGGTGGGAGGTGACCGCTAAACGCTAAATCGGACTATTGTCCGCTAAATATTTTCGGAGTCCGGGCGCATCCAATCAGAGTGATCAGCATAGTTGAACCGCCCAAACCAACCGCCGTAACGTTTTGTACTCTAAGGGAGGAGTATTTATGTCTAATACGTTTAAGGCCTTTGGAATGATGCTGGCCACGGCCGCCTTGGTGGCGGTTATTGGGTTGGCGCCCACCACCGTTCTGGCAGAAAAACCCCCTATCAAAATCGGCTTCATCCACACCATGAGCGGCCCGATCTCCATGTACGGGATCAGCTCGGCCGCCGGGGCCAAGGTCGCGGTGGACGAGATCAACGCGGCGGGCGGCGTCCTGGGCCGCAAGCTGGAACTGATCGTACGCGACGATAAGATCAGCCCCGACACCGGCCTGCGCGAGGCCAAGGACCTGGTGCTCAAGGAGAAGGTGGACTTCCTGGCCGGCACCATCAGCAGCGGCGTGGGCTTGGCCATCTCCAACTACGCCAAGCGGGCCAAGAAAATTTATCTGATCAACATTGCCCAATCCACCAAGATTACCGAGGAGAACTTCCATCCCTACGTCTTCCGTTTCACCACCAATTCCACTCCTTACTTCGGCAAGGGCCCGGCCATCGCCTTGGCCAACACCTACAAGTCCAAGAAAATCATCGTGCTGGGCTACGACTACGAAACCGGTAAAAACAGCCTTAAAGAGTTCAAGGATACATACTTGAAGCTGGTGCCCGACGCCAAGTTCATTGACGAACTTTGGGTGCCCCTCGGCACCACCGACTTCACCGCCTACATCGCCAAGATGGCCAACTCCGGGGCCGATTGCTTCTACCTGGCGGCCATTTACGGCGGCGGCGAGTTGGCTTTCACCAAGCAGGCCTGGTCCTTCGGCCTCTATGACAAGATGAAGGCCGTGCAGCCCTGCGCCGGCGACGTGGAGACCTGGTCCAAGGTCAAGCAAGGCGACCCCTACCCCAAGGACGCCCTGGCCACCTGCCGCTACCCCTTCTGGGCCATCAAGGGCGAAAAGAACGCGGAATTCGCGAAAAAGGTCCGCGAGATGACCGATCTGTGGCCTGCTTATGGTGCCCTGGACGCCTACATCATCATGTACGCCATCAAGGACGCGGTCACCAAGGCGGGCAGCACCGACACCCAAAAGGTGATCAAGGCCATGGAGAATCTGACCATGGACACCTTCGTGGGCAAGATCAAGATGCGCGCCTTTGACCATCAGGCCATGATGCCCACCTGGTACGGCATCATGCGCTTCACCCCGGACCTGCCTTTCCCTCACATAACCGACGTGGGTGAGCTAGGCGAGGATAGTTACCACACGATCGAGCAGATCAAGAAGATCCGCGGCAAGTAGCGACGGTAATAGTCACGCAAAACAGGCGGAGCTTCGGCTCCGCCTGTTATCAACAAAAAAGGTGCCGTTGTGACTTTTGAAGCGTTCGCCGGTCAAACCCTCGCGGGTGTCAGCTTGGGCATGGTTTGGTTCCTGATAGCCGCAGGCCTATCGATTATCTTTGGCACCCTCAAGATACTTAACCTGGCTCACGGCAGCCTATACATGCTGGGCAGCTTCTGCTGCTACCAAGTTACCGTCAGCCTGGCCCACGTAGCAGGCAATTTCTGGATTGGGGTGTTGGTGGCGCCCATAGTAGTGGCCTTGGTGGGCGGGGTTATCGAGGTGTTTCTGCTGCGCCCCATCTACAAGGCGGAAATGATCTATCAGTACATCCTCACCTTTGCACTGGTGCTGATAATAGGTGAGGCCTGCAAGATGATCTGGGGCGTGGGCTACCATAGCGTGCAGGTGCCTTGGCCCTTCCAAGGGTCTATCGGCGTCTTTGGCCTTTCCTTTCCCAGCTACAACTTTTTCCTGATCGCCATGGGCCCATTGGTTTTCATCGGTTTGAGGACCCTCATAAATAAGACGGATTTGGGCCGCAACATCCGGGCGGTCACCGAGAACCGGGAAATGGCCAACGCCCTGGGCACCAATGTACCGCGGGTCTACACCGGGGTTTTCATGCTGGGCGCCTGGCTGGCGGGTTTGGCCGGATCCCTGTGGCCGCCGGTGTCGGTGGTGGCCCTGGGCTCTGACATGGCCGTGGTCATCGACTGCTTCATCATCGTGGTCATCGGCGGCCTGGGCAGCCTGGCCGGGGCCTTCGTGGGGGCCATAATATTGGGCCTCACCACGGCGTTCGGGCTCTACCTGATACCCAAGCTGGCCGTGGCTTTCGGCTTCATCCTGATGATCATTATCCTGTTGATCCGTCCCTATGGCCTCATGGGTGAGCCGGAATGATGGCGAACGGCATGAACAGAATTTCCTGGTTGGGCACAAGCCCCCGCAACGCCTTTATGCTGGCGGGCCTGGTTGCCTTGTTGGTGTTGCTTCCTTTGTTCCTGGGACAAAGTTGGCTCAGCATCACCACCGAAATGTTGATCTTGGCCCTGGCCGCCAGCTCCTTGAACATCATGCTGGGCTACACCGGCATGGTTTCCTTCGGCCCGGCAGGTATATACGCGGTGGGCGCCTACACCACCGGCGTGTTCATGGAGAAGCTGGGCATCGGCATAGTTCCGGCCGTTTTGGCCGCACCGGTAATGGCCGGCATCATCGGGTTCCTGGTGGGCTGGATCTGCGTCAGACGCTCGGCGGTGTACTTCGCCTTGTTGACCCTGGCCTTCTCGCAGATTATCTGGACCGTCGTCTTCCAGTGGTATTCGGTGACCGGCGGCGACGACGGCCTGGTGTCGGTGCCCGTCCCCGATTTCTTTTTCGAGATAACCAACTGCTACTACTTCATGCTGGCCGTGGTGAGCGTGTGCCTGTTCATCATTTGGAAGATCGTCAACTCCCCCTTCGGCATGACCCTGCAGGCCATCCGGGAAAACCCCAACCGGGTGGAGTTCATCGGGGTCAACGTCAAGCACTACCAGTTGGCCTCCTTCGTCATTTCCAGCGTATTTTTGGGCATAGCGGGCAGCATGCACTGCGTTTTCAGCGGCAGCGCCTTTCCGGATTACGCCTATTGGGTCAAGTCGGCCGACATGCTGGTCATCTGCCTGCTGGGCGGCATCTACAATTTCTTCGGCCCCCTGGTGGGCACCGTGGTCTACACCGTGCTCACCAAAGTCATCTCCGAATACACCATGCACTGGCACCTGGTTTTGGGCGGCATCATCGTATTGATAATCTTGGCCATGCGCAAAGGCGTGGTGGGGACCCTGGCCAACTACTGGGCCAACCGCAAGAGCGCGGCCGCGTAGGAAGGTGGAACTATGATGCTGCTCGAAGCGAAAGGGATCAGCAAGTCCTTCGGAGGGCTCAGCGCTGTTTCCGAAGTCGACCTGGTTATCGGCAAGGAGGAGTTGGTCTCCATCATCGGCCCCAACGGAGCGGGCAAATCCACCCTGTTCAACCTGATCACCGGCCACATCCGGCCGGACCGGGGAACCGTGCTTTACAAGGGCGAGGACATCACCGGCCGCAAGCCCTACGACATCTCGCGCATGGGGGTGGGGCGCTCCTTCCAGAAGCTCAACATCTTCCCCCGCCTGACCACCTTCCAAAACGTTCAGGCCTCCCTGTTCTCGGCCAAAAAGATCAACCGCAACATCTTCGCCGATTCCTGCCGCATGCTGGGCGACGAGGTCGAGGATATATTGGAAAGCGTGGGCCTGGGCGGGCAGTCGGAAACCCTGGGGGGCTTGCTGGCTCACGGCGATCAAAAAAGGCTGGAGATCGGCATTGCCCTGGCGCTGAACCCTGAATTGTTGCTCTTGGACGAGCCGACCCAGGGCATGAGCCCCGGAGAGACCGTGGAAACCACGGAGTTGATCCGAGGCCTGGTGCGGGCCCGGCACATCAGCCTTGCCTTCGTGGAACACGACATGAGCGTGGTGTTCGGCATTTCTGACCGAATCAACGTGTTGCACCAGGGCATGTTGATCTTCAGCGGCAAGCCCGAGGAGGTCAAGGCCAACGAAGAGGTGCAGCGGATCTATCTGGGTAAGAGTGAGAAGTAGTGTTTCTCAAAGTAGAAGATATAGACACCTACTACGACGCCACCCACATCCTTTTCAGGGTGAGCCTGGAGGTGGCCGAGGGTGAGACGGTCAGCGTGCTGGGCCGCAACGGCGTGGGCAAAACCACCTTGCTCAGGAGCATCATCGGCCTGACTCCGCCGCGCAAGGGAAAGATCTATTTCCAGGACCGCAAGATAAACGGCCGCCAGCCGTTTCAGATAGCCCGCCATGGCGTGGGTTTCGTTCCCGAGGACCGCGACATCTTCCCCAACCTCTCGGTAAAGGAAAACCTGGAGATGGGGGTCCAAAAAAACAGCGGCCGCAGCGGATGGGACCTGGACAAGATATACACCTTGTTTCCTATACTCAAGGAGCGGCGCAACCAGTGGGGTGGGACCCTTTCCGGCGGGGAGCAGCAGATGCTCACCATCGCCAGGACCCTGATGGGCAACCCCAGACTGCTGCTGCTGGACGAGCTGTCCGAGGGGCTGGCCCCCTTGGTGGTGCGTGCCATCAAGGAGCAGATACTGCTCATTCAAAAAGAGGGGGTGACCATACTCATCTCCGAGCAGGATTCTTCTTTTGTGCTCGACGTGTCCAGCCGATCCTATATTTTGGAAAAGGGCCACGTGTGCTGGCATGGCCCGTCCCAGGAGCTGCGGGACGACTCCACGATTCTGGACCGCTACCTGGGAGTGTGAGAACCGGCATCAGACGTATTGCAATGGGGTAGATTTCAACGGGGTCGAATAGAGGCCCAGGGAGAGGGGATTCAGCTATCATGAAAACGACCGGCGCGGTTTTATACGAATACAACACCCCCCTGGTGATTGAGGAACTGGAACTTGATCCGCCCCAAAAGGGCGAAGTATTGGTGGAGATGAAGGCGGCCGGGATCTGCCACAGCGACCTGTCGGTGATCACCGGCGTGTTCTCCATGCCTCCCTTGCCTTGCATCCCCGGCCATGAGGGCGCGGGCATCGTGCGCGAGGTGGGGCCCGGCGTGGAAAAGGTGAAACCCGGCGATCACGTGATGATCCTCTGGGCGCCCTCCTGCGGGCATTGTTTCTACTGCCAGCACGGGCAGCCGTATATGTGCGACTTCCGCCAATTCACCCGTGGCGGCATGATGCCCGACGGCACCCACCGCCTGCGCAAGGGCGACACCAACATATTCAACATGACCGGAGTGGGCACCTTCAACCGCTTCAACGTGATCACCCAGAACTGCGTGTTGCCCATCGAAAAGGACATCCCCTTCGAGATCGCCGCCCTCACCGGTTGCGGCGTGATCACCGGGGTGGGTTCGGTGTTCAACACCGCCAAGGTCAAGCCCGGCAGCAGCGTGGTGGTCATCGGCAGCGGCGGCGTGGGCATCAACGTGATCCAAGGCGCGGTGTTGGCCGCGGCCACCAAGATCATCGCGGTGGACCTGTTGGACAACAAGCTTGAGCAGGCCAAGAAATTCGGAGCCACTCACACCATCAATCCCAACAAGGAAAACGTGGCGGAGAAGGTGATCGAACTCACCGACGGCAGGGGTGCGGATTACGCCTTTGACGTGGTGGGCAGCCCGCAGCTGGTGTCCCTGGGCGTCGACGTCATCCGGCGCGGCGGCAAGGTGATCATGGTGGGTATGGGCCCGGCGGATCAGAAGCTGGACCTCGCCCTTACCCCCCTGCTGGTCATGGAAAAATCCTTGCTGGCCTGCTACTACGGCTCCAGCGACATGTGCACCGACCTGAAGATGCTCCTGGACCTTTACAAAATCGGCCGTTTGGACCTGGATGCCTTGATCAGCGCCCGCTATAGCCTGGAAAACATCAACCAGGGATTCGCCGACCTGGTGGCCGGCAAGAACCTGCGCGGCGTGGTGAACATGTGACCATGACTTTAACTTCGGAACATTCAGTCCCAAGTGATGGATGAACATCGGCTGCTTAAAAATTAGGGGGGGCGCGTTCCCCGCCCCGGTACGAATCCTCAAGCTGGTTGGAGGGTTGAACTGATCGGGTTTTTTATGCGGGGGCGCAATAAATAGAACCCCAGCCTTCTTCGGAGGGCTGGGGTTCACCTTTAGCCGGGTCGCGCCGGCGGGCCAGGCTGGACAGGAAACATTTGGTGGGTTATATAACGGCAAGGTAGGGAAATATTTCCAATAATTCAGCGGCGGGGGAAAACGGCCAGACCATGCCCACGGAAAGTAAAACCACAAACAAAAGAGGGGCATCCCGCAAAGGGGTGGCCATCGAGGAGGCCTACCAGCGCATCAAGGAGATGCTCTATCTCAACCAACTGGCTCCTGGGCAAAAAATCCACTACGAGGACATGTCGCGGCGGCTGAACATTTCGGTCACCCCGGTGATCCAGGCGCTCAACCGGCTGGAGGCCTCGGGCCTGGTGGAGTACGTGCCCAACAAGGGCTACTTCCTGGGCGAGATAAACGAGCAGGAGGCTAAGGAGCTTTACGAGGCCCGCGAGGCCCTGGAGCTTTACCTCATACCCAAGGTGGTGGAGAAGATAACCGCCAAGAAGCTGGACGAGGTCCGCAAGACCTTCGCCCGCCAGAGGGTGGGGGAGAGCGCCCAGGCCCGGCGGGAGTTCATCCTGGTGGACGCCGAGTTCCACCTGCGCATCGCCAGGATTTCGGGCAACGAGGTGATCTGCCGTTTGCTCAAGGAAGTCTTCGAGAAAATCTTCCTAAAATACCGGCCAGAATACCTGCACAGCGACACCTTCAAGGGTATTTACCGGGAGCACAAGGAGCTTCTGGACGCGCTACGCCAGAAGGACGTGGAACTGGCCGTGGAGACCACCCGCGCCCATCTGGCGTCCGGAGCCAAAAGAATTATTCAAAGCCTGCGCGCCCAGTCTGACAGTGAATCAATGCTGGGTGTGGACCTGTAGCCCCCCGCCTCGGCCCAAAGGAACCTCAGTCTTGGGCCAAGCCTTTGATCACTTCCTGCGCTTCGGCCACGATCCGGCCGATCAACTCGGCCACGCTGGGAAGGTCGCCGCAGCGCTCCACCACTTGGCCCGCGTAATACAGGCCCTTTTCCTTGCCCCCGTCGGCCCAGCCCTGCCGGGCCAATTGACCGGAGATATACGGGGCCAAGGTTTCCAGCCCGGCGCCTTCTTTTTCCAGGCGGTCCACTTCTTCGCTCCAGGCGGTGCGCAGCACCCGCCCGGTGTTTTTGAGCGAGCCCATGATGAGCATGGTGTCGGCGGCGGTGGAGGTCAGATAGAATTTCTTGAGGTCCGGGTGGCCGGGGCATTCCTTGGTCAGGATGAAGCGGGTGCCCATGTTGACGCACTGGGCGCCCAGGGCCAGCCCCGCGGCCAGGGTGCGGCCGTCGCAGAATCCGCCGCCGCCGATCACCGGGCGGTCCACCGCGCCGACCACCTGGGGGATCAGCACGATGGAGCCCAGGCCCGCCTCGCCGGGATGGCCGCCGCACTCCACGCCCACCACGGAGATGGCGTCCACCCCCAGGCTCTGGGCCTTGAGGGCGTCGCGGATGCGGGCGCATTTGTGGATGTGGAACAGGCCCGCCTCCTTGATCTGGGCGCGGTAGGGCTCCGGGCTTTGGCCCGCGGTCTCCAAAATGCCCACCCCGCTTTCAGCCACGGCGGCGATGAGCTTGCCGATGTCGTTGGCCGACAGGCTGGGGAAAAGGGAGACGTTGACCCCGAAGGGGCGGCTGGTGATGGCGCGGGTCTTGGCTATCTCTTCGCTGAGGGCCGCCGGGTCGGGGTTGATGGCCGAGGCGATGCAGGCCAAGGCCCCGGCCTCGGCCACCGGCCCCACCAACTCGGCCCGGGACAGCCACTGCATGGTGCCGCACTGGATGGGATGTTTGATCCCCAGGCGCTTGGTCAGTTCGGTCGCTATCATAAAAATTTCTTCCAACCTAATTATTGATGGGGCAGAACTAAAACATTAACCCGCGTTCTGCGGCGTATGCAGAGTGCGGTCCAGTTTAAATGGCCCGTATTTGGCCAAGATGTAAAGAACAATCAACAGGCCCAAGCCCGCGAGGTCGGTGGGCAGGTGGGGGAACAGGAACAGGAAGGCCGTGCAGAAAATCAGGCCCCTGTACACCCAGGGCAGCTTGCCAAACCAGTAGAGATGCCCTTCCAGGCTTCCGGCCAAGAGGACGCATCCGATCAAGGATGAGATGATCGTGGGAACCACTTCGCCCGGCGTGCCGTCCATGATCATGGCCGGGTTGAGCACGAACAAAAAGGGCACGATGTACTTGGCCGAGCCCAGGCGCATGGACAGGAAGCCCGTCTTCATGGGGTCGGAACCGGCTATGGCCGCGGCAGTGATGGCGCCCAAGGCCACCGGCGGGGTTATGTAGGACAGGCAGCCCCAATAGAGCACGAAAAGGTGGGCGCCCATCTCGTTGAGCCCCACGCCCACCAGGGCGGGAACCAGCACGATGGCCAGGAAGACGTAGCAGGCGGTCACGGTCATGCCGATGCCCAACACGAAGCTGGTGAGCGCACCGAAGATCAACAGCAGCGCCACATTGCCTCCGGCGTAGAGCACCAGTTCCCGGCTGAAGGAGTTGGCCACGCCGGTGCAGGACAGGGCCCCGATGATGAGCCCGACGCCCGCCAGGATGCCCGCGATCTGGGCCAGCAAACGGCCCGAGTCAACCAGGAAGCCGATGAAGCTGCGCAGATTGAGGCGAGTTTCACGGCGCAGCATGGAGCAGGTGAACAGGAAGATCATGACAAAGAAAGGCGCCCACGCCTCGGTGCGCATGTAGAAAAGTATGAACACCAATAGGACGATGGTGCCCAGGAAGAACCAGCCTTTGCGCATGGTTTCGCCGAAGTGCGGAAGCTGATCCTTGGGCATGCCGCCCATGTTGTGGGACACGGCGTGCAGGTCCACCTGCAACAGCAGGGTGAAGTAATACAAGAAGGCCGGGAAGAAAGCGGCCAGCATCACCACGGCGTAGGGTACGTTCAAGAAAGAGGCGATCAAAAATCCCGCCGCGCCCATCACCGGAGGCATGATGGAGCCGCCCGTGGACGAGCAGGCCTCCACCGAGGCGGCCCACACTGGGCTGTACCCGGTTTTTTTCATGGCCGGGATGGTCATGGCGCCGGTAGTGACCACGTTGGAGATGACGCTGCCGCTTAGGCTGGCCATGAAGGCGCTGGAGATGACCGACACCTTGGCCGCGCCACCCCGGCTATGCCCCATCAGGGACATGGCGAAGTCCATGAAGAACTTGCCCCCGCCGGTGGAGACCAGGGCCACCCCGAAGATGATGAAACCGATGAGCAGGTTGCCCACCACCCGGGTGGGGATGCCGATGATGCTCTCCACGCCCATGGCGTGGTAACGCACGGTTTCCATTAGGCTCAGCTCGTTGCCCCAGAGGAAGCCGGGCATGTATCCGGCGAACAGGGGATAGACCGAAAAGCCAAGGCATATCCAGAACAGGGATCCGCCGCCGGCGCGCCGCACCCCCTCCAGGGCCAGCAGGCAAAGCAGGCCGCCGGCCAAGGTGGGCAGGCTGGGGGCGGCGAATTCCCATCCCTTGGTCAGGATGTTGTAGGCGTTTGCCCCCAGGTACAAGTTTACGGCTACGCACAGGAAGAACAGGCCCCAATCGTACCACATGACCTTGACGTTGCCCGCCTTGCTGCCTGGGAAGAGCAAGAACACCAGGGATAGGTAGGTGGCCAAGATGTAGTAGTAGTAGGCGTTGCCTATGGGCATGAATCCGCCGATCTTCAGGTGGAAGATCTGGTTGATGCACAACAGGGTGCCCAGCACGGACAGGACGGCGGCCAAAATGTAAACCACCTTGGAGGACCTGACCCGCATCGGTTTAATGCTTTCTCGCGGCATGTCGGACATGATTTTTACCCTAGTAAATCTTAATTTGATGCGCCGTATTCACCTGGGAAGTCGCGTTAAACAGGTTTGGCCGACGCCGTCGCGGGCGTCGGCCAAACCAGCGTCATGTCTAGTCGGCCAAGGCCTGAGTCCGAATCTTGAGCCAGAACTCCTCGAAAGCCTTTTCCTTGATCTTCTTGGCCGTCTTTTCCTCCAGGGCCTTTTCCCAGGCGGCCTGAAGCTTCTTCATGTGAGCCACGCGCGCGTCGTTCCAGGCCTGGGCCTCGGCGGTCCACACGCCCTTTTCCTTCAGGTAGCGGATGGCGCCCTCGTGGAAGGGGGCGTCCGCCGGGGGGTTGCCGGATTTCTTGAGGGTCCACAAAGGCATGACCTTGTGGGCGTCCTTGTACAGGTCAAAGCTTTCGTCCATGGCCTTGGCCATGTTGTAGACCCAGTTGGGGTCCTTGTCGGCGTACACGGTGATCATGGGGTAGCGGTACTCAGCCAGCCAAACCGGCTTTTCCGGGGAGATGCCCGCGCCGATGGTCTCCTGGGCGGGGGCCAGGAAGGGGGCCACCTTGGTCATGCGCTTCCAGGCGGCCTTGTCGTTGGGGTCGAAGGGAATCCAGTAAAGGCCGCGGGACGAAGTCTCCAGCTCGTACATGATGGAGGCCGAGGTGACGGTCACCGAAGCGTCGGTCTTGCCCTCGATGAGAGCCTTAAGGGAGGAAGCGTAGCTGGGGAATTCCACCTTCTTAACGTCCTTCCAGGTCAGGCCGGCGAAGGCCAGGAAGGCGTCCATCTTGACGTTGAGGGTGGGGGCGCCGGGTACATAGGAAACCCGTTTGCCCTTGAGGTCCTTGAATGACTTAATGCCCGAGTCCTTGGTGGTGGCCAGGGCGATGGTGGCCGGATGGGCCAGGATCACCCTGAGATCCTGAGGACCCCACTGCACGGTGGCGAAGTCATAGAGGCCCTCCGCCGCGAAGTACACCTCGTTGGCCAGGAAGCCGCAGGCCACCCGGTTGGCGGTCAGGGGCATCAAACGGCCGATGGAGGTGCCCGAGGGCAGCAGGCGGATGCGCATGCCGAACTTCTTGCCAAAGGCGTCGGCGATGGCCGAGGCCTGCATGTAGCCCGAAGAGCCTACGTCGTAGCAGCTCCACACCATGGTTTTGGGCATAGCCAACTTGTCGCTCGCCCATGCACCCGGCGCGGCGGCCAAGGCCAGCACCAAGAACGCGCCCAAAAGCAAAATAATTTTCTTTTTGACTAAGTTTCTCATGATCTTTCCCTCCTGGTTCATGAAAACAATTCCATGCACTACCCCCGCGCCGGGATCGGCTAAGTTCTTAGGCGGAACCCGAAGCGATGGTTGAATCGAGTGGCCGGTTTGTGAGTTTAAAGTCATTTGAACAGTGAAAGCGGCATGGGCCGCGGCGCGCCTGCGGCATGGGAGACGCCCAAAATACGGCGGATTGGGCGGTCTGGGCAGCACTGGGCAGGGAGTTTAAAAGCGCGCGGCTAAAATTTGAAAAAGCAGCCTTCAAAATGTTTACCCCTTGGAGACTTAGGACAAAAGGGGGTAAAGGCCAATCAGGCGCTCAAGGTTGTTTTTCTAAGATGGAATTACCGGATAAGAGCCTTCGTACCCCAGACCCTGGGATATGACTTTTCCCGTTTGAAACAGTTTTTCCAAAGCCTTGTCAACGGTCTTTTGCACCGGTTTGTCGCTGGTGTTCAGGGAAAGCGCCACCGAAGCCACCACCTGACCCTCATGATTGAGCAGGGGGACCCCGATGGAATACAAATCCAAGGAAAATTCGCCGTCGGAGATGGCGTAGCCCCGCTCCCGGGTGGCTTTGAGGTCTTTGATAATTTCGCTCTTTTTGACCACCGTGTTGGGGGTAACCTTGAACAAATTCATCTCGTCCAAGAGTTCTTTGGCCTGCTCCGTGGGTAGGGAGGACAAGAGGACTTTGCCCATGGTGGTGCAGTGGGCGGGCACCCGGGAGCCGACATAAACCGCGAAAGGATAGTAGCGGGTGCGTTCCTTGCGGAAGATCACCAGTACCTCGCTGCCGTCCAGTACTCCCATGCTCACGCTGCGTTCCAGGCTGTTGGAAAGATCTTCCAGGTAGGGGCGGGCGATGCTGAACACACCCTCGCTGTGCAAAAACTGGAAAGCCATGCTGAGGACCTTGTTGCCCAGCATGTAGCGCTTGCCGCTCAGGATGCGCACATAGCCCAGTTCCATCAAGGTAAAGAGGAACCGCTGCACGGTGGTTTTGTTGGTTTCCAGGCGTTCGGCTATCTGGGTGAGGGACAGAGGCTCCGGAGAACTGCCCAAGAGTTCCATGATGGCAATGGCTTTGCCTACGGATTTGATGAACTTCCTGTCGCGCAATGCGTTACCTCGTATTGTCTTGCGTTATTCTAAAATTTAATCTAATTTAAAGTCAAGTTCAATTTGGCCTCGGAAAAACTCTGTTTCACCGCTGTCCAAAATCGCCGGTCCAACGGGTCGGCGTGGGGTTGCACATAGGCAAAGATGAATTAGGAGGGACTTCAATGGAATCGATATTTTTAAGTGAAAAAGAGCAGGCCTACGCCCTGGAGGCGAGGGAATTCTTTAAGCGTGAAGCGCGCCCCCACATTTTGGCCATGGACCGTGAAAATGAGTATCCATTTGAATTGTTAAAGAAAATGGGTAAGCAGGGCTACATCGGCGTGCGTTTCCCCTCCCGCTACGGCGGCGGGGGCCTGGACATGATGCACGAGGCCCTGGTCAATGAAGAAACCGCCGCCCAGTCCTACGCCCTGGCCTGCGCCCGCAGCGTGCCACACCACTGCGCCTTCATTATCGCCAACTACGGCAGCGAAGAGCAGAAGCAAAAATACCTACCCGGCATTTTCACCGCCGACATCCTCACCGCCGAGTGCATCACCGAGCCCACCGGCGGCTCGGACGCGGTCCGCATGAAGACTAATGCGGAGCTCAAGGGCGACAAGTGGGTCATCAACGGAGAGAAGCGCTTTCAGGCATCCGGCGCGGTGGCCGACCTGTTCGTGGTGTTTGCCATGACCGAGAAAGACGTGCACCCCAGTAAGGGCATGAGCGTGTTCGCGGTGGAAAAGGACGCGCCGGGCATCGTGGCCATGGAAGAGTTCGATACCATGGGTTGGCGAGGCCTGCGCATCGTATCCGAGTTGATCTTCGACGGCACCGAGATACCCAAGGAAAACCTCATCGGAGAGCGGGGCCAGGGTTTCCCCATCCTAATGGACATGCTCAACAGCGAGCGCATCCTGGTGGCCAGCGGCCTGTTGGGCACCGCCCGCACCTGCCTGGATATCGCCACCGCCTACACCATGGAGCGCGAGGCCTTCCACCGCCCCATCCGCAATTTCGAGGGCGTGAGCTTCAAGGTGGCCGAGATGGCCACCCGTCTGGAGGCGGCCAGCCTGCTTCGCTTCAAGGCGGCGCGCATGCTGGACATGGGCCAGGACGTGACCAAGGTGGCGGCCATGGCCAAGGGCTTTGCCGCGGAAAACGCCTACTGGGTGGCCAACGAGGCCCTTCAGGTAATGGGTGGTATCGGCTACACTACCAAGCACGACATGGAGCGCCACTTCCGCGACATCCGGGGAGGGATGGTCGCGGTGGGGACCAACGAGATCATGAAACTGGTGGTGCAGAGGGAGCACTATCAAGAGTTCGCCAAGACCCAAGAATCCGCCAGCTGAACACCGGGAGAAAACCATGGGGAACCTTCGTCTGATTAAAACCGACTACACCTATGCGGATCTTTCCACCAGCCTCAGCCCCGCCGTGGAAAAGAGCATGGAAGAGGGTAAATCGGCCAGCACGCTGGTGGTCAACTTCTTTTCCGCCGACAGCATCACCACCGGAGTTCTGGAAGACCCTGAGAAATCCCTGCATATGGATTTTTGCAAGGAAAAGGGCATCGTGGTGCGGCGGCGGCTGAATGCCGGAGGGGCCATCTTCGCCAACCAGGGCTCGGTCATGAACTGCCTATATCTGGATTTGAGCCAGCCCTGGGTGCCTTTCAAGACCATCCGCGAGGCCTTCCCCTTTTTCCTGGAGCGCATGGCCGAGGTGGCCAGCGAATTGTTCGGCATCGATGCCCGCTACCGTCCGGTGAACGATATCGAGGTGGGCGGCCGAAAGCTGGTGGCCACCTCCGCCCGCTCAGAACAAGGCATACTCACCCTGCGTAGCGTGATCAACGTGGTCCCCGTGGACCGCTCCCTCATGTCCGGGGCCATCATCGCCCGTCCGGAGAAATTCCAGGACAAAGTCCAAAAAGACGGCGGCGCCCGCTTCACCTGCTTCCAGGACGAGGCGGGCCGCCTCGTAGAGCGCGATGATATCTACGCCCTGGCCACCGGCACCATGAAGAGGGCCTTTGGCGAGGATCTGGAAATCGTGGAAGGCGAGCTGACCGGCCTGGAGCAGCGATACCTGGAGGACTACCTGGAGCGCTTCGGCTCGGACGAGTGGTTCTACGCCAACAGCGAGCGGGTGCGTTTCACGGGCGCCGACCCGGCGGCCCGTAGGGTGGAGGCCTATCACAAGGCCCCGGCCGGGCTCATGGGCCTGGCCCTGTTGGCCCTGGACGGCAAGGTGCACGACATAATCCTCTTGGCGGACTTCCATCCCAGCCCCTATTCGGTGATGGGCACCTTTGAAGGCGCCTTGCGCGGCCAGCCGCTCAATCTGGACGCCATGATGGAGCGGGTGGCCCAGGTGTACAACGCGCCCGGAGTGGAGATTCCCGGCGCCGAGTTGAGCGACTTCGCCACCTTGCTGGACAAGGGCCTGAAGCTGCTTTAGCCCGGATATTTCATGAAGGCCGCGCGTCCGGCTGCGCCGGCCAGCGGCATACTGCGTTGCCGGCTGCGTTCAGGCCTCGACGTAGCTTCGGCTACGCCTGCGTCCCTCGCTTGCCGGTCGCCTTGTCTGCTGCTGGCTGGCTGTGCCGGTGATGGGTACAAACTGCACATTGACTAGGGGGTGCCTTTTTCACAACGGCCCTATGAATACTGATTCGTTGTTATATGCCACACAGCCCTCATGAAATATCTGGGCTAGGAGGCCGAGCGGGTTAGGGCGGGGACATGCTTTCGGACTTGATTAAAGAACATATCGTTTCGCCCCGCAATCAAGGGGTGATCCCCGCCGCCGACGGGATGGGCGAGGTGGTGGGGCCCGCCTGCGGCGACCAGGTGGTGCTGTACATCCAGATAAAGGATGGGCGCATCAACCGGGCCTCCTTCACCACCCACGGCTGCTGGGCCGCGGTGGCCATGGCCTCCTGGGTAACCGAAATGGTGATGGGGATGGCCCCGGACCAAGCCCTGAAAATAGACGGCGAGGCCCTGGCCCGGGAACAGGCGGGACTGCCGGAAGACAAATGGCCCTGCGCCCGCCTGGTGTCCCTGGCCCTGCACCGGGCGGTGCGCGACTGGCAGCGCCGACAGGGCGGCCAGGCGAGATAGGGCGGGGCGAACCGATCCGCATAAAAAAAAGGCCCCCGCCAGCGGGGAGCGGCGGGGGTCGCGGCAGTCTTAGCGCGATTAGCCGATGGGTACGTACTCCCCGCTCTGCACGATAGCCACAACAGTCAGAGGTCCGTCGATTCTTTTGTAACGGTAGGTGTGCTTCAGGCCCGCCGGGATGAACACGGAGCAAGGTGTGGTCACGGTGTAGACCTCGTCCTCGATCTCCATCTCGATCTCCGCGTCACCCTTCTTGCTGATGAACAGGTAGGCCTCGCTCTGCTCGTGGTGATGCTTAATGGTGATGGGCTCGGCCTGATGGATCTTATTGTGAATGCCGCCGGCGATGAAGAAGTTGGCTCCGGGCACCAGCTCGCCATCCATCAAGATCTGATATTTACCCTTGGCGTGAGCCGCGAACTCATCGATGATCTTGGGTTGGGTGACAATGTACTTGGCATATTTTTCGCTCATTTGATTCAACCTCCAATGGTCAATTAGTTTTCATTTTGTAGGCTGGCTGCCCGTGGTCCCGGCGGCCGGATTTCCTCGCCCCCCGCACCCGATCAGGCGCTAAGGGCCTCCGGGCTGAAAGCCTTGGTAAAGGCGGCCAGGAAATCGTCGATTTCAATGCCGGTCATCTCCACGTCCGGACGGGCGTAAATTCGCTCCAACTCCTTGCGCACCACCTCCAGGTCGCGGGGCTTGCCCCGCAGGGCGTCCTCGACGTCCAGGGTCACGCGGTAGGGGGAGGGGTGAAAGTCGCCGGTCACGATCAGGTCTTCAATCAGGTCGTCCTTGCTCAAGAGGGTGACCCGCAAAAGACCGGCCACGGCCTTTTGGCACCCTTCGCTCTTGACGGCCTCGGCCGGGGCCTGGCCGAAACGCAGGCGTTCGGAGTTGCCGTAGAACCACTCTTGTGAGTTGTAGGTGTCCTGGTAATCCCGGAGATAGCCCTCTTCCTCGGTGGTCAGCTTGCCGGGGGCCAAGGATATTTCACCGCCGAACATCTTGTGGATGGTCAGGCGGGATAGCTCCTCAAGGTCGTCGGCGGTGATTTCGCGGCCCAGCTCGTTTTCCAGGCTGGTGAAGCGCTGGCCGATGTCCTTTATGGTCTTGTCCTGCACCTTGACCGGGTTGGTGATGATGGCCTTGCGCAGCACGTCCCGGTCGGTGTTGACCACGTTGATCAACAGGCGCAGGGTGAGGATGCCGTTTTCCAGGCGGGCCGAGCTCGGCACCACCTTGCGGCCCTCCACCTCCACGTCGTTCAGCGGGCGGTAGCGCGCCTCCAGCCCCCAAAGCTCCTTGAGGGCCTCGGCGATGGCGGTCAGCGAAACGCGGAAAGCGTCCTTGATGTTGGTGAGCGGTACGCCCATTTTCTTGGGGTTCAGGTACAGGCACAGGAAGGCGCCGCCCTTGGGGCCGAACACCGCGCCGCCGGTGTTTTGGCGGCGGCGCACCACGATGCCCGTCTGGGCGCAATATTCCAGGTCGATGGCCTTTTCCGGATCATCCAGATAGCCCGAGGTGATGCTGTCGGTGCTGAACACGTTGAGCAGCACCGTGTTGGGCGCGACGCCGCTGTCCAGGCCCTTTTCAACCGCCGGAGAAATGCTGGTGGAAAAATCGGCGTAAGAATAATCGCATTTGATAAACCGCAACTGCTTCATTACAAGCTCCGCAAAAAAGTTGAAAAGGCCTTGAAGGCGGGTTCGGCAAATTTATATTGCTGGGTGGCAGCGCCCCTCGGCCCCTGACTTACTTTCCTTGGAAATTGGGTTTGCGCTTTTCCAAAAAGGCGTCGCGGCCTTCCTGGTGGTCTTCGCTGTTCAAGGCCACCGCCTGGAGGTTGGCTTCCAACTCCAGGTAAGCGGACAGGTTCATGGGCCAACAGTTGAGGGCGGCCTTGATCAGGGCTTGGGCCTTGGTGGCGCCTTGGGCCAAGCTGTGGGCCCATTCCCAGGTCTGCTCCTCAAGCTCTTCGTGGGGAGCAATGCGGTTGATCATGCCCGCGTCGAAGGCCTCTTGCGCGGTGAGGGAGCCGCCCTCCATCATCAATTGCTTGGTGCGGGCCATGCCGATCCTTTGGGGCAGGAAGAAGTACTGCCCCCAGTCCGGGGCCAGGCCCACCTTGATGAAGGAGAAAAGGAATTTGGCCCTATCGGAGACGATGCTCAGGTCCGAGGCCAGGATCAGGCTCACTCCGGCGCCGGCGGCCACGCCGTCCACCGAGGTGATGATGGGCTTGGGCAGCTCCACCATAGCCCGCACCAGGCGGTGTCCGTTTTTCAGGCGCTCGTAGGCGGGCACCGGGCCGCCAATGTTTTGCATGGAGCGCAAATCGCCACCGGCGCAAAAATGCTTGCCCGCTCCGGCCAGAATCACCGCCCGCACCGAGGAGTCGGTTTGCAGGTCCTGGAGCACTTCCAGGATCTGGGGCCTGACCTCCATGTCCAGGGCGTTGCGTTTTTCGGGAATGTTGATCATTACCTTGAGCACGGAGTCTTCCTGCTCGAACAGAAGCTTGCTGTAGCCGCGGTCTTCAGTTGTCCTAGCCATGTAATTTTCGCTTCCTTCGGCGGACGGCCAGATTTTGCCGACCGGCCGAACCAACTGGTTGCGCCCCTTGAGGTGGGCTTTTTTAAGGGGAGGAGGGCGCCTTTGGTCGGCAAATATTTATTGCGCCGGGCGCCTCTCCCCCCAAAAGAGAATTTAAAATATAGCCATATATATAATTAAATAAGAAAATGCAAAAAAATATTGAATGCGCGCCCAGCCTCCTGGGCCAGGGTAATCGGAGCCGCGCTCCGTTGCCCCTGGCCACGGTGGCTGAGCGATATGTGCATGACTTCATGGCGTCGCATAGTTTAAGTCCCGGCAGCGCCGTTTCCCTAGAAGGTCCGTCCCTTGCGGTTGTCCACCACGCTGGGGCCGTCTTCGATCTTTTCGGTGATCCTGATCTCGTTGAACTTGAGCAGGGTTTCGGATTTGAGGTGGGTGGACAACTTGTCCAGCACCACCGCGTCCCCGGTTTTGCCCTCCACCAGCAAAGACAAGGTGTCCACGCCCTTGAGGGAATCCACCACCACCCGGTACTTGGGCGAGAACTGGGGGTAGCTGCGCAAGATGGTGGCGATCTGGCTGGGCCAGAACTTTACGCCCTTGATTTTGAGCATGTCGTCGGTGCGGCCCATGACGCTTTGGGGCATGGTCAGCTCCCGGCCGCAGGCGCAGGTCTTGTTTTCCAGCACGGTGAGATCGCCGGTGCGGTAGCGCAACAGGGGGGAGGCCTGTTTGCGCAGGTGGGTGAGCACTAATTCGCCCTTTTCGCCCAGGGGCACCGGCTCGCAGCTGGCCGGGTCGATGACCTCGGTATAGACGAACTCGTCCATGATATGCAGGCCGTTGTTGTGGCGGCAGGAACGGGCGATGGGCATGCAAAGGGCCATGCTGTAGGAGTCGATGATGGTGATGTCCCGCTCAAAGGCGGCGCGCACCTTTTCGGGGTAGCCCTGCACCGAGGTGAAGGGCTCGCCGCCCACGAAGATGGTGTGCACGGAGGGGATTCCCGCCTCGGCCAGTTTCATGGCAAAGGTGGGGTTGGATACCAGCACCCCGATTTGGTAGTCGTTGATCAGCTGCACCGCCCGGGCCGACTCGCCGGGACCCAAGGGGATGACCTTGGAACCGTAGTATTCGAACTGTCCCTGGTAAAACAGACCGGCGATGAACAGATGGTAGCCGAAGGTGACCGCCACCATGTCCTGGGGGGTGACCCCGGCCGCCTGCAGGGAGCGGGCACAGACCTGGTGCATGAACTCCAGATCCTGGTTGGTCTGGTAGACCGGATAAAGCTCCTGCCCGGAAGGAGATAGGTTCACCCTGGTGACTTCCGGGGTGTACAGAGAGCACTCGGACGGAGGCTTTTGTATCTCCGCCTGGAATTCCTTGGGATTGGTAAAGGGGATTTTGCTGAAATCTTCCAGGGAGTTGATGTCCCCAATCTCCATGGAGGCCTGCTGGAACTTGCGGCGATAGAAATCGATGGTGTCCAAGTGTTTCAGTTGAGCCTGCAACTGTTCTAAAACCGCCACAATCAGCTCCTTTCCAAATGTTGGCAGAAACCAAATTTATATCGGTTGGCTGGCTACGGGCGCCCAGCCCAGTTACGGTTCGGGACCCCCGAACAGACACGATTTGCCGTAATCGGGCAAATAATCACACAATGCGGTATCACAACATGCATTGCGTTACGTAATATTTCATTTAACTTTGGCTGTATGTCAATCATTTTTTAGCCTCAGTCAGGTGCTTCAATTATCCCCTCCGCACGGGAGGATGGTTGAGCCGGCATAGCAACTCTGTAATATAACATTAAAAAAACCGGCTACTTCGCTTATCTTAATAATCGCTTGCAGGGCGCATAAAAAATAATTAAAATAATAATCAAATATACGATAAAAATGACGTTGCGAAAAGGTGATAAACAAAATGGCGGTAAAAAGCAAGGGCCAGGGGGGGGCGACCGGTAAAAGAGGCGTGGCCATCGAAGAGGCTCACAACCGTATCAAGAACATGATCTACCTGAACCAACTCGCGCCCGGTCAAAAAATCATCTACAGCGATCTGAGCAAGCGCATCAACACCAGCGTCACGCCGGTGATCCAGGCCCTGAACCGCCTGGAGGCCAATGGCTTTGTGAACTACATACCCAATAAAGGGTATTTCGTGGGCGAGATAACCCAAGAAGAAGCCATGGAACTCTATGAGGCGCGCGAAGCCCTGGAGACCTACATAATCCCCCTGATCATCCAGAACATCACCAAGTCGGCCATTGAGGAAATCAAGACGGTCTTCCGCAAACACAACCGCGAGGCGGCGGGAGGGCCCAACCGCAAGATCATTTTGGTGGACGCCCGTTTCCATCTCAAACTGGCCGAATATTCGGGCAACGACGTCATCAACGCCATGTTGAGCGATATCTACGAAAAGCTTTACCTCAAGTACCGCCCTGAATACCTGGCGGCTCCCCAAATGCGTGAAGTCTCCGCCGAGCACCGCAAAATATTGGACGCCCTGGGCAGGGGAGACGCCCAAACCGCCATCGAGACCACCATCAAGCACATCGCGGCCAGCAAGGAGCGCATAACCCGCGCTTTGCAATATCGTCAAGAAACAGGCTTTTATCAGTAGGGGATTAGCCCAGGGGCCGCCCGGCGGCCATGTCCTCAACTTACTAAAAATTAAAATAAAAATGATGTATTTAACTTTTTTCTTGTCATTGCGGCCGAATAATGTAATTTAATAAAAAATCATATTTATGATAAATGGCATTGCGCGGTCGGCACCAAGCGTGATTGCCGCAAGCGCAGGCAAATCTCGATACCAAACCAGACCTGAAGCGGGGAAACGGGAAATATGGAGTACCAAAACATCATTTTCGAGGTCAAGGAAGGCATCGGTCACCTCATCATCAATCGCCCCGAGGTGCGCAATGCCCTCAACCGGGCCGCCCGCCTGGAAATGGCCGACGTGTTGGCCAAGGTGCAGGGCGATTCTTCCATAAAGGTGCTGGTGGTGTCCGGGGCGGGGGACAAGGCCTTTGTGGCCGGTTCGGACGTCAAGGAGCTGGCCAAGTACAGCCCCTTGGACATGGAAAACTTCATGGACACCCTGGCCCAGGGCTTTTACTCCCAGTTCGAGCGCTTGGACCGCCCGGTCATCGCCATGATCGACGGCCTGTGCCTGGGCGGCGGCTTGGAGTTCGCCCTGGCCTGCGACCTCAGGTTCGCCTCGGAGCGCTCCCTGATGGGTTTGCCCGAGATTCGCCTGGGCATCATGCCCGGAGGCGGGGGCACCCAGCGCCTGCCGCGGTTGGTGGGAGTGGCCAAGACCAAGGAGCTGATTTTCACCGGCGAGTTCATCAAGGCCGACGAGGCCCTGCGCCTGGGCATCGTCAACCAGGTATACCCGGCGGATGAGCTGGAAGAGCAGGTGATGGCCGTGGCCAAGAAGATCGCGGCCAGGAGCAGCCTGGCCCTCAAGTGGGCCAAAAAGGCCATCAATGCCTCCCAGGAGACCGGGCTCAGGGCCGGGTTGGACTATGAGGCCATGGTGGAGTGCCTGCTGTTCACCAGCGAGGACCGCCAAGAGGGTATCAAGGCGCTGTTTGAAAAACGTGAGCCGAACTTCCAGGGCAAGTAAAGCACCTTGCCCCAGACATACGACTATTTAAAAACCAAGTGAGGCAGTGATGCAATACAACACCTCCGAGCTCACCGAAGAGCAGAGAATATTCCAGGATATGATGGCCGACTTCGCCGACGAGGTCTTGGCCCCCATGGTAGACGAGGCTGAAGAGACGGGCCACACCCCCTTGGCCCTGTTCACCAAGATGGCCGAGATGGGCTTCCTGTGCCCCCGCTACCCCGAGGAGTTGGGCGGCGGCGGCGCGGACAAGCTCAGCGAGTGCATCATGATCGAGCAGGTGTGCCGGATAAACGCCGGTTTCTGCGGGGCTATCGTGGCTCATAGCGGCCTGGGCACCATGCCCATCTACCTGCACGGCTCCCAAGAGCAAAAAGAGAAGTACCTCATCCCCGCCATCAAGGGCGAGAAGATCGCGGCCTTCGGCCTAACCGAGCCCAACGTGGGCTCCGACGCCGCCTCCATCCAGACCAGGGCGGTGCGCGACGGCGACGAGTACGTGATCAACGGCACCAAGATGTTCATCACCAACGCGCCCATCTGCGACTACGTGATCGTGGCGGCCTACACCCAGCCCGACAAGCGGGGCCTGGGCATCAACCTGTTCCTGGTGGACAAGGGCACCCCCGGCTTCACGGTGAGCAAGAAGCTGGACAAGGTGGGCAACCACGCCGCCGAGACCGGCGAACTGGTGTTCGAGGACTGCCGGGTCCCCGCCGAAAACCTCATCGGCGGCAAGGAGTGCGGCGGCTTCCAGCAACTGGAGGACATCCTGATCTCCGGGCGCATCACCTACGGGGCCCGCTGCCTGGGCACCGCCCAAGCGGCCTACGATCTCAGCGTGGAGTACGCCAAGCAGCGGGTGCAGTTCGGCAAGCCCATCATCAAGTTCCAGAACACTTCTTTCAAGCTGGCCGAGATGGCCACCTACATCGACGTGATGCGCACCTACGTGTGGCGGGTGGCCCGTTTGTACGAGGCCGGGGCCAACATGAAGAAGGAATCCTCCATGGTCAAGCTGTTCTGCGCCGAACTGCTGCAGAACATCACCAACACCGGCATGCAGATCCACGGCGGCTACGGCTACATGATGGAGTATCCCATCCAGCGTCACTGGCGCGACGGACGCCTGTACACCGTGACCGAGGGCACCTCCGAGGTGCAGCGTATCGTCATCTCCAAAGAGTGCGGATTCTAGGGCGGGGTCATGGATCATCTCATCGAACAGCTCGAACAGAAGAACCAAGCGCATCGCCTGGGAGGCGGGGCCAAACGCATCGAACGGGAGCACGCCAAGGGCAAGCTCACCGCGAGGGAGCGCCTGGATTACCTGTTCGACAAGGACACCTTCATCGAGGTGGGCTTGTTGACCGACCACACCTGCCGCGATTTTGGGCTGGAAACTCAGCACATGCCCGGTGACGGAGTGGTGACCGGCTACGGCAAGGTTGACGGCCGCACGGTCTTCGCCTTTGCCCAGGACGCTACGGTAATGGGCGGCAGCCTGGGGGACATGCACTCCCAGAAGATCTGCACCGTTATGGACCTGGCGGTGAAGGCCGGGGCTCCCATCGTGGGCATCAACGATTCGGCCGGGGCCAGGGTGCAGGAAGGCGCCGAGGGCCTGGCCGGGTACGGCCTCATCTTCAAGCGCAACGTCAATGCCAGCGGGGTGGTGCCCCAGATCTCGTTGATCATGGGCAACTGCGCCGGTGGGGCGGTCTACTCGCCGGCCATGACCGACTTCGTGTTCATGGTCAAGAAGACCTCCTACATGTTCATCACCGGCCCCAAGGTCATCATGTCGGTCACCGGCGAAGAAGTGACCATGGAAAAACTGGGCGGGCCCCGCATCCACACCAAGATTTCGGGCAACTGCGACCTGGCCGCCAAGGACGACAACGACTGCCTGGAGCAGACAAAGCGACTGCTCTCCTTCTTGCCCAGCAACGCCCGGAACGTCCCGCCGCGTTTGGAAGCCTCGGAAGAAGCGCCTTTTGACGAGGATATTCACAAGCTCATCCCCGAGGACCGCAAAAAGTTCTTCGACGTGCGCGAGGTCATCTCCCGCCTGGTTGACGGCGGCGACTTCATGGAGGTCAAGGCCCTGTACGCGCCCAACATCGTGTGCGGCTTCGGCCGGGTGGCCGGGCGCTCGGTGGGCATCGTCGCCAACCAATCGCGCCATTTGGGAGGGGCCCTGGACAGTGACGCCTCGGACAAGGCCGCCCGCTTCGTGCGCACCTGCGATGCCTTCAACGTCCCCCTGGTGAGCCTGGTGGACGTGCCCGGCTATTTGCCCGGGGTCAAGCATGAGTACAGCGGAATCATCCGCCACGGGGCCAAGATGATCTACGCCTACTCCGAGGCCACGGTTCCCAAGATCACCATCATCCTGCGCAAGGCCTACGGCGGAGCCTATCAGGCCATGTGCTCCAAGCAGCTCGGCGCGGATCAGGTGTGGGCCTGGCCCTCGGCCGAGGTGGCGGTGATGGGCGCCGAGGGCGCGGTGGATATCGTCTACGCCAAGGACATCGCCAAGTCCGACGCTCCCGAGGTAACTCGCCAGGAAAAAATCGAGGAGTACCGCGAAAAGTTCGCCACGCCCTACAACGTGGCCAGGAAGCTGCACGTGGACGCGGTGATCCTACCCGGCGACACCCGGCGCTATCTGGTGCAGGCCCTCCAGGCCCTGGAAGACAAGCAGGAACCAAAACCCTGGCGCAAACACGGCAACGTGCCGCTTTAGGCCGCGCCTGTCGGCAAAAGGAGCTTGATAGTCATGAGTAAACGTATTCGAGTTCTGGCGGCCAAGCCCGGTCTGGACGGGCACGACCGCGGCATAAAGGTGGTTTGCGCCGGTCTCAAGGACGCGGGCATGGAGGTGATCTACACCGGCCTGCGCCAGACCCCCGAAGCCATCGTGGCCGCCGCCATGCAGGAGGATGTGGACGTCATCGCCCTGAGCACCTTGTCCGGGGCCCACAACCAACACCTGCCCCGGGTGGCCCAGCTTCTGCGCGAAAAAGACGCGCAGCATATCCTGCTGGTAGCCGGGGGCATCGTGCCTCCCCATGACCGCGTCTCCCTCAGAGAAAAGGGAGTAAGTGAAATATTCGGGCCCGGCACCACCATGACTCAAATCGCCGAGTTCATCAGGACCAACGTGTCCCTGAGCTGAAAACCGGGAGAGCGGAGCTGTGTCCATGGACCAGAGCAAAATAAAAGAAGCAAAAGCCAAGTGGGCCCAAAGCGACCCCGATCTGGCCAAGTTGTCTCCCCGCCACACCGACTGGGGCGACCCAGTGGAGAGCCTCTACACCCCCGCCGACGTGCAGGAGCAGGACTACCTGGAGCAGTTGGGCTTCCCCGGCGAGCATCCCTTCGCGCGCGGGGTATATCCCAGCATGTACCTGGGCCGCCCCTGGACGGTGCGCCAGTATTCGGGCTATGACTCGCCCAAAGACACCAACGCCCGCTTTCGCTATCTGCTGGAGCAGGGCCAGACCGGCCTGAGCGTGGCCTTCGACCTGCCCACCCAGATCGGCTACGACTCGGACCATCCCATGTCCGCGGGCGAAGTGGGCAAGGTGGGGGTGCCGGTGGACACCCTGGAGGACATGGAGGTCATCTTCGAGGGCCTGCCCTTGGACAAGCTATCCACCTCCATGACCATCAACGCGCCCTCGGCCATCATGCTGGCCATGTACGTGAGCATTGGCAAGAAACAGGGCCTGGAACCCAAGGTGCTGCGGGGCACCCTGCAAAACGACGTGCTCAAGGAGTACACGGTGCGGGGCACCTATATCTTCCCGCCCAAGCCGTCCATCCGGCTGGTCACCGACATCTTCGAGTATTGCAGCAAGAACGTGCCGCGCTTCAACACCATCAACGTGGCCGGCTACCACATGCGAGAGGCGGGCTGTTCGGCGGTGCAGGAAATAGCGTTCGCTTTCAGCAACGCCATCGCCTACATCGAGGCCGGTCTTGAGGCGGGTTTGGATATCGACAAGTTCGCTCCGCGCATAAGCTGGATATTCAACACCAACAACAAGATTTTTGAAGAAGTGGCCAAATACCGGGCCGCCCGGCGCATATGGGCCGAGATGCTCCGGGACCGTTTTGGTGCCAAAGATCCACGTTCGTGCATGCTGCGCTTCCACACCCAGACCAGCGGGGCCAGTCTGACCGCCCAACAACCCCTGAACAACGTGGTGCGGGTGGCTTACCAGACTCTGGCCGCGGTGCTGGCCGGGGCCCAGTCCATCGCCGCCTGCTCCTATGACGAGGCGCTCAGCCTGCCCACCGAGGAGTCGGTGCGCACCAGCCTGCGCACCCAGCAGATTCTGCGCGAGGAAACCGGGGTCACCGACACCATAGACCCCATGGGCGGCTCCTATTACATGGAAGCCCTGACCAACCAGCTTTACGCGCGCATCAAGGAACTGATGGCCGAGGTAGAGGAAATGGGCGGCGCGGTGGAGGCCATCGAGAAGGGCTTCGTGCAAAAAGAGATAGAGCGCCGGGCCTACGATATTCAGAAACAGGTCGAGCTCGGCGAACAAGTGGTGGTGGGCGTGAACAAGTACGCCATCGAGGAAGACGAGCAAGAGGTTTTGGTCGAGTCCAACCCCCAGGCTGAGCAGGACCAGATTCAGCGGCTGCAAGCCCTGAAAAACCGGCGCAGCCAGGACAAGGTGAACAGCGCCTTGGCCGCTCTCAAGCAACAGGCTCAGGGCGACGGAGCCCTGATGCCGGTGATTATCGAGGCGGTGGAGGCCTACGCCAGCTTGGGCGAGATCTGCGGCGTGCTGCGTGAGGTGTTCGGCGAGTATCAGCCGGTAAGAACCATCTAAGGCTGACTGGGCCGCTTTGGCCCAAAATTAAGCAGGAGGATCAGATAATGGCGGGCATTTTTACAGCCGCTGCTCATATTCCCTATCTCAAGATAGAGCGAAAAACCATAGGAGGGGCCTGGGAGCGGGGGGGCCAAAAGGGCTGCCGCAGTGTGGCGGGAAGCGATGAAGACTCCCTGACCATGGCCGCCGAGGCCGCCGGGGCCGCCCTGGAGGCCGGAGGCCGCGACGGAGTGCAGGCGCTTTACTTCGCCTCCACCACCGCTCCCTACAGGGAAAAGGCTACTGCGGCCATGCTGGCCACGGTCTTGGACCTGGGCGGCAACATGGAGACCCTGGACCTGGGCAACTCCCTGCGCTCCGGGCTGGGCGCCCTGAAGCTGGCCTTGGACACCGCTGACGGCGGCAAGGTGTTAGTGGCTTCTGGGGAAAAGCGCCTGGGTTATCCCCGCTCCGACCAGGAGCAGCTCTTCGGCGACGCCGGAGCGGCGGTGCTGGTTGGCGGCGGCGACGCGCCGGTGGCCTACCTGGGCGGCTACGCGGTCACCGATGAGATCACCGACGTGTGGCGTACCCAGGAGGACACCTACGTGCAATCCTGGGAAGGACGCTTCGTTACCGGCGAGGGCTACCTCCGGGTGACCGCCCAGGCGATAAAGGGCCTGATGTCCCAGATGGGGCTGAAGCCCGAGGACATCGCCAAGGCCATCATACCCGCGCCGGACCCCCGTTCGGGCATGGGGATTTTGAAAAAGACCGGGCTCAGCCAGGCGGGCGAGGCCGTGGATTCCCTGCTGGAGACGGTCGGGTTCTGCGGAACGGCCCATCCCCTGGTGATGCTGGCCGCCGTCCTGGAGCAGGCCCAGCCCGGCGAAAAGATTCTGCTGGCCGCCTACGGCGACGGGGCCCAGGCCCTGTTGTTCGAGGTGAAGAGCCAGCCGGTCCTGCCCGCGGTGAGCGTGCCCCAGCAACTGGAGAGCCGCCGCGCCATCAACTCCTATGCACGTTTCCTCAGCTTCAACGGGCTGGTGGAGCCGCAACCTGGCGAACCATTCCGCCTGGTGCCCTCGGCCACGGTGATCTGGCGAGAGCGCGACTCCCTGTTGCGCTGCCGGGGCAGCAAGTGCCAGGTGTGCGGCACGGCGGCCTTCCCCATCCAGCGCATCTGCGATAACTGCCGCAGCGTGGACCAGTTTGACACGGTGCGCCTGAGCAGCATGGCTGGCGAGGTGTTCACCTTCAGCCGGGACAACCTGGCCGGAAGGCCGGACGACCCGGTGATCGTGCAGACCGTGGTGCAGATGGAAAACGGGGCCCGTTTCTACGGCCTGATGACCGACGCCGACCCCAACCAAGTGGATTTGGGCATGCCGGTTAAGCTCACCCTGCGCCGCATGCACGACTTGGGTGGGTTCCACAACTACTTCTGGAAATGCCGGCCGGTGAGGTAGCGGGGAGATTATCATGGGTAGCATAAAGGACAAAGTAGCAATCATCGGCATGGGGTGCAGCCAGTTCGGCGAGCGCTGGGACACCGGCATGAGCGACCTGGCCATCGAGGCCTCCAGCGAGGCCTTCAAGGACGCGGGGGTAGGGCCCGAGGACATCGAGGCCTGCTTCTTCAGCACGGTGTACGCCCCCATGGGCGGCACCGGCTCCTCGGCCGCCGCCGACGCCCTAAAGCTCAGGGACATTCCCATAATCCGCAACGAGAACTGGTGCACCAGCGGGCACATCGCCCTGTTCGAGGCCTGCATGGCCGTGGCCAGCGGCATGTACGACGTGGTCATGGCCCTGGGCGTGGAAAAGCTCAAGGACACCGGATACGCCGGTCTGGGCATGGGCCGGGGCATGAACCCGGTACTGGAGGCCCGGCGCACCGCGCCCGGCTCCTTCGCGCTCATCGCCAAGCGCTATTTCCAGGAATACGGGCTGAGCAACGAGGAAGGCAAGGAGCTTATCGGCCGCATCGCGGTGAAGAACCACGACAACGGCAGCCGCGCCCCCAAGGCCCACTTCCACAACAAGGTGCCTTTGGAAAAAGTGCTGGCCGCTCCGGTCATCGCCTGGCCTCTGGGTCTGTTCGACTGCTGCGGCAACAGCGACGGCGCGGCCTGCGCCATCGTCACCCGTGCGGACATGGCCAAGAACTTCCGGGACGATCCCATCTACCTGAAGGGCGTGGGCGTGGCCATGGATTCCTCCATGCCCCATCTCAGGCCCAACTTCGACTGGATTCACTTCGGGGCCCTGATGAACTCCTCCAAGAAGGCCTACGAGATGGCCGGCATCACCAACCCCCGCGAGGAGTTGGACCTGGCCGAGGTGCACGACTGCTTCACCATCACCGAGCTGGCCATCTACGAGAACTTCGGATTCAGCAAGCCCGGCGGAGCCATAGAGGACATCCGCTCCGGATTCTTCGAGATCGGCGGTGGTTTGCCGGTGAACATCGACGGCGGGCTCAAGTGCTTCGGCCACCCCATCGGGGCCAGCGGCCTGCGCATGACCTATGAGATCTACAAGCAGTTGCAACAAAAGGTGGACAACCCCGAGCGTCAGGTGAAGAACCCGCGCCTGGGCCTGTCCCACACCTTTGGCGGCCCGCCCCAGATCAGCGCGGTGGCCATATTGGGCAACGAAAAGGGTTAGGGCTTTTTAAATCGTACCTAGACCGTCGGAGGGTCTGAAATGAATATCAAGAAAGTTATGGTGGTGGGCTGCGGGACCATGGGCTCGGGCATCGTGCAGGTTTGCGCCCAGTCCGGTTTGCAGGTGGTGATGACCGACGTCTCTCAGGAGATGCTGGACAAGGCCCTAAAGACCATCGCCTGGTCGGTGGGCAAGCTGGCCGACAAGGGCAAGATAGCCGACGACAAGGACACGGTGATGGCCCGTATCACCGCCAGCCAGGACTACGCCGCCGGTGCCGACGCCGACTTGGTGGTGGAGGCGGTGTTCGAAAGCATCGAGGTGAAGAGGGAGGTATTCGGCAAGCTGGAGAAGGTCGTAAGCCCCACGTGCTTGCTGGCTTCCAACACCTCGGCCATCCCCATCAGCGCCATCGGCGGTGGCCTGGAGCATCCTGAGCGGGTGCTGGGCCTGCACTTTTTCAACCCGGTGCCCATGCTGGACGCGGTGGAGGTTATCAAGGGCATCTCCACCAGCGAGGAGACCATGCAGGCCGGGGTGGATTTCATCCGCTTCTTGGGCAAGGAGCCCATCCGGGTGGACAGCGACATCGCCGGGTTCATCCTGAACCGCTGCAACATGCTGCTGAACATGGAGGCCTACCGCCTGGTGGAGCAGAAGGTCTCCACCCCCAAGGACATCGACACCGGCTTCCGCCTGGCCTTCGGCCGTAAGATGGGCCCCCTGGAGACCTCGGACTTGGTGGGCCTGGACGTGCAGCTCATGGCCTATACCAACGTGTATGACGAGGAAAAGGACTCGCGCTTCTACCCGCCGTCCATCCTGCGGCGCAAGGTGGAGGCCGGGCACCTGGGCCGCAAGACCGGCAAGGGCTGGTACACCTACGACAAGGACGGCAAGCGCATAGATTAAAGCAGACTCCCGCTGCTTTTGGCTTTTGCCGCTCTTGTCAGCGTATGAACCCTTGAGGCCTATCGGGTCCACCCTTGGGCCTCAAGGGTTTGTTACGCACGGGACAGGGCAGATCTGTCGGAGTTTTTAAAAACAAAAAGGTTGGAAACATGAATTTCGCACTTACCGAAGAACAACAGATGGTCAAGGAGACCGCGGCCCGCATCGCCGACGAGGACCTGAAGCCCAAAGCGGCGCATTTCGACGAGAACCACGAGCACCCGGCCGAGGCCTGCGCCACTTTGGGCGAGCTGGGGTTCATGGGCATCGCGGTGCCCGAGGAGTACGGCGGCGCGGGCATGGATTACGTTTCCTATGTGCTGGCCCTGAGCGAAATATCCAGGGGCGACGCTAGCGTGGGCGTGATCATGAGCGTGAACAATTCGCTGTACTGCTTCCCGGTGATGACCTTTGGCACCGAGGAGCAGAAAAAGGCTTTTCTCACCCCGGTGGCCAGCGGAGCCAAGATCGGCTGCTACGGGCTTACCGAGGCCGGGGCGGGCAGCGACCCCGCGTCCCTGCGCACCACCGCGGTTTTGGATGGCAACCAGTGGGTGCTAAACGGCGAGAAGAAGTTCATCACCAACGGCAACGTGGCCTCCTACGCGGTGATCGCGGCGGTGACCGACAAGGCCGCCGGGGCCAAGGGCATCAGCTCCTTCATCGTGGATTTGGAAAACACCCCCGGCTTTTCCGTGGGGCGGGTGGAAGACAAGATGGGTATCTGCGCCTCGGGCACCTCGGAGTTGGTGTTTGAAGACGCGCGCATTCCCAAGGACAACATTCTGGGTGAGCCGGGCGCGGGCCTACGCCAGATGCTCACCACCCTGGACAGCGGGCGCATCGGCATCGGCTCTCAGGCCCTGGGTATAGGCAAGGCGGTGCTGGAGGAGGCCGTGCAGTACGCCGGGTAGCGCGAGCAGTTCGGTAGGCCCATCTCCGCTTTCCAGGCCATCCAGTGGAAGCTGGCCGACATGGCCACGGCCCTGGAGGCGGCGGAGCTGCTGTTGCTCAAGGCGGCTTGGATGGAAGACCAGCACTCACACTTTGAAAAAAACTCGGCCATGGCCAAGATGTTCGCCAGCGACGCGGCCATGAACGCGGCCATCGAGGGCGTGCAGATCCTGGGCGGCTACGGGTATTGCAAGGAATACCCCATGGAGCGCCACATGCGCGACGCCAAGATCACCCAGATTTACGAAGGCACCAACGAGATCATGCGCCTGGTCATCGCCCGCAACCTTTTGAAAAAGCGCTAAACAAAAAAGCGGCCGTCCCCTTGGTATTGCCGGGAGACGGCCGCGAGCTTTTTGATGTCGGTCGCCGGTTTTCGCGGCGTTTCGTTTCTATGAAAGCTTCTCTGCCTGGCGCCTATTCCTTTTCGTCCACGAACTTCTTGTAGAGAATCGCCTTGGGGCCTTTCACAAATGGCGTGAACTGTTTCCATCCGCGGATGGCGGCCAGCTCAGGCGATTGCAGGGTTTTCTCGTCGTCGATGTCGTAGATGGCGATGTACTTGGGCGACCCCTCAGGCGACTTGTAGCGGCGCGCCCGGTGGAAGCCTGGGCAGGCGAGAACCTGGGGCACATGAACCCCGTTGTACCATTTGTTCCACTCTTCCTCCTGGGCGGGATCGATATCCACACTCACTTGCCAGATGTAGTCCCCATTGGCGCCCATTTAGTCCTCCTTTTCAGTCGTAACGTTCATTCTGCCGGTTCCATGAGCTTGAGCATCAATCTGCGGCAGCGGATCGGGGTCCCGGTTGTGCCGGAACGTGAGCAGTAAAATCACGCATTACGTTATACAGGTAACATTTTTTACGAAAATGGCCAAATAACGCTTGACCTCGCAAATCTAAATTAATTATAAATATAATCAAAAGAAAATCACTAAAAAGCGGCGGTTCTGAAGAAAAAACGCAGCCCACCGAAGAGGGGAAACCGTGTCATGAAAACCAAAGCTGCGGTTTTATACGAATATAAACAGCCTCTTATCATAGAGGAATTGGACCTCGACGGCCCGAAACAGGGCGAAGTCCTGGTCGAGATCAAAGCGGCGGGGCTTTGCCATACCGACCTGTCGATCATGCACGGGGTGTACACGGTTCCGCCCACGCCTTGCGTCATCGGACATGAAGGCGCGGGCATCGTGCGCGAGGTCGGCCCGGGGGTTGAAAAGTTCAAGGTCGGCGATCATGTGGTCGGAATCTGGGTACCCAGCTGCGGACAGTGCTACTACTGCCAGCGTAACCAGCCTTATCTCTGCGTCCAGCGGGACCTTACCCGCGCGGGCACCATGCTCGACGGCACCACGCGCCTGACCAAGGGCGGCAAGGCCATCTACAACATGACCGGCCTGGGCACCTTCAAGCAGTTCACCGTGGTTGCCCAGCAATCCCTTTTGCGCATCGACGAGAGCATTCCCTTCGAGGTCGCGGCCTTGACCGGGTGCGGGGTGATCACCGGCGTGGGCGCGGTGCTGAACACCGCCGATGTGGAGCCGGGCAGCAGCGTGGCCGTATTGGGCATCGGCGGCGTGGGGGTCAACGTGATCCAGGGCGCGGTTTTGGCCGCGGCCACCAAGATCATCGCCATCGACCTGCTGGACAACAAGCTGGAACAGGCGGTCAAGATGGGCGCCACCCACACCATCAACGCTTCCAGGGAAAACGCCCAGGAAAAAGTGATGGAGATCACCGGGGGCATCGGCGTGGATTACGCCTTTGACGTGGTGGGGGGCAGCAAGGGATCGGAGATCGCCTTGAGCCTGATTCGCAGGGGCGGCAGTTCGGTGATCATCGCGGTGCCCAGCATCGAACAAAAGGCCGTGGTCCCGCTCACCGAATTCGTGATCACCGAGAAAAAACTGATGGGCTGCTACTACGGCTCGTCCAACCTCAATAGCGACATGCAGACACTATTGGACCTGTACAAAATGGGCCGGCTGAAGGTGGAAGAGCTCATCAGCGACCGCTACTCCCTGGATGACATCAACCAAGGGTTCGACGACCTTATCGCGGGGAAAAACCTGCGCGGCGTCGTGATTATGTGAGCGCCGCGCTTTAGATAATTGGCCGTGCCTGCCGTATTGCAAATATGGCTGCCAAAACTAAAACCATGGGGAATTGTTTCGGACAACTATTGATAATGGAGGGCTTGATGAAAAAGTCATTGATCGCGATTTTGCTGACCCTGTTCGCGGTGTCGGCGCTGATGGCCACGCCTTGCGCGGCCGGTGATGTGATCAAATGGAAAATGCAAAGCGCATATCCTTCCGGAGATGCCACCTATGATGTGCATTCCGTCCGAGCCGCCAAGCTGATCGAGGAAGCTTCCGGCGGCAAGATCAAGGTGGAGCTGTTTCCTCCGGGCGCGCTGTGCAGCGTGAAGGAAATGGCCAACGCGGTGGGCGCGGGCATGATCGAAATGGCCGCGATCTACGGCCCCCGCTACGCTGGCCGCGTGCCTGTGGCGGACGTCGAGGGCGGCTTGCCCTTCACCTGGACCAGCATGGACCAGGTGGCCGAGCTGTTCTGGGATCCCAAGTACAACATGATCGACACCATCCGCAAGGCCTGGGCCAGCAAGGGCGTCTTCTATCTGGTACCCAACGCCTGCGGCAGCTATCCCTTCCTCACCAACTATCCCGTCCATAAAATCTCTGATTTCAAGGGACACAAGATTCGCGGCATGGGCGCTTCCGGCGAATGGCTGGCCAAGGCCGGCGCCTCGCCCACCCCGCTGCCCGGCGGCGAGATCTACATGGCCCTGAAGCTGGGCACCATCGACGGCACTCCCTTCCCGCCCATGATCCTGGAGACCCTCAAGCTCAAGGAAGTCGTGAAGTACATCACCTTCCCGGGCCTGGTGGCCCCTCCCCAGACCTGCATCGTCATCAACATGGACGCCTGGAAGTCCCTGCCTGAAGACGTGCGCAAGAAGCTGACCGATCCCAAGACCCAGATCGAGTTCTACCGCGCCAACGGCGAGGCCTACAAAGCCCGTGACGACGAGGCCCTGGCCGCCGCCTATTCTTACGGCATCAAGTCTTTCACCATGTCCGACGATCAGCTGCGCATAGGCCGCAAGCTGGCCAAGAGCGTGTGGGACAAGGTCGCCAAGAAGGACAAGTACTCCAAGGAGGCGGTAGAAACTTTGGTTAAGTTCATGACCGCTAAGGGCATGCTCTAGGAATTAGCTGCTTAAATGTAACTGGGTGGCTCCACTGGGGCCGCCCAGTTAATAAAATTAGCGGAATTTTAGTTAAGAATTAGTGAAATATTATTCGCCTATTTTGACGTTAAATTAAGGCTGCCATTAGCGGAATTATAAGCTTGGGATAGCAGCGAGATCAGGATCGTGGGCAAACCTAAATCCAAGGCATGGTGGGCTAGATGGACACATTCATAAAGCTTGTAGACAACATCAATGAGTATGTCGGGAGGGTGACCTCGTTTATCATACCCATAATCATGCTCATAGTGTCCCTGGAAGTGGTGATGAGATACGTATTCGACTCACCCACCATTTGGGCCTGGGACATCAATATTCAGTTGTTCGCCTTGGTGGTCTTTTTGGGTGGGGGCTATACCGCACTCAAAAAAGGTCACGTCAATATCGACATATTGTACGGAAGATTGTCCTCCAAAAAGCAGGCGCTGCTGGACGTAGTCACCGCCCCCATATTCTTTTTGTTCATGGTTATTTTGCTTTGGAAGTTGGGGGGGATGGCGCTGCAATCCGTGGAGGAGCAAGAGGTGATGTCCACCATTTTGGCTCCTCCGATATACCCGCTGAAAATTCTGGTGACCATCGGAGTATTGCTGTTTTTGTTGCAAGGTGTCGCCAGCCTGCTGCAAAGCATCAAGGTTTTGGCCGGCAAGGACTGACCGGCCGTTTCAGCGAATAGGGGGCATTCAACCATGTGGCAGCTCAGCGGGCGATTTGCCTGAAAAGGGATGAGTGAATTGTGAGCATTGAATTAATTACAGTATTGATGATCGTCACATTATTGCTTGTGCTTGTCCTCGGGCAACCCCTTTCCATAAGCCTCGGCGGCATCGCCATGGCGTTCACCCTGGCGGTATGGGGCCCCAAGGGTCTCTACATGGCCGCGACAACCGCCTTGTCGTCGGCCACCAGCGATATCTTGCTGGCGGTTCCCTTATTCGTGTTCATGGGGGCGATGCTGCAAACATCGGGCATTGCCGACGACCTGTATGAGATGATCCACCACCTGTTCGGTTCGGTGCGCGGCGGCCTGGCCATCGGCACCGTGGGCATCTGCACGGTGTTCGCGGCCATGGCCGGGATCAGCGCCGTGGCCACCGTGACCATGGGCCTGGTGGCCTTGCCCTCCATGTTGAGCAGAGGCTACGACAAAAAGCTGGCCTTGGGAAGTATCGCGGCGGGCGGCGCTCTGGGAATCCTCATCCCTCCCAGCGTGACCATGATTCTCTACGCCCTGTTGGCCCGGGAATCGGTGGGCAAGCTGTTCGCCGGCGGAATCATGCCCGGTTTGCTGCTGGCCGCCTTGTTCGTGGTCTACATCGTGATTCTGTGCCTAATAAAACCTAAGGTCGCCCCGGCCATCGAGGATGAAGCTAGGCTGCCGATTCTTAAACGGCTGGTTTACCTCAAGGCCGCGTTTTGGCCGGTGCTGCTCATCGGCCTGGTGCTGGGGACCATCTACTCGGGCATCTGCACGCCCACCGAGGCCTCGGGCATCGGGGCCTTGGGAAGCGTGATCGCGGTCATCAGCAATCGCAGGTTCACCAAGAACACCTTCTTCTCCGCCTCGATAACCACCTTGAAGATCACCTCCATGGTCATGTGGATCGTTATCGGCAGCGGGTGTTTCTCGGCCATCTACAACGCCGCGGGTTCCCAGGAGCTGGTCACTAACATCTTGGCCAACCTGCCCGGCGGGCGCTGGGCGGTGTTCATAGTCCTGCAGGCCATCTACTTCATCCTGGGGACATTCCTGGACCCCACCGGCATCGTCATGCTGTGCACCCCGGTTTTCGTGCCGGTGATCATAAAGCTCGGCTTCGAT
Source organism: Pseudomonadota bacterium (assembly GCA_018896025.1). Taxonomy (GTDB): domain Bacteria; phylum Desulfobacterota; class Desulfarculia; order Desulfarculales; family Desulfarculaceae; genus Desulfoferula. The sequence continues at coordinate 499,025 of JAHIND010000008.1, forward strand.
CCCATCTGGTTCGGCATCACCTTTATCATCAACATGGAGATGGCCTACCTGACTCCGCCGTTCGGGTTCAACCTGTTCTACCTGCGCAGCATCGTGCCCGAAGGCATCACCATGGGGCACATATACAGATCGGTTCTGCCTTTCATAGCACTGCAGATGTTTTGCCTGGTGTTGGTGTCGGTATTCCCGCAAATCATTCTGTGGCTACCCAACATGATGAAGTAATTGGCGGGGCAAAGAAGTCGGACGCAATAACACTAAATTGATGAATGCATGACAAGGGGACGCAGTGTGAACCTAGGCAACTTGATTGACAACACCGTCGCCAAGTATGGCCAAAGGACGGCGTTGGTAAGCGGCGATACCAGGCGCACTTACGCCGATTTGGACGACAGGGCGGGGCGGTTGGCCGGCGCCTTGCTGGGGCGGGGCCTGAAACCCGGCGACCGGGTGGCCCTGCTTTCCCACAACACTGACTACTTTGTGGAGTCCTACCTGGCCCTGACCAGGGTGGGGCTGGTGGCGGTGCCGGTGAACTTCCGCCTAGTGGGCCCTGAGATCGTCTACATCCTGCAAAACTCCCAGGCCAAGGCCATAATTCACGGCCCCGAATTCAGCGAGGTGATGGCTGGCATCAAGGCGCGGTTGCCGGAGGTGCGGCTGTTCTTGTGCCCCGGTTCGTCCGACCAGAACCTGGCCTTGGACTACGAGGCCTTTTTGCAGAGCGGCGTCTATACGCCGAGCTCCAGCCAAATCGGCGAGGCCGACCCCTGCCAGATCATCTACACCTCCGGCACCACCGGCAAGCCCAAGGGCGCGGTGCTCACCCACCGCAACATCATCTGGAACGCCTTCAACATCATCCACGGCCGCGACGATGACGCCGGACAGGTGGCCATCATCGTCGGCCCCCTGCACCACAGCGCGCCGCTCAACCACCACCTCACCGTGCAGTTGGCCCTGGGCGGCACCTGCATCCTGGCGGTGAAGTTCGAGCCGCGGATGGTCCTGGAGTGCATCGAGCGCGAGAAGGTGACCACCATCTCCGGCTCCCCGGCCATGTACAACCTTCTGCTGCGCCATCCGGGGGCGGACAAGTACGACACCAGCTCGGTGACCAAGTGCACCGTGGGCGCGGACCGGCTTTCCGTGGCCACCAAAAAAGAGATCATGAAGTTCTTCCCCAACATCGATGGCCTCTACGACATCTACGGCTGCACCGAGGTCTCGCCGGTGGCCACCATCCTCAAGGGGCGCGACTGCCTGCGCAAGGACGGCTCGGTGGGCCGGGCCGTGGCTTTCTCGGACGTGCGCGTGTTCGACGAGAACGACCGGGAAGCGCCGGTAGGAGAGGTGGGCGAGATCGTATGCCGGGGCCCCAACGTGATGCCCAGGTATCACGACGACCCCCCGGCCACCGCCAAGGCCCTTCGAAACGGCTGGCTGCACACCGGAGACCTGGCCTACATGGATGAAGACGGCTTCTTTTTCTTCGTGGACCGCAAAAAAGACATGATCGTCAGCGGTGGCGAAAACATCTACCCCCGCGAGGTGGAGGAAGTCCTGGCCACTCATCCGGATATTTTGGAAGCAGCCATGGTGGCCATGCCCGACCCCACCTGGGGCGAAAGCGCCCGGGTTTTCGTGGTCACCCAGCCGGGCAAAAAGTTGAGCAGCCAGGAGGTCATCGAGTTTTGCAAACAAAACCTGGCCAGCTACAAAAAGCCCAAGCGGGTGGATTTCGTGGAGGAGCTGCCCCGCAACGCCTCGGGCAAGGTGCTCAAGCGCCAATTGCGCGATATCCCCTTGCAGGGCGGTGACGGTGACTAGTTTTAGGCGGGGGGTGCGAATTGACCACATGCAAGACAGGGAGGCCACGTGAGTAGTTTGTTTTCGCCATTTGAGCTGAAGGGAATGAGCCTGAGAAACCGCTTTGTGCGCTCGGCCACCTTTGAAGGGGCCGGTGAGCCCAGCGGCGAGGTCTCCCCCCTGCAGATGCGGATGTACCGCGACCTGGCGGCCGGGGAGGTGGGCCTGATCGTCAGCGGCGTGGTTTGTGTCAACGAGGCCGGGCGGCTGTTCGCCAGCCAAAACTGCCTGGGCAGCGATGACGCCATCCCCGGCTTGTCTCGCCTGACCCAGACGGTGCACGACCAGGGCGGCAAGGTGGCGTCCCAGCTCTTCCACTCCGGCCGGGAGGCCTCCAGCTTCCAGGGCTACCGGGGCATGGGGCCCTCGGTGACCGACGACCCCCGGCGGCCCAACCTTGAGTACGATGCCATGACCCACGAGGACATCGTGCGGACCGTGGAAGCCTTCGGCGACGCCGCCGGACGGGCCAGGGAGGCGGGCTTCGACGCGGTGCAGATGCACGGGGCTCACGCCTATATCTTCGCCCAGTTCCTCTCGCCCTACACCAACAAGCGCCAGGACCAATGGGGCGGCAGCCTGGAGAACCGAACCCGCTTGCACCGGGAGGTGTTAAAGGCCATACGCAAGCGGGTGGGCGAGGACTACCCCGTGATGATCAAGTTGGGGGTGCGCGACGGCTTTGACGGCGGCCTGAACATGGAGGACGGTCTGGAAGCGGCCCGCATGCTGGCCGAGGCGGGTTACGACTGCCTGGAGATAAGCCAGGGGCTCAGGGGCACCCAACCCCACGAGACCGAGTTCCGCACCAAGCTGAAGCGAGCCGAGGATCGGGGCTACTTCTGCGGTTGGGCCGCGGAGGTCAAAAAGCGGGTGCAGGTGCCGGTGGTGACCGTGGGCGGCATCCGCGATTTGGACATGGCCGAGGCCATCGTGCAAAAGGGGCAGGCGGATTTGGTTTCCATGAGCCGGCCCCTGATCAGTGAGCCGGGCTTGATCGCCCGCTGGCGCAAGGGGGACCGCCAAGAGGCGCGCTGCGTGTCCTGCAACACCTGCAAACACGACCTGGAAGCCATGAAATCCATCAGCTGCGTCTTGGACCGCAAGCAAACCAAGTAAAAAGGCTCTACAAAGGGCCTGATCAAGCTGGGCGAGGGGGCCGGTCTTTAAGGCCGGCCCCTTGATTTGGCGGGGTCTTTTCAGGGGCCGCCTGGTAGTTCTCTTGTAGCTTCATGGTTTGCAACTGTTTATGAGAAATGATATAAAATATGTTATATTGTTTTGGGCGTGACGTGTAACACGCTGAAATAATGCGTATAACAGCCGGACGCTGCCATGTGGAAGCGGCCCGGCGCAAGGCCCGCTTGGGCCTGGCGGCTCTTATCTTTGGGAAAGGGTCCGGTCATGCCATTGACTACGGTGACCAATCCCGTGAAAGCGGGCTCACGCTATTTATCGGGCAACGATGCCGCCGCCGAGGGCGCCATCGCCGCCGGATGCCGCTACTACGGCGGCTACCCAATCACCCCCTCCTCGGAAATCATGGAGTACATGAGCCGGGAGCTGGTGCCCCGGGGCGGCGCTTTCATGCAGATGGAGGACGAGATCGCCTCCATCTCCTCGGTGGTGGGCGCTTCCTGGTCCGGGGCCAAGGCCATGACCGCCACCAGCGGGCCGGGGCTCAGCCTCATGCAGGAATGCCTGGGCTACGCCGCCTTCACCGAGACCCCGGTGGTGCTGGTGGATGTGCAGCGGGCCGGGCCCTGCACCGGCCAGGCCACCAAGGTGGGGGCCGGGGACATCATGGCCGTGAAATGGGGCTCCCACGGCGACTACCAGGTGGTGGCCCTGTCGCCCTGGTCGGTGCAGGAGATGTTCAGCCTCACCGTGGAGGCCTTCAACCTGGCCGAGCGCCTGAGGGTGCCCGCCTTCCTGTTGGCCGAAGAGGCTACCGGCCACCTGCGCGAGCGGGTGGACCTGCCCGAGACCCTGGAGATCTACGACCGCGACTATGTTCCCAAACAGCCGCCCTTTGGCTGCGACGAGGCGGACGGCATCCCCTCCATGCCCGGCTTCGGCATGGGGGAGAACCTCCTGGTCACCGGCTCCACCCATGACCAGTGGGGCTTTCGCAAGACCGAGGGCCCGGCCTTCCACGACAGCCTGGTGCGCCGCCTGAGCCAAAAGGTGCTCAGCCGCAAGGCCGAGATCTGCCGCCACGAGGGCTACTACCTGGACGACGCCGAACTGGTGGTGGTGGCCTACGGCTTCACCGCCCGGGCCGCCCTGCGCGCGGTGCGCCAGGCCCGCCAGGAAGGCCTGGCCGTGGGCCTGTTGCGCCTGATAACCATCTGGCCCTTTGACGACGAGCTGATCACCCGGGTGGCCCAGGGGGCCAAGGGCTTTTTGGTGCCGGAGATGAACCTGGGCCAGGTGGACGGCCTGGTGCGCTCCGCCGCCGGAGACACGTCGGTGAAGTCGCTGACCCAGGTCAACGGCAGCACCATCAGCCCGGCGAGCATAATGACCGCGCTGAAGGAGATGCGCTGATGGCACGCTCCATGGAGAAATACCTGCGGCCCGAGGTGCAGACCACGCCGTTTTGCCCCGGCTGCGGCCACGGGGTGCTCATGGGCTCCCTGCTCAGGGCCATCGACCAGCTCGAGCTGGACATGAGCAAAACCCTGTTCGTCTCGGGCATCGGCTGCGCGGCCTGGATTCCCAGCCCCAACTTCGCGGCCGACACCCTGCACACCCTGCACGGCCGGGCGGTGGCCTTTGCCACCGGAGCCAAGGCGGCCAACCCGAAGCTTAAGGTGATCGTCATTTCCGGGGACGGCGACCTGGCCTCCATCGGCGGCAACCACCTTATCCACGCGGCCCGGCGCAACCTGGAGCTTACGGTCATCTGCGCCAATAACATGATCTACGGCATGACCGGCGGGCAGATGGCCCCCACCACCCCCCAGGGGCACCTCACCGCCACCAGCGTTACAGGCAACCCCTACCGGCCCTTTGACCTGGTCAAGCTGGTCAAGGGGGCGGGCGCGCCCTATGTGGCCCGGGGGGCGGTGACCCGGCCCTATGAGTTGATCGGCTACTTGAAAAAAGCCATCGCCTCGCCGGACTTCGCCTTTGTGGACGTGCTGAGCCCTTGTCCCACCCAATACGGGAGGCGCAACAAGCTGGACTCGGCGGGAGCCATGTACGAGCGGCTGCGCGGGTTATGTCAAAGCGAAGCACAAGGGGCCTGCGCGCCGGAAGGCGCGGAAGACACCTTGCAGTTGGGTGAGTTCAATGACTGAGCGGAAGGAAATTCGTTTGGCCGGTTTGGGCGGCCAGGGCGTGGTCCTGGCCGGGGTGCTCCTGGGCGAGGCCGCGGTGGAGCAGGGCCTGTATGCGGCGGGCTCCAACTCCTACGGAGCCCAGGCCAGGGGCGGTGGCGCCCGAGCCGACCTGGTGCTGGAAGGCCAGGAGATCGACTACCCTCACGTGCAGCAGCCCGACCTCTTGGTGGCCATGAGCCAGGGCGCTTATGACACCTACGCCTCGGGCGTGGCCCAAGGGGGCAAGGTGCTTTTCGACTCCGGCATGGTGGAACCCAAGGCCCCCCATGACCGCTACGGCGCCAAGGTGACCGCCATGGCCCTGGAGGAGTTCAAAAACCGCCAGGTGGCCAACGTGGTCTGGGTGGGACTGGTGGCCGGGGTGACCGGCTGGTTCCAAACCGAGGTGCTGGAGCGGACCCTGGTGAGGCTGGTGCCCGAGCGATTCGCGGAGTTGAACAAGGCGGCATTGGCCAAGGGCCTGGAAATGGGCCGCGCCTGGGAGGTGGCCTGATGGAGGGCAGAACTCATGTGCCCGTGGTTGACGAGGCCCTGTGCGGCGTGTGCGGCGTCTGCCGGGGGGCTTGCCCCGCTCTGGCCAGCCCGGATTTGGTAGAGGGCGAAAGCGGCACCATGCGCGCCGTTCTGGCCCCCCAGGCGACCAAGAGCGGCCAGGACCTGGCCCCTTGCCGGGAGGCCTGTCCCCTGGGCCAGGACATTAGTGGCTATCTGGCCTGTTTGGCCAATGGCGACCAGCAAGGCGCTTTGGAGGTTATCCTCAGGGACAACCCCCTGCCGTCGGTGCTGGGCCAGGTGTGCCACCACCCCTGCCAGCAAGCCTGTTTCTCGGCCCCGGTGCAAAGCCCGCCGTCCATACGCGACCTGAAGCGCTTCGCGGCCCAGGCCCCGCGCCCCGTGCCCGAGTTGCGCCAGGGCGCGCCCCTGGCCAAGGTGGCGGTGGTGGGAGCCGGGCCGGCCGGTCTGGCCGCCGCCTGGGAACTGGCCCGCCAGGGAGCCAAGGCCGTGGTTTACGACGCCCAGGCCGTGGCCGGAGGCATGCTGGCCTGGGCCATCCCCGACTTCCGCCTGCCGCGCCGGGACCTGCAACGCGACCTGGATTACGTCGCGGCCCATGGGGTGGAGTTCAAGCTGGGGCAGGCCTTGACGCCCGAGGACGTGGCCGCCCTGCGCCGGGAGAACGACGCGGTTATCCTGGCCTGCGGCGCGCCCCAGGCCAAAAAGGCCGGCCTGCCCGGCGAGGAACTCAATGGAGTGTGGCAAGGCCTGGACTTTTTACGCGTGGCCGCCCTGGATTGCCCGCCCCAGCTCACCGCGCCGGTGGTGGTGGTTGGCGGGGGCAACGTGGCCCTGGACGCGGCCCGCTTGGCCCTGCGCCAGGGGCTGCCGGTGACTTTGGCCTATCGTCGCGACCGGGAGCAGATGCCCGCCTATGCCGAAGAACTGGAGGCGGCCGTGGCCGAGGGCCTGAAGTTGGTATATCGGGTGCAGCCCGTGGCCCTGGAGGCGGGGGAAGGCGGCGCTGTGGCCGTTCTGACCGTGCAGGGCACCACGCCCGGTCAGCCAGCGGCCGACGGGCGGGTGGCTTTCACCCCCGACCCCGCGGACCAGCGTAGCCTGGAGGCGGGCAGCGTGATCCTGGCCCTGGGGCAAAAGAGCGAGGCCGACGCCTGGGCCGCTGGCCTGGGACTGGACAACTTGCAGGGCGACGCCCAGGGGCGCTTGGCTCCGGGGCTTTACCTGGCCGGTGATCTGCAAACGGGCCCGGCCACGGTGGTGGAGGCCATGGCCGGAGGCATCAAGGCCGCCCGAGCCATCATGGAAGAGGTGCGATCATGAGCCTGCGTCCGCCGTGCCCCCTGCCCGAGAACCAGCCGGCCGCCGGGCATGGAGAGATGACCCTGGCTGAGGCCCAGGCCGAAGCGGGCCGCTGTTTGTCGGGCCACTCCTGCCAGGGATGCGAACTGTGCGTGTTGATCTGCCCGGACCTGGCCGTGACCAAGGACCCGGACACCGGACGGGCGGTGATCGATCTGGCCTATTGCAAGGGCTGCGGCCTTTGCGCCGAGGTTTGCCCCAAGGGGGCCATCAGCATGCAATTGGACCAGGACTAGACTCGCCCGCTTCGCGCAGGCAAAGAGCCGTTGTTATAACCAACGCCGCCCGGTGCATATCCGCCGGGCGGCGTTGCCATGCCCGCCGTCTTCATCCCCTCCAGGACAACCCCCAGCAAGCATGGGCGTCGCTTGACTGACCGGAGGGACTGCTCTAGCATCCCTCCAGTTACGGGGAGCCTCGGGTATTGCACACATATCTACTACTGGCGGGGGAGTCGCGTCTTGGGCCGCGAATCGTAGCATGAACCAAAAGCGGCCATCGTATCTTGGGGATTTCGCCCAAGGCAGGGACAACAATTTCACTCTAATGCGCATGGCCGCCGCCCTGGCCGTGCTGGTGTCCCACAGCTACCCCCTGGCCATGGGCCACAGCAAATTGGAGCCCTTGAAGGGCCTCATCGGCAAAACCCTGGGTGAGGTCGCAGTCGATCTTTTCTTCATCATCAGCGGCCTTTTGGTAACCAGCAGCCTATACCACCGAAAAAACGCGATCGATTTTCTTTGGGCCAGAGTGCTTCGGATTTATCCCGCCCTGCTGGTGATGCTGCTTCTGACCGTTTTCGGGCTGGGCGCCTGTATCACCAGCCTGCCGGTCGGCGAATACCTGGCCAGTTGGCAGGTCTATAAATATTTTGCAAAATGCGCGACCTTGATCGCCGGGGCACTGTACGAGCTGCCCGGAGTGTTCAACGGCAACCCTTATAAAAACGCGGTGAACGGCTCCTTGTGGACCATGCCTTACGAAGTGCGCATGTACGCAATTCTGCTGGTCTCATGGCTGGTGTTCCGGCTGATGGGGCTTTATCGCCAGAAGGTTTTCGAGATCGCCATCGTTTGCGCCGCAGCGGTCGCCTTGGTGGCTATGTTGTGCCTGCACTTCATGGGCCGGGAGGATAGCCACTTTTTGAGATTCTTTTATATGTTTTTCTCCGGCTCGGCCTTTTACGTCCTGCGCGAACGCATAAGGCTGTCGGGGATCGTCTTCGGGGTTTTCGCGGTGGGCCTGGCGGCCTCGGTGCTGATCGGCCAAGGTGCCTTTGGGGTGGTGTATCTCTTTACCGCCGCCTACGTGTGGCTGTATCTGGCTTACGCGCCGTCCGGCGTGTTGCGCGTATATAACCAACTCGGCGATTACTCCTACGGCGTTTACATCTACGCCTTTCCAGTGCAGCAGACCATCGCGGCGCTGATTCCCGGAGTGTCCGTCGCTTCCATGACTCTACTGGCTGCACCGGTCACTATTTTTTGGGCCGTGCTCTCCTGGAAGTTCGTGGAGCGTTACGCCCTCTCTTTAAAAGTTCTTTACGCCTCTCATACCCGCAGGCTGATGGCAATCAGGCGGAGGCCCGCATAGCTTAACCAGCGAGCCCCCGCCTGCGCGTGGGTCATGACGGCGCGTATTGCGCGGTTCAGGCTTTGGGCTTGATGCCCAGAATGCGGCGGGCGTCTTCGCAGGTGGCCACTTCCCGCTGAAGGATGCGGGCCAAATCCACGGTGCGCTCCACGAAGCGAGCGTTGCTGTCGGCCAGCACACCCCGGCTCAGGTAGAGGTTGTCCTCGAAGCCCACCCGCACGTGCCCCCCCATGAGCATGGCGTGGGTAGTGATGGGAAGTTGGTGGGGGCCCACTCCCAGAACCGACCAGGGGCAGTCCAGGGTCAGGTGTTCGCGGAAGGCCATGAGGGTGGACAGGTCGGCGGGCGCGCCCCAGGGCACGCCCAGGCAGAACTGGAAGTAGGGCGGATCGTCCACCAGGCCGCGCTTGACCATGTCCAGGGACTGACGCAGATGGCCCAGCTCGAACACCTCTATCTCGGGCTTGACCCCGGTTTCCTGCATGCGCTTGGCCGCCTTGTCCACCCAGTCGGTGTGGTTGATGAACACCCGGCCGCGAAAGTTCAGGCTGCCCACGTCCAGGGAGCAGAGGTCCGGCTTCAGGGCTATGGGTATCAGGCGCTCCTCGTCCTGGTCCTCGGACTGGATGTTGAAGCCGCTGGTGGTCAGGTTCACCAGCATGTCGCTCTCGGCCCGGATGCGCTCCAGGGCTTCGGCGAAATACTCGCGCTTGAAGTCCGGCTCCCCGGTCTGGGGGTCGCGCACGTGAATGTGCACCACGCAGGCACCGGCACGCCAGGCCCGTAGGGCCTCCTCGGCGATTTCCTTGGGGCTGTGGGGGATGGCCGGGTTCTGCTCGCGCGTGGGCGCCGAGCCGCACACGGCCACATTGATGATCAGTTTCTCCACTGGGACCTCCTCTTCCCGTGATGATGTTTCAGACGGCTCGCGTGAGCCTTTCAGCGGCTAGAATCGTAAGGGCGTCTCCTTGACCCGCACGGCCCGGGGCAGGGCGGCAAAAGGGGCCGGGGTCGTGTCCATCCGCGTCTAACCAATGGTGATCGGCCCATCGGCACGGCCGGTAAATGCGCCTGATCTTATCATGGCTAAATTGCGCGCAACCTAGTTTTCACGCATGGTTACGGTGATTAAAAATATAGCTACATCTCCGCTAACAATGCTTGACTTGCAAACCGGCGACATATTATAAAATATTATATTTAATAATAAGTATGAAACAATATTTTTGAAAATCTTAAGCCGCCGCGCCTAGGCCGGCATATGACTTCTTGGGAATTTCTGCTAGCGGGCACGCACCAGCACAGGGTACAACACATGAAGAATTCACAAACATTGGTGGAAAAGGCCTATCAGCAGATCAAGCTGATGCTTTTGAACGATGAATTGGTCGCAGGTCAAAAACTGCGCTACCAAGACATCGCCAAGCGCCTGGACATGAGCCAGACGCCGGTGAACCTGGCCCTGGTCCGTCTGGAAAACGAGGGGCTGGTTCATTGGGAGGCCAACAAGGGCTACTCCGTGCCCGAGTTGGATATGGAGGAAGCGCGGGAGCTTTACGAACTCAGGATTCTCTTGGAAGGCTTCCTGGTGGGCAAGGCCGCCCAGAACATAACCGACGACAACCTGTCCGAACTGCGCCTGCTTTTGGATGGGCACCGCGCGGTGCGCGGCGAGGTCTATTGCCGGGAGCGCCTGTGGTGCGACGCCCGGATTCATATGGCCATCGCCCGCTACAGCGGCCACAAGAACGGGGCCACCTACCTTCACCAGCTATTTGACCGCATCTATCTCAGGTATCGGCCCGAACGCCTTTCCATAGAGCGCTTGGCCGAGGCCGAGCAACAACACGAAAATCTTTTCAAAGCCCTGGCGTCGCACAATGCGCAAGAAGCGCAGGAAATAATGGCCCATCACATCGCTATGGGCCAACAGCGCATGCTGAGGGGTATCCAAACCCGAGTAGAGGAACGAAGCAGGGTACAGCTCTGGGGTTAGAAGCTTTACCTTGCTCTGTGTAAAAACGCTAAATGACATAGTGTTTTCATCGATGACATCTTTACCGTAGGAGGGAAAAATGCTGAAGAAATTTTGCCTGATCGCAGTGGCAGTCCTGCTCAGCCTTTGCTTGATGGCGCCGGCCGCCATGGCGGGGAAGCAGTTCCTGCGCATGTTCTCGGGTCCCGAGGGCGGCTCCTGGTATCCCCTGGGATCGGCCATGATGGGCATCGTCGAGAAAAACCTGAAAATCTCCTCCTCCAACGGCCCCGGCGGCGGAGTGGGCAACTGCAAGGCGGTCAACGGCGGGCGCGCCGACCTGGGCTGGACCTACACCCACACCGCCTACAACGCCTATAATGGCCGCGGCAAATTCGACAAGAAGAACACCAACCTGCGCCACCTGATGTCCCTGTACCCCGGCGTGTTCCAGATAGCCGTGGACAAGAGCAGTAAAATATTCAGCATCGCCGACCTGGCCAACAAGCGCATCGTGCCGGGCAAGGTGGGTTTCTCGGGCACGGTCATCGCCGAGCTGATCCTCAAGGCCTACGGCATCACCTTCGACAGCATCAAGAAAAACGGCGGCTCGGTGAGCTTCGTGGGCTATTCCGACTCCGCCGCCCTGTTGAAGGACGGCCACAGCGACGTGTACATGGCCGTGACCTCTTGCCCCCAGTCCACCATCATCGACCTTAACTTCCGCCCCGGAATCCGCTTCCTGGAGGTCGACGCCAAGCACATGGCCAAGATTCTCGAGATGGAGCCCGGCCTGATGGCCACCACCATCCCGGTTGGCGCCTACAAGGGCCTCAAGGCTCCGGTCCCCGCAGTGGGCACCGTGACCTGCATCGTGGCCAACAAGGATCTGCCTGACGACGAGGCCTACAACATCGTCAAGACCCTGTACGCCAATTGGCCCCAACTGGCCCAGGTGAAGAAGGCGGCCATCGAGGCTTCCAAGCCCGAAAAGGCGCTCATGGGCGCGCGCATTCCGGTGCATCCCGGCGCCATGCGCTACTACAAGGAAATGGGCATAGCCAAATAAGGCTCCCACCAACGTTACTGAGGGGTGCCGCCCGGCCGCCTGATGGCGGCCGGGCCTTCTGCCCATGCTTTTCCTTCAGCCCAAAAACAGCGAGCGCGTGCCTTGGCAACACAAGAGAAAAAACTGCAATACGAAGAGGGTAAGAAGCAGAGCATCCTGGAATGGCTGCTGGCCCAGCAAAAGGGCATTTTCGCACACCCTCTTGAGTTGTTCATTTGTCTGCTTTCCCTGGGACTAAGCATCTATCACCTGTACGTGGCCTATGCCGGGTCGCTGGAGGCCCACGCCTTCCGCTCCACCCACTTGGCCTTTGTCATGGTGTTGTGCTTTTTGCTCAGGCCCCTGGGGCGCTCCAGTTGGACCGCGCCCAAGAACGCCTGGTTCGGGGTGGACCTGCTGTTGATCGGCCTGACCATCGCCATCCAGTTCTACACCCTGTGGGATTTGGACGCGTTTATCTTCCGCCGGGGCGATCTGAGCGTTATGGACATCTACGCCGGGACCACCCTGCTGATCCTCTTGCTGGAGGTCACCCGCCGGGTGGTTGGATGGGCCATGGTCATCATCGCCGCCTTTTTCTTGTTCCAGACGGCCTTTTCCGACCACTTTTTCTGGATTTTCTACGGCCCGCCCAGCGACTGGTTCACCATCATCGATTACCTGTTCATGCGTGAAAACGGTATTTACGGTATTCCCCTGATGGTTATGGCCACCTACATCTTCCTGTTCATCCTCTTTGGGGCCATCCTGGTGCGCTCTGGAGCGGGGCGCTTTTTCATCAACGTGGCCATGGCGATCACCGGCAGCAAGGTGGGCGGTCCGGCCAAGGCCTCGGTTGTAAGTTCCTGCCTGATGGCTTCGGTGTCCGGCTCGGCAGTGGCCAACGTGGTAACCACCGGCAGCTTCACCATTCCCCTGATGAAGCGCATCGGCTACCAGCCCTATTTTGCGGGGGCGGTGGAGGCCTGCGCCTCCAGCGGCGGTCAGATAATGCCGCCGGTCATGGGCGCCGCAGCCTTTGTCATCGCCGAGTTCCTGAACGTCCCCTACCTTTACGTGGCCCTGGCGGGGCTTTTCCCGGCGCTGATCTACTTTTTCTCAATTTTCGTGATGGTCCACTTCGAGGCCCGTAAAAAGAATTTGGCCACGGTTCCCCGCAGTGAGTTGCCCGATCTCAAGACCGAACTCAAGCGTGGCTGGCATCTGTTCCTTTCCATCATCGTTATCGTGGTGCTCATGGTCGTGGGTTACACGCCCATGTTCGCCGCCTTCTGGGCCATCATCTCCATCCTGGTGCTCAGTTCCCTGCGCAAGGAGACCAGGATGACCCCGGTGCAGATTTTCTCGGCACTGGAGGAGGGGGCGCGCCAAGCGGTGAGCGTCTCGGTGGCCTGCGCCACCGCGGGCATCATCATCGGCTGCGTCTTCGTTTCGGGCCTGGGGCTCAAGTTCACCACGGTAATCGTTTCCGTCGCCGGCGGCGAACTGTGGATCGCCCTGATCCTTACCATGATTGCTTCCCTGATCCTGGGCATGGGCCTGACCACCACGGCGGTGTACATCACCCTGGCCGCCCTGGTCATTCCGGCGCTGACCCAGATGGGAGTGGCGCCAATCGCGGCCCACTTGTTCGCCTTTTATTTCGGGCTGGTTTCAGCCATCACCCCGCCGGTGGCCCTGGCTTCCTTCGCCGCAGCGGGAATAGCGGGCTCCAACCCCATGCAGACGGGGTTTCATTCATTCCGGCTGGGCATAGCCAAATACGTGCTGCCCTTTGTGTTCGTGTTCAACCCGGCCATGGTCTTCGTGGGCGATTGGTACCACATAGTCTCGGCCGTGGCCGGAGGTTTTGCCGGCATCTATGCCTTGACCGTGACCACCGAGGGATGGATGCTCAAGAAGGTGGGCTGGGTCATTCGCGTGATCATGGGCGTGGTGGCAATCATGATGTTCTTCCCGGATCTATTGACCGACCTGGTTGGTTGGATACTCTTCGTGGGTATAATGATCTTGCATTGGCGGCAGACTAAACGGGAAAGCGCGCTGGCAACGGAGGTGGCGGCATGAAACGCATAATAGCCTGGCTTCCCATACTGATCACCGCCCTGCTGATGTGGTATGCCCGCAACACCAACGTGGGGGTGACCAACTACAACCTGTTCCTCTTGGGGTTGTTGGCCTGGTGCCTGATCATCATCGCCTTTTACCGGGTTCTACGCCGCAAGGATGAAACCACGGAATGAACTTGAGACTTATTGCTGACCAAAGGATGCGACAATGCCCAGCGGCTCCTTGATAACGCCCTTTGACGGGCAAGCGCCCCAGATAGACCCCACCGCCTTTGTGGACCCGTCCGCCCGGATTATCGGCCGGGTGACCCTCGCCCCAGGAGCCATGGTCTGGCCGGGCGCGGTGCTTCGGGCCGATGACGAGCGCATCGAGGTGGGCCAAGGCAGCGCGGTGCTGGATCTGGCCTTGCTGGAAGCGCCCCAGGACAAGCCGGTGATCGTGGAGCCCGGCGCTTTGGTAAGCCACCAGGTCTGCATTCACGGGGCCACCGTGAAAAGCGGGGCCCTGGTGGGCATCGGGGCCATCGTGCTGGACGGCGCGGTGGTGGGCTCCGGGTCCCTGGTGGGAGCCGGAGCGGTGGTGCCGCCCAGGATGCAGATACCCGAGGGGGTGCTGGTGCTGGGCCAACCGGCCAAGGTGGTGCGCGACCTGAAACCCTCCGAGGTGGCGGAGGTGGCCAAGCAGTTGGCCGACTTGGCCGCCAAGGCCAAAATCTACCTATCCCAAATGGCCTGAGCAGGGTGGGGCGGTTGCCCCATGCGCCGCCCCCCCTGCTTCAAACAAACCGGCGCGGGACCGTCCGAGCCGGCGGCCTGGTAACCTGACCCAAAGGGCCTCGGCTTCGCCCCGAGCGCCGTCATCATGGAGGGGCCATGTCTTTTAAGCTGGATCATGTTCACCTGCGCTGCCAAGACCTGGAAGCGGCGGTGGCTTACTACCAAAAGATGTTCGACGCCGAGGTGGTGGCGCGCATCGAGGCCAGGGGCATGCCTCTGGTGCGCATCAAGGTAGGGGACCTGTTTCTGGCCCTTTCCCCCAAGCGCGACGACGAGCCCGAGCCTCAGAGCGGTCTGCACTGGGGTACTTACGAGCTGGGTTTCGTGGTGGAGGACGTGCAAAAGACCTATGAGGAGCTAAAGGCCAAGGGGGCTGATTTCGTCATCCCACCCATGGATGTGCGCCCTGGGGTGCAGGCTGCTTTTTTCATGGCTCCCGATGGAGTGAAGATAGAAATTTTGCACCGGGATTAAACAGGACCAGGGTGTCGAAAAATTCGATGCCCTTGAATTCGCTACGGAGGCGCGAACTGACGCGCCTCCGTTGTTTATTGGGGCATTTGGGGGTAATAGAGTTAAAGTTTTAGCGTGTTGTATAAAAATCTTAGTAAACAATATTAATAAAACATTATAACATATTAAAAAGAAACACTAATAAAACAATTAAATTGAATAAGGCCTTATTGCCGGCCGCCTATGCAGACCAGGACGGTGGGGCAAATGTCTTGACAGCGGCGCGGTAAATTAAGTAGATATATTATATGTAATATTGTATGCAATGTGGAGTGGCGCCAAGGCCCGGCCATCGCCCGTTGCCTCGCCGCACCCGCGTGGCGGCCTGAAAATTAGCAACCGCAAGGAGCCCGGCGTGGATACCATAATCTATGAAAAGCGCGGCCATGTGGCCTACATCACCCTGAACCAACCCCAGAAGCTCAATGCCCTGGGGAGGGCCATGGCCAAGGAATTGACTCAGGCCTGGGTCGATTTCCGCGATGATGACGATATGTGGGTGGCGGTGCTCGCAGGCAACGGCCGCTCGTTTTGCGCCGGGGCCGACGTCAAGGAGATGGAAAGAGGGCAGTGGCGTTTCCGTGACTCACTGATGCTGGGCGACGACAGCTTACTACCCAGCACTCACCAGGTGTACAAGCCCATCGTGGCGGCGGTGCAGGGGCATGTGTATGGGGCCGGGCTGGTGCTGTGCCTGGAGTGCGACATCCGGGTGGCCGCGGAAAACGCCAAACTGGGGCTGCCCGAGGGCAAGGTCAATGTGCCTTTCTTGTTCGCGCCCTTTGTCTTCGATCACATTCCCCGGGCTCTGGCCTGCGAGATGATCCTCACCGGCAAGCCCCTGGATCTGCAAAGAGCCTATGACCTGGCCTTGGTGAACCGGGTGGTGCCGGAAGCTGAGCTTTTGAGCGCGGCGCAGGAGTATGCCGAGAGCATTTGCGAAATGGGGCCCTTGGCCAACTTCGCGGCCAAGGAGCTTTACACCCGGGGAAGGCGCACCGATTTCGAAGGTGCCATGACCCTTTTGGAGCACGTGACCACCCCGGTGTGGAACTCCCAGGATTCCAAGGAGGCCAAGCAGGCCTTTATTGAAAAACGCAGCCCCCAATGGAAGTTGAAATAATCTTCCGGAAACAGGGCTGCGCGGCGTGGGAAAAAATACTATAGTTGTCAGGGCAAGGTGAAAAGCCTTTTTCAGTGTTTAGGGCAAAGCCGCGGACTCAAGGCGAAAGGGTGAAATGGCCAAGAAGAGCGGGCCCCTGCGGGAAAAAATCTATAACAAGTTGATCGGCGAGATCGTCACCGGTCAACTCAACCCCGGAGAGAGGCTGTCCGAAGGCAGCCTAGCCCAGCGTTTTCACGTCAGCCGCACCCCGATCCGCGAAGCCCTTTTGCAGTTGGAAAAGCTGGGCTACGTGGTCCACAAAAAAAACGTGGGCACGATCGTAAAAAAGATATCCCCCGAGGGGGTGCGCGAGATATTCGAGGTGGTGGCGGCCCTGGAGGGCATGGCCGTGGAGCTGTTCTGCCAGTTGCCGCCCGCGCCCGAGGACATGGCCGAGTTGACCCAACTGCAACAGGAGCTGCGCCGCAACACCCTGGAGCAGGATTTTGCCAGCTACTACGAGGGTAACCGCAAGTTTCACGAGTTCCTGGCTGAAAAATCCGGCAACAAAACTCTGCTTGAGTTGACCAGGAACCACCGGGACAGCATCTACCGCATCGTGGCCAGGGGCAGCACCTTGCCCCTGCATATTCAGGAGTACCTGGCCGGGCATGACGCCATTATCGAGGCCCTGCAAAAGGGCGAGGCGCAAAAGGCCGGGACTATCATGAAGGATCACGTCTTGGAGGCGGGCCAGCTAATTTCCGGAGACATGGCCCCCTTGCCCTGGCGCACCACCACCTGAACCCTACCTTAGGCGGCGCCGATCAGCGCTTCCCATCCCTAACCGTTGCCGGCTTTCTCTTCCTTGGCCATGGTCAGCCAGGCGGTTTCCAGCGCCTTCATCTGGTTGTTGATCTGGTTGACGTGCTCCAGAGCCAGCTTCCAGGCCAAGTCCGGATCGCGGTTTTTGAGGGCTTCCAGGATGATGCGGTGGTCCTCATCCTTGTGGAGGATGAGATGGGTGGGCTTTAGGGTGGATACGAAGGCCAGGGTGAAATCCAGAATACGGTTGATCAGGGCCGCGTAGATGGGGTTGCCGCAGGCGCGGCCCACTTCCCGATGGAACTGGCCGGTGAGGTCCCGCTTTTCATCGGGGTTCACCTCGTAATAGCTCTCATCCAAAATGTTTTCCAGATCGATCAAATCCTCGTCCGTGGCGTTGGCCGCCGCCAGGCGAAACACCTCTGGCTCTATGAACTGGCGCACCTGGACCAGGTGATCCACGGTGAGTTGGCGCAGCCGGATGAGGTCGGCCATGCTTTCCAACAAGAAGAGGTGATCGATGCGCCCCACCATGGCTCCGCCCTTGGTTCCCCGGTTGATTTTTATCAGCCCCTGGGCCTGGAGATAGCGCAGCGCCTCGCGGATGACAGGACGGCTCACCGCCAACTGACGCGCCAGCTCGGTCTCGTTGGGCAGGGTGTCTCCCATTTTGAGACTGCCGTTCAAAATGGCCTCGCGTATTTCCGAAGCCACCGCCTCGTAGAGATTCTCTTGTTTTCCCACGGCCTTAAGCATCTGCAGGCTTTCCTCTTGCGCCTTTCGGCTGTTATCTTGTGAAAAGACGAAGCCCTGTTTTTTTGGTTGACAAATACTAGCACAGGTAATTAGATAAGGATACATAAAACGTAATACGTATTAACGACGCTGAGGGTAGCGCTAAAAATCACCCAACGGAGGAGTTCCAAATGAGATCTAGATCACTCGCGACCCTGCTCACGATAATGCTGCTGCTTCTCGGGACGGCCACCATGGCCTCCGCCATGAACCTAAGATTCAACATCGTCTACGGCCCCAAGCATCCCCTGGCCAAGGGAGTGTTTAAAACTTGGGCCGAGCAAGTGAAGAAAGTAACGGATGGCCGGGTAAAGGTCACTATATTCTACGCCAGCGCCCTGGCCAAGATCACCCAAGTGTTCGACGCCACAGTGTCGGGCCAGGTCGACGCCGGCCTGTCCTGCCCCACCTACGCCCAGGACCGTTTCCCCTTGGCCGGCGTCTTGGACCAGCCCATGGTGGCCACCTCCAGCGCCGAAAACAACAGCGCCACCTTGTGGAAGCTTTACCAAAAGTACCCGGCCATGCAGAAGGAGTTCGAAAAGGTCAAGCTTCTGTGGTTCTACACCAACCCCGCCTTCCAGCTCCACTTCACCAAGCGCGAGGTGCGCAACCTGAAGGAACTTGAAGGCGCCATCGTCTCCGCCGGCGGCAGCACCGCCCTGCAGATGCTCAAGGCCCTGGGGGCCAACCCCGAGGCCCTGCCCATGCCCGAGGTGTTCCTGGCCCTGCAAAAGGGCGTGGTGGAAGGCTGCTTCCTGCCTTATCCGCCCCTGCGTCCCCGCCGCATGACCGACATCCTCACCACCCACACCGTGGGCGACTTCTCGGCCACCGGCTTCTACGTGATCATGAACAAGAAGAAGTGGAACAAGATTTCGCCCGAGGACCAGAAGGCCATCATGGAGATCAGCGGCCTGGCCGCGGCCAAAATGTCCGGGCGCGACTTTGACCAGGCCCAAGAGCGCGACGTGGCCTGGATGAAGAAGAAGGGCGACAAGTTCTTTGTCTTGGACAAGGCCGAGCGCGCCAAGTGGATGGCGCGGGTCAAGCCCATCCGCGACACTTGGGTCAAGGATCTGGAGGCCAAGGGCCTGCCCGCCAAGGCGGTTCTGGCCGACGCCCTGGAAATGCTCGGCAAGTAAAAAAAGCGACCATACAACTTGAGCACCCCTGGCCGAGCATGCTCGACCGGGGGTGTCCCGGACTATACACACGATTTTCCCGCTTAGAACGGGGAAGCAAAGGGTCTACCGGCAATGCAAATTCAGAAATTGCACGACGGGCTGGCCAAGGTGATTACACCGGTGTCCCGCATCTTCAACGGTGTGGGCGCCTCCATGGCCTTGCTCATGGTGCTCCTGGTCGCGGCCAATGTGATCTCGCGCGGTATATTCGGCTATGCCCTCACCGGGGTGGTCGAGCTGGAAGAGATCATGCTCATTGTGCTGGTGTTCGGGGCCATGGGCCACGCCCAACTGGGCAACAAACACATCGGGGTTGACTTCTTCACCTCACACCTTCCCGATTCCATCCAGCTAAAACTGTCCTGCTTCACGCAGTTGTTGAGCGGCTGGTTCTTCCTGATGTGCACCTGGCAAAGCTTGGTCATCTCCCACACCTACTGGGTGGAGAACGACACCACGCTGATGCTCAAGATATCCAAGGCGCCCCTTACCATGATCATCGCCCTGGGCCTGCTGCTGCTGGGCCTGGCGCTCATCAAGGACGGCCTGAAAACCTCGGCCGAGTTGATGGAAAAAGGGCAGGGCCTCTGGGCGGGCGCGGCGTGGTTTATCTCCTTCATTCTCATCCTGGGTGTGCTGGCCCCCGAGTGGTTCGGTTGGGGCCTGGAGTACGATGCTAACGAGTGGCTCTGGGGCGTGGCCCTGCTGGCCCTTTTGTTCTCGGGCATGCTCATCGGCGGCGCACTGGGCTTTTTGGGGGCCATAGGTATGGCCTGGTGCTTTGGCAGCGACGCAGGGCTAGGTGTTGTTAGCAAGGACGTTGTTCACAGTTTGCCAGTCTTGAGATTGGCGGTTTGTATTTAAGAGCGGTGTGTGGCCTTGTCTGGTTGTAGTAATCCAGCCATGGCCCCAGCCGCTCATTTCTTTCCTCCGAGG
>JAHIND010000009.1 GCA_018896025.1 Pseudomonadota bacterium
CCTCGCACCCCGAAGCCATGATACAAGAGACTTGTGGACATGATGGGGCTCCTCCTCGATGAAAATAGCTAACATCAAAGAGGAAAACCTGATTGTCCACTTCATTGCAACTCATCCAGGTACCCAAGATCCGGATGAACCATATTTTCTTCATTGGCCTCACCTTATAGGTTAAGTTGAAATCTTGCTATGTCATTATAAATAATCTTCTATGTAATCATTTTAAAGATGTTTTTAATAATCTAATTTTGAAGCACACACGATGTGTTGCAAATTTATTTAGTTGACTAAACGGTAGCAGCTATTTATTCAGAGTGCGGTCATTGATTTCTTTTAGTGCGAATTCCCAAATTATAAAATGGCACACCACAGCCACCAAAATAAATGTCAAAATTAAAAACAGTATATCAGTAGCAATCATTAGAAAGCTTTCGTCATTCCAGGATGGAAGCGCCTTTTCAAAATGCCAAACCCCGAGTACTCCAGCTAAAATAGAAATACATAGGGCTGTTGTTTTAAGTTTTCTGTTCATCTATTGCGTTAGCTTGCCAAGTGAGTATTTAAGCTGAGAATCAGCAGTGTGGAGATTCCATTTAGCTTCCACAGCATTTCCTTCTGCCTTTGCTAGAGAAGTTTCGGAATCAATTAAGTCAGTTATAGTTCCAGCTCCAACAGAATAACGTTCACGGCTAGTACGCAAATCTTCATTTGCTTCTACGACGAGAACCCGTGCAGCTTGTACTGCCTCTTTGGCCTCTCGTGAATTACTAATAGAGGCCCAAACCTCTTCTCGTACTTGGTTTATTATCCGATCTCGGTCAGCTTCGGCTTTTCGAAGCTCAGCACGGTTTTTTGCTACGCCATGTGTTCTTGCAAAGCCTGTAAATATGGGAAGTTCTAAAACAATGCCTGCTGACCATGCCTCATCATGAGGAGCTAATTCATCATCACGCCAACCATAGCCGCCTTCTGCCCGTATAACAGGACCCCATTTACTTTCAGCTGCATTAACATTCTGTTCAGCCGCAATAATTCGCTGGACAGCGGCTTTTACTACTGGCCGTTGGTGCTCTGCTTGCTTAAGCATCAGTGCCAAATCTACCTGGGGCTCAAAAATTAGTTTGGCCGATTCAGGTCTTACTCTTGTTGACCTGCCCACAGGCAGGCCCATAGCCGTGTTAAGACCACCCTGGGCTATACGGACCATGTTTTTTGCTCGGACCAGCGAAAGCTCAGCTTGAGCCACTTGAACTTTTGCCTTAATGACGTCAGCTTGGGGGACAGCTCCTGCGTCATGCCGAATTTTTGCTAACCGTAAATGTTCATTAGCTCTTTCTAAGCTCCGTCTTGACACAGAATCAGCTTGGTATGCAGCCTCTAAGGCAAAAAAACTCTTATGCACACTAAGAATCAGCTCTTGACGCAGTCTTTGGTTGTCTTCCTGCGCCTCACCAAATTTAGCCTTGGACCTTTCCAACCTTGCTTTGCGAAGGCCGCTGTCGAATAGGAGAAGCCGGGCCTGTAGGCCAGCGCTCCAATCATCGGTCGGCCCGATTACTGTAGGTATATCCGGCCGTGATAGGCCACTAGGGAGAAAAGCATGGGTTTGCCATCTTTTAAAGCCAGACTGCAAACTTACTTCTGGGTAATAAGGGGCTTTCATTTCGCCGATCTCTTCGCCTGCTGAAAATACGTTTTCTTTTCCAATCCGCATGACAGGATTATTTTTCAAAGAAATCCTGACACACTCTGTCAAGGTGAAAGCCGCATTATCATGGTCTATTTTCATTGGCTTCTCAGCAGCGGAACTAGCGGCACTAATTAGTATGCCTAGAAGAATTATTAAGATAGTAAGGTGCCTGTATGGTGAACTTGTTTTTATGTGAGATAGCATGGTTGGCTCCAATGTACGGTTAGGCTATGGTCTTACGGAATCTTCTAGAAGCTAATAGAAGAGTGACTAAGCCCATTACTGCAAGAACGAGCATTTGGGGCCATAAAATATCTGGCCCTACGCCTTTAAGGAATATGCCCCTGATGATGACCAAAAAATAACGAAGCGGATTTAAATAGGTAAGCCATTGTATTATTACGGGCATGTTTGCTATTGGAAACATAAACCCGGACAGAAGTGTTGCTGGGAAATAAAAGAAAAAAGTACTCATCATGGCTTGCTGCTGGGTTTGGCTGACCGTGGAAATAAGCAAACCGATTCCCAGGGTGGTCATGAGGTATAAAGCAGTAGCAATAAACAAAAGCGCTATACTGCCGCGTACAGGTACATCAAACCAAAAAACAGCTATACCAGTGATTAACAATACGTCAGCAAATCCGATTAGAGCAAAAGGCACGGTTTTACCCAGGATGAATTCTAATGGCGAGATGGGTGTGACCATTATCTGTTCCATGGTACCTATTTCCTTCTCGCGAACTATTGCCATGCTGGTTAACATAAGAGTTATCAACATGACAATGATGGCTATTACACCGGGTACATAAAAGTTTCTACTTTCAAGGTTTTCATTAAACCAAGCCCGTGTCTCTAGAGTAGTCCCTCCGCTATTAAATGTTTTTACAGGTGACCGCATAAGTTTTTTCAAAAGAATATTATCTGAAAATTGACCAACTATTTTGGCACTATAACTCAATATAATGCCTGCTGTATTTGAATCAGTGCCATCGACTATAAGCTGTAAGGGTACTTTTAATCCCTTCACCAAATCGTTTTGGAATCCCTTATTAATTTTTAGAACAGCCCTGATGCTTCCTTGATCCATTAATTTATTTATCTGGTTATTGTTCTCAACTCGCTTGGCAATAATAAAGTATCCTGAGTTAACAAAGCGTGCGGTCAGCTCTCTGCTTAGTTGGCTAGCATCACTATCATAGATAGCCATTTTTACATCTCGCACATCTGTAGTTACGGCATACCCAAAAACCATGGCTTGGATCAGGGGCATTAAAAAAATCACGCCCTTCATCTTGGGGTCACGAAATATCTGAATAAACTCTTTTATGAGCATATGTTTGATTCGCTCTAGCATGGCTACGCTAACTTCTTTTTGAATTTAAAGATAGATATTAGAAGCATAGCGCCTCCAAATATCGTTAAAAGCGACGCTTCATATATTAATATTTCCAAACCGATTCCCTTCAAATATATTCCTTTTAATATTGTTACAAAATAGCTTGCAGGAACAAGATGAGTTATAAGCTGAATTGCCTTAGGCATGTTGCTTATGGCGTACATGAATCCTGATAATAAAAATGAGGGGAGAAAAGTCAGTACCATAGCTAATTGGCTGGCTAATAATTGGCTTTTTGTGATTATGCTGATAAGCAGGCCTAGCGAAAGAGCCCCCCCGAGAAAAACAGCCGCTATTGAGAATAGTAGTGCTGGGCTGCCTCGTAATGGTACCTGGAAAAGGAACTCGCCCATAAGGACAGCCAGAAGTACATCCACCATGCCAATTATGAAATAAGGAAGGAACTTACCTAAGATCAACTCTGGTCCCTTCACAGGGGTTGAAACTAACTGCTCCATAGTCCCTCTTTCCCATTCTCTAGCAACGGTCAAAGAGGTCAGCAGTGCCGCTATAACCATCATAATTACAGCGATAAGGCCAGGAATAATGTAATTCTTGGATTCCAGGTCAGGGTTGAACCAAACCCTAGGCCTTAAGTCAACAGGGCTGGTTACTGTGCGTCCTCCAAGTCGCTGATATTTTATAGTGTTTATTTGACGAGAGTAGGCTTGCACCACACCTTCAGCGTAACCCAAAGCTATCGTTGCGGTATTAGAGTCGCTGCCATCTAACACTAGCTGGACAAAGGCCTGATTGCTGCTGTGAGATTGCCTAGGGAAATCTGAAGGGATCACAGCTGCCATCAATACATCACCTGTATCAATGGCGTGCTCAAGATCAGCATAATTATCTACTGATTCTTTTACAGTAAAGTAAGGAGATGCAACAAATCTACTTATGAATTCCCTGCTGTCCACTGAATGGCTTTGATCCCAAAAAACGATTGGGACTTTATCAACATCAAGTGTAAGGGCATAACCAAACAAGACGAGCAATAACATAGGAATCGCGACAGCCATGCCTAGACTACGAGGGTCGCGCAAGACATGAATAAATTCTTTGTGCGCAATTGCTATGATGCGGCTAAGCCTCATTGGGAGACCTCTACTTGGGAAAGGCTCTCTCGGTCACGAGCTTCAACGAGCGAGACAAAAACGTCCTCCATCGATGGAGTAATAATCTCAATTTGGTCAACGATATAGCCATTTTCATTTAGAAAACTAGATAAAAGAGGAATAGACTTTTTGCCATTATTCACCACTACATGCAAACCTTTACCAAAAAGAGCTACCTCTTTGATACCGGAAAGCTTTTCAATACCTTCCATCGCATCTTGTGGCCGACTACATACAACAGAAAGAATATCTTCTTTCATGGTTTCGTTTTTGAGGTTTTCCGGAGAGCCCAGTGCTATTAACTCACCGCGATATATTAGAGCTATGCGATCACAATATTCCGCCTCATCCATATAATGTGTTGTCACGAAAATAGTTACACCCTTACCGGCTAATTCATAAATAAGGTCCCAAAACTGACGACGGCTGACAGGGTCTACTCCGGATGTCGGTTCATCTAAAAAGATGATTGGTGGCTCATGTAGGATCGCGCAGCCCAAAGACAGTCTTTGTTTCCAGCCACCAGATAGTATTTTAGTTAAAGATTTACGATGTTCCCGAAGCCCTGCCATCTCCAAGACCCAATCTTTGCGCTTGCGCCTTAGGTGAGAGGGGATACGATAAATACCGCTGTAGAAGTCGATATTTTCTTCTACTGTAAGGTCTTCGTAGAGTGAAAATTTCTGACTCATATAACCAATATGAGATTTAATTTTTTCCTGTTCGCTTCGAATGTCGAAGCCAGCTACTTTACCAGAGCCGTCAGTCGGTTCTAAAATACCACATAACATTCTGATGGTAGTTGACTTGCCTGCCCCATTAGGCCCCAAAAAACCAAATATTTCTCCAGAAAAAACTTCTAAGTTAATTCTGTTAACCGCGATGAAGTTGCCGAAACGTTTTTCTAGGTTTGTCACGAAAACAGCGGTATTGTTATGTGTCCTATTTATTTCCATTCGATGCCTCTGCCTGTGTTGAGAGCATTGACACAAATACATCTTCTAGAGCAGGGGTTACGATTTTTATGCTGTCGACTTTAAAATTGCCTTCGCTAAGTATCCTTTTAACAGTTGCTATACTTTCATTAGGATGAAATGAAACTATATGAACGCGATCACCAAAAAGGCCCACTGAATGACCCGGCAATTTTTCACGCAATAATGTGGTAGTCTGTCGTGGCTGAGGGACTCTAAGCTCAATTATTTTACCTTTCATCAAACTTTTAACCTCATCTGGAGTGCCGAGGGCAAGCAGACGCCCTTTATCCATGAGGGCTACCCGATTGCAGCGTTCCGCTTCATCCAAATAGGCGGTAGAAACAAATATAGTGACCTTCTCGCGCAACAATTGGTATAGAATACGCCAGAAATCACGGCGCGAAGAAGGATCGACACCATTGGTGGGTTCATCTAAAAATAGGACTTTAGGCTTATGGACTAGGGCACACGCAAGCCCTAATTTTTGCTTCATCCCTCCAGAAAGGTTGCCTGCTAAACGACGCTTGAACGGTGTAAGGTTACTGAAAGACAATAATTCCTCAATTTTATCTAGTCTACCTTTGCGAGGCACCTGGTAAATGTTTGCATAGAAAAGGATATTTTCTATTACTGAAAGATCAGGATATAAACCAAATCTCTGGCTCATATAACCTATGCTTTCTTTAACCATTTCGGCCTCTTTAGTCACATGATGGCCTGCTATCCAGGCATCTCCAGAGGTTGGGTCCATTACAGATGTTAGAAGCCGCATTGTCGTTGTTTTACCTGCACCATCCGGGCCTACCAAGCCAAATATTTCGCCTTCTTTCACGCTAAAGCTAAGTTCATTAACTGCTACCGTATTTTCAAACCTTTTTGTTAAATGATTACTTTTGATAGCTTCCATCGTATTCTTCAACCTAATTATCGGGTGGTAATTATTTTGCCGTCAGCAGGCATTCCCGGCTTTAATTCTTGCCTGGGATTAGAAATGTCAACTTTTATCCGATAGACTAGTTTTACGCGCTCTGCTTGAGTCTGTACGTTTTTAGGTGTGAATTCTGCTTCTTGAGATATAAATGAAATTTTACCTTCATAAACCTTATCTGGATATGTATCTATCGTAACCTGTACCTCTTGATTTATCTTGATTCTCCCTAAATCCGTTTCGTTGATGTAAGCTCTTAACCAAACCTTATCTAGCCTGCCCACAGTAACCACAGGAGTTCCGGGATAGACGTATTCACCGGATTCGATATGCTCACTCAAAACCACACCATTAAGAGGAGATTTAAGGATAGTGAAGCCAAGGCGTGTCTTAGCAAGAGCCAACGCTTCCTTGGCACGTTCAGCCTGAGCTTGTGCATGCGCAATAGCTTCCTTCCTCGGTCCCTCCTTAACTAAATTTAAATGCTCTCGTGCTTCGCGTAACTTCTCCCTGGCTGTTTGGTGAGCCGTTTGTGCTATTTCAAAATCTCTGGCCGGTATTACATTTTTGCGGAATAAATTCTCTTGGCGCTTATATTCCGCTTTCCACCTTTTTGCTTCAGCTTTAGCTCGGCTAGCGATTGCCTTTGCGGTTTCTATTTCTTGTGGTCGCGAACCAGCCAAAAGCTCAGCGAGCAAGGCTTTTGCCGCTGCCAACTCAGCAGCGCTCAAAGCGACCTCTCGGGAATATTCTTCATCGTCGAGGCGAGCCACAGGCTGGCCCTTCATAATCTTTTCACCTTCAGAAACAAATCTAACAGCGGTTCTACCCGGTATTCTGAAACTTACCTGAACCTCAGTGACCTCTATGTTTCCTGAAACAAGGATAGCCTCACTGTCTGGCTCAGGACGGGTTTGCCAATACCAATAACCTGCTCCAGACGCAAATATTAGGACTAGAATCGTAACAACGAGCTTTTTACGCATTACTTAACACCCCTGTTAATGTGAACTATGATTCACATTGAGAGCAAAAAAAAGATTACCGGCTCAGACCATCGGCAAAAATTCCCCATGCCTTTTCAGCATGTTTAGTGACGTCAAACTTATTGTTGCTTAAATGCCACAGAATTGCTGCGGGTTGTATCAGACCTAAAAACATGACTGCTAGTACCAAAGGGTCAGTATCTGACCTGATAGTCCCATTTTTTTGGCCTTCAGAGAAAATATCACTGACATTGGTCAGATATCTACTAATGATATTAAACAGTTTAGTTCTTCTTTCTGGCTTTCCGGAGTATATCTCTTCAGAGAACACGATGCGTGGAAGAGCTTGGTTTTCTCTGATCAGGCGTATGTGTCGCATCAACAGCTGTCTCAGTTGATCCAAAGGGCGAGCTGACTCCCGTCGTACTGCTTTGACATTGGCCATCAGACGATCACCTATCAAATCGAGCATCGCGTCCAGAACTTCATCTTTTCCGTTAAAATGCCGATATAAAGCTGAGTTGACAAGCCCCACTCTGCGAGCCAGGGAAGCAATCGCCAACCCTTGCATACCTTTCTCTGATATCAAAGCCAGGGCGGCCTCTGCAATCTGTTCACGCCTAGTCGCGGTGTCTAACTTTTCGGTAGCCAAGTCATTCTCCAAGTGAATATACGTTCACATGATATGCGCAAGAGAGGCGCCTGTCAAGAGTATTTTCCTCTTTTTCCTCTGTGCTGAGCAGAACTACCAAAAAGTCAAACATCCAGTTTGTAGGCAAAACTAAAGCCATCCTCTTGGAAAAACTTGAAAAGTTTCGTAATTCATGGGGCTGAGAATAATGAAAATGATAAGACTGTGCAAATTGTTGCTCGTTTAATCTCCTTATGCTTTTTTCGGTTCTTCGTCGTTAACTGGTTCCCATCTGCGTATTCCGGAGCATCCCGCCCACCCATTCCAAGGCATGACGCCCACCTGTTCCAGGGCATGACGCCCACCCATTCCGGAGCAATCCGGCCACTTTGATCTGTTTGTGAAAGCGGCGCTGGTTTAACCGGTCGATTAGTCTGCACCCATGAATATTCATCATGGAGGAGCAGATGGCGGCCAAGAGGTTATCCATGCGCAAGACACTCGAAGTACTAAGGCTCAGGCACGAATTTGGTTTGAGCCAACGGGATATAGCCAAGTCGTGTTCCATTGGCCGCACCACGGTACGGGACTACCTGAGCCGGGCCTCGGCGGCTGGTTTGACCTGGCCCTTGCCGCTCGGGCTTGATGAGGCGGCCGTAGAGCGGCTTTTGTTTCCTCCCACCCCTTTGCCCGGGGCCAAACGTCCTTTGCCCGACTGGGGCGAGATCCACACCGAGCTTCGGCGCAAGGGGGTGACTCTGGAGCTTTTGTGGGAAGAGTACAAGTCGGTCTATCCCGAGGGCTATCAGTACAGCCGTTTTTGTGAGCTTTACCGTGGCTGGCGAGGGCTTTTGCAGTTATGGATGCGCCAGGAGCACCGTGCGGGCGAGAAGCTCTTTGTAGACTATGCCGGCCAGACGGTGGATGTGGTCAATCCCAAAACCGGCGAGGTCAGCGACGCCCAGATCTTCGTGGCGGTGCTGGGGGCCAGCAGTTACACCTATTGCGAGGGCACCTGGAGCCAAGGTCTGCCGGACTGGATCGGCTCCCATGAAAGGGCTTTTCTATTTTTTGGCGGGGTGCCCGAGCTTTTGATCCCTGACAATCTCAAGAGTGGGGTGATCAAGGCCTGCCGCTACGAGCCCGAGCTCAATCCCACCTATCAAGATCTCGCCCTTCATTACAACACTGCGGTGATTCCCGCCCGGGTGCGGAAACCCAAGGACAAGGCCAAGGTGGAGAGTGGGGTCCTGGTGGTGGAGCGCTGGATACTGGCCAGGCTCAGGAAGCGCACCTTTTTCAGCCTGGATGAGCTGAATATGGCCATCAGGGGGCTTTTGCGGGAGCTTAACCAGCGGCCCATGCAGAAGCTTAAGCGCAGCCGGCGCGAGCTGTTTGAAAAACTGGATCGTCCTGCCCTCAAGTCCTTGCCCTTGATTCCTTTTCCCTATGCCGAGTGGAAAAAGGCCAAGGTCAACATCGACTGCCACCTTGAGCTGGAAGGGCATTATTACTCGGCTCCCTATCAGCTGGTGGGCAAGCGGCTGGATGTACGTTACAGCGCCCGCATCGTGGAGATCTTCCACCGTGGCAAACGGGTGGCAAGCCATAAAAGGAATTTCAAAAAAGGCCTGCACACCACCATCGATGAGCACATGCCCCGGGCCCACCGGGAATACCTGAAGTGGACTCCCGAGAGACTGCTTAACTGGGCGGCCAAGACCGGGCCGGCCTGCGAGGGTCTGGCCCGGGTCATCATGAACAGCCGCGCCCACCCCCAGCAGGGCTTTCGGTCGGTGCTGGGCATCATGAGCCTTGGCAACACCTACGGTGATGAGCGTCTGGAGTCAGCCTGCCAAAAGGCCTTGGAGATCAAGGCCAGAAGCCTCAAGAGCGTCAAGTCCATCCTCAAAAACGGGCTGGACCAAAAAGTCCAAAAACAAAGTAGCCAGCCGATGCTGCCCATCAATCACCACAATATCAGGGGCAAGGACTACTACGCCCCAGGGGAAGGAGAAATGAGCCTTGCTGACCAACCCGATCATGGAAAAGCTTAGCGCTATGAGGCTCAACGGAATGGCCAAGGCCCTGGCCGAGCAGATGGAGATGAGCGACCTGGGCACTCTCTCTTTTGAAGAGCGCCTGGGCCTCATGGTGGATCGCGAGATGAGCCAGCGCGAGGACCGGCGACTGCAAACCAGGCTCAGAAAGGCCAAGCTCAGGGTGCCCGCCTGTGTGGAGGATATCGATTTCCGACACAAGCGCGGGCTGGACAAGTCCCTGATCATGGCCCTGGCCGCCTGTGAATGGATCAAGGGTCGCCAGAATCTGATCATCACCGGACCCACCGGGGCCGGCAAAACCTATCTGGCCTGCGCACTGGTCCACAAGTCATGCCTGGAGGGACACAGCGCCGTCTATCGCCGCCTGCCCAACCTGTTAAGGGAAATCACCATGGCCAGAGCCGACGGCAGCTATCCCAAAAAGATGGCCGCCTACGCCAAGACAAACCTCATCGCCCTGGATGACTGGGGCTTGGACCGACTGACTAGGGAGCAGGCCCTGGACCTCCTGGAACTTCTGGAGGATCGCCACGGTCTGAAATCAACCCTGGTGGCCGCACAAGTGCCCATAGATCACTGGCATGAAATTATCGGCGATCCCACCCTTGCCGACGCCGTCCTGGACCGCCTAATCCACAGCGCCCACAAGATCAACCTGAAGGGAGAATCTATGAGAAAGAAATACTCCGCCTTGACCAAGGAGGAGCAAAAGTCTTAAATCAAAATACCAGCGTCGCTTCGCTCCGATGAAGTGGCCGCCTTGCCCTGGAACCACTGGGCGTCTTCGCTCGGATCAGGTGGGCGTCATCAGCGGAATACGCACCATCCTGAAAGCCCTTCTTTTCGGAGCAGGGGGGCGGTCTTTTAAGCAATTCTCTGTACTCGCCACAGCTCGAGGCCCCACCCAGGCGTCATTTTTGGAGTTGGAGGTCCAGTGCGCCTCACTCAGGGCGCACCCGTCCCCAGAGGTAGTGCCTCGCAGGGTCTATCGGCTCAGAGCAGCTTTTTGTCTATGCAGTGCCTGGCCAGGACTACGAGGTTGTAGGCGATGATGGAGGTCCAGACGTAGGCATGGAAGTGTTCTTGACCCCGCCAGTTGCAGCGGTCCAGGCCGAAGACCCGCTTGAGGGCGGAGATGCACCCTTCGATTCCAGCGCGAAAGTTCCTGAGCTGGCGAAATACCCAAGAGCTTTTCACCATGTCGCTGACCCGTAGGCCCCGCCTTTTGTGAAAGGCTACGTCTTGGACCCCATAGGCCTTGATGGCCTTGAGGTTGGTCTGGGAGGCAAAACCCCCATCCCATGCCGCCTGCCGGGGCACCTTGCCATAGATGCCCTCGTGTCTGACGATCATTTTGGGGGCCAGCAGGGAGTCGGGCGGATTGCCCTGCTCGATGGTGCAGTCGGTGATGAGGCAGGAGGCGCCCCCGGCCAGACAGATCTTGTGGCCAAAGACGGTGTCCCGGTGCTGCTTGGCCAGGATGTCCACGTGGGTCTCGAAGACGCTGACGATCTTTTCCTTTGCGGGAAGCTCCCTGCCCAGCAGCACCCTTTGCCTGGCCTGCTCGATGACCTTTTGCATCAGTTCCAGCCAGTGAGTCAGCCCCTCCCTGAGCTCCCCCCACCGGCCCTCCAGGCGCATCACGATGTCCAGCACCTCCTGGTAAAGATCTTGGCAATGGTGAAGGAGCTTGCGGTAGAGAAGCTTTCTCTGCTTGGCGTTTTTGGCGTTGATGATATTCAGGGCCAGTTTTCTGGTCACCCGGCGGCGATCCCGGCAGCGCAAGGACTTGGGCAGGCCGGCCTTGTGGATATCGCGGCAGATTGCCCTGATCAGGTCATTGAGCAAGGAGGAGTCGGTGGGGTGGTGGATGTCGGCCTCCACCGGGGTGCTGTCGAAACGCATCTTACGACCGGCTTCGATACCC
The DNA here is from genome assembly GCA_018896025.1 of Pseudomonadota bacterium. Taxonomy (GTDB): domain Bacteria; phylum Desulfobacterota; class Desulfarculia; order Desulfarculales; family Desulfarculaceae; genus Desulfoferula. Next base: position 11,714 of record JAHIND010000009.1, read on the forward strand.
TCCTTTTGGGCCCACTTGACCAGCACTCGGTTGATGGCTTCCCAGGTGCGGACGCTCAGGCGGGAAACGTTATCCTGCAGGGCGCTGGCGCTGGGCCCGGTGTCAAAGGGACCAAACCCCAGAAAAAGACGGCAGGACACGCTGTCGAAAAGATGAAAGGCCAGCCGCTCATAGGACAGGCCCATCAGCTTGTGCAGCACCGCCGCCTTGACCACGGCCATGGCTTCCATGCCCGGCGCCCCGGTGTCATGACGTCTTGCTTGCACAAGGTCTTGCCAGGCCAACTCGGCTATGACAGGATGGGCATCGAGAATCGCGGCCATGACCGCCAGCTCTTGGGAAAAGGGATGGTCGGGCCAGGGTCCACACAATTTGGGCTGAATTTGCTGTTTCTGGCGCATTGCGGGCCTGCCATTTTTAGTGTTATCTTTGTGTTATCGGGATGTTATGCCAAAACTACCCTAACACAAAAACGCCAAAAACCACAGACCGTTTTGCGCCAGATTTTAATAGGTTTCAGCTAGTTGGGACTTTCAGGACGGGAACTAACTGTGGAATTTGATTAGTTCTCCCAGCGGAGCGGCGATGAAATAAATCATGGTGATGAAGGTGAAAGAGTTGCGGTACCCACGCGCTCTCGCCCTGGCGGCTTGGAAGATGCCATTGAGGCCCTCCAGCCTGGCGTTGGAATAGGTCGAGGCCCATCGCCGCAGGATGAAGGGAGCGTGCCGCTCCAGGGTGGTCAAGGCCTTTAACACGGGAGCCAGGTTTTGCAGGTCATAGGCAATGCATTTGAGGGCGTGACGGCAGAAGTGGGTGATGCGCCACTGTGCCGCCCTGGGAGTGCCGGCCTTTCTGACCCAGCGAAGCATCTCCTTGAGCCGCCAGGCGGTGGCGGTGGCAAATCCACCGGACTCCAGCTCATGGAGGGCCTTTTGCTGCTTGATGGTCAGCCAGCCGCCATCGGCGGCCTTGAGCACGGCCCAGCGGGTGGCCTTGGGCAGCTTGTTTTGCTTGGCTTCGGCCTTACGGACCTCGTCCACCGCGGTGGTGAAAAGCTGGACCACATGGAACCAGTCCACGGTCACATTGGCGGAGGGGAAGCTGTCCGCGATAGCGGCCAGGAAGGCGGGGGACATGTCGCAGACCATCTCGGCGATGTTTCGATGGTCTCCCCCATGCCCGTGGAGAAACTGGCGAAATTTGGCCAGGCATTGCCTGCCCTTGCCGGGGGTGACGAAGATCACCGGCTTTTGCTTGCGGTCCAGGTCGATGAACACGGTGACGTAATTATGCCTGCGCTTGCAGGCGGTTTCGTCCAGGGCCACCGCCTTGACCCCGCTGAGATCCAACCGGGCAAGAGCCTGGGCCACATAGTAGTGAACCACCCGCCACAGGCGCGTGTCGCTGATGCCTATGATGCGGGCCGCGGCCAGAACCGGCATCTCTCGCACCAGGGTCATGGCGGCCTGCTCGAACAACAGGGTGAAGCGGCTGCCCTCCCGAGCCCATGGCGCCTTGACCCTTTTGATACCGTGGTCGGGGCAGTCCACCCTGGGCAGCCGGGCGGTGACATAGCAATGATGCTGGAAGAGATTGAGGTGGCGCCAGGTGAACTCCTGAAAGTCGTGGGCTTTGCACAGCACCCCGCAGACCGGGCAGGGGTACTCGGCTCCCCGGTCGGCGGTCACCTCCAGAAAGACCTCGTGAGGGGTCTTGCTGGTGTCCACCCGCTGTCCCACCAACCTCCAAGGAGGCTGCAAGCCAAGGCCCAGGGCCAAAAGATCGCCGGCATCCATGATGATCAACTCCAGCTACAGGCTCAAATGGATCGGCCAATCATGGCATCACAACTACACCAATTCCACTCGTAACGACGAAGAGGCCTTTTTTCTTTTTCGTTTCACTTTGGCGATGTTGCCATTAGACAAAAAGCCTCCCGATTCTCCTCGTTTCCAATGATCGCAACCAAGTCCTCCGGCATCAAAATAAAATCGGCATCAGGATTGGGATTCAACTGCCCATTCCTAACAACACCGACGACAGAGGCCCCCGTTGCTTTGCGTATTTCACTTTCACCAATGGATCGATTCGCCATAGGGCTTTCCTGGCATAATATAATCCATTGCAAATCAAACTGCTGCTCTGCCCCTCGAAGTTCAGAAAGTATACGGTAGTTGTCATTCGAATTAAGCAACGTCGCATAAAGTTCCTGCCGAATGGTATCTGTGTGACGTTGAACCTCCGCTGGCGGAACATTTAGGTGGAGAAGGGACTGGCGCGTAATTTCAAGGCTCGCCTCAAACTCTGGAAGGACAACTCCTGTGACCCCCAACTCCTTCATCATTTCGAAGTAATCCGGGCCAGTAGTTCGTGCAACGATTTTGAGACGTTTGTTTAAGCGTTTTGAATGAAAAATAGTTGCTCTGGCGGTCACAAGGTCGGGTATTGTCAAAACCAAAAGGACCGATGCCCTGATGGATGCCGCTTCAAGAACAATTTCCTGACTGGCATCGCCATAAACTACGGACATGCCAGCCTCTTTGGCTTGTTCAAACCGCCTATGATCAAGCTCGATAATGATAAATTGCATATTCAGACGCCTTAAAATTTGTGCTATCTGAAAGCCTACACGCCCGCCACCTGCAATAACAACGTGCCCTTCAGGTCCGTGGCTAGGAATGTTTGAAGTCTCCAATCTCTCATGCCGAAACCACCGTTTCTTAAGAGCGTATATTTTGGCCGTCTGGCCTGAAATCAGTGGCGTGATCACCATAGACAGAATGGTCGCCGTTAACACTAAAGAGTAAAGATCGTTGCCGATGGAGTTGGTTGACAACCCAATTCTAGCCAAAACAAAGGAAAACTCGCCAATTTGAAAGAGGCCTAATCCAACAGCTAGCGGAATGACATTATGGTATTTGAAAACACGTGACACACCAGCAAATATTAGCCCTTTACCAATGCATACAGTTAAAACCAACACGATGACTTCCCAAATATGGTCGAACAAAAACCCCGGATCGAAAAGCATACCGACCGATGAAAAAAACAGTAGGCCGAAAAGGTCTCGCAGTGGAATGATATCGCTTAAAGCCTGGTGACCGTAATCCGACTCGCTCAAGACCATTCCTGCGACAAACGCACCAAAGGCAAAGGAGAGCCCTGACAAGTGGGTAATGTAGCCCACACCGAGCCCGATGGCGGTAATCGCCAAGAGGAAAAGCTCTCTTGAGCCGAGTCTGGCAATATGCGACATCAGGCGTGGAAGTAATCGCATTCCAAGAAAAACCATTCCTGTTATGAACCCTGCGGCCTTGAGCGCTGCAAAGCCAAGGGCCGGCAATCCAACGACCGGATTATTCAGTTGAGGGAGGATAATCATCATCGGGATTACAGCCAGATCCTGAACGATGAGCATCCCGATCATCACCTTGCTGGATAGGGTTCCCAGCCAGCCTTGGTTCATCAGCGTTTTTAGAATTACCATCGTACTTGAAAGCGAAACCAGTGCACCGAGCCAAAGCGACGCTTTCCAATCCATTTCCATCAGGCGGCCGATACCGAAACCGAGCCCAACGGTGAGGGTCATTTGGATCGGTGTTCCCACCAACGCAACCAACTTGACAGGCTTAAGGTCTTTTAGAGAAAATTCGAGCCCAAGAGCAAACAGCAGTAGTGCAATACCGATCTCGGCAAGGAGTTCTATCTGGTGAATATCTGAGACCGTCAGGCCGCCCGTATGGGGTCCGAGTATAATCCCGGCTGCAATATATCCCAGGATGAGAGGTTGTCCCAGACGTTGCATCAGCAATCCACAAAAGAATGCGACCACAACGAGGAGAATTATATCGGTTGTTATACCCACTTATTTAGCATTCCTAATAAGCCATTCAGATAAAATTACATACTCTGGTATTTACCTATAAAGCATGAAGCTACACCTAAAGTTTGAAATTTTACCTGCTATAAAGATTTGCCACTGTAAACAAGACGGGAAACGTAGTGACTTAAATTTCAATCATAGTAGTCCATTGGCGTTTCTCCAATCAAAAGAGCATACATTCTCAGCCAGTACCCAGCACCTTCTGATACTGGTAGGCCAGTGGGGACGACGAAGCTACATGCACCCGCCAGCGCTGGCCATGGTGCGAATTCCGGGAAGCTGCTTTTATGATGCGCCGTTTGATCCATTCGATGGATCGCTTTACGTCTTCACGCTTCAAATGGAACTCCCTGATCATGTGCAGCAGATTGTCGGGTAGGGCTCCCATCTTCAACTTAGTCTGATTGACTTCGAAACGATGGCAACTGTGGCCCCATCACCCTGCCCGGCATCGATTAGATTTCTTCCCGTCCCTTGGCGGCGGGCAGCCGTAGGGTGAAGCGTGCTCCGCCTTGGGCCAGGTTTTCCGCTTCAACCAAGCCACCATGGGCCTCCACAATGGCCTTGACCGCAGCCAGACCGAGACCGGTGCCCTCAATGCCCTGGGCCGCGCTACCCCTGAAAAACGGCGTGAAAAGTTTTTCTAGGTCCTCGCGGCTCAGGCCGGGGCCTTGGTCGCTAACCCTCACAACCACCCACTCCAGCCCGTCGCGGAAGGCCTCCAGGCACAGCGCACCCCCACCGGCATAACGGATGGCGTTTTCCAGCAAGTTGGTAAACACCCGGGCGAGCCGTTGGGAATCGGCCAGCACCAAGGGCAGAGACGGTTCCAGTTTAAGCTCCATATCCAAACCGGCTTCCGACATCCGTTGGGCGTATTCCTGGCTCAAGGTTTGCAACAAGCCGTCCAGTTCCAACGGGGCGGTGGCCAGCTCCGGGCCTTCCTTGCCTAAACGGGCGGTGTCCAGAAAGTCCAGAACCATGGACTGCACCCGCCTGATTTGGGCGTTGACGATCTTGAGGTAGTCGAGTTGCTTAGCCTTCAACTCCCCGGCCCGCCCTTGCAGGAGGCGCTCCACCAGGCCCCCCACTGTGATCAGGGGGGATTTCATGTCATGGGCGAACATGGACAAGGTCTGGGAGCGCTCTGCCTCCAGGCGCTTGATCTGGCTGATGTCGGCGAAGAGTTCCACCGCCCCCACCAGGTCACCCTGTGGGTCGTACATGGCTGCGATGCGCAGGGATACCGGGACCTGATGGCCGTCGGCCCGAGTGATCGTGGTTTCAACCGTGACCGTGCTACGCCCCTGGTGGAGGACCTTGCGCAGGGGACAATCCTGGTCACAGAGCCCGCCCCTCAGCACCGAGCCGCAATGCTGTCCGTGGGATTGTTCGGCGCTACGGCCTGTGAGCTCCTCAGCCTTGGGATTCATATAATTGACTCTCAGCGAGGAATCAACCGTGAATACCCCCACGGGCAGATGGTGCAGGATGAAGCGCGGCCACTCGGGGCTTGGCCAGGGCTGGTCGTGGTATTCTGGCACGGAACCTCCAGTCGTTGTTCCCTGAGCCCATTATCCGAGATTATGCGGCTGATGCCGCACTGCCTCCCAGGTTGAGCCTCCGACGCCGTTAAGTGCATGGTGTCAGATTCGGCCCGGCATCCATCGTAATTCCCGTCAGTGGCTTGGGGCCCTTTCTCCTCGAAAATTATCCATGACACCATTGGGACAGTCGGATATGAAAAAGCATTTCGAGCAAGGGCGGTTGGGCATGCTTCTGGCCCAGGATAGTGCCAAGAATCGATTCAAGCTCATAGCGTAGGCATTGGATGTTATCCAGTTGGATGATTCTTGCTCAATAACTCCTCCCGCAGGACGACGGCGTTGTTGTGTTCCCTATCCTTGGCAGCATACAAGAGAGTTATAGTTTCTTTGCGCTGCTCCAACGCCAATTTGCTTAGCAGCGCATTGTTGGCTTTGGACTTAAGCTCCAGGCGGTAGCGCCTTTTAAACTCACCCCAACGATCGGGGACGTGGCCGTACCACTTCCTCAACTCATCGCTTGGAGCCAACTCCTTGAGCCAGCCATCTAGCTTGGCTTCGGTTTTTCCGACTCCCCTGGGCCATAGCCGGTCCACGAGGTACCGTTTGCCGTCGGACGGTTCAGCCTGGTCATAGATTCGCTTCAGGCGCGGCCACTCGTTTGCCATAATACCTCCGGTGAATTAAGAGGCTACTTCCCAGCTTTCCACTTTTTGGCGGAATAGGCTGTGGATCATTTGCTGATCAAATTCTTCGAACTCTTTTAGCATGCGGTCCATTTCCTCCCTGGTGAAATATTCCATCACTGGAAAGAAAAAATGCTTGTCCTCTTTTTCTATGTGTTTGGGATAGAAAGAAGCCAATTCAGTGAGTAGGCGCACCACCTCTCCATGGTCAGCGCCTTGCATTACGTGATTCTGATTTGCTTTATTCAGGCTGCCAACCATGATGCGGCCCTGCTTGTGCTCCTGAATCAATTCGCTCATAATTTCTGACAATTCGGGACTGAGATTTTTGCTGCTGAGTTCTTTGAAAAGTAGTTCTTCTTCTTTGCCGTGATGGCAACGGTCGGCGTAGACCCGAAAGAATTCCACCGCACCGCCAATGAATTCGGTGTCAGGTTCAACGCCTCTTTGAATAGCCTCTGCCTGTTTAGTAATTAAAGCAACCATGCGCTCAATTAAACGATGTTCATGCATCAAGGGTCCTATGGGTTGCATAAATCCTCCTTTAGTCAGTCTTCGCGGGGTACTTTGAATTGTGCGTTCCCGCCCGAATCTGGGCAGGCCAATCGCGAGGAGTGGCACGCATTTAGCGGTTCTGCCCATACGGCTTTTCAGGCAGGTCTACCAATAGATGAGTGCCCTGTTCGTCGTCGGAGATGAAGGATATTTCCCCACCGTGTGCCTTGGCCACCATCATTGCGTTATGAGTACCCAACCCAGAGCCGTGGGGTTTGCCAGCCGTGACGTAGGCATCGAAGAAGCGTGATCGCACTTCCAGCGGAATTACTCCTTGATTATGCACGTCTACTCTCCAGGCTGAAGCTTGCTTAAGTGCCACACGTGCAAACGATATTTCCACCGGACTATTAGCGGGGCTGGCCTCGATAGCGTTTTTCACCAGATTGGTAAGCAAGTTTTCCAGTAGCAACCGATCGCCATTGATTTGCGGCTTGTCTTTTTTGTCGAGCATCCTAATGATTCGAACCCTCACCTGTCTGGCCAAGGCCATTTCTTTCAACTGGTCCGCTATGTTTTGGGTAATCAATAATAAGTCTACAGGCTCAGGTCGAAGTTGGTAGGTGCCTTCCTCTAGTTGGAAAAAATCCCTTGAGCGATCAAGCATATTCAGCATTCTTTGACCGAGTTCGCTAATGGTAAAGACGGCCTTGACTTGTTTAGATGCAAGGTTGTCACTTACTGCCAAACGGTTAGCCAAACCGACAATGCCCACCAAAGGGGAACGGAGATCGTGGCGTATCATGTGAGCGACGTCTTCTTTTAACGACTCCATCCTTTTACGTCCGCTTATGTCCCTAATAATAGAGCCGAAAGCAACTCCTTCTATATCCTCCCAGGCCGAAAGCGTTAGCTCAATGGGGAACACTGTACCATCCGCCCGTAATGCTGATAATTCCACCACTTGGCCGATAATGTGAGGAACCATCGTGGTAAGATAACGCTGAACTCCTTCGCGGTGAGCTTCCCGTAAGTGGGGTGGTATCAATTTTTCTACCGTTTGGCCAATTATCTCGGGGCCGTAACCGAACATCTTTCGGCCAGCATGGTTCATAGTCAAAATTCGCCCGCCGGATGCAGCGGTAATAATGGCATCCGGGCTGGTCTCTGTTACGCTACGGTAACGTTCTTCGCGTTCACGCAGCTGCTTTAAGAGCTTTCTCTTTAACTCTTTTTCCTTCGTCATTAGCGGGTGCCCTTTTTGATGTTAATTATCCAATTTGATTTTCGCTTACATAGGAGATTTCCCTCAACGACTCTTGTCAGCCAGAGCAGGTAGAAACACTTCGAATTTGGTACCTTGGCCCGGTTGGCTTTGGCAGGATATATAACCTCCATGTGACTTAACTATGCCATGGACAGTTGCAAGCCCCAAGCCGGTTCCCTTCCCGATTTCTTTGGTGGTGAAAAATGGGTCATATATCTGTCTCAAGGTGTGCTGATCCATGCCCTGGCCGGTATCAGTCACCCGCAATACCACATGAAGGCCGGGACTCAGTCCAGGACGGGTTTTGCAAAAATATTCGTCCAAATTTATATTGCTGGCTTCTAATATCAGCTTACCCCCCAAGGGCATGGCATCCCGGGCATTAGAGGCCAGGTTGCTCATTATCTGTTTGATTAAGTTCTCACTGCCATTGATTTTGTAGAGATCTGGAGCCAAGTTGACTTCAACTTCGATCATTCCGGGCAACGTATGTTTGATAAATTCGATGGTTCGCAGCAACTCTTCGCCTAGGTCGATGGGCTCCTTTTCAATTTCTATTTGCCGGCTAAATATGAGTATTTGACGCACTAAATTTCGCGCCCTCATAGCTGCATTAATAATCTCATTCAATTGGCTGTTTAATGCTGTGGGGTCGGCTATATCGCCCAGTGCCAACTCCGCATAGCCCATAATTACAGCCATGATATTGTTAAATTCGTGAGCTATACCTGCGGACAAGGTCCCAAGGTATTCTATCTTTTGGGCTTCCCTAATTTTGGCCTCTAATTCTCTACGCAGAGTGATATCCCTGCTCACTCCCTGCAAGTGACTATAGTTACTCTGGGCATCGAAAACCACATCCACCACCACCTCGGTCCACACCGTGGAGCCGTCCTTGCGTGGCTGCTCAAGCTCAAGGGTAAACGAAGGAATGTCATGGTCCCCTCCCGCTATTTGAGCAGTAATTTTTTTGATGACTTCGTGGACCAACTGCATGGACTTGGGACTTAGGGTATTTTCCAGGGGTTGTCCCACTACTTCCGCAGGCGTAAACCCGCGGAGTTTTCCCACTGACGGGCTGACATAAGTCACCTTGAAATCTTTGTCGATACTCCAAATAACATCCGAGGCGTGCTCGGCCAGCAACCGATATCTCTCTTCACTTTCGATCAGTTTTGTCTGGGCCTGCTTTTGCTCACTAATATCCTGAGCCATAACAATGATAGCATCGCCATCCTCGCCGTCTCCCAGAAAGGCGCAATGGACTACGCAATCAAGAGCCGTGCCATCCATACGCACGCATTTTGTCTCAACCACCGCTTCGCCCGTTTCATTCAGAGAATTGCCGATAGTTGCGGCAGTGCGGCCAAAGGCAACCGCATTGGGAAAGAACTTTGCAAGATTTTGTCCGTCCAACTCCTTTAGTCCGGAACCCAGCATCTTTCCCAGGGCCTGGTTGTGCCAAACCATCACCTGATTCTTTACCAGGCCGATTCCCAAGGGAGAATTGGCCAGAATAGCTCTGAGAGTCGCCTCAGAATGGGATAGGGCTTCAGCGCGCTTGTTCACCAGAATGCGAAGCCGAATGTTCCATAGCCAGGCCAATAAAGCCAAGGCTATTAAAAGCCCCGCACTTGTCAGGAAGTAGTTCAGGTTTCTAACGACAAAGGGTTTGCCAACTTTATATTGAATCCCTAGCCAGGTGGTGTTTATCCGGTCCAGTGTGCCGGTTTCCTTGGCCAAGGATATCCCCTTGTTGAGGATACTCTGTAAAACATGATTCCCGTGTTTCACTCCCATGCAGTTCTGACCAACATAGAGCGGCATGCCCACCTTTTTGATTAAATCGGTCAGGTGGTTGGAGTAGATATGGTAGAGCACGATTTGTTCATCGCCGATGACTGCGTCGGCCTTACCGGCAATAACCATATCGGTCGCCTGGGCAAAATTACTGGTCCAGACCACCTTGAATTTTATGCGTCTTGATTCCAGAAACTCATAGGCATAATCGCCGGCCTGCATGGCGATGGTCTTACCGTTTAAGTCTTCGATACGTTTTATGTCAGGCCGATCCGACTTCACGAAGATTGAGGCTGGCACTGAAAACATGATTTGGGTGAAGTCGAATACCTGATCGCGTTTTTTGCTGTAAAAAAGACTGGTGATTACATCAGCATTGCCGCTGAGCACCGTTTCCTGAGCATCTTTGAAGCTGGCGTTGACAAAGCGAGTTTTAAAACCGAATCTAGTGGCAATCCAGCGGGCAAGTTCAATGGACATACCCGTGTGGTCACCATCTTCTCCCAGGAATTCAAAGGGCGGATAATGCGTCTGACTGATAAATACGATTGCGCCTTTTTGCCGTAAATATTCTCGCTCTTGTTGGGTAAGCTCTTCAGCTTGGGCAAAGCTGACCACTGCGAATACAAGAAAAATCCCGGCCAGCAGGCTCTGTATTATTTTTTCTAATCTGCCGATGCTGAGCATAACTGACTCCGAACTCATGTGTTCTTCCCAGAGCCAACGCCTGTCTTTATTATGTCACAAAATATGCGAGACGGGCCATTGTGGCATCTCAATCCGGCTCTTCAGCGTTAGCTGTGGAATATAGATCATGGTGATGAAGGTAAAAACCTTACGGTATCCACGCGCTCTTGCCCTGGCGGCTTGGAAAATGCCGTTGAGGCCCTCCAGCCTCGCGTTTGAATAGATCGAGGCCCATCGCCGCAGTATGAGGGGGGCATGTCACCCTAAGGAGGTCAGGGCCTTTAGTACCGGAACCAGGATCCTGAGCTTTATGCCTGCAATCGGCCGGGTCTCAGTTGTTGTCGATGGATTTCTTCAGGATGGATTGACGAAGCACGTCTTCATCCAAACCCAGTATGTGGGCGCAATGCTGAAAGGTAAGATGGGCATCTCCGCCATTAAACCAGTCCAAAGCTTCTCCCCTGTGCTCGGGGTGCTGTAGATCCCGAATGGCCCGCAAGATCATGCGCCCGGCCAGTTCCTGGTAACCCTCAATGCATTTTAAGGCATGGTGTGGCATGCGCGAAGTGTAAAGGTGAGGGGGGATTTGGTCAATGCGCGGGATACCCTCGGTTTGAGCCGGCTTTACCCAAGGCCCATTAAGAACGGTCCTCTTGTAATTCCCTCTGACTGGCCAAAGAGCCCTCAATTTGGTGCCCCCTTAATATGGTTCTTCATCGTCGGTTGTTGAATTTGATTAATTCTCTCCGTGTGCCGTGATGAAATAGGTCATGGTGGTGCTTCAATCTCGGGACTTGATCTCAGGCGATGAAATGATGGCTGTGCATCTTACCCTCTTCACTCCAGTCCCGACTGGTCCGAGCCTTACCACGCCTGGCCCAGCGAAAGAGGGGTGGGTTGTCGCGGTGAGGTGCTTCCTTGGCCAACCGGTAGCGAAATTTACCCACCTCGCGGATCAGGCCCCGTTTGCGTATTTCCTGCAGCCATTCGAGCGCCCCCCGACGATTGACTCCAGATATCTGCATTAGGTCTTTGGATGAGAACGCCCCCCGCAGGCTTAGTTGGTGCGCCGCCCGCCAAAGGTTTTTGAAAGCCTCCCTTTTGCGATTGTCCGGCTTTTCCACCAGCCGGCATCGGCAATCCGGCAGTAGGAGGATCTCCCCACGCTTGAGCAAATACTCCAGGGCGTCATTCACCTGGCGCACGGTGAGGCCGGCTTCATCCATCATGCGGGCGTAAATCTCTCCCACGGAGGCCGCGCCGCCCGCTTGTTTCAGAAAGACCCGCATTATCACCGGGCGTCGTTTAGAGGCGATCCTGCCGGCCATCACTTGACCACTTTGAGCCTGGCCCCACTCGCGCGGAGCTTGCCGCGGGCCACTTCCGCCGAAATCTTCTGAGCCCATTCAGGGCGCACCTTCTGGGAGCCTTGAGCCTTGGCCACCGCTTCCAGGCGGGCCAGATGGACAATCGCCTGGCGGAGGTTGCCGTGAGTGGCCCGGCGAATTACTTCCGCTGATGGTTCATCCATCGACAGCCCGGCCAGCTCGCCTGCCAGGTGAATCAGTTCTCCCGAGTCCAGCGGCGCAAATTCTTCGCTCATACGCACTCGGTCCCAAAACTGCGCAAAGCGGCTCAAAATCTTGGCCAAGCCGTCCATACCCACCAGCAGCACGGGAGCTCCCGAGGCGTCGTGTAGATCGCGCACCGTATCCAAAAGCGGCGGGGTGTTGGGAGGCTGCGCGCCCTTGGCTAGATAGTCGGCCTCATCGACGATCAACAGTCCGTTGCCCAAAGAGGGCACCCCCAGACGCTCTCCCAAGGCCTCGGCCGCCCGGGTGAGGTTGTCCGCCGCGCTGACCGTGAGCGTGCCCCCCAAGCCCGCCAAGATGCATTTGAGCATGGCGTTGGGCGTCCACACCCGGGCCGCCGACACGTAAACCGCCCCGGTCTTGGCCGCCAAATGATCCACCGCCCGCGTCTTACCCCTTCCCGCCGGGCCGTATATCAGGCCCAAACGCGGCTCCCCGCTGGAAGCGCTTTTTATGGCCTCCACCACCTCCCATAATCGGGTCAGATTTTTGGTTCGAACAAGCTTGGCCTTCATTGCTCCATCTCCATGGAACCTATGCGGTCCCGCTGACCTTGCATGTATTGCTTAAACTGATGCCCGCCAAGTTGCTCCCACATCTCGGTTCCTTTGAATTGCTCCAGGAAGGCCAGGTCCGCCGAGGTGTTGTTTAGCCCCACTCGCACCCGGGCCATTATCCAAAGCGCCCGCTGAAGATCCGTGGTGAAAAGTGGACGGGCGCTGACCTTGATCCTTTCGCCAAAGGGGGTTAAAACAATTTGGCCGCTCGCCTCGATTTCTCCGCTCGCCTCGGGTGACAACAGCCTCGTTTCATCGAAGGCCCGGGGGCTGAATTGCTCCGGAGTCTGCTCCGGAGAGGCAAGAGCCCCTGGTGGCTCTCGATCTAAAAACTCCCGCCTGGCCTCCGCCGCCGCTCGCATTTCGGGTAGATCTATGTTGGGCGCCGGCAGGGGCGGGAAAGGCTTGGCCTGGGAAACCACTTCATCCAGCCGGGCCCGTTCCAGATGGTCCAACTCCAAAGCCTTGATCCGCTCCCGGGCTGCCCTGGCCTCCGCCCGCCGGATGGACCACCAGCGCTTTTTCCGCTCATTTATTTGTTGGGGAGTCAGATTCAGCCGGTCGATATCAGTGGCCACGCAAAGAAAGTCGCCTTCTTGGTCAAACACATAGATAATGCCGGCGTCTAGCGGATCGGGGCGCACCGAAACCCGCTCCGAGGGAGCTAAGGCCACGAGTTCTTCGGCCGTGTACAGACCCTTGTTGTAGTTGATGCGGCATTGCCTAACCGTGCGTGTTACAAGGGGCTTCAACAGCAGGAACAGCTGCTCCAGTGGGGCCACGTCCGGCTGCCACCCCTGGGACAAGGCACTTTCCCAGCGCTCCCGGGGCGTGCTGCTGATGCTGGATACGGTGTGGTTGTTCTCGAAATCCACCACCCATTTGTCCGTCAGCTCTTGAAGCTCGGCCAGGGTGTGTTTGATTTCTATGACCTCGGGCCGCTTGACTAGGCTGTTGCCCGTGTAGCCGGTCAGGGTGCGCAGCAGATCCGAAACCAAATGAAAGGCGATCTCCGCGTGCGGCTTGAGCTCGGGGCTGTGGCCGGGTATCTCCGGCGCACTGATGCCCAGGGCGAAGAAAAACTCTTGCACCTGTTTGCTCTGGTAGTCCTTACCCAGGTCGACAATCACTTGACCGGGGATGCCGAGCTTCTTGAATGCCTTGAAAAAGGTCGAGGCAATCGGATCGCCGCCGCCTTTTTCCCACACCCCGAACACCGGTCGACGGGTCCACACGTCCACCACCACGATCATGGTGCAACGTTTGCCGTCAGCGGTCATCAGGTCCGCCCGAGTGGAATCGGCTTCCCAGCGTTGGTTGGGCTCAGTGAGGCCGGCGTCGGCCCGGCCCAGGGAAGGTTGGTAATGACGTTTGAAAGCGGAAGGTTGATGCAGAAGAGTTATAAGGGCCGCTTGTTCCTTGCGGAATCGGGCAACCAAGTTCCTTACCGTGCCCTTGGCCGGCAAGTGGCGGTCTTTAAACTTGTAGACCATCAACTTGAATATCTTGGCCGAGGTGATCCCTGGTCGGCCCAACACGCAGCCCTCAATGAAGTCCCTTACCTCCCTATCTGTGGGACTGCGTGGGTGCTTGCCCCGCTGGTCCATCAAGCCGGCCAGGCCTTTTTCATTAAAGGCCCGGCGCCAGCGGTAGACGCTCCGCCGGGACAAAGGGCCCAACTTGGCCTTCAGCCGCTGAGCCACCAGGCCCCGGTTGAATCCATTCAGCCAACGATCAAGGGCGGACCCTCGGTTAAGGCCTGCCGCCTTTCCCAACGCCATAACCTCTTCGGCGAGCGTCAACACCCTGGCCTTGGCCAGGGCCAGGTCCAAGGCCTGCTCCGGAGCCTTATGAAGGTTGGCCGCGCTTTCCGGACGGCAGTGGCGCGGCTCGAGGTCGTTTATGGTGATGTTCCGCAGACGGTGGCTCAAAAGCCGGCGCTGCATGATCGGCGGCAGGGAGGCGACTTCGTAATACTTTACTTGGCCGCCCCGGCCACGGCCAGGCACGGAAAGGGAACTCCAGTTATTTGTGTTTTTAGCAACCGCTTGCCGGGTGATGCCCAGCGCTTGGGCCAACCCCGTTGAAGATACCAGCTGATTCATCTCGTCTCGTCCCAAGGCAGTGAAGCGTGGCCCGTTAGAGCCCATCCGGGCCTTGTTGCTGCATGGTGACCAGGGCCGGCACCGTCAAAGGCGGCGGGGACGACACTCACTTCCGGCTTCTCCTGACCGAAATCCTCCTTGGCCATCACCTTCTTGAGGTCTTTGTTTCGCTGTTTTATCTCCCCCTTCATCAGTTCGTTGAGAACCTGACTGATGGTGTGCCGAAGCTCCAGGCCGAAATTCCAGCAGTCCGGCGTGGGATAGGGCGGGTGCGGCACCTCAAAATAATTGAACAGATCGTTCTGCCGGGAATCCGGGGCGCGGCGAAGGGCCATGTTTACTTATACCCCCGCATCTTTACATTGCAGCCCGTGCCGGGTGCGTGGTTTAATGGGGTCGCATGAGGGACCATGCGGTGATCACGACGTTTATTGGACTGGCCGTCTAGAGCACGATGCCCAATCTTGTTGGCATTTTTAATGAATGCAGGAGTTTGTGCTAATTCGGGGAATACTTTGATTGGGTCACATTCAATGGCGCCGGCTATACTGCGCATGATACGGACTGAAGAAATAAAACCATGCATATAGACTGTGTTACGTACTGCTTGTCTCGTAGCTGGCGGTGAGAGACGGCGACCCACCTCAGCAAATGATAGTTTCCGCCGTTGCAGTTCAGATAGGATTTGGTGTCTGCTCATACATCAAATTAGGTTGTGTTTTTATCATAAACGACTTTATTTGCCATCTAACCTCTCATTAACGTCGTTGTCAACTACTTTTTAGGCAATTTATGGGAAATATAAAAGCCATTATTGGTAGTAAGCTCCAGTTACTAAGAGAGTTGGCTGGCTGGACCCAGGAGCAAATGGCCTCAAATATGGGAGGAGTTGTCGGAAAGGAGCAAATAGGGAGATATGAGCGGTTAGGGATCAGACCAAAAGAAGAGGTGCTTGAAGCCTATGCGAAAGCTCTTTATTTAGAACCGTGCTATGTGAATCAGTTAATCTCTGGAATTGATTTAATCCCAGAAGGGATATCTGTAACACTTCAGGGATTGCAGGTTGGAAGTCGTATATGGAAATTGAGGGCGGGGCGCAACATATTTGAGTTGGCTGAAAAAGCAGAGTTATTTCCGGAACATTGGTTACGCTATGAGTTAGGCCAAGGTCCTCCCTCTCTAGAGGTCTGTGATCGTGTTGCCTCTGTGCTAGGGTGTAACACGCAAGATATATTACAAAAAATACCTCCCGGTCATTCCATAGAGGAAACATTTGGTGCCAGCGACCATCAGTATATCAATGTCGAGAAGGCTACAAGAAATAAACTGAGTAAACCAATTGATGATTTTCAAACGGCCCATCTCCAGGATTTGATGGCCTTGATGTGTCAATTTATTGATAAAATGGGCAAAATAGATGGGCAACTCACAGAATACCGAAGAGAGATCAGAGACCTTAGATCACAACTTAAGGGTAAAAGGTGAAAAACGGTACTCTCGTTTTTTCTAAGGAGATCATAACGATTCATAACTTCGACCGGTGTTTTTGCCGGGTGGGCTGAACTTTATGTAGTGACGTCAACTCGGCCCAGGGGCTTGACTTTTTTCCTGTCACCCCCAACACTCAGCCGGGGCCTCGGTTGGAGCCTCCCGTTAAAGCTGGAGCCACAGCCAGATGGCGGGAATTGCCTCGTGGCAATCCAACCAGTGGATGGAGCAACTGGCCCACCCGCATTTTGCTGGAACACGGAATGAAAGACCGACCGGTAACTTGAAGGCCGGAAGCCTTTATGCCTTTATAGCTATGGTGCACTTGTGAAGTATTGGTTGCAGGTTGGACCGCGCGTTTTGAAGGGCGTGGTATAGGCAACTAACTGATATAATTATATTTATTTGTTTTAAGGTTTGGTTGCTTAGTGGTTGCTTAGTCAGGGAATTTCAGCCCACCTCGACAGCCGACAAAGCAACCTAGTGTGGCGACAAATTTTAATTAATTCTAATGATAGCAATTAGTTGTGTGGCAACCTCAAAATTGTCTTTTGTCAGTTACGCTGTGCATCATTTCCCAGTTTTCTTTGCACTTGTGTCAAAAGCATAAAATCCCATTTTGTGCCACTCCCGGGGGCACAAAACCCCATATAACCCCCTGTTTCCCACATAAAAACAGCATAAAAGCACTATTCCCACAAAACAAGTTACGTCGTTTCGGGTAGTTGTCGTTTATAAAGTGCATTCAGGCCCGCGGCTAGCTTCGACCCCATTCGGCGATCAGGGAATAGTCTCTCGCCTTGAACGGCCTGCTGTATTGGTCTGCCAATTGTTTCATAAGCGGGTGGCGTGTGCACTGGCCCTTTTTATAGCAATCCTTGCAAGTGGTTTTGCCGCTGTTGCCAAGCTTGCCCACGCCGGCCGGCGAGCCCAGGCCGCCGGCCCTGAACACCGTTCCCAGGCCGTCCGGATCAAGCCATATGGCCAGGTGGCAATGCAAGGGCTCCACCTCCGCCCAGTCGCCCTCTTCAAGGGTGACCCGCCGCCAGACCTGGGCGCCGCGTTGGTTTATGAACTTGTACCAAATTTGCAGGCATCCCTTGAGCACCCCGTATATCTCCACCATGGGCATGCCGTGCACATGCACGTCCTGCCCGTCCTTGGGCGTGAAAAAGCTCCAAGTGAAGCCGAGCCCTTGCTTTTGGTAAGGCAGGTAGGGATCGACCACCCGGAGATTGAAGGCGCGGTCGCCTACCTCCAGGATTTTTTGCAGCTGCGGATCGCGCAAGACCCGGACGCCCGACCTGTTATGCGCCGCCCAGTGGCTGGCCAGGGCATTCATGGTGGGGGCCGGCCTTTGAGTAGAAAGGAGTTCGTACCAGGTTTCCCTTAAATGGTTGGCGATGGTTTTGACGTTGGGCTCCTTGGAGTTGGCGGCGATCTCCTCCAGGGTCCACCACTCGACCCCGCTGGGCAGGGCAGCCCACCCCTCGTCGGTGAGCGAAACGTCCACTGGATATAGGAACCAACTGTTCAAGGAATCCGCCCCTCCCGAGCCGCCCCCGTAGCCGCGGATCATGCTCAGTTCAGTCTCGGGAAAATAGCTGTCCTTGGGCAGGCCCAAGTCCCCGATCAAGGGGCGGCGCAGGGACTCGAAAAGATCCTCGCCGTCCCGCATCCTGGTGCAGGGGAAGGTCATGGAGCCGTTTTTTGACACCAACAAAAAGCGGGGTAGGCTCTCCCCCTCCGGTATCTCGCGCAGCAAGCAATACAACACGTGGACGGAGAGTGGGCTGGGTTTGGCGGTCACCATTTCCACCGCAGGCCTGGCTGGCGGGCCCGGCTTGGGGGCGGCGTGGGCCCCCTTCCTTGTTTTTGCCCTGGCCTCTTTCGCTGCGGGCTTGGCGGCCCCGCTCCTGGCGCTGGAAACCTCGGCCGCACCGGCTGCCTTCACGCCTTTTTTGGCCGCCGTTTTTCTTCCCGCCGCCGGGGCTGTCACCTTTGCCCGGGAAACGCCGGGCGCGCTTACGTTCTTCTTGGGCTTTTTCATGGTCCCCTCCTCTAACCGCAGTTGAGATCACTCCGGGTTAGGACGGAAACGATCCCAGCAGCATAAGCGCCATGTCGGCGCTTCATCCCTCACGGCTCACCGTTGTCGGCGCATTCGCGCCCTTACAACCGGTAAAACCGGGTTGCCCTCCCCGATGCGCAACACCAGGGCAGGAGACCTAAGCCACGCGTGGCGCACTCCACGGGAGGGTTTGCCGCCAATGCGATTTACGGGATTAAAAAGAAAACCATGCGGGATGATGCCCCGGCTAATCGAAAGACAGCGCTGTTTCGATTAGTTTGACGATCTTGGGCCATGCCCGTATGGGGATGGTCTGCGAAGCTACTTCATAAAAGAACAGATGAATCCAGGAGGCTATGCTCAGCTTCGACAGCCTGCATCAGTAGGTTTCCGACCCGCCTACCAATGCAAATGTCATATCCTAGTTGTGCCCACATCGACACAGCCTTGGAAAAGTCCTCCAGGTAACGGTCCTTCTTATGATTGAGTATGCCCACTGATGATAAGTTTGCGGTACAGGTATTTTTATAATATTTATCATTCTTCCCTCCGTCAAGTGGCAAGACCCGCCATTACCAAACCGCCACGCGGGGGGAGGCGCATCGGTGATCCGGCGCCTTTGGTTCCCTTACCGCCAAAACCCGCACCGCGTGGTCTGGCCAAGGCCATGAAATTGGATTAATGTGCTCCGAGAAAAGGGGGCATGGGCAGCGCCGAACCGGCCTGCCGGGGGGACACAAATACATGCGAGGCGCCATGGGAATCATTAAGAAAAGTTGGGCGCTCTGCCTGGTTTTGGCCTTTTTGCTGGCCTCACCGGCGACGGCTCAAACCGCCGTCCAAAGCGCCGCCCGGAAGGCCCCAACCAAGTCCCAAATCGTCTGGTGCGTGGAGGCCAAGGTCAAGCGCTTGTTTGACAGCCACACCTCCTATGAGTTCGCCAACCCCTACCCTCCCCATCAATCGCCCCTGAGCCGCCTGGAGTTCGGACTTAACTCCTGGTGGGGCGGCCTGGAGGTTAGCCGCTGGACGCCGCAATGGTCGGTGAGCCTGGAGGCCATGCGCAACCTCACCAGCGGGGTGGACGGCATCCTGGCCGACTCCGACTGGACCAACGAGCAAGACACCCGCATGCGCGACATCTACTCCGAGTCCAACCTGCGCCTCAAGCCCAGCTATGACGTGCGCACCTCCCTGGATGTCTCGATGGCGGCCTGGCTGGGGCTGCCCAAGGGCCTGGACCTGCGCCCGGTGGGCGGGGTGCGCTGGCAGCGCTTCGACCTGATGGCCTTCGACGGCACCCAATGGGAGCTTCAGCCGGGCGGCTCGGTGCACACCACTCCCCTGCCCGGCGACGTGATCCACTTCAAACAGACCTACTGGCATTACTTCTTCGGCCTCAGGGCACAGTGGCAACCCCTGCTCGGGCAGCATCCCGGCTTCACGGTGACCGGCCAGGTGGATTATGCCTACGTCACGGGCTTCAACCAAGACCATCACCTGTTGCGCGCGGGCAACCGCATCACCGAGGAAAGCACCACCGGCCATGCCTGGCACGCGGCCCTGGCCCTGGAAGCCCCCTTGGGGCACGAGTTCTTTTTCGGGCTGGAGGCCGAATACATGACCATCGTGACCACCGGCAGCCACCGCTTGGTCAATGAGGCCTACGGCATGAACTACACCTGGGACAACCTGGCCAAGGTCTGGTCCCAGCAATGCAGCGTCATGGCCACCTTGCGCTACGCCTTCTAACCGGCGGGCCGCCGGCCCCACCGGCAAACAACCATGCCCCTCCTCCAGCGCGGGCCGAGCCGCCCTGGCGTTCCCGTTCTGGCCCCAAACCCTGGGCGCCATCTCGTGGTGTTTGCTAAACCATATTGATTTATCGCCACTATTGTTCAATAGTGATAGATCGTTGAGAGGTGTTTGAAACTCGTCTGAGGTTGCTGCATGCCCCGCGTGTCGTTCATTCTAGCCTTGACGTCGGCGCTGCTGGTATTTCTCCTGTTCATCTGCAGCGCGGCCCCTGGGGCCGACCATCCGCCCACGGAGGTCGGTTTCTTGAAAGACACCACGGGCAGCATGGGCATAGTCCAAGCCACATCCGCCAACACCGCGCCCCTGTATCAAATCAAGCACACCAATCGCATGTCCTTGGGCTTTTGCCGCGATCCCCTGTGGGTGCGCATCCCCCTGGACCAAGCCCCGGCCCAGGGCAGGTGGGTGCTGGAAGTCGCCGCGCCCTGGATGGACCGGGTGGACCTGTACCTGCCCGACCCCCAAGGCGGTTGGCAAAGGCAATCCACCGGCCTGGAGCAGCCCCTGGCCAGCAACCGCCAGGGTGTGTTCGCCCTGAAGGCCCCGGCCGACTCTCCCCGCAGTGGTTATGCCTACTTGCGCCTGCAATCGGTGTTGTCGCTGAACGCCGGGCTGCGAATATGGTCCGAGGACGCCTTTGAGATAAACAACTCCACTGACACCTTCCTGTACGGTCTGCTCTACGGGGTGATGGGGGCCATGGTTTTGATAAACCTCCTGGTGCTCCTGACCACCCGCGACCGAGCCTACCTGATGTACGTCCTGTACCTGCTCAGCATCATGGCCCACCAATTCTGTCTGCAGGGCCAGATACTTTTCCTGCCCACCTGGGTGTGGCCCCTGGTGCCGTCCATCAGCCTGGTGGTGTCCGCCCTGGCGCTGTTTTTCGGCGCGGCGTTTTGCCGGGTGTTTCTCAACATCAAAAAGAATGCCCCCTTTGCCGACTACTTTTTGCGGGGATTCATGGCGGCCTCGCTGGTCCTGTTGGTCCTGGGTGTGGCCGGAGAAATCTGGTGGGGCACCTGGCTGGTGCACAGCCTGGCCCTGGTGGGCCCGCTGATCGGGATCTACGCCGGGTTCATGGCTCTGGCTAGGGGGTTCCGGCCCGCCCGTTTCTACCTGGTGGCCTGGGTGGTGCTGTTGTTCGGGGCCATGAGCTGGGGCGCCTGGAGCATGGGCGGGGAATTCCTGGTGCCGCTGCCCCGCTCCCTGATAACCATCGCCGCGGCCCTGGAGAGCGTGCTCTTGTCCCTGGCCCTGGCCGACCGCATAGGAGTCATACAGCGGGAGCGCAACGTGCTGGCCCAGCGCGAACGCCGTTACCGCCAATTGAGCACCACCGACGAGCTTACCGGCCTGTTCAACTCGCGCTATTTCAGGAGCAAGCTGGCCAGTGAAATCGTGCACGCCCACGAACTGGGCCATCCCTTAGGCCTGGTGCTCTTGGACGTGGACGACTTCAAGCGCTACAACGACACCTACGGGCACACCGAAGGCGACAAGGTTTTGGAAACCCTGGGCAGGCTCCTGCGCTCGGCGGTGCGCCCGGCGGATTCTCCCTGCCGCTATGGCGGCGACGAGTTCGCCATTCTGCTGCCCGGAGCCGACGCCGAAGCCTCGCGCGAGGTGTGCCGGCGCATCAGCGAAGCCCTGGCCCGTTGCGTGTTCCTGCCCGGAAACGGAGCCCGCGAGGTGGTTACCGCCAGCCTGGGCGCCACCCAAATTAAACCGGGCGATGACGCATACTCTTTGCTCAAGAGGGCGGACCGGGCGCTTTACCAGGCCAAGGATATGGGCAAAAATCAAACCGTGGGGCTATCAGCCTAATGAGTTCCGCCATACAAACCAGGCTCCCGCTGGCCATTAAATCTCAATTTCATATTGATGCTATGCGGAACGAGGACTTGCTATAGTCCTATTAGATATGTTCCCTTCAACCGCAAGAAGGAGCTTGCCCATGATTGGAAAATGTCACCACTGTAAACTTTGGGGAGTGGTGCTGGTCCTGTCCGTTCTCCTGCTGGCCACTCCGGCCATGGCGGAGACCACCCTGGTTATGGGAACCGGATTGCCGGGGGGCAACTATTACAAGTTCGGCCAGTTGCTGGCCGATGCGGTCAACAAATACACCGCCCAAACCGGCATCCGCATAAAACCGCGGCCCACCGACGGCTCCATCAGCAACCTGAAAGGGCTACAGAACGGGGACTACCAGTTGGGCATCACCCAGGCGGATGCGGAATACATGGCCTGGAACGGTAAGGGCCACTGGGAAAAAAACGGCAAGTTCAAGGGCCTGCGCACCGTATATCAGCTTTACACCGAAGCGGTGACCTGCGTGGCCACCGTGGACTCGGGCATACGCACCTGCGCGGACTTTCGCGGAAAGCGGGTGGCCTTGGGCACCGAAGGTTCGGGCACCCATATCAATGCGTTGGAGGCCTTGTCCACCTGTTGGCTCAAGCCCTCGGACCTGGGCCAAGCCCTGTCCATCAACCCGCCCCAAGCCGCGCAACTTATGACCCAGGGCAAACTTGACGCCTTTTTCTACACCGTGGGACACCCCAACAACCAATTGCGCAAGTTTATCGCCAACTACGGCCGTGCTTTCATGGTGCCTTTCGCCCCAACCAAGGCGATGACCGACCAAGCGCCCTATTATCAAAAGTACTTCCTCTGGACCAGCGATTATCCTGGCCTGCGCAATCAAGGGATGAAGGTTGATACTTTTGGGATACCGAGCTTTTTGGTCACCACCGACAAAGTGCCGGACAAGGTCATTTATGAAATCGGCAGAATCTTTCTTAGCCAGTTGGAGTATTTCAAAAAAAATATGGCCCCCATGCGAGAGGTCGAGCTGCCTGAACGCAAAAGCAGCCGGGAATTGAACTGGGGGGTCAGCGCCCCGTTCCACGACGGGATGAAACGGCTCGCCAAGGAAAGAGGGATCAGGTAAAAGCCGGCGGGGCTTTTGATCCGCAAGGGGGCATAACGCTGCCCGTGGTCTAAATCCTTGCGGAATCCAAGGGAATGAATTTTCGCGCCGCCCGGGGCCAATCCGGTCACGGGCGGCGCTTTGTGCGCCCGGAGCCATGGCCGGAGTCTTACGCCCTTAAAATCTTTGGCAAGCCCGCGACAGGTTGGTTAGTGGCGCACCATCAGCGCCCGCACCGCCTCGTCCAGTCCGTCCAGGGTCAGGGGGAACATGGGGAAGACCTTGGCGATGGTGGAGATGGTGGGGTGCATCCAGGCCCGCTGGGGCATGGGGTTGAGCCACACGCAGTAGCGGAAATGGTCGGCGATGCGCTGCAGCCAATCCAGGCCGGCTATCTCGTTGTGGTAGTAGTAGTCAATGGCGCCGCCCACGCTAACCAGTTCCGAGGGCGACATGAAGGCGTCGCCCACGATGATCACCTTGTAGTCGGCCCCCAGGTTGCGGATCAGGTTCCCGGTGGGCTCGCTCTCCGAGGTGTAGATGTCGGTGTAGATGTCCTGGTAGATGCAGTTGTGGAAGTAGTAGGCCTTCAGGTCCCGGAAGTGGGTCATCTGGTGGGCGGCGGAAAACAGGCGGTCGGCCAGGCGGGCGTAGGGATTCATGGAGCCGCCCGAGTCCATCAAGAGCAGCACCCGCACCGTGTTCTTGCGCTCGCGGGTGAAGACCAACTCGATCTCGCCCGCTTCCTTGCAGGTCTTGTCGATGGTGGCCTCTATGTCCAGGTAGTCCTCCGGCCCTTCCTTGGCAAAGCGCCGCAGCTTCTTTAGGGCCATCTTCACCTGGCGCACGTCCAGGGTCACGTCGGTGCGGTAGTTCTTGAAGCGCCGCGCCGCAGCGATCTGCACCGCGCGGCCTCCGCCGCCCGGCCCGCCGATGCGGATGCCCGCCGGGTTGGCCCCGGAGTGGCCAAAGGGGCTGGTGCCTCCGGTGCCTATCCAGCGCCCTCCCCCGTCGTGGCGCTCATCCTGCTCTTGCAGGCGTTTTTCCAACTCCCTGAGCAGCTCCTCCAGATCCATCTGGCGGATCTTGGCCAACTCCTCCTCGGGCAGCTCCAGGCGGTTCAGGGGATCGTCCAGCCAGTCCAATATCTCCTGGCGGATGTCCGCCGGAAGCTCGGCATCCTTGAACACGTGGGCGAAGGCCTGGTCGTACTGGTCGTAAAAGGCCTCGGACTTGATGAGGATGGCCCGGGCCATGTTGTAGAAGTCCACCAAGCTTTCCTGGGCGTGGCCCTTGTCCAGGGCCTCCATGAGGGTCATCCATTCGGTGACCGACACCGGCACCTTGAGGGCGCGCAGGGAATAGAACAGGTTCAGGAACATCGGCTATCCCTTGGCGGCGGCATGGCCGCCGGTCAATTGCCCGTGCCGAAAGCACCCGGTGAGGTGGTCGTTGACCATGCCCACCGACTGCATATGGGCGTACATGGTGGTGGGCCCCACGAAACCCATGCCCCGCTTTTTGAGGTCCTTGCTTATCGCCCGCGAGGTCTCGTCCTCGGCCGGTATCTGGCTTAGTTCGCGGTAGGCGTGTTGCACCGGCTGGTGGTCCACAAAGGCCCACATGTAGCGGTCAAAGGAGCCGAACTCTTTTTGCAGTTCCAGGAACACTCGGGCGTTCTTGATGACCGCCTTAATCTTGGCGCGGTTGCGCACTATGCCCGCGTCGGCCATCAGGGCCTCGATCTTGCCATCCCCGTAGGCCGCCACCTTGACCGGGTCGAAGCCGTCAAAGGCGGCCCGGAAGTTCTCCCGTTTGCGCAGGATGGTCAGCCAGCTTAGCCCGGCCTGGAAGCTCTCCAGCAGGAGCATCTCGAACAGCCGCCGGTCGTCGTGCAGGGGCACGCCCCATTCGCGGTCGTGGTAGTCGCGGTAAAGCGGGTCGTCGCCGCACCAGGGGCAGCGGGCCAGGGAATCCGGCTCCACCCTAGAACCGGCCGCGCAGGCCCATGCGGTTGGCGGGTCCGCCGGCCCGGGTCAGGGCCGCGTCCAACACTTCCAGATCCTGCTCCTTCTTGATGAGCGCCCCGGCGAAAGGCAGCTCCTTGGCCACCTGGTTCGGGTCCATGCCGCCGGCCACCAGGGCCTGAATCCAGTCCAGCAGCTCGCTGGTGGAAGGCTTCTTGCGGAAGCCCTCGATCTGGCGCAGCCAGTAGAAGCGCTTGAGCACTTCTTTGAGCAGCTTCTCGGCCAGGCTGGGGAAGTGCACCCCCACGATGCGGCGCATCAGCTCCTCCTCGGGGAACTCGATGTAGTGGAAAACGCAGCGCCGCAAAAAGGCGTCGGGCAACTCCTTCTCCGAGTTGGAGGTGATGACCACAATGGGCCGGGTGGCCGCGCTTATGGTCTCGTCCGTTTCGGGGATGTGGAAGCTCATCTCGTCGAGCTCGTTGAGCAGGTCGTTGGGGAACTCGATGTCCGCCTTGTCCACCTCGTCAATCAAGAGCACCACGTCGTGGGCCTGGGCAAAGGCCCGGCCCAGCTGGCCCAGGTGGATGTAGCGCTTGATGTCGCTGACCTCGCCAGTGCCGAAGCGCGAGTCGTTGAGCCGCTGCACCGTGTCGTAGACGTACATGCCGTCCTTGGCCTTGGTGGTGGACTTCACGTTCCACACGATGAGCTTCTTGCCCAGACCCCGGGCGATGTTGTGGGCCAACAGGGTCTTGCCGGTGCCCGGCTCGCCCTTGACCAAAAGGGGCCGTCCCAGGGCGATGGACACGTTGACCACGTCCTTGAGTTCCGGGGAGACTATGTATTTGTCGGTGCCGGTGAAGCGATCGAAGTCGGCGGACATCTGGACTCCTTGTCCTTGGCGCAGGCGGTTTGTGGCGGGGCCGCCCCCTCCGCCCCGTGGCGGGGAAGCTGCCGCAAGTAGCTACAATGTAACACGTTTGGAGCCATAATCAAGGGGAGGCTGGTCCAGGCTCCTAGCGGGCGGACGCCGCCTTGTTCCTTGACTTTGCGCCGCCCGCCTTCGTATAGTGTGACTACATTGTAGCTGGTAGCGGGTCATTTCACCACATACCGAGCCTACGAACCCAGGCCTCGCCCGCAACCGTCACTCCGGGGGGCTCCCCACCCCCCGCCGAGCTGGAGGAATCCTTTGCTAGGCATCGCGAGTCCCGAGCTGGCCCTGGCTTATGTTTTGTGCATAGCCGCCTCGGTGCTGTGCATAATCTACGGCATCGTCAAATGGAACGACAGCGGACCGCTGACCGAAGAACTCAGGGACCTGGACCAATGGGCCCCCGAGGGCGAGGGCAAGTAACACCGACCGCGCCGCCGGTCCCGGACGGCGCATTACCATAGCTGACGAGGAGGCAGAATGACCGTCAAGATCATTTTGGCGTTGGTGTATCTGGCCGTGGTCTTCTACCTGGGTTACAAGGGTTGGCGCGAAACCCGCCAAGCCAGCGACTACATGCTGGCCGGACGCCAGATGAACCCCTATGTCATGGCCATGAGCTACGGGGCCACCTTCATCTCCACCTCGGCCATCATCGGTTTTGGCGGAGCGGCGGCCCTGTTCGGCTTTCCCTTGCTGTGGCTCACCTTCCTCAACATATTCGTGGGCATCTTCATCGCCATGGTGTTTTTCGGCAAACGCACCCGGCGCATGGGAGTGGCCCTGGATTCGCACACCTTCCCCGAGCTTCTGGGCCAGCGCTACCAGTCGCGCTTCATCCAGGGCTTCACCGGGGCGGTGGTGTTTTTGTTCATCCCGGTCTACGCCGCGGCGGTGCTCATCGGCATCAGCCGCATGCTGGAGGTCAGCCTGGGCATCAACTACTACGTGGTGCTCCTGGGCTTCGTGGCCATCCTGGCTATTTACGTAATTACCGGCGGGCTCAAGGCGGTGATGTACACCGACGCCTTCCAGGGCAGCCTGATGCTGGTGATGATGGTGATCCTGATCATCTTTACCTACTCCACCCTGGGCGGGGTCACCGAGGCCCACCAGGCGCTCACCGACCTGGCTCCCCAGATGCCCGCCAACCTCAAGGCCGGGGGCATGTTGGGATGGACCCAGGGGGCCAAGCCCTTCACGCCCCTGTGGCTGGTGATCTACACCACCATCATCTACGGCGTAGGCATCGGAGTCTTGGCCCAGCCCCAGTTGGCGGTGCGCTACATGACCGTGGCCAGCGACCGTCAGCTAAACCGGGCGGTGCTCTTCGGCGGCATCTTCATCGTGCTGATGACCGGGGTGGCCTTCGTGGTGGGCGCGCTGAGCAACGTGGTCTTCTTCCGCGAGTTGGGCAAGATATCGGTGGCCGTGGCCGGGGGCAACATCGACAAGATAATTCCCCTGTACGTCACCAAGGTCATGCCCGACTGGTTCGAGATTCTCTTTTTGCTGGCCATGCTGGCCGCGGCCATGAGCACCCTCTCCAGCCAGTTCCACGTGGGCGGCACCAGCCTGGGCCGCGACTTCTATGAAAAAGGCCTGGCCTCCGGCGGGCGCGGCGAGCTGCGCATGAGCCGCCTGGGGGTGGGCATCACCATCCTGGTCACCCTGGTGTGGGGACTTTTATTGCCGCCCTCCATCATCGCCCTGGCCACCGCCTTTTTCTTCGGCCTGTGCGCGGCCAGCTTCCTGCCCGCCTACTTCCTGGGCCTGTACTGGAAAGGCATGACCAGGCTGGGGGCCGTGGTCTCCATCGTGGGAGGCTTCGCCACCAGCTTCTTCTTCCTGTTGTTCGTGCACACCAAGGAGTCGGCGGCCATCGGCCTGTGCAAGGCCACCTTCGGGGTGGACAGCCTGGCCCAGAGCGCGGCCCAGGGATCGGGTTGGTGGTTGCTGCAATTCACCGACCCCAACATCATCGCCCTGCCGGTTTCGCTGATCCTGGCGGTGGTGGTCAGTCTGGCGTCCCCCAAGATGGATCAGAAGCACTTGCAGCTTTGCTGGCGAAACTTATAGAATGCCCCAGATATCCCGCCGGGCATCGGCTGGGCCGGTGTCCGGCTTTTTCTTCCACCCCGGGGGTGAATATCCATGAGTGATCAGACCAACCTACCCGGCGGCAAGCTGGACATCGGACAGACCTCCTCACCCCAGAGCAACCCCTCCGGCTCCTCGCGCTGGCCTTGGCTTTTGGCCCTGGTGGTGATCCTGGCCGCCGTGGCGGCCCTGTGGGTCTATTGGGGCGACATCTCCCCCCAGGACGGCAAGCAGGCCAAGCCCGCACCCGCAGCCGGGCAAAAGGCCGGGCAAGACCAGGCCACCGGGGTTCCCAGCCCCAGCAGGCACGGCAACACCATCAAGGTGGACGGCAGCCAGCAGAGCGAGCAGGACCAGCGCAAAAAACCCTTTGGCCTGGACAAGTCGGTGGACGCGGTGGCGCGTAGCGACGAGAGCATCCAGGTGGGCGGCAAAAAGGTTCCCGTGGAGGAGCTGGAGCGCAAGCTGGTGGTGGAGCAACGGGGCGAGGTGCGCGAAAAGTCCCTGCAAGGCGGCAAGGTTAGCGCCTGGGGGATTCACATGGTCCGCACCGGCGACAACCTGTGGCAAATTCACTACCAACTGCTGCGCGAATACCTGGCTGGCCGTGGGGTCAACTTGCCGCTACGGGCCGACCAGCCCGAGCTTCGGGGCTATTCCACCGGCGTGGGCAAAATACTCAAGTTCGCCGAGCACATGGTGGGCGTGTACAACCTGCGTACCGGCCAGATGACCAAGGACTTGAACCTGCTGGAGCCGGGCCAAAAGGTGGTGATCTTCAACCTGAGCGAAATCTTCGCCCAGTTGGACAAGGTGGACCCCAAGGAGATCAACGGGGTGCTGTACGACGGACGGGTGCTGTTCTTCCCCAAGCCGGACCAGGTGACGGTGACCACCAAGGAAATGGAGTCGCCCGCCAAAGCCCAGCCGGAGAAAAAATAGCCATGGCCGTGGGGGTGGTCAGCGATCCGATCTTCCGGGAGCACGACACCGGCCCCTACCACTGCGAGGTGGGCGACCGCCTGGAGGCCATTGACGAGGCCATCTCCCACTGGGAGGGGCGCGGCGTCCTGGAGACGCTTCCCCTGCGCCCGGCCCGGGAAGAAGAGCTGGCCACGGTGCACCACACCAGCCACCTGCGCCGGGTGGCGGGCACCGCCGGGCGCAGCACCAGCCTGGACCCGGACACGGTGTGTTCGCCCCGCTCCTGCGAGGTGGCCCTGTTGGCTGCCGGCAGCCTCATCGACCTTTGCGACGCCGCCCTGTCCGGCGAGGTGGACCACGGCTTCGCCCTGGTGCGCCCGCCTGGCCACCACGCCACCTCCACCCGGGCCATGGGCTTTTGCCTGTTCAACAACGTGGCCGCCGCCGCCGCCCATCTTTTGCTCAAGCGCGGCCTGGAGCGCATCCTGGTGGTGGACTGGGACGTGCACCACGGCAACGGCACCGAGGACATCTTCTACCCCGAGTCGCGGGTGCTCTACTTCTCCACCCACCAGTCGCCCCTGTACCCCGGCACCGGCCAGGTCAGCGCGGTGGGCCAGGGTTCGGCCAAGGGCCGCACCATCAACCTGCCCATGCCGCCGGGCCGAGGCGACCTGGAGCACTTGCAGGCCTTTGAGCGCCTCCTGTTGCCCGTGGCCCGCCAGTTCAGGCCCCAGTTCATCCTGGTGTCCGCCGGTTTCGACTCCCACCGGGAAGACCCCCTGGGGGGCATGATGATCAGCGCGGCTGGCTTCGCGGCCATGACCCAGCGCCTCACCGAGATCAGCCAGGAGTTCTGCCCCGGCCGCATCGTGGCCTCCCTGGAGGGCGGCTACAACCAGGCCGCCCTGGGCCGCTCGGTGGTGGCGGTGTTGGCCGCTCTGGCCGGGCAGCGCCGAGAGGACGAACTTATCGCCAAGGCGGCCGAGACCGACCCCAACACCTGGGTGGACCGAGCCATGGAGGCGGCCAAGCATTATTGGAAGCTGCCCTAGCCTCCGCCCGGGCGCCCGCCCTACAATCGTCCCCCAAAGACCGCGCCCGCCTTGTCCCCAAAGCCCGTGCGTGATAAAAAACCACCTAGCCCGCACATTTCATGAGGGTTGGGGGCGGCACCAGGTTTGAGCTATTTTCGCCATCCTCATGAATACCGCGTCGCCTTTGTCGCGTGCCGTCCGTGCTCCGGCCCGGCCCAGTCAGCCGCCGGCAGACAAGGCATCCGGCAAGAGAGGGACGCAGGCGTAGCCTAAGCTGCTACGTCGAGGACCGAGCGCAGCCGGTAACGCGGTATGAAGGTGGCTGACGAGGCCGGACGCACAACCTTCATGAAATGTGCGGGCTAACCAAATTTTGGAGACAGGTGATGAAAATCAGTGCGTCCGAGGTGGCCCACGTGGCCGCCCTTGCCCGGCTCAGACTAAGCGACGAGATGAGCGCCAAGCTCACCGAGCAGCTCAACGATATCCTCACGGCCATGGACAAGCTGGCCGAGCTCAATACCAGCGGGGTGCCCTCCACCAACCACGCCCTGGAGCTGAGCGGAGCCATGCGGCCCGACCATGCCAAGGAGAGCCTGGACCATGAGCGGGCCCTGGCCAACGCACCCGACAGCGACGGCCAGAGCTTCATCGTGCCCAAGGTCATATAAGGAGACGATGGTGGAACTGCACGAGCTAAGCCTCACCCAGGCGGTGGACCTGCTGGCCAAGGGCGAGGTCTCCAGCCTGGAAATGACCCAGGCTCTCATCAAGCGCATCGAAGACACCGAGCCCCAAGTCAAGGCCTACCTCACCCTCACCGGCGAGGCGGCCCTGCTGGAAGCCAAGGCAGCGGACCAGGCCCGGGCGGCCGGTCAGGCCGGGCCCCTGTGCGGGGTGCCCGCCGGGCTCAAGGATGTGCTGTGCACCGCCGGAGTGCGCACCACCTGCGGCAGCAAGATTCTGGAAAACTTCGTGCCCCCCTTTGACGCCTTCCTGGTGAAGAAGCTCAAGGAGGCGGGCATGGTGCTTTTGGGCAAGCACAACATGGACGAGTTCGCCATGGGATCCTCCACCGAAAACTCGGGCTTCGAGCCCAGCCACAACCCCTGGGACCTGGCCGCCATTCCCGGCGGCTCCTCCGGGGGCACCGCGGCCAGCGTGGCCGCGGGCAGCAGCCTGTTCTCGGTGGGCACCGACACCGGTGGCTCCATCCGCCAGCCCGCCAGCCACTGCGGGGTGGTGGGCCTCAAGCCCACCTACGGCCGGGTCAGCCGCTTCGGCCTGGTAGCCTTCGCCTCCAGCCTGGACCAGGCCGGCCCCATCACCCGCTCCGTGGCCGACGCAGCCCTGGTGCTTTCGGTCATCGCCGGGCACGACCCGGCCGACTCCACCAGCACCTCGCGCCCGGTGCCCGACTACGCCGCCTCCCTGGGGCGCGGGGTCAAGGGACTCAAGCTGGGCGTGCCCAAGGAGTTCTTCGTTCAGGGCCTGGACCCGGAGGTGGAGGCCACGGTCAAGGCGGCCATGGCCGAGCTCATCAGCCAGGGGGCCGAGCTGGTGGAGGTGAGCCTGCCCCACACCGAGTACGCCCTGCCGGTGTACTACATCATCGCCCCGGCCGAAGCCTCCTCCAACCTGGCCCGCTACGACGGCGTGAAATACGGCCTGAGCGTGCGCGCCGAGGGCGCGGGGCTCATGGACATGTACCTGGACACCCGCAGCCGGGGCTTCGGCCCGGAGGTGATCCGCCGGGTCATGCTGGGCACCTACGCCCTGAGCGCCGGGTATTACGATGCCTACTACGGCAAGGCCGGTCAGGTGCGCACCCTCATCCGCCGGGACTTCGAAGCGGCGTTCGAAAAAGTGGACGCCATCGTGGGGCCGGTGACCCCCACCCCGGCCTTTGACATCGGCCAAAAGGTGGACGACCCCTTGCAGATGTACTTGAGCGACGTGTTCACCCTGTCCACCAACCTGGCCGGGCTGCCGGGCATGAGCATCCCCGCCGGGTTCTCCAAGGCCGGGCGGCCCATCGGTTTGCAGATCATCGGGCCCCACTTCGCCGAGGAGACGCTGTTCGCGGTGGGCCACGCCTATGAACAGGCCACGGACCACCACCTGCGGCGGCCCCCCTTATAGAGGCCTAAAGTGGAACCCCTGGACAGCCGAGCGTTTTACGACCGGGTGGCCGGGGTCTACGACCAACGCTACGCCTATCCCCCGGCCCTGGGCTTGCGCCAAGCCCTGTGGCTGGCCCAGACGTTCGCGCCGGGCACGGTGCTGGACCTGGGGTGCGGCACCGGCCGCATCCTAGGGCCCCTGGCCCAGGCCGGTTTCTCCCCGGTGGGCCTGGACTGCTCCCGGGCCATGCTGCACCGGGCGCACCGCAAGACCGCTGCCCGCCTGGTGCTGGCCGACGCCCGCCAGGGGCTGCCCTTCAGCGGCAACTCCCTGGATCTGGTCATCAGCCTGCACGCCACTCTGATCCACTTCACCGGCCCCCAAGAATTGGAGAACCTCCTCGCCGAGGTCCGGCGGGTGCTGGCTCCGGGTGGAGCCCTGGTGGTGGAGCTGCCCCACCCGGCCACCTACCCGCCCGAACCGGTGCCCGGAGCCTGGCGGGAATACCAAACGGGCATGCGCTGCCGTTCCGTGGGGCCTGGGCTGGAAGAGATGAGCCTGGTTGAGGAAGGCGGCCTGTGCACCTTGATCCGGGTGCTAAGGGTGGCCGACATCAAGAGGCTGTTCAGCGGATGGCGGCGGGTTGAGATGCATCCCGGCTTCCGGGGCGGGAAGTTCCGGCCCGATCGGGGCGAGGTGATGGTGGTGGCGGCCTGGGTCTAGAAAGCCAGCCTAACCTATCTCGTACTTCTTGAGCTTGTAGGCTAGATTGGACTTGGTGAGCCCCAGGGCCTCGGCGGCGTGGGAGGCCACCCCCCCGGCCTCGTTCAGGGCGCGGATGATCATGCGCCGCTCCAGGTCCTCCAGGGCGTCGTTGAGGCTCAGGTCCCGGGGCAGCTCGGTGGCGGCGGCCTCCTGATCGGGCCGTATCTCCAGGGGCAAATCGCCGGGGGTGATGCTGTCTCCGGCCAAAATCACCGCCCGCTCGATGGCGTTTTCCAACTCACGCACGTTGCCCGGCCAGGAGTGGCTGTAGATCAGCTCCATGGCCTGCTTATCCACCTGAGGGGCGGGCCGCCCCACCTCGGTGGCGTACTTCTTCACGAAGTGGGCCACCAGCACCGGCAAATCCTCGCGGCGCTGGGACAGGGGCGGCACGTCGATGCGCACCACGTTGAGGCGGTAGAAAAGGTCTTCGCGGAAATCGCCGGACTCCACCGCCTGGGTCAGGTCGCGGTTGGTGGCGGCCACGATGCGCACGTCCACGCTGAGCTGCTGATTGCCGCCCACCCGCTCGAAGGTGCGCTCCTGAAGCACACGCAGAAGCTTCACCTGCAAGGAGAGGCTCATCTCGCCCACCTCGTCCAGGAACAGGGTACCGCCGTGGGCCATCTCGAAGCGGCCCTTGCGGCGAGAGGTGGCCCCGGTGAAGGCCCCCTTCTCGTGGCCGAACAACTCGCTCTCCAAGAGAGTCTCGGTGAGGGCCATGCAGTTCACCGCCACAAAGGGCTCCTCGGCCCGTGGCGAACGGGTGTGGATGGCCCGGGCGATAAGCTCCTTGCCCGTGCCGCTCTCGCCGGTGAGCAGCACCGTGGCTCTGGTGGCGGCCACCTTATCGATGAGGCCGTACACCTGGCGCATGGCCTTGCTGTCACCGATGATCTCGCCGTAGCCCTTGAGCTCTTCCTTGAGCAGGCGGTTCTGGAAGAGCAGGCGGCGCATTTTGAGCGCCTTTTGCACCGTCAGGAGCAGCTCGGTGTTCTCGAAGGGCTTGGAGATGTAGTCCGTGGCGCCTGACTTCATGGCCTCCACCGCGTTTTCCACGGTGCCGTAGGCGGTCATGACGATGATGGGCATTTCGTTGAAGCGGGCCTTGAGCCGCTGGATGAGGTCCAGG
This sequence comes from Pseudomonadota bacterium, assembly GCA_018896025.1. Taxonomy (GTDB): domain Bacteria; phylum Desulfobacterota; class Desulfarculia; order Desulfarculales; family Desulfarculaceae; genus Desulfoferula. The sequence goes on from JAHIND010000009.1 coordinate 45,631, forward strand.
CCGCTCATCTGGGGCATGCGCATATCGGTGATGACCAGGTCCGGCTCTTCCTCGGCGGCCAGGGCCAGGGCCTGGGGTCCGTTCTGGGCGGTAAGCATCTCGTAGCCGTTGTCGGCCAAAAGGGCCTGCAACACCACCAGGTAGTTTTTCTCGTCATCGACTATGAGGATGCGTTCCACGCCATTAGCCTCTTATTGCTTCTCAGTGGGCGGCGGCCTGGGGCAACAGCACCACCACCTTGGCCCCGCCTTCGGGGGTGTTGTCCAGCTCCACCATGCCCCGGTGGCTGGCCATGATATTGCTCACGATGGACAGGCCCAGGCCGGTGCCCTTTTCCTTGGTGGTGAAGAAGGGGTCCAACAGGCTGCCCTTGGCCTCGGGGTCGAAACCGGGCCCGGTGTCGCTGACCGCCACCTGCACGTAGCCCCGCTCGCCCCGCTCCACCTGTTCGGTGGACACGCCCATCACCCCGCCGTGCTCCATGGCCTGCAAGGCGTTGTTGAATATGTTGAGGAAGGCCCGGTAGAGCAGGTCCTTGTCACCCAGCACCAGGGCGGGCACCCGCGGGTAGCGGGTCTCGATGCGCACCCCCAGGCGATGGGCCTCCGGGGCCAGGAAGCGCAGGTTGCGCTCCAGCACCTCCTCTATCTTCAGGGCTTCCAGGCGCGGCTTCTGGGGACGGGCGAAATCCAGAAACTCGGTGACGATCTGGTTGAGGCGGCTGCTCTCTTCCACGATGACCCCGGCCAAGGGCTTGCTGCTCTCGTCCACCCGGCTGCCCAGCAACTCGGCGGTGGAGCGCACGATGCCCAGGGGGTTTCGTATCTCGTGGGCCACGCCCGCCACCATGCGCCCCAGGGAGGCCAGGCGCTCGGCCTGGTTGAGCTGCTCCTCCAGGCGGGCCTGCAAGGCCGCGCGGCGGCCCATGATGCGCTGGCCCCGGATCACGATGGAGCGCAGGATCACGAACAGCAGGGCCATCATCACCAGCATGGTGGCCAGGATCAAAAGCTGGTTGATCCACACCTCGCGGAATTCCTGGGACAGGTCCAGGGTGATCTCGAACAACGCCCGGGGCGGGCCCAACTCGGCGGTGCGGCGGCGCTCGTCGCGCAGGGGAATGAAGGTCTTGAGCACCCGGCGCTCCCCGCCCGCCTGAAAGAAGTTGGGCGGCGGCTCGATCACGCTCACCGGCTTGCCGGAGATTGCACCCTGAAAGGCCTGGCTCTCATCGCTCACCCGCCCTATGTATTCGGGCTGGGTGCTGTAGATGATGTTGCCCTCCAGGTCCAGGATGTTGACCTTGAGCACGTGCAGGGAGTGGATGGTGTTTTTGACCACCGCGTCCAGCAGGGTGAACTGCTCGGGCTGGCCCACGTTGATGCCGCCGTGCTCGGTGATGGAAGGCACCACGAAGCGGGTCATCACCTGGTGGTTGAGGTTCTCGGCCAGCAGCAGGGCGTACTGCTCCCGCTTGCTGAGGAACAGCTCCGAGGCCCGGCGGCTTACCGCGGTGGAGATGAGCAGGCTGAACAACAGGATTATGATCAGGCTGGTCACCGAGAAATACTTGACCAGCTTGAAAGGCTTGGCAGCCTCGCTTTGGCTGAACTCCCCCGGCGGGGGCAGCGTGGCGGCGGCGTCTTGGCTCAAGCCGTTCTCCTACACAAGGTACTGATCGCCCGCGTCCAGGGCCTGCATCTGCTTGGCTTCGGCCTCGAAACCCTTGCGTCCCATGAGGCCGTAGGAAAGTTTTTTGCTTAGCTCCACCCCCGGCTGGTCCAGGGGATTGATGTTCAGCAGCCCGCCGGTCATCACCGTGGCCAGTTCCAACAGGTACAGCACCTCGCCCAGCACCTCGGGGCCGATGCCCGGCAGGCGCAGGCTGTAGCTGGGCCGTCCCTGGCTGGCCAGGGCGGCGGCGGTGGCTTGGGCCTCGGCCTGCACCAGCTCGGCCAGAGAGCGCCCGCCCAGATAGGACAAGGCGTCGATGCGCGGATAAAGGTCGGGTATGGAAAGGTCGCGGCCGTAGTTGCCCAGGGTGAGGAACATGATCAGCTTGTCCTGAGGCCCCTCCATGTAGAGCTGGAGCTGGCTGTGCTGGTCCGTGGCCCCAATGGCCGCCACCGGAGTCTGGCCCACGTTGACCTGGGAGCCGTCCAGGGCCTGGGCCTTGCCCAGGGACTCGGCCCAAAGCTGGGCGAACCATTGGGCCAGCCCGAACAGGTCGGTGGCGTAGGGCATCATCACTAGGACGTTGCGGCCCCGCTTATAAAAGCCCAGGTTCAGGGCGGCCAGCATGTAGGCCGGGTTCTTGGCCGTCTCCGGGCTTTTGCAGGCCTCGGCCATGGCCCCGGCCCCCGCCAGGAGCGCCTGGATGTCGTGACCGGCGCAGGCCAAGGGCAAAAGACCCACCGGGCTGAGCACCGAGTAGCGCCCGCCCACGTTGGGCGGCACGCTTAGGATGGGCACCGGCTCATCCTTGGCGATGAGCCTGAGGTTGCCCTTTTCCGGGTCGGTGATGAACACCAGACGCCTGAGGGTCTCCTCCTTGCCCAGGCGGCGATCCAACAGCTCCTTGACCACCAGGAACTGGCTCATGGTCTCGGCGGTGGAGCCGCTCTTGCTGATCACCGCGAAGGCGGTGCGCTCCAGGTCCACGCGGTCGAGCATGGCCCCGAAGAAGCGGGGGTCGCTGTTGTCGGCCACGAACAGGCGCATGCCGCCGGGTCCGGCGGGTTGGGCGTAGCGCAGGGCCCCCTTGAGGGCCATGTCCACGGCGGTGGCCCCCAGGGCGCTGCCCCCGATTCCCAGGACCACCAGATCGTCGGCGATGGAGCTAAGCCGGGCGGCCTCCTCCAGTATGGTTTCGATCAGCTCCGGGGACTGAGCGGGCAGGTCCATGAATCCCAGCTCGCCGGCCTGGCGCTGCTCATTCAGCCGCAGGTGCACCTGGGCTACCTTGTCCGAAAGCTCGCCCAGTTCTTTGTCGGCAATACCCTGGGCTCCAATTACTTTACCGAGGCAATAGGCGTAATCGAGCTTCACCCCGCGCTTGGCCATAACCGCTTATCCTTTCGAGCTTGTTCCCGCCCATCCTCGGCGGCGAGTCTTGAGCTGTCTACAGCTGATTACTGGTCGTGTTGATTATACGTTGCCGGCCGGGCCCTCTCAAGGCTAAGGATGCCGTCAATAAATTTGACAAAAAATATCAAAAGAGTTATTAGAATGAGATTAAATTCATTTAACCTTGTCGGTGTAGGTGTAGTCAATCTTACCATGGAGGTAAGCGTGCGGGAGATGGTGGATCATCTAGCGGATCAGATATTGGATCTGGACGCCGACGAACTCAACGAACTTCTGCCCGAAATGCAGCACCGCATGGAACACTGTGATAACTCTCAAGAATGGGAGCGTTCGGTTATCACTTTCTTCCTGATCAACGCGGTGCGCTTCAAGTGTTCCCTGGCCAGTAAGCATGCCCAGAAAAACTGTCCCCAGATCGAGGAACACCCCAAACTAAGGCTGGTCAAGTAGGCTGGTCTTTTTTCTTGTCCTGAGCCAGCCTGGCCTTGGCCTGTCTGAGCCTCTCCAGACGCTCTGCTAGAAATTTTTCCCTACCCCGTTGGCTGGGCCGGTAATAGCGCCGGCCCTTGAGGCGTTCGGGCATGAACTCCTGGGCCACCACCGCGTCCTCGAAGTCGTGGGGGTACTGGTAGTCCTTGCCGTAGCCCAGGCCTTTCATCAGCTTGGTCGAAGGGTTGCGGATGTGCAGGGGCACCTCCAGGGGGCCCAACTCCTGGGCGTCCTTCTTGGCCGCCTGGAAGGCCATGTACACCGCGTTGGTCTTGGGGGCCAGGGCCAGATAGACCACCGCCTGGGCTATGGGCAACTCCCCCTCGGGCGAACCCATCAGATCGTAGGCCCTGAGGGCGGCCATGACTTGGTTCAGGGCGTAGGGGTCGGCCAACCCCACATCCTCGCAGGCGAAGTTGGTCATGCGCCGCAGGATGTAGTGGGGGTCCTCCCCGGCGGCCAGCATGCGCGAGAGCCAGTACAGGGCCGCGTCCGGGTCCGAGCCGCGCAGCGACTTGTGCAGGGCGCTGATGAGGTTGTAGTGCTCTTCCCCGGCCTTGTCATAGCGCAGGGCCTTTTTCCCCACCGCCTCCTCGGCCTGGGTCAGGTCGATGAGCCTGGCGCCGCCCTTGCCCAGGGGAGCTGCCGCCGCAGCCACCTCCAGAGCCACCAGCAAACGCCGGGCGTCGCCGAATGCGGCGTTGACCAGGTGCTCGGCCGCCTCGGGGGTCAGCTCCACCCCCTGGCCGCCCAGGCCCCGCTCCGGGTCCCTGAGCGCCCGCTCCAGGATGGGCCGAAGCTCCTCCGGCCCCAGGGGATGCAGCACCATGACCCTGAGCCGCGACAGCAAGGCCGGGATGATCTCGAAGCTGGGGTTTTCGGTGGTGGCCCCCAGCAGGGTGATTACTCCGGACTCCACGTGGGGCAAAAAGGCATCCTGCTGGGCCTTGTTGAAACGGTGGATCTCGTCCACGAACAGCACGGTGCGCTGGCCGCTTTTGAGCATGGTCCGGGCCTCTCCCACCACCCGGCGCACCTCGGCCACCCCGGAGAGAACCGCCGAGAACTCCACGAAGCGGTAATCCCAGGAACGGGCCAATATGCGGGCCAGGGTGGTCTTGCCCGTGCCCGGCGGGCCCCAGAAAATCAACGAAGCCGAGCGCCCCGGTCCCATGAGCTTTTGCAAGGGCTTGCCCGGGCCCAAAAGATGCTCCTGGCCCGAGTACTCCTCCAGGCTCTTGGGGCGAATGCGCTCGGCCAGGGGCACGGCCATGGCCACGGCCTGGGCCTCCGGGGAATCGTCGAACAGGCTCAAGACGCCCTCCTCGCGCCCCGGCCCAGGGCCCGCCGCCACCAGGGCACCTGGGGCTTGAGGAGCGCCTCGATCTGGTCCCAGGCCTGCTCGGCGGCCTTGGCCCCCTGCTCCATGATCCAGGCCGATCGACTGAAGTCAGCCCAGTGCACGTCTCCCAAAGCGGGGCGCAACACCACCTCGGCCAGGCCGCACAGCATCTCAGCCAGGTGATAGCCCTGAATCTCGGTGGCCCGCAGGTAATACTCCAGGGACTGGGTCGGGAGGTCCTGGGTGCCGACGTCGCGATCCACGTTGATCGCCAGCACCGGGCAGGGAGCCAGGCGGCGGGCGATGGGGGTGGGCACCAGGCAGGAGGCCCCGCCGTCCACCAGATGGCGTCCGTCTATCCGCACCGGAGCGGCCACGCCGGGCACCGAGCAGCTTGCCCGCACCGCCTTGCGCATGTCGCCCTTATTGAGCACCACCACCTCGCCGCTCTTTATGTCCGTGGTCACGGCGGCAAAGGGGATGTAGGTGTCTTCCAGGCGGACCATGGGCAGGAAGAAGTCCACCATTTCCCGAAAAAACTCGCCGCCCAGCAGGGAGTTGTCCAGAAAAAACGACTTTACCAAAAGTCCTTGGCAATACAGGCGGGCCAACTTGTCGGTCAGGCCCAGGCAGGCCTCGTCCGTGCCGCCGCGCATGGCCTTGAGGCGGGGGTGCCGGGCCAGGGGGCTGGCCGCGAATTCCATGACCCGCTGGCGCATCTCCTCGTAGGTGAAGCCCAGAGCATAGCCCGCCCCGGCCACCGCGCCGGAACTGGTGCCCACCACGCCCCGGATGGGAACCCCCCGATCTTGTAGGACATGGAACACCCCCACGTGGGCGAAACCCCGCGCCCCGCCGCCCCCCAGGGCCAAGGTGAAACCTATGTCCGAGTTTTTCATAAAAAAATGATACACCTCAATTAATCGCTTTACAGCTTGTAACTGTATGGCTATATTTACCAACTGCTTCTACTGTGAAGCGGCAGACAGCTAAGATGTCAAACTATGCTATAGAGGGTGGTGATTACTGTGCAAGTCCATGTAGTGGACAACAATGTCGAGAAGGCCATCAAGGTTCTCAAGCGCAAGCTTACCAAGGAGGGCGTTTTCCGCCAGCTCAAGGAAAAACGTTGGCATGAAAAGCCCTCGGATATGCGCCGGCGCAAAGAGCGTCAAGCGCGCCGTCGCCTGCGCCGCCAGATGGCCAGGGCTCGGGCCCGCACCCCGCGCGCCTAAAAGCCAGCTCGAATACGATTCAGCGGCCGCTCCCGCTTGGGGCGGCCGCTTCGTCATGTCCCAATACTGGCGATTCGGTACTGATGGCTCCATACTATCTGTGAACCCACACGGAAAGTGGAGCGGGCATGAAATCAAATAGGTACCTGACCGGCTGGAAAATGCTGGCTGAAATCGACGGCGAGCAGGGAGAAAAAGTCGTTGAGGCCCTCAAAGACATTTCTCCCGATTTTGCGGACCTGTTGATCGAATTTCCCTTCGGCGATGTCTATTCCCGGCCGGGTCTGGATCTAAAATCCCGCGAGATAGCCACGGTGGCGGCCTTGACCGCCATGGGCACGGCCGCGCCGCAGCTGAAAGTGCACATCCACGGCGCGCTCAACGTTGGCTGCACCCACCAAGAGATCATCGAAATCATGATTCAGATGGCAATTTACGCGGGATTCCCCGCCGCCTTGAACGGCCTGTTCGCGGCCAAGGAGGTCTTTGACCAACGGGACGGCCAAGCGAACTGACCCAGGCGCCACGGGCCGGCTCATCCTTTAAGCAGCGCCCAACTGCTCCCAAGCAAACCAGGCAAAATACGCCGCGAAAAGAACCAGAAATCCGGCGCAGCACCCCACCAGCCACCGGTAGACGGTGTCGTTTATGAAGCGCCGCCCCTTGGCTACCACCAGGGCCACGAACCAGAACCAAGCCAGATCAGAGCTGATGTGCCCCACGTAGAACACGCCCAGGCCCCACCAGCCCAGGGGAGTCTCCAGGGCCATGGTGGTCAGGGATAGCCCCACCGTGGCCCACCACAGAGACCAGTAGGGGTTGGCCAGGCTTAAGAGGAATCCGTCGCGCACCGGGCCCGAGGCCCGCACGGCCCCCGGCTCCACGGCCAAGGTTATGCTGGGCAGGGAGCGGAACATGCCCCAGGCCAGCCACACCAGGATCAGCGCCCCCGCCCCACCGATTACTCCGGCCACCGAGGCGCGGGTGAGCAGCGGCCCCAGGCCCAGCACCAGGGCGATGAGCAGGGCCGCCTCCAAAATGGCGTGGCCCAATACCATCAGGGGACCGGCCGACGCGCCCTGGCGGGCGGCGTGGCTCACCGTGGCCGCCAGCACCGGACCGGGCATCACCGCGCCGGACAGGCCGATGACGAATGATGTGAACAGGAGTCCCCAGACACCGAGGGTGCCGGGATCGGGCAAAACGGTCATGAGATTAACCTAGAAGTACTTGCACCCAGGCAAATGGAACTTGGCGTAGCCGATTATGGGGCAGTCGCAATCGGGCATGGCCGGGGTGCAGTCCTTCCACTGGGTTTGGCACTGGCCACCATCCTGGCTCTGGCGGCACATGGGGCACGGCCCCTCCTCTTCCACCGGCTGCCCGCAGTGGGGGCAGTGGTGGGTGAATATGCCTATGGGGCCGGTCATGGCATGCGCCCCGCGCGGCAGGTCATCACCGGGGCCTCGTAAAAGGCCTGGTAGGCCATGAGCGAGCTGTAGATGTCGGCCTTGGCGCTGATCTCAAAGGGCGAGTGCATGGCCAGCATGGCCGGGCCCACGTCGATGATGTCCATGCCGTAGACGGCCATGTGCTTGGCGATGGTGCCGCCGCCGCCCTCGTCGATCTTACCCATGCCCGCCGCCTGCCACACCACGCCGGCGTCGTCCCACACCTTGCGCAGCCAGGCCACGTACTCCGCGTCCGCGTCGCTGGCCCCGTACTTGCCGCCGTGGCCGGTGTACTTGGTCAGGCACACCCCGTAGCCGATGAAAGCGGCGTTGCGCTTCTCGTGCACCTCGGGGTAGTCGGGGTCAAAGGCCGCGTTCACGTCGGCGCTGAGCATCTGGCTCTCGGCCAGGGAGCCCATGACCTGGCGGTAGGAGGCGCTTTCCCCGGCGGCCTCAAGCAGGGAGGCGGCCAGGTGCTCCAAAAAGCGGCTCTGGGCTCCGGTGGCGCCCTCGGAGCCGATCTCTTCCTTGTCCAGGAACACCGCCACCGAGGTGATGGCCGGGTTCTTGACCGCCAAAATGGCTTCCAGAGCGGCAAAGGCGCTGGAGCGGTCGTCCTGTCCGTAAGCCCCCACCAGGCCCCGGTCCAGGCCCACGTCCCTGGCCTTGCCCGCGGGCACCAGCTCCAGCTCGGCGCTGATCAGGTCGGCCTCGGTGATGCCGTAGCGATCATTCAAAAGCTTCAAGATGGCCAGCTTGGCCTTGTCCTTGCCGCCCTCGGCGTCCAGGGGGGTGGAGCCGATGAGCAGGTTCATGCGCTCGGCCTCCACCGCGTCGGCCAGCTTTTTCTGCTCCTGGCCCCGGCGGCTGAGGTGGGGCAAAAGGTCCAGCACGGTGAACACCGGATCGTCCGGCTCGTCGCCCAGGTGGATCTCCACGCTTTTGCCGCCGCTGGTGCACACTACGCCATGGATGGCCAGGGGGCGGGCCAGCCATTGGTATTTCTTGATGCCCCCGTAGTAGTGGGTCTTGAGGAAAACCATCTCCTGGTCTTCGTACAACGGCTGCATCTTCAGGTCCAGGCGAGGGGCGTCGATGTGGGCCCCCAGCAGGCGCATGCCCTGGGCCGGGGAATTTTTGCCCAAAACCGCCAGAGCCACCACCTTGCCCTTGTAGTCGAAGTACAGGCGCTTGGCCTTGGTGCCATGCTTGAAGGGCTTGAAGCCCTTGGCCTTGGCCCTGGCGATGATGGTGTCCACGGCCATGCGCTCGGTCTTGGCCTGGTCCAGGAACTCCTTGTAGCTCTCGCCCAACTCCATGATCTGCTTGCGCTGGGCCGGTTTGGCTTGGTCCCACACGCTTTTCTTGGTGATGGTGAGCTTTTCGCTCAGGTCCTTGAATTGTTTCTTGCTCAGCTTGGCCATGACCGCTCCAGCCGGATTTGCATAATTTTGGTTTCAACCGGCAGGGCTTTCGGGCCACTCCCCGGCCGAGTGCTTAATTCTAATGTGCCGGACGCCCGGCGTAAACCGTTAAGCCCCTGCCCCGTTTGCCTGGGGCTTGCGGGCCAGGAGAAAAAACTCCTGGTTGCCCTTGGGGCCCAGGATGGGACTGGCCGCGCTGCCCAGGACCTCCAGGCCCAGCCCTCCCAGGCAATCGGCCACCTTGTCCACCGCCGCCTGGCGCAATGCCGGGTCGCGCACCACACCGCCGGGTCCCACCGCCTCGCGGCCCGCCTCGAACTGGGGCTTGACCATGGGCAGCAGGTGGCCGCCTGTCTCCAGGCGGGCAACCAGGGGAGGTAAAACTAAAGTAAGGCTTATAAAGGAAACGTCCACCACGATGAGGCCGAATGGTCCGGGAGCCATTTCCGGCGGCAGGTTGCGGGCGTTGGTGCGCTCGAACAGGGTGACGCGCGGGTCTTGCCGCAATTTCCAGGCCAGTTGGCCGTAGCCCACGTCCACGCAGGTCACCGCCTCGGCCCCCCGTTGCAGCAGGCAGTCGGTAAAGCCACCGGTGCTGGCTCCCACGTCCAAGCAGGTGAGTCCGTCCACCGCCAAGCCGAAGTGGTCCAAAGCCCCGGCCAACTTGACTCCGCCCCGGGAGACGTAGGGATGCTCCGGGCCGTCCACTTCCACTTGAGCTTGTTGGGGGATCAGTTGGCCCGCCTTGGCCGCCGGGTTGCCGTCCACCTTGACCAGACCGGCCAGGATCATGGCCTGGGCCTTGGCCCGGCTGGGAGCCAGGCCCCGAGCAACCAATTCCAGGTCCAGCCGTTGGCCTTTGGGCATCCTTAGTCCAGCAATTGGCGGGCGGCGGCGGCCACCGCCTCGGCGTCCACCCCGTAGATATGGCGCAGTTGGGCCTGGCTGCCGTGCTCCACAAAGGTGTTGTCCAGGGCAACCACCTTGACCTTGATCCCGTAGAGCCCCCGCTTGGCCAGCAGCTCCAGCACCGCCGAGCCGAAGCCGCCGTTGGCCTCGTTCTCCTCCACGGTGACCACCCGGCCGCAGGACTGGGCCAGGTCGCAGATCAGATCCTCGTCCAGGGGCTTGGCAAAGCGAGCGTTGACCACTGCCGCGTCCACCCCCTCCTGGGCCAGCGCCTGGGCCGCCTGCATGGCCGCGCCCACGCCCACTCCGATGCCGATGAGGACCACGTCCTTGCCCTGGCGGCGCAGCTCTCCCTTGCCCCAAGGCAGGGCGTGCAGCGGCTCGTCGTGGGGCACGCCCTGTCCCTTGCCCCGGGGATAGCGCAGGGCCACCGGGCCGTCGTGCTCCAGAGCGGTGAACAGCATGTGGCGAAGCTCGTTCTCATCCGCCGGGCTCATGAGCGACAGATTGGGTACGCAGCGCAGGAAGCTGAGGTCCAGCAGGCCCTGGTGGGTGGCTCCGTCCTCGCCCACGATGCCGCCCCTATCCATGGCCAGCACCACCGGCAGGTTGGTGAGGCACACGTCGTGCACGATCTGGTCAAAGGCCCGCTGCATGAAGGTGGAGTAGATGGCGACCACGGGCTTAAAGCCCTGCACAGCCAAACCAGCGGCAAAGGTCACCGCGTGCTGCTCAGCTATGCCCACATCCACGAAACGCTCCGGGAACTCCTCGGCAAAGGGCGCCAGGCCGGTGCCCTCGGGCATGGCTGCGGTGATGGCCATGATCTCGGGGCGCTTGCGGGCCAGCTCCACCATGGTGTGCCCGAAGACCTCGGTGTAGCTCTGGGGCGGCGGCGGGGCGTCCGGGTCGCGGCGGGGCGGCCTGGCCCCCACCCCGTGGTAATGGGAGGGGTTGGCCTCGGCCGGGGCGTATCCCCTGCCCTTGGTGGTGATCACATGCACCAACTGAGGGCCTTGCAAGGGCTTGACGTTCTTGAGGGTCTCGATGAGCCGCTCAATGTTGTGGCCCTCAATGGGCCCCACGTAGTTGAACTTGAAGGCCTCGAAGAGCATGCCCGGAGTGTAGAAGGCCTTGAAGGACTCCTCGGAGCGCCGTGCGATGTCCAGCAGCTCCTCACCCATGGAGCCCATGGCCTTGAGGCGGCGCTCCATGGCCTTACGGAAGGTCTGGTAGGCCTTGCCCGAAAGGGCCCGGGACATGAACTTGCTCAGCGCGCCCACGTTGGGGGCGATGGACATGCCGTTGTCGTTGAAGATGACGATGAGGTCTTCGTCCAGGCCGCCCGCCTGGTTCAGGCCCTCGAAGGCCATGCCTGCGGTCAGCGAGCCGTCGCCGATCACCGCCACCACCCTGCCCTTGCCCTTTTTCAGGCGCTCGCCCACGGCCAGGCCCAGGGCGGCGGAGATGCTGGTGGAGGAGTGGCCGGTGTCAAAGGCGTCGTAGGGGCTCTCGGCCCGCTTGGGGAAGCCGGACAGGCCGCCCAACTGGCGCAGGGTGCCGAACTGCTTGCGCCGCCCGGTCAAGAGCTTGTGGGCATAGGTCTGGTGGCCCACGTCCCACACGATCTTGTCCTGGGGCATGTCGAACACATAGTGCAGGGCCAGGGTCAGTTCCACCACCCCCAGGCTGGGGGCCAGGTGGCCGCCCACCTTTTCCACCGTGTCGATGATGCGTTGGCGCAGCTCCGCGGCGAGGCTCTCCAGTTGGCGCAGGTTCAGGTACTGGAGGTCGGCCGGTGAGTTGATCTGATCCAGCAGAGGTACCGGCGGTTGTTTAGCGGGGCACACTATCTCTATATCCTCAATGGGTGCGGGCCATGATGTAGCGGGCCAGTTCGGCCAGGGGGGCCGCCTGGGGGCCCAGGGATTCGGCGATTTCCGCGGCCTGGTCCACCAGATCCTGGCCCATGCTCCGGGCCTGGACCGGTCCCACCACCGCAGGATAGGTCATCTTGCCCCTGGCCTGGTCCGCGCCCACGGTCTTGCCCAGGGCGTCGAAGTCCCCTTCCAGGTCCAAAAGGTCGTCGGCGATCTGAAAGGCCAGGCCGATGCGCCGTCCATAGCGCACCAACTGGCGCACCTGATCCGCGTCGCCCCCGGCCAGGATGGCCCCGGACTGCACCGAGGCGGTGATGAGCGCCCCGGTCTTCATGGCGTGCATATACTGCACCGTGGCCAGGTCGGGCCTCAGGTTTTCGCTGGCCAGGTCCACCGCCTGACCTCCCACCATGCCCAGATAGCCTGCGGCCCTCATCACCACCTGGGCGGCCTCCAGCACCCGGCTGGGGTCCAGCCCGGCGGTCTCGGCCGGGTCAGAGAGCAGCACCATGGCCTGGGTCAACAGGCCGTCCCCGGCCAACACGGCCATGCCCTCGCCGTAGACCATGTGGCTGGTGGGCACGCCCCGGCGGAACTCGTCGTCGTCCATGGCCGGGAGGTCGTCGTGGATCAGGGAGTAGGTGTGCACCATCTCCATGGCGCAGCCGCAGAACATAACCTGGGCCGGGTCGCCGCCCACTGCCTCGGCCCCGGCCAAACACAGGATGGGGCGCAGGCGCTTGCCTCCGGCGAAGATGCTGTAGCGCATGGCCTCCAGGATACGGCCGCCGTTTTCATCGGCGGGCAGCAGGCGCTCCAGGGCCGCGTCCACCATCTCCCGGCGGCTGCTCAGATAGGCCTTGAGGTCCAAGCCCTACTCCTCTTCGTCCTGGTCAAAGGGGGCCTCCACCAGGGCGCCCTCGTTGTTCTTTAGCAGCAAGGCCACCTTTTTCTCGGCCTCGTCCAGGCGCAGGTTGCAGGCGGTGGCCAGCTTGACCCCTTCCTCGAACAGGGCCAGGGACTGCTCCAGCTCCAGGTCGTCGTCTTCCAGGCGCTCCACGATCTCTTCCAGGCGCTGCAAGGACTCCTCGAAGCCGGGCTCTTTCTTGGCTTTGGCCATGCTCACTCTCCCAAATGCTGGGCTAATACCTGGCTCAGGGCCACCCAATCCTGGGGGTCCACCCGCGCTCCGGCCAGTTTCACCCCGAAATCCAGATGGGGCCCGGTGACCCGGCCGGTTGCTCCTACTTTACCTATAATCTCGCCCTTTTTCACCTTTTGCCCCGTTTTGACCAGGGCTTGCGACAGGTGCAAATAGCGGGTGATCACCCCCTGGCCGTGGTCGATTAGCACGGTGTTGCCGCTGAAATAGGCGTCGATGACCAGGGCCACGGTGCCGTCGGCCGCCGCCGGGACCGGGGTGCCGGTGGAGCCGCGCAAGTCCACCCCGCCGTGGGGGCTGCGCTCCTTGCCGTTGACAAAGCTGCGCCGCCCGAACAGGCTTACCACCTTGCTGTCCAAAGGCAGCATGAAGGCGGTGTGCCACTGGCCCTCTGGGGTGAAGGAGCCGAAGACCTTCTGCATCTGCTCGCGGTCCCTTTTGTAGCGTTCCAGGGCCTCGGGACTGAGCTTCAGGTATTTGGGGTCCACGGTGAGCTTGCGGGCTCCCCGGTCGCGGCGAAAGAGCTTTATGCGCGCGGCGGCCACCTGCTTGCCGTCAGCCTTTACCCGCACCACCGTCTTGCCGGTCTTGTCTTGCAGGTCCGGGGCCACCGCCCCGTACCAGCAGCCGTCCTTACCCAGGGCCAGGGCGGTCTCCCGGCCGTTGAGCTCGGCGCGCACCACCTTGGGATTGCCTTGCAAACACAGGCGCACCAGGGCGGGCTGGCCCAGGGCCAGGCTCTTGGGCTCCACCCGCAGGCTCGCCGCCCAGGCGGGCGCGGCCAAAATAAGCATCATCAGGGCGCAAAAACCGGCCAGCCAGAACCGCCTCACTGCTCTATCTCCTCCACCTTGGCCCGCAGACTTCCCTGGGCCAGACGCACGCTAATCTTTTGTCCCTTACCGGTCTCGTCCGCCCGGCGCAGCACCCGCCCCTGCTCGTCGCTGACCAGGGCGTAGCCCCGCCCCAAGACCGCCAGGGGGCTCAGGGCCCTGAGGCGCGATTCCAGGGCTCCCACCTTGGCGCGCCGCTTACCTATGCCCGAGGCCTCGGCCTGGGTCAGGCGGCGGGACAACTCCCGCTGCCGCCCCAGGGCCAGGGCCAAACGGCGCTCCGGGCGGGCGGTCAGGGCCCGCTCCCTCAGGCGGCCCACCTGGCGGGCCCGGCGGTGCAGGCCGCTTTCCAGGGCGTGGCCCGCCCGGGAGAGCAGATCGTCCACCCTGAGGCGCTTGTCGGCCAGGCGGCGGCGGGGATCGCCCAGGGCGCGGGCCAGGGACTCGGTTCTCTCCCGCCGGGCCTTTACCAGCCGAGATCCGGAGCGGCCCAAGCGCCCGGACAGGGCCCTAAGCCGCCTTATGAGATCGTCGCGGTTGGCCACCAAAAGCTCGGCCGCCGCCGAAGGGGTGGGCGCGCGCAGATCGGCCACCAGGTCGCTGATGCTCACGTCCACCTCATGGCCCACCGCCGAGACCACCGGTATGGGGCAGGCGGCGATGGCCCGGGCCAGGGCCTCATCGTTGAATGCCCACAGATCCTCGGGCGATCCGCCGCCCCGAGTGAGCACGATCACCTGGGGCCAGCCCCAGGCGGCCAGGTCATTGAGGGCCTGCACCATCTGGGGCGCAGCAGACTCGCCCTGCACCCGCACCGGGTACACGGCCACGGCCACGTTCTGGTCGCGGCGGTGCAATACGTTCAAGAAGTCGCGGATGGCCGCGCCTGTGGGGCTGGTGATCACCGCCACCCTGGCGGGCACCTCGGGCAACTCCTGTTTGCGCTCCGGGTCGAAGAGCCCCTCGGCCTCCAGCCGCTTGCGAAGCTGCTCAAAGGCCAGGGCCAGAGCCCCGGCCCCGCGCGGCTCCACCGCGTCCACCACCAGCTGCACCTCGCCCCGGGCCTGGTACACGCTCACCCGGCCTTGGCAAAGCACCTGCAAGCCATCTTCCAGAGCGAAGCGCAGCAGGGCGGACTGGCGCTTGAACAGCACCGCCTTCAGGGTGGCGTCGCGGTCTTTCAGGGCGAAATAGACGTGGCCGCTGGGCGGGGTGCGCAGGCCGCTGATCTCGCCTTCCACCCACACGAAGTCAAAGGTCTCCTCGGTCAGGCGCTTGAGGCGGCCCACCAATTCGCTGACCGTGAGGATTTCCCGCCGGGTGAAAAGCTCCAGGGGCTCCAAAATCTTGCTCCCGTCAACCCGCCGCCCCCCAAGACGAGGGGCTGATGCATCAAAACTAACATACGCCCCAGGGGGCCACAAGGCGGCCTAGTCGCTGGAAGGCAGGGAATCCAGCCAGCGGCGCGCCTGCTTTACTTGCCCACAGTCGCCCGCCTCGCAATGGGGGTCCGCGTCCAGGCTGCCCTGGGGCCAGGGCCCTCCGGCCAGGGCCTGGTTCAAGTCGTTGGCGGTAAGCTCCATGGCCGAGGTCAGGCCGCGCTGGTCCTGGGGCGAGGGCCAACGTGCGGTGAGCACGCCGCGCACGTCCAGGTCCTGGTCCCGCCAGTCCAGCCAGGCCACGTAAAGAGGCCGGGCGCTGTGCCCCAAGGCCCAGCCCAGAGCGTTGCCAGCCCAATGGTCCGGGCGTTTGAGGCGTCCGGAGAGCCAAAACACGTAAGGCAGACGGCGCACCTCTTTCTGGTGAGCCTGCATGGCCTGCTCCAGCACCTCCCGGCCCACGGAGCGGCCATAGACCTTGGCCATGACCCGTTGCCACAGGGCCAGGCCCGGCTGCCAGTCCAGGGGCGCCAGCCACAGCCACTCGCCCTGGGGGCGCGCCAGCAGCCAGCAGTCCAGGCCCCACTCGAACTGCTTGTGGGCCAACATGGTCTGGGAGTAGGGCCCGCCGGTGAAGGCGTTTACCAGGTCGCGGTGGGTGCGGATGTCCAAAAGGGCGTGGGAGAGCCAGCCCAGGGCAAAGGCCCATTCGCCGGGATTTTGGGCCAAGGCCAGCATGCCCTGGGTCACCTGCCAGGGGTGGACCAGGTGCACCGCGAAGGCCAGGTTGCTCTCGGCGCCGGGATAGTAGCCCGCGTCGTGGGCGATGGCCCCGGCCAAGAACACCGGCCACAGCCTATCCCGTTGGGCCTGGGTGTGCCCCAGGCGGATGGACAGTGTGGGCCAAAGCTTTTGGCAAAAGGTGAAGTGGCTGAACGGCCCCACCGCCCCGACGGGAGCGGCCGGGGCCAGCAGGGCCAAGAGCAGCAGCAGGGCGGGAAGTCTACGCGCGATCCAAGACAAGTACGGCCTCCGTGTGGCCGGTGTGGGGGAACATGTCCACCACGGCCAGGCTGTGCATGCGATACCCAGCCGCCAGCAGCACCGCCGCGTCGCGGGCCAGGGCCGCCGGGTGGCAGGAGATGTAGATGATCCTCTTGGGGGCCAGGGACACCAGGGAGGCCATGACCTCCTTGGCTCCGGCGCGGGGCGGGTCCAAAAGGGCCAGGGCGAAGCCGCGCCCCTGGGAGGCCAGCCCGGCGGCGGTCCCGGCCACCTCGGAATGGCGCAGTTCGACGCTGCCGCTCAGGCCCTCCCGCTGGGCCAAGGCCTTGGCGCTGGCGTGGCTTTCGGGATCGCCCTCCACGGCCAGCACCGCGCGGCCCTGCTTGGCCAGCGGCAGGGTGAAGTTGCCCCCGCCCGAATAAAGCTCCAACACCCCTCCCTCCGGGGCCGAGGCCGCGGCGGAAAGCACCAGGCGGATAAGCTCCCGGTTGGCTCCGAAGTTGGCCTGCACGAACTCGTTGGGATAGGCGCTCAGAGTGAGGCCGTCCTCCTGCCAGTAGTCCACCCCGGTTTCGGGCAGGCGCTCCCATGGCTCCACCAGGCCGCCCTGCTCCAGGCGGGTGGCCGCGGCCCCGGCGCCCCGGCACAGGCGGCGCAGCTCGCCCCGCCAGCGGTTGGACAAGGGGCGGCCCCGGTCCAGCCCCATGGTCACCAGGGAGCGCTCTCCTCCCCCCAAAATCTCCACATAGGCTATGTGGTCGGTGTTCATCTCGGCCAGGCCCTGGGCCAGACCGGGCAGCAGGCGGTTCACCTCGGGCGCGGCCACGGGGCAGACCTTCACCGGCACCACCCGTTTGCTGGCCGCGGCCAAAAAGCCCAGGCCTTGATCGCCCACGGTGAGGCGCACCCGGTGCCGCCATTCCCAGACCTGGGGCGAAGGCACCGTGACCAAAGGCGGCAGGTCCCCCAGGCGCGACAGGGCCCGGCGCACCCAGGCCGCCTTGGCCTCCACCTGGGCCGAGTACTCCAGATGTTGCATCTGGCAGCCTCCGCACTCCCCGAACAGGGGGCACACCGGCGTCACCCGCGCGGGGGAAGCCTCCTCCACCGCGAGCAACTCGGCCCGCCCAAAGTCGCGCTTGGCCTGGACCAGCTTGGCCCGCACCTTTTCGCCGGGCAGGGCTCCGGGCACGAAGACCACACGGCCCGAGGCTTCACGGGCCAGGCCGTCGCCGCCGGAGGCCAAGTCCTCGATGGTCAACTGCATTTCTTGGCCGGGTTGGGCAGGAGTTTCTAAGTCCAAGCGGTTCTCCAGAGTATGGGTTCCATGGGGGTTTACATGCTATCTTACCGCATGAAATATTCTTACCCAGCCCCAGGGAGGTAAAGCGTGAGCCAAGAGGCGGTGGACAAACTCCGGAAGCGTTGCCAAGACGAGCCCTATCCCAAGCTTTTGGACATCGAGGTGCTGGAGATTGAGCCCGGCCGGGCCCGCACGGCCATGACTTTTCGGCCGGACATGCAAAACATTTTCGGCAAGCTGCACGGCGGAGCCATCTTCTCCCTGCTGGACGAGGCCTTCCAACTGGCCTGCAACGCCCACGGCCAGGTGGCGGTGGCCCTGTCGCTGAACATCTATTATTTGGCTCCGCCGGACCAGGGGGCGCGCCTGTTCGCCGAGGCCAGGGAGGTCAACGCCACCCGCAAGACCGCCCTGTACGATGCCGAGGTGTGGCAGGAGGATGGCAAGAAGATCGCCACTGGCCAAGCCCAGGCCTACCGGGTGGGCCACCCCCTGCCCATCGATGAAAACGGCCAGCTCACCAGTTAAAGTAATTTATTAACTAATTAGCCTTACATACCGTTGTTATTTACGCTTTAATACGGCATCAGCCAAGGCGGCCAAGGCCTCGCCCGCCGGTCGCCGGAAAAGCAGCGTGGCCTTGGGGTCCAGGTGGGTCAGGGTCTGGTTGATGATTACCAGGTCATGACCCAGGCCCAGGGTGTAGCGGGGCAGTTCGGCCGCCGGGTTCACCGCCAGGCTGGAGCCCACCACCACCAGGGGTTGGGCTTCGCAGCACAGGTGCCGAGCCAGCTCCAAGTCACGCAGGTTCAGGTCCTGGCCAAAGGATATGGTGGCCGGTTTTAGCCTGCCCCCGCAGGAGGGGCAGGTCGGGTCCTTGTGGCCCTTGCGGAAGCGCTTAAGCACCTCGGCGGTGGGTTCGCTGAAGCGGCCGCAGTCCAGGCACCTGGTCTCGAACACGTTGCCGTGCAGCTCCACCACCGCGTTGTCCGGCACCCCGCCCGCCTGGTGCAGGCCGTCCACGTTCTGGGTGATCACCCCGGTGAGCAAGCCCGCGTCCCACAGCCGCCCCAGGGCCTTGTGCCCCTGGTTGGGGTAGGCTCCTTCAAATCCGGGATACCATTCCTGGTAAAAGCGCCAGTAATTGCACCTGGCCTCGGGGTCCTCCAGAAATTCTGAAAAATCCACCGGCTTGTGACGGCTCCAGATGCCCCCCGGCGAACGGTAATCGGGTATGCCGCTCTCGGTGGACATGCCCGCGCCGGTAAACACCACCAGACCGCCTCCCTGTATCACCAGGTCGGCCAGTTTTTCGATTTTTTCGTCCATGAACCTCACCTGCCCGGATATTTTATGAGGGTCGGGTGGCATCCAACCATGAATCAGAATTCATAGGGCCGTTAGGGAAATGTGCTCGCATTACCAACATCCAATTGGTCCCCATCGCCGGCACAGCCAGCCGTCGGCAGACAAGGCGTCTGGCAAGTGAGGGCCGCAGGCGTAGCTAAAGCTACGTCAAGGCCCGAACGCAGCCAGCAACACCGCATGCCGGGCCCAAGGCTTGGGCTGCCAAAGAGTTGCGACGAAGACAACGTGGGTTGGGCCAGACAGCAAGTTACTCCACCCCTATGACAGCAACGGCACGTTGCCTGGCGCAGCCGGACACATGACCTTCATGAAATATTCGAGCTGGGTTGACAGCAGCATGGCCCTAGTCTAGAGATGTGCCCATGACTAATCAAGAAAATGCCGTAGACCTGAGGGACCTGCCCCGGCCGGTGGTAGCGGTGATGTCCTCGGGATTTTTCGGGTTCTTCGCCCACGCCGGTTTTTTGCAGGGCCTGGCCGACCTGGGGCTAACCCCGGACGCCTACGCGGGGAGCTCATCGGGGGCCCTGGTGGCCGCCTTTGCCGCGGGCGGGGCCTCTCCCCAGCGCATGCTGGAATTGTTCCGCCAACTGGGCCGCCGCGACTTCTGGGACCCGCCCTCCCCGGCCGACACCATCCGCTGGCTCCTGGGCGGCCTAAAAGGGCGCAGCGGCTACCTGGCGGGCGAGGCCTTTGAGCGTCTGCTGGGCGAGTACCTGCCCGCCACCCGCTTCGAGGACTGCCCCAAGCCCTGCCTGATGAGCGCCCTGGACCTTACCAGCGCCCGCCGGGTGGTCTTGACCAGCGGCTCTTTGCCCACGGCGGTGCGCGCTTCGGGCGCAGTGCCAGCCCTGTTCGCGGCGGTGCCCCACCAGGGCGGCCTGCTGGTGGACGGCGGACTCATCGACAAGGCCCCGCTCACCGCCTGCGCCGAGCACTTGGGTGCGGCCAGCCTGGTGGTGCACATCCTGCCCAGCTCCAGCCTGGAGCGCACTCCGGCCCAGACCCTGGCCCGCAGCCTGGCTCCCCTGCGCATCCAATCCCGATCCGTGGACGCAGCCCGCTGGCAGATGTATTTGGATCAAAAAAATGCGGTGCTGGAGCGCGGCCTGGCCCTGCGCGAGGTCGTGGCCAAGGACATGCCCCGTTGCGGACCCAAACGCATGCACCACGGCCCGGCCGCCTTTGCGGCCGCCCGTCAGAACGCCAAGAATGTCCTGGGGGCTAACTAAGTTTTTTCAATGATGATGGGCAGGCCGAGCTTGGGGGCCTGGCCCCGTCCCAAGGCCATGCAGGAGCGCACCCGCTCCCAGTTCACCGTGCCCTGGCGGCAGTTCTGCCGGTCCATGAGCACTCCTTGCAGGGGGGCCACGGTCTTTTCCCGGGGCTCGGCGCTGGTCACCGAGGTGTAGTTGCCGCCGCGCAGGGTGTACTTGGCCAACAGCCGGTTGCGCAGATGCCAGGGGCAGGTGACCCCCAGGGCCGCGCCCGGCGCGTGGGCCTTTATCTTTTTCTTGATGAACTGGTCGCTGGGCAAAAGCCCCCGTCCCCTGAGGATGCGCGAGCTGGGCACCACGTACACCGCGGCATAGCCCAAGGCCAAGGCCTCGTCGCGCACCTGGCCCACCTGGCAGCCGGGGCAGCCGCCGGTGCATAGCAGGCCCTTGTCCGGGTCCACCTCAGCGGCGCAGTCCAGGGGCTTCAGGCAGAAGGGCAAAAAGAGCACCCGCCGGGAAAAGGGGGTGGCCGCGAAGGCCTTACGGAAGTAGCGGTTGCCCGCCCGCACCATGAGGCGCAGGTCCAGGCCGGGGCTGATGCGGTCCAACAGCCCCTGCAACAGCCAGCTATAGCGGCGGAACAGAGCCAGGGTGAGGCGAGGGCACAGCAGGCGGCCCAAAAGCAAGGGGCCCAGCACCGCCACCAGCAGGCCCACCAGGCCCAAGCCGGTCCAGGTCAGCCAGATCCATATGCCGCTTTCATTCATGGGATGAAGTTTGCCAGAGGAACCACCTATGGACAAGGGACAGTACGGTTAATTTGCCGTGCCGCGCCGGTCCCCGCCGCCCTACTCCCCGTCCTCCAACTCATAGGCCTGCATGGCCAGGAGGTATTCTTCCGGCAAATCGCAGGCCCGGCCGGTGGCCGGGTTGAAGCAGGAAACCCTGGTGGTGCCTGCGGCGGCCAAGAGGTCCTCCTCGGGTAGCCACAGGGCGTAGTGGAAGCTGAAGGAGCGCCGTCCCCAATCGGCGGTGCGCAAAAACACCTGCACCAGATGGTGGTGCTGCACCGGCAACTGGTAGCGGCAGGTGTCCCGCTGCACTAGCAGGCACAGGCCCGAACCGGCGGGGGCCCACAGGCCCAGTTGGGACAGGTAGGCCATGCGCGCCTCTTCGAAATAGGTGAAGAAGCGCGAGTTGCTCACCCGGCCCAGGGGGTCCAGGTCGGAAAAGCGGGGGCGAAACTCCAGGTTGAACCTGAAGGGCTGCAAGGGATGGGGGCGCTGTCTGGTCTCTCGTGGGCTCATGGCTCCCTGTTCTGTCTGGGGCGGATCAGTCCTTGCTGCGTCGGCGGGACAAGCTCACCACCTTGCCGCCGCCCTTGTCCCGCGGCGCGGCGCCGTCAGGCTCGGGCTCCGGTTCTTCCACCACCGGCAGGGCGGGCTGGGGCGGGGCCAGGCGTTCCAGGCGCACCGGATCGCCGCCCATGGTGAAGTCCCCGCCCTCTATATATTCTTCCCGCAGGATCCAGGTTACTTCCTGGGCCGGAGGATGCAAAATCAGCATGCGGATTTGCCACCAGCCTGGTTTGCGGTCGGCCAGTATCTCCTCCACCCTGGCGTAGGCCACCGGCTCCTTTTTACGATAGATAAGTACGATGTCGCCGGTCTGGGTATCCACGGGCGCGGTTCCTTTCCTGTTCGTCTAGTATGCTGGCTCCGGGCCGCCCGCTGTCAAGCCGCCGTGCCGCCCAGGGTTTCCAAACGCTGGGCGAACTGGGCCTGGTCCACTTCATATTCCTGGGTGCCGTAGCAGGCCACGGCATAAGAGGCCAACACCGCGCCCCACAGGCAGGCCTGGGCCAGGTCCCTGCCCATGGCCAAAGCCTTGAGCAGGCCAGCGCGGTAGGCGTCGCCCGCGCCGGTGGGGTCCAGCACCTGGCTGGCTGGGCAGGCGGGGATATCGGTGCGGTCCGGGCCGCGCCACAATACCGAGCCCTCCTCGCCTTTAGTGGTGATAAGAGCCTCCACCTTGCTCAATATCTGGCTGAGCTTGAGGCCGGTCATGCGCTGGATCAGCTCCAGCTCGTAGTCGTTGCTGACGAGAATCTTGGCCCCAGTGAAAGCCTTGGTCAGAGCAGGGCCCTGCCAGATGTTGAGCGACTGGCCGGGGTCGAAGATATAGGGAATCCCCCGGCGGCGGAACTGGGAGGGCAGCTCGGTCATGTCTTCCAGGTTGCCGGGAGCCACGATGGCCAGGGAGGCGTCGGGCTTCATATCTTCCACCGCGCACTGGCAGGGAAAATTCATGGCGCCGGGGTTGAAACCGGTGATTTGGTTGTCCGACTTGTCGGTGGTGATGAAGGCCCCGGCGGTGAATTCTTCCTCCACGTGGCGCACCTGGCTGGTGTCCACGCCGTGGCTGTCCATCCACTCCAGATAGCGAGCCCCGTCGCGCCCCAAGCAGCCCAGCAGCACCGGGCGCTCGCCCAGTTGGGCCAGGCCGTAAGCGATGTTGCCGGCGGTGCCGCCCAGCTTTTCCTGCAAGCCGTTGACGTTGAAGCATACGTTGAGCACGTGGATCTTGTCGGGCAGGATGTGATCGGCAAAGCGCCCTTCGAAATTCATGATGCGGTCGTAGGCCATGGAGCCCGACACGTAGATGCGCACTAAACTGTCTCCTTATGCTCGCGAAAAAACGCTGGGTTTATCCAGGGCGGCCAACAGGCGCTCCACCCAGGCCCTGGCTTCATCCAAGGCTTGGGGAGATGAGGGCTCGGGGCAGGCCTCCTCGCTGAGGTCCAGGCTGAAACATTCGGTCCGAGCCACCCGGCACACGGTCCAGCCGGGCATTCCCGGCGGCACGTGGGGGCGTTCGTTGATCCGGTACAGGCTGAAGCACTCCGCGTCGCAACGCGCGCTGTAGCTGCGCCCGTAGACCTGCACCAGAATCACCCGGCCCAACAGGCCGCGCCTAGTGAACTCGCGCTGTACCAGATCGAACAGGTCTTGCCCTCGCTCGTCTTTCCCGTGTACGGCCATAAGCCCTCCCAGCGGTGATGGGCTGAAATGCCGCGTAGTTATGCAATATTAGAACCCCCGGCCCCGCCTGTCAAGACGAGGCGCGGGGGCTCTGGGTAGCTTATGGAATGCCTTAACGCTTTTTACTGTCGACCAGCATGTGGCCCAGGGCCTGGTTGGCCCCCTTATTGGCGCAGAACTCCCCGCACATGGTGCAGACATGGGTGTTGCTGGGCGAGCGCTCGCCCCGGATGCGCCGGGCGTCGTCCGGGAACAGGGCCAGCTCGAACTGGGCCTCCCAATCCAGGTCGCGGCGGGCCTTGCTCATGGCCATGTCCCGGTCGCGGCGTTCGGGGTACTTGGCCAGGTCGCCGATGTGGGCCGCCAGGCGGGCCACCTTGACCCCCTCCACCACGTCGTTCAGGTTGGGCAGGGCCAGGTGCTCGGCCGGGGTGATGTAGCAGATCAGGTCCGCGCCGTAGCGGGCCGACTGGGCCGCGCCGATAGCCGCCACCACGTGGTCGTAGCCAGCCCCCAGGTCGGTGGGCAAAGGCCCCAGCATGTAATAGGGCGCGCCGCCGCTCATGCGCTTTTCGAGAATTATATTGGCCTCCACCTCGTCCAGGGGCACGTGGCCCGGCCCCTCCACCATCATCTGGCAGCCCATGTCCCGGCCCAGCTCGGCCAGCTCGCAGTTGATCAAGAGCTCCTGCACCATGACCCGGTCGCTGGAGTCGGCGATGGACCCGGCCCGGAAGCCGTTGCCCAAGCTGAGCACCGCGTCGTATTTCTTGAGGATGCCCGCCACCCGGTCGAACTGCTCGTACAAGGGGTTCTCGCGCTGGTTGGCCTGCATCCAGGCCACCATGGAGGCCCCGCCCTTGCTCACCAGGCCGCCGTAGCGGTAGCCCTGGCGCTGCAGGCGCTCCAGGGTGAACAGGTTGATGCCGCAGTGGATGGCCATGAAGGAGATGCCGTCGGCGCACTGGCGCTCGATGAGCTCGAAAAGCTCCTCCGGGTCCAGCTTGTTGGGGTCGCCGTGGCGCTGGGCCGCCTCGCTGAAAGCCTGATACAGGGGCACGTTGCCCACGGGCAGGTCCACCGCCGCCAAGACCTCGCGGCGCACCAGGTCCAGGTCGCCACCCACGGACAGCTCCATCAAGGTGTCCGCGCCAGCCTCCTGGGCGGCCAGGGCCTTGGCCACCTCCTCGCCCACGTCGGCCAGGTCGGTGCTGGTGCCGATGGAGGCGTTGATCTTGGTACGCATGCCCCGGCCGATGCCCACCACCCGGCAATCATGGTTGGGGTTTTGGGGGACCACCAGACGGCCCAAGGCGATCTCTTGGCGCACCGCCTCGGGGCTAAGGCCCTCCTGGGCCGCGATGGTTTCCATGACAGGGGTGGTTCGGCCCGCCTGGGCCGCCAGCAGGGTGTTTTCCATGTCCGATCCTCCAGAGAGATGGGGAGCAACTACCGTGCTCCACAAAAAAGCCCCGTCCCGCATGCATTACGGGATCGGGGATTTACCATCTCCCACGACCGGGGCGTTCATGGTGTGGCCGGTCTTCTGGCTCGTGGATCGTCCTACTCCCCGCGCCTTCCCGGCCCGCGCCTCCCTGGGAGGCGGCGGCCAGTGGCTTTATGCGGGTTTGGTCCCCACTCACAGCGGCGGGTCCGCGCCGGATTCGCACCGGCTTCCCATGCCCTTTTCAAGGCGCCACACCACATGGCTTTGGCTCTTAGTTATCATCGCCGGCCGCGCCGGTCAAGCCCCGGAAGCATGGTTGGCATTGACCTGGGGCGGCAAAAAGGCTATCCCAGGAGCAGGCGAACACGCTTGGCGTCTACCGGCCTCTAACATGGAGAAGCGCATGGATTTCACGGGCGAGGTGGCCTTGATCACCGGAGCGGGCCGGGGCATCGGCCTGGCCGTGGCCGAAAAGATGGGCAACCTGGGAGCGGCGGTGGTTTTGGCCGATCAGGACCTGCCCAGCGCCGAGGCCGGGGCTTTGGCCATCGAGGGAGCCGGAGGCCGGGCCATGGCCTTGGCCATGGACGTGCGCCAGGCCCAGGACTGGCAATGCGTGGTGGAAGAGGCGGTGCGCCGCTACGGCCCGCTCACCGTGCTGGTGAACAACGCGGGCTTCGACCGCCCCGGCGGGGTGGCCGGGTTGGGCCGGGACGACTTCGAAGCGGTGCTCACGGTGCACCTCACCGCTTGCCTGCTGGGCATGCAGACCGTGCTGCCCGTGTTCGCCCAGGCGGGCCAGGGCGCCATAGTCAACGTGTCCAGCGTGTACGCCAAAATCGGCGGCCAGGGCGAGGCGGCCTACAGCGCGGCCAAGGCGGGCATGGTGGGGCTGACCAAATCGGCGGCCCGGGAGATGGCCCGCCAGGGAGTGCGGGTCAACTGCGTGTTGCCCGGCCTCACCGACACCCCGGCCATCCGCGCCCTGATGTCGGAGAAGATAAAGGCCAAGCTCTTGGCCGAAACCCCAATGCGGCGCATGGCCCAGCCCGGTGAGATCGCCAACGTGATCGCCTTTTTGGCCTCCAGCGAGGCGAGTTTCGTCACTGGAGCCGCTTGGGAGGTATCGGGCGGCTGGAACATGTAATTGGGCGGCTGCGCCAGAATCCAGCATACCGCGTTGCCGACGTCGCGCCCGCCTCGACGTAGGTAACCTACGCCTGCGGCGTTCGCTCCGCCCGACGCCTTGCCTAGTCGCCCCTGGCTGTGCCGCAGGAGCGTCCTTTAATTCTGGGAAATTGTTCCGCGAGAATTTATTTTTGCGGGACCGTGCCTGACAGTAGGGTGACGTGCAGGCCGCCGAAGGGCGCGGTGATGAGGGACGGATTCTCCAGCCCCAGCAGTTCCACCCACTCCTGCAGATAGAGCACCACTCCGCAGCGCCAGCCGGGATAGGCCTGGGCCAAACGCTGCCCCAGGCGACCGGCTAGGTCCTGGGCCTGGCGCACGCTGCCCAGGCGCTTGCCATAGGGCGGGTTCATCACCACCAGCCCCGGCGCAGCGGGCGGCTCGGCCGCGAAAAAGTCGGCCGTCTCCAAGACAAGCCCCTGCCCCACCCCGGCCAGTTCGGCATTGCCCCAGGCCAGATCCACCGCCTCGCCGTTGCTGTCCCGGCCCGTGATGGGAGCGGGCGGCGCGGGCAAGGCCTGCTCCACGGCCTGGCGCTTCATATAATTCCAGGCCGCCTCACGGTGGCAAGGCCACTGCTCAAAGGCAAAGCTGCGCCCCAGGCCGGGCGGCAGATGCCGGGCCATGGCCGCCGCCTCGATGACCAGGGTGCCGCTGCCGCACATGGGGTCCAGCAGGGGCAGCGAACCGTCGTAGCCGCAGTGCAACAGCAGCGCGGCGGCCAAATCCTCGCGCAGGGGGGCGGCCCCGCCCTGGGCCCGCCAGCCGCGCTTGTGCAAGTGGGCTCCGCTCATGTCCAGGCTAAGGGAGGCGCGGCGGTCGGAGCCGCGAATTTGCAGGCGCTGGGCGGTCTCATCGCCGGGCTTGGCGGGCACCGGAGCGGCCAGGCCCATCTCGCGCAAACGCTTGGCCGCCGCCTGGCCCACCACCTCGGCGATGCGCCCGGTGTGCTTCAGGTTGCTGCCGATGAGGCTCACCTGGATGTTCAGGGGCGCTCCGGGGGTGATGAACACCTCCCAGGGCACCGAGTCGGCCTGGCGCAGCAGGTCTTCCCATAGGCGCACCCGGAAGTCTTTGAGCCGCAGCCACACCCGCCCGGCGGTGGCCAGCCACAGGTTGGCCTTTATAGCCGTCTCCAGCTTGGCAACGAAGTTGACCCCGCCCGGCTCAGGCTGGATGTCCAAGGCCCCCAGGGCGGCCAGTTCGCCCGCGCAAAGGGGCTCCAACCCAGGGGCAGTCACCGCGAAAAAGCGGTGCTCCGGGGCCCAGGCCTGACGTTTAATGCGGCGCTCTAGATTTATCTCTGACATAGCCGAGGTTTACCACGCCGGGGGCCGGCAAACCATCCCATAGTGGGCCGCCCCACAAAAGTCCGTGTCACCCGCCCGTAGCTGAGGCGGTGCAGACTGGGAGTCGCGGGCGAGGCGGACGGCGAACGAACGACGCAGGCGTAGTCTTTCCTACGCTGAGGAGTGAATGAGCCAGGCCAACAAAGCCCCCGGCTTCCAGGCTGCGCCGTCACACCATCGAATCAGCCAGCTCGTTGAGCAAGTCATCAGCATTTTGGCCGGAGGCCTCGATCCGCGCCAGGTTGGCCTCCAGGTCGCCCCGCAGGCCCATGCGGTCGATGTCCTGGGGCTCGCGGCAGCGTCCCATGCGGCGGCACATCCGGTAAAGCAGGCGCTCGTGATCCGGCAAGGCCAGATACTTGTCCAAGATGGCCAGCATCTTGGGCTTGTCCTCGGGCAGCTTGCCGCCCACCGTCTCGATGAGATTCATGATGTGGTCGCTGGTGATGGTGGAGGTGATGCCGTCCAGGGTGGCGATGAACAGGCGAATCTCCTCCACGGTCTCGTCGTCGCTGCGCTTGACGAAGTCGCCCGCCATCAGGTCCTTGTGCAGCTCGATGCGCTCGGGCACCCTGAGGGTGCGCAGGCGGATGAAGTCCGGGTTGATCTGGTTGAGCACCTCGGCGGTGGCCGTGGCGTGCTCGCGCCACCAGCGCTGGCCGCCCAGGCCGGGCATCACGTACTCACTCAGCTCCATGCCCGCGGCCTTGATGTTCTGCCCGCCCTTGATCTGCTTGGCCGCGGTCACGCCTTTGTTCATGAACTTGAGCAGCGGGTCGTAGCCGGTCTCCAGGCCGATGTGCACCCGGTTCAGGCCCGCCTTGCGGATCATGGTCAGCTCTTCCACGGTGCGCTGGGCGGCGGTGGAGGAGCGGGCGTAGGTGGTGACCCGCTTGGCCTCGGGCAGCTTTTCGCGCAAATAATGCAGGGCCTCGGTGAGCACCTCGGGCTTCATCACCAGGTTGTTGGCGTCCTGCAAGAATACGTTGCCAGTGCCGTAGTAGAGCCAGGCGGCCACGTTGCGGAAGGCGTCGCTGACCGTGGGGGTGGAGAAGACCCGGTTCACCACGTCCGCGCTGAAGTCGCCGCCATGGCCCATGGCCTTGGAAAGTTCCATGATCTCCCGGCGCATCTCCGCCGCCGTGTCGATGTCGGCCTTGATCTCCTCCAAGGAGCGGCGGCTGAAGGTGCGGCGCTTGTACACCGGGCAGAACTTGCACTTGTTCCAAGGGCAGTTGCGGGTGAAGCGCAGTAGCAGGCTCTGGGCCTCGCTGGGCGGGCGGATGGGGCCTTGCTCAAAGGTCAGGGTGGGGTCCAGGGCGGGAAGCGCGGTCACGTTCTCTCCTCGGCTGGGTTGGTCGTTAGGTAATAAGTAAGGGGAGCGGGAGGCGGTGTCAAGGATAGTCGGTTGGGGCGGGGGTGGGGTATGATGGGCGAGCGGTTGGCGTGGGGCGTGGGGAGAAGAAAGAGTTAGTAAGGAAAGAGGGGGAACGTTGTGGCTAATCCTGAGCATTTGAGAATATTCAAACAAGGAGTGAAGGTTTGGAATAGATGGAGGCATAGCAATTGGGGAGAATACCTCGACCTCCAGGGAATACGGCAAGAAAATTGTAATTTGGCAGGTGTGGATTTTACTCGCGTTAACTTAAAGGAAGCATCTTTCACAAATTCTGATCTAAGGATGGCATTTTTCGCCGAATCAGATCTTGTTGGAGCAGACCTCGGTGCCTCCCTTTTAGGAGGTGCAGATTTTTACTGTGCCAATCTAAAAGGTTCCTATTTAGTAGGTGTAGATTTTAGGCAAACTGATTTCGCAGGAGCGAACCTCTCAAGAGCCTTTGTTGGTCATACCACATTCGCAGCCAACGATTTGAGTGAAACCCTAGGTCTGGATTCGGTTCATCATACGGGCCCTTCCTCTCTGGGCATAGACACCCTCTACCAATCCCAAGGCAAAATCCCCGAATCCTTCCTGCGTGGCTGTGGTGTACCGGAAGATTTAATCAAACTCATACCATCCTTGGTTACCGCTGAGCCGTTCCAATTTTACAAATGCTTCATCAGCCACAGCACAAAGGACCATCTTTTTTGTGACCGCCTGTATGCCGACCTACAATCTAAGGGAGCTCGTTGTTGGTACTTCCCTGAAGACGCCAGGTGGGGAAGAAGTGTATGGGGGGAAATCGACAAGCCGATTAAAATTTATGACAAGCTCATTCTTGTTTGTTCAAAACAATCTTTGAACAGCCCTGCCGTTCTCCGGGAGCTTGAGCGCGCCCTCCAACGCGAGGACGCCGAGGGAAAGCACATCCTCTTTCCCATCCGCATAGACAATTACTTGTTCGATAAGTGGGAACACCCACGCAAAACAGATGTAATTAGCAAGGTGGTTGGTGATTTCCGCAATTGGCAGGACCCGGCCATATACCGTGAAAAGCTCGACCGCCTGCTGCGCGACCTCAAGGCCTCGGAAGAATAACACCGCCTCCAGCAATAGCTGTCATCGCGAGGAGCGGCGGCCACCACGGCTTGCCTGCAAAGGGCCGCCCTCCCGTTGCTCCGTGGCGACCTTCCTTCTCCCTTGTCATGCGCCCGCAGCACCCCCGGACCTCTGTCCTTCGCCCAGAGATTGCTTTGTCGCTGCGCTCCTCGCAACGACAAGGCTTGGGTTATTCCAATGGAAAATGTAGGGGCGGGGTTTATCCCCGCCCGAGAGCGCCCGCCATTAAGAAAGGGAGGGGGTAAACCCCTCCCCTACACTGCTTGTCATGCCTGCGAGACACCCAGGGAAACGGAAGATTGCCACGGCCCGCCGCGACAAGGCCCCTTTCCAAACCAACGCCCCAGGCGGCGGGCCTCGCAATGACCCACTAATCTAAAAAAGAGCCGACCCCTCCCCCAAAAACAAACCCCCGAGTCATGGCGGACCCGAGGGCGCGAACCGGCTCTCCCCTGCCCTACGGCGCGGGGATGCTGGCGTGGGCCAGCCACTGCCAGCCCTTGTTGGTGTGGATGAACACGCTCATGCGCGGGGAGGTCTTGCCGTCCACCCGCAGGGCGCCCTTCATCTCCTCCACCTTGGCCAGATAGGTGACCACAACCACCGGCCCCTGCTGGGTGGTGCGAAAACCGCTCAGCTCGAATTTGGTGAAAGTGACCTCATCCAAACTGGCCATTTCCTGGGCCTTGTTCCTAGCCCCGGAGGGATACACCGACTGAAAGGCCGGGGAGATCATCCCCACCTGTTGGGTCCACTGCTTGGTGGCCGAGGCGGCCCACAGGTCGCGCACCAGCTTTTCGCCGTCCGCCTGGGGTTCGGCCCAGGCGGTGGCACTGGTCAGCAGGAACAGGGCTGCGAGCAGGCAAAAGAGACGCCGCATGATTTTCCTTACTTCACCGGCTTCAGGTTGGCGTGGGCCAGCCACTGCCATCCCTGCTCGGTCTTGATGAATATGCTCATGCGCGGGGCCGGCTTTTTGTCCAGCCGCTGGCCGTTGATGGTCTCGGACACGCTGACCATGTAGGTGGCCACGATCACCGGCCCCTGCTCGGTCACCTTGAAGTCGCTCAGGGTGTAGGGTCCCAGGTTTAGGCCCGCAGTCAGCTTCATCTGCTGGGCCTTGTCATAGGCCCCGATGCTGCGCACTGACTGAAAGGCCGGGCTGGTCATGGCCTCGATCTTGGCCATGTCCTTGGCTGCGAACAGAGCCCACAGGTCGCGCACCAGCTTCTCCCCCTGGCTCTCGCCGGCCTGGGCCAGAGTGGCGGCCAGCAGCATCCCCACGCTCAAACCGATCACCAACAACTTTTTCATGATCCCCGCCTCCAAATTTAATTTGCTTACATTCTATGCCGGACCACGCGACAAAAAAAGCCCCCGGACCGTGACGGCCCAGGGGCTGAACATTGCAAAGTACCGGATTAGAGCTGCTCGGCGATGATCTCGGCCAGGTCCTTGACCTCCAGCTTGTCATCCACGTTCTCGGTCTTGGCGCTGTCCACGAACATGTTGATGCAGTAGGGGCAGCAGGTGGCCAACACCTCGGCGCCCTTTTCAGCCGCCTCGCGGATCTTGTGGGTGCTGAAGCGCTGCTCGGGCTCGGCTTCCATCCACAGGCGTCCGCCGCCGCCGCCGCAACAGGTGGCCATGTTTTTGTTGCGCTTGAACTCCATGACCTCGGCGCCGGTGGCGGCCAGAAGCTCACGGGGCTCGTCGAACACCTGGCTGTGACGGCCCAGGTAGCAGGGGTCGTGGTAGATCACCTTCTTGTTGTAGCCGCCCAGGCTCAGCTTGCCCTCGTCCAAGAGCTGCTTGAGCAGTTGGGTGTAGTGCACCACCTCGAACTCGCCACCGAACTCGGGGTATTCCTGAGTGAAGGTGGTGAAGCAGTGGGGGCTGGTGGTGAGAATCTTCTTCACGCCCTTGTCGTTGAACAGCTTGATGTTCTTCTCGGCCAGGCCGGTGAACTGCTCTTCGTCGCCCATCTTGCGCAGGGCCTCGCCGCAGCAGCTTTCCTCGTTGCCGATGATGCCGTAGCTCACGCCCGCCGCGTTCAGCACCTTTACCAGGGCCTTGGCGATCTGCTGGGAGCGGGGATCATAGGCCGAGGTGCAACAGACGCTCAGGAAATACTCCTGGCTGCCGTCGAAGCGCGGCACCTCCAGGCCCTCGGTCCACTTCTCGCGCTTGTCGCGCTCCTCGGACCAGGGGTTGCCCTTGGAGTGGATGGAGCCCATGATGGCTCCCAGGCTCTTGGGGGCGGCGCCGCTCTCGGCGATCATGGCCCGCATGGCCCGGATCACGTCGATGATGGCCACCTCGCGGGGGCAGTTGTTCACGCAGAGCTTGCAGGTGGTGCAGGCATAAAGAATATCGTCGGACTCGAAGCCCTCCAGGCCCAGTTGGCCCATCTTGATGAGCTGGCGGGTGCGGAAGGGGCTGTCCACCGAGGGCCAGGGGCAGAGCCCAGAGCACAGACCGCACTGCATGCACTGGTACAGGGTCTCGCCGCCCATCAGGGCGATGGCCTCACTAACTTCCAGGAACGGTGTGGCGGGCATACCGGTGTTCTCCTTATCATCCTAAAATCAGCCGAAGCGCCCAGCCCCGGGGCTGCGCGCTGTTCATGCGGGTGCTCATGATGAATATCACCATCATAATTTAGTGTCAAGAAAATGGGCCCGCAGGTTCCAGGGAGTGGATAAAAGGCTGGTTCAGGCCAATCCGGCCTTGAAGGCGGCCAGGGCTTGGGGGATCACCGAGCGCACCACTGCCTCGGGCTCCAGGCCCATGCGCCGCTCCACCTGCTGGTAGGAGGGATAGGCCTTGGTCAGGCGCAGAGGCTCGCGGCCCGCCTCGGCCTGAAAACGGCGGTAGTCCTTGGCCATTTCCAGGATACCGGCGCCCCTGACCGGGCCGGGGTCCAGCCAGCCCAGGCGCACCATCACCTCGAAGCGAATCTGATCGGCCAGGAACAGGAACACGTCCAGGGCCTCCAGCTTTTGGCGGGCCTCCAGGTCGGGGTAGCGCTCCCCCGGCCCCAGGCCCCGCACTCCCAGCACCACGTCGTAGATGGCCAGGGTGGCCTGCTGGCCCAGCTCGGCCAACTGATGCAGGGCGGCGTCGGGCAGGTCGGGCAGAGCAGCGGCGGCGTCGGGCCGGTGGCCCAGGCGGCGCTCCCAGCGGCCGAAAGCGGCCCTGGCCTGTTTGTCGCGCCTAACCTGTTCCAGGCTCACCACCTCGGCGGCCATGGCTCCCCTCCCCTTCTACTTCAGATAGGCCCGGCCCTCTTCGGCGGCGGGCAGGGTCACCAGGAAGGAGGCCCCCTCGTCGCCCCGGTTGTGCACCTCCACCTGGCCGAAGTGCCGGGTGACGATTTTGTGCACGATCGACAGGCCCAGGCCCGAGCCCGCGTCCTTGGTGGTGAAGAAGGGGTTGAAGATGTTGTGCACCACTTCCATGGGGATGCCGCCACCGGTGTCGCTCACCTCGCCGGCCACGAACTGCTTGCCCTCGCGCATCACGCTGAAGGTGCGCATGGTCAGCCGCCCGTGATTTGGCCCCATGGCCTGCACCGCGTTGAGCACCAGGTTGAGGAACACGTGCTTAATCTGGCGGTCGTCGCAGTACACCGGAGGCAGGCCCTTGCCCAGCTCGCGCTGCACCTCCACGTTGTTCTCCACCAGCTCGCGCTCCAACAGTTCCAAGGACTGGTCGATGATCTGGTTGAGGTCGTGCTCCTCGAAGTGGCCGCGAGCATCGGAAGAGAAGTCCAGCATCTCGTTGAGGGTGCGCTCCAGGCGCGACACCTCCTCGATGATCACGTCCAGATAGGCGGTGATGGGCGAGTCGTCGCCCACCTTTTTGCGGATGCGCCGGGTGAAGCCGCCGATGGAAACCAGGGGGTTTCTGATCTCGTGGGCCACCCCGGCGGCGATCTCGCCCAGGGCGGCCAGTTTGTCCGCCTCCAACAGGCGGTTGCGCATCTGGGCCAGCTCCTTGTTGGCGCTCTCCAGGTTGTGGTAGAGCCGCGCCGTCTCCAGGGCCAACCCGGCCAGGTTGGCCAGCATGCCCAGCAGCTTGAGGTCGCGCTCCCCAAAGGATCGGCGGCTCAAGTAGTTGTTCACCAGGATGGCCCCCACCACCTTGCCCTTGGCGAACATGGGTACGGCCACCAAGGGCTCTTTCAGGCTCAGGACCTCCACCAGGTTGGGATCGATCCTGGGGTCGTTTTGGGGGTCTTCCACCACCACGCTGGTCCCGCTGTTCATATAGATGGAGCTTTTGCCGTTCTTGGTGTCAAAGGGAACCTCCAGGTTGGCCAGGCGCAGGTCGCTGAGCAGTGGCCGGTGGGGCCGCTGGTCCCTCAGCTCGTTCAAGCTCTGGGTCAGCTCCATGTGCATCTGGTCTTCGGGGTCCTTGCCCATGTTGGCGATGGGGCGCATCACCTGCTCGTCCTCGTCCAGCAAAAACAGCACCACCCGGTCGTGGTCCAGACCGGCGGGGTGGATCAGCGCGTCCATGACGATGAGCACCGTGGCCTCGAAATCCATGGTGGTCATGAGCACGGTGCTGATCTCGTAGAGGGTGGCCAGGGAGCCCACCATCTCCTCGTTGCGTTGCGCCAACACCTCGATGCGCTGGAAGACAAGGGCGTTTTCCAGAGCCGAGGAGATCATGGAGGCCATGGTGAGCAGAAGGTTGTGGTCCTCCACGTTGAAGCGGGGCACCGCGTCCTTGTCCAGCACCATCTTTTCGAACACGCACAGGTGCCCGTTGTAGTTGCCCTTGAAGCTCAGCGGCACGCACATGCCCTTGGCCTGGCCGCCGCCCTCCTGGTGAGCCCCGTCGTCCGGGTGGTAGAGCTGGCACTCGCCCAGGCAGGCCGCGATGTCCGAGCACTCCGGGGGCACCTGTCCGAACAGGGCCTGTAAGCGGGGCGGGTCGTTGGTAGGGGCGTTGATGCAAACCTTGCCCCCCTTGGCCCCCAACAGCTTGGCCACCATGCCCGCCACCGTGTCCAGAAGCTCGTCCAGCTCGATGGTGGACACCGCCGCCCGGCCCAACTCGCTGATCACGTTGAGCTCGGTGATGCGCCGCTTGGCCTCGAAGTAGAGGCGGTGGTTGCGGATGGCGCCAGCCATCTCCCGGGAGACCATCTGCAACAGGAGCACCTCGTCGGTGTCCATGGTGCGCCCCGGCTCGAAGACCAAAAGCAGCACGGCGTAGAGCCGGTTGTCGTCCATCACCGGGAACAGGGCGGCCAGTTCGCCCTCCTGGCACAGGGCGTCCAGGGCCGGGTCGTCGCTGGGCAGGCTCACCTGCACCAGTTGGGGATCCCGGTCACGGGCCGCGCGGCCCACCTGGCCCTGGCCGAAGGCCACTTCCAGGGGGTTGCCGCCTCGCGGCTGGCGGGGCCATACGTTGGCCTGGGTCAGCTGGCTCTTGGCGGTTTCCTGCAGAAACAGCACCGCCAGGCGCGAGCCCAGGTGCTTGTTGATGGTGCCCAAGATGCTGTCCAGCCGCTCATGCACCTCCACCGAGGCGTTGGCGATTTCCACTACATGAGCCAGGACGTCGAATCGTTGCTCATGATCCATGGCTTAGGCCCTCTGCCTCTGGCCCACCATTTCCTGGGCCTTTTGATATATCTGAACGTAGCGTGGCGCCGCCGCCTGCCAGGAGAAGTCCTGGGCCATGCCCCGTTGCATCAAGCCATGCCACTGCTCGGGCTGGGCGTAGGCCTCCTTGGCCCGGCTAAGGGCCTCCAGCATGGCCTCCACGGTGAAGGGCCCGAACTTGAAGCCGGTGCCCTCGCCTTCCAGCTGGTGGTCCACCACCGTGTCGGCCAAGCCGCCGGTGTTGCGCACCACCGGCACCGCGCCGTAGCGCAGGGCCTGCATCTGGTGGATGCCGCAGGGCTCGTAGCGGCTGGGCACCAGCAGCATGTCCACCCCGGCCATGATGCGGTGGGCCAGGTCTATGTCAAAGCCTATGGTCACGCCCAGTCGGCCGGGATAGCGCTGGGCCAGCTCGTTCAGGGCCACGTGGTAGTGGTCCTCGCCGTAGCCCATGACCACCAGGTTGAGCCCCATCTCGAAAAAGCGCTCCATGGCCGCGGTGATCAGGTCCAGGCCCTTGCGGTCTTCCAGGCGGCCCACCACCGCCACCAGGGGCCGCCCCCCGTCGTCGTTGAGGCCGTAAAGCTCCATAAGGGCCTGGCGGCAGCGGGCTTTGGGGGCCATGTCCCGGCAGCTGTAATTGGCCGCCAGGCGGTTATCATGCTCCGGGTCCCAAAGCTGGTAGTCGATGCCGTTGACCACGGCGGTCAGACGATCGCGCCGGGCCCTGAGCACCCCCTCCATGCCGTGACCCAACTCGGGGGTGAGAATCTCTTGGGAATAGGTGTGAGACACGGTGGAGATCATGTCCGCGAACACCAAACCGCCCTTCAGGAAATTTATCTGCCCGTAGAATTCCAGGGCCTCGGGAGTGAAGTACTCCCAGCCCAGGCCGGTCAGCGGCATGTCGTAGTGCCAGAACTGGCCCTGGTTGCCCAGGTTGTGCACGGTCATCAGCGAGGCGCTGGCCTTTAGTAGGGGATCGGCGGCGTAGAGGGTGCGCAGATACACCGGCACCAGGCCGGTGGTCCAATCGTTGGCGTGGAACACGTCCACCCGCCAGCCCATGGCGCGGGCCAGCTCCAGGCAGGAGCGGGCGTAGAAGATGAAGCGCTCCGCGTTGTCCTCGTAGTCACCGTAGGCGTTTCCGTAGAGCCCCTCGCGGTCGAACAGGTGCTCGTGGCCGATGAGGTACACCTCCACCCCGGAGGGATCCCGGTGCCGGTATACTTCGGCCATGTGGCGCTTCCAGGAAACCGGAACCTCCAGCACCACATCCAGGCGCTCCAGGTTTTGCTCCAGTTCCGGGCGCAAACGGGGCTTGGGCGTAACCACTCCCACAGTGTGCCCCAAGGCGGCCAAGGCGCGGGGGAGATCATAGGCGACCTCAGCCAGGCCCCCTACGCGCTTGAAGGGCCAAACTTCTGGAGCCAGAAACAGAACGTGCATTACCAATCTCTCCGGTTGTAGCTAAAATATATCATGACCTAGGCCGCGACAAAACAACAGCAAACAAGGTGGCGGCGCGTTGACACCTTCCGGCCGGCAGCGCTAAGGTGGGGCCAACTTATGCGTACAAACAACATTTCCAAATTTTGGGCGTGGCTGATCGTGGCGGTGGCCGTGATCTGCCTGGCCTGGGCCCTGCTGGGCGGCTACCTAGACCTGCTGGCCTGGCAGCGCTCCCCCCAGGACCTCACCTGGCGGCAATGGCTGGGCTGGTCCCTGTTCCTGCGTGGGTTGGGCCTGGCCGCGGTCATGGGCACCCTGGTGGGCTGGATAATCCTGCGCCGACGCCTGGACCGCCAGATCGACGTCATGGTGGAGGCCTGCCACTCCATGGCCCTGGGCGAGCCCTCCCCCCTGCCTGACGCCCCTCAGGGTTTGCAGGACATGGGGCGCCTTTCCCTGGCCATCCAGGTGATGCACGAGGCTTTGCTGGACTACCTGAACCTCTACCGCCGCTTTTTCGACGCCGCGCCGGACATGTTCCTTTCACTGGCCCCGGCCGGCCAGCGCATTCTGGACGCCAACACCGCCTTTTGCCGCAGCCTGGGCCTGCTCAAGGACGAGGTGCTGGGTCAGCCGGTGGAGCGCTTCGTAAAGCTGGACAAGGGCTGGGATCGGGCCCTCAGCGAGGGCGGCGAGTTGATAACCGGACAAATCAAGGGACCCGGCGGTATCATCAGGGTGGAGGCCAGCATTTCCCTGGAAGGCGGTCCAGGGGGCCAGCCGTGGGTCCTGGGCGCCATTTTGCGCGACGTGACCCTGCGCGACGCCCTGTACAGCGAGTTGCTGCAAAAATCCACGGCCCTGGAAAAGGCCCTGGAGGAGATAAAAAGCGTGGAAGAGCTGAAAGACGAATTCCTCACCACCCTGAGCCACGAGCTCAAGACCCCCCTGGTCTCCCTGAAAGGCTTTTTGCAGCTGTTGCGCCAGGGCAAGGCCTCGGGCGAGCAGGGCCAAAATTATCTGGAGATCTGCTGGCGCAACCTGAGCAAGCTGGAGACCCAGATCAACAACCTGCTGGACCTGGCCCGCTTGAGCCACTCCAAGGAGCAATACTCCCTGGAGCCGGTGGATCTGGCCTCCCTGGTGCGCACCTCGGCCGAAAACCTCCAGGCCGCCGCCGCCGAGCGCAAGGTGACGCTGGACGTGAGCCGCCTGCCGGGCGGGGCGGTGCGGGTAATGGGCAACCACGGCAAACTGGTTCAGTTGGTGGACAACCTGCTGGTCAACGCGGTGAAGTACAACAAGGAGAACGGCGACGTCCGCCTGGACCTGCGCGGCGACGCCAAAAACGTGGTGCTCAAGGTGGCCGACTCGGGGATGGGCATCGACCGGGAGCACATGGCGGTTATCTTCAACCGTTTCTACCGGGCCGATCTGAGCGGCACCGGCCGTTTAGAGGGTTTGGGCATCGGTTTGAGCTTGGTTCAAGAGATAGTAAAGCTGCACAATGGAGACATAAGGGTGGAAAGTGAGCCGGGGGTGGGAACCACCTTTACCGTCACCTTGGAGGCATCCCCTTGAATCGCCCCTTGATACTTCTGGTGGAAGACGACGAAGACATCGCCGCATTGTATGGGGATGTCCTGGGCGGCGAAGGCATGGAAGTGGTGCTGTGCCGCAGCCGGGGACAGGCCCGCAACTGGTGGCAGAGAACCAAGCGCCAGCCGGACCTGGTCATCCTGGACGTGCGCCTGCCCGACGGCAACGGCCTGGACCTGTGTTGCGAAATGGGCGAGATGGGTTCGGGGCATCCCCACCCACCGGTTTTGGTGCTTAGCGCCCACGGTGACCCGCGCATGCCGGTTTTGTGCAAACAGGCCGGCGCATCCGAATTCATGGACAAAATGGAAGGCCTGGACAAGCTTCTGGGCAACGTACACAAATTACTACCATAATTTACCGATGCCATCTATCGGCCAAATTTCGGGCATCTTTTACCTAAATATCATCAAAGCAGGTTATCGGTACCTACTGCCCGATTTTTATCGGGCAGTATAGCCCTCTTTTAATTGGCCGGACCGGATTCCACAAAGTCCATTCACCCTGTTCAACCGACAAGTTACGCATTGTAAAACCCCGGCTGCAAGTATCCCTAACTAACGGAACCGGTTGAAATAAGTAAGTATGTCATTTTTGACATATAGAATAAAAAAAAGGAGCGCGCCTTTGTTTATCACCCTCCCTGCCTGCCCCTCTAGGGAAAGTGATGCACTCAGGCGCGCATCCTAGCTTTAAGTAATTGCAAAACGCAGGCCAAATGCGGCGAAAAGGCTCCCCCCAATAATTTTCACCTGCGGCGGATAAGGCTCCAGCCCACCAGCATGAGCACCACTCCGGCGATGCCCACCAAAACAACAAAAGAAACACTGGCCATCATATTGCCCTGGCTCCACGCTTGGTCCACCACGAAGCCAAAAATGGGCACGGTGAGGCCCAGGAACAAAAACCCGATAAGGGACAGCACCAGTCCAGCTTTTTTCCGCATTTTCCCCCGCCGGGCTTGTAGAGCCAGGCTCAACTATCTCAGGCGATCGCCTACCCGGGCCTTGACCCGGTTAGTCGATGATCTTGACGTAGTTTTCCGAACGCAGCTGCTTCATCCAGTCCTTGAAGCGCTTTTCGGTCTTTTGTTGAGCCAGCTTGGCTCTGATTTGCTCCTTAACCTCTGCCAAGGCCAGTTCCTTGTTCCCGCTTCGGTCTATTAGCTTCATGATAACAAACCCTTGGGGGATTTGCAAAACTTCGCTCATCTGACCGGGCTTCAACTCGCCCAAGGCCTGGCGCATGCTGGGCAAAAGGTCGTCGGCCTTCACCGCCCCCAGACGGCCGCCTCGCTCCGCCCCCGGTCCCTGGGAGTATTGTTGGGCTAGCTTGGAGAAGTCGTCGCCGCCCTTAATCTTTTGCAGGATATTCTCGGCTTGTTGGCGCACCGCGTTCTCGGCGGTCAGACCGGCTTGAGGGTCCACCCTTAAAAAGATGGCCATCATGTTGACCTCGTCCATGTTTTGGAACTGGTCATAGTGCGCCTTGTAGTACTGCTCCACCTCGGCATCGCTGATAACCACGAGTTTTTTCACTTCTTGGTTGATCAGGCGCTGCTTGAGGATGTCCCGGCGCAGGTCCTCGCGGTATTCCTTGAGGGTCATGCCCTGGCGGCTCAGGCTGGCCACGAAGTCCTCGTCGCTGAGCTTGTTGGACTGCTTGATACGGTTGATGTAGTGGTCCAGCTCCTCGTCGCTGACCGACAACCCGGCCTTCTTGACCTCCTTGGCGAAGATCTTTTCGTCGACCATCCGCTCCAGGGCCATGCGCCGAATCTGGGCCGGCGGCACCCCGCCGCCCCGCTGCGTGGCCTCCATGCGGGCCAGGTCCATCTTCAGACGGCGGATGGCCCGGTCCAGGTCCAGGGAGGTGACCACCTCGTCGTCAACGATGGCCACCACCCGG
Source organism: Pseudomonadota bacterium (assembly GCA_018896025.1). GTDB lineage: Bacteria > Desulfobacterota > Desulfarculia > Desulfarculales > Desulfarculaceae > Desulfoferula. The sequence goes on from JAHIND010000009.1 coordinate 85,820, forward strand.
TTGACCACCACTTCCTCGGCATGGACCCACCCCATGGGAAGCGCCAAAATAACCGCCAAGAGGAAGCAACACACAAAACGCTGCGGCATCATTTACTCCTTGCAGGGGCCAGCCGGCCTTTTTCCAAGAACTGCTGGTCATAGATTATATCGGATTTGGCCTTAAGCTCCTCCAGCAGGGATATGGCCAGGGCCTCCTGCTTTTGAGCCACCAAGTTCTTTTGTATCTCCGGGGCGGCCTGGGTCAGGCTGAGCACCACCGCCTGGCGCTTGGCCTTCACCCGCACCACGTGAAAACCATAGGGGCTGGGCAAAGGCCCGGCCAGTTGCCCCGGCTTCAGGGCGAAGACCTTTTTCTCCAGTCCAGGCGGCATGTGCCCCCGGCTCAGCCAGGTGGGCTGGCCGCCCGCGGCCAGGGGCGCGCCCATCTGGTCCGCGGCCTGGCTCATGTCCATACCTTTTTGCACCTGATCCACCAGCTTTTGGGCCAGGGGCTTGCTGGGCAACAGCGCGTGCTGAGCCAATATCTGCTCCGGCCGGTGAAACTCGCTGCGGTGATCCCGGTAATAGGCGGCGATCTCCTCGGGGGTCACCCGGATTTTGGGGCGCAGAATCAGGCGCAGGGCTTTTTCCATCAGCAGCTGACCGGCCAACTCATCCCGCCACTGCTCTTGGCTTATGCCGTGGATGGCCAGGTCGTGCTTAAAGGCCTCCGGCTCCAGTTGGCTGAGCAGGTGTCGCTCGCGTTTCTCCAGCTCTTCGGGCAGCAGGACCACCCCCTGGCGCTCGGCCTCGGCCAACACCAGGGCCCGGCCCACCAGGTCTTCCACCACCGCCCGCCTCAGTTCCGGCTCCAGCAGGGCGGGATCTCCCCCCAGCCCCATGAAGGCGGCCATGGAGTTGAATTCTGCCAGAGTCAGCGGCTTGCCGTCCACCCTGGCCACGGTGGGCACCCCCTGGGGCTCGCTGGATGAGCAGGCGGCCAAGACCAGAGCCAGCAGAATCCCCACGGCCCAAAGTATACCCCTTGGAGCCCGCCGGGCGGCCATCTGCTGGGATGTTATTAATCCCGCCATGTTACCGGCTCTAGTTACCACCGCGGCTGATGTATTGCAAGAACTGCTTGGCCTGTTCCAAAGGCGGGCGGTCCGTGGCCAGGGTCAGCTTGACCCGGCCGTCCGGGAACACCCGCACTTTGTTGGGCTGCTCCTGGGCCATGGCCAACAGCCGGTCCAGGTTTAGGCCCTCGGTTTGGGTGAAATAGGCCATTAGACCGTCGCTGGACAGGTCCAGGCGGTCGGAGTGCATGTGGCGCAAAAGCACCTTGAGCTCCACACCAGCCAAAAGGTTGCCCGCCGCCGCCGGGGGAGGCCCGAAGCGGTCGCTCATCTCCGAAGCCACCTGCTCCAGTTGCTCGGGCTTGCGCACCCCGCTGAGGCGGCGGTACAGGCTCAGGCGCACCTCCGGATCGGGCACGTAGCTCTCGGGCAGGTGGGCGGGCAGGCCCAGCTTGAGCTCGGGCTCGGGGCCCTCGGGCGGGGCTTCGCCCTTGAGCCGGGCGATGGCCTCCTCCAGCATGCGCAAATACAGCTCGTAGCCCACCTCGGCGGCCACCCCGCTCTGGGCCTCGCCCAGCATGTTGCCCGCCCCGCGAATCTGCAAATCGTGCATGGCGATGGCAAAGCCGGCCCCCAGTTGGGTGAAGTCCATGAGAGCCTTGAGCCGCTTGGCCGCCTGGCGGCTGAGGCTCTGCTCGGAGCGCACGAACAAATAGGCGTAGGCGCGGCGGCCCGAGCGCCCCACCCTGCCCCGGAGCTGGTAGATCTGGCTCAGGCCGAATTTGTCGGCGTTGTTGATGATGATGGTGTTGGCGCTGGGGATGTCCAGACCGGACTCGATGATGGTGGTGCACACCAGCACGTCCAGCTCTCGGCGCACGAAGCTCATCATCACCCGCTCCAGCTCCTTTTCGGGAAGCTGGCCGTGGGCGATCCCCACCCGCGCCCCGGGCACCAGGCGCTGCACCATGGTGGCCATCTTGGCGATGTCCTGCACCCGGTTGTGCACCAGGAACACCTGGCCTTCCCGGGCCATCTCCCGCTCCACCGCCTGGGCCATGGCCTTGGGGGTGAAGGCGGCCACGTAGGTCTTGATGGCCTGGCGGTCGGCCGGAGGGGTGTTGATGACGCTGAGGTCCCTGAGGCCCGACAGGCTCATCTGCAAGGTGCGGGGGATGGGGGTGGCGGTGAGGGTGAGCACGTCCACCAGGCGGCGCATCTTCTTGAGCCGCTCCTTGTCCTTGACCCCGAAGCGCTGCTCCTCGTCCACCACCATCAGGCCCAGGTCGTTGAACTCCACGTCCTTCTGCAGCAAGCGATGGGTGCCGATGACCATGTCCACGGTGCCCGCCTTTAGCCCGGCCAAAACCTCCCGCTGCTGGGAAGGTGTCTTGAAACGGCTCAAGGAGGCCACCTCCAGGGGCTGGTCCAGCAGGCGCTCCACAAAGGTCTGATAGTGCTGCTCGGCCAGCACCGTGGTGGGAACCAGGAAGGCCACCTGGCGTCCCTGCATGGCCACCAGGTACGCGGCGCGCAGGGCCACCTCAGTCTTGCCGAAGCCCACGTCGCCGCACACCAGGCGGTCCATGGGCTTGGGGGCCGAAAGGTCGGCCAGCACGTCCTGGATGGCCCGGGCCTGGTCCGGGGTTTCTTCCCAAGGGAAACCGGCCTCGAACTCGCGGAAGCCGCTGTCAGGCTGGGTGAAGGACGTGCCCTTGGCCACCGAGCGGGCGGCGTAAAGCTCCACCAGGTCGTGGGCGATGGCCTCCACCGCCTTCTTGGCCCGGCCCTTGACCCTGAGCCAGGCCCGCCCGCCCAGGCGGTCCAGCTTGGGCTTGGCGTCCTCGGGACCGCGGTACTTGCTGATGAGCCCCATGCGGTCGGCGGGTAGATAGAGCTTGTCGCCGCCGGCGAAGGTCAGATGCAAAAAGTCGCTCTCCGCCGCGCCCACGGCCACGGTGGTTAGCCCCTCGTAGCGCCCCACCCCGTGGTCCATGTGCACCACCAGATCGCCGGGCTCCATGTCGTCCAGGGCGGCCATCATCTCGCTGAGGCGCGGCGGGGCTTTGTGGCGCACCACTCGGGGCGCGCCGAACACCTCGTCTTCGGTGATAAAGCAAACCGGCAGCTCGGCCGGGGCCAGCCCGGCGGTGAGCACCCCTTCCATGAGGAACAGGGCCGTCTCCCCCGGCCCGGCGGGCCAGGTCTCGGAGGCCACCCCCACCACCTTGACCGCCACCTCGCGCTCGGTGAGCAGTTCGGCCAGACGCTCCACCTGGGAGCGGGAGCGGCACACCAGGGTGACGCTGCGCCCCAGCTCCTGCTGCGCCCCCACCCAGCCCAGGAAGCGGGTTATGACCGAGCCCTCGCCGCCGCGCTTGAGGTCCTGGTGCAGGCCGGGGAAAGTCTCGGCCTTCAGGCGCACCAGGGGAGCATCGCCCGGCTCTTCCAGGCCCATGGCCAGAGCACGGCACAGCAGGTGGGGCCGCTCACCCAGGCGCTGGGCCATCTGGCCGGGAGTGCGCCGCAGCATGGGCGGGGAGAGCACCAGCCGGCCATCTTCCCGTGCCTCGGCGAACTGGTGCTCCATGTCCTCGGCCTCGCCCTTGAGGCGGTTGTCCACCTCGGCGGGCTCCAGGATGTAGAACCAGGCGTCTTCAGGCAAATAGGTGAAGAGGTCCCCGGCGTTTTTGAAAAACACCGGCAGCAATGACTCCAACCCGCTGAAGGGGGCGCGCAGTTCGATCTTTTCCACCAACTCGGCCAGGCGGCGGGTGGAAAGCCCCTCTTCCCGGGCCAGCTTGCGCAGGCGCTCCACCGCCCGCTTGGCCGCCTCGGGGGACAGATCCACCGGCAGGCAGGGAATCAGCCCGGCCTCGCGCAGGGAGAGCTGGGAGCGCTGGTCGCTGGGGTCGAAACGCCTGAGGCTCTCGATCTCGTCGCCGAAAAACTCCACCCGCACCGGGTCGTCCAGCAGGGGGCCGAAAAAGTCCACCACCGAGCCGCGCACCGCGAAATCGCCCACCTGCTCCACCAGGCCCACCGGGGTGTAGCCCCCCTGGGCCAGGGCGGCCACCAGGGCGTCGCGCTCCAGGCGCTGGCCCTTGCAGAGCTCCAGGTAGTTGTCCAGCAGGTGCTCGGGCGGGCACAGGCGCGAGGAGGCGGCCACCGCCGAGGTGACCACCAGCAGGGGCTCCTCCGCAGCGATAAGCTCCCACAACACGGACAAGCGCCGAGCGGTCACCTCGGGCGGGGGGTCCAGCTCCTGATAGGGGCTTACCTCGTAGGCCGGAAAAAGGCGCACCGGCGAGTCGCCATTGCTCTGGCCCGCCAAGAAAAACTCCAAATCGCGGGTCAGGGTTTCGGCCACGGCCAGGGTGGGGCAAACCACCAGAGTGGTGCGAGGGGCGCTTCTCCACAAGCGGGCCAGGGCAAAAGCCCTTCCCGCACCCTCCAGACCGCCCAACAAAGCCGCGCCCTGGTCCCGCAAAAGGCGGCGCGCCTCATCCAGGCGATCACCGGCAGGCCAGTAGTCCGAAAGCCCAATTTCCTGATTCAAGTTCATTCCCAGTGCTTTTTCCACCCTGTGAATTTTGCATCCCGCGACACGAGCTGCGCCCTCATCGATCCCCGCATTAAATTGGTTCAACTAACTACTTTAATTTTAAAGAAAATAAATATTACTATCTTTCCGCCCGGTTAATTCTTTTTCTTAAACGAACCAGACTGTCGCTTTTACCATAAAAGAATCACAACTTAATCACAGCGAGGGCTAACCCCTTGTTTCCGTTCGATCAAAGATAACCGAGCCTGGGCCGGGCGGCAAGCGGCCTTGGCTGGGAGATGGGCTCCGCCTAGGGTATACTGGTGCTCCACCCAAGAACACCCGCCATGCAACGAGGAGTTATTTTTGCTGGACACGGTGGAGATAAAAGACGGCGGCGCGGCGCGCAACGCCGGTCTGCGCATCGGCCTGGCCCTGAGCCTGATCACCGGCCGCCCCCTACGGGTGGGCAGCCTGGTGGACGACTCCCCCCGCCCCCGTCCGGGCCTGGGGCCCTCAGGCCTAACCCTGGCCGTGGCCGCCTCGGCGGTGAGCCGGGGACGCCTGCAGGCCGAGGCCGGTTCGCCCGAGCTCACCCTAACTCCCGGCGGCCCGCCCCAGCCCGGTGATTACCACCTGGACATGGCCCACCTGGAGCCCAGCTGTGCCCCGTTCAGCTTGCTCTTGGAGATGCTCCTGCTGCCTCTGTCCATGGCCGGTGGCACCAGCGGTCTGATCCTGCGCGGCGGCAGCCACGTAATGGGCGGACCCACCAGTGATGAAATCTCCAAGGTGCTCCTGCCCAACTGGCGCACCCTGGGCCTCAACGCCAATTACCGGGAGATAGCCCCCGGCTTCTTCCCCAGCGGCGGCGGCGAGGCCGAGGTCACGGTGGCGGACGCGGGCGGCTCCCTTGGCAACCTCAGGGCCGAGGAGCCCTTCCAGCCCCGCGAAGTGGGGGTGGAGGTGCTGTGCTCCAACCTGCCGGTGCACCTGGCCGAGCAGGCCATGCAGGGAGCCTTGGACCGCCTGGCCCTGCACGGGCTGGAGGGCAAGGGAAACCTGCGCCGAGCCAAGGGCGGCAAGGGCCAGGCCCTGTTGGTGTGGGCCGGAGACGGCCAAATGCGCATCGGTTTTTCCACCCTGGGCAAAAGAGGCTCCCGCCCCGAGGCCCTGGCCCTGGAGGCGGTGGAGGCCATGACTCATTTCCTGAAAAGCCAGGCGGGCCTGCCCTCGGCCCTAGCCTCGCGCCTGCTCTTGCACCTGGCCTGCGCCAAGGGCATCAGCCGCTTCACGGTGAGCGGCCCTCCCAAGCCCCTGCAGGCGGCCATGAAGATCATCAACGCCTTTTGGCCGGGCACGGTGCGCCTGTCCTCGCCCCGGGACGAGGCCCTGCTGGAAGTCAAGGTCATCGGCCGCGACTGGGGCCGCGTCCTCTAGCCCAACGCCCAATCCCGCATCGCCTTCCAAAGATCCCTTGGCCAAACCGCCGTCCCAGGCGGCCTGGTAGAGCCGGTCGGCCTTATTCCTCGGGGAAGTTGGGCTCCCGCTTTTCTATTCCCGCGCTGAAGCCCTCCTGGGCATCGGGCAACAAGGCGCCGATGGCCATCATCTCCTTGGCGTAGTGGTAGGCCTGATCCTCGGTCATTTCGCTCTGGGCGTAAAACACCTGCTTGGAAATGCCCAGTACGATGCGCGATCCCTTGGCTATCTCCTTGGCCCAGGCAAAGGTTGCCTGCTCCAACTGTTCGTCAGGCACCACCCGGTTCACCAGACCCATCTCCCTGGCCTCTTGGGCGCTGTAGAGATTGCCGGTGAGCAGCATTTCCAGGCACTTTTTCTGCCCCACCGCCCGGCTGACCGCCACGGTTGGCGTGGAGCAGTTGTAGCCGATCTTCATCCCGGTCATGCCGAACTTGGCGCCGTTTTCAGCCGCCACCACCAAGTCGCAGCCCGCCACCAGATGACAGCCGCCCGCCATGGCTATGCCGTGCACCTGGGCGATGATGGGCATACGCACCTGTCGCATGCAGCTCATCATATTGTAGGAGGTCTGGAAAAGATTGCGAATGGACGAGGGGGTGCCGTCACGCACCTCCAGGCGGTCGTGTCCCGAACAAAAGACCTTGCCGTTGGCTTTGAGTATGACCACCTTGACGTCCTTGCCTTTTTCCCATTTTCGCAGGACATCGGTGATTTCCAGCTCAACCGCCTCGCCCAGGGCGTTCATCTTATCGGGCTGGTTCAGGGTGATGAGGCCGATGCGATCCTTGACCTCGGTTAGGATGTATTGATAAGCCATCATTCCTCCTCCAGATAGCGGCATCTTCCCCATGGTCCACGCTATAGTCCACGCTCCGGCGGCCTGAACCAAAAGACTGCCAAGACTCTAATGCATCGCGGCGTCAAGCTTCCATGGTTTTCTTGGGCAATCGCCCGGCCCCGGGCCCGGCTCCGCCGCCGGGCCACGGCAGCAGCGAAACCACCAGGCGCGGGTTCTGCGAATATCCCGATAATGATAATATACTTTCCTAGTCAGGTGCACCGAGCCGTTGATCGCCCGCCAAGCCGGGTCAAGGAGGTTGCTATTGCGCAATAAGCTGATGTCCATGCAGGACGCCGTGGCCAAATACACCTGGGACGGCATGACCTATTGCCACGGGGCCGCCTTTCCGGTGGGCTCGGACTCCATCGCCTTTGGCAAGGAGATGGTCAAGCAGGGCCGCAAGGACCTGAACGTCATCTGCCACTGCGGCTCCAGCCAGGTGAACCTGCTGGCCGCGGTGGGCGCGGTGCGACGGGTGGAGGTGGGCTTTTCGGGCCTGGAGGTCTACGGCTTCGCCAACGGGCTAAACCGCGCGGTGACCAGCGGCAAGACCATCATCGAAGACTATTCCAACGGGGCCATGGCCTTCCGCTTCTTCGGCGGGGCCATGAACTGGCCCTTCGTGCCGGCCACGGTGAACATCTGCAACGACCAGCAGTGGTGCTCCGGCGACAAGCCCGATACCTACCCGGCCACCGAGAAGATCCCCACCATCACCGACCCCTTCACCGGCCAGACCCTGGGCGCCTTCCGCTCCCTGCGGCCCGAGGTGGCGGCCATCCACGTGACCATGGCCGACATCTACGGCAACGCCATCATGCTGGGCAGCGAGTGGAGCCGCTTCGAGATGTCGCGGGCCGCCGAGAAGGTGGTGCTGGTGGCCGACAAGATCGTGGACACCGGGTGCATGCGCCAATACCCCAACCTGGTGCGCATCATCGCCGAGGTGGTGGACGCGGTGGTCTACTGGCCCCTGTGCTCCTGGCCCCAGGCCTCCTGCGGGCTCTACGACTCCGACGAGGAGCACATGTTCTACATGAACCGGGCCATGAAGACCGCCGAGGACACCGAGGAATACTGCCGCCGCTGGGTGCACTCCTACGCCACCCCGGACGAGTATCTGGAGCTGATCGGACGGGACAAGATCGCCAAGATCTCGGCCACTGAAACCGCCTTCTTGATGGACCCCTACCGCAAGTGGATCAAGAGCGACATCGAGGCGGCCGAGCTGTTGGACCGGGCAAAGGGATAGGCGACATGGAATACACCAAGCAGGAGTTCATGGCCATCGTCACCGGCCGGGAGATCAAAGACGGTCAGCTCATCATCCTGGGGGTGGGGCTGTCCATGCTGGCCGGTTACTTCGCCCAGCTCAACCACGCGCCCAACCTGATGCCCTTCACCGAGGGCGGCATCTACGGCTCCACCCCCAAGGGCGGACTGCCCTGGGGCATCGAGTGCAACCGCATCAGCGCCAACGCCACCAGCTTCACCAACGCCATCGACGCCCTGGGCTTTTTGGTGGCCTCGGGGCGCTGCGACAACGCGGTGATCGGGGCCGCCCAGGTGGACCAGTACGGCAACGTGAACACCACCGGCATTTGGGATGAGCCGCCCTGGAAGGCCGGGCGTTACGATCCGCCCCGGGTGCGCCTGAACGGCAGCGGCGGGGCCAACGACATCGCGGTGGGGGCCAAGAGCTATTTGATCATGGCCTCCCACGAAAAGCGGCGCTTCGTGGAAAAGGTGGACTACAGCTCCAGCCCCGGCTATTTGGACGGCGGCGACGCCCGCGAGCGCTGCGGCTTCGTGGGCGGCGGCCCCTCGGCCATCATCTCCACTCTGGGCATCCTGCGCCCCGACCCGGTGAGCAAGGAGTTCTACCTGGACGCCTATTTCCCTTTCACCACCGTGGAGGATGTCAAGGCGTCCACCGGCTGGGACCTGAAGGTGTCGCCCGAGATCAAGCTGGTTCCCGAGCCCACGGACCGGGAGCTGGCCAACCTGCGCACCGTGGACTCCACGGGGTCGCTGCGTAAAAAGGGCTAGCCCCCACCGGCGCGAGCCGCCTGCCTACCAGAGGGCCCACACCACGGTGGAGCCCTCGGGCCACTGCTCAGGCCATTGCTCCATCTTGGGCGCGTCCACGGGTTTTTCCCCGCGCATGAGGGCCAGCAGGTCTTCGCGGCTCAGGCCGGGGAAGGCCAGCAGGCTGAGCCCCCGGGGCTTGCCCCCGGCCATCACCCCCGCCTGCTGCACCAGATCGCCGTAGGTCTGGGCCAGTTCCTGGGCCTCCTGGGCCAGCTCCGGAGCCAGGCCGGGCCACCACTTTCCCCCGTCCACCCGCTGAGCCAGGTGGTTCACCTTTTGGCGCAGCAAATCGAAGTCGCTGTTGGCCGCCAGCTTGGCGGCCAAATCCAAAAAGGCCTGGTCGTCCAGCTCCGAGAGATCGGGCAACACCAGGCGGGCCGCCTCCTGGGCCAGGGGGTTGTCGGGCCGGGCGGACATGGGGGCCAGGGTCAGGGGAGACACCGCGCCCGCCGAGGTGCGGAACTCCTTGACCGGCGGCTGCACCAGTTCGTGGGCCCGCTCCAAGAGCAGACGGGCGACCGGGCCGCTGGTGGTGGCCAGCCAACCGGAATCGGTGCCAAACCCCTGGGCCAGGGTGCTCCAGGCCTTGAGGCGGCTCTCCAGCAGGTGCTCCTGGGGCAGGGTGTAATCCACCGGGGCCAAGTGGTCCATGAGGGGAGCCTCGTAGTCCACCGGCTGATAGTCCCCCTCGTCCTGGCCCATGGAGTGGCGCAAGCGGCTCTCCCCCTGGCGGGCCTGGGACAGGGCTTGCTCCAGTTCGGCGGCCTGCTGATCCTGGATGTGGGCCAGATTCAACAGCAGATCCGCCTCCACGCCGGGCAGGCCGGGATCGCTCTGGCCCTTGGAGCCTTGGTAGCTTTTGATCTCGCTCATCACCGTGCGGAACGTCTCCGGCGGGGCGGGCAGTTCCATGCCCGCCTTGAGGGCCTCCGCCGAGCTGGAGCCCTGGTGGGACGCCAGCCATTGCCGCCACTGGTCCAGCAGCTTGGCCGCCTGGCGGGCCTGGGGATTGTCCGAGCCCACCGCTCCGGCCTGTCCCACAGGCCTGAGCATGCGGGCCAGGCTCTCCAGCCCCGGCGGGGTGGCCCGCGCATCCTTGCCCAGGCTGGGCGGCTCCAGCACGTTCAGGGGCTGAAACAAGGGGCACAGGGCGGTGAGGGCGCTCCGCCTGAGGGCGGTGGCCGGAAAAATAAGGGCGCTGAGATCCATGGCGGAAATTCCTTTTACAACCCGCCCGGCCTACGCGGGGGCTCGGCCCGGCGCGGCCGGTGTGGTAATTTACTTTTAAGTCATTGTCCACTTTAGCGGCCTGTGGGAGCAAGGGAAAGCGAGAACATGGACCAACGCATCTTTGAGCAGGGCCTGAGCGTGGAAGCCACCAGTCTGTATCTGCTGCTTAGTTCGCTGTCGGATTCGGGTGTGCCGCTCATCCTGGAGCGAGTGGAGCCCATCTGGAACGCCGAGCCCGAGACCCTGGGCGCCTCTTTCGAGGAGTTGGCGGGCCGGGCCATCGCCTTCCAGGACGAGTCCGGGGCCTGGCACCTGAACCCCGCCTCCCAGTGGCGATCCGCCTAGGCCAGCATCACCATGCCCTCCAGAGCCTTGAGCGCGTCATACACCGCCAGCACCTTCTCGGAGCTGTCCACCTTGGTGTCGATGGTCACGGCCAGGTACTTGCCCCCGGCCGAGGGGCGCGAACGCAGATCACCCTCCCCGGTTATGGGCCCCAAAATCGCCTCCGCCGCCCGGCGGACCTCCTGGGCGAACTCCCCGGAATTGTAGCCGATCACCTTGAACATGTAGACGCAGGGAAAGCTGTGGTGCTCTTCGAGCATCCTCAGGGCATCCTGGCGCTCGGCGGTGGAGATGCGGTTTTGAGGTGGGGTGCAATCGGTCATGAATGGCCTCGGATGGTAAGGAGTTTCTTGATTTAATTCGGCCTCTTGTTGTTTTTTATTCTAGGAGGCCGCTCCCAGGGTGTCAAACTTCTCACAAGCGCGCATTTTCTTGACTTCGATGTTTGTTCTTGATATGAGTCGGCATTTCTAGATTTAGCGTCCGTGTCCCACCACCGCCGTCACCCCGGCGGTAAACAATCACCAGGAGGCCTCATGGCAAAAGGCAAAATTACTATCGACCGGGAAAAGTGCAAGGGCTGCGAGCTCTGCGTCTCGGTTTGTCCCAAGCAATGCATAGCCATTAGTTCTGGTCTCAACGACAAGGGCTATTACCCGGCCGAGTTCAGCCAGGGAGAGGAAGGCGACTGTTGCACCGCGTGCACCCTTTGCGCCCTGACCTGCCCTGACATTGCCATCGAGGTGTACCGTGGCTAAGCAATTAATGCGAGGATCACACGTATTGGGCGAGGCCGCCGTACGGGCCGGCTGCCGTTACTACTTCGGCTATCCCATCACCCCCCAGAACGAAGTGCCCGAGTACATGTCCGGCCGCCTGCTCCAGGTGGGGGGCACCTTCGTGCAGGCCGAGAGCGAGTTGGCTTCGATCAACATGGTCATCGGAGCCGCCATGGCCGGGGCTCGGGTGATGACCTCCTCCTCCAGCCCGGGCGTCAGCCTCATGCAGGAAGGCATCAGCTACCTGGCGGGCCTGGAGCTTCCGGCGGTGATCGCCAACGTGGTGCGCGGCGGACCAGGCCTGGGCAACATCGCCCCGGCCCAGAGCGACTATTTCCAGGCCACCAGGGGCGGCGGACACGGAGACTACCGCACCATCGTGTTGGCTCCGGCTTCCTGTCAGGAGCTCTGCGACCTGACCGTCAAGGCCTTTGACCTGGCCGACAAGTACCGCAACCCGGTGATGATCATGGGCGACGGCATGATGGGTCAGATGATGGAGCCGGTGGAGTTCCCCGAGGCCATCGACTTGGCCGACCTGCCCGCCAAGGATTGGACCCTCACCGGGGCCAAGGGACGGCCCAGCCGGGTGATCCTTTCCCTGCTGCTCAACCCCAAGGTTCTGGAAGACCACAACTTCAAGCTGGTGCGCAAATACGACGCGGTGACCAGGGAAGAGACTGACTGGGAAGAGTACATGCTCGAAGACGCCCGCCAGGTGGTGGTGGCCTACGGCACCGCGGCGCGCATCGCCAAGGGAGCCATCAAGCGCGTGCGCGAGATGGGCCTCAAGGTGGGCCTGCTGCGGCCCAAGACCCTGTGGCCCTTCCCGGACAAGCCCCTCAAGGACCTGACCAGGGTGGTGCGCCAGCTTCTGGTGTTCGAGATGAGCGCCGGGCAGATGGTGGAGGACGTAAGGCTGGCCGTGGAAGGCCAGGCCCAGGTGCACCTCTACGGCCGCCCCGGCGGGGTGATCCCCACCCCCGACGAGGTGGCTCACCAGATCAGCCATTATTACTATCAAGCCGGGCTGATGGATAAGGATCAGCAGAGCGGGCGGTTGGGAGGCGCGGCATGAAAAAGATATTCGAAGCGCCCAAGAGCCTGAAGGACAACCTGTTCCACTATTGCCCCGGCTGCGGGCACAGCATCATCCACCGCCTGGTGGCCGAGGTCATCGACGAGTTGGGCATCCAGGAGCGCACCATCGGGGTTCCCCCGGCGGGCTGCGCGGTGCTGGCCTACAACTACTTTGACGTGGACACCGGCGAGGCTCCCCACGGCCGGGCCCTGGCTGTGGCCACGGGCCTCAAGCGGGTGCTCAAGGACCACGTGGTGTTCACCTACCAAGGTGACGGCGACATCGCCGCCATCGGCACCGCCGAGAGCATCCACGCCGCCAACCGGGGCGAGAAGGTCACGGCCATCTTCGTAAACAACGGCACCTATGGCATGACCGGCGGCCAGATGGCCCCCACCACCCTGCCCGGCATGGGCTCCACCACCACCCCCGGCGGCCGGGATGTGGTGCGCGACGGAGCGCCCCTGGACCTCACCCAGATGCTGGCAACAGCCAAAGGCAGCGTTTTCCTGGAGCGGGTCAGCGTGGCCACCCCCAAAGATATCCGCAAGGCCAAGAAGGCCATCAAGAAGGCCTTCCAGGTGCAGTTGGACGGACTGGGCTTCGCCCTGGTGGAGGTGCTTAGCCCCTGCCCCACCAACTGGAAGATGGACCCGGTGGCCGCCTATGAGTGGACCGACAAGGAGATGACCAAGATCTTCCCGGTGGGGGTGATCAAGGACATCACCGGATACGACAAGGATTAGGAGGCCGCCATGACCAACAAAATGATCTTTGCCGGATTCGGCGGCCAGGGCGTGTTGCTGATGGGATTCCTCACCGCGCTCACCGCCATGCGCCAGGGCAAGAACGTGACCTACCTGCCCGCCTACGGGGCCGAGGTGCGCGGCGGCACCGCCAACTGCACCGTGGTGATCAGCGACGAGGAGATCGCCTCGCCGGTAGCCAGCAACCCCGACTTCGTCGTGGTGATGAACAACCCCAGCCTGGTGCGTTTCGCCAACATGATCGCCCCCGGCGGCACTCTTTTGATAAACTCTTCGCTGGTGCACGGTGAAATCAAGCGCGACGACGTCACCGTGGTGCCGGTGCCCTTGAACGAGTTGGCCCACGAGTTGGGCGAAGACCGCTCGGCCAACGTGATCATGGTGGGCGCCCTGGCCCAAGCCACCGGCGTGTTGACTATCGAAGCCCTGAAAGAGGCCCTGGCCGAAACCGGCCTTGGCAAGAAACCCAAGGTGCTGGAACTAAACCGGCGCGCCCTGGAAGTGGGAGCCAAATCCGCCCGCCAGGCGTTGGCCAAGGAGAAGAGCGCATGACCGTCAAGCAGCTCACCATAACCATGCCCAATAAACCGGGGCAACTTGCCTCGGTCAGCGAGATGCTCGGAGACACCGGTGTCAACGTCCTGGGCTTCTTCGTATCCACCTCAACCTCCAGTGGTGACGGCATAATGCGTTTTGTGGTGGACAATCCTGAAAAAGGTATTAATGTTCTAAGAGGACAAGGTCTGGATGTGAAAGAAGAGGATGTGGTCGCCGCTGAAACGCCGCACCACGCCGGGGGTCTCCTGGCAGTGCTCAATCCTCTCAAGCGGGCTCAAGTTAACGTTGATTACATCTACCCTTGTATCCAAACCGGCGAAGCCACGATTTTGATAATCGGTGCCGGCGGTCAGACCAAAGAGGCAATTGAATGTCTTAAGAAAGACTGGATTCGTCTCTACGGTTCTGAACTCTACAACATGTAACCCCAGCATGATGAGACATCAGACTTCCCTCCTACCGTAGAGAACGAAGACAAAGGGCGCGCCCGCGAGGGCGCGCCCTTTTATTTTTATAGCTCGGCTCCGTCAGGCCACCGGGGGCTTTGTTACCGGCATCGCTCAGACCTCGACGTAGCAATCGGCTACGCCTTCGGTCCTCGCTCGCCGGATGCCTCGCCCGCGGCGGCCTGGCGAAGCCGCCAAACTAGAACCTCCACCCCCAGAATTTGAGAAACCCCGGCAGGTCGTTCAGGTCCGAGCTTTGGCGATACCAGGGTTGCAGGCTGGTGTACAGGGGATTGCCCTTGACCCCGTAGGCCTTGTCCATGCCCACCGTGCCGTCCAGGCACCACCACCCGATGAACAGGGTCTCCCAGGGCTTCCAGGCCCCCTTGACGTGGCCCTCCAGCATGCCGTCCTCGTAGAACAGGCTGGTGGTCCCGCTTTCCAGGGGAAGGCGGCGCAGGTCGTCGGCGGGCAGCAGGGGGGTGGGATGCCCCCGGTACAGGCGAGGCTCGGCCAGGCGGGCTGCGGGCAGCACGCCCAGGCCCATGACCCGGTGCTCGCCGGGTCGCACCTCAACCACCAGGCGAGGCCTCTCCCCACGGCCATAATCCAGGCGGGCGGGCAAGGTCTCGCCGTAAAGCTCCACCACCTTGTCCTGCCAACCGGCGGGGTAGGCCCAGGCCGGGGTGTAGCTGGTGGGGGTGAGCGAGGTGTAGCAACCACAGGTGCCCAGGGTGGCCACCAGCACCGGCCGCCCAGCCTGGTCCGCGATCACCACCACGAACAGGCCCATGTTTTGGCCCGCGCCGATGAAAAAGGGGATCAGGCTGACCGGGATCTCCGGGAAGTGCACCCGGTAGATGTATGCCGTGTAGGAGCCCTTGGCGGTGCTGAAGGGCACGGCGCGCCAGTACATGGCCGGGCGGGCCGGGTCCATGACGATCTGCTCGAAGCCCTGGGCGTCCCGCGAGGCTTTGGGTCTGCCTATGCGGTTGTAGGGCCGGTCCCAACCGTGGATAACCAAGGCCGGGGCCAGGGCCCGGGCCATCTCGGGCCCGCCCTGGGGCTGGTACAACTCCTGGGGACCAGGACCGGGGGTCACCTGCTTCAGGTGCATGCAGCCCAGGCCCATGAGCAGGGCCGTGAGGATCATCCCGGCGGCTATCAGCCGCAAAATTTTGCCCGCGATCATGGCCCCCTCATGACAGAGCCACCGCCATAACGGCGGCGGCCCCATAATCAAGTGCGCATCGGGACTACCACCAGGAGATGATCTCCTCGTTGGCGAAGATAAGCTCCACCAGCTTGTCGTAATCCTGCTCCTGATAAAGGTCGTACCGGGTCACTTCCTTGCCCTCACCCAGGGACTTCATGAGGAACTCGGCGCTCTGGGTGGGCTCGGTCTTTACGATGTAGAGTAAACTCATGATTCCCTCCTAGAACGGCACGATGACCTGGTAAGTTTTGATCTTCTCGACCATCTCTTCCAGGGGCAGGTACTCCATGAACTCAAAGCGCTCGGCATTGGCCTTGACGTTGGTGTAGCACTCGCCCTCCAGATCGTCGAGCATCTCCAGGTTTTCCTGGAATTCCTCTTCGCTCTTTTCGGCCGGCAGCGCAATCTCGGTGTCGATGAAGAAACAGGCGCCCCAAAGGTTTTCCACCAGCAGGCCCAGAGTGGAGCGCAGCCCCTCCCAGGAATCAGGCGGCTCGTTGACCAGAATACAGACTCTTTCTATGCCTTCCATGGCTCCCCTCCCCTACAGCACGATGTAGCGATCGCACTCGGCGATCATGTCGGCGTGGCGCATCTGGGTGGCGAAGTCCTTATCCGCCACCAGCGGGACGGGCTTTTCCATCTTGAACGCCTCGAAGTTGACGTTGCACAAGCTCACGTGAGCCAGCCCTTCCATTTCAAGGAAGCGGGGATCCTTGGAAAGCAGCACTCCTCGGTTGGTGAGGAATACAGTCACTTCCTTGCCCGCCTTGGTGGCGGCGCGGCTTATTCCGATGAGGTGATCCAGGTGCTCATCGGAGGACACAAAGATGCCTAGCTTTTCGGCCATAGATACTGACTCCTTTGCCTAAGATGGTCAACGGCCCAGTAACGGGTCACCCCACATTACCCGTTGTTTTACTAGGGTAATCTGCCGGGTGCAAAGGCGCAAGCCGTTTTGCCTCCCAACCGACCGGCTCACGTCCTCCTACCGGTCCGTGAAGCCTATCGGCAAACCCCAGGGCTGGGGCATAACCATAACAGAGTAACCGGATAGCTCAACCACCGGCTGGGGCATGCCCCATGCCTTGCCAAGCAGGGTCCGCTCTGTTAGAAAGAGGGGCAACCTTTTAGTTGCCGCCGGCGGGGTCCCTAAATGATAAGCCATCATTATCATGACTAATATAGCCGGGAGTGGTGCATGATCGCCGCTGCCTTGGACCTGGGGTCCAATACCCTGCGGCTGCTGGTGGCCGAAGTGGGCGGTGGAGACTATCGCGACCTGGAGCGCGGCCTGGCCACTCCCCGCCTGGGACGGGGCCTGAAGCCGGGCCTTGCCCTTGACCCGGCCGCCCGCCGGGACGCCCTGGAGCAGGCCCGCGGCTTTGTAGAGCGGGCCCGCGCCCGGGGAGCCGAACGCATCGCCCTGGCCGCCACCCAGGCCTGCCGCCTGGCCGCCGACGGAGCGGATTTCGTGGCCGAGTTGGGGCGGGAGCTGAACCTGGACACGGCCCTGGTGCTGGACGGCGAGGCCGAAGCCGAGCTTTCCCGGGCGGGCATCCTCAGCCGCCTGAAGGGATCGTCCCAGGAGGCGGTGCTGGCCGACGTGGGAGGCGGCTCCACCGAGGTGGCGGCCCTGGACGGCGATTGGGCGCTCAGCCTCCCCCTGGGGGCGGTGAGCCTCACCGAGGCCCACCTGGCCTCCGACCCGCCCAGCGAGACCCAGATGCGCGCCATGGCCCAGGCCGCGGCCCAGGCCCTGGAGCCCCTGGCCGGGGTCAAGGCCAAGCGCCTGGTGGCCACCGCGGGCACCGCGGCCACGGTGGGAGCCATGCTTTTGGGCATGACCACCTATGAGGCGGGGCGGGTCAACAACCTGGAGGTGAGCCGGGAGGAGCTGGAAAAGCAGCTTTTCCGCCTGGCCGCCCTCCCCCTGGCCCAAAGGAAATTACAACCGGGCCTGGAGCCCGAACGGGCTGATATAATACTGGCAGGCATGGCCATCTTGCGCGGCCTTCTGCTGGTTCTGCACCTTGAACAAACGACGGTAATGGATGCCGGCCTGCTGGAGGGCATACTCCTTCGGCTGGCCGCCGCCTAGCAATTTAGAGAGGTATACGGGCATGCAATCCCACTATCCCACCGAAGGCCTTACTTTTGACGATCTTTTGCTCAAGCCGGGACACAGCCGGGTGCTGCCCCGGGAGGTGGACACCTCCACCCAGCTCACCCGCACGGTGCGCCTGAACACCCCCATCGTCACCGCGGCCATGGACACGGTCACCGAGTCCAGGACCGCCATCAGCATCGCCCGCCAAGGCGGCATAGGCTTCATCCACAAAAACATGGCCATCGAGCACCAGGTGCTGGAAGTCATCAAGGTCAAGAAGTCCGAGTCGGGCATGATCGTGGACCCGGTCACCGTGGGCCCCGAGGCCAGCCTGCACCAGGTGCTGGAGGTGATGAGCCGTTACCGCATCAGCGGAGTGCCGGTGGTGACCAACGGCCATAAGCTCATCGGCATCATCACCAACCGCGACCTGCGTTTCGAGACCAAGCTGGACCAGCCGGTGAGCCAGGTGATGACCAAGGATCACCTGGTAACCGCCCGGGAGGGCATCACCCTGGAGGAGTCCAAGGCCATCCTGCACCAGCACCGCATCGAAAAGCTGCTGGTCACCGACGGCGAGGGCAACCTCAAGGGCCTTATCACCATCAAGGATATCGAGAAGCTGCGCAAGTACCCCTTTGCGGCCAAGGACTCCCTGGGCCGCCTCAGGGTGGGCGCGGCGGTCGGGGCCGGTGACGACGGCCTGCTCCGGGCCGAAGCCCTTCTAGAGGCCGGGGTGGACGTGCTGGTATTGGATTCGGCCCATGGCCACGCCCAGGGGGTCATCGACACGGTGGCCGAGATAAAACGGACCTACCCCGATGCCCAGTTGGTGGCGGGCAACATCGCCACCGCCGAGGGGGCCAAGGCCCTCATCGACGCCGGGGCCGACGCGGTCAAGGTAGGCGTGGGGCCGGGCAGCATCTGCACCACCAGGGTGGTGGCCGGTGTGGGCGTGCCCCAGATGACCGCCATCTTCGAGGTGTCGGAAGTGACCGGACCGGCCGGGGTGCCGCTGATCGCCGACGGCGGGGTGAAGTTCTCCGGCGACATGACCAAGGCCCTGGCCGGCGGAGCCCAAGTGGTGATGATCGGCTCCTTGTTCGCGGGCACCGAAGAGAGCCCCGGAGAGACCATCCTCTTCCAAGGCCGCCGCTACAAGGTCTACCGGGGCATGGGCTCCATCGACGCCATGCGCGCCGGCAGCGCCGACCGCTACGGACAGGAGCAGGACGAGACCGACAAGATGGTGCCCGAGGGCATCGTGGGCCGGGTGCCCTACCGGGGGTCGCTGACCGACAGCGTCTACCAACTGATGGGTGGGCTCAAGGCGGGCATGGGCTATGTGGGCGCGGCCAACCTGGAGGAGCTGCGCGCCAAGGCCAGGTTCGTGAAGATAACCGCCGCCGGACTGCGCGAGAGCCACGTACACGACGTGACCATTACCAAGGAAGCCCCCAACTACCGGGTGGAGTGACCGTGAGCGAAATACACGAACAGAAAATCCTGGTCCTGGACTTCGGGTCCCAGACCACCCAGCTCATCGCCCGCCGAGTGCGCGAGGCCAGGGTCTACTGCGAGATCCATCCCTGCACCATGCCCCTGGCCGAAATCAAAACCTACGGCGCCAAGGGCATTATCTTGAGTGGCGGCCCGGCGTCGTGCTACGAGCCCGGCGCACCCAGCGTGGACCCGGCCATCTTCGAGCTGGGGGTGCCGGTGCTGGGCATCTGCTACGGCATGCAGATTCTAACCCACCTGCTGGGCGGGATGGTGGCCCGGGGCTCCAAGCGCGAATACGGCCCGGCCAAGCTCCAGGTGCACAAGCAGGCGGGCCCCTTCCGCGACAACGATCCCGACGAGCCCCAGCCGGTGTGGATGAGCCACGGCGACCGCATCGAAAAGCTGCCTGATGGTTTCGAGGCCCTGGCGGTGACCGGCAACTCGCCGGTGGCGGCCATGGGCGACATAGAGCGGCGCATCTACGGGGTGCAGTTCCACCCCGAGGTGGCCCACACCCCCGGCGGCGCGGCCATGCTGGCCGCCTTCGTGTTGGGCGACTGCGGCTGCGACCCCATCTGGACCATGCACAACTTCGCCGAGGCCACCATCGCCGACTTCAAGGAGCGCCTGGGCGGCAAACCGGTGATCTGCGCCCTGAGCGGCGGGGTGGACTCCTCGGTGGTGGCCCTGCTTTTGCACAAAGCCATCGGCAAGGACCTGACCAGCATCTTCGTGGACAACGGCGTTCTGCGCGCTGGCGAAGTCAGCGAGGTGGCGGGCCTGTTCCGCGACGTGTTCCGCCTCAACCTGATCGTGGTGGACGCGGCGGACCTGTTCCTGGACCGCCTGGCCGGAGTCACCGACCCCGAGGAGAAGCGGCGCATCATCGGCCACACCTTCATCGAGGTGTTCGACGAGGAGGCCAAGAAGATCGGCCAGGTGGACTACCTGGCCCAGGGCACCCTGTACCCGGACGTCATCGAGAGCGTGAGCTTCAAGGGCCCCAGTGCGGTTATCAAGAGCCACCACAACGTGGGCGGCCTGCCCGACAAGATGAAGCTGAAGCTGGTGGAGCCCCTCAGGGAGCTGTTCAAGGACGAGTGCCGCGAGGTGGGCCGGGAGCTGGGCCTGCCAGAGTCCATCGTCAGCCGCCAACCCTTCCCCGGGCCGGGCCTGGCCAT
Source organism: Pseudomonadota bacterium (assembly GCA_018896025.1). GTDB lineage: Bacteria > Desulfobacterota > Desulfarculia > Desulfarculales > Desulfarculaceae > Desulfoferula. The sequence goes on from JAHIND010000009.1 coordinate 106,054, forward strand.
CCGCATCATGGGCGAGGTGACCCGCGCCCGCCTGGCCACCCTGCGCGAGGCCGACGCCATCGTGCTGGAAGAGATGCGCGCCGCGGACCTCTACACCAAGGTGTGGCAGAGCTTCGCGGTGTTGGTGCCGGTGAAGACGGTGGGGGTAATGGGCGACGAGCGCACCTACGAGGACGTGGTGGCGCTACGCATCGTGGACAGCGTGGACGCCATGACCGCCGACTGGTCCCGTGTGCCCTACGAGCTGTTGGCCAAAATGTCCAGCCGCATCATCAACGAGGTCAACGGAGTCAACCGGGTGGTGCTGGATATCAGTTCCAAGCCGCCCAGCACCATCGAGTGGGAGTAGCGCATTAATTTCCACCCACCCGGAAAAAACATGGATTTGAACAAAGCTCTCACGCTCCGTTATTAAGGGATCATCCATGCCGCCCTTCGTCCATCTGCACACGCACACCCAATACAGTCTGCTGGACGGGGCCATCCGCCTGCCCGACCTCATGAAGCGGGCCAAGGAGCTCAGCATGGACACCGTGGTCATGACCGACCACGGCAACATGTTCGGAGCCATCCACTTCCAAATGGCCGCCCAAAAAGCGGGGCTCAAGCACATCATCGGCTGCGAGGTGTACGTGGCCCCCGGCGACCGCCGGGACAAGGAGCACCGCCCCGGCCATGCCATCGCCAACCACCTGGTGCTCTTGGCCAAAGACGTCACCGGCTACCGCAACCTGGTGCGCATGGTCAGCGCCGGGTTCACCGAAGGCTTCTACTACAAGCCACGCATCGACATGGAGCTGTTGCGCCGGCACCATGAGGGGCTCATCGCCATGAGCGCCTGCCTGCAGGGCAAGGTGCCCCAGCTCTTATTGGCCGGTCGCGAGGACCAGGCCGAGGCCGCGGCCTGCGAGCTGGCCGAGGTCATGGGCGAGAACAACTTCTTCATCGAGCTGCAAGACGCCGGGCTTGCCGAGCAGAAAAAGATCAACCCAGGCCTCATAGACCTGGCGGGGCGCTTGGGCTTGGGCCTGGTGGCCACCAACGACTGCCACTATCTGCGCCGCGAGGACCACGAGGCCCACGACGTGCTCTTGTGCATCCAGACCGGCAAGACGGTGGAAGCGACCGACCGCATGAAGCTCTCGGGCGAGATATATTTCAAGTCACCCCAGGAAATGGCCGACCTCTTCCCCGAAATTCCCGAGGCCATCTCCAACACCGTCGACATCGCCAGTCGCTGCGAAATGGAAATACCCCTGGGCCAGCTCAGGTTCCCGGTGTTCCACCTGGACAACGGCGAAACCTCCGAGGACCGCCTGCGCAAGGTCTCCTGGGAGGGCCTGGACAAGCGCCTGGAGGAGATGAAGCAGCGGGGCCTGGCCGTGGACCGCCAGGAGTACAAGGACCGCCTGGAATACGAGCTGGACGTGCTGTGCAAGATGGGCTTCCCCGGCTATTTCCTGGTGGTGGCCGACTTCATCAACTGGGCCAAGGACCACGGCATCCCCGTGGGTCCGGGGCGCGGTTCGGCCGCCGGCAGCCTGGTGGCCTATTCCATGCGCATCACCGACCTGGACCCCATCCGCTACAAGCTGATCTTCGAGCGCTTTCTGAACATAGAGCGCAAGTCCATGCCCGACATCGACGTGGACTTTTGCTACAACCGCCGGGGCGAGGTGATCGAGTACGTCACCCAAAAATACGGCGCTGACCATGTGTCCCAGATCATCACCTACGGGACCATGCAGGCCCGGGCGGTGCTGCGCGACGTGGGCCGGGCCATGAACATCCCCTACGCCGAGGTGGACCAGATCGCCAAGCTGGTGCCCTCCAAGCTGGGCATCACCTTGGACGAGGCCCTGGACTCCGAGCCCCGCCTCAAGGAGCGCATGAATTCCGATCCCCTGGTGCGCAAGCTCTTGGAGATCTCGCGCGCCCTTGAGGGCCTGCCCCGCCACGCCTCCACCCACGCCGCCGGGGTGGTCATCGGGGACGTGCCTCTGGACCAGGTGGTTCCCCTGTACCGGGGCACCGGCGAGGAAAACGTCACCCAGTTCGACATGAAGTGCGTGGAAAAGGCCGGGCTTATCAAGTTCGACTTTTTGGGGCTCAAGACCCTCACGGTCATCGCCCTGGCCGTGGAGATGGTGCGCCACAACCACGACCCCGAGTTCGCCATCGAGGAAATCGACCTGGAGGACAAGGCCACCTACGAGTTGCTTTCCCGGGGCGACACCACCGGCGTGTTCCAGTTGGAGTCCTCGGGCATGAAGGAGCTTCTGGCCAAGCTCAGGCCCGAGGTGTTCGAGGACGTCATCGCCCTGGTGGCCCTGTACCGGCCCGGACCCCTGGAGTCGGGCATGGTGGACGACTTCGTGGCCCGCAAGCACGGCACCAAAAAAGTGGCCTACGACCTGCCCCAGTTGGAGCCGGTGCTCAAGGAGACCTACGGGGTCATCGTGTACCAGGAGCAGGTCATGGAGATCGCCGGCCGCCTGGCGGGCTACTCCCTGGGCGAGGGCGACATCCTGCGCCGGGCCATGGGCAAAAAAGATCCCCAGGTCATGAGCCAGCAAAAGGAGCGCTTCCTGGACGGCGCCCTAGACAACGGCATACCCCGCGAAAAGTCGGGCGCCTTATTTGACCTCATCGAAAAATTCGCGGGCTATGGCTTCAACAAGTCCCACTCCGCGGCCTACGCCCTCATCGCCTTTCAGACCGCCTTTCTAAAGGCCCACTACCCCCTGGAATTCATGGCCGCGCTACTCACCAGCGAGGTCAACGACACCGACAAGGTCATGGCCCACATCGGCGAGTGCCGCGAGCGGGGGCTCACCGTCTTGCCGCCGGACATCAACCATTCGGGCATCGACTTCACCGTGGCCGACAACGCCATCCGCTTCGGGCTGGCGGCGGTGAAGAACGTGGGCCGGGGCGCGGTGGAGGCCATCATCCAGGCGCGGGAGGAAGGCGGGGAGTTCACCGGACTGCACGACCTGTGCGAGCGGGTTGACCTCAGAAAGGTGAACCGCCGGGTGTTGGAGAGCCTGGTCAAGTGCGGGGCCTTTGACAGCATCGGGGCCCACCGGGCCCAGCTCATGGCCGTTTTGGACGAGGCCCTGGAACACGGGCAGAAGACGCGCCGGGACAGCGACGCGGGCCAGTCCTCCATCTTCGAGCTGATGAGCGGAGGGGCGGAGGCCGCCGCGCCGGAGTTGCCGGACGTGCCCGCCTGGAGGGAGTCCGATCGTCTGTCCTTCGAAAAGGACGCCATCGGCTTTTACATCACCGGACACCCGCTGAGCGACTACCAGACCGAGATCAAGCGCCTGGGCACCCTGGACACGGTGAGCCTCAAGGCGGCCAGCGACGGCATGAGCATAACCATGGCCGGAGTGGCGGCCAAGGTGAAGGAAAAGATCACCAAAAAGGGCGACCGCATGGCCTTCGTGGACATGGAGGACCTCAAGGGCACCGTGGAGGTGATCTGCTTCCCCGACTGCTACGCCAAGGCCGCGCCCTTTCTAAACGGCGAGGAGCCACTGCTGATCAAGGGCACCGTGGACAAGGACGAGCGGGGCATCAAGATAAAGGCCACCTCGGTGGAGCCCCTGACTGGGGCGGCCCAGGCCCGCACCAGCCGCCTGCGCCTGCGCATCGAGGCCACCGGCCTCACCCGCGAAAAGATGGTGCTGCTGCGCCAGGCCCTGGCCAAGTACCCCGGCGCCTGCCGGGTGTCGCTGCATTTGAACGTGCCCGGCAAGGGCGAGGCGGTGTTGGCCCTGCCCGGCCAGTACCGGGTGGAGGCGGCCCCGGCCTTGTTCGACCAGGTCAACGAACTTTTCGGCCACCCGGTGGTGGAGCCGGTGCTGAACGGAGATTAGGCCACATGGGTTTTCGCCACGCAATCATCGCTGTTCTGTTGGGCTTGGCCCTGCTGGCCGCGTCTTGCGGGGGGATGAGCAGCTTCGGCGCGGTGGAAAACAACCTAAGCCAGGAAGTGGGCGTGCTCACCTACGCCGAGGCGGTGGACCGCTGGGGTAAGCCCACCAGCACCTCGCCCGGCGAAAGCATGTTCACCGCCTACTGGCTCAAGGAGCGCTCCGGCGGAATCGTCAAGGAGCGGCTCTACCTCACTTTTGACAACGAGAAGAAGGTTCTCAGAGCCTACCGCTACACCAGCAAGCCGTTCGAATAGAAGCTGGCAGTGTACTGGTAGCCGATATTGCTTCGCCGTTGCGCTCCCAGCGACGGCAAGCTCTCTTGGGCGGGGATAAACCCCGTCCCTACATCCGGAGGTGTTTCTTCGTGTAGGGGCGGGGTTTACCCCCGCCCTGTTTTGTTTCAGTCCCAATAGGAAGGTCACCGGCGGCAACCACTGTCCTTACGAAAAGCGGTTCCCCGCAACGACCCAATAACCGCTACCTGCAACAGACGACGACACCAAAATAAAAGGCGGGGTTGCCCCCGCCTTTTATTCTTCCTGAATGCGTACCCGCTTCAGCGCACCATCTGAGGCCCCAACAAATTGTTGCTGATGACGATGCGCTGGATCTCGCTGGTGCCTTCGTAAAGAGTAAACACCCGGCAGTCGCGGTAGTGGCGCTCCACGGGATAATCGGAGCAGAAGCCGTAGCCCCCGTGCATCTGGATGGCCTGGCCCGCCACCTGCTGCACCATCTCGCTGGCGAACAGCTTGGCCATGGAGGCCTCCATGGAGTAGCGTTTGCCCAGGTCCTTGAGGCTGGCCGCATTGAGGAACAACAGGCGCGCCGCCTCGATCTGGGTGGCCATGTCGGCCAGCTTCCAGCGGATGCCCTGGAAGTCGCTGATGGGCCGCCCGAACTGCTCCCGGGTCTTGGTGAAATCCATGGCCTCGTCCAGACAGGCCATGGCCACACCCACCGACTGGGCGGCGATGCCGATGCGCCCGCTGTCCAGGCAGACCATGGCCGCGCGAAAGCCCTCCCCCGGCTTGCCCAGCACGCTGTCCATGGGCACCCGGCAGTCCTCGAAGACTAGCTGCACCGTATCGCTGGCCTTGAGGCCCAGCTTGTCCTCCACCTTGCCCACGCTCATGCCCGGCGTGCCCTGGGGCACCAAAAAGGCGCTGATGCCCCGGTGGCGTTTGCTCCGGTCGTTGACCGCGGTGACCATGACCATCCCGGCGTTCTTGCCGGTGGTGATGAACTGCTTGGTACCGTTGATCACCCACTCGTCGCCGTCCAGCACCGCGGTGGTGCGCTGGCTGGAGGGGTCGGAGCCCGCGCCCGGCTCGGTGAGGGCAAAGGCCCCGATGCATTCGCCGGTGGTCATCTGGGGCAGCCAGTGCTGCTTTTGCTCCTCGCTGCCGAAGCGCACCAGGGCCTCGCAGCAGATGGAGTTGTGCACGCTCATCACCACGGCGGTGGAGGCGCAGCCGTAGGCTATCTCGCTCAGAGCCAGGGCGTAGCTCACCGTGTCCACCCCAACCCCGCCGTAGGCCTCGGGCACCATCATGCCCATGAAGCCCAGCTCACCCATTTGCAGCAGATTTTCGCGGGGGAACTCATGGGTGCGGTCGCGCTCGGAGGCGGTGGGCAAAAGGACCTCGCGGGCGAAGTCCCGAGCCATGGTCTGGATCATCACCTGCTCTTCGGTCAGCGCAAAGGCCATGGTCTTCTCCCAAGGCTACGGAGTGTAAAGAACGACCAAAAGTTCGGCGGTCTCTTCTCCCGGATTGCGCAGGGTGTGAACCAGGCTGGAGTTGAAATGCAGGCTGTCGCCGGTGGTGAGCTGGTTCAGGTTCTGTCCCACCTTGACCTCGGCCTCGCCCCGCAGCACGTAGACGAACTCCTCGCCCTCGTGTTGGTAGCCCGCCCCCTCCAGATCGCTGGTGGGCTCGATGGTGACCAGGAAGCTCTTCAGGTGGCGGTGGCCCGCCTCGGGGGTGAGCACCCGGTAGGAGTAGTGGTCGGTGCGCTTTTTCACCGCGTCCACCCGGCGCTCGGCGGCCTCGGCCTCTTCCTCGTCCTTGAGTAGCTCGCCGCTGTCCACCTCCAGGGCCCGGGACAGGGTCAAGAGCAGAGCCACCGGCGGTATCATCTCGTCCATTTCGATGCGGGCCAGATTTTCCACCGAGTGGCCGGTCATGTTGGCCACCGTCTCCAGGCTCATCTCCCGGCTCTCGCGCAGCCGCCTGATGCGCTGGCCCAGGGACTGACGTTTTACTTTACGTGCCACGACTCCACTCCTCCCCTGGGCCCTCAGTCGCCCAGGATGGTTGCCAAGATATTTTCACTGGCCGTGTAGGGGTCTTCGACCCCTTCCAGCACCCGCTCGATCACCGGGGCCAGGCCCTCCCCCTGTTCCAGGCGCGCCAGCAGGCGTTGCATCATGCCGGCCTGCACCAACTCCAAAAGCTCCCGGCGGAAGCCTTCCTTGCGGCGCTCGGTCAGCATTTGGCCGCCATCGGCGGTGAGCACCTTGTAGTGCTCGTCCAGGGTGTCCACCAACTCGTCCAGGCCCTTGCCGTCTATGGCGCAGGTGGAGACTATGGGCGGCTCCCAGCCGGCCCGGCGGTTGTGGTCCCCGCTCAGGCTAAGCATACCCTTAAGTTCGTTTACCGTGCGGCCCGCGCCGTCGCGATCAGCCTTATTTACCACGAAGATGTCCCCGGCCTCCAGGATGCCCGCCTTGATGGCCTGGATGTCGTCGCCCATGCCGGGGATGGTGACCACCACCGTGGTGTCGGCCATGCGCACGATCTCCACCTCGTCCTGGCCCACGCCCACGGTCTCCACCAGCACCACGTCGAGGCCCATGGCCTCCATCACCGTGACCACCCCCCGAGCCGAGGCGGTGAGGCCGCCGAAATGGCCCCGAGTGGCCAGGGAGCGGATGAACACGCCCTCGTCGGTGGCGTGGCGCTGCATGCGGATGCGGTCGCCCAAAATGGCCCCGCCGGAGAAGGGGCTGGTGGGGTCCACCGCCACCACCCCCACGGTGAGCCCCTTGGCGCGGAAGCGCTCCACCAGGGCGTCGGTGATGGTGGATTTGCCCACCCCCGGCGACCCGGTGAGCCCGATCACCCGCGCCCGCCGGGCCTTGGCGTACAGCAGCTTGAGCACATCCTGCCAACCGGGCTCGTTGTCGTCGATGTCGCGCATCAAACGGGCCACGGCCCGGATGTCCCCCGCAATAACCTTTTGAGCTCTTTCTGCTGGTGTCATGAAACTGATATGGCCCCCATTATGTTGCGCCGGAGCACGGCGTCGGTTGATCTTTGGCGAGAGCAAGCCGTACCTGGATCAGAAGGAAAAAAAGAAGGGCCCGGCCAATGCCGGGCCCTTCTTGTCTAGGCTTTACTTGCCCTTCATCAGGTTCTTGGCGATGACTAGGCGCATGATCTCGTTGGTGCCTTCGTAGATCTGGGTGATCTTGGCGTCGCGCATGTGGCGCTCCATGGGGTAATCCTTGCAGTACCCGTAGCCGCCCAGAATCTGTACGCCCTCGATGGCCGCGTTCATGGCCGTATCGCTGGCGAACATCTTGGCCATGGCCGCCTGCTTCTCAAAGTGCTTGTGCTGGTCTTCCATCCAGGCGGCGCGCAAGAGCAACAGCTCCGACGCGTCCAGGCCCGCAGCCATATCGGCCAGCTTCCACTGGATGGCCTGGAAGGCGGAGATGGGACGGCCGAATTGCTCGCGCTCTCCGGCGTACTGCACCGCTTCTTCCAGGACCGCCTTGCCGATGCCCAGGGCCTGGGAGCCGATGCCGATGCGTCCGCTGTCCAGGGTGGTGAGCATTTGCTTGAGGCCGTCGCCGGGGTTGCCCAGCAGGTTGCCCTTGGGGATGCGCGCGTCTTCGAAGACCATCTCGGCGGTGCCGCTGGCGCAGATGCCCAGCTTGCTCTCCACCCGGCCCACGGAGAAGCCCTTGGTGTTTTCCAGGTCCACCACAAAGGAGCTGGTTCCCTTGTAGCCGGCGGCCTTGTCGGTGACCGCCGCGATAACCGCGTAGCGGGCCACGTTGCCGTTGGTGATGAATTTCTTCTCACCGTTGAGCACCCATTGGTCACCGTCCAGCACCGCGGTGGTGCGCATGGCCGCCGGGTCGCTGCCCGCGCCGGCCTCGGTGAGCCCGAAGCAGCCTTCCACCTGGCCGCTGGCCACGGGGGTGAGGAAGGCCTTCTTCTGCTCGTCGGTGCCGAAGGCGTTCACCGGGAAGCAGTACAGCGAGTTGTTCACGCTCATTATGACGCCGACGCTGGCGTCTCCCCGGCTGATCTCGCTCAAGGCCAGCACGTAGGAGATGTAGTCCAGTCCGGCTCCGCCGTACTCCTCGGGCATGGCGATGCCCATGAAGCCCAGCTCGCCTAGGGCGCGGCATGACTCCATGGGATGCTCGTGGGTTTCGTCAAAATGCGCGGCCTGAGGCTTTAGCACCTCGTCGGCGAACCGGGCCGCGGTTTCCTTTACCATCTGTTGCTCTTCGGTCAGTGCGAAGTTCATGTGTTCACTTCCTCTCGAAAGTGCGCGTGCGGGCGCGTGAAGTATTTAAAGAGCAAACTACCAATTACCTACTTACCTCTACTTGTCCAATCCCCCCTTGAACTCTGCCTTGCGCTTGTCCAGGAAGGCTCCCATGCCTTCCGCCTGGTCGGGGCTGGCGAAGCAGGTGGCGAACGCCTCCGCTTCCATGGGAATGGCTCTCTCCAAGGTCATGTCGTAACCGTTGTTGATGAGTTCCTTGATGGCCCGAGTGGAGACCTTGCCCTTTTTGGCCATGCCCTGGGCGGTCTTCATGGCCGCGTCCATCAGTTGGTCGGCCGGGAACACCCGGTTGACCAGGCCGATGGCCTTGGCCTCCTCGGCGCTGATGATGGCGCCGGTGAGGCACAATTCCTTGGCCCAGTTCCTGCCCACCAGGCGGCTCAGGCGCTGGGTGCCGCCGAAGCCGGGGATGATGCCCAGGTTGATCTCGGGCTGGCCGAACTTGGCGTTTTCGGACGCGTATATGAAGTCGCAGGCCATGGCGATCTCGCAGCCTCCGCCCAGGGCGAAGCCATTTGCCGCTGCGATGACCGGCTTGGGAAGCTTCTCGATATTGAACAGCACCTCCTGGCCCGCGCGGGAAAAGGCCCGGCCTTCCAGGGGAGTCATCTTGCTCATGGCCGCGATGTCCGCGCCGGCCACGAATGCCTTGTCTCCGGCGCCGGTGAGGATCACCGCGCCGATGCTGTCGTCGGCCTTGATGGCCGCTATGGCCTGGTCAATTTCGCCGACCACCACCGGGCTCAGCGCGTTCATGGCCTTGGGCCGGTTGATGGTGATAACCGCCACCGGGCCGTTGGTCTCAAACAGGATCGTCTCGTAAGCCATCTTCCCTATCCTCCCAATCCCCAACCAGGAATCAAATTCTAACGCTCTAGAACCAATGCCGCACCTTGCCCGCCGCCGATGCACAGGGTGGCCAGGCCCAACTTGCTGTCGCGCTTCATCATTTCGTACAGAAGAGTGATCAGGATGCGGCAGCCGGAGGCGCCGATGGGGTGACCCAGGGCGATGGCTCCGCCGTTGACGTTGACGATCTCGGGGTTGAAGCCCAGTTCCTTGGTCACAGCCAGGGCCTGGGTGGCGAAGGCCTCGTTGGCCTCGATGAGCTCCAGGTCTTCCACCTTGCCGTCGTACTTGGCCAAGGCGGCCTTGGTGGCGGCGATGGGGCCGACGCCCATGATAGACGGGTCCACGCCGCCCCAGCCGTAGCTCTTGATGCTGGCCAGCACGTTCAGGCCCATCTCCTGGGCGGTCTCTCGGCTGGTCACCAGCACGCAGGCCGCGCCGTCGTTGATGCCCGAGGCGTTGCCCGCGGTCACGGTGCCGTCCTTCTTGAAGGCCGGGGACAGCTTGGCCATGGCCTCCATGCTGGCGCCGAAGCGGGGGTGCTCATCGGTGTCGGCCACCTTGGGGTCGCCCTTGCGCTGGGGAATCAGCACCGGCACGATCTCGTCCTTGAAGCGGCCGGAGGTGATGGCCGCCTCGGCCCGCTGCTGGCTGCTCACGGCCAGCTCGTCCTGGTCCTGGCGGGTGATGTCGTATTTCTCGGCCACGTTCTCGGCGGTGATGCCCATGTGGTACTTGTTGAAAATGTCGAACAGGCCGTCGTGGACCATGTAATCCACCACCTTGCCGTCGCCCATGCGCATGCCCCAGCGGGCCGTGGGCAGCAGGTAGGGAGCCGCGCTCATGTTCTCGGTGCCACCGGCCAGGACGATGCGGCTGTCACCGCACTTGATGGCCTGGGCGGCCAGCATGACGCTCTTGAGGCCCGAGGCGCACACCTTGTTGATGGTGAAGGCGTTGGACTCCACGGGCATGCCCGCGCCGAGCTGCACCTGGCGGGCCACGTTCTGGCCCAGTCCCGCGCCCAGCACGTTGCCCAAGATGACCTCATCCACCTGGCTGGGGTCCACCCCCGCGCGCTCCAGGGTGGCCTTGGCCGCGGTCACGCCCAAATCCACCGCCGAAACGTTGGTGTACATACCGCCGAACTTGCCAACCGCTGTCCGCGCCGCGCCTACGATAACCGCTTCCGTCATGTCAAAACTCCTTGTGTTGCAGCGAAATGCCGATGTAAAAGCTAGTGCCCGCGAGGGCTTTTTATAAATTCTCTACGATCAAACTTACCGCCTCGCCGCCGCCCAGGCACAGGCTGGCCATGCCGTTGGCCGCACCCACGTCCTTCATGGCGTAGATCAAGGTGGTGAGGACTCGGGCTCCCGAGGCCCCGATGGGGTGGCCGATGGATAGGCCG
>JAHIND010000010.1 GCA_018896025.1 Pseudomonadota bacterium
GCAGCGACATGGGCAACGAGTGGCTGCTGGGCGTGCAGTTCCGCTTCGTCTTCTAAGACGAATCTGAACGTCTGAAAAATCACCCCAAGGAGGCCGGGGCCTAGCGCCCCGGCCTCCTTTTTTTTGCGCCCGCGCCCTGTCCGGCTCAAAATCCGCCTTACATCCCTCCTTTGGACATTTTTTTGTTTATGCTATTAACCTTATGTTTTAGCTTATAAATAAAAATCGACTTTTATTCACACACTTGCGGGTTTTTCCCTTTAACGCATAGTTTTTACGCACTATATTCGGTGCGATTTATCTGTTGATTTTTGAAATGTTCGAGGGGTAAATTGGGCTAGGCTTTTAGTTGAGGAGCTATACCATACTCATTTGGAGGCCTTGCCGGGCAAGCAAGGCCATCGGGAAGAGCCCCCATTCACAATTAGTGAAAGTGACGGGGGCGTTCATTGATACAGCGACAACAGGAGAAAACGACATGAGGAAGCTAGTTACCATTTTGGTGGCGGTGGCGGCCATTGTGGCCATCTCCGTCCCGGCCATGGCGGTGGAGCCCTCCACCTACACCTACGAGATGGCCGCCCGTATGTTGACCGACATCGGTTGGAGCCAAAAGAGCAAAGAGCTCACCAACAACCAGAGCAGCGACGTGGGAACCTGGTTCACCAACCTAGCCGGCCACAGCTACCTGCGCGCCCGCTTTTTCAGCGTGGACAAGAACGTGGGTGGCCGCATCGAGCTGGGTCTGAAGAGCTTGCAGCCTTCGGCCACGGTCAGCCTGCGTTACGCCTACGGCTTCTGGCGCGTGGGCAACTGCCGCATCCTGGCCGGCCAGACCGACAACTGGTGGGGCTCCACGGCCTACGCTCCCAAGCAGTACATCGGCCTTAACCTGGACAGCTCCCACCTGTTGATGTTCGGCTGGGGTGTTGTGTGGGGCCATCGTGTTCCGCAGGTGCAGTTCACCTACAACACCGACAAGTGGGGCGTGCAGTTCGCCCTGGAAGAGCCCCGCAACAAGAGTACCTGGAACGGCGCCACCGACGTGGACGCCACCTTCATCATGCCCCGTATGAGCTTGACCTTCATGGTCAAGTACGGCGCCTTCATGAGCAACCCCGGCGTGCTGTACGTAAAGCACGGCTATGAGGCCGGCGACACCGGCTCCGCCGACGAAGAGTGGGACACCCTGGCCTTTGTGCTGCCGATCAAGTTCACCGCCGGCGCCTTCACCCTGAAGTTCCAGGGTCACTATGGCAAGAACTTCGCGACTGAAATCCCCTTCTACGACACCAAGTGGACCGCCCCGGTGCTCAACGGCTCCGAGGTTGAAGACACCATCATCTGGGGCGGCATGCTGGCCGGCGAATACTCCATTGGCAAGTTGATGCTCACCGCGGGCGTGGGCTATGAGAACTGGTCCAACGACACTTGGACCACCGACGACGAGATCACCCGCTGGGCCGCTTTCGTGGCGGTGCCTTACCAGTTCACCAAGAACTTCGGCATCCACCCCGAGTTCGCCTACTACAATTATGGCGACAACCCCAACACCGGCAACGAGATGGGCAACGAGTGGTTGTTGGGCGTGCAGTTCCGCTTCGTCTTCTAGGACGATCCTGAACTTCTGATTAGATCGCCGCTAGGAGGCCGGGGCCAACGCCCCGGCCTCCTTTTTTTGTCCCCCCCTGCCTAGATCACCGGCCCTCCGCCCCGCGCAAGCCTCAAAACCCATTTTTTCATATATGCCTTAAACATTTTTATATGGTTTTTCACTTAAATTATGTGACCTAATTTATATCAACTTGTTTTTATTATATTTTTATAACTTTTTTGCTATGAAATGAATTTTGCTATTTGGGATTTTTTTGTTTTGTATTTTAGTTTAGGTGCTATACTATTTCCCAAGGTCTAACCTTGACAGGCAAACAAGGCGACCCGGATGCGCCTCGCTCCGAATAATCGAACGAGGCGAATGAGGTTAGGAGACAACAGGAGAAAACGACATGAAGAAGCTAGTTACCATTTTGGTGGCGGTGGCGGCCATGGTCGCCATATCCGTCCCGGCCTTGGCGGTGGAGCCATCGAGCTACACCTTTGATATGGGCGCCCGCATGCTCACCGACATCGGTTGGCAGTCCAAGAGCGAAGAACTCACCAAAAATCAGAGCAGCGAAGTTGGTTCGTGGTTCGTCAACGTGCCGGCTCACAGCTACCTGCGGGCCCGCTTCTACAGCGTGGACAAGAACGTGGGCGGCCGCATCGAGCTGGGCCTTAAGAGCGTCCAGCCCGATGCCACGGTCAGCCTGCGTTATGCCTACGGCTACTGGCGGGTGGGCAACTGCCGCATACTGGCCGGTCAGACCGACAACTGGTTCGGGTCCACGGCCTTCGCCCCCAAGCAGTTTGTCGGCAACAGCATCAGCAACGGCTACACCACCAATCACCTGATGTTCATGGGCTGGGGCTTTGTGTGGCCCCACCGCGTGCCCCAGGTCCAATTCACTTATGAGACCGACCAGTGGGGCATTCAGTTCGCTTTGGAAGAGCCCCGCAACAAGAGCACCCTGGACGACGCCAGCGATGTGGATAACGTGTTCATCATGCCCCGCATGACCCTGACCGCCATGGTCCGCTACGGTGCCTTCATGTTCCAGCCCGGCGTGATGTACGTGAAGCACGGCTACGAGGCGGGCGACACCGGCTCGTCCGACGAGGAATGGGACACCATGATTTTCTTGCTGCCCATCAAGTTCGCCGCCGGCCCCTTCACCCTCAAGTTCCAGGGCCACTACGGCAAGAACTTCGCGACCGAGATTCCCTTCTACGAGACCAAGTGGACCAAGCCGGTGCTCAACGGCTCCGAGGTTGAAGACACCATCATCTGGGGCGGTTCACTGGCCGGCGAGTACAAGATCGGCAAGCTGATGCTTACCGGTGGCGTGGGTTACGAGAACTGGTCCAACGACACCTGGACCAACGACGACGAGATCACCCGTTGGGCCGCTTTCGTGGCGGTGCCCTACCAGTTCACCACCAACTTCGGCATCCACCCCGAGTTCGCCTACTACAAGTACGGCGACAACCCCAACACCGGCGAAGACATGGGCAACGAGTGGGTGCTGGGCGTGCAGTTCCGCTTCATCTTCTAAAACGAACCCAACCTCCGTGACGGCTAAATAAGGTAGGCCGGGGCCCCGCGCCCCGGCCTACCCTTTGTATTGGCCAGCTAACGAGTCAGGCTGCCTGACGCAGCCAAAGCCAGCCCGCGGCCAGGGCCAGGGTGATCAGGGTGACCGGCACCCCCACCCTGGCGTGCTGGCCCCAGGAAATGCGCACCCCCAGGCGGGCGGCTTGGTCCACCACGATGATGTTGGCGATGGAGCCCACGATGAACAGGTTGCCCGCCAGGGTGGAGGCCAGGGCCAGCACCGCGCCCCCTCCCGGCCCGGTGGCCGAAGGCAGCAGGAGCATAACCGCCGGCACGTTGGAAACCAGGTTGGAGAGCACCGCGCAGGCCCCGAAAAGCCAGGCCGGTTGGGCCAGGTCCACCCCCAGTTCGGCCAGGCCGCCGGTCATCCGGGCCAGGAGCCCCGCCTGGGCCAGGCAGTAGTTCACCACGAACAGGCCGGTGAACAGCACCAGCAGGGGCCAGTCGACCAGGGCCAGCACCCGGTTGGTGCGCATGTGCCGCGAGCACAGCAGCAAGCCCGCCCCGGCCAGGGCCGCCACCTCGCGAGGCCAGGGGCTGAACAAAAAGGCGGCCACCAAACCCAGCAGCACCGCCGCGCCCTTCAGGGTCTGCCATAGATCGAAGGGCGGGGTGTCCAGGGCCGGAACCGGGGTGGAGGCCTGCCAGCGCCCCCGGAAACTCCCGGCGATAACCAGCCACACCACGGCCAAACCAACGGCCGCCGGGGCCAGGGCGTCGGCCAGATAGCCGGGGAAGGACAGGCCCAGCACCTGGCCGATGAGCATGTTCTGGGGGTTGCCGATCAGGGTGGCCGCGGAGCCCACGTTGGCCGCGCAAGCCAGGCCCAGCAGATAGGGGACCGGGTTCAGCCCGCGCCGGGCGCACAGCTCCACCAGGACGGGGGCCATGGCCAGGCACACGATATCATTGGCCAAAAGCGAGGAGAGCACCCCGGAGACGGCCACGATCTGGGCCAGCAGAACCTGGGGGGAGTGCCTAAGGGAGGCCAGGCGGCGCACCACCCAGGAATAGAAGCCGCCCAGGCGGAACTGGGCGGACACGATCATCAGGCCGAACAACAGGGCCAGGGTGGGCATGTCCACCGCCTGACCCACCTGGCCCATGGGCAGCCTTCCGGCGGCCACCAGGACGATGGCCCCCAGCAGGGCCACCCCGCTGCGGTCCAAAGCCAGGCCGGGCAGGCGGCCCAGGATCATGCCCAGGTAGACCAACCCAAAAACCGCCAGAACCAAGCCGCTCATTTGCTTTGCCCTGGGCCCTCGGCCCTGGTTTCAGGTGTTTTTAACCAGCCCCAAGGCCAGCCAGCCCCCCCCCGAGCGCCTGGCCTGGGCCGTCAGCCCCAACTCCTCGAAGAAGCGGATTATATCCCCGCCCGCCTCCCGGCGAAAGCCGCTGGTAACCAGCCAACCGCCGGGGACCAGGGCCTTGGCCATGGTGGGCCCGGCCAGCTTGAGAATGGGGCCGGGCAGGTTGGCCGCCACCAGGGCGCAGGGACCGGCCAGGACCCGGTGGTCGGCCAGGGCGAAGTTCACCAGGGGACCGGCTAGGGGGTTCAGCGCCCGGTTGCGGGCCGTGGCCCTACGGCTGGCTGGGTCCGGGTCCAAGGCCAGCACCGGCATCCTGCCCTTGAGGGCCAGGGCCAGGGCCAGGACCCCGGTGCCCGCGCCCACGTCCGCCGCCGGGCCGGGGGGCAGGGCTCCCAGCTCGCCGGCGGTCAGCAATGCCAGCAGCTCCAGGTTGAGCAGGGTGCTGGGGTGATCGCCCGCCCCGAAGGCGGTTCCAGGATCGATAACTAATATTTTTTCCGAGGCGGGCAGCCCCATCCAGGCCGGGGCCATGGACAGGCCCGGACCCAGGGGAAGCGGCCGGGGAGAGCTCCAGGCCTGGGCGGTGTCGGCGGCCTCCACGGCCTGCATCCGGGGCGGGTCCAGGCCTTGCTCCGCGGCCAGGTCCGCCAGACGTCCGGACAAGCCATCTGCCTGTAACCACAGGGATATAATCTCCGGGCCTTGCTGCATAAGCCGGAGGGCCCCCTCTCGGCGCAGCCTGCGCCCCAGGGCCCGTCCCTCCTGGGCCGTGGGCAGGTGGAAGCGCGCCTCCAGCCAAGCACAAGGGCTCATGATCCGGGCCGCTCCCAGGCCCCTTGCATCGGCGGGTTGAGAGGCATCTCACACCATTCTAGTAGAAAAATCGATTGCACCACTTGCGAAAGGCCTTTTTAATTGCCATATTCTATGTCATAAGGATGCATTTTAATTAGCTCCCCGGACGGAAAGGACGAACACCATGGTCGAAGTTACCCCCGCGGCCAGTGAAGCCATTCAGGGCTTCATGAAAGAAAAAGATATGAATCAGCCGTTGAGGGTTTTCCTGCAAAGCGGCGGCTGAGGCGGCCCCAGCCTGCGCTTGGTTCTGGATGAACCAAAGGAAAACGACGACAAGTACGAGATCGACGGTCTGACCTATCTTATTGATAAGGACCTGGCTTCCACCAGTGGTAAAGTCACGGTGGACTTCGTGGACAACGGTTGGCAGCAGGGCTTCACGGTCAACGCCGAGAAACCCCTGGGCGGCGACGGCGCCAGCTGCTCCACCAGCGGCTGCGGCTCCAGCTGTAGTCACTAAAAATACGATCTGAATAATTCCGGAGGCGGGTGACCATGCCCGCCTCCGGGATGTTTTTAGGGCTGCAACGAGGCCAGTTGGTCCCGCAGGGCGGCGGCGGACCCGCCCGCCTTTTCCAGGGCCCCGTCTATGGCCGCCAGGCAGGACTTGACCACTGGGTTCAGGGGACGGCTGCGTCCCAGGGCGGCCCGCAGGGTGGCCAGGTCGGCCTTGAGGTCTTTGGCGGCGGTGGGCCCCAGGTCCAGATCCTGGGCGGCGATGCGCTCCAGAAGCGCCTCCAAATCCGGGGCCTTCTCAGCCCCGGCCGCGCCTTGCAGCTCCTCGCCGCCCTGGGGGGTCAGGCGCACCGCACCACTGAGGCTGGCCATCTCCAGGTAGCCTCCGTCCATCAGCTCCAGGCTGATGGTTTCCGTGGCCCCCCGGTCCAAACCAACCGCCTCGCCGGCGGTCCACATGTTGGCCTTGTCCCCGGCGGCGGCTATGGCCCTGAGGAACTCCAAGCTTTTTACTTCGTCCATGCCTTCTCCCGCTGGTTGGGGCATCCCGCAAGAGGCCTCCGCCCCCGGCTGGCGGCCGGGTCAATAACGGGGCCCTGTGCTATATTTACACTACTTAGGCCGACTTACCAAAGCAAAGGATAATCCGCCCTTGCCCTCTTCCACCTGGCCTCTGGCCCAACATCACCGAGCCCTTTTGGCCGCCGAGACCGGCGCGGTGGTCAAGGACCCCGGCGGACGGCTCAACGTGGCCCTGATCTTCCCCAACACCTACCAGGTGGGCATGGCCAACCTGGGCCTGCACGCCATCTACCGGATCATCAACCAACGGGCCGACGCCCTGTGCGAGCGGGCCTTTTTGCCGGGCCGGGCCGAGGAGCCGCTGTACGCCAAGACCGGCGCGCCGCTTCTCACCCTGGAGTCTTCCCGGCCGGTGGCCTCCTTTGATCTGGTGCTGGCCAGCCTTTGCTTTGAAAACGACGCCCCCAACCTTCTTAAAATGCTCACCCATGCCGGGCTGGGCACCCGCCGGGTGCACCGCCGGGGCCCCTGGGTGGTGGCCGGGGGTGTGTACCCCATGCTCAACCCCGAGCCCCTGGCCGAGGTCATGGACGCCTTTGTGCTGGGCGAGGCCGAGGTGGTGCTGGAGCCCTTCCTGGAGGCCTTCATGGCTCTGGGCGGCGAGAGCCAGGATCAGGCCCTGGCCCGCCTGGCCCAGCAGGTGCCCGGCTTTTACGCCCCCTCCCTGTACCAGGCGGCCTATGGCCCCGGCGGCGAGCTGATCTCCTTCACCCCGGAGCCGGGCCTGCCCCCCAAGGTGGCCGCGCCCAAGTACCGGGGACCGGCCAGCGGCCTGGCCCGCAGCGTCATCTCCGCGCCGGGGGTGGAGTTCGGGGAGATGACCCTCATTGAGGTGGGCCGCGGTTGCGGCCATGGCTGCCGCTTCTGCGCCGCCGGGCACATCTACCGCCCGCCCCGCCTGGGCGAGGCCCAAGACTTCGCGCCCCTGGCCCTGGAGACGGCCGCCCATGGCGGCAAGCTGGGCCTGGTCTCGGCGGCGGTGAGCGACATCGAGGGCGTGGCCGAGCTGGCCCAGGAGATCGTGGCCGCCGGGGGTTCGCTGTCGGTGTCCAGCCTTAGGGCCGACCGCCTCACTCCCGGCCTGGCCTCGGCCCTGGCCGCCAGCCGCCACCAGACCGTGGCCCTGGCCCCGGAGGCGGGCAGCCAGCGCCTGCGCCAAATCATCAACAAGCACCTGGACGAGGACGACCTGGGCCGGGCGGTGGAGACCCTGATCAGCGCCGGGGTGCCCAACCTGCGCCTGTATTTCATGGTGGGCCTGCCCGGCGAAGAAGACACGGACATCGACCAGATGATCGATCTGGTGCGTGCCCTACGCCAGCAGGTGGTGAGCTTCTCCCGGGCCAAGGGCCACCTGGGGCGGGTCACGGTGAGCCTCAACGCCTTCGTGCCCAAGCCCTTCACTCCCTTCCAGTGGGAGCCCATGGCCCCTCTGAAGCTCATCAAGGCCAGGGTGAAGCAAGTGCAAAAGGCCCTGGCCGGGGCGGCCAACCTCAAGGTGATCAGCGACGTGCCCAAGTACGCCCGCCTCCAGGCGGTGCTGGCTCGGGGCGACCGCCGCCTCATCCCCTTGCTGGAGCTCTTGGCCCAGGGCCAGGCCCCGGAGCGGGCCTACACCGAGGCCGGGATCGACCCGGAATTCTACGCCCACCGCCGCCGGGAAAAGGACGAGCTTTTGCCCTGGGACTTTATTGACCACGGCATCAGCCGGGACTATCTTTGGGGCGAGGCCCAGCGGGCCGAACGCCAGGCCCAGAGCCCGCCCTGCCAACCTGACACTTGCCGCCGCTGCGGCGCCTGTTCCTGAGGAATAATGGATAAGCACGATCCCCAAAGCCCCATCCAAGGGCCCGCCGATATTTTGAAGCTGGCCCAGGACGACCCCCGCCGGGCCGAGGCCCTTTGGCACGGCCTGAGCCGCCCCGAGCGCCTGCGCACCGTTTTGGCCGCCAGGGGCATCGAGCGCGAACGCCTCATCATCCTGGCCGCCGACAGCCGGGAACTCACCCAAGCGATGGCCCCGGACGAGTTCGCGGCCACGGCGCTGGAGGTGGGCCCGGAGGACGCCGGGGCGCTGGTGGAGCTTTGCAGCGACGAGCAGCTCACCTACCTTTTGGACCTCACCGGTTGGCAGCGGGAGAGCTTCTCCCCGGAGCGCTACCAGATATGGCTGCCCATGGTGCTGGAGGCCGGGGCCAACCGTTTGCAGCGCTGGCTGGCCACCACCGACCTGGAGGTGCTGGCCCTGCTGCTGCGCCACTGGGTGCACATCGTAAAGTTCCTGCCCAGCCAGGAACAGCAGGAGCCGCCCGACGATCTGCCGGAATTCACCATCGACGGGGTCTATTTCCTTGAGTTCCTGGACCCCAATACCCATGGTTTCGTGGCCCAGGTGCTGGTGCTCTTAAAAAGCGAGCTACCCGATCTGTACTACAAGACCCTGGAGACCTCCCTCTGGGAGCAGACCGCCGAGTTGGAGGAGTACGCCTCCCGCTGGCGCTCCGGCCGTTTGGCCGACCACGGCTTCCCCACCCGCCTGGAGGCCCTGGAGTTGTGGTCCTCCCCGGCACCGGGCGAGTCCGGCTGGCGGGACCTGCCGCCCAAGGTTGCATCTTCGCGGACCACCACGGCCCGCTCGGACCGCATCGCCTCTCTGCTGCCGGAGCGGGAGTTTTTACCCGCCTTGGCCGGAGAGATGGACGGCGAGGCGGGGGACATCCTGCGGGCGGAGATGGCCTATATCGCCAGTTGCGGGGTGGCCGCCCTGGAGGCCGACCCGGCCCATCCCGAAGAGGTGGAGCGGGCGGCCCGGGAGAGCCTGGGCCTGGTCAACCTGGGCCTGGGGGTGCTTTCCTCGGGGGATGTGGGCAAGGCGCGGGACATCGTGACCCGCCTTAGTCTGGCCTCCCTGGCCCGCCACGGGGCCGCGGCCATCCGCCGCCTCAACCGCCGGGCCTGGGTCTTGGCCAAGGAAGGCTGGCTCAGCAAGATGCCCACCGGCCTACATATCCTGGAGCCGCCCCTGGACCGCTGGATGGCCGGGATGCTCTACGCCCGTCCCCGCTGCTACGACCCCAGCCTGGGCAAGGACCGCGAATACCGCGCCTTCATCAACCAGACCGACCTGGAGGCGGCCGACAACGCCCTGATCCAGGCCGGGTTCTGGGGCACCCTGCTCCTGGAGCTGTTGGCTCTGGACCCCGAGGAGATACGCGGGCTCTACGAGGCCAACGTGCTCCCGGCGGACGTCACCGAAATCAAGCTGAGCCACATCCTGGGCACCTGGCTGGCCCGGCGGGAAATGGGCCTGGAGGGCCTGGCCCCCATTCCGGCCGAGAGCCTGCCCCAGGCGGTGGCCGCTCTACAGAAGGCCCTGAAGGGCGGCCTGGAAGAGGAACTGGCCGAGTCCTTGCGCGCCCTGCCCGACCCGGCCCAGGCCTCCCTGGCCGGACGCTCTTTGCGTGGGGTGCTGCACCACCTTAGCCAGGAGCTGGCGGGCCTCAATCCCCAAGGCGAGTTGGATTCGCGCTTCATCGCCGGGCTGGTGATCGAGGCATGAGGGACGAGGCCACCCAGATCAGTCAGGTGCGGCGCATCTTCAACCAAGTGGTGCCGGTCTACGACTTGCTGAACCACGTCTTGAGCGCGGGCCAAGACCTGCACTGGCGCTACTTCACCGCCAAGGCCATGCGCCTGGGTCCGGGGGCCAAGGTGCTGGACGTGGCCACCGGCACCGGCGATCTGGCCCTGGCCGTGGCCGCCCTGCCCCAAAAGCCTCTGGTGGTGGGTCTGGATTTGGTGCCCGCCATGCTGGGCCCGGCGGTGCGCAAGGTGGCCCGCCGGGGGGCCAGGGTGCGCCTCATGGCCGGGGACGGCACGGCCCTGCCCTTTGATGACGCCACCTTCGACGCGGTGAGCATCGCCTTCGGCATCCGCAACATCCCCCGCCGCTTGGCGGCCCTGGCCGAAATGCGCCGGGTGCTGCGGCCGGGGGGGCGAGTCTACGTGTTGGAGTTCACCACCCCTCAGCGGCCCCTGGTGCGCCGCCTTTACCAGCGCTATCTCATGCACCTGCTGCCCAAAGTCGGCGGCCTGATCTCCGGCGACGAGTTCGGCTACCGCTATCTGGCCGAGACCATCATGGAGTTCCCCACCCCGAAGGCCTTCCGGGAGGAAATGGCCCAGGCCGGTCTGGTGCGCCCGCGCAGCCACGCCCTGACCAAGGGAGTGGCCTGGCTGCACGTGGCCGAGCGGCCTCTGCAATAAGTTATTCTTGAATTAGGCTTGAGCCCGCATTTTTCGTGAAGGTCGAGCGGTAAGCCGTAGTTAACAGGCCTTTGCGCCCTGCCTGAACTATGGCGCAGGGCTACGCAGTTAAGGCCTCACAGACGGTCCGGCACAGCCAGCCGCCGGTAGACAAGGCGTCTGGCAAGCGAGGGACGCAGGCGTAGCCAGAGGACTACGTCGAGGACCGAGCGTAGCCGGCAACGCGGTATACCGGTGGCTGGCTGTGCCGGACGCACGACCTTTACGAAATATGCGGGCTAAATAGGTCGCGGTACGACGCTGACTTTCTTGTCCAGCACCTTGCCGTAGAGGCGCACCGCCTCTTCCAGATACTCGGCAAAAGGCACCCGGTGCTTGGCGGCCTTGGAGCGCGCCCGCTCCAGAGAAGCGGCGTCGATGACCAGGGAGGCCGCCACCCGCAAAGGCTCCTGAGATTTGGCCGCGTGGTTTCTGGCCATGACTTTTTCCTGCTCCCCAACAATGCTACATTGATCGCACACAGGGCCACGGACGGCCCCACCAGTGGAGTATAGCATGGAGTTGATTTTCCTGGGCACCGGCGGGGCCTGGGGCCTGCCCGAGCATCGCTGCCCCTGCGCCACCTGCCGCCACCTGCGCAAGATCGGCGAAAGCCGCACCCGCACCAGCCTGTGGCTGGAAGGGCCGGCCCGCCTTCTCATCGACCCCGGTCCGGACCTCAGGGCCCAGCTGATGCGCGAGGACCTGCCCCGGCCCGATGCGGTGCTCATCTCCCACGAGCACGGCGACCACTATTTGGGCCTGGACGAGCTGCTCTGCTTCCGGCGCAACGTGCCGCCCTCTGATTGGCAACCCATCCCGGTGTACGCCACAGCCCAGGCCTGGGAGCAGATCGAGCCCCGCTTCGGGTACCTGCTGGGCAGCCTGCTGGAGAAGCGCCTGGCCGTGCCGGGGCGGGAGCTTGAGGGCGACCCCTTTGGCCCCGAGCTGGCCGCCCGGCCGGTGAAGACCTTCCACGGCAACATGGCCAAGGGCTCGGTGGGCTACGTGCTCACCCTGGCCACGCCGCAGGGGCCGCTGCGCCTGGGCTACACCAGCGACATGGTGCGGGCGGAGGAGCCCCAGGGCTTCGCGGGCCTGGACCTCTTGGTGTGTCAGAGCCACTTCGTGCACGAACCCAAGGTGAACCGGGCCAACCACCTGAGCTTGCAAAACGCCCTGCCCCTCATCGCCGCTTGGCAACCGGGGCGGGTCTATCTGGCCCACCTCTCCTGCCAGGACTTTATCCCCGGCGACGAGCCCGCCAACGCCATGCTCAAGAAGTACGCCCCCGGCGACCCCTTCAAGGACCCGAACGGCGCGCCCTATCCCGTGCCCCAAGACCAGGCCGGGTGGCAAGCCCTGGCCGAGAGGGTGTTCGCGGAGCACGGCCTGGCCATGCCGGTGCGGGTGGCCCATGACGGCCTCCGGGTGCCCCTGCCGTGAGGCGCGTAGCCAACAGCCTCTTTTGCGGCGCGGCCCTGCCGGTCCTGCTGCTCCTGGCCACCCTGGCCTGGTCTGGTGCTGCCACGGTGGAAGTGGCGCGGGTCAACGACGGCGACACCATCACCGTGCATCTGAGCGGCAGGCCCGAACTGGTGCGCCTCATCGGGGTGGACGCGCCGGAGACGGTGCACAGCAAGTCCCTGGCCCGCAAGGCCAGGAGCGCTGGGCGCAGCGCC
This sequence comes from Pseudomonadota bacterium, assembly GCA_018896025.1. Taxonomy (GTDB): domain Bacteria; phylum Desulfobacterota; class Desulfarculia; order Desulfarculales; family Desulfarculaceae; genus Desulfoferula. The sequence goes on from JAHIND010000010.1 coordinate 12,405, forward strand.
ACCGAAGAGGCCCAGGCGGGGGCGGCCAGCCGGAAGGCCATGCTGAAGCTGGTGGCGGTGGGAGACAAGGTGCGCCTGCTGGACGGGCGGCCCCAGACCAGTAAGCGCGACCGCTACGGGCGGCTGCTGGCCTTTGTGTACCTAGCCGACGGCAAGTTGCTGAACCAGGAGATGATCGCCCAGGGCTGGGCCAAGGCCTATCGCAGCTTCAACTTTCGTCACAAGAGCGATTTTTTAGGGGCGGAGAGCGAGGCCCGCCTGGCGCGGCGGGGCCTATGGGCCAAAGGCGAAGCCTACGACTTGGAACGCAGGACCAGGGTCTCCCCTTCCAGGCTCAACTCCAGGCCGTAGTTGCCCGCCACCTCGCGGGCCGGGCGGCCCAGCACCAGATACAAGGCCTCAGGGCTATAGCCGTAGCGCTCGCTGATGGCCGTGCGCAATACGTGGTCCAGTTCCAGCATGGCCAGGGCCGGGGCTTGGTCTTGGCCTTGGGCCGCCTCGGCCAGGGCCTGGTCGAGTTCTGCGGCGGGCAGCTTCACCTCGTACTCCCTGGCCAGGGCCAGGGCGGTCTGGTCCTCGGCCAGTAGCTCTTCCCGGCTCAGGCGGGGACGCTCGCCAAGCTGCCCGGCGTGGCGGCCGGACCAGCACTCCAGCCAGCGGCACTGCAAGGGCCGCTGCTCGTAGATGCCGCAGCCCCCCTCCCCCAGCCAGGCACAGGCACCGCCCCGCTCCCGCAGCTTTATCAGCTCGTGCTCCAGGGCCTGCAAGCCGCCCAAACGGGCGGAGTAAACCTTGTCCCCGGCCCGCAAAGTGACCAAGCTCTCCCAGCCCAGAGCGGCGGCTTTCAGGCGGGGCAGGTCCTCGGCATAGAGGGTGGGGCTGGAGGTGCGGCAGCAGGTGGCGCAGCCGATGCAGCGGGCCGCCTGGGCCAGGTCCTGCAAGCAGGCGGCCAGGCGCTCGGCGGAAGCCGTCTCGGCGATGAGCCCGCCCAGTTCCCGGTCCCGGCTCACGGCTCGGGCGGCGGCGGCGGTGTCCACCCCCCGGGCCTCGGCCAAAAGCGCGGCGCAGGCCTGGGCCAGAGCGCCGGGGCCGTGGCTCCGGGCCTTGTCCAGGCGCTGGATCAGGGAATCAGACATTGACCCCCAGGGCCCGGTCCACCAGCACCCGCGAGTTGGCGAAGCACTGCTCCACCTCGTCCTCGCTGAGCCCGGCGAACAGGCCCACCCGGCGGGCGAAAACGTGGTCGATGAGATCGCGGGGGGCGTGGGCGTCGGTGTTGATCACCAGACCCGCCCCGGTAGCCCGCGCCAGGGAGGCCACCCGGCCGTTGCCCAGGCTGTGCCCGCCCCGGGCGGTGATCTCCAGGAGCACCCCCTTCTCGGCGGCCAGGGCGCACTCCTCTGGGCTGATCATCCCCGGATGGGCCAGGATGTCCACCCCTGCCTCGATGGCCGCCAGGTTGGTGCCCGGAGCCACCGGCTCCACCGGGCTTTCGCCGTGCACCACCACGATCTGGGCCCCCAGGGAACGGGCCTTCTCGGCGTAGGGGCCGATAAGCTCCGGGGGCAGGTGGGTAAGCTCCACCCCGGCCAGCAGGCGCATGGAGTGGTGGCGGTCCAACTCGGCGGCGGCGGCCAGCAGGCGGGGGAGGATGATCTCCAGGTTGCTCATGTCCGCGTGGTCGGTGAAGGCCAGGGCCTCCAGGCCTATTACCTGGGCCCGCTGGGCCAACTCGGCGGGCAGCAGCTCGCCATCGCTGAACAGGGTGTGGGTGTGCAGATCGATCATATGAGGCCTCTCCGCTTGGCCGAAATCACATTTTGTATTTGCCGAAATCATCGGGGTCCATGGACTCCAGGAGGTCTTTCCGTTCCTTGTCGCCCCTGGCCTGGCCCGTGGCCGGGGAGGCCGCCGCGGTGGTGAGCACCTCTTCGGCCACCAGGATGGGCGCGTCGGCCCTGAGAGCTAAGGCGATTGCGTCCGAGGGGCGCGAGTCCACGGTGGTCACGCCTTGGTCCTCCTGCAGGTGCAGCAGGGCGTAGAAGGTGTTGTCCTTGAGGGCGGTGATCTCCACCTTGAGGATTTTGCGCCCCATGTGGGAGATCAGGTTCAAGGCCAGGTCGTGGGTCATGGGCCGGGAAAAGGATACCTTCTCCAGCTCGCTGGCGATGGCCGTGGCCTCCAGGAGCCCGATCCAGATGGGTAAAGTCCGCTCACCGGTCAGCTCCTGCAAAATCAGGATGGGGCTGTTGGTGGCCGGGTCGATGGTGAGTCCCTGCACCTTCATGTGGATCATGCCTTATATTCTCCAGTGGCCGGAAGCAGTTCGCCGGCCAGCGAATTTTCCCTTCCTTGGGTGATGCGCACCATGACCAGGCTTCCGGCCAACTCCGGCGGACCGGAGAAGTTCACCACCCGCCCGGCGCGGCTGCGCCCGCTCATGAGGCCCTGGCCGTGCTTGGCCGGGCCCTCCACCAGCAACTCTTCCACCCGCCCCGCCTGGTCCTGGTGCTCCTCCAGGCCGATCTCCCTTTGCAGGGCTTGCAGCTCCACCAGGCGGCTGCTCTTGGTCTCTTCTTCCAGTTTGCCCTCCAGGCGGCTCGCCTTGGTGAAGGGGCGGTCGGAATACTTGAAGCTATAGAGGAAATCGTAACGGACTTCCCTTAGTAGACTCAAGGACTCTTCGAAATCTTCTCGGCTCTCGCCGGGGAAACCCACGATGATGTCGCTGCCCAGGGCCACCTGGGGCACCTTTTCCCGGAGGCGGCGAACTTGCTCCAGATAGCGCTCCCTGGTGTATCCCCGGTTCATGGCTTTGAGCATGCGGTTGCTGCCCGACTGGGCGGGCAGGTGCATCTGCTCCATCACCTTTTCCAGACCGGCCATGGCCTCGATGAGCCCCTGGCCCAGGTCCTTGGGGTGGCTGGTGGTGAAGCGGATGCGCCACAGGCCTTCCAGGTCGTTGACCCGGCCCAGGAGCCCGGCGAAGTCCAGGCCGGAGTCCGGGTCGTGGTAGGAGTTCACGTTCTGGCCCAGCAGGGTGATCTCGCGCACCCCGGCATCCACCAGGGCGGCCACCTCGTCCAATATCTCTCCGGCCGGGCGGGAGCGCTCCCGGCCCCGCACATAGGGCACCACGCAATAGGAGCAGAAGTTGTCGCACCCGGTCATCACCGTCACCATGGCCCTGAGGCCCGGCTCGGCGGGCACGATGATCCGGCCGGGTTGGGCGGGCGGCCCCAGCCTGGTCAGGGCCTGGCGCTTGCCCTGGATGGCCTCGGTCACCAGCTCGGGCAGGCTCATCACCGCGTCGGGGCCGAAAACGAAGTCCAGGTGGGGCAGTCGCTTGAGTAGCCTGTCGCCCTCCTGCTGGGCCACGCAGCCACCCACCCCGATGATAAGCCAGGGCTTTTCGCGCTTGAGCCGCTTCAGCTCGCCCACGTAGGAGTAGACCTTTTCCTCGGCCAGGCGGCGCACCGAGCAGGTGTTCAATACGATCAGATCGGCGGAATCCGGCCTTTCCACCTGGGCGTAGCCCATGTCGGCCAGCATGCCCGCCATGCGCTTGGAGTCATAGGCGTTCATCTGGCAGCCAAAGGTGGCTATGTGTACTCTTTTATTGTTGTGCGAACCCACGATCCAACCTTGATAATCGGGAAATATGCTAAAAACTATACCCATGCCCAGGTAGGGCGCAAGCGCGGGCTTGAAACCGGGCAAGAGGAGCCGTTTTGATACCCATCCGTGATGAAAACCCGATCCAGGGAACCCCTTACGTCACCCTGGGGATCATCGCCCTCAACGTGCTGGTCTACCTCTACCAACTGGTGCTGCCCGCCCAACAGGAGCTGGTCTTCGTATACCAGTACGGCGTGGTGCCCGCCCTCTTGACCGGCTCGGTGGCGGTGCCCGAAACCCTGGCCTGGTTGCCCCAGCCGCTGACCCTGGTCACCTCGGTTTTCCTGCACGGCGGCTTCTTCCACCTGGCGGGCAACATGCTCTATTTGTGGATCTTCGGCAACAACATCGAGGACCGCCTGGGGCCGGCGCGCTTCGTGGTCTTCTACCTGCTGGGCGGGGTGCTGGCCTCCCTGGCCCACGTGCTGGCGGGCCCCGCCTCCCAGTTGCCCATGATCGGAGCCTCGGGGGCCATCGCCGCCGTGCTGGGGGCCTATTTCCTGCTCTACCCCCGGGCCAACGTGGTGGTGCTGATCTGGTTCTTTTTCTTCGTGCAGCTTATCCGGGTGCCGGCGGTGATCGTGCTGGGGGTCTGGTTCCTGTTCCAGGTGCTGGGCAGCGGGGGGCCGGGAGTGGCCTGGATGGCCCATATCGGCGGATTCGTGGTGGGTCTGGTGCTTATCCGGTTCTTCCTGCCGCCTCCGGGCAGGCCCCGGAGGCGCGGTCCGCGCATCGTCTCCTAGTTGTGCTTCACACCCTTAAGCTGGATGCGGCTCACCTCTTCCAGGGGGATGCGGTAGTTGCCGTAGGAAGTCTTGCCGGTGGCCATGAGGTTGCCCTTGATGGTGATGGTCACGTTGCCGCCGTCGGCCAGGGCCACATCGGCCTTGAACTCGCCGCCCTGGTGCCGGATCACCACGTCCTTGACCTTCTCCAAGGGCACGGCCAGTTCGCCCCGGCCCATCTCCCCGGCCAAGAACACCACGCCCTCGATGGAGAAATGGCTGAGGTCCACGGTGGTGCCGCCCATGTCGGTCAGGGTCACCAAATAGTTGACCTTGGGCTCGGGTATGCGGGTGGGCACCTCGCTGCCTCCCATGCCCATGGCCATAATCAGCGGCAAACAAAGCAGCAAGGCGCAAAGGACTAATATTCTGACGCTACGGGCCATGGGGAATCTCCTTATGCTTTCGCGGGCAAACGGCAGGCCCCGGAAAAGGGTCGCCCTTAACCTGTCATCTTAAAAGATTTGGTAGCACGCCGCCACCCCTAGCGCCAAGTAAAAACACCCAGGTCCAGCTTGGCCCCGCCCCTGGGGGGGTGCTATGCTGAAACAGTTCTTTATTTTTGGCAGCCCCCATGGGAGCGGTTACACCGGCATGCTCGAAGAAATGCGCCGCCGTTGGAGCATCGTCCCCACCTGGATCAAGGTGGTGCCGGTGGCCATGCTCTTGGCCGGGCTCAGCCTGGCGCACTTCCTGTTGCTGCCCCTGCGCCCCGACCTCTCCGCCCTGGTGCAGCGCTTTTTCTTTCTGCCCCTTTTCATGGCCAGCCTGCTCTTTGGCCTCAAGGGCGGCCTGATCTGCGCCGCCCTGATCTGCCTTAATTACCTTGATTTTTTCTCCGCCCCCGCCGCCGGGCGGGCCGCCGCCTTTTTGGTGGTGCTGGAGATGCTGCTCTATTTCTTCACCGGGGCCCTCACCGGCTTTCTGGTGGACCGGGAGCGCCGCGAGGCCCGCCGCCTAAAGGAGGCCGAGAACCTGGCCCTGTTGGGCCAGGCCGCCGCGGCGGTGGCCCACGAACTCAAGACTCCGCTCATCGCCATCGGCGGCTTCGCCCAGCGCATCCAGCGGGACCTGGAGACGGACCACCCTTACCGCCACCAGCTCAAGATCATCGTGGACCAGGTGAGCCACATGGAGACCCTGCTGCGCCAGATGCTGGACTACACCCGCCCCCTGGAGCTTCGCCTGGTGCCGGTGGACCTGGCCGGTCTGGTCAAGGAGGTCTTCACCCTCACCGAGGCCATGGCCAAGGAGCATGCGGTGCGCCTGGCCGACGAGTTGGCCGGCCGGGGCCTCAAGGTGCCCGCCGACGCGGGACGGCTCAGGCAAGTGCTGATCAACCTGGTGCAAAACGCGGTGCAGGCCTCGCCCCGGGGCGGGGTGGTGGTGGTCAGGGCCCAGGAGGACAAGGAGCGCATCGCCCTGGAGGTTGTGGACCAGGGGCCGGGCATCGCCCCCGAGGATCAGGAAAAGATATTCTTTCCCTTTTTCACCACCAAGCGGGGAGGCACCGGCCTGGGCCTGGCCATCACCCGCAAGAACGTGCTGGCCCACCACGGCCTATTGGAGCTGCAAAGCACTCCGGGCAAGGGAAGCGTCTTTCGGGTGGTGCTGCCCCGGGTGGACGGGTCCGCTGTCTGATAACGATTGCAGCCCAATATGTCCCCCAGTGGGCGGCAAAGGACAACTGGGTAGTATTTTTTAGACTTTTTAAAGCAAGTGTTGGCCAGCGGGATGCGGTTTGCATCCGGTTACGGCACAGCCAGGGAGTGCCAGGCAAGGCGGCAGGCGAACGAGGGACGCAGGCGTAGTAGTCCTACGCCGAGGACCGAGGGATGCCGACAACGCAGCATGGTGCTGCCTGGCGAAGCCGAGCGGCCGGCTAGCCCCAGCGTAGCTTAGTCTTGAGTATCTCGAAATAGTCCCGAAAGGGTGACTGGATCAGATGCACGATATGCTCCGAGCGCTGGAAGCGGATCTCGTCGCCGGGCTCCAGTTCCAGGCCCACCTGGCCGTCGCAGGTCAGGGTGGTTTCCTGGGCCCGGTGGCCCAGGGTGACCGAAAGGGTCATGTCCGGAGCCAGCAGCAGGGGCCGGTTGGTCAGGGTGAAGGAGCAGATGGGGGCCACCACTATGCAGTTGAGGGCCGGGTGGCAGATGGGCCCGCCCGCCGAGAGGTTGTAGGCGGTGGAGCCGGTGGGCGTGGAGATTATAAGGCCGTCGGCCTGGAAGGTGGTGAGCGGGCGTCCGTCCACCACCGCCTCCAACTCCACGATGCGGGCCAGGGCGGCCTTATTGATCACCAGGTCGTTGAGGGCTGTGAAGCGGGCCAGCTCGACGCCCTGGCGGCGCACGATGCTGTCCAGCATGAGCCGGGGCGAGGCCTGGTAATGCCCGTCCAGCACCTTTTCCATGGCCGGCAAAAGCTCGCCCGGGGCCAAGGCGGTGAGGAAGCCCAAGCCGCCCAGGTTCACCCCCAGGATGGGCACCGCCTCCAGACCACCCGCCACCACCTGGCGCACCGCGCCCAGCATGGTGCCGTCGCCGCCCAAGACCACCACCAGCCCGGTGTCCGCGGGCAGGGGCTTTTCCGCGCCGTTGCCCGCCCTGGGTTCGCCGCCCTTGGCTTCCAGCAGATGGACTCCGGCGCCGCGCCGGGTGAGCCACTGTTCCAAGCTCCGGGCCTGCCCCTGGGCCGCCGGGGTGTTGGCCTTGTAAATTATAGTAACCTTGGGCATGTTGGAGGCTCCTTGGGGGCAAAACTAACAAAAAGCGCCCCCTATAACAACCAGTATGCCATCACGAGGAGTTAGATGGGGGACGATGCATATATCCAGGCGCTGAACCAAGCGGTCAAGCAGGAGATAGTACAGAATTATTTCCGGGAGCGCCGCATCATCGAGGAGGAAATCCTGCTGGTGACCGAGGCGGTCAGCGGCATGTTGGGGGGCTTGTACGCCTGGGAAAAGCACCGGGCTCGCCTGGGCCGGGCCCTGGGCGACGCGGCCATCCGCGAGAAGTTTTTCAGCGCCGCCGGGATAACCCCTCCCCGACCCGAATCGGTGGCCTCGGCCGCCCCGGCGGTGGGGCTCACCCCCATCCGGGGGCTGACCAGGGCTGCCCGCTACGCCAGCCTGATCCAGGGGCTGTACAAGGTGCTGGTGGACGAGGCGGCGGGCCTGGAAGACGAGCGCCAACGGGCCATCAAGCTCATGAAAGAGGTCAACCAGGACATCCTGGCCTTCGAGGCCAACCACGACCTGATGATGCTGGAGTCCTACCTGCGCTCCATGAACCCGGAGGCTTTGCAAAAGCGCAAGATCCTGGGGGTCAACTTCACGGCCAAGGAAAAGGCCGTCTCCGCCGAGGCCTTGTCCTTCAAGCCGCTCAAGGCCAGGGACATGGGCCTCAATGAGGCCCTGCCCAAGCCCAGGCCGGTGTCCCAGGTCATGGAGCAGGTGGGTGGCTTGCTCAAGCAGGCCCTGAAGCGCAATCCCCAGGCGGGGCAAGAGTTTTTTTAGCGGGTTGTGGGCCGGGAGCCCTTTCTGCTATGCCTGGATAGCTTGATCCCAGCCGAGGAGTTTCATGGGCAAGGCGCGCGACAAGGTGAAAAGCCTGTCCCAGGCGGTGGGCGAGTTGGTTCGCCCCGGCGACAGCGTGGCCCTTTCCGCCGCCCTGGAGGGCTTCATCCCCTACGCCTCGGCCCATGAGATCATCCGCCAGGGCATCGGCCCCCTCACCCTGGTGGCCCCCATTTCCAACATCAGCATAGACCAGATGATCGGGGCGGGCCTGGTGGAGCGGGTGATCGCCGCCTGGGTGGGCAACGTCAGCACCGGCATCGGCTACAACTTCCGCCGGGCGGTGGAACAAGGCCTGCCCCGGCCCCTGGAGGTCTTGGACCACAGCAACTTCTCCATCACCCTGGCCCTGGAGGCCGGGGCCCGGGGCCTGCCCATGGCCGTGGGTCGCTCGCCCCTGGGCAGCGGCATGGCCCTGGAGAATCCCCAGTTCAAGAGCTTCACCTGCCCCCACTCCGGGCAAAAGCTTCTGGCCATACAGGCGGTGAACCCGGACGTGGCCTTGATCCACGTGCAGCGGGCCGACAAGGAGGGCAACTGCCAGGTGTGGGGAGCGGCGGGCTTCACCAAGCAGGCGGCCATGGCCAGCGCGCGGGTGCTGGTCACCTGCGAGGAGATCGTGGACAGCGAGGTTATCCGCCGCGACCCGGACCGCACCCTGGTGCCTGGCCTTTTGGTGGACGCGGTGTGCGAGGTGCCCTGGGGGGCCCACCCCGCCCCGGTGCAGGGCTATTACGATTTGGACAACCAGTATTACCTGGACTACGCGGCGGCCACCCGGGACCCGGCCCAGGCCCAGGCCTGGCAAGCGGAGTGGGTGGACGGCCTGAGCGGGCGCGAGGCCTACGTGGCCAAGCTGGGCGGCGCCCGTTTGCAGGGGCTCATGGTCAGCCACAGCCGCCCCAGCGCGCCCCTGGAGTACGGCTGGTGAGCGGCTACACCTCGGGTGAGATCATGGTAACCGCCGCCGCGCGCCAAATCAGCGACGGCGACGTGGTGTTCGTGGGCATGCGCCTGCCGCTGTTGGCCTTCATGCTGGCCAAACAGACCCACGCTCCCAACGCCCTGGGCCTGTTCGAGAACGGGGTGCTGCGCGACCAGCCGGCCACCGCGCCCATCATCACCATGGGCGACGCGCCCAACCAGGCCGGGGCGCTTAGGCTCTGCGGCCTGGACGAGGTGATGAGCCTGCTCTCGGGCGGGCGAGTGGACCTGGGCTTCATCGGCGGGGCCCAGGTGGACCAGTGGGGCAACGTGAACACCCACCGGGCCCTCAAGCCGGACGGCGGCCAGGTGCGCCTGCCCGGCTCCGGCGGCGGGGCGGACATCGCCTGCCTGGCCCATCGCCTGCTCATCATCATGAACCACGAGCGCCGCCGCCTGGTGCCCCAGGTGGATTACATCACCTCCCCCGGCTGGGGGCCCCACCCCGGCTGGCGCCAGGAGCAGGGCCTCACCCGAGGCGGCCCGGCGGCGCTGATCACCTCCCTGGGGGTGTTCACCTTCCCCCAGGGCCGGGCCGAGCTGACCAGCCTGCATCCGGGGGTGAGCCTGGAGCAGGCGGCCCAGGCCACCGGCTGGGAGCTGACTTGCCTCCCCGATCTGGAAACTACCCCGGAGCCAACCGCCGAAGAACTGGAAATAATTAGGCGTTTCGACCCCAAGCGATTTTGGACCGCCTGATTTTTTGGTTGACAATTTTCCGCTGCTGACCTATCGTCACAATGTAGCTATAAACTAGTTATTATGTAGCATAGATTCTTGGCCCACCATTAAGGCCGGCCAGGGCCCCAACCCAACTACCGCCGAGGGCCTCAGGAGCATGAGCGAAACTGACAATGCATCCCGCCGGGAGCGTTCCGGACCCGAGGAACGGACCTCCGATCCTCGTCACAAGGCCAAATTCGAGGTCTACGGTGAAGAGATGATCGAGAAAGAGGTCAAGCAGAGCGGCAACTCCGGCAGGGTATACCTGCCCCCGGAGTGGGTTGGCAAAAACGTTAAAATCATCCGCATTGACTAAAGGCGAGGCGACAAGTGCCCTTGAATCTACGCCCCATGACTCAAGACGACCTTGGTGAGGTCCAACGCATTCAGGCCCGCATCACCCGTCAGCCGGTCCCCCAGCCCTGGATGGACATGCTGGCCGAGCACATAGACAAGATCTACCGCCTGGCCTTCGTGGCCGAAGAGGGCGGCGCGGTGCTGGGCTTCATCCTGGGTGAGATCAAGATCGGCGGCTTCGGCACCGAGCTCTCCGGCTGGCTGGAGCTGGTGGGGGTGGAGCCGGACAACATGGGCTCCGGGGTGGGCGCGTCCCTGGTGGAGGCCCTGTTCGGCGCCCTGCGCGAGCGCGGCGTGCAGGAGATTTACACCGCGGTGCGTTGGGACTCCGGCGACATGCTGGCCTTCTTCAAGAAGCTGGGCTTCGACCAGAGCGCCTTCATCAACCTGCGCCTCAAGACTTAGGCATCCTTGCGGGCCGCCCTGCCTCGCGGCCGGGCGCCTGCGATAAAAAGCGCCGCCCGCCGGTGCCAAGCTCCAGTTCTTGCCCGGTATCCGGCAACCTTTCCCGGCCTGCCCCCAAAACCAGCAAACCCTAGGCAGGCAATCAGCATAACCAATAGATAATTCACTAATTATTCAGCCATACCCATGGGGGGGGGCGCGAGTGAATTTGTTTGTTTTGTTATGTCATAAATGACATACTGTCTTTGCTATGCCAAAAATGACATATTTTTTCGAGGTCAACTATGAGGGTAATCATTTGTAAATATTGATGATCCAAGTTTGCACCCGCCGAGCGCCCCTGCCGGGGAAAATTTCCGGTTGACATCTCTCCCGAGACCTATATAAAGTCACATTATAGCTACAAACTAGTTATTTAGTAGCGCTTATGTAATTACTATGTAGCTATTCAAAAGGGCTATGCCACAAGGCACCCGAGGGAAGAAAAGGTCATGAACCCCAAACGAAACCCAGCCAAGCGACCCCGCCTCCAGGGGCAATTCGCCGCGGAAAAGCCCGGCGGCTTTGGCGGCAAGACCAAGTTCGAGGGTTACGGCGAAGAGATGATCGAGAAGACCGTGAAGCAAAGCGGCAACTCCGGGCGGGTGTATCTGCCCCCGGAGTGGGTCGGCAAAAACGTGAAGATCATTCGCATCAACTGAATATATGGCGAGGAGCCTAGCCGTGAATCTGCGCCCCATGACACAAGAAGACCTGCCCGAGGTCCAGCGCATCCAAAGCCGCATCACCCGCCAGGAGGTGCCCCAGTCCTGGATGGACATGCTGGCCGCGCACGTGAACAAGACCTACCGCCTGGGCTTTGTGGCCGAAGAGGGCGGCACGGTGCTGGGCTTCCTCCTGGGAGAAATCAAGATAGGCGGCTTCGGCACCGAGCTTTCCGGCTGGCTGGAACTCTTGGGAGTGGAGCCCAAGCAGATGGGTTCCGGCGTGGGCGCGGCCCTGGTCGAAACCCTGTTCAAGGCCCTGCGGGGGCGCGGGGTGCGCGAAATCTACACCGCCGTGCGCTGGGACTCCGGCGACATGCTGGCCTTCTTTAAGAAGATCGGCTTTGACAAGAGCCCCTTTATCAACCTTAGGTTCGAGCAAACACTTTAGTTTCTAACCGGCCCGGCCATCCGTCAGGCAACGGACGACCAGGGCAAACCACCGCGCCAGCCCCCCTGATCTGCGGTTCAAGCAAATAGTGCAACCTACGGGTTGCCCAAGCGCCCGGCCCAGGCCGGGCCCAGGGATGAACCGCCGCGCCCGCCCCCCCGTTCCGCGGCCCAACCGACCCAGTGACCAAGGACCAGGCCCTCCGGCCGGCGCCGGACGCCTGAGCAACAATCGGCCCCGCACTAAGCGCCGTTCTCCGGGCCAAGGGGACGCGCCGGAGCGGGGCTTCAGAGACCACCTAGGAGGTTTGGCCATGATCGAAATGTTCGAGGAGTGGTACAAGTCCCGCCACGAATACGCCAAGGAGTGGAAGGACAAAACCGGCGGGAAAGTCATGGGATTCTTCTGCACCTATGTGCCCGAGGAAATTCTCTTGGCCGCCAACGTGTTGCCGGTGCGCATCCTGGGCTCCCACGAGCCCCAGAACGTCACCGAGCCCCACATTTTCGGCATGTACTGCCCCTTCTGCCGCGACTGTCTGGCCCAGGGGCTGCTGGGGCGCTACGACTATCTGGACGGCATGATGATCGCCCAGAGCTGCCTGCACATCCGCCAGGCCTTCACGTCCTGGAAAAAGCACATGCCCCCGGAGTTCACCTATTACCTGCCCATGCCTCACCAGGTGCAGAGTCCCCGCTCCATCCCCTTCCTGCGCTCGGAGCTGGAGACCTTCAAGACCGCCGTTGAGCAGTGGGTGGGCAAGGAAATCACCGATGCGGACCTGGACCGAGGCATCGAGTTGATGAACGCCTCCCGCCAGGCCATGCGCGATCTCTACGACACCCGCAAGACCGCCAACCCGCCCATGACCGGCCTGGAGGCCATGTACGCGGCGGTGAGCAATCAGTGGATCGACAAGGCCGAGCACACCGCGGTGGTTCGCGACGTAATCCAAAAGGAATTGCCGGGCCGCAACCTGGGCCTGGAGGGCAAGACCCGCCTGATGATCCTGGGCTCCGAGGACGACGACACCGCCTTCGTGAACATGGTGGAGGGCTGCGGCTCGGTCATCGTCACCGACGACCACTGCACCGGCAGCCGCTATTTCTGGAACCAGGTGGAGCCCGAGGAAGACCGTCTGCTGGCCATCGCCAAGCGCTACATCACCCGCCCCGCCTGCCCCACCAAGGACTGGCCTCAGCGCACCCGGCTGGACCATGTGCGCATGCTGGCCAAGCAGTGGGACGTGGCCGGGGCCATCATCATCCAGCAAAAGTTCTGCGATCCCCACGAGCTGGACATCCCCGAGCAGCGCAAGAGCCTGGACGGCATCGGCGTGCCCACCCTGTTCCTGGAGCTGGATGTCACCGTGCCGGTGGGCCAGTTCAAGATCCGCGTCGAGGCCTTCCTGGAAATGCTGGCCGAAGACGATCTGTTCTAGGAACAATCCATCTCTGCGTATTGGGAGGTTTTGAAAATGGCCAAATACCCCACGGAAACCCTGCTGTCTTGGAGCAAGGCCAAGGAGATCAGGGAGACCTATTACAAAAACTACGCCGCCGCCCACGACAAGGGCGGCATCCGCTGGGTGGGCGGCGCCTGGACCTTCGACGCGGTGCCCGCCGGGTTGGGCGGCGACGTCTACTCCCTGACCAGCGAGCCCTACGGCGCTTCCTGCGCCTTTAACAAGGACTTTTCCACCCGGGCCATGGAGGCGGCCGAGACCGCCGGTTACGCCCGGGACCTGTGCGCCTACATGCGCAACTACTGGGGCTCCATCCTCATGAACGAGTACGCCTTTGGCGGCCCCTTCCCCAAGCCGGACTTCATCTGGCAGGACCACATCTGCTGCTCCCACGCCAAGTGGTATCAGGTGGTCAGCGAGCTGGAGGGCGGCATCCCCATGTTCTGCGTGGACGTGGCGGTGGGCCCGGCGGAGCCCTTCGGGACGCTCACCGAGGCCAAGATCGACTACGTGGCCGGGCAGATTCTGGACGGCATCGAGTGGCTGGAAAAGACCACGGGCCGCACCTACGATGACGAGCTGTTCATCGAGGCCTGCTGGAACGACTTCCGCAGCACCTCCAAATGGGCCCAGGTCTGCGAGCTGAACAAAGCGGTGCCCGCGCCCCTGGACGAGAAGACCATGTACTCCCTGTACGTGCTGGCCACCCTGCAAAAGTCCTGGGGCGTGGTGGCCGACTACTACGACGAGCTCTATGACGAAGTCAAGGACCGGGTGGAGCGGGGCATCGCCGCGGTGCCCAACGAGCAGGCCCGGGTAATGAGCGACACCCAGCCGCCCTGGAGCGCCCTGAAGCTGTTCCGCTATTTGGAGCAGTACGGCGTGGTCTCGGTGGGAAGCCTCTACACCTTCGGGCTGGAGGGCATGTGGGACTTCGACCCCGCCAGCGGCGACCTGGTCCCCCGTCCCATGCCCTCGAAAAAACCGACCACCCGCGAGGAAGCCGCCCGGGAATTGGTGCGCTGGCATTTGCACAAGCCCGAATACCAGCACTTCTACGACTGCGACTACAAGAGCCAAATGATGATCGCCATGTGCAAGAACTATGGCCTCAGCGGGGTGATGCTGCACTACAACCGCGGCTGCGAGGGCCTGAGCCTGGGCATCGCCGAAAACCGCCTGGCCATTCAGGAAACCGGCTATCCGGTGATGACCTTTGAAGGCAACATGGGCGACGAGCGCGAGTTCGACCTGGGCCGCACCATGCAGAGGGTGGACGCCTTCATGGAAACCCTGGGAGTCAAGAAGGTGGCGGCCTAGGGCCGGACCTTCGGGAGGACAAACCAATGTATACCGCTGGAATCGACGTCGGAGCCAAGACGGTCAAGATCGTGGTTACCCAAGACGGCAAGATCGTGGACCGCCAGATAGTATCCGCCGGGCAGGACGCCCAGGCGGCCATCGAACAGGCCTGGCAGAGCCTGGACACCCCCATTGCCGACATCGGCCTTATCGTGGCCACCGGCTCTGGCCGCAAGAGCACCAAAAGGGCCAATGGCTACGTAACCGAGGTGGCCGCCGCCTCCAAGGGGGCCATCAAGACCGACCCCGAGATACGCACGGTCGTCGACGTGGGGGCCGAAGAGGGCCGGGCCATCCGCATCGACCAAAACGGCAAGGTGGTGGACTTCGCCATCAACGAGAAATGCGCCGCCGGAGCCGGGGCCTTCACCGAGGCCATGGCCCGGGCCCTGGAGGTGGATCTGCCCACCCTGGCCGCCATGAGCCTGAAATCCACGGGCAACGTGGCCATGAACGCCCAGTGCGCCGTGTTCGCCGAGAGCGAGCTGGTCACCCTGGTGCATTCCAACACTCCCAAGGAGGACATGGCCAAGGCCATCCACGACGCCATCAGCGACCGCATCGTGTCCATGGTGCGCCGGGTGGGCATGGCCGAAAAGGTGATGCTCATCGGCGGCGTGGCCCTGAACGACGGCTTCGTGGCCTCCTTGGCCAACGACCTGGAGACCTCGGTGATCGTGCCCCAAGACCCCCAGCTGGTGTCCGCCTACGGGGCCGCCATCCTGGGCGAGGAAGGCAACTACGCCGAGTCCCTGTCCGAAACCATGGAATAGCTGGCTTCCCCACGGGAGGATGAAAAATGGCTGAAGAATATTGGAGATGGACTGAGTCCCGCTGGACCAATCCCGACATCGACTGGAAAAAGGGAGACATCATCACCGGCGGAGTGGACGTGGGCTCGGTGAGTTCCCAGGCGGTGGTGTTCGTGGACGGCGAGCTTTACTGCTACGGCAACACCCGCACCGGCTCCAACAGCCCCGACAGCGCCCACAAGGCCATGGGGCTGGCCATGGAAGACACCGGCATGAGCCTCACGGACCTGCAATACACCGTGGGCACCGGCTATGGCCGGGTCAACGTGCCCTTCGGCACCCGGGCCATCACCGAGATCGCCTGCCACGCCAGAGGGGCCAACTTCATGTACGGCCCCACGGTGAAGACGGTGCTGGACATGGGCGGCCAGGACTGCAAGGCCATCCACTGCGACCCGCGCGGCAAGGTGACCAACTTTTTGATGAACGACAAGTGCGCCGCCGGCACCGGCCGGGGCATGGAGGTCTTCGCCGACCTGTTGCAGGTGCCCATCACCCAGATCGGCGAGCTGAGCCTCCAGGTGGAAAAGGAGCCGCCCCCGGTGTCCAGCACCTGCGTGGTGTTCGCCAAGAGCGAGGCCTCCTCCCTGCTGCGCGAGGGCTGGCCCAAGGAGAAGGTCATCGCCGCCTACTGCTCGGCCATGGCTCACCGGGTGGTCACCCTGCTGGAGCGCATCGGGGTGGAGGAAGACTTCGCCATCACCGGCGGCATCGCCAAAAACGTGGGCGTGGTGGGGCGCATCGAAAAGGAGCTGGGCATCACCGCATTGAAGCCCAAGATTGACACCCAGATAGCCGGCGCGGTGGGCGCGGCCCTGTTCGGCGACGCCCTGGTCAAGAAAGAGCGCAAGAAGGGCTAGGAAACCATGATCGCCAACTACGGCTATAAGGACGGCAGCGGCGATTACTTCATCGCCATCGACACCGACAGATGCGACGGCTGCGGCGCTTGCGTGCCGATGTGCCCCAGCTCGGTGTTTATGGTGATGGACGAGGACCCCAACGACCCAATGCGCGAGGAGCCGGTGGCGGTGGTGGCCGACGATCAACGCAAGAAGATCAAGTACGCCTGCGCCCAGTGCAAACCGGGCGGCGACCGGCCGCCCCTGCCCTGCGTGGCGGCTTGTCCGGTGGATGCCATCACCCACTCCTGGTAGGCCGCGCCCAAGTTGAAGCTCCACGGGGGGGCGGCCTGGTCCAAAGGCCGTCCCCCTTTTTACCTCGCACCTACGCGCCGGGGCCGCGCCGCCCCCTGGGAGGAGCCATGAGCCCGATCAATATCAGCATCGACGGACAGCCGGTGGAGGCCCAGGAGAACGACACCATTCTGCAGGCCGCCCGCCGGGCCGGAATCTACATCCCCACCATCTGCAACCATCCCGACCTCCCGCCGGGCAAAAGCAA
Organism: Pseudomonadota bacterium; assembly: GCA_018896025.1. Lineage (GTDB taxonomy): Bacteria > Desulfobacterota > Desulfarculia > Desulfarculales > Desulfarculaceae > Desulfoferula. Next base: position 29,115 of record JAHIND010000010.1, read on the forward strand.
GAAACCGGCCCCGGCGGTGTGGCAGGGCGGCGTCAAAATCGAAAACGCCAAGGACGATGAGCTGGGCGGCTGCGGCCTGTGCGTGGTGGAGCTGACCGGCCAGGCAGAGCCCCAGCCCGCCTGCGTCACCCCGGTGGCCGAGGGCATGGAGATCACCACCAGCAGCGAGGCCCTGAACAAGCTGCGCAAGCAAAAGCTCATACCCATCCTGGCTCGCCACCCCCACGCCTGCCTGGCCTGCGCCCAGGCGGCGGGCTGCTCGCGCACCCAGTGTTCCTCCAACGTGGCCGAGGCCGAGCGCTGCTGCGAGCAGTTCGGCAATTGTGAGCTGCAAAAAGTGGTCAACTACCTGGGCATCCACCAGGACACCCCCCGCTGGATCCCCGGCGACCGGCCCAAGCTCCTGGACGACCCCCTGTACAAGCGCGACTACAACCTGTGCATCGGCTGCACCCGCTGCGTGCGGGCCTGCGAGGACCTGCGCGGGGTGGGGGCCTTGGGCTTCGTTTTCGACGAGCATGGCTTGGTGCAGGTGGGCACCCTGGCCCAGGGCCTGGGCGAGAGCGGTTGCCGCTTTTGCACCGCCTGCGTGGAGGTGTGCCCCACCGGGGCCATCCTGGACCACAAGCTGCCCAGCGGGGACAAGGCCAAGGCCCTAGTGCCCTGCCGCAGCGCCTGCCCGGCGGAAATCGACGTGCCCGATTATCTCCGGCTCATCGCCGCCGGGCAGCCGGACCAGGCCCTGGCGGTGATCCGCCAGCGGGTGCCCCTGCCCGGCGTGCTGGGCCGAGTGTGCATCCATCCCTGCGAAGACAACTGCCGCCGAGGCTCGCTCAACGATCCCATCAGCATCTGTTTGCTCAAGCGCTACGCCGCCGACCAGGGCGGCGCGGCCTGGAAACAGCGCCTGGAGCGGCTTCCCGCCACGGGCAAAAAGGTGGCAGTGGTGGGCGCGGGACCGGCCGGTCTCAGCGCCGCCTTTTACTTGGCCTGCAAGGGCCACGCGGTCACCATCCTGGAGGCCGAGGAGCATCCCGGCGGCATGCTGCGCTACGGCATTCCCGCCTACCGCCTGCCGGTGGAGGTGCTCGAGGCCGAGATAGGCGACATCGCCGCCCTGGGGGTGGATATCAAGACCAACGCCAAGGTGGACTCCCTGGAGGAGCTGACCACCCAAGGCGACGACGCCCTGTTCCTTTCAATGGGAGCCCAGCTATCGCGGCGTTTGGAAATAGAAGGCGCTGAGCTGCCTTCGGTGCTGTGGGGCCTGGACTTTTTAAAGGCCATCCGCCGGGGCGAGAACCCCCGCGTGGGGCCCAAGGTGGTGGTGGTGGGCGGCGGCAACGTGGCCATTGACGTGGCCCTGTCTGCCGTGCGCCAGGGAGCCCAGGAGGTGGACCTGGTCTGCCTGGAAAAGCGCGAGGAGATGCCCGCCCACTCTTGGGAGGTGGCCCAGGCCGAGGACGAAGGCGTGCGGGTGCGCAACTCCTGGGGGCCCATCAGGGTGGCCCCGGACGGAGCAATCACCTTCCGCCGCTGCACTGCCGTCTTTGACCAGCAGGGCCGCTTCAACCCCAGCTACGACGACGCCGAGGCCATGGAACTGCCCACGGACCAGGTGATCCTGGCCATCGGCCAGGCCACGGACCTGGGTCTTCTGGGCGCGGGCGGCGGGGTCGGAGTGGCCCGTGGGCTCATAGCGGCGGACCCCGACACCCTGGCCACGGGCATGGCCGGGGTGTTCGCCGGGGGCGACGCGGTGGTCATGCCCGGCGCGGTGATCCACGCCATCGCCGCCGGGCGCAGGGCGGCCCGGAGCATGGATGAATACCTGGGCGGCGACGGGGACATCGACTTCAGCCTGGGCCGGCATGAGCCCCCCAGCCCTTGCCTGGGCCGGGTGGAGGGCTTCGCCTGGCAACCAAGGGTGGCTCCGGCTGAGCTGGCCCCGGAGCAGCGCTCCCAGGGCTACGACGAAATATGCCTGGGCTTCAGCCCCGAGCAGGCCATGGCCGAGGCCGGGCGCTGCTTGCAGTGCCAGCTAAGGCTGATGATCGGCCAGGTGCCCGGCCCGCCGGAGCATTTGTTGCCTTTCAGCGCGGAAGCAGTGGACGAGGTGCCGGAAAGCGAGGGCGTGTTCATCCTCTTTGACCAAGAGAAAAACATCCTGGTCATCCAGGGAACCATGAACCTGCGCGAGGATCTGGCCGAGCGCCTGGAGGGCGGCTCCAGCGCGGCCTATTTCGAATACGAACCAGACCCCATGTACTCCAAGGCCGAGAGTGAGCGCATCCAGGCCTATCTCCAGCGGCACGGCTCCATGCCGCCGGGCGACGGCTCCGGCGGCGGGGACGACCTGGACGATCTGTTCTAGACGCCCCTTGGGGGCGGGACTATATTTGCAACAAGCCGCCGAGGCTCCCCTTGCCCGCGCGAGGGCGGGCCCGGCGGCCCAGGAGGCTTCCCGTGACTTGCTCATCCCAGAGAGAGGCCCAGCTTTTGGCAAAGGGCTGGGTCAAACAATTCATGGCCGACGAGCCCCGCCTCAGCGAGATGGTGGAGGAGTACATCGCCCTGGGCTTCCAGGTGCGCCTGGAACCGGTGGACCCCGCCGCCTGCGCAAGTGGCTCGGGCTGCACCGCCTGCTTTGAAATGCCCGAGGTGGCGGCCAAGTTCAAGATAATCTTCACCCGCCCAGGACCGGATAAGCCCGGAAAAGACGAGGGGTTCTAAAGCCCAGGCCACGGTTGTTTCCTGGCCCTTGGCGGGCTATGATTCCTCATGCTCCACCGCAAACTCATAACCCCTGCCGCCCTCATGCTTTGGCTGTTGGCCTGGCTGGCCGCCGCCCCGGCTTTGGCGCAGGAGGCCCTGTTGCCCGCCTGGCAGACCCTGGGCCCCAAGCTGGAGTTCGCGCTGTGGGAAAACCTGGTCCCCTCCCGCAGCGGCAGCTCCTTGGTGGCCCTCTTGCGGGTGGACCCCAGCCGCTACAGCTTCAAGGTGCTGGCCGCCCCCAAGGGCGAGGAAGGCTACACCGCCGGGCAGTGGCTGGAGCAGAGCGGGGCCCTGGCCGTGTTCAACGCCGGGCTCTACACTCCCGAGGGACGCCACCTGGGCTATCTGCTGCAAAACGGCAAGGAGCTTAGTCCCCTGCTGCCCCAACAGGACGGCCTGTTCCTGGCCGGGCCTCGGGAGCGGGAGCTGCCCGCCGTGCGCATCCTGGATCTGCGCTACACCCCCTTCGACCCCCGCCTGAACCCCTACAGGCAGGCGGCCCAGTCCCTGATGCTCCTGGACCGCTTCGGCATGATTAGGGTGCGCCGCTCGCCCAAGGTGGCCAACCGCACCGCCCTGGCCATTGATGAAAAGGGACGCATCCTGGTGGTGGTCACCGAGGGGGGGCACACCCTCTGGGAGCTGGCCCAGGCGCTCAAAAACAGCGGCCTGGCTCTCAGGGAGGTCATGACCATGGACGGCGGGGCCGAGTCCCAGCTGGCCGTGGCGGTGGGGGAGTTCACCTACGAGCATTACGGCCGGACAAGCCCGGCCCCGGACCTGCCCTGGACCCGCCAGGCCCTGCCCGCGGTGCTGGCCGTCTTCAATAAAAAATAGATAAAAGCCAGCCCAGACATTTCATGAAGGTTGTGGCGTTGATCAACAACGCCTTCGCATCTATGAGCTCTTCATGAAAAAACTTGCACGCCGTCAAGGCAAGGTGGGGGCCGCCGGGACCGAGGGTGCGGCCCCGGCGGCCGTGGGCATGGTGTCCCGGCCCGGGCACGCGCCGTCAGCGCGGCCACTGGGCCGGAGGTTGGGCTTATCTAAGAACGCTTAGTCCGCCTGGCGGCGCAAGAACGCCGGCCAGTCCAAATCGCTGCTGTCGCTATTCATGCCGCGTCCCGCCTGGGGGCCGGGGGAGGATATACCCCGGAGAGACGCGCTGTTGCGCTTATAAACGCGCACGTTGCCCTCATCGATCTCGCTGATGTCCATCTCGCGGCCACCGCCGCCGCCGGCCACGGCCACCCGCCTTACCTCGCGGACCTCCTCGGCCTGGCCGATGCCGGTGGCGATCACGGTCACCCGCATGCGCTCACCCATGGTCTTGTCGATGACCGTACCCCAGATGATGTTGGCGTCCTCGTGGGCCGCCTCCTGGATGAAGGTGCTGGCCTCGCTCACCTCGTCGATGGTGATCTCGTCGCTGGCGGTGATGTTCACCAACACGCCGCGGGCGCCGTCGATGGTGATGTCCTCGAGCAAGGGGTTGTTGATGGCCCGGGTGGCCGCCTGCAAGGCGCGGTCGTCGCCGCTGGCCTCGCCGGTGCCCATCAAAGCCACGCCCATCTCGCCCATCACCGTGCGCACGTCGGCGAAGTCCAGGTTGATGAGACCCGGGGTGATGATGAGATCGCTGATGCCCCTGACCGCGTAGAGCAACACCTCGTCGGCCTTTTTGAGCATGTCCTCAAAACGGGCGTTCTTGGGAGCCAAGGAGCGCAGGCGGGTGTTGGGGATCACGATCAAGGTGTCCACCACCTTTTTCAGCTCGTCGACCCCGTACTCGGCCTGCTTGAAGCGGCGCTTGCCCTCGAAATCGAAGGGCTTGGTGACCACGGCCACGGTGAGCGCGCCCACCTCCTTGGCCACCTCGGCGATGACCGGCGCTCCGCCGGTGCCGGTGCCGCCTCCCAGCCCGGCGGTGACAAAGACCATGTCGCTGCCCGAAAGCAGCTCCTTGATCTTGTCCCGGTCCTCCAAGGCGGCCTGGCGGCCCACCTCGGGATCGGCCCCGGCCCCAAGGCCTCGGGTGAGGTTGTGCCCCAACTGCAAGTGCACTCTGGCCTTGCTGTGCTCCAGGGCCTGCAGATCCGTGTTGGCGGCGATGAATTCCACCCCTTTGAGACCCGCGGTGATCATGTTGTTAAGGGCGTTGTTACCGCCGCCTCCGACTCCCACCACGCGCAACTTGGCGTTGGCGTCGAGGTTGTCAACCATCTGGATTTCCATGCTCATAGCAACCTCCCCCGTGAGGTTTTCTAAATGACTTCCTTGAACCACTTACGCATACGCTTGGTGATCCGGTTGAAGATCTTCTGGTCGCGTATGCGGAACTTTTCCTCGTCGCGGTTGTGCACGCCGTAGAGCAGCAGGCCCACCGCGGTTGCGTACATCGGACTTTTGACTACGTCGCTCAGCCCGCCGGTGCCATGGGGGTATCCCAGGCGCGCGGGCATGTTGAATATCTGCTCGGCCATCTCCTCCATGCCCTCGATGAGCGAGGAGCCGCCGGTCACCACCACCCCTCCGGCCAGGGCCGAGCCGGGGTAGTTTTCGGCTATCTCACGCTGGGCCAGGACGAGGATCTCCTCCACCCTGGCCTCCAAAATCTCGGCCACCAGGGCCCGGCTCACTTTTTGCGGCGGGCGGCCGCCCACCCCTTCCACCAACACCGCGTCGTCGCGCCCGGCCAGGGAGCTCAGGCAGCAGCCGTAGTTCCGCTTGAGCTTCTCCGCCGCGGCCACCGGGGTGCGCAGCCCCATGGCCAGGTCGGTGGTCAGGTTGTTGCCGCCCAGGGCCACCCCGCCGGTGTGCTTGATGGCTTGGCCGGAGAACAGGGCCAGGTCGGTGGTGCCGCCGCCGAAGTCCACCAGGATCACCCCCAGGTCGCGCTCCTCGGGGGTCAGCACCGCCTCGGCGCTGGCCAGCGACTGCAGCACGATGTCGCCCACGTCCAGCCCGGCGGAGTTGCAGCACTTGATGAGGTTGTGCACGCTGGCCACCGCGCCGGTAACCAGGTGCACGTCGGCCTCCAGGCGCAGGCCGCTCATGCCCACCGGGTCGGTGATGCCGCCCCGGCCGTCCAGGATGTACTGCTGGGGCAGGATGTGGATCACCTCGCGGTCGGTGGGGATGGCCACCGCGCGGGCGTTGTCCACCACCCGCTCCTTGTCGCGGACCGTGACCTCGCTGCCCTTGACCGCCACCACGCCGTGGGAGTTGAAGCCCTTCACGTGCCCACCGGCGATGCCGGTGTTAACCGAGGTTATCTCCACCCCGCTCATCAGCTCGGCCTCTTCCACCGCCTTCTTGATGCTGGCCACCGTGGTCTCGATGTTGACCACCACGCCCTTGCGCAGGCCCTCGGAGGGATGGCTTCCCATGCCCAGGACCTCGACCTTGTCGCCCTGGATCTCGCCCACTACCGCGCAGATCTTGGTGGTGCCTATGTCCAGGCCCACGATTATTTCGCCGCCCTTTTTCATGCCTTCTCCCGGCCCAGGCGCACCACTACGCGCCGCCAAGACTCCAGGTCGATGAGCCTGGCCCGCTCCAACTCGCCGCGCCGGGCCAGATCGCCGCGCACCTGCTCCAGGCGGGCCAGGCGGCGGGAATAATCCTTGAAGCCCAGGCGAACCACCGGGGCCGTGTCGTTGAACACCAGGCTGAGGCCCCAGACCCGGTCCAGGTGCACCTCGGCCAAACGCCCGCCCGGGGCCAGGTCCGCCGAGGGCAAAACGGCCAAAAGTTGCTTGACCGCCTCCACCAGGCTAAGCACCTCGTCGTCGGGCTGGGCCAGGTCGGCCCGGCTGAGCCCCGTGATTACCGGCATGTCGGGCAAGGCCCGCCGCCGGTGCACCGAGATGGGCCTCAAATTCTCGTCCAGGTAGAACAGGCGGCCTTCCACCAGGGCCATGAGCATGGGGCGGCGCTCGGTTACCCGAATCACCACCGTGTCCGGCAGGCGGCGGCTCACCTCGGCCTGTTCCACCCAGGGGATGGCCCGCACCCGCGCGGCGATCTTGCCCACCGGCAGGGCCAGCAGGTTGCTGTCGCTGCCCACCTCGGCCGCGCTGAGGATGTCCAGGCGGCTGAGATGGCCGGTGCCCTGCACCACGGCCCGCTGCACGGCCAGGGCCCGGCTGGTGCTCAGAATCCCCCAGCCGGTGAGTAGCGCCGCGCTTACCAGCAGGAACAGGCACCCGGCCAGCACCACCCGGCGGGCCAGGCCCTTGGCCGCGGCGGGCAGAGGCTTAGCCTCCTTCACCGCCGGGGCGCGCTTGGCCACCCGCTGGGCGGCCAGGCTGGCCTTCATCGGCTTGGCGCGGCCGTCCTGGCGGGGACGCCGGGTATTTGGGCGGCGTTTAAACACCGACCACCTCCACCTCGGGCTCCAGGCGCACGCTGAAGGCGTCCATGACCTTGAGCACCACCGTGTTGATCAGGCTGAGGATGTCGGCCGCGCTGGCCCCGCCCCGGTTTTCGATGAAATTGGCGTGCACCCGGCTTATAACCGCCCCGCCCACGGCCAGGCCCTTGAGCCCGGCGGCCTCGATCAGCCGTCCCGCGTGGTCGCCCGGCGGGTTCTTGAAAACGCTGCCCGCAGTGCGCGCGGCCAGGGGCTGCCGCAAACGGCGCAGCTCCAAGAGGGCCTTGCGGCGGCGCTCCACCTCGGCGGGCATGGTGGCCTTGAGGCCCAGGCGGGTATCCAAAACCATGGCCCCGGCGGGCAGCACCCGGCGGCGGTAGCCCGAGGGCAAATCCTTGCCCGCCGCTTCGATGACCTCGCCGCTGGGCAGAAGCAGGCTCACCGCCAAGGTCAGCTCGGCCATATCGTCGCCGTGGGCTCCGGCGTTGGTGGCCACCGCCCCGCCCAGGCTGGCGGGTATGCCCGCGGCCCACTCCAGCCCGGCCAGGCCCCGGCGAGCGGCCAGGCGCACCGCGCCGGGCAGGGGAGCCCCGCCACCGGCCAAGAGGGTGTTGCCCTCCAGGGCCAGCTTGCCCAACTCGCCGCCCAGGCGGATCATCACGCCGGGGAAGCCCCCGTCGCCCACCAGAAGATTGGAGCCCCGGCCCAGGGGCTTGTAGACCACCCCGTCCTCGCCGCAGGCGGTGACCAGCCAGGAGGCCTCGGCCACGCTGTTCACCCGGACCAGGCACCAGGCCGGGCCGCCCACGCCCCAGGTGGTGTGGCGGCTCATGGGCTCGTCGAAGCGGGCCCTGGAGCCCAGCCGGGCCTGAATCAGCTCTTTAAGCTCAATCGGCATGGCTCTCCACCAGTTCCTCGCCCAGGCGCCATACGTCGCCCGCGCCCAGAGTTAAAAGCACGTCCGTGGGCCCAAGCAGCCGGGCCAGCTTGGCCGCCGCGTCCTGGCGGCTGCCCACGTATTCCACCGAGCGGTGGCCGTGGGCCCGGATGGCCTCGGCCAGGCCCTCGGCGCTCACCGAGGGGTCTTCCGCTTCCCCGGCGGCGTAGATATCCAACACCAGAAGCTCGTCCGCCCCGTAGAAGGAGGTGGTGAACTCTTCGAAAAGGTCGCGCAGGCGGCTGTAGCGGTGGGGCTGGAAGGCCACCACCAGACGGCGCTCCGGCCAGCACTCGCGGGCGGCGGCCAGGGTGGCCTTGATCTCGGTGGGGTGATGGCCGTAGTCGTCCACCACCAGGCAGCCGCCGGGGCCGCTCCCCTTGGCCTCGAAGCGCCGCCCCACGCCCTGGAAATTGGCCAGGGCCTGCTTGGCTGCATCCAGGTCCACGCCCAGCTCCAGGGCCACGGCCAGGGCGGCCAGGGAGTTTTGCACGTTGTGCCGCCCCGGCAGGGGCAGCTCCACCTGACCAGCGGCCTCGCCGCGCACATATAGGGTGAACTGGGTGCCCATCCCGGCGGGGCGCGGGTCCCGGGCCTGGATGTCGGCCTGGGAGGATAGCCCGTAGGTGATGGTGCGCTTGTTGACCCGGGGGATGAGCCCGGTGAGGCGTGCGTCGTCCAGGCACAGCACCGCCGCGCCGTAGAAGGGCACCTTGTTTATGAACTCCACGAAGGCCTCGTCCAGGGCCTGGTCCGAGCCGTAGTGCTCCATGTGCTCGCGGTCCACGTTGGTGACCACCACCACCACCGGGCTGAGCCGGGTGAAGGAGCCGTCGCTCTCGTCGGCCTCGGCCACCAGGAACTCGCCGGAGCCCAGGCGGGCGTTGCTGCCCAGGGCCCCCACCTTGCCGCCCACCACCACCGTGGGGTCCAGACCGCCGGCGGCCAGCAGGGTGGCCACCAGGGAGGTGCAGGTGGTCTTGCCGTGGGCCCCGGCCACGGCCACACCGTACTTCAGGCGCATAAGCTCGGCCAGCATCTCGGCTCGGGGGATCACCGGGATCAGGCGCTCGCGGGCGCCCTGCACCTCGGGGTTGTCTCCGTGCACCGCAGAGGAGACCACTACCACGTCGGCCCCCTCCACGTGATCGCGGTGGTGGCCCACCTCCACCCGCGCCCCCAGCTTGGCCAGGCGGCGGGTGGTGTCGCTTTCCTTGAGGTCGCTGCCGCTCACCTGGTGGCCCAGGTTGATGAGCACCTCGGCGATTCCGCTCATGCCGACGCCCCCGATGCCCACGAAGTGGATGCGCTGGTGCTTGTGATACATCAGGCCGCCTCCTTCATGAGTTCCAGGCAGCGCCCGGCGATGTCCCTGGCCGCCTGAGGCCGGGCCATTTGGCGGGCGCTCTGCTCCATGGCCAGGCGCTCATCGGCGTGGTCCATCAGTTCGGCGATGGCGCGGGCCGCCGTCTCGGCATTCAGCTCGGCGTCGGGGATCAGCCGGGCCGCCCCGGCATCCACCAGGGCCTGGGCGTTGAGGCGCTGGTGATCGCCCGCCGCGTAGGGATAGGGCACGCAGATCATGGCCCGGCCCGTGGCCAAGCCCTCGGTCACCGTACCCGCCCCGGAGCGGCACAGCACCAGGTGAGCCCGGCCGTAGCACACCCCCACCTGCTCGAAGAAGGGAGCCACCTCGGCGGCGAAGCCCGCATCTTGGTAGGCCTGGCGCACCCATTCGGCATCCGACTCGCCGGTCTGGTGAATGAAGAACATCCGTTCCTTGCGCTCGGTTAAAAGTTCCAGGGCCCCGGTCACCGCCTGGTTCAGGCTGCGGGCCCCCTGGCTGCCGCCCAGCACCAACACGGTGAAGCGCTGGGCCGGGTCCTCGCGTTCGGTCTGCCCGGCCTGCTCCAAGAGCTCCTGGCGCACCGGGTTGCCGCAAAATTCGCTCTTGCCTGCGGGGAAGTGCTTGCTCGCGGCGGCAAAGGCCACGAAGGCCTTGGTGGCCACCTTGCCCAGGATGCGGTTGGTCAGCCCCGGCAGGGCGTTCTGTTCCTGCACCGCCAGGGGCACCCCACACAGCCAGGCGGCCAGGCCCAGGGGCAGGGCCGCGTAGCCCCCCACGGCCAACACCAGGCCGGGGCGGCGGCGGCGGATGAGGCCCACGGCCTTCATCACCGCGCCGGGCACCACGGCCAGGGCGGCCAGGCGTGAAAGCATGCCCTTGCCCCGGAAGGCTTTGGCCGGCAGCACCTCCTGGCCGTAGCCCGCCTGGGCCAGCACCCGGCTCTCCAGGGGCCGCCCGGCGTTGACAAAGGCCAGGGACAGGCCGGGGCGCTCCCGCAGCAGCTGACCGGCCACGGCCATGCCGGGGAAAAGATGGCCGCCGGTGCCGCCACCGGCTATGAGCACCGTGGCGCTCAAGCTTTCCTCCCACTGCCAGCGGCCACGCTGAGCAAGATGCCCACGCAGGCGAAGTTGACCAACAGGGAACTGCCGCCGTAGCTGATGAAGGGCATGGTCAGGCCCTTGGTGGGCAAGAGCCCCATGACCACCCCGGCGTTGATAAAGGCTTGCAGCCCGATAATCAGGGTGGAACCCATGGCCAGGTAGGTGCCGAAAAGCTCCCGCGCCTCCAGGGCGATCTTCACCCCCCGGATCACCAGCAACAGGAACAGGCCCAGCACCAGGAGCACCCCCCACAGGCCCAACTCCTCGCCCAGCACGCTGAAGATGAAATCGGTGTGGGGCTCGGGCAGGTAAAAGAGCTTCTGCTTGCCCGCGCTGAGCCCGGCGCCCCACAGGCCGCCCGAGCCCAGGGCGTAGAAGCTGTGGATGATCTGGAAGCCTGCCCCTCCGGCGTCTTGCCAGGGGTTCAGGAAGGCCAGGATGCGCTTGAGCCGCCAGGGGTAGTGCACCACCATCACCCACACCAGGGGCGAGGCCATGGCCAGCATGCCCAACAGATAGCTGAGGCGGGCCCCGGCCACGAAGAGCATGAGGCAGGCCAGGCAGAACAGGATGACGCTCATGCCCAGGTCCGGCTCGGCGGCCACGGGCAGGATAAGCAGGAAAGTCACCCCCAGGTGGGGCAGCAGCCCCCGGCTGAAGGTCTTGATCTGCTCCTGGTGGCGCGACAGGGAGTAGGCCAGGTAGAGCACCAGGGCCAGCTTGGCCATCTCCGCCGGTTGCAGAGAGAAGGGCCCCAGGCGCAGCCAGCGCACCGCGCCGCCCGCCTCATGGCCCATGCCGGGGATGAGCACAAAGAGCAAGGCTGCCAGCACCCCCAACAGCACCGGGTAGGTGAAACGGGCCAGGCGGCGGTAGTCCACCAGGGCCAGGATGCCCATCACCACTATGCCCGCCATGACGTGCAACAGCTGGGCCTTGAGGAAATAGGCCCCGTCGCTGTGGCGCTGCACAGCCAGGGCGCTGCCCGCCGAATAGACCATCACAACGCCCACCCCGGCCAGGGCCAGGGCGGCCAGGAGCAGCCAGGGGTCTCCCACACGGGAGACGGCCTGGCCCGTGGAGGTGGATTTGGGGGCGCTCAGCACTGCCTCAGCCATGCATCACCTCCCGAACCAACGCTTGAAAATGCTCGCCCCGCTGGGCATAGCCCGTGTAGGCGTCGAAGCTGGCGCAGCCGGGGCTCAGGAGCACCGCCTGGCCGGGAGCCGCCGCCCCCGCCGCCGCCTTCACCGCCGTGGCCAGATCCGGAGCCGTCTCGCTGGGGGCGAAATCCTTTATCTGAGCCTGAATCTTGGGCCCGGCCTCGCCGAAGCAGATCACCCGCGCGGCGCGCTTTTTGAGCAGCGGTCCCAGGTCGGCGAAGCGTCCGTCCTTGTCCCGCCCGCCCAGAAGCAACACCACCGGCATGTCCAGGGCCCCCAGGGCGGCGGCCACCGCGCCCACGTTGGTACCCTTGCTGTCGTCAAAGAAGCTCACCCCGCCCTTTTGGCCCACCAGGGCCAGGCGGTGGCCCAGCACCTGGTAAGCGGCCATGGCCCGCTCCATGGCCGGGGCGTCGGCCCCGCAGGCCAGGGCGGCCAGGCAGGCGGCCAGGCAGTTGAGCCGGTTGAAACCGATGGCCAAGTGCCCGGCGGGGAGCTTGACCCGCAGGGGTCCGGAGCCCGCGTCCAGCACCAGCTCGTCGCCCTCCAGCCAGCCGCCGGGGCTCTGGTGGCCGTCCGCGCCGTAGCCCCACACCTGGGCCGGGGCCGCCGTGCGCCGCGACCAGACCTCGGGGTCGTCGTCGCAGAACACGGCCACATCGCCGTCGGCCTGGTTACTGAACAGGCTCATCTTGCTGTCGGCGTAGGCCGCGAAATCGGGGTAACGGTCCTGGTGGTCCGGAGTGATGTTGAGCACCACCCCCACCCTGGGCCGCAGCTTATCCATGGTGTCGGTCTGGAAGGAGCTGACCTCGGCCACCAGCCAGTCGGCCTCATGGCTCTCGGGGGCCATGTCGCACACCGGCCGCCCCAGGTTGCCGCCCACCAGGGTCTTGAAGCCGGCCTGGGACAGGATGTCGCCCACCAGGGTGGTCACGGTGCTCTTGCCGTTGGTGCCGGTTATCATCACCGTGGGGCAGCGGGTGAAGCGCCAGCCCAGCTCCAACTCGCCGATCACCCGAGCTCCGGCGGCGCGGGCCGCCTCGATCTCGGGCAGGCGATGGTCCACGCCGGGGCTGAGCACGATGAGCTCGGCCCAGGCGAAATCCTCGGCGCGGTGGCCGCCCAAGGACAGGCTCACCCCGGCCGCGGCCAACTCCTCGGCCACCGGCGGGGCGGGGCTGCGGTCGGTGGCCCGCACCTGCGCGCCCTGGGACAGGCACAGCAAGGCCGCCGCCCGTCCGCTCACGCCCAGGCCCACCACCAGGACCTTTTTACCCTTGAGTTCCACCTTCACCTCAGCTTCAGGGTGCTGACCGCCACCAGGGCCAGCACCACGGCTATGATCCAGAAACGCACTATCACCTTGGGCTCGGCCCAGCCCTTGAGCTCAAAGTGATGGTGCAGGGGGGCCATGCGGAAGATGCGCTTGCCCCCGCTCATCTTGAAAAAGCCCACCTGTAAAATGACGCTCAGGGCCTCCACCACGAACAATCCGCCCACCAAGGCCAGGAGGATTTCGTGCTTGGTGCACACTGCGGTGACCCCCAGGGCCCCGCCCAGGGACAATGACCCGGTGTCGCCCATGAATATCTGGGCGGGATAGGCGTTGTACCAAAGGAAGCCCATCACCGCGCCCACCACCGCGCCGCAGAACACCGCCAGCTCGCCCGCCCCCTGCACGTAGAGGATTTGCAGGTAGCCGGCGGCCTTCACGTTGCCGGTGACGTAGCTCAAAATCAGGTAGGTGCCCGCCGCGATGAGCACCGGACCGGCGGCCAGGCCGTCCAGGCCGTCGGTGAGGTTAACCGCGTTGGCGGTCCCCACCAGGATGAACATGGCCAGGGGAATGTAGCCCCAGCCCAGGTCCGGCAGGACCAGCTTGAAAAAGGGCACGGAAAGCTTGGTGCTGTAGCCGGGGTGCAGGTACAGGGCCAGGGCCGCCGCCAGGGCCACCAGGGCCAACATCAGGAACTTGCTGCGCGCCCTGAGGCCGCCCTCGTTGGTCTTGCTCACCTTTTTCAGGTAGTCGTCCATGAACCCGATCAGGCCGTAGCATAAGGTCACCCCCATGGCCACCCAAAGGTAGAAGTTGGCCAAGTCGCCCCACAAGAGCAGGGAGACGGTCATGGCGAACAGGATCAGCACCCCGCCCATGGTGGGGGTCCCCGCCTTGGCCTTGTGGCTCTGGGGCCCCAGCTCGCGGATGTACTGGCCTACCTGCAACTCTTGCAGCTTGCGGATCACCCAGGGGCCCATGAGCCAGGCCAGCATCAGGGCGGTCACCGCCGCGTAGATGGTGCGGAAGGTGATGTAGCGGAATACGTTCAGGGCCCCGAAGTAGTCGGCCAGGGGATATAGGAGGTGGTACAGCATTAGTGCGTCCCTCCCCTCTCGCCGCCCAAGCGGGCCACCACCCGCTCCATGCCCATGGAGCGAGAACCTTTAACCAGGACCAGGTCCCGGGCGTCCAACAGTTGCGTAATCTCCTCCAGAAGCTCATCCATGGCCGCGAAGCTCAAGGTCTGATCCGAGGCCAGGCCGCCCTCGCGGGCTCCCTGGGCCACGTCCTCGGCGTTTTCTCCCAGGGCCACCACCAGGCGGCAACCCGCCTGGGCCGCCAGCAAACCGGTTTGCCGGTGCAGCTCGGCGGCGCGCTCGCCCAGTTCCTTCATGTCGCCCAACACCAGCACCAGGGGCCGCCCCTGAGCCATGGCCACGGCGGCGCTCAGGCCGCTGGCCACCGAGACGGGGTTGGCGTTGTAGGTGTCGTCCACCACCGCCGGGCCGCCGGGGGCTCCGGTGAGGGCCAGGCGTCCGGGCACCGCGCTGAAGGCCTCCAGCCCGGCCACCACCGCGTCCGCCCCTTGCCCCAGGGACCAGGCCGTGGCCGCGGCGGCCAGGGCGTTCATCACGTTGTGGCGCCCAGGCGCGGGCAGGCGCACCAGCGCCTTCTCCCCGGCCAGGTCCAACACGAAGCTCTGCCGCGCGCCCTGGGGGGTGATCTCCCCGGCCCGCACCTCGGCCATGGAGTCGATGCCGAAGCTCACCACCCGGCAGGGCAGGCTGGCCGCGTAGGGGGCCAGCAGCGGGTCGTCCAGGTTGACCACCGCCGTGGCCGCCGGGCTCAGGCCGTCGAACAGCTCGCCCTTGGCCGCCGCGATGGCCTCGATGGAGCCCAGCATGCCGATGTGGGCCAGGCCCACGTTGGTGATCACCCCGGCCTCGGGAGCGGCTATCTCGGTAAGCCGGGCGATCTCGCCGGGCGCGTTCATGCCCATCTCCACCACGCAGGCGGTGTGCGCCTCGCGCAGGCCCAGCAGGGTCAGCGGCAGGCCGATGAGGTTGTTCAGGTTGCCCTTGGTGGCCAGCACCTGGTGCCGCCCGCTCAGGATGGCCGCCAGCATCTCCTTGGTGGTGGTTTTGCCGTTGCTGCCGGTGATGGCCGCCACCAGGGCGCTGTGCTCGCGCCGCCAGGCCGCGGCCAAATCGCCCAGGGCCTTCAGGGTGTCGTCCACTTCCAACAGGCAGTGGCCGTTGCCCTGGGGCGACGGGGCCCCCCGGCGCACCAGGGCGGCGGTGGCCCCGGCCGCGAAGGCCCGGTCCAAAAATTCGTTGCCGTCGAAGTTGGGGCCGCTCAGGGCCACGAACAGCTCGCCCGCCTGCATGGTGCGGGTGTCGGTGCTCACCCCGGTGAAGGGCAGCACCGGGCACTCGCCCCGCGCCTGGGCATCGGTGGCCTGGAGCACCAAGGCGGCGTCAAGCACCGGCATGGCCCGCCTCCTTGTTGCCGCGCCGGGCCAAAGCCAGGGCCGCCTGTTCGCAGTCGTCGAAGTGCAGCCGCTCTGACCCCATGATCTGGTAATCCTCGTGCCCCTTGCCCGCGACCAGCACCACGTCATCGGGACCGGCGGCCTCGATGGCCAGGGCTATGGCCGCGGCCCGGCTGGTCTCGCTCACATAGGCCGGGCCCTGGGTGTCCAGGTCGCCCACCTTGCGGGCTCCCGCCGCCTTTAGCCCCGGCTCCACCATGGCCATGATGGACAGGGGGTCCTCGGAGCGGGGGTTGTCGCTGGTCAGCACCGCCAGGTCGGCCCCGATGCCCACCGCCTGGCCCATGAGGGGTCGCTTGCCCTGGTCGCGGTCCCCGCCCGCCCCGAACACGCAGATGAGCCGTCCGGGGGTGAGAGGCCGTAGCGCGGCCAGCACGCTGGCCAGGGCCTGGTCGCTGTGGGCGTAGTCCACGAACACGCTGGGGTCGCCGGGCGCTCCGGGCACCCGCTGCAGGCGGCCGGGCACGCCGGGCACCGAATCCAGGGCCCGCTGAATCTCCTCGGGCTCGAAGTCCAGGGCCAGGCCCACCGCCGTGGCGGCCAGGGCGTTTTGCAAGTTGTAGGGGCCCACCAGGGGGGTGGACATCTCAAAGGAGCCGGCGGGCCAGTCCACCTGGCAGCGGCCTCCGCCCAGGCTCATCTGGGGCGAGACGCCGCGCACCCGGGACGCCGGGGAAAAGCCGTAGGTCAGGGTGCGCAAATGCAGGCCGGTGGCCTCTCCCGCCAGGTGGGAGCCCTTGGGGTCGTCGGCGCAGATCACCGCCGCCGGGTCCTTGCCCGCCCGCTTGGACTGGGGCAGGAGCCGGTTGAACAGGCGGCGCTTGGCCTGGAAGTAGGAGTCCATGTCCCCGTGGTAGTCCAGGTGGTCCCGCGAGAGGTTGGTGAACACCGCCGCGTCGAAGCGGCAGCCAGCCACCCGGTGCTGCTCCAGGGCGTGGCTGCTCACCTCCATGGCCACGCCCTTGACCCCGGCGGCGTACATCTCGGCCAGGGCCGCTTGCAGCTCCACCGACTCGGGGGTGGTCATGGCCGAGGCCCGGCGCATTCCGGGGTAGCGCTGCTCCACGGTGCCCACCAGCCCGGCCGGGCCGCGCTGGGACAAGAGGGCCTCGACGAGGTAGCTCACCGTGGTCTTTCCGTTGGTGCCGGTGATCCCCACCAGGGTCAGGTGGCGGCTGGGCCTGCCGTAGAAGCGGTCGGCCATCATGGACAGGGCCAGGCGGGCGTCCGGCACCTGAATCTGCACCAGGGGCAACTGCGCCGGGCGCTCGACCAGGGCGGCCAGGGCGCCCTTGCCCGAGGCCATCTCCAAATAGGCGTGGCCGTCGGAGGCCACTCCGGCCAGGGCGGCGAAAACATCGCCCGGCCCCACCCGGCGCGAGTCGTAGACCAGGCCGCGCACCTCGTCACGGGGCAGTTCGCCGCCGTGCACCGCCTGCACCTGAAGGCCCTGTATCAGATCAGAGAGCCGCATCACGCGCCTCCCTGGCTGGGTGGAGTCAAACGGACCTGGAGCCCCTGGCCCTTTTTTAGGGGGGTGCCCGGAGCCGGGCTCTGGCCGCTCACCCGGCCCCAGCCGGTGGCGGTCACCGCCAAGTGGCGACTTCCGGCCAGGGCCAGCACCTGGCGCAGGGTCAGGCCGGTGAGGTCCGGCACCAGGCCCTTGGCCACGGCCAGCGCCGGGTCCGGGGCCGAGACGGGGCGCACCAGCGGGGCGGCGGGCGCCTTCGCCTTGAGCAGCGGTGGACTCAGGGGAGCCCGGTGCACCCCCAGGGTCTTCAGGGCGGCCTTGGCCATGGCCACCCAGGCGGGCCCGGCCACGGTGCCCCCGTAGTGGCGGCCATGGGGGGTGTCGATCACCACCAGGATCACCGCCTGGGGATCTTCGGCGGGCAAATAGCCCACGAAGCTGGACATGTATTCGCTCTGGGAATAGCCTCCCTCGGGCTTCACCTTCTGGGCGGTGCCGGTCTTGCCCGCCACCTTGAAGGGCGGAACCTGGATGCCCGCCCCGGTGCCGCCGGGCTCGGTGACCATCTGCATCATCTCGCCCAATAGGCGGGCCTCGGCGGCGCTGAGCACCCGGCGCATTGCCTGGGGCTGGGTCTCGGAGACCAGGGTCCCCGAGCCGTCCACCACCGCCTTGACCACGTAGGGCTTCATCAACACGCCGCCGTTGGCGATGGCCCCCACCGCGGCGGCCAGTTGCAGCGGGGTGATGGCCACTCCTTGGCCGAAGGCGATGTTGGCCAGCTCCAGGGGCTTGAGGCCCAACACCGGGCGCAGGATGCCCCGAGACTCACCGGGCAGGTCCACCCCGGTGGGCTGGCCGAAGCCGAAGGCCTTGAGGGTGGTGTAGAGCCGCTTGGATCCCAGGTCGATGGCCACCTTGGCCGCGCCGATGTTGGAGGAGAACTTGACGATCTCACCCAGGTTAAGCTTGCCGTAGGGGTGGGTGTCGTGGATGGTGCGGCCGCCCATCTGCCAGGAGCCCTCTTCGCAGTCGAAGCGCTGGTCCATGGTGATGCGCCCCGAATCCAGGGCGGCGGCGGCCATGAACAGCTTGAAGGTGCTGCCCGGCTCGTAGGGATCGGTGACGCAGCGGTTGCGGTAGGTGTCCCGGGGGTAGTCCTGGTACACGTTGGGGTTGAAGGCGGGCAGCGAGGCCATGGCCAGTATCTCGCCGGTGACCGGGCTGAGGATCACCGCCTGGCCCCCCGCCGCCTTCCAGCGCTTCACCGCCGAGGCCAAAATTTTCTCGACCTGGTATTGCAGGGACTTGTCGATGGTCAGGATGAGGTCGCGCCCCTGGGTCATGCGACCGGAGCTGCCGCCCGTGAGCAGGAAGGTGCGGCCCAGGGCGTCGCGGGCCCTGGTCACGGTGTGGCCCTTGCCCCGGAGCACCTTGTCGTACTCGCGCTCCAGGCCCTCCAGGCCCTTGGCGTCAATGCCGGCGAATCCCAAAAGGTGGCAGGCCAAGTCGGTGTAGGGATAAAAGCGGCGCGGCTCCTTGACCAGACCCACGGAGCTGATCTCCAAGGCCTTGACCGCCTGGGCCTGCTCCGGGTCCACCCGGCGCTCCAGCCACACGAAGTGGCGCTTGCCGGTGAGGCGGCGGATAACCGGCTTGGCGTCGGTGCCCAGGGCCTTGGCCAGGCGCAGGCCTTCGTGGCGGGGGTCTTTCACCGCCACCGGCCGGGCGTAGACGCTGTCGGTCTCCAGGCTCAGCGCCAGCTCCACCTGGTTGCGGTCGTAGATGATGCCCCGCTGGGGGGCGATCTCCACCTCGCGCACGATCTCCCGCTGGGCCCTCTGGGTCAGGAACTGGCGCTCGAAGATTTGCAGGTCCACCGCGCGGCCGGCCAGCAGGGCGAAGACGGCCACGAACACGCCGCCCAGCACCCACAGGCGCACCCGCACCCAGCGGCGGAAATCCTTGGGTTGGCGAGGGCTCACGGCAGCACCCTCACCCTCTCCGGCGGGGCCGGAGCCAGGCCCAGGCGGGCCCCGGCCCGCTCCAGGCGCTCGGGAGAGCGCAGGTTGTTGAGCTCCACCCTAAGGCGGCGGCCCATCTCCACCAGCTCCACCTGGTTTTGGCGGGCCTGGCTGACCTGGTAGGAGATGCTCAGGCCCTTGACCCCGGTGTAGAGGTAGAACAGGGCGCAGCCGGTGATGAGGCACAGCACGATGAGGCCCTGGCGCAGGTTGATGACCGCGCCGGTGCGCTGCAGGGCCGGGCGGCGGTTGGCGGCTCGCACGCTTACGTTCATGCCGCCGCCTCCGTTCGCTCAGCCGCCCTCAGGCGGGCCGAGCGGGCCCTGGGGTTGGCGGCCACTTCCTCTTCGCCGGGGCGGCCCAGCTTGCCCACGGGCTTGAACAGCGGTTTGCGGCCGCAGGCGCACATGGGCAGGTCCGGCGGGCAGGTGCAGGGGTTGGCCCAGGCGGCCATGGCCTTTTTCACCCGCCGGTCCTCCAGGCTGTGATAGCTCAGGACGGCCAGGCGGCCGCCGGGCTTCATGAGGCGGGGGGCCCGCTCCAAGAAGCGCTCCAGCATGCCTAGCTCGTCGTTGACCGCCAGCCTGAGGGCCTGGAACACCTGGGTGGCCGGGTGCAGGCGGCGCTTGCGGCGCTCGGCCATGGGCATGGCCTGCTCCACCACCGAGGCCAGACGGCCGGTGGTGGCGATGGGCTCCTCGGCGCGCGCCTTCACGATGGCCCGGGCGATGCGCTTGGCCAAGGGCTCCTCGCCCAGGCGCTGGAACGCTCGGGCCAGCCCGGCCTCGTCCAGGGTGGCCACCAACTCGGAGGCGCTGAGGCCCTCCGCGCCCATGCGCATGTCCAGGGATTCGTCGCGGCGGAAGGAAAAGCCCCGGCCATCTTCGTCGAGCTGCATGGAACTCAGCCCCAGGTCCAGGAGCACGCCGTCGGCCAGGCCCGCTCCCAGAGCCGTTAGCTCCCGCTCCATGTTGTCGAAGGTTGCCTGCACCAGCTTTATCCGCCCGCTGAATTTTATGAGCCGCCGCCCGGCCAGCTCCAGGGCTCGAGGGTCTCGGTCCAGACCCAGCAAGCGCCCGCCCGGCTCGCTGGCCGTGAGTACCGAAGCGGCGTGTCCACCCGCGCCCAGGGTGCCGTCCACATACAGCCCCCCCGGCCGCGGAGCCAGGACCTCCACCACCTCGGCCAGCATCACCGGCCGATGGTGTTGGTCCATGGCCTAGATCCCCAGCTCAGCCATGAAGCTGCTGAGGTCGCCGAAATTATCTTGGATGCGGGCCCGTTCCTCGTACCAGCGGTCCTTGTTCCAGAGCTCGAAGTTGCTCTGCATGCCCACCAGCATCACCTGGCCGTCCAGGTCGGCCAACTCGCGCAGGGGAGGAGGTATAAGAACGCGGCCCTGCTTGTCCAGGGTGCATTCGGTGGCGCCGCTGATAAAGTAGCGGCGAAAGGCCAGCACGCGGGGGTCTACCTGGGACTGGCGGCCGATCTTGTCGGCTATGACCCGCCACTCCTCGTAGGGGTAGGCCACCAGGCAGCGGTCGCTGGTGGTCACCACTACCCGCTCGTCGCCGTGCTTTTGTTTGAGCACGTCGCGGAAGCGGGCGGGGACTGCCACCCTGCCCTTGGCGTCGATGTTATGTGCCGACCAACCGGTAAACACCTTGGCTCCTTCGGAGGGGAGTCACCCACGTTTCCCCACCATTACCCACCTGTGACCACATTACCCAAGCAAACGGGCGCATGTCAAGAAACAAACAAGAAAAATCTGACTTTTCGCCCAGCGGTAAAGGGGCCCTGAAAGAGCCCTTCCAAGGCCCGGCCCATGACCAGCCCGCCCTGGGGCGGCTGGTGTTTGGCCCCTTATTCACGGGGTGAAATAAATGCGGCTCCAGGAGGGCTTAAAAGCGGCCCCAAAGGGCTCCTCGGCGGATGCCCAGCGGTGGTGGGGATAGGTGGGTGCGGGCCTGTTTAAGGACACAAGGGAACAGCTTTGCCGTTCAGGGCGCATGAAAATCTTTTACCGGCACAATGCTAGGGAAGCATAGCCGCGAAGATAGGACATTTTTACAACAATGCATATTGACGCCCGATAATTCGTGGTGCTATTCTGCATTTGCTTTAAGTACGCGTTGGCGTGCAGTTTTACGGCGGCAATCAGCATGGTATCTCCCCAGTCCGCCGAAAACGGGGTCAAGAGCGCTCTTAACGCCACTGGCCTAAAAGGCAAGGGCGCCTTTCCAAAGTGGAAAGGCGATTGGGGATAAGGACAAACCTCAAAAAGACCGAGGAGGAGGCATGGCTAAGAAACCTGCCACCAAGGCGGACATGATCGACAAGATCGCCAAGGACGCCGCAATTTCCAAAGTCGCCGCCAAAAAGGCCCTGGAATCCATCGTCGATTTCGCCGTCAAAGAGGTGAAGGTGGCACGCCCGTTCCGGGTAGCCGGATTGGGCACCTTCCAGCAGAAGAAGAGCAAGGCGCGCAAGGGTGTGAACCCGGCCACGGGTGAGCCCATCAAGATCAAGGCCAGCAAGCGCATGGTCTTCAAGCCGAGCTCGGCGGTGAAGCTGCTTCTTAATCCCAAGAAGAAGTAAGCTATTCACTAGGCGGAAACGCCAATTCAGGCTATCCGGCCGGGACGCCCCCGGCGCCGGGACCGGAGATGCCAGCTTTTCTTGCGGGCTCGAAGTTTCGCGCCCAGGAGGCGGAGTTTGCTCCTTCCGCTGGAAGGCGGAGCGGGCGCTTGTGGCCGCGTTGAAACCAGCGGGCCAAGGCCTTCTGCGTGCGGCAACCAGTTCGCCTAAGACAATGCCGGGCAGGGTGCCTTGAGTTCATTCGATCTCATAACCGGCAACCCCCTGTCAGCCAGCGATGACGAGCCGGTGCGCCAAGCCACCGAGGCTCGTCTGCTGGCTATTGGCTATTCCCCCCAAGACATCAGCGTGGACGCCGTCCGGACCCTGAGCCCGGAGCAGGACTCTTTGCGCGTGCTGGCCGATTTGCTGGTCAGCAGCGAAGGCCGCCCCGCCCTGCTACTCCGCTGCGCCCGAGGCTCCCTGGTCACCAGGGAGAAAGAGGCCGTGGCCACGGCCCGGCTCATCGCCCCCACCCTGGTGCCCCTGACCGTGGTCACCAACGGCGAGGACGCCGAGCTGCTGGAAACCGTGGACGGCAGGGTGCTGGCCACGGGCCTGGCGGGCATCCCCGCGCCCGAGCAGTTGGCGCGCATGATGGCTAAGCGCCCCCCGCGCGAACCCACCCCCCATGAGATCACCCAGGCGGCTCGGGTTTACGCTGCCTACTCCGGGTTCCACTGCGAGGCCTATTGCCGCTAGCCCGGCTGCGCCAGCCAGCAAAGCCAGTTGCCTAGGAACTAGTGCCGATAGAATACTGATCTAGAAACACCCAAGCCGGTCCCGGCGCAGCCAGCCGTCGGCAGACAAGGCGTCCGGCAAGCGAGGGACGTAGGCGTAGCAAAAGCTACGTCGAGGCCGGAGCGAAGCCGGTAACGCCGTATGCCGGGCCCAAGGCTTGGGCTGCCAAATTGTTTAGACGAGAGCAATGTGGCGGGGCCAAACGGTAAGATGCTCAGCCTACTTTGACAGCAGCGGCACGCTGCCTGGCGCAGCCGGGCTAGCGACGCAGGGTCTTTTGCCCCCAGGGACAAGCCGAGCTGCAAATGCCGCAGATGTGGCCATCGTGGAAATTTTTGTAGTGGGTTTTCTTGTAGGCGTCGCACGCCGCCGGGTCCAGGATCTTTTCCCGCTCAAGGCCGGGCCGCCAGGTGCCGCCTTGGAGGGCCCCGGCCGGGCAGGCCTCCAGGCAGTCGGTGCAGGCCCCGCAATAGCTCTTTTCCACCGGCTGGTCCGGGGCCAGCGGGGCGTCGGTGAGCACCGTGCCC
Organism: Pseudomonadota bacterium; assembly: GCA_018896025.1. Lineage (GTDB taxonomy): Bacteria > Desulfobacterota > Desulfarculia > Desulfarculales > Desulfarculaceae > Desulfoferula. The sequence goes on from JAHIND010000010.1 coordinate 52,049, forward strand.
AGGCGCAGCCAGGGCCCCAGGCGGCGGTTGATGAGCTGGCAATTCTTGCCCACCCAGCCCAGGCCCGAGCGGGTGGCCGCGGTCTTGTGGGGGAAGTCGCCCCGGATGTTCACCGGGTCGCTGCGCACCGAAGCAGGCACCGCCCAGGCCCCGTGCCCCTCGCCGCGCAGGAGCTCTTGCAGCTCAGCGCAGATGCGGTTCAGGCGCTGGTTGGTGGACTCGTAAAGCTCGGTGTAAATCTGGTTGGGCCCCTGGCGGATGGAGGCCATCACCTTGGGGTCCATGGCCAGGGCCAGGGACACCGCCCGGGGATAGTCCCCCAGCCTGGCGGGCACCAGGCCGGTGAGGTCGGCCACGCCCCAGGCCGCCGCCCCTTGCTCCCGCAACAACCGGTCCACTTGCGCGCGCAATGCTTGATCCACATCCATGGTTCCCTCTCCACCGATGATGTGCTTTTATTGTAGCAGTATCGCCGTCCGGCTTGCCTTGACCGGCCCGAACCCCTGGGGTAGATTAGCCTTTTCTTGGGGAGCCCGCTGCCATGGAGTTCGTGGAGCTTAGCGGAAAACAGGCCGCCCAACGTCCCGAGGCCCTGGCTTTGGCCCAGGACGCGCCTTGGGGCCAGGGCTGGCCGCCGGGCCCGGACCACCGGGTGCTGGCCGACCGGGATTGGTCCTGGCTGGCCGCCTGGCATCCCCTGGCCTTTGACAGCGAGGTGTTCGGCCTGCCCCTGGGCCAGGTCTCCACCCTGCTGCACCGCGACCCCTGGCCCGAGCCTCGGTCCCTGGCCCAGGGCGCGGCCTTCATGAAGCGCCTGGCCCAGGACGCCCATGGGGCGGGCCTGGCCGGATTTTTCGCCCGAACGGCGGAAAAGGACTTCCTGACCGCCCAGGCCCTGGAGGCGGCCGGAGCCAGGCTGGTGGACGCCAGCGTGGTCTGGGAGGCCGAACTGGCCCAAGGCATGGAGCCGCCCGCTCCGCCCGAGGGTTTCCTGGTGCGCCCGGCCGCCGAGGGCGACGCCCCGGCCCTCATTGCCCTGGCCGCCTCGGCCTTTTGCGACCTGGAGGCCTACGCCGATCGCTTCGCCCTGGACCCGCGCCTGCGCCACGCCTGCGGCGAGTTGTATGGCCGCTGGATGGCCAACAGCCTGAGCGGACAGCAGGCAGACATGGTGCTCGCCCTGGCCGAGGGGAACAAGCCGGTGGGCTTCATCACCCTGAAGAGGGCTCGGGGCGGGGAACCGGGCTGGGTGGTCTTAAACGCGGTATCGCCGGATAAGCGGGGCCTGGGGCTGTATAATATGCTTTTGGCCCACGGCTTGGCCTGGTTGGCCGGGCAAGGCGCATCCTCGGCAAGGGTGCGCACCAAATTCAGCCAGCGCGCGGTCATCCGCGCCTGGAGCCGCCTGGGGGCTCGCCCCCTGGCCGGAGATTTCACCTTCCACCTTTGGTTGGACGAGCTATAGGAGCTTATAGCATGGCGCGAGTATTGATAACTGGCGGAGCCGGCTCCATTGGATCATATATCTGCGAAGTGTTGGTGCAGCGGGGCCACGAGGTAACCGCCCTGGACAACGGGCCCTCCCGCAAGGTTGAGCACCTGTTCGACTCCGGGCGCTTCAAGTTCGTGCAGGACTCGGTGCTTTCCAAGGACGTGGTGGAGCATTTGGTGGACCGGACGGAGATCGTCATCCATCTGGCGGCCATCGCCGATCCCAAGCGCTACGTCACCGAGCCCCTGAACGTGCTCAACGTGAACCTCAAGGGCACCCTGCATCTGCTGGAGGCCGCGGCTCGCGGCGGCAAGAAGTTCGTCTTCGCCTCCACCAGCGAGGTGTTGGGCCGCAACCCCAACGTGCCTTGGGACGAAGATGCCGACCGGGTGCTGGGGCCGCCCTCCATCAACCGCTGGTGCTACTCCACCGGCAAGGCCCTGGTGGAGCATTACCTCTACGCCTACGGCCAGCAGGAAAACCTGCCCTTTGTCATCATGCGCTTCTTCAACGTCTACGGTCCCCGCTGCGACGACCTGGGTCAGGGCCGGGTGATCCCCATCTTCCTGGAGCGCTTCCTGAACGGCGAGCCGGTGGTGATCCACGGCGACGGCAAGCAGACCCGCTGCTTCACCTACATCGAGGACACCGCCGAGGCGGTGGTGGAGTTGTCGCTCAACGACGCCGCCCTGGGCCAGTGCTTCAACGTGGGCAGCAACGTGGAGACCTCCATTTTGGAGCTGGCCCAGGCCATGAAGCAGGCGGGCGGCTTTGAAAACGAGCTGATCTTCAAGCCCCACCTGGAGGTGTTCGGCCCCTCCTACGAGGACATCCCCCGGCGCATCCCCAAGGTGGAGCGCATCGCCAAGGTCATCGGCTGGAAGGCCACCACTCCCCTGGACGAGGGCCTGGCCAGCACCATCGAGTTTTATCGCTAGCCCACATATTTCATGAGGGTTGGGTGGTAGTTAACAACGAGCCCGTATTCATGAAGCCGTTATGAAAAAAGCTTCCGTGTTGCCAAGGCGCAGTTTGTACCCCGGCCCGGCAGAGCCAGCCGCCGGCAGACAAGGCGTCTGGCAAGCGAGGGCCGCAGGCGTAGCCGAAGCTACATCGAGGCCCGAGCGCGGCCAGCAACACCGTATGCCGGTGGCTGGCGAAGCTGGACACACGGCCCTCGTGAAATATGCGGGCCAGCCCTAAACGAGGGAGACCGCATGCTCGATTGCAAGGGATTGGCTTGTCCGCAGCCAGTGATGCGGACCAAGGACCTCTTGGAAAAAGAGGCCCCGGAGACGGTTGAGGTCCTGGTGGACAACCAGGCCGCCGGTCAGAACGTGCAGCGCTTTTTGCAGTCCCAGGGCTACGAGGCCGAGGTGGCCGCCCAGGGCGGTGACTTCGTCATCAGCGGCCGACGCGACCCCGGCAAGGTGGCCCAGACTCCGCCTCCGGACATCTACACCTGCTCCCCGGAGGACGCCCGGACCTTGGTCTTCGTGCGCTCGGACACCCTGGGGCGCGGCGATGACAAGCTGGGCGCGGGCCTGATGAAGAATTTCCTGCTCACCCTCAAGGAGATGGGGCCGTCCCTGTGGCGGATCCTCTTCCTCAACTCCGGGGTCAAGCTCTGCTGCCAGGGCTCCGAGAGCCTGCCCGCCCTGCAAGAGCTGGTGGACAGCGGAGTGAGCATCCTGGTCTGCGGCACCTGCCTTGACTTCTACGGCCTGCTGGATGAGAAGCAGGTGGGCGAGACCACCAACATGCTCGACATCGTCACCTCCCTGCAGGTGGCGGGCAAGGTGGTCACGGTCTAGAAGCCTCCTCCCCTCCCCTGACGAAAACGCCGTTTTTTTCGTCCCGATTCATAGCCAATCCCAATAGAAAACGCCATAGCCCATAGGCCTAACAAAACAAGGCTTCGCCTTCTCGCGTCAAGAGTTTTGAGGGAAAGCAAAGGCGTTCGGCGGGTGGCCCAAACCTGCTTAGAAGGCCGATGTGTTAGCTAGCGAGTCCACCGGCACAGCCAGGGAGTGTCAGGCAAGGCGTTCGGTAAGCGAAAGCCGGAGGCGTAGCAAAAGCTACGTCGAGGCTTGAGCGCCACCGACAACGCAGCATGGCGCTTCCTGGCGCAGCCGGGCGCACAGGTTAGGGCTTGAAGCCCCGCACCAGCGCGGCGGGCGAGCCCTCCCTGGTGGGGCCGTCAAAGACACAGCCAATGAACCTGGCGTCCCGCATGAAGCCGCAGATGTCGGCCGCGGTGTAGCCCTGGCCGTCGGTGGTGTTCACCAGCATGTTCAGCGAGAACAAGGCGGGCCAGGGATGCTTGGGATTCTCGGTGTCCACCACGAATTCCTGCACCCACAGCGCCCCGCCGGATTTGAGGACCGAGGCCGCCTTGGCGATCAGCTTGCGGCATTCCTCGGGTCCCTCGCCGTGCAGCACCTGGCTTAGCCACACCACGTCGTAGGGGCCGCCCAGGTCGTTCTTCTGGTAGTCGCCCGCGATGAAGCGCACCTCGGCGCCGCGCGCATGGCGGGCCGCCTCTTCCTGAAAATAAGGCTGGGCGCCGGGCAGGTCGAACACCGTGGCGCTTAGGCCGGGGGTCTCGTCGGCAAAGGTGAGGCCGTACACGCCGGGGCCTCCCGCCAGGTCCAGGAGGCTCTGACCCGAGGCCAGGCCCAGGCGAGCGGCAGTCCCTGTGGCCTGCTGGCGGGCGATGTCGCGCATGGCCCGGTAGAAATGGGCCCGCCCGGCGGGCTCGCCATTGTCCTCGGTTTTCTCGGGCCGCTCCACCGGCTTGCCGGAGCGGACGCTGTCGGCCAGGTGGGCCCACACCGGCATGAGGTCGGCCATGTGCAGGGCCATGTTGTTCAGGCTGCGGGGGGCGTCGGGGTCCAGCAGGGTTTCCAGGCCGGGAGCCAGGGAGTAGGCCTCGCCCCGCTTGACCGCCAGCTCCAGGGCGTGCAGCGCGATGACCAGGATCCGGGTGGCCCTTGGGTCCAGGCCCAGCTCGGAGGCCAGTTCCTCGGCCGTGGCCGGGCCCTTTTTAGCCAAACGGGCGGCCAGGCCGGTGCTCACCGCCGCGTGCAGGGTGGCCGAAGCCCAGAAGCCGTGGGCCAAACGTGACACATCCTCGGGCTTCCACTGCTTGGGGCTCATAGGCCGCTCCTTTTTGGCTTAGGACAAGATCAAATACCAGGCTACCAAGCCCACCACGTTTACCGCCAGGGGGCCGTAGAGATAAGGATAGCAGGAGGTCAGGGTGCATTTGAAGTAGTCGCGCGACAAGAGGAAGCATAGGTGCAAGGGGGAGAGCATCATCCCGAAAAAGCCGCACACAAAAGCCAGACCGCCGTGGGCCAGGTATTCCATGCCGCTCATGCCGCTGATCAGCGGCACCACCACCGGCAGGCTGGCGGCCACGTAGCCCACCGCGATGCCGGTGACCAGCCCGCTGACAAAGGGCAGCAGGCAGATCATGGCCAGGGCGGGAATGCCGTAGGCGTTCATCTCGTGCTCGATCTCGCCCACCGCGCCCGAGGCTTTCATCAGCCCTTGGAAGACCATGATCCCGGCGATGAGCCCCAGCATGGCCAGGACCTCGCGGCGGCCAAAGGTGGCCAGCACCTTGAGCGGCCCCACCCGGTTGGCCACCGCCGCCGAGATGAGCGCCCCGGCCAGGCCCACGATGAGCGGAGTGCCCTCGGGCCAGGGCGGGCCGCCCTTGCCCCACAGGGCCCCCAGGGCCGAAACCACCACCACCACCCCGATCATCACCAGGATGGGGGCGCACTCCTTGAAGAACTCGGCCAGCGAACCCACTCCGCGATCTTCCACGGCCTTGAGGTCAGGCAAACGGCGCAGCAAAAACCACACCCCTCCGGCCACGTGCACGATGGCCAGGGGAAGCATGACCAGCATGAAGGCCAGAGTGTCCACGCCCAGCAGGGAAACCGCCAGGATGAAGCCGGGGTACATGGGCCACCAATACTCGCCGTGGTGGCGGAACCAATAGTTGACCGCAGCCAACAACTCGCCACGAGCGCTCCCGTCTGGGCCTGCCTGGCAGGAGGCCTCCACCATGGGCGCGGAGAACAGGGCTCCGCCGGGCATGGGCAGCAGGCCGATAATGGCCGGCATCACCGCCGCCGCCGCCTTGGGCGAGCGCACCAACCGGCTGAAGCTGGCCACGATGCGCTCCAGCTGGCCGCCTTCCTTCATCAGGCTGCTCAGGACCAGCATGAAGACCACGGCCAGGGCCAGGCGCAGGCTAACCGGCGAGAACACCGCTTCCACCGCCTCGGTGGCCACCTGGAGCGGCCCCTGGCGCATCCACAGGCCCAGGATTAGGCCGCCGCCGGCCAGGCAGATGCCCAGGTTGATCTTGAAACGGCTGGTGGACACCACCAGGACAAAGATGACCAGCACCTTGACCAGGGCCGGCCAAAGCATGGGATTGAATATTTCACTCACGTCAGAATTGCCTCTTGATGTCCGGTGGATTTGGCGAAACGTTGCAGGACGGCGGTGTCGTTGTCGCGCCGCGCCTGGGCCAGGGTGTTCATTTCCTCGGCGGTGCGCCGGAGCCCGGCGGCCAGCTCCCCAGCCCGGCCTTCCAGCTCGGCCAGGCACAGCCGAAGCTGGTCGCAGCACTCGCCGATGCCCACGTTGTGCACATGGGACTGGCACATGAGATGGTGACGCCGCCTGAAGGAGCGCACCAGGCAGCCATCCAAAAAGGCGGCCAGCATGGAGTCGGCGGCGGCCTGCTCGGCCAGGGCCAGGAAAAGGGCCTCGGCCGCGTAGAGCCAGTCCCCGGCCCGTTGGCTGCACAGCTCCTGGTAGTCGGCCAGGGGGGCCGCCGCCCGCTGCCACAGCCTGGTGGCTGCGGTGGAGGCCCGGTTCAGGCCACGGGCGTAATGCTCCAGGGCGTCGGCGCTGAGCCAGCGCTCCTGGCGCAGCAGGGCCGCCTGCACCGGCTGGCCAGGCCCGCCCAGCATGGGCAGCATCTCTTCCAAGGGAGCGTAGGTGGTGCCCGGCAGGCCCAGGCCGTGGCGGCTGGTGTTGATGGCCGACACCCCCTGGCGGGCCAGCACCCGGCCCAGGGCGCAGGCCCCGGCGGCTTGGTGCAGGGTGGCCTTGACCGTGCCGCTGTCCATGTCCGGCATCATCAGCTCGCCCCGAGGGTCCATCAGATCCGCGCCCACCAAAATCAGGGGGTGGCAACCGGCCACCAATGCCACCTCGGCCAAACGGCCCAAGGTGTGCTGCTGGGGGCTGAGGGCTTCGGCCAGGGGAGCCAGGGGCCCCAGAGCGGTGCCGCGCGGCCCCAGACACAAAAAAACCGGCCCAGGATGGGCGCGGATGGTGGGGGCGTGGGCCACCTCCTCGGCTATCAAAGGAGTGCGGGCCAACATGGGATGGCTGTAGGCGAACAAGGGCCCCAGAGCCGGGCTGGCCAGCCCGATCCCGCTGGGCACGATGCCCGCCTCGGCCACCCGGGGCAGGGCACGGTCGGAGCAGAAAAACACCGCCCCGCCCAGATTGCCCGCCAAAAGCTCCAGGGCTCCGGGCAGGGAGGGGCCGTCCAAGGCCAGCACCGCCGGCCGCCCGATGAGCGAACCGGGCAGGGCCGGGGCTTGGGCCGCGAACACCGCGTGCACCAGGTTGGCCACCAGGTTGGCCCCGGATTGCATCTCCCAGTCCAAGGCCAGGTCGCGAGCCCTGAGGGCGTGGCCCAACACCCGGTAGAGCCGGGCCCGGGCCGTGGCGGCCTCGGACTCGGAGCCCGCGTGCAGGTGCACCATCTCCATCTGGCCGGTGAGGCTGAGTTGGGGGTTGCGGCTGAGCGCCTCTTCCAGGTCGGCCTCGGAGGGAGCCAGCAGCACCAGTTCCTCCCGGCCCAGGGGCATGGCCAGGTCGTGGCGGCCCAGGGCGGCGGCCAAAAGCTCGGCCCTGGGTTGCAGGCAAAATACCTGGTGCCCGGCGGGCATGCGTTCCAGCAGCAGGGCCACCTCGTCCAGGAGCCCGCCGCCCACCACCAGGGTTATGCCCCCCGGCCGGGGGTGCAAACGGCTGAGCCCCTCGTTCTCACCAGACAGCGGTTTCGCCACCGGCGCGCCGGAACCGGCGCCGCTACGCTCCAGCCAGGCGGCAACCTCCGGCGAAACCATGGACACCACGTCCAGGTTGTTGCGGTAAAGCTCTGGTGAGAAGGGATCGACCGGCACTGGATCTATCCTCGATGATGGCTTGATTGCTTCGGATCAGTTGAAGGGAATTTTATCGGTGAGTCGAGGGGTTTGCAACTTCCGGCCCTATGGGGCGGGCGAGGGGGGAGCCTCTTGCAGACGCCCGCCCACAAAACGCAGCAGCACCGGGCCGCTGGGGGTGAGGTATACGTAGTGCTGTTCGTCGTTGATGTAGTTGACCATGAAGGAGCGCTGGGGCTTGCCCCAGGCCAGTTCGGCCCACCAGAGGTTGTCGCCCTTTTGCAGACGGCCCGCGGCCAGGCGGCGCTTAAGCTCCGGCGGCAGGTTGGCCGCCCGCAGGCGGGCCAGGCGCTCGGCGTGCTGGGGAACCGGCCCGGAGACCAGGGCCGCGTCCTTGGCCGGAAGCTTGGCCAGAGCTATGAGCCCCACCCTGCCCCGGCCGCCCACCTGGGGAGCCTCCGGGCCCAGGACGGCCCCATGAGGCACCCACCAGGGTCCGGGTAGGCCTTCGGGTTGGAAGAGCCACAGCACCGGCCAGCCACGCTGGTCCCGCCGAGCCAGCCAGCGGCCGGGCACCGCCCTGCCTTTCGGCCCCAGGGACACCGCCAGGTAGCCGTCCGCCTCGCCGCGCACCAAGCCCCAGGCCTCCAGGGCCGGGGCGCTCAAGGGCGGGCCACCCAGGGTGGGGTTCGGCGCGGCGGGCGAGAGCAGGACCACGGAGGCCACCGGCGGGGCCGGACTCCCGGCAAAAGCCACGGCGGCCAGGCCCACCATAAGGGCCAGAGCCGCCGTGCATAGTCCGCGCCGCAAGGGCCGGCCTAATATAAAGAAGCGTTCCAGCGTTTCTTGCGCCGGTGCAGGGCCAGGCCCATGAGCCATCCCACGATGAGCACTCCGGCCCCGGAAAGGAACCATTTGAGGTTGCTGGAAAACTTCATCGACTTGTTTTCCACCACCAGCTCGGTGTTTTGCTTGCTCTGGGCGTCGAACTGGGCTTGCAGCTTTTGGTGGCGGGCCTTGAGGGCCATCACGTCGGACGCGTCGGCCGACAGCTTTTCATAGCGGGTCTGCAACTCGGCCAGCTTGGCCTCGGTCTCGCTGAGGTTCTTGCTCAGGCTCTGGTTTTCTTCGTGCATCTGCTCCAAGCGGCGGGCCTGGTCCTTGTTGGTCGGGTCCAGTTCGGCCAGGCGCAGTTTGGCGGGCCTCTCCTTTTGCAGGAAGCGGGTCAGGGCCCAGCCTTCCTTGCCGTCGGGCAAGCGCACCAGGGACCAGCCGTCTGGTTTGGAGCCCAGCAGGATCATCTTGTCGCCGGTCTCGGCCATGGCGATGACCTTGTTGCCGGTGCTGGGGCCGGAGCGCACCGTGATCCGAAGCTGGTCGGTCACAAAAAGGGTCTCTTGGGCCGCAGCGGAAGCCGCAACCAGCAGCACAGCAAGAATGGTTGCTGTAACTATACGAAAATTCATTATGATTTTCCTCCGTGCGCTTCAGCTTATCAAAACTTAACAAACTGCCGGGGTGCTGTCAACGCGGAGCCTCGGCGCTGTGGGCCCGCCGCCGGGGGCCGCCGGTTTTTTCTTTGACCCATCGGACGAAAACACCTAATATGATGACAATATTTCCTGCCCGCCCACCCTCAAGGCGCTTCGGCCCACCAAGCGCAGCGGTTTACTATGCAAAACAGCCGGGTTCTCATAGTCGATGACGAACAAGAAAACCTCCTGCTCATGGAGGACCTCTACCGCCAGCATGGCGCCGAGGTCATCAAGGCTCACAACGGCTTGGAGGCCCTGGCCCTGGCTGAAAAGGATCTGCCGGACCTTATTCTACTGGACGTGATGATGCCCGGCCTGGACGGCTACGAGGTCTGTAGGCGCATCAAGGATGGGGAGCACACCCAGCGCATACCGGTGATCATGGTCACCGGCATGGGAGCCATGAACAACAAACTCAAGGGCCTGGATGCCGGGGCCGACGACTTCCTCAGCAAACCGGTGAACTCCGCCGAACTGCTGACCCGCTCCCGCAGCCTGCTCCGGGTAAAGGAGCTAAACGACGAACTGGAAGGCGCCTACCACCGCCTGGCCGACATCGCCTCCTACACCAACACCCTGCTCAGGCGCTTCGACCCCTACGGCTTCGACCCCTACCAGAGCCTGGGCGGGCTCATGGAGTTTCTCTTGGGCGAGGGGGCCAACCCCCACAACCGCCCCGAGCGGGTGATCCTCTTAAACAAGCGCGAGAGCGGGGCCTGGGAAGCCTGGCGCTACGAGCGCCGGGAAAAGCACATCTCCCGCTACCTGCTGGGCTCCCGCCTGACCAACGAGGCGGTGGAGCCCATGTTCAAGGGCCAGGAAAAGTTCTTCTGCAACCGCGACGACGAGTGTTACCGCCGGGTGGTGGACGCCTCGTTGTGGACCCTCATGGAGGAGCCGCCGCCCAAGGACAACACGGTGGCCTTTTTTTCCGGCTCGGTGGCGGTCTTAAGCCTGGACACCCCCAAGGCGGTGGGCGACTACGAGGCCCAGGTGCTCTCGGCCATGGTGGCCACCATCCACTTCTTTCTCAAGACCATCAGCAGCCAGATGCGGGAAGTGGAAAACGCCTTCTTCTACACCATCGAGTCCCTGGCCCGGGCGGCGGAGTCCCACGACGAGGACACGGCCAACCACATCACCAGGGTAAAGCGCTACGCCGAGGCCCTGGCCCGGGCCCTGGGCCAGCCCGAGGACTGGGTGGTCACCCTGGGCTACTCGGCCCAGATGCACGACGTGGGCAAGCTGCACGTGCACCCGGACATCCTGCGCAAGCCCGGCCCGCTCACCGCCACCGAGTGGGAGGAGGTGAAGCGCCACACCACCTACGGGGTGCGCATCCTGGGGGAGCACCCCCGCCTGGCCATGGCCCGGGAGGTGGCGCTGAGCCACCACGAGCACTGGGACGGCAGCGGCTACCCCAAGGGGCTGGCCGCCGAGGAGATCCCCCTGTCCGGACGCATCTGCATGATGGCCGACGTCTACGACGCCCTCAGGAGCGTGCGCCACTACAAGCCCACCTACACCCACGAAGAGGCCTTCGACATCATCCTGAAGGGTGACGACCGCTTGAAGCCCCATTGGTTCGATCCGCAGGTGCTGCAAGCCTTTCTGGACATCCACGCTCAATTCGCTAAGATATACCGCGACACCAAGGATTAGGCGGGCCTTTGGGGCTCTGGGGTCTTGTAGCCCTGGGCACGCCTATTGTTTGCGCTTTCGTCCGCGACTAGGTTATGAGGAGGTAACATGAGCGAAATCAAGACGATTGGTGTAGTCGGCGCGGGGACCATGGGCAACGGAATTGCTCAACTGGCCGCCCAGAGCGGCGCCCAGGTGATCATGCGCGACATCAAGGACGAGTTCGTCGAGCGCGGGCTGAAAGCCATCGACAAATTCCTGTCCAAGGGGGTGGAGCGGGGCAAGGTGAGCCCCGAGCAGAAGGCCGAGGTGATGGGCCGCATCACCGGCACCACCGACATGGCCGATCTGGCCCCCGTGGACTTCGTCATCGAGGCGGTCATCGAGGACCTGGACCTGAAGAAAAGCGTCTACGGCCAGTTGGACGAGGTCTGCCGCCCCGAGGTGATCCTGGCCACCAACACCAGTTCCATGAGCGTGACCCTCATCGCCGCGGCCACCAAGCGCCCGGCCCAGGTGGTGGGCATGCACTTCTTCAACCCCGCCCAGATCATGCGCCTGTGCGAGATCATCCGGGGATACGCCACCAGCGACGATACCGTGGCCGTGACCAGCGCCCTGGCCCAGAAGATGGGCAAGGAGACGGTGGAGGTCAAGGTGGACAGCCCCGGCTTCATCGTCAACCGCCTGATGATCCCCCACATGGTGGAGGCGGCCCGCATGTTGCAAGAGGGCGTGGCCTCCCGCGAAGACATCGACAAGGCGCTCAAGCTGGGCCTGAACTATCCCATGGGCCCCTTCGAGTTGATGGACTTCACCGGCATCGACATTTGCAAGTTCGTGGCCGACTACTTCGCCCAGGAGCTGAACAAAGAGCTGAAGTGGGAAGTGCCCACCAACATGAAAAACCAGGTGCGCTCGGGCAACCTGGGCCGCAAGAGCGGCAAGGGCTGGTACGACTACTCCAAGTAGTTTGCTCTAAAAAACATGAAGCCCCCGCCCGGCAACGGGCGGGGGCTTTTTTATGCGCAACAAAAGGGTCTAAGCGGCGGCCAGCACCATGGCGAACTCGTCTGACTCCGAGTCGTAGGGGTCGCCGGCCACGCTGCCCAGGGTCTCCAGCAGTTCGAAGCCTCCGGCGGCCAGCTCGCTCTTTAGATCCTCGGGGGTGAAGTGCTGGAGCCAGTTGTACACCTCGCGCCGCTGGTCCTGGGTCACGATGGTGTAGCGGTCCAGGGCCAGGTTTTGCGGCTCGTACTTGAAGGAGTTCTGGAAAACGTAGTGGGGCTCCTGGGCCCAGAAGCCCTGGCCGGGGCAAAACTCGTAGCTCCTTGATTCGCATAGGCCCTGGTAGCGGGCCAGGGAGAACACGTCCAACAGCAGCGCGCCGCCGGGCCGCAGAATGCCTCGAAAAATCTTGAGCAGCTTGGCCCGCTGGGTTGGGCTTAGGGCGCACAAGTCGCAGTAGATCAGGGTGACCAGGTCGTAGCGTTCCGGGTCCGCGAACTCCAGGTAGTTTTGGCAGCGGTAGTCGATGTCCAGGCCCTGGGCAGCGGTCTGCTCCTGGGCGTAGGCGATGGAGCGCGGCGAGAAGTCCACGCCGGTCACCGCCGCGCCGGTGGCGGCCAGGCCCTGGGCGTAGAGCCCCGGCCCGCAGCCGAAGTCCGCCACCCGCTTGCCCGGCCCCAGGCCGAAGCGCCCGGTCATCCAGCCCACCACCCGGGCGATGAACTCGCTGCTCCGCGAAGCGATGGCGTTGGAGCCGTCCAAATGGAAGGCCAGCATCTGCGACGACACCCAGGGGTCGGTCCAGAGCTGGTCCGCGGTGTAGCGCTCCCAGGGGGCGGGGCAGCGGTTGATTTCTTGCAGTTCGTCGAACATGGCGCTTCCCTTGGGCAGGGATCACTCCGCCAGCAGGTCGTCTACCGTCCGCACGGTGAACAGCGGGCGTAGCGGGCTCTTGCGGTAGAGGTTAAGGCAGTCGGCGTGGGCCTGGTCGCTGGTGGCGGTGCTGGCGTCCTCCACGATCACCGCGTGGAAGTCGTTGCACACCGCGTCCAGGGCGGTGGTCAGCACGCAGTAGGGGGTCATCAGGCCGCAGGCGGCCACCCGCTCCACGCCCCAAAGGCGCAGGGTCTGGTCCAGGTCGGTCTTGAAAAAGGCGCTCATGCGCCGTTTGGGCAGCCAGGTGTCCTCGGGTTCTTGCTCCAGCAGGCCGCTGATCTCGGCCCCCTCGGTGCCCCGGAGGCTGTGGTCCTTCATGCGGCCGCGAAAAAGATAGTCACCGGGCAGAAAGCTGTCCGTGGCGAAGATCACCGGCCAGCCCTTGGCCCGAGCCCCGGCGGTGAGGCGGTTGACCATGGGCACGATGGACTTGCCCCGCTCGGCTATGCCCCCGTGCTGGCTGGTCTCCAGGTTGTCCTTGACCATGTCTATCACCACTACCGCCGTCTTCATGCCGATGCCTCCTTGCGCTCCCGGCGCTTTGACTGGGCGAAAAGCTCGGCCAGCATGGCCGCGCCTTCGCGCATCTGCCCGGCCTCGGCCCCGGAGGCCACTTCCAGCACCTTCACCGGGGCGTGGGCCAGGGCCGCCGTCAGGGCGGGCCAATCCATCTTGCCCGCGCCGGGGGCCTGGTGGTCGTCGTGGCCCTTGGCGTCGTGCAGATGGCAGCCCACCAGGCCTGGGCCCAGGGTGTCCAGCCACTGGGAGGCGGGCTCCATGCCCGCCCGCTCCTGCACCCAGGCGTGGCCGCAGTCATACCACAGCCCCAGGGGCGCGCCCGCGAAGCGCTCCAAGAGCAGGGTCAGCTCGGGCAGGGAGGGTATCTGGTAGGCGTGGTAGCGGTTTTCCAGGCCCAGGGCCACCCCCAGGGGCGCGGCCCGCTCGGCCAGGCGCTCCAGGGAAAAGCTCACCGCGTCCATATAGCGGGGGGCGTGGACGGCCCGCTTTCCCAAATGGGCCGCCAGCTCCGGGGTCATGGCCCCGGCGTCGGCCCCCCGGCGGATCACCCCCTTGTCCGCCGCCGGGGTCACCTCGCCCAGGTGCAGCACCACCGCCGCTGCCTCCAGGTCGCTGGCCAACTCCATGGTGCGCAGGGTGTATTCCACCGCGCGGTCCCGCTCCTCGCGGTCCGGGGCGGCCAGATTGAACAAATCGCCGCTGGCCTTTTCCCTAGGCACCCCCACGGGCAGGGGGGCGTAGTTGTGCAGACTGGACACCCGCCAGCCGCGCGCCTTGAACTCGGGCAGCAGGCGGTCGATCACCTCGCCGGTGAGGCGGTACTCCAGCTCCACCAGGTCCAGGTCGAGCTGGTCCAACACGGCCAGGATGGCCGCCGCCTCGGGGCCGGGGCCGTGGGGCGCGGCCTCCAGGGAGCGGGCCTTGGCCCACACCGTGGAGACGGATAAACGATTGCTGTATTGCTGATTCACGAAAAGAGCCCAACCTGGCTGTTGCCCGAGGCCAAAGGGCGGCATGGGCGGCTGCGCTCCGGTCTCGAAGTGAGTTTTATATCCATCAACGTCTTTGGCCGCCGGTGGGGGGTTATCCCCCTACCCGGCGGCCGCGACGGCTTGTCAAAACTTTAACACTGCCTGGATTCATGAGGCCAACGCCTCCCTCACATTTTGGTGACGGGAGGGTTAGGGCTCCACGTATCCGGGCGTGGCGCACTGGGTCTTCTGGTACTTGGCCCAGAAGGGGCTCATGACCCTAAGCCGCTCGATGATCCCCGGCATGTTCGCCAAAACGTGGTCCACGTCCGCCTCGGTGTTGTACACGCTAAGCGAGAAGCGGATGGAGCCGTGGGCCGCGGTGAAGGGCACGCCCATGGCCCTGAGCACGTGGCTGGGCTCCAGGGAGCCGGAGGTGCAGGCGCTGCCGCTGCTGGCGCAGATGCCCTGGGAGGACAGGTGCAGCAGGATGGACTCGCCTTCCACGTACTCGAAGCTCACCGAGGTGGTGTTGGGCAGGCGGCGATCCGGGTCGCCGTTGACCATGGTGGCCTCGACCTGGAGCAGGCCCGTCTCCAGGCGGTCCCTAAGGGCCTTGACCTGGGTGTTTTCTTGGTCCATGCGGGTGCGGGCCAGCTCGGCGGCCTTGCCCAGGCCGATGATATAGGGCACGTTCTCGGTGCCCGCCCGGCGGCCGTGCTCCTGGTGGCCTCCCTTTATGAACGGCACGAAGGGAGTGCCTTTGCGTATGTAGAGCACCCCGATGCCCTTGGGGGCGTGCAGCTTGTGGCCGGACAGGGCCAGCATGCTGATGGCGGTGCCCGCCAGATCGATGGGCACCTTGCCCACCGCCTGCACCGCGTCGGTGTGGAACAACACCCCCTTGGCCGCGCAGATTTCGGCGATCTCGGGCACCGGGAAGATCACCCCGGTCTCGTTGTTGGCCCACATCACGCTGACCAGGGCGGTGTCCTCGCGGATGGCCTCGGCCACCGCCTCCAGGTCCAGGTTGCCGTTGCGGTCCACCTTGAGGAAGGTGACCTCATAGCCCTGGGCGGCCAGGCCCTGGCAGGTGTTTAAGACCGCCGGGTGCTCCACCCGGGTAGTGACGATGTGGCGCTTGCCCGGCTGGCTGGCCAGGGCGCTCATCAGGGCGGTGTTGTCGCTCTCGGTGCCGCAGGAGGTGAAGACGATCTCCTCGGGCGAGGCCCCCAAAAGCTGGGCCACCTGGCCCCGCGCCGTGTCCACCTTGGTGCCTACCTGGCCGCCGAAGTTGTGCATGGAGCTGGGGTTGCCGTAGTACTCGCCGAAGAAGGGCAGCATGGCCGCCACCACCTCGGGCGCCGCCTGGGTAGTGGCGTTGTTGTCCATGTAGACCACGCGTTGGCCGCTCATGGTTTCACCTCCTCCACCACCAGGTCCTCGCTCACGAACTCGCGGAGCTTGCTCTGCACGAACTGGCCCAGGGTGGCCTGGCTGGCCGCACAGGAGGAGCAGCGGCCCCTGAGGGACACCAGCACCTTGTCGCCATCGATGTCGATGAGTTCGATGTCGCCGCCGTCGGCCTTTAGCGCCGGGCGCACCTCGCGCTCCAGGGTCTCCTCGATGAGCTTCATCTTCTGGATGTTGGTGAGCTTCTTCTTCTTGGCCGCCGGAGGCTTCACCTCCACCGGCTGCTTGGGCACGGTGTCCCACAGACGGTCCAGGATGGCCTGGATTTTTTCCTGGCACTCGCCGCAGCCGCCGCCCGCCTTGGTGAAGTTGGTGATCTCCTCCACCGTGTGCAGGTCGTTGTTCTGGGCCACCTTCTCGATTTCCTTGTCCGTGACCCCGAAGCACTGGCACACCACCTCGCCCTCTTCGCTGGGCAGGGGCTCCAGGCCCTTGTAGTTGCGGATGGCCGCTTGCAGGGCCTCCTCGCCCATCACCGAGCAGTGCATCTTTTCCTTGGGCAGGCCGCCCAGGAAATCGGCGATGTCCTTGTTGGTGAGCTTCTCGGCCTCATCCAGGGTCATGCCCTTGACCATCTCGGTCAGCGCGCTGCTGGAGGCGATGGCGCTGGCGCAGCCGAAGGTCTGGAACTTGGCGTCGGCGATGCGGCCCTGCTCGTCCAGCTTGAAGGTGAGCTTCAGGGCATCGCCGCAGGCCAGGCTGCCTACCTCGCCCACTCCGTCGGGGTCGAGTATCTCACCGACGTTGACCGGCTCGGTGAAATACTTTTTAACCTTATCCGTGTATTCCCACATGTCTTGGTCTCCAAGAGAACCGCTGGTTAGTGGCCCTGAGGGTACTCCACCAGCTCGATCAGAACCCCACGGGTGGCCTTGGGGTGCAAGAACACCACCCGGCTTCCATGGGCTCCGGGCCGGGCCTCCTCGCTGGTCAAGGGCACGCCCTTGGCCTTGAGCTCGGCCACGGCCTGGTCAATGTCATCCACCTCAAAAGCCAGGTGGTGAATCCCCTCGCCTTTTTTATCGATATATTTGCTCATCACCCCGTCCGGGGTGGTGCTCATCACCAACTCAATGGAGGTCTCGCCCACCGGGATGAAACCGGTGCGCAATTCGCCCACCGCGTCGCTGGAATCCACCTTCAAGGGCAGCATTTCGGTGTAGACCTTTTGCACCTCATCCACGTCTTTTACCGCCACGCCAATATGCGCCAGTCTTTTGATTTTCATTACACACCCCTCACCGGCGGACAAATCCGCCCGTAATAAATATTAATCCCAAATAACACAGCTACGTCATCATATTAGTAGCTGCGAGGCATGGGCGCAAGTTTTCCGGCGCAGCCAAGCAGGCGGCCGCGGGGCCAAAAGGCCCGGCAACCACTGGCCGTTAGACAGGGGCCGCCCGGCCCACCCCCTTGAAAAAGGTGTAGAGAAAGCTGCCCTCGGGCGCGGCGGTCCGGTGAAGCTGGTCTATGCCCTGGTCCCATTCCTCGGGGCGCATCATGCCCGTTTCCAGGGCCTGCTCGCGCACTCCCTCGACCATGGGGATGATGGTGCGGCGCACGAAGCCCTCCACCCAGGCGGGCCGGGAGTCGTCGCAATACACCGCCCGGGGGCTCACCCGCACCTCCTCGACCCCCGCCTGAACCATGAGGGGGTACACCCGCCGCCCGATGAGCGAGTCTCCCCCCAGGGCGGCCTGGCAGTCGATGAGGCATTGCCAGGCCCGGCGGGCCAGCTCACCGTCGGGGTGGAAGTAGCAGGAGCCGTGGTCGCCCTCGATGACCGTGATGCTGCCGCCGGGTTTGACCAAACGGGCCAGCCCGGCCAGGGCCTCCACCGGCCGGGTGAGGTGCTCCAAGACAAAGCACACGAACAGGTGGTCGAAGCCGGCCGGGGCGAAGGGGGGCTGGTAGAGGTCGCCTTGTACGAAGGTGATATTGTCCCAGCCGCGCCGGTTGGCCTGGGCCTCGGCCTGGGCCAGGGACTCGGGCGAGATGTCCAGGCAGGTGAAGCGGGCCTGGGGGCTGCCCTCCACCAGAAAGCGGGTCTGGGCCCCGATGCCGCAGCCCGCTTCCAGGACCTTGGCCCCGGCGGGGTAATTGGTGCCTTGGTGCAGCAGCTCGGCCAGGGTTCCCGCCTGGTCGCCCAGGCGCTGGGCCTCGCGAGGGGTGTAACCGTGAACGTAGGGATCGGACATGGCGCACCTATTATTTGAAAGACGGTATCAAACCAACTCGGCGGGCGTACTCCCGATACTGGTCGCCGAATTGATGGCGCAGGCGGGCCTCCTCGTGCCAGGTGCCCAGAGCTATGTATAGGCTGAGAATAAGGGAGATGATCACGTCCGGCCAGCCGTGCAGGGCCCGGCACCACACCACCAAAAAGGCGGCCACGTGCATGGGGTGGCGCATGTGGGCATAGGCCCCGCCCGTGATCAGGCGGTGATGCTCGGGAGTCTTGTCAAAGGCGGCCTTCATGCCCGCCAGGTCGAAACCGCCCTGGGAGAAGTCCCAGGAGGCCCACATGAGCAGTCCGATGGCCGCCGCCCAGATGATGAGCTGCAATCCCACCCAGACGCCGGGCCACCACACGGGGAAGATGGCCCCCAGGTAGCTGGAATACTTGAGCACCGGGTATATGCTCACCAGGGAGAAAACCGAGTAGGCCAGACGGTATTGCGGTATGCTCAGGTGGGTGAGCCGCTCCAAAAAGGCCCGCAAACGGCGCTCCAAGAGCAGGCTGTGCAGCCCGCACCAAGCGGCCCATAGGAGAGCTAAGGCAAACATATCGCCTGGGGAAGGGCTTGCTGGGGGCAAAATGGTCCTCCGATGATAAGCGTACTTCCCCAAGCTAAGTCCCCGGTGAGGCCGGGTCAAGCGTCCCGGTTGCATTGACTGCCGGGGCATATGGCCGTAGGATGAACTTGAATCCGGGGGGCCCACGACAACGGAGAGAAAGTCAGAGTAATGATCGCGCGCTACACCCTGCCCGAAATGGGCCGTATTTGGACCGATGAGAACCGCTACGCCAAGTGGCTGGACGTGGAATTGGCCGCCTGCCGGGCCTGGAACAAGCTGGGGCGCATCCCCGGCGAGGCTCTGGCCGAGATAGAGGCCAAGGCCGCCTTCGAGGTGACCCGGGTGGAGGAGATCGAGGCCGAGACCCGCCACGACGTCATCGCCTTTCTTACCAACGTGGCCGAGCACGTGGGGCCCTCCAGCCGCTACATCCACCTGGGGCTCACCTCCAGCGACGTTTTGGACACCGCCTACGCCCTCTTGATCAAAGAGTCCGGCGAGCTGATCCTGGCCGCCCTGGACCGCCTGTTGGCCGCGCTAAAGACCCGCGCCCTGGAGCACAAGTACACCCTGCAGATGGGCCGCTCCCACGGCATCCACGCCGAGCCGGTGACCTTCGGGCTCAAGCTGGTGGGTTTCTACGCCGAGTTTGCCCGTGACCGGGGGCGCCTGGAGCGGGCCATCGACGCAGCGGCCCGGGGCAAGATAAGCGGCGCGGTGGGCACCTACGCCAACGTGACCCCCGAGGTGGAGAATATGGTCATGGCCGACCTGGGGCTGACCCCGGCGGTGGCCTCCACCCAGGTGGTGTCCCGCGACGGCCTGGCCGAGTATTTCTGCACCCTGGCCATCATCGGCGGCAGCATCGAGCGCCTGGCCGTGGAGATCCGCCACATGCAGCGCACCGAGGTGTTGGAGGCCGAGGAGGCCTTTGCCAAGGGCCAGAAGGGCTCCAGCGCCATGCCCCACAAGCGCAACCCCATCGGCAGCGAGAACCTCTCGGGCCAGGTGCGCCTGCTGCGCGGCTACGCCCTGGCGGCGTTGGAAAACATGGCCCTGTGGCACGAGCGCGACATCAGTCACTCCTCGGTGGAGCGCACCATCGGCCCGGACGCGGACATCCTGACCCACTACAGCCTGCACCGCATGGCCGGCATGATCGAACGCCTCACGGTGTACCCTGAGAACATGCAGCGCAACCTGAACCTCACCGGCGGGCTGATCCACTCCCAGCAGGTGCTTTTGGCCCTGGCCCAGAGCGGCATCAGCCGCGAGGACGCCTACCGCCTGGTGCAGCAGCACGCCATGGCCACCTGGGCCGAGGGCGGCAGCTTCCGGGAGCGGTTGGAAAACGACCCCAAGGTGAGCGGGGCCCTGGGCGAAAATACCGGGGAGATTTTGGACGGCCTGTTCGACCCCAGGGCCCACCTAAAGCAGGTGGACTATATTTTCGAGCAGATCCTGGGCAAGGACTAGCCTTAGCGCCTGGGAATGATTTTTACGGCGAAGGAGAGAAGGCCCATGCTAGCGGCGCGTACGGCGGCGGTGATCCTGGCCCTGACTCTAATGGCGGTGGTGGGTTGTTCCTCGGTCAAGGATGCCTACCACGAATACGACCCCCGGCCCCGTCCGGCCGACGTGGCCTTCGGCAAGGTGCTGGAAAAGTACCTGGTCAAGGGATCCATCCACCACGGCGCGGCCACCGGAATGCTGGCCGACGTGGTGCCCGCCAACTGGGAGGTGCGCGCCGCCTGGGTGGACCGCCGGGCCGAGGCCTTTGCCTACACCCCGGAGCAAAAGGCCAAGGACCTGGCCGACCAGCGCAACGAATACGAAAAGTTCAATACCATTTTCGCCAGCGTGTTCGTGCCTGACAAAAAGTGGAACAACCTGGACGACCAGGAGGCCAACTGGCGGGTGTATCTGATCAACGCCAAGGGTGAGCGCATCGAGCCGGTGGACGTACGGCGCGTCAAAAAGCGCACCGCCATCCACGAGGCCATCTACCCCTTCTGGGGCCCCTGGAGCAGCTTGTACCTGGTGAAGTTCCCCATCAACGACGCCAAGGGAAAGCCCTTTTTGGCACCCGGCGAAAAAAACGCCGCCTTCTTGGTGACCGGCGCGCCGGGCCGGGCGGAGTTCAAGCTGGTGGTGCGCTAGGAAGCCCTATTCCTCTGAGCTGAGCGACTGAGTCCCCCGGGGCAGGACCTGGATGCGGCCCTGCCTGAGGTCCGCGGCCACCAAGTTGCGGCCCGCCTGCTTGGCCGCATACAGCGCGTCGTCCGCCCGGCGCACCACCCCCTGGGACTCCTCGGTGGGCCCCAGGGTGGCCACCCCCACGCTCACCGTCAGGCTGACCCCTCTGTCGACCTCCCCATCGCTTCCATGGTGACCTTCGGGCGTGAAATTTAGGCGAGCCACCTCGGCCCGCAGGCGCTCGGCCACGGGCAGGGCCTCGCTCATGGCCGTGCGCGGCAAGAGCACCGCGAACTCCTCCCCGCCGTAACGGCAGGCCAGGTCCATGCCCCGCACGCAGCCTTGCAGGGTCTGGGAGAACTTCACCAGGGCCTGGTCCCCGGCCAGGTGGCCGAAGCGGTCGTTGTAGGATTTGAAGAAGTCGATGTCGGCCATGAGGATGGAAAAGGAGTGGCCGTAGCGCTGGACAGTCTGCATCTCCCGGGACAGGGTGGCGTAGAAGAAGCGCTGGTTGTACAGGCCGGTGAGGCTGTCGGTGACCGACAGGCGCCTGAGCTCCTGCTCCAGGCGGCGCTTGTCCGAAAGGTCCACCAGGGTCTCCACCGACCGCACGATTTTCCCCTCCGGGTCGCGGATGGGCGCGGCCAGGAAGTAGAGTTGGCGGCCGTTGGGTTTTACGGTGGGGAAAAAGCCCTCTCCTTCCAGGCCGCCGTCCACCAGGGTGGACTTTTTCATGGACAGCTCACCGTTGTTTTTGAGCACCCGCTCCAGGTTGCCGTCCAAGGCCAGGTCGTCCAGCACCAGATCGGCCAGCACCGGCCGCCGGCTAAGGTAAAAAGGCTCCCACTGGCGGTTGGTGCCCACCATCTCCTCGGCGCTGAAGCCGGTGAGGCGCTCCATGGCCCGGTTCCAGTGCACCACCTTGTGCTCCTGGTCCAGCACCATCACCGCGGTGGGCAAGCCCTGCAGGGTGTTCTCCACCATCTGCTGACCGCGCTTTAGCTCCTGCTCCAAAAGCTTGCGCTCGGTTATGTCGGTGGCGATGCCCTCCATGGCCAGGGGCTTGTCCAACTCGTCGCGCACCAGGATGGACTTTTCCCGTAGCCAGCGGGTGCGGCCCCTGGCGTCGAGGATCATGAACTCCTGTTCGCTCACCGCCGGGCCCCGCCCCCGTACGACCCGCCGCCAGTGGGCCATCACCCGGTCGCGGTGCTTGGGGTGGATGGCCTTGAGCAGGGGGGGGTCGTCGCGCAAGATGCGCTGCACGCTGTAGCCGGTTATCTGCTCTACCGCGGAGCTGACGTACTCGAAGCGTTCATGCTCCAGGGACCAGCGGTAGATGATGTCCGGGGCGTTGTCCACCAGGCGGCGGTAGCGGGCCTCGCTCTCGTGCAGGGCCATCTGGTCGTGGCGCAGCTGGGTGACGTCGCGCACCAGGCCGAAGCGGGCCTGGCCCAGACCGGCCCAGGTGGCGGTGATGAGCACCTCGAAGGTGGAGCCGTCCAGGCGGTGCATGGTGGCGGGGAAGTCCTGCACATAGCCTTGGGCCTGCAAGGAATTCAGGTATAGCTGGCCCTCCTCCGGGTCCACGAAAAACTCAGCCTGGCTGTCCGCGCCCAACAGCTGCTCCCGCCGCTCCCGGCCCAGCATGCTGACCAGGGCCGGGTTGACGTCGCTGACCAGGCCGTCCTGGTCCACGATGAAGGCCCCGTCCTTGGTCTGGCTGAACAGGCGCTGAAAACGGGCCTTCTCCTCCTGGGCCTTTTGCACCATGTCCCGGGCAGAGCTGGTCAGGCTGCTCAGGGCCGCCGAAAGCCTTCCCAGCTCATCGGAGCGCCGCAAGGCCTCCGGGGGCACCAGCTCCTGGGCCGCCTTTTCCGCCTCATGGGTGAGCAGGCGCAGAGGCCGGGTGAGGAACCAGCGGCCCCACAGCATCGCGGTGAGGGCCACCATGGCGGCCACCAACAGGGCGGTGAGCAAGGAGGCGGGCCACAGGTAATGCTCTTCCACGCCAGAAAGCGGCTCTTGGTAGGAGGCCACCGCCAGGATCAGCTCGCCGCTGGGCACCCGGTCGTAGGCCACGGCCATGGGGCGGCCGTTATTGTCGGTAAGGCTGAGCACCCCCCAGGCGGAGCTGGCCATGTGCCTGAGGATCTCCCGGGGCGGCAACAAGCTTCGGTCGCCGAGGGGAGGCGCCATCAGCTCGCCCTGGGGGCTGATTCCGAAAATGAGCAGATCGCGCGCCCCGTGGGCGGCGGGAAGCTGATCGCCCTTGAAGTGGCGCAGGGCCTCCACCGGGCCGGAGTCGTTGGCCTGGTTGCGCTCCACCAAGTCCACCACCTGCTTCAGGTGGGATTTGAGATGGGCCTTGGCGTAAATCTCGGCGGAATGGCGGACGTACCATTGCTGCACCCCGGTGATCACCAGGGAGGAGACCAAGGCCACCAGGACCAGGGCGGCGGCCAGCTTGGCGCCAACCGACATCCCGTGGGACCATTTGTTTAAAACACTCCTCACCTATACTCCGCATCCCTCAAGGCCGGGCGCAGTCAAAATTGACACCTCAAGATGGGACATTTAGGATGAATCCTAGTAGGAAGATGGCGCGGCGTCGCGAAGTTGTTCCAAATGAGGATACCGGCCATTTTTCCCATTGGTTAACCATATCGGCACCGGACCAGGGGCGTCAAGCGCTCCCACAACGCCCGGAGCCCAAAGCCAAGGAGCCTAACATGCTTGAAACTATGAAAAATCTTATGCTGGCGGGCCTGGGGGCGGCGGTGCTTACCAAAGAAAAGGCCATGCACCTGATGCAGCAGGCGGTGGAGAAAGGCGAGCTGAGCGCGGCTGAGGCCGAAAAGATGGCCGAGGAGGTGGTGGCCGAGTCCAGGCGCCAAGCCCAGGCCATGGGCGACAAGCTCAGCGAGGCGGCCCGCGAGGCGGCCATGAACCTCAATCTGGCCTCCCAGGAAGAACTGGAGGAGTTGCGCGGCCGGGTGGCCGAGCTGGAAAAAGAGCTGGCCGCGCTCAAGGCCGCCACTCCGCCCGAAAAGGCCTAGTCCATGCTCGACACCATCCGCAACCTGGGCCGGGTCACCGAGCTGGCCATGGTCTTGATGCGCCACGGCTTCGCCGATCTGGTGGACCGCCTGGGCCTACCCAGCTCCAAGGGCACCGGGGCGCGCAGCGGCGGGGAAAAGCTGGCCAGCCGCTACAGCGTCTACGCCAGGTTGCGCATGGTCGCCGAGCAGATGGGGCCCACCTTCGTAAAGCTGGGCCAGTTGCTCTCCCAGCGTCCGGACCTGTTGCCCAAGGAGTTCATCCTGGAGCTTTCCAAGCTCAGGGACCAGGTGACCCCCATTGCTTTCGCCGAGGTGAAGTCCCAGGTGGAAAGCTCCCTGGGCCGTCCCATGTCCGAGGTGTTCAGCCAGTTCGATGAAAAGAGCCTGGCCAGCGCCTCCCTGGCCCAGGTGCACCGCGCGGTGCGGGCCGACGACGGCCGCGAGGTGGCGGTGAAGGTGCGCAAGCCGGGCATCATGCGCACCATCGAGGCGGACATGGAGTTGCTCATGATCCTGGCCAAGCTGGCGGACAAGGAGTTGGAGGCGGCGGCCCCCTACGACCTGCCCGCCCTGGTCAAGGAGATGGAGCGCTCCCTGTTCCAGGAGTTGGACTTCAGCCTGGAGGCGCGCCACATGCGCACCGCCCAGGCTCAGCTCTCGCCGGACAGCGGGGTGGTGATTCCCCAACCCCACCTGGACCTGACCCGCCCCGGCCTTTTGGTCATGGAGCTGGTCACCGGCGACCCGCCGGGCAAGGCCGATATCAGCCCCGCGGAAGGCAAGCGGCTCAGCCGGGACCTGGTGCGCCTGATGATGGAGGAGGTGCTGCTCAAGGGCTTTTTCCACGGCGACCCCCACCAGGGCAACCTGCTGGTGACCCGCGACGACCAGGGGCGCCCCCTGCTGGCGGTTTTGGACTGGGGCCTGGCCGGCCGCCTGAGCGACGAGGACCGCTACCTGCTCTGCGACCTCTTGATGGCCACCCTGCAGCGCGACGCCAAGGCGGTGATCAAAGCCTGGATGGACATGAAGGTGGTGCCCAGGGCCTACGACGACCCCACCCTGGAACGGGACGTGGCCGAGCTGTTGGAGATGGTCAACAGCCAGGGCGAGCCGGTGGATACCGCCAAGCTGATCCTGGAGATGATGGAGATCATGCGCCAGCACCGCCTCCGGGTGCCCATGCAATACGCCCTGGCCGACAAGGCCATGTTGGAGATGGAGGGAGTGGCCCGGGCCCTGGACCCCGAGTTCCGGCCCGTGGAGGCGGCCCGGCCCTTTGTGTGGCGGCTGTACCTGGAGCGCTGGCGGCCCGACGCCATGGCCAAGAGGCTGCTGACCCATCTGGGCGACGCCCTGCACCTGATCCAAAACCTGCCCCGGCGGGTGGAAAACCTGGTCAGCCAGCTGGAAAAAGGCGAGCTGTCCCTGCAACTGAAGCACGAGGGCCTGGTTCCCCTGACCAAGGCCCTGCAGGAGGGGGCCAGCCGGGTCACGGTGGGGCTCATCGTGGCCGCGCTCCTCGTGGGCAGTTCCATGATCATCACCACCGGGGTGGAGCCCAAGATCTTCGGCCTGCCCGCCTTGGGGGTGGTGGGCTACGTGATCAGCGGGGTCATCGGCCTGTGGCTGGTCTGGTCCATCCTCCGCTCCCGGGGGGGCCGCCTCTAAGGCCTCGTTCCGCCTGACTGAACATTCCCGCCTTCACGCCCGGCCCGCACCCCTGGCGGGCCCGGCATCCGGCCGCCCAATCTCAGGCGGCCAAGCCCTGCTTGACCGCCTCCTTCAAGGCTGATATCCTTGGCCAAACCTATATCTGCCCAAGATATTTCCAATACTAAGGGTGGGCATTATGGACCTCAGGCGTTTACAAGTTTTTGCCAAAGTATACGAAAAACGTAGCTTTTCCCGCGCGGCCGAAGAAGTTTACCTGAGCCAGCCCACGGTGAGCGGGCACATCAAAAGTCTGGAAGAAGAACTGGGCGTGCAGCTTTTCGACCGCCTGGGCCGGGAGATATTGCCCACCAAGGCCGCCGAGCTGCTCTACGTGCACGCCCGGGACATCCTCATGCGGGTGGAAGACGCCCAGCACTCGGTGGATGCCTTTTTGGGCCGCCTGCGGGGCGACCTGGTGGTGGGCGGCTCCACCATCCCCGGCCAATATGTGCTGCCCTCGTTCATCGGCCGTTTCCGCCTGCTGCACCCCGAGGTGCGGGTCACCCTGCACATCGGCGACACCCGCCAGGTAACCGACGCGGTACTGTCGGGCGAGTTGGAGGCCGGAGTGGTGGGCGCGGTGGTGGAAGAGGAGCGCCTGGCCTACAGTCCGCTTATGGAAGACGAGCTGGCCCTGGCCGGTTGGCCCGGCCATCCCTTTGGCGACTCTCTGGACACGACGGAGCTGAAAAGGGTTCCAGTGGTGTTCCGGGAGCCGGGCAGCGGCACCCGCATGTTCCTGGCCAAAGCCCTCAAGAAAGCGGGCGTGGACCCGGCGGACATGAACATCGTGGCCCAGATGGGCTCCACCATGGCCGTGCTCAACTCGGTGCGCGCCCAGGTGGGCCTGGGCTTCCTCAGCCGCCGGGCCATGGTGGAGGAGTTGGAGGCGGGCAAGGTGGTGGAGGTGGGCCTGAACGGCATCCAACTCAGACGCCAATTCTATCTGGTCACCCGCAAAAAACGCACCCACTCCCCGGTCTCCCAGGCCTTCATGGCCTTGTGCATGGCCGGTCTGGAGGAGGAGTAGGCAGGTGCCTATCACCGTGGACGTGCCTGGATGGCGGCGGCTGGAGCTGGAGCACCTGGTGCTGGACCTCAACGGCACCCTGGCCCTGGACGGGACCCTGCTGCCCGGCGTGGCCCAGACGGTGGAGGTACTGGCGTCCCGGCTGACCTGCCACCTGGTCACCGCCGACACCTTCGGCACCGCCCACCGGCTCTTCGGGCCTCTGGTCAAGGTGGCCCGCATTCAATCCGGCCGTGAAGGCGAGCAAAAACAGGCTATAGTTGAAGGGCTGGGGGCCGGGCGGGTGGCCGCCCTGGGCAACGGGGCCAACGACGCTCTGATGCTCGCCGCCGCGGCCCTGGGCATCGCGGTGCTGGGCCCGGAGGGAGCCGCCCCCCAGGCCCTGATGGCGGCCGACGTGGTGACCACCGGGCCCCTGGAGGCCCTGGCGCTGCTGACCAATCCCGACCGCCTGCGGGCCTCCCTGCGCCGCTAAGGCACCATTCCGGTTTTTACGCGCCGTATCGTCTCACGCGGCGATGTGGCGGACGCGGCCACAGCCGGAGGCGTATCGTCCCATACGCCGAGGCTGGAGCGATGCCGGCAACGAAGCATGGCGGCGGCTGGCGGTGCCGGTCGACGCCTGGGAGAAATCATGGCAGACAAGGTGAAACTGGCCGAAAAAGCCCGCGCCGCCGGTTGAGCGGCCAAGATAGGTCCGGGCGACCTGGCCAACATACTCCGGGGATTGCCCCTGGAGAGCCATCCTGATTTGTTGGTGGGCCTGGGCACTGCCGACGACGCTGGAGTGTTCCGTCTCACCGACGAAATCGCCCTGATCCAAACCCTGGACTTCTTCACCCCCATCGTCAACGACCCCTATCTCTTCGGGCGCATCGCGGCGGTCAACGCCCTGAGCGACGTGTACGCCATGGGCGGGCGGCCGCTGACCGCCATGAACATCTGCTGCTTCCCGGTCAAGGACCTGCCGGTGGAGACCTTCCGCGAGATTTTGCGCGGGGGCATGGACGCGGTGCACGAGGCGGGCGCGGTCTTGGCCGGGGGGCACTCGGTGGAGGACCCAGAGCTGAAGTACGGGCTCAGCGTCACCGGGGTGGTGCACCCGGAGAAAATCGTGACCAACGCGGGGCTGAGGGCCGGGCAGGTGTTGGTCTTGACCAAGCCCCTGGGCACCGGGGTGATCGCCACGGCGCTCAAGGCCGGGCTGGCCTCGCCCCAGGCGGTGGAGCAGGCGGTGGCGGTGATGACCGCCCTCAACGCGCCGGCCGCCGAGGTCATGGCCGCCTGCGGGGTGAGCGGGGCCACGGACATCACCGGCTTCGGGCTCATGGGCCACGCCCTGGAGCTGGCCCAGGGCTCGGGCGTGGGGATGGTGATCCAGGCGGCTCAGGTGCCCATCATCCCCGAGGCCAGGGACATGGCCTCCATGGGCCTGGTGCCCTTGGGCAGCCATGCCAACAAGAATTTCTGCGCCTCCAAGGTGCGCACCCAGGGCCCAGCCCAGGAGATCGTCATGGACCTGTTGGCCGACGCCCAGACCTCCGGGGGCATGCTCATGGGCCTGGACCCGGACCAGGTGGACACCGCCCTGGCCATGCTGGCCCAGCGGGGCATAAAGGGTGCGGTGATCGGCGAGGTGAAGGCCGAAGATCCCGGCACCATCACCGTGGTCTTTTAGGCGGGAAAATTTAGGGCCGCCGGTTCACCAGTCCAGGGCAAACGCCCCCAGATAGCTTTCCAACGCCTGGCGCGGGCCGGGCTGCAACTCGGGGCAGTCCCCCGCCCCCACCGCCCCCTGCACCGCCAGAGTGGCGAACACCAGGCAGGTGGGCTGGCCGCAACGGCGGCAACCGGCCTGGTTGGGCAACAGCTTGAGCACCTCCAGGGGCTGGGGCTGGGGCGCGGACCGGGTGGAGGGCTCTATCTCGGCGCGCTGCTCCCAGACCTGATTTATTTCCCGTTGCAACCAGGCCAGAATCTTGTCCGCCTCGGCCTCGTCGGCCAGGGCGTTGATGGCGATGCGGTCGTTGTGCACGGTGATGAGCTTGCCGTGCACCCTAAAGGTCACCGCCGGGGGATCGGTTTGAAAGGAAAAGCCGCCTAGGTAGGCGTTGAGGTACGGTAGGGCCTGGCCCACGTCCTGGTCCAGGTGGGCGATGCAGTGCACCGACTGGAAGCCGGGGTTGCACTCCGGGCGAAAAATGCGCTTGGTCCAACTTTCGAGCAGCATGGCCGCCTCCTATTCCAGCGGGTCCCTGTTTTCATGGCTAGCAGCAGCGGACCATGGGGTCAAGGACAATCCACTCCGCGGGCGGGCTTGGGCGGCCATGAAAGAGGCGGCCCCCATGGGGAGCCGCCTCGCGCTGGAACGTGGGTATGTTTCTAGTCGGCCGCCGCCCGGCGCACCACCAAACAGGCGCAGGAGGCCCGGCGGCTGACCCGCTCGGCGGTGGAGCCCAAAAGCACCAGGCCCACCCCGCTGAGGCCCTCGGCCCCCATGACCACCAGGTCGGCCCCGAATTCATTCAGCTCATCCAAAATCTCGATGCTGGGCAGGCCCCGCCTAAGGCGCACCTCCACCGGATAGCCGTCGGTGCGCTCCAGGTAGCGCTCCCGCATCTCCCGCCCCAGGCGCTCCTTGAGCTCCTCTTTGCTCAGGCGGCGGGCGGCGCGGGGGGTTTCGCCGGGCACCACCGGAGCGCCCGAGTGCACCACGTGCAACAAGCTCAGGCGGGCCTGGTTATCCCTGGCCAAACCCAAGGCGGTGTCAAAGGCCTCCATGGCCTGGGGGCTGAAGTCCAGGCAACAGACTATGTGCTTGTACAGAGCCAATTAAACCCTGACCATGGCCGCGAACAAGTCTTGCTGGCGGACGAGGAACTTCTCGAAGCTAAGCTCGCGCTTCTTGAAATGCCAGCGCTTGAGGGCCCAGCTATGCCCGGCCATTACGATGTCGTAGGCGGCCAGGTCGGTGTCCATCACCCGGAACTCGCCGGAGGCCACACCGTCGTCTAGGATGGCCTTGAACACCTCCACCACGTCGATTTCCAGCTGCATGATGCGCTTGCGCCCGGCTTGGTCCAGGGTAAGCGAATCGCGGTAGACCAGGGTCACCTTGGCCGCATCGGTCTCCACCACCCGGTAGAACTGGGTTATGGCCTCCAGCAGGCGGTCCAGGGCCGGGGCGCCCTCCACCACGCTGGTCATCACTCCCTTGCAAAACTTGGCCTGCAGGCGCTCCATGATCAGCAGCATGATGTCGGCGGGCTTCTTCACGAACTGGTAGGCCACCGGCACACTGAGGCCCGAGGCCACGGCGATGTCCTCCACCGAGGCCGAGCGGCCCTTCTTTTCATACAGCCGGGCCGCAGCCTCGGCCACGCGGTCGCGCATCTGCTCCAGTTCCTTATCGCCGCCCTTGTCAACCGGCTTGCATTCCACCATCTCAGCCTCCTGTATGGATAAGGGACCTCATATTTTGATTATATTCCCAAACGCTTCCGGCGCGGGCCATTTTAGACCGTGGCCAGCAGGTGTTTGAGCCTGTCCGAGCCCAGGCCGGTTTCCCTGGCTATGGCCGCCAGGGTCCCCTTGGCTATTTCATGGTGTTCAGGCACGGTGAGCCTGCGGTGGGGGGGCCGGGCGCGGCGCAGCACTACGTGGCTGCCCTTTTGGTGGCTGGGCTCATAGCCCACCTCGGCCAGGGCCTTGATGACCTCGCGCCCCGATACCACCGGCCAGCCGTTCACGAGTTTTGCTCCGGTCCCAGGCAGTCGGCCAGCTTCTCGCCCCGGAGTTCCAGGCACTCATGAAAGGCCTCCACGGCCTCGGCCAGGTTGGCGGCCGCCTCCTCCTGGGTGGCTCCCTGGCTGATGCAACCGGGCAGGCCGGGGCAAAAGGCCACCCACACCCCGTCCTGGTCCTGCTCAAAAACCATCCGCGGCTTGTTCATGCCTGACCTCAGGGGGACAGAAACACCTGGTCCCCAAAACTTTCTTTCAGCGCGCCTTGCAGGCCTTGGGCCTGCTCTGGCCCCTGGAACTCCACCATCAGTTCGCCGCCGTCGCCCACCACCAAGCGGCCGAAGCGCTCCACCACCGGCTGGATATCACCGGGGTCCTCGGTCCACCAGCCCTTGGTGCGGCGCAGCAGCTCGGAGCCCTTGAGGCGGCGGGGGGTCACCAGGTCGATGTCGCGGAACCAGGCGTCCCAGCCGATCTGGGCCGGGGCGCGGAGCACCGGGCTCACCGGGTCGTGGTAGATGCGGCAGCGGCCGAACAGGCGGTAGCGGATCACGAGCCCGCCTCCCCCAGCACCCGATCCAGGGCCGGGTCCACGGGCAACTCGCCGGGCGGCACCGGGCGGCCCGCCTGGGTCATGGCTCGGCCCAGGGCCAAGAGGTAGAGCCGGGCGGCCTGCTCCGGCCCAGCCGCCAGCCCCTGGGCGGCGGCCCGGGGCCAGGCGGCCTGGAACCGGCGCAGGGCCCCCTCCCGCCAGGCGCGCCGCTCCGGCTCCAGGGCGGAGACGCCCAGGCGGGCCAAGAGCTCGGCCTGGGCCGCCTCGATGGCCGCGAAGACCCGGCGCATGGCCCGCACCGAGGGGTCGGCCCCAAAGGTGTCCGGTTGGCTCACGCCGCCTCCCGCTCCAAAACCTGTTGGTAGATTTCCCCCAAACGCTCCATCAAATCTTCCCGCTTCATGTGCCTGGCCACCCAGGACCGCCCTGCCCGCCCCATGCGCCGGGCCTGATCGGGATCGGCGGCCAGGGCGTCGGCCGCTTGGGCCAGGGCCGAGGCATCGCCGGGCGGCACCAGAAAGCCGTGCTCGCCGTGGCAGAGCCACTCGGCCACCCCGCCCACATTGGTCCCCACCACCGGGGTGCCCTGGGCCAGGGCCTCCAGGCCCACGATGCCCCAGGGCTCGGCCCACAGGCTGGGCAGCCACAGGCTGAGCGCGCCGGACAAAAGACGGCTCATCCTAGCACGATCGGCCCAGCCTTCAAAGAGCAGCCTGGAGCCCGAAGCCTGGGCCGCCTGGGCCAATTCCCCGGCCAGGGGGCCGTCGCCCGCGATGCGCAAGGGCACGGGATGCTTGAGCAACTTTGCGGCTTCCAGGGCCTGGGCCATGCCCTTGCGCCCCACCAAGCGCCCGGCCAGCAGGTGGTAGCCCCGTTCCCGGCCCGGCGCGGCGGGCGGGAGGTCCACCGGAGGGGGCAGGACGCGGACGCGCTCCGGGCCCACCCCCGCCAGGGCCAACTCCCGGGCCATGTAGCGGCTGAGCACCAGCACCAGGGCCATGCCCCCCAGGGCGGCCAGGCGGCGGCGAGTCAGATCCAGCATGCGCCGCCCGTAGTCGGGCTGGTCAAAGCAGGCCAGGCAGGCCAGGCCCAGGGATTCGGCGCAGGGCTGGCCGTCCGGGGTCAGCTTGCCCCGGCCGGGGCAGAACAGGCGGTGGTCCTGCACGGTCATCACCGTGGGGGCGGCATGGGCGGCCAGCTCCAGCAAGGCCGGGTCCATGAGGTTGTGCACGTGGATCAGCTCGGGCGAGAAATCGGCGATGGCCGAGGCCAGGCGGCGCTGGGCGGCCTTTTCCCCCCGCTTTCGCAGGCCCCGGCGGGCCAGGCCCTTGACCCTGAGCCAGGGGCCCACCTCCCCGCGCTCGCCCTCGGGTAGGGAGCCGTCGTCAAAACCCACCGCCAGCAGGGTGTGGTAGTGCCCTTGCTGGTGCTTGAGCAGGCTGAGCAGGTGGCGCTCCGCCCCGCCCCGGGCGGACAGGCGCTCATGTAGGTGCATCAGACGCATGGCTCTCCGGCTTTGCGGCCAATGGCCGGGCTCTGGGCCCCGGCGGGCATGCCCGGGGTCAAAGCTAGGAATTACAAACCCTTATAACCCGCCAGCGCCCCGAGAACAAGCCTTACATAATTGTAAGCTGAACCCGGTTGACGGTAAATTATATTTTCTTTGTAATGGCAAATAGTTATATGGCTATTGATATTGGTTACTGATGCTTTGCTAAAAATCCAAATTGAGGGTTGACTCCACCATATCTTGTGGGTCAAGATAAGGTCCGTACAACATAGCGGGTGCGAGGCGGCCTTTGGGAGCCGCTGAATTTCGGGAGGAACTCGGTGAGGCAACCTGGTGAAAAAACTGGCATCCGCCGACCGACCCCCGAAGCGGGCCCAATGGACGATATGCAGGCGAAGGACATGGCCAGAATAGCACCTGACATCTCCTTCGGCAAACCCAGTTCCGGGTGGTCCGCTAGGTAACAGTGGCCCCTGACGGCAGGAGAAAATAGATGGCCGAGCTCAAGGTAGTGGAAGGCAGCAAAAAGGATCCCATCCTCAGCTCCGAAACCACTGACATGGCCCTTTTTGTGCGCACCAGCGCCGAGGAGATGGACTCCTGGGACCGGGCGCGCATCGAAGAGGCCCTGATCCGGGAGACCCAGCTTGACGACATCACCGCCAAGGAAATCTCCACCGAGGTGGAGCAGCAGATTTCCAAGGCGGGCATCAAGATGGTCACCGCCCCCCTGATTCGTGAGCTGGTCAACACCAAGCTCATCGAGCGGGGCCTGGAGCACGAGCGCCTCCGGCACACCCGTTTGGGCGTGCCGCTGTACGACGTGGACAACATGCTGCGCCTGCCCAACAAGGAGAACGCCAACGTTCCCCATGGGCCAGAGGCCACCAACCTCACCCTGGCCGAGAGCATCAAGAAGGAATACGCCCTGATCAGCGTGTTCAGCCAGGAAGTGGGCGACGCCCACATGCGCGGGGATCTGCACCTGCACGACCTGGGCTTCGTGGACCGACCCTACTGCTCCGGCCAGAGCCTGGAATACATCAAGAAATACGGCCTGAACCTGCCGGCCAGCCTGGCCTTGGCCAAACCGGCCAAGCATCCCGAGGTGCTTCTGGCCCACATGGTCAAGTTCGCGGCCGCCCTGCAGTCCAACTTCGCCGGGGCCATCGGCTGGGACGCGGTGAACCTGTTCTTCGCGCCCTACCTGGAAGGCCTGAGCGACAAGGCGGTCAAGCAGTTGGCCCAGATACTCATCTTCGAGTTCAGCCAGCAGGCGGTGGCCCGGGGAGGCCAGGCCATCTTCACCGACATCAACCTGTACTGGGAAGTCCCCAAGCACTTTGAGGATGTACCGGCCATCGGACCCAACGGCGAGTACACCGGCAAGACCTACGCCGAGTACGAGAAAGAGGCCCAGCGCTTCGTGTGGAAGCTCTTTGAGGTCTACAAGGAAGGCGACGGCGCGGGCCGCCCCTTCTTCTTCCCCAAGCCCTTGGTGCACATCACCGAGAAGTTCTTCCAGACCGAAGGCCACATGGACTTTTTGCACCACATCTGCGACGTGGCCGCGGACAAGGGCAACACCTACTTCGTCTTCGACCGGGGCGAGACCGCCAAGATCTCCGAGTGCTGCCGCCTTTCCTTCAAGCTGGAAAAGAGCGACATCGACGACGCCAAGACCCCCTGGAAGATGCGCTACAGCGCCCTGCAGAACGTGACCATCAACCTGCCGCGCATCGCCTACGAGGCCGCCGGGGACGACACCAAGCTGTTCCAGATCCTGCGCCAGCGGGTGCGCCTGGCGGCCCAGGCCCATCTGCAAAAGAAAAAGTTCATCGAGCGCCTGCTGAGCTTCGGCAACCAGGGCCCCTTGGCTCTGTTGGCCATGGAGCTGGACGGCACGCCCTACCTCAGGATGCACCGGGTCACCTACCTCATCGGCATGGTGGGGCTCAACGAGATGGTGATCGAGCACCTGGGCCAGGAGCTGCACGAGTCCGAGGAGGCCATGAAGTTCGGCCTGAAGATCATCGCCCAGATGAAGTACCTGTGCGACGAATACGCCGAGCGCGAGGGCATGCGCTTCGTGCTGGAGCAGACCCCGGCCGAGTCCACCGCCTACCGCTTCGCCAAGCTGGACCTCAAGCACTTTGCCGACAAGGCCAAGCACGCGGTCAAGGGCGACCTGTTCACCGGCGAGGTGTACTACACCAACTCCACCCTGTTCAACGTGGCCAGCCACACCAACCCCATCGAGCGGGTCAAGCTGGAAGGGCGCTTCCATCCCCTCATCGAGGCCGGAGCCATCACCCACGTGTGGCTGGGCGAGCAGCGCCCCTCCAAGGAGTCCATGGCCAACTTCGTCATCAAAATCTTCCGCGAGACCAAGAACGACCAGGTGGCCTTCAGCCCCGAGTTCTCCTGCTGCAAGACCTGCCAGCAGAACCACCGGGGTCTGTTGGACACCTGCCCCTCCTGCGGCAGCGACCAGATAGACCACATCACCCGCATCACCGGCTACTTCACTCGCGTCTCCTCCTGGAACAAGGGCAAGCTGGGCGAGCTGCGGGACCGCTGGCGCAACCAGGGCTTCTTCTCGGCCCCGCCGCAGGACGAGGCCAAGGTCGGTTAAATCGAGGATGATTAATGAAGGCGACTTCAAACCACCGCCCAACTCGCAGGGAAATTTTCCCGCGTGCCGGTCAGGCCGCAGGCCTGAGCCAGCGCGGGGAAATTTCGCGGAGTTTTTTGGGAGGGGGTTTGGGGGAGGCCTTTTTTGCAAAAAAGGGCTCCCCCATGCAAGCCCTAACCCTAATAGGAGGGTCTGACGTATGACTCTGTTCACCAAACCTGGTTGCGAGAAGTGCCACTACATCACCGGCAAGTTCGACATGGCTTCCTTGGGCATCGCGGTTGACGTGCTTTCGCCGGCGGACCCGGCGGCGTTGGCGCATCTGGCCTGGCACGAGTTGGTGGAAGTGGCCGAAAAGGAGCTGCCCATTTTGGTGCTGGACGACTCCAGCCACATCAGCGGGGCCATCAAGATCAAGTCGTATTTGAAGACCATGGCCCATGCCTGATAGCGCCGCCGCCGCCCGCGCTCTGGAGCCCCCTGTGATCAAGGGCTTTATCGAGACCAGCTTTTTGGACTGGCGGGGGCTGATCTCGGCGGTTCTGTTTTTACCGGGCTGCAACTTCGCCTGCCCCTATTGCCATAACTTCACCCTGGTCTCCGACCCGGACAGCCTGATGACCTTCCCGCTGGACAGCGTTTTGGACCGGCTAAGGCCTTTCGTGGGCTGGATCGACGGGGTGGTGATCTCCGGGGGCGAGCCCACCCTGCATCCGGGCCTGGAAGAGCTGCTGGGGCAGATTAAGCAGACCGGCTTCAAGGTGAAGCTGGACACCAACGGCTATCGGCCGGAGGTGGTCAAGCGGGTGGTCAAGGCGGGCCTGGTGGACATGGTGGCCATGGACGTGAAGGCCCCGTTGGAGCCTCTGGCCTACCGCCGCAGTTGCGGCCGGGCCATCGAGGTGGACAAGGTGGCCGACACCCTGGCCTACCTCAAGACCTGCGGAGTGGCCCATGAGTTCCGCTCCACCATCTGCCCTTCCTGGCACGGCCCGGAGGAGTTGGGGCGCATGGCCCAGGCGGTGGAGGGTTGCATGAGCTGGACCTTGCAGGCCATGAACCCCGGCACGGCCTGGAACACCGAGGCGGTGGACGGGGCGGGGATGTTCAACGTCGAGGAGTTGGACGAGTTACAGAAAAGCATAGCCGACCCGGTTTGCCGGCACTGAGGCTGGCCCCGAGGGGCCGGATGATTTAAAGCGTCTGCCGGTGGGCAGGCGCTTTTGTTTTGGGGGGCCAGAGCCCAGTCTACTTGGTGCGTCGTATTTGGGGGGGATATTCAATGGAAAGTTTGATGATTCCAGAAGCGGCGCGAGATCACTTTAACCAGGAAGCTGAAAAGATATTCGGCGTAATGGAAAATGTCCATGTAGACACAAGTCCTAGTCAATGTTTTCATCCTGAATCGCATGTCGACCTTGAGCTTAACGAAGAAAATATAATTGATATTGAGCAGTTAACACTCAGCGATGGTTTTGGCAATGAGTACGGTTTAGTGTTCGAAAATTCCGAAGGGACCAAAGGTTTTTTGGAAGCACATTACCGAGAATTTACCAGTTTTATAGGTAAGATAGCTAGCCACAAAGCTATTAGGGACAGACTGAGTAAAAATTTTATTTCTAGCGTCGCAATTAAGTGGTTAAAAAGAAAACCCATACAAGAGGGAGGATTTTATTTCACTGAATATTTAGAAAGTTGTGCCAAGCCAGCAATCAAGGAATACGAAATATGGGTTCCCATTGAAGACATGAGGGCGGCCACAACCTTCCAATTTGGCGGCATGGCATTTCAGACGATACGCAAAAGAGCGCTGGATGCAACTTTTAAGCAAAAAGTTAGCAAATCAAAAGACATGGAAGGTTTTGATCTGAAAGAAATGCAAATTTCCTTCGATCGACAGCACAGATGCAAACAAGGACTAACGGCGGCAACTATTAAATTATGTGCTGAATATGATAAGGCCCGACAGGTAGCTATGGAAAAATCCATATTATGTACTGACATTTTGCGATCAGTCTGGCCCTCAAACATGTTCTCATCTGGCCTCTGTTGTTGGGCCCCGAGAGGCAAGACATTTATCGAGAAAGAAGATTTATATACTATAAAAGATGGTATTTTTTATAGCGACTCTCGCTTAGTTACAGCAAATTCCTTTACCATTTTTTTAGACGAATCAAAACTTTCTATACTACTCAGAGATCTACACGAGCATCACTTGATGCTTGTAGAGCCATTAGGTAAAAAATTTACGCAAGAAATCATTGATGCTATAAGGGTTTACTCGAGAAGTTCCAAAACTAGGTACCTAGATGAAAAATTAATTTTTATATTTGCTTCAATCGAGTCAGTATTATTAAAAAATGGCGCGGAGCCCATATCTTCCTTTTATGATCGTTTTGCGTTTTTTGTATCGAAGCTTCCCGACGAACGGAAACAGGTGTCAAGACTCGCAAGGAAAATTTATGACTACAGATCTAATTTTGTACACCATGGCAGCACATTATCTGGAGCTGAACGTGAAGAAGTGGATAGGTTTTTAAAGTATGTTTGGTATTTCTTTTTGAACCTTCCTGCCAGACGACACAAATTCGAAAAAAAGGAAGATTTAATCGAATATTTAGACGACATGAAATACTACAATTTTAAAACCCTATTTTGAATATATTTCCCGCTCTTTCCCCAGCGCCTCTAAAATCCCCTCCGCATCTGGCAACACCACGGTCGCCCCGGCTTCCCTGAGTTCCGCTTCGTCCACCCGCCCGCTGGTGACGCCCACGGCGACGCACCCGGCCGCCACGGCGGCCTGCATGTCCGTGGGGTGGTCGCCCACCATGGCCGCCTGGCCGGGCTCCAGGCCCATCTGGCGGCAGGCGTCCCAGAGCTGATCCGGGTGGGGCTTGGGTTTGGGGGCCCGCTCGCGGGGCAGGAAGGCGTTCAGTTGGTCCGCCTCGGGCAAGAGGTGGCGGATGGCCGCGCCGCAGTTGCGGCTGACCACGCCCAGGCTCAGGCCCTGGGCGCGGCCCTGGGCCAACAGGGGCCGGGTGAATGGGAACAAGCGCCCCCGCCCGGCGGCCTCCAGTTCCACCGCCTCGATGACCAACTCGGCCCGCCCGGCGAAGCCGTCGCCCATGCGCTCGCTGACCACGGTGAGGGCCTCCAGCAGGTAGCCCGAGGGCCAAGGCCCGGCATAGCCCTCGCGGCGGGCCAACTCCTCCACCCGCCGGGCCATGAGCCCGAAGTCCAGGTTCAGCTCGGCCAGGGTGCCGTCGAAATCGAAGATGATGCCTTGTATGTCCATGGCAGCAAGTTTATCCGAGGGGGAACTTTTTTCCAAAAAAGTTCCCCCTCGGGCTCCCCCTCAAAAAACCTCCACAGATAAAAATCCGTCCGGCCACCGCCTACGGCGGAGCCGGTACGGATTTTTATCTTGTGATGTTGGAAAGATCCGAACCAAGCCCAAACCCGGCACAGCCAGCCGCCACCAGACAAGGCGACTGGCAAGCGAAATCCGCAGGCGTATTGCTAATACGCCGAGGAAGCGAGCGACGCCAGCAACGCAGTATGGTGGTGGCTGGCGCAGCCGGACTAAGCTTTTTGCTTGCGCGGCCCCTTGAATCCCACCAGGCGGTAGGCACCCTCCAGGCCCAGGGCCCCGCCGAACAGGCCCACCAGAACCCAGGCCTGGGCCGGGTCGTCGCTCACGCTCTGCCAGACCATGGCCCCAAAGGCGGCCAGGCAGCCGACCACGCCCAGGACCGCCAGCCAGGGTTGGGCCTTGGTCTCCTTGGCCAGGCGCAGGTTGGCCCCGTTCACCGCCGCGAAAATAATGAGGAAGCCGGCGCTGCCCAGGGTGGAGATGGAGGTCAGGTCCGCCGCGTTGGCCAGGATCAGGGCCAGCCCGGCGGTGATGAACAAGCCCTCCAAGGGCTGGCCGTAGATCTCGCGTTCCAGCTCGACGGGCAGTTCGCCTTCCTTGGCGATGGTGTAGCTCAACCGGGCCGAGCCGTAGAGGGTGGCGTTGATGGCGCTGAAGGTGCTGAGGAGGGCGGCTATGGCGATCATGGTGAAGCCCCCCTGCCCCAAGACCGGCCGGGCCGCCTCGGCCAGGGCGTAGTCCTTGGCGGCGATCAGCTTGCCCAGGGGCACGCCGCCCACCGCCACCATGGCGATGGCCACGTAGAGCAGAATGACGAATATAACCGCCACGTAAAAGGCCCTAGGCAGGTCGCGGGTGGGGTTGCTCAGGTCCTCGCCGGTGTTGGCGATGAGCTCGAAGCCCTCGTAGGCCACGAAAATGATCATGCCTCCGGCCACCAGGGGCAAGGCGGGCACCCAGGTGGAAGGGGCCAGGCGGGCCATGTCCACGCCCTGGGCCCCAACGGCCAGGAAAAACAAGAGGATGACCAGCTTGAGCCCCACCACGTAGACCTCGGTGCGCCCGATTACCTTGGCGCTGGCCACGTTGAGGGCGGTGGGCACCAGGATGGCCAGGGAGATGAGCGCGTGCTTGACCATGGGCCCGCCCGAGGGGAAGAAGGTGGCCCCGTAGGAGCCGAAGGCAAAGGCGTACAGGGACAACATGACCACATAGCTGAGCCACAGCAGCACGTTGGCCGAGCCGGGCAGATAGGCGGATCCGAAGGCCTGGTCCAGGAACTCCACCGTGCCCCCCCGGCTGGGAAAGCGCACCGAAAGCTTGACGTAGGAATAGGAGGTGACCAGGGCCACCAGCCCGGCGATGGCAAAAGCCACCGGCGTGCCGCCCCGGGCCAGCTGCACCGACAGGCCCAGCACCGCGAAGATGCCGCCGCCCACCATGCCGCCCACCCCGATGGCCGCCGCCGACCAGAAGCCGATTTTTTTTGAGCCTGCCGCCATGCCGGGATTTCCCCTTTGGGGTAACTAGCCGTTACCAGCAGCTTAACCCCACTTTACACTAGACACAACAACCCCCTTGCCGATGGGCGTCGAGAGGGATACCATGTTTCGCCATGGCAACCGAACCTTTCAAAAGAATCAACTGGGGGCTGATTCCCTATCCCCAAGCTCTGGAACGCATGCGCCGCCTGCACGCGGCCAGGGCCCAGGGCAAGGGGCGGGACATGCTGATCTGCTGTGAGCACCCCCACGTGCTCACCCTGGGCCGCCACGCCGAACCCGGTCATATTCTCCTGAACGACGAGGAATTGGCCGCCAAGGGGCTAAGCGTGTTCAACGTGGAGCGCGGCGGCCAGGTGACCTACCACGGTCCGGGTCAGGCCGTGGTCTACCTGGTGGTGGCGCTCATGCGCCGGGGTCTGGGGGTGCGCCGCCTGGTGGAGGGCATCACCCAGGCGGTGTGCGACGCGGCGGCGGAGTTTGGGGTCAAGGCCTGCGGCGACCCGGAGCGGCCCGGAGCCTGGGTGGGCGGGCGCAAGCTGGCCGCCATCGGCCTGGCGGTCCGCAACGGCGTGACCATGCACGGTCTGGCCATGAACGTCAGCACCAACCTCAATTATTTCGGATATATAAAGGCTTGCGGCCTGGATGCGGCCACTACCAGCCTGGACCGGGAGAGCGGCGGCCACGCCCCCACCATGGCCCAGGCCCACGACGCCCTATGCGCCCATCTGGACCGCGAGCTGGCACAACCCTCCCCCGCTTAATGGCATCGATGATGTGACAATCCGCTTGTGCCCTTGATGCATAAACGGGAGATGTGTTAATTATTGGAAACAATGACCGAGCCGCGCTTGGGGCGTCCAAGCTGGAAAGCGGCCCGGCCTTCCCAAATCCAAATCGGGGCCACGGGCCCGGGGAGGCGACTATGCGCAAGCTTTGGTTGGCAACTTTGAGCATTATGATTCTGGGCCTGATGACCGCGGTGGCCACCACCGGGTCCCTGGCCCAAAAAACCGCCGTAGCCCCTGCCGGGCAGGAGCAGGCCTCCATGGTCAGCAAGGACATGCCGGCCAAACTCCAGGCGGCCATCAAAAAGAGCCTGGCCGACGAAAAGTTCGCGGGCAAAACCAAGGCGGCCATTGCCAAGGGCGTGGCCCAACGCGGCCCAGCGCCCGGCTTCCTGGGCATCCCCGGCGCGCCGGCGGCCCACTACGTGTGGGGCCTGCTGTGGGCCGTGTGGGTGGGCTGGATATTCTCCACGGTGGGCGCCTTTGGCGGCATCATGGCCGGCGTGGGCCACATCACCATCTTCGGCCTGGGCGACTATGCCAGCAGCTACGGCAAGGGCAACCCGGTCAACAAGCTCGTCACCGACTCCATCCGGGTGTCCAACCAGTGGCTGGTGGGGCTGTCGGCCCTCATATCCAGCTTCAACTACTACAAAATGGGCCGTTTGGTCCTACCCCTGGGCGCTTGCCTGGCCGTGGGCGGAGTGGCCGGCTCCTGGCTGATCCCCGAGCTGACCGCGGGCAAGGTATCGCTCAAGGCCTACATCGGCTACTTCGGCCTGCTGGTCTTCCTGCTGGCCGTGTTCCTCATCTACGAGCTGACCCCCAAGGGCCAGGCTTCCAAGAAAGAGGCCAAGGCGGCGGCGGCGGCTTTTGAGAAGAGCACCAAGGAAGGCGACACCAGCGACAAGGGCGTGAAGATCGTCGAGGGCAAACAGGGCCTGATGTGGCTGGCCCTGGCCTGCGTGGTGGCCAGCGGGCTTTGGTTCAACCTGGTGGGCTCCACCATGGTGGTGGCCTACGTGCTGGCCCTGGCGGGCATGGTGCTCACCTTCTTCATGGGAACCATCCGCTTCACCTTCTTTGGGGTGGAGTTCAAGTTCCGGGCCTTCATCCCCATGCTGGGCGGCCTAATCATCGCGGCCATCGCCTCCTTCCTGGGCGTGGGCGGCGGCTTCTTGTTCGTGCCCTTCCTCACCTCGGTGGCGGGCCTGCCCATGTTCCTGGTGGCGGGCACCAGCGCCCTGGCGGTGTTGGTGGGCATGATCGTGAGCATCTTCTCCTACATGGTGGGCAAGGGCGTGG
This sequence comes from Pseudomonadota bacterium, assembly GCA_018896025.1. Lineage (GTDB taxonomy): Bacteria > Desulfobacterota > Desulfarculia > Desulfarculales > Desulfarculaceae > Desulfoferula. The sequence continues at coordinate 94,057 of JAHIND010000010.1, forward strand.
TGGTGTCCTGGGGCCTCATCGGCGCGGAGCTGGTGGGCATCTTCATCGGCTCCATGATCGGCCCGCGCACCTCCAAGTACATCCCCGAGAAGTGGCTCAAGATCATCTTCATCGTCCTGGCCTTCTACGTGGGCCTGCGCTACACCACCAAGGGCTTCCTGGGCTACAGCATCGTGCCTCCCTTCTAGGGAGAGCTTTTCCTGGCTCCTCCGGGGCGGCCCTCGCGGCCGCCCCGTTTTTTTGGGTATACTCCCCTTGCTGTTGAAACCTCCCACCGCGAGGAAGCATGGACCCGGTTTACTGGCTGCTGGAGCAGGCCGACCCCTTTCTGATCGCCCCCTACCGCTGGCTGAGCGACCCCGTCATCGGCTGGTGGCTGGGCTCGGCGGTGCTGTGCCTGTGGTGCACCATCCTGGGCGAGGCCACCCTGGCGCTGGTCAAGCGCATCAACCGGGCCCACCTGGAGCGCCAGTTGGAGCAGATGAGCGAAGGCCAGACCAAGTCCTGGGAAGCGCTCAAGGCCGGGGACCGGCTGGCCTACAAGGGGTTCAACAACCAGGCCAACGAATCCTTCGGCAAAAGCTTTTTCATGCAGGTGGCCATGGGCAGCTCCTCCCTGTGGCCCGCTTTCGTGGCCATGGCTTGGCTGCAATGGCGCTTCGGGGAGGTCAGCGTGCCCTTTCCGGGCACTCATTTGGGCATGAGCTACGCCACCGCTTTCATTCCCATGTACATAATAATGCGGGTGCTGTGGGCACTAGCACACAAGCATCTGCGCCGCCCCACCGGCCCCGAGGTCTCGCCCCGCAAGTGACATCTCAGCTAGGCCCGCGAAAAACAACACAAATCGCTTGACAAACCAGCGGACGGCTTGCTATTTTCTCCTACAAGGTCAAGCAGGGGCTCAGGGCTGCGACTTCGGCTAGGGAGCCGCAACCTCATTATGCCGCTGCTTTGGACCGCTTAGGCTGGGCCCTTTGCCAGACGAGGTCCGGGGTGAACCTGCACCGGCAAAGGGTAATCGGAGCGTCAGGCACAGGCAGAAAGTCTGTATGCCGGAAGACGCCTCCGGTGTTCCATCAGGAAAGGAGAAAAGGATTCTCATGAAAAAACTGCTTATTATTGCCGTGGCGGCGATGGCGATCTTCGTCATGTCCGTACCGGCGATGGCGGTCAGCCCGTCGACTTACACCTTTGACATGGCTGCTCGTATGCTGACCGACATCGGTTGGAACAGCAAGAGCGAAGAACTGACCAAGAGCGGCAACGATGTCGGCACTTGGTTCGTCAACATGCCTGGCCACAGCTACCTGCGCGCCCGCTTCTACAGCGTGGACAAAAACGTGGGTGGCCGTATCGAGCTGGGCCTTACCAGCCTGCAGCCCTCTGCCACCGTCAGCCTGCGTTATGCGTACGGTTACTGGCGCGTAGGCAACTGCCGCATCCTGGCTGGTCAGACCGACAACTGGTTCGGTTCCTTGGCCTACCACGTGCGTCAGTATGTGGGCCTGAACGAGAACTCCCACTTGTTGCTGTTCGGCTGGGGCTTCGTGTGGCCCCATCGTGTGCCGCAGGTGCAGTTCACCTACAACACCGACTCCTGGGGCGTTCAGTTCGCCCTGGAAGAGCCCCGCAACAAGGGCACTTGGAACGGCGCCACCAACGTGGACACCACCTTCATCATGCCCCGCATGAGCTTGACCTTCATGTTCAAGTACGGCGCCTTCATGACCCATCCCGGCATCTTGTTCGTCAAGCACGACTATGAGGCCGGTGCCGGCGCTTCCGATGAGTCCTGGGACACCCTGGCCATCGTGCTGCCCGTGAAGTTCACCGCCGGTGCCTTCACCCTGAAGTTCCAGGGACACTGGGGCAAAAACTTCGCGACTGAGATCCCCTTCTACAGCACCACCTGGACCGGCCCGCTCCTGAGCGGTTCCAGCGTCGAAGACACCACCATTTGGGGTGCTGTCCTGGCCGGCGAATACCAAATCGGCAAGGTCATGGTCACTGCTGGCGCTGGCTACGAGAACTGGTCCAACGACGCCTGGCTCCAAAAGGACGAGATCACCCGTTGGGGTGCCTTCATCGCGGTGCCTTACCAGTTCACCAAGAACTTCGGTATCCACCCCGAGTTCTCGTACTACAAGTACGGCGACAACCCCAACACCGGCAGCGACATGGGCAACGAGTGGCTGCTGGGCGTGCAGTTCCGCTTCGTCTTCTAAGACGAATCTGAACGTCTGAAAAATCACCCCAAGGAGGCCGGGGCCTAGCGCCCCGGCCTCCTTCCTTTTGGTGGCGCGCCATCCAAGGCGATGGTAGCTTATGGACTTTGGATACAATAATCTTGACAGCCCAGGTTTTTTGGGCTTAATAAATTGCATCCGGAACAAGAGCCGGTCCCGCTTGCGCCGTAGGACGGGGCGGTATTTTCACTAATTTTCGTGGGGCGTTGCGTTCCCCGGAATAGGTGAACTAGTTTTTGTGACCGGCCGGATCAATATACCGGAAAATTGCAGGACATCGGGCCCGCCCGCCTTCGGCCTGTGGCAACCCGAGGTCAAATCATCGGAGGAAGGAGCTCGCTGATGAAAAAAGTCTCCCTTTTGGCACCGGGACCCACGCCGGTTCCTCCTCGCACCCTGCTGGCCATGGCCCAGCCCCTGATCCATCATCGCTCCAGCGATTTCCTGGAGATATTTGGACGGGTGCGAGAAGGTCTGAAGAAAATTTTCAAGACCAACAATGACGTGCTGGTCTTCTGCAGCAGCGGCACCGGCGCCATGGAGAGCGCGGTGGCCAACCTGCTCTCGCCCGGCGACAAGGCCATTGCCATCCGCGGCGGTAAATTCGGTGAGCGTTGGACCGAGATATTAGAGGCTTACGGCTGCCAGGCCGTGAACCTGGACGTGGAGTGGGGCTACGCCGTAAAGCCCGAGGACGTGGCCGCCCTGCTCAAGGCCGACCCCTCCATCAAGGCGGTCTACGTGCAGGCCCTGGAAACCTCCACCGGCGTGGCCCATCCCATCAAGGAGCTGGCCCAGGTGACCAAGGGCACCGGGGCGGTCTTGGTGGTCGACGCGGTCAGCGCCCTGGGCGTTTACGACATCCCCACCGACGAGTGGGGCCTGGACGTGGTCATCTCCGGCTCCCAAAAGGCCCTGATGCTGCCTCCGGGCCTGGCCTTCGCCAGCATCGGCCCCAAGGCCCTGGAGATGATGAAGACCTCCAAGTGCCCAAAATTCTACTTCTCCTGGGCCAAGGAGCTCAAAAACCAGGGCGACAACAAGGGCACCTTCACCTCGCCGGTGACCCTGTTCATGGGCCTGCTGGACATCTTCGAGCTCATCGACGAGATGGGTCTGGACAACATCTATAAAGAGACCGAGATCAAGTCCAAAGCCTTCAAGGCCGCCATGGCCGCCCTGGGTCTGGAGCTTTACTCCAAGGAAAACGCCTCCACCGGCCTGAGCGCCGTGGAAGCCCCGGCAGGCATCGATGCCCAGGACGTGGTGGGCTGGCTCAAGAACAAGTACGCCATCTTCATCGCCGGCGGCCAGGCCCAGGCCAAGGGTAAGATCTTCCGGGTGGCGCACATGGGCTACATTAGCGAGTTCGACACCCTGCAGGCCATCAGCGCCATCGAGATGGCCCTGGCCGGTCTGGGGTATGAGTTCGACATGGGCGTCGGCGTGGCCGCGGCCCAGAAGATTTTCGGGGAGGCTTGATCATGAAGATACTCGTCTCCGATCCCTTGCATGAGAAGGGAATCCAGATTTTCAAGGACCAGGGCTTTGAGGTGGAGGTCAACACCGGCCTTTCCCCCGAAGACCTGCACCAGGTCATCAAGGGGGTGGACGGGTTGGTTATCCGCTCCGCCACCCAGGTGAACAAGGAACTGCTCGAGGCCGCCGACCAGCTCAAGGTGGTGGGCCGGGCCGGCACCGGCCTGGACAACGTGGACATCCCCGAAGCCACGGCCCACGGCGTGGTGGTGATGAACACCCCCGGCCAGAACTCCAACGCCGCCGCCGAGTTGGCCATGGGCCACATCTTCGCCCTTAGCCGCCACATCGCCCGGGGCAACCGGGGCATCAAGGACGGCAAGTGGGAGAAGAAGCAGCTCCGGGGCCGCGAGCTCAAGGGCAAGACCCTGGGCATCGTGGGCATGGGCAACATCGGGCACATCCTGGCCGAGCTGGGCACCGGCGTGAAGATGAAGGTCATCGGCTTCGACCCCTTCCTGGGCGACGCCGACATCAAGGCCCGCGGCGCCGAGCCGGTGAGCTTCGAAGACATGCTGGTCCAGGCGGACTACATCTCCATCCACGTGCCCAAGACCGCCGAGACCACCAACCTGTTCAGCGCGGCCAATCTGGCCAAGATGAAGGACGGGGCCTATCTGATCAACTGCGCCCGGGGCGGCATCGTGGACGAGGTGGCCCTGTGCGACGCCCTGTCCAGCGGCAAACTGGCCGGCGCGGCCCTGGACGTGTTCGAGGTGGAGCCTCTTCCGGCGGACAGCCGTCTGATCTACGCCGACGAGCTGACCTGCACCCCGCACCTGGGGGCCAACACCTTCGAGGCTCAGGAGAACGTGGCCGTGGCCGTGGCCAACCAGATGAGCGCCTACTTGAAGGGCGGACCGGCCGAGTTCGCGGTGAACGAACCCAAAAAGTAGGTTCTTCTTACCGAAATTTTGACAGGCCCGGCCGCAAAAGCGGCCGGGCCTTTTTTTGTCCGGTTGCGCCGGGCCTTTAGGGTACTTATAGTTAGATATATTAAATCCGGTTAGGTGCGTCCCGGTGGAATTATTCATGAAAGGCTAGTCAATGAGCGAGCAAGAAAAGGGCTTTACGGTAAAAGATCGGCGCAGGTTCGACTCCAGCGGCGAAACCCGCGGCGATGCCGAGCCTGAGCAGGAAAGAGCCCCGGAGCCAAAGCCCCAACCCGAGCCCCAAGCTCCTCCCCAGGAGCCGGTCCTAGAGGCCGAGCCCCAGGAGCAAGAGGCGGGCGGCCCCGGCCCCCAGGGCGGACGGCGTCATCAGCTTCCCCCGGTCGATTTCAGCGGCCTGATTCTATCCCTGGCTCATGCGACCATGATGCATTTGGGACAGATTCCCGGCCCGGGCGGTCAACCCATGCCCCCGGAATTGGATTTGGCCCGCCACACCATCGACACCATCGCCATGCTTCAGGAAAAGACCAAGGGCAATCTCGATCCCGAGGAAAAAAAGCTGATAGATACGGCGCTCGTCGAATTGCGCATGGCTTTTGTCCAGATCGCCGGCTAGCCTCCTTTTTCCACTAGGAGGAAAAAAGTGACCCTTAGCAAAGCAAGACTCGCAGCCAAACCCGCGCTGGTTCTTCTGGCGCTGATTATGGCCCTGGCCCTGGCCGTTCCGGCCGGCGCCAAGTACGTTCCAGACTCCTTCGCCGACCTGGCGGGCAAAGTAAGCCCGGCGGTGGTGAACATCCGCATCGTCAAGACGATCAAACAAGACCCCATGAACGGCGTCATGCCCTTCCCCGGCCAGCAGCAAGGCCCGGACCAGGAGGGCCAGCAGGGCCAACCCCCGGACCTGCATGAATTCTTCCGCCGCTTCTTCGGCCAGGGCGGGCCGGGCGGCAACGCCCAACCCCGCGAGTTCAAGCAGCGGGCCCTGGGCTCTGGGGTCATCGTGGGCCCCAAGGGCTACGTCATCACCAACAACCACGTGGTGGCTGGGGCCGACGAGATTATCGTGCGCCTCAAGGGCGGCGAAGAGTGGCCGGCCAAGATAATCGGCCGCGACCCCAAGACCGACCTGGCTCTCATCAAGATAGACGCCAAGCATGATCTGCCCTTTTTGCCCCTGGGCGACAGCGACAAGCTCCGGGTGGGCGACTGGGTCCTGGCCGTGGGCAACCCCTTCGGCCTGGAGCACACCGTCACTGCGGGCATCATCAGCGCCAAGGGCCGCATCATCGGGGCCGGTCCCTATGACAACTTCCTGCAGACCGACGCCAGCATCAACCCCGGCAACTCCGGCGGCCCTCTCATCAACCTGCAGGGCCAGGTGGTGGGCATCAACACCGCCATCGCGCCCCAGGGCCAGGGCATCGGCTTCGCCATCCCGGTAAACACCACCAAGACCATCATGGCCCAGCTTAGGGACAAGGGCCGGGTGATCCGGGGCTGGCTGGGCGTGACCATCCAGCCGGTGACCAAGGTGCTGGCCGAGAAGTTCGGCCTGGACGAGCCGGTGGGAGCCCTGGTGGCCGACGTGGTGCCGGGCAGCCCGGCGGACAAGGCGGGCATCAAACGCGGCGACGTGATCATCGGCTACGAGGGCAAGACGGTCAAGGACATGCACGCCCTGCCTCGGCTGGTGGCCGAAACCAAGGTGGGCAGCGAGGTGAGCCTGGAGGTGGTGCGCGAAGGCAAGAAGCGCCCCTTGCAGGTGACCATCGGCGAGCTCAAGGCCGAGGCCCCCACATCGCCCAAGGCCACGCCCCAGAGCGAGGTCAAGCTGGGCATGGGCCTGCAAGAGCTCACCCCGGACCTGGCCAAGCAGATGGGAATGGCCGGCAAAAAGGGCCTGATCGTCACCTCGGTGGAGCAAGGCGGCCCGGCGGCCGAAGCCGGCCTTATGCGCGGCGACGTGATCCTGGAAGCGGCCCAAAAGCCGGTGACCCAGGTGTCCCAGTTCAAGGACATGGCCGGCAAGCTGAAAGCGGGCGAAGGCCTGCTGTTGCTCATCCAGCGGCGCGACTCCACCCTGTTCTTGGTGATCAAATCGCCGGATAAAAAGTAAATCCAAACCTTGATGGGGGCCCTTCGGGGCCCCCATTTTCTATGGGTGGCGCGTCGATGCAACTGACCATTCAAGCCCCGGCCAAGGTGAATCTCATCCTCAAGGTGCTTGGCCGCAGGCCCGACGGCTACCACGAGTTGGCCACCCTGATGCAGCCCCTGGACCTGGCCGACACCCTCACCGTGCGCCTGGGCGAACCCGGCCTGTGCCTCGCCTGCGACAAACCCGAGCTCTCGGGCGAGAGTAATCTGGTGGTCGCCGCGGCCCGGGCCTATTACGCCGCCCTGGGCCAAGAGCCCGCCGCATCCTTCGAACTGATCAAGCGCATACCCGTGGCCGCCGGCCTGGGCGGGGGCAGCTCTGACGCCGCCGCCGCCCTGTTGGCCCTCAACGCCCTGCACCACAGCGCCCTGGAGCCCCAGCGCCTGGCCGAGTTGGCCGCCGGGCTGGGCGCGGACGTGCCCTTTTTCCTGGCCGGGTGCACCGCCTGGTGCACCGGCATAGGCGAGCAGGTGGAGCCTTGGCCGGATTTTCCATTGCTCAACTTGGTTTTGGTCAACCCCCGCTTTTCGCTCTCCACGGCACATGTGTATCAACAATTTGATTTCTATTGGACAAACCCCCCTCAACCAATTAGAATAAAGCGCCCCTTGAGGAAGACTCCATCCATCGACCACTTGCTGGTAAACGATCTGGAGGAGGCTTCGTTGCGGGAGCACCCCATCCTGGATCAGATCAAGGAGACGCTGAGCAAGACCGGCGCCAGGGGGTGTTTGATGAGCGGAAGCGGACCCACCGTTTTCGGGGTGTTCGCGGACGCCGCCCAGGCGGGGAAAGCGGCCCAGAGTTTGCGGACCCAGGGCCGCTGGTGGGTCAGGTCTTGCCGAGGCGTCAGAGCTTGAGCTACGAGGAGGGGGCTGAGCATGGACGTGACCGAGGTAAGGGTCTTCCCGGTAGAGGAAGAGCGACTCAAGGCCTATGCAACCATCACCCTAGATCATTGCTTCCTGGTTAGAGACCTCAAGATCATTTACGGCAACAAAGGTCTTTTCGTGGCCATGCCCAGTAAGAAGCGCAAGGATGGCACCTACCAGGACACCGCCCATCCCCTAAACAGGGATACCCGGCGGATGATCGAAGAAGCGGTTCTAGGCGAATACGAACGCGTGCGGACCGAAGGTCAGGAGGTCAGCGAAGCCAGCGGCTAGGGCCTAGCGGCCCATACGCCCGTTGCGGGCGCAGAGCTTGGCCGGTCCGGGTTCCTGCCACCATGGAGCGCAAGGCTCCGGTGTGGTGGTGTGGACCGGATTGGCTTTTTGGCTCAAACCTGTTAAATAAGAAAAAGTCCTGGGCGCGTTGGCCGGACCTTGGTGGTCCGGTGTGCGACGTTCCAGGTGTGGCCGTATGAGCGGTCTCCCGCCGGAGACCGGCTAAAGGGCCTTTGGGCCCGGGGAATCTTTTGTGAGCCATGTTTAATAAGCTCAAGGTTTTCACCGGCAACAGCAATCCCCACTTGGTGGAGGAGATCTGTCACTACCTGCACCTGCCGCTTTCCCAGGCCGTGGTGCGCCGCTTCAGCGACGGAGAGGTCTTCGTGGAGGTGGGCGAGAACGTGCGCGGCTCGGACGTGTTCGTGGTGCAATCCACCAGCCCACCGGTGAACGATCACCTGATGGAGCTTCTGATCATGCTCGACGCCTTCAGGCGCAGCAGCGCCAGGCGCATCACCGCGGTGATCCCCTACTACGGCTACGCCCGCCAGGACCGCAAGGTGGCCCCCCGGGTGCCCATCACCGCCAAGCTGGTGGCCGACCTGATCACCACCGCCGGAGCGGGCCGGGTGCTGTGCATGGATTTGCACGCCGGGCAGATCGGCGGCTTCTTCAACATCCCGGTGGACCACTTGTACTCCGCTCCCATCATGCTGGAGTACCTGCGCAAGCACCTGACCGGCGAGGCGGTTATCGTCAGCCCCGACGCCGGTGGCGTGGAGCGCGCCCGGGCCATCGCCAAGCGTTTGCAGGCGGGCCTGGCCATCATCGACAAGCGCCGCGAGGCGGCCAACGTGGCCGAGGCCATGAACATCATCGGCGACGTCAAGGGCAAGCTGGCGGTGATCCTGGACGACATGATCGACACCGCGGGCACCCTGACCGAGGCGGCCAGGGCGCTCACGGAGCACGGGGCCAGGGAGGTGTGGGCCTGCGCCGCCCACCCGGTTTTGTCCGGCCCGGCCCTGAACCGGCTGGCCGAAAGCCCGCTCACCAGGGTGGTGGTGACCAACACCATACCCCTGGCCGAAGAGGCGGCGGCCAACCCCAAGATCCACAGCCTGTCCGTGGCCCAGCTTTTGGGCGAAGCGGTCCGGCGCATACACATGGAAGACTCGGTAAGCTCCCTTTTTGTGTAGCTAAACCCATCCCTAAAAAGGGGCGGGAGATAACATAACGTGATCTATGCTGATTGCCGCGCGGATCCGCCGGCAATCAGCTTGTTGAAGGCCAGGCAAAATCTTCCCTGGGGCTAACTCCCCGGTGGGAGGAAAACATTTGCCTTTTGTGAAAAATCGCATTATAGTCACTTGACTCAGCGGGCGGACCCTGTAAACATGGGCCGGCCGGAGGAAGTTAGCAGCCATGGAACAAATACCCCTTACGGCAATCCGCCGTGAAAGCACTGGAAAAGGCCCCGCCAAACAGATGCGGGTCAAGGGACAGGTGCCCGCCGTCTTTTACGCGGGCGGCCAGGAAGCAGCCAAGCTCACCATCGAGCAGGCCGAGATCGAGCGCCTGTTGCGCGGCACTTCCGGAGGCAACGCCTTCCTGTCGCTGACCATCGAGGGCGAATCCCCCCGCATGGCGGTGATCAAGGACCTCCAGTTCGACTACTTGGGTAAAAGCATCCTGCATGCCGACTTCTACGAAGTCAGGGCCGATCAGGAACTTACTTTGGAAGTGTCCATCGAGCTCATCGGCGAGCCCAAGGGCATGACCACCGGCGCCCTGATCAGCCAAAGCGCCTACACCGCCTCGGTGACCGGCCTGGTCGCCGACATCCCCGATTCCATCTCCCTGGACATCAGCGAAATGGAAATGGGCGACGCCCTCCACGCCGAAAACCTCCCGCTGCCCGAGGGCGTAAAGTTGGCCGGCGACGACAACTTTATGGTTGTCTCCCTGTCCGAGGCTATTTTGGCCACCGAGGACGAGGCCGCAGAGGGTGAAGAAGAAGGCGAAGAGGGCGACGAGGAAAAGACCGAGGAAAGCGGCGAGTAAGACGCTTTGGCCGATTACTGGGACCATGGACCGCTTTTGGTTCTGGGACTGGGCAATCCGGGATCTCAATACCAGGGAACCCGGCACAACGTGGGATTCGCGGTCACCAGCGAGCTGGCCCAGCGCCATGGACTGTCTTTGGGGCGCGGCGGGCACCGCAGCCTCTGGGGACAGGGCCGGGTGGCCGGCCGCACGGTGATAATGGCCCAGCCGCAGACTTTCATGAACCTGAGCGGCGAGGCGGCCCAGAGCCTGCTTGGCTACTTCGATTTGCAGCCCGGCCGGCTCATCGCGGTGCACGACGATTTGGATTTGCCCTTGGGGAGGCTCAAGGTCTCTCTGGGAGGAGGGGCGGGAGGTCACAAGGGTGTGGCCTCGATAATCCAGCGGACCGGCAGCCCGGATTTCGTTCGCCTAAAGGTGGGCATTGGGCGCCCCCGCTACGAGGAGCCGATCGAAAAATTTGTGCTGAGCGGTTTTTACGCCGACCAGCGGCAGTTGGCAGAAAATATGGTGCTGGCCGCGGTGGATTGCCTGGAGGTAATTCTATCCGAAGGGCCCCCGGCGGCCATGCAGAGATTCCACCGACCTTTAAGTAATGAGGAGGTAGAGGGGTAATGCTTCAACTAACCGTAGCAGCGCCATTTTTGGCCCTGTTCGGGCTGTTGGTGGCCTTCCTGTTGTATGGCTACGTAAAGAAACAGCCTAACGGAAACGAGCTTATGCAGAAGCTCGAGCGCCAGATCCACGAAGGGGCCATGGCCTTTTTGAAGAAGGAATACTCGATTCTGGCGATCTTCGTCGTCATCGTGTTCCTGCTTCTGGGCTTCGGCATCGCCTGGCCAACGGCCATCGCTTTTGTGACTGGTGCCTTGTGTTCCATCGCCGCCGGCTACTCGGGCATGACCGCGGCCACCCGCGGCAACAGCCGTACCGCCGAGGCGGCCAACAAATTCGGCCAAGCCCGCGCCCTGAACGTCAGCTATTTCAGCGGTTCGGTCATGGGTCTGGCGGTTGCCAGCCTGGGTCTGCTGGGCGTGGGCTTCTGGTTCTGGTACTACGGCCACAACCCTGAGACCGCCCAGTACATCAACGGCTTTGCCATGGGCGCCAGCTCCATCGCGCTGTTCGCGCGCGTGGGCGGCGGCGTGTTCACCAAGGCCGCCGACGTCGGCGCCGACCTGGTTGGCAAGATCGAGGCGGGCATCCCCGAGGACGACCCCCGCAACCCCGGCGTCATCGCCGACAACGTGGGCGACAACGTGGGTGACATCGCGGGCATGGGCGCGGACATCTTCGAGTCCTACGTGGGCTCGATCATCGCCACCATGGCCATCGCCGCCACCGCCAGCCTGACTCTGGTCGCCAACCTGGGCCTCATCGAGGTCAAGGCGGTCACCGATGCGGTGGCCGTGACCGGCGCCAAGGTTGCCGAGGCCATTGCCATGGACAAGGTCACCGTGGTCTCCGGCGACCCCCTCATGGGCCGCGTGGCCATGATGGCCTGCCCCCTGCTGGTGGTCATGGCCGGTCTGCTCTCGTCCTTCGTGGGCGTGTTTTCCATCAAGGTGTTTGAAAAGGGCAGCCCCGCCGGCGCCCTGCGCTACACCACCTTCGTGGCCGCGCTCATCTTCGCGATCCTTTCCTTCTTCGTGGTCAAGGGCCTGGGCATGACCGCCGGTCCTTGGTGGGCCATCATCAGCGGTCTGCTCTGCGGCATCGCCATCGGCCTGCTGGCCGAGTACTACACCAGCGGCGCCCCGGTGAAGCACATCGCCGAGAACACCGAGACCGGCCCGGCCACGGTTATCATCGCCGGTCTGGCCGTGGGCATGCGCTCCACCTACCTGCCCATCCTGGGCATCTGCGTGGCCACCTTCGTGGGCTACAAGGTTGCGGGCATCTACGGCATCGGCCTGAGCGCCGTGGGCATGCTGGCCACCGTGGGCGCGACCATGACCGTGGACGCTTACGGCCCCATCGCCGACAACGCCGGCGGCATCAGCGAGATGGCTGGTCTTGGGCCTGAGACCCGTAAGATCACCGACTCCCTGGACGCCCTGGGCAACACCACCGCGGCCATCGGCAAGGGCTTCGCCATCGGTAGCGCCGCCCTGACCGCCCTGGCTCTGTTCGTGGCCTTCACCCAGGCCGCCGGACTGACCACCGTCAACATCACCGATCCCATGGTGGTCATCGGCGTGCTGCTCGGCGCCATCGTTCCCATGCTGGCCGCGGCCATGACCATGGAGAGCGTGGGCCGCGCCGCCTTCATGATGGTCGAGGAAATCCGCCGTCAGTTCCGCGAGATCCCCGGCCTGCTCGAAGGCAAGCCCGGCGTAGAGCCTGATTCCGCCACCTGCGTGAGCATCGCCACCGGCGCCGCTCTCAAAGAGATGATGGCTCCTGGTCTCATGGCGGTCCTGACCCCCGTGGCCGTGGGCTTCATCCTTGGCCCCACCGCTCTGGCCGGCACCCTGTTGGGCGCCACGGTCATGGGCGCCTTCTTGGCCCTGTTCATGTCCAACGGCGGCGGCGCCTGGGACAACGCCAAGAAGTACATCGAGGAAGGCCACCTTGGCGGCAAGGGCTCCGACAACCACAAGGCTGCGGTCGTGGGCGACACCGTTGGTGACCCCTTCAAGGACACCTCGGGTCCGGCCATGAACATCCTCATCAAGCTGATGAGCGTGGTCTCCCTGGTGCTGGCTCCGGTGCTGCTGGGCTTCAGCGGCCTCCTGAACTAAGCGCCAAGCGTTCCCAAAAAATCGGGACCGGCCCTCCTGGGCCGGTCCCTTTTTTTGCCCTTTGCCCACCAAGCCAGAATATTTCATTACTGTGCCGGTCCGGCTACAAACTGAATCCCGATATCGCCGACACTCCCCCGAAAAATGCTAATTCGTTCCCTTTTGCCGTCCATTTTTCATGAAATATCCTGGCTGGTTGGAGCCCATGGTTAGTCCGAATAAGCTTGACAGAAAAGCGCAGCCTGATATAATAACAATTCGTACAGGTTACACAACCTACCGCATCTTACCGATCCTCAGGAGCGCATTTTGTTCAAAAAAGGACAACTAGCGGTCTACCCCGCGCATGGGGTAGGGGTCATCGAGTCCGAGGAAGAGAAACATATCGGCGGTCTGGCGCAACGTTTTTATATCCTGCGCATCCTGGAAAACGACATGATTATCATGATCCCCACCGACAACGCCGACACGGTGGGACTCAGGCCGGTGATCGACCAGCACCAAGTTTCCCAGGTTTACTCCATCCTCAAGGACCGCGACGTCATAATCGAAAACCAGACCTGGAACCGCCGCTACCGCGACTACATGAAGAAGATCAAGACCGGTTCGGTCTTTGAAGTGGCCGAGGTGCTCAGGGACCTTTTTCTGCTCAAGCTGGACAAGGAACTCTCCTTTGGCGAGCGCAAGATGCTCGACACCGCGCGCGGCCTCTTGGTGAAGGAGCTTTCCATAGCCCGCCAAGCCAAGGAAGAGGATATCGAAGCCGAGGTGGAGAAGATCTTCCACGCCTGATGGCCCCCCTCGCCCAAAAATTTTACGCCCCGGCCGCTCCGTTGGCGGCGGGGGTTTTTTAATCGCCATGAAAGAACACCGCTTAGAAGTTCCTTCCCAGTCCGCGGGCCAACGCCTGGACGCCCTGGTGGCCGAGCTTATGGGCCCCGAGTTGTCACGGGCCCAGGTGCAGCGTCTGCTCAAGGAGGGCCGGGTCACCCTGGAGGGCCGCCCGGTCCGGGCCTCGGCCAAGGTGCAGGCCGGCCAGTCCATCGTGGTTGAGGTGCCCGAGCCCGAGCCCCTGGAGCTGGCCCCCGAGGACCAGGGCCTGTGGGTGCTCTACGAGGACGCGGAGCTCATCGTGGTCAACAAGGCTCCGGGCGTGGTGGTGCACCCGGCGGCGGGGCACACCGACGGCACCCTGGTGGCCGGTCTGCTGCATCACTGCGGCGACCTGAGCGGCATCGGGGGCAAGCTTAGGCCGGGCATCGTGCACCGCCTGGACAAGGACACCTCCGGGGCCCTGGTGGCCGCCAAGAGCGAGGCCGCCCACCGGGGGCTGGTGGCCGCCTTTGCCTCGGGCCGGGTGGACAAGACCTACCTGGCCCTGGTGCACGGCCGCCCTCCCCTCAACGGCGAGGCCTCCAGCCCCATAGGCCGCCACCCGGTGGATCGCAAGCGCATGTCCACCCACGCCCTCCACGGCAAAAGCGCCCTGAGCCGCTGGCGGGTCACCCGGCGCTTCGGCCAGGAGGCCAGCCTGCTCAGGGTGAACATCTTCACCGGGCGCACCCACCAGATCAGGGTGCATTTGTTCGAGTCCGGCTTCCCGGTGTGCGGCGATCGCACCTACGGCGGACGCCGGGCCCGGACCGGGCTGCCGGGCCAAGCGGGCCAAGCCCTCAAGGCCGCGGGGCGCCAGATGCTGCACGCGACCCAGTTGTCTTTCGACCACCCGGTGACCGGCCAGCGGGTGGAGGTGACCGCTCCCCTGCCCGACGACTTCCGGGCGGTGCTCAGGGCCTTGGAGGCGGATTATGCTTAAAGTGGGGCTGACCGGAGGCATTGCCAGCGGCAAATCCACGGTGGACCGCATGCTGGTGGAACTGGGGGCCCATCTGGTGGACACCGACCAGTTGGCCCGCCAGGTGGTGGAGCCCGGCTCCCCGGCCCTGGCCGAGATCGCCCAGGCCTTCGGCCCGGAGATGATCACCGCCGACGGCAACCTGGACCGGCCGCGCATGCGCGCCCTGGCCTTTGGCGACGACCAGACCAGGGCCAGGCTCAACGCCATCGTGCACCCGCGCATCAACCAGATGGTGGCCGCGGAGCTGGCCCGCCTGGCCGCGGATGCCCCCCAGGGGGTGGCCATCGTGGACGTGCCGCTGTTGTTCGAGACCGGCGGGGAGAAGCGCTTTGACTGCACCGTGCTGGTCTACGTGCCCGAACCGGTGCAACTGCAGCGGCTCATGGACAGGGACCATTGCGGAGCCCAGGCCGCCCAAGAAGCCCTTAAGACCCAGATGCCCTTGGAAAATAAGAAGAAAAAGGCCGATTTTTTAGTTGACAACTCCGGTGGGCTGGACGAAACTCTCAAACAGGTGCAGCGCCTTTGGCAAGACTTGTTGGGCAAAGCCCGCTCCACCCAACCCCGGTCATAATCGACTCCCGGAAAGATTTCACCCTACCTGCGAGTCCTTAAGTCATGAAGGTGTGCGGTGCGTCCGGGGCTCAGCGTCAAAAGCCCATAGTCCGAGCACGCAACCGGCATAGCAAGTAAAAAACAGATAACGCCCTTAGCGGCACCGATCTCCGGCGTACACTCCTGTCTCTGCGCCCACCGCTCAAGGGCCGCCCCAGGCGGCTACCCCGCCGAGGCAATCAAACTCAAGCAGCGAAAGATCAATGAGCGAGAACAAGACCCCAAGAAACACCGAGCGCCGCCCGGTTCGCGGCCGCCGCCGCGCAGTCGCGCCCCCCAAGAACAGCGAAAACGGCGAAGGCAACGGCAACGGCAACGGCACCGAGAACGGCAACGGCGACAGCGGCCAGGGTGGCCGCCTGAACATCCTGCAACTCAAGGAAATGCCCATCGGCGAGTTGAACGCCATGGCCCGCGAGTACAGCATCGAGGGCGCGGCGGGCATGCGGCGGCAGGATCTCATCTTCGCCCTGCTCACTGCCCAGGCCGAGCGCAATGGCGCCATCTACGGCTCCGGTGTTTTGGAGATATTGCCCGACGGTTTCGGCTTCCTGCGCGCCCCGGACTATAACTACCTGCCCGGACCCGACGACATCTACGTTTCCCCCAGCCAGATCCGGCGCTTCAACCTGCGCACCGGCGACACCATCAGCGGCCAGATACGCCCCCCCAAGGAGGGCGAGCGCTATTTCGCCCTGCTCAAGGTGGAGGACATCAACCACGAGCCGCCCGAGGTGGCCCGGGACAAGATCCTTTTCGACAACCTGGTGCCCCTGTACCCCGACGAGCGCATCGTCCTGGAAATTGAGGGCAAGCCCAAGAACTACTCCGCCAGGGTCATGGACCTGATGACCCCCATCGGCAAGGGTCAGCGCGGGCTCATCGTCAGCGCGCCCCGCACCGGCAAGACCATGCTCCTGCAAAGCATCGCCAACTCCCTGGCGGTGAACCACCCCGAGGTGGTGCTCATCGTTCTGCTCATCGACGAGCGTCCCGAGGAGGTCACGGACATGCAACGCTCGGTCAAGGGCGAGGTAATCTCCTCCACCTTTGACGAGCCCGCCCAGCGCCACGTGCAGGTGGCCGAGATGGTCATCGAAAAGGCCAAGCGCCTGGTGGAGCACAAACGCGACGTGGTGATTCTGCTGGACTCCATCACCCGCCTGGCCCGGGCCTACAACACCGTGGTGCCCCCCAGCGGCAAGATCCTCTCCGGCGGCGTGGACTCCAACGCCCTGCACCGGCCCAAGCGCTTCTTCGGCGCGGCCCGCAACATCGAGGGCGGCGGCAGCCTGACCATCATCGCCACCGCCTTGATCGACACCGGCAGCCGCATGGACGAGGTGATCTTCGAGGAGTTCAAGGGCACCGGCAACATGGAGATCCACCTGGAGCGCAAGCTCAGCGACAAGCGCATCTTCCCGGCCATCGACATCAACCGCTCCGGCACCCGCAAGGAGGAGCTGCTGTTGCCCGAGGCCGACTTGCACCGCATCTGGATTCTAAGGAAGCTCCTGGGCCCGCTCACCCCGGTGGACACCATGGAGTTCCTCCTGGAGAAGATGCATGGAACCACCAGCAACGCCGAGTTCCTGGATTCCATGAGCCGCTAAAACCGGCTCCAGGCCCCCCAAGGGCCTGGGAGCCAAGCGCCGCAAGTTGCAAAAAAAGCGGCGAGCGTTATACTTTGATGCCTTAAAGATTAAACGCCCGAGGAGGCGGAAATGAAAAGCGATATACATCCTAAGTTCAAAGAGGTGACCGTGCGTTGCGCCTGCGGCAACGAGTTCACCTCCGGTTCCACCAAGGACGAGATCCGCGTGGAGATCTGCTCGGCCTGCCACCCCTTCTTCACCGGCAAGCAAAAGCTGGTGGACAGCGCGGGCCGCGTGGAGCGCTTCTACAAGAAGTACTCCCACATTGAGCAATACGCGGGCAAGGCGGCCGAGATGGAAGCCGAGCGTTTGGCCCAGGCGGAAGCCAAGGCCAAGACCAAGGACGAGGAGTAGCCGGCAGCCGGAGGCGATACCATGAATCCGGCCAATGTGGGCGGCCAGGCGGTAATCGAGGGGGTTATGATGAAGGCCCCCTCGCGCCTTTGCGTGGCCGTGCGCCGTCCATCCGGCGAAATTCTGGTAAAGAACGACCCTCTGCGCTCGCTGACCTCCCGCTGGCCCATGCTGGGCTGGCCCTTTTTGCGCGGCCCGGTGATCCTGGGCGAGACCCTGGTGCAGGGCATGAAGGCCCTGTCCTTCTCGGCTCAGCAGGCCCTGGAAGAAGAAGGCGAAGAGTTGGGCTCCTGGGCCCTGCTACTCACCCTGCTGGTGGCCATAGGCGCCGGTCTGGGTCTGTTCGTGGCCCTGCCCCACCTGTTGTCCCTGGCCCTGGGCCGGGTGGTGCCCGGCGGGTACGACACCCACAGCTTCTGGTTCCACGCGGTGGACGGCATCATCAAGGTGGCCATCTTCGGGACCTATCTGTGGCTCATCTCCTTGATGCGCGACATCAGGCGGGTGTTCGAGTACCACGGCGCCGAGCACAAGGCCATCTTTTGCTACGAATCCGGCGGGGAGCTTTGCGTGGAAGCGGCGCGGGGCTATCCCCGGCTGCATCCCCGTTGCGGCACCGCCTTTTTGCTGGTGGTCCTGGCCGTGTCCATCCTGGTCTTCGCGGTGGCCCTGCCCTTTTTGCCCCGCCTGGCCGAAAACGGATGGCTGAACCAGGCCTTATTGATCGGCCTCAAGATACTTCTCATGCTGCCCATTGCCGGGGCCTCCTACGAGATCATCCGCCTGGCCGGCAAAAAGCAGGGACGCGGCTTCTGGGGGGCCCTGATTTGGCCCGGCCTGCAACTGCAGCGCCTCACCACCCGCGAGCCCAGCGACGACCAGATCGAGATCGCATTGGCCGCCCTCAAGGCCGCCACCGCAACTTCCCATGACGAGGGGCCGAGCATCTGCGTGCTTTAGCCCGCATGTTTCATGTGGGCTACCCCCCCGGAGCCAAAAAAACCATGCCCTACCTGGACCCCGAATTGAAGAAAAAGCTCCATGGTGTGGAGCGGCACTATCAAGCCCTGGAGCGCAGCCTGGCCGATCCCGAGGTGCTGGGCGACAACGAGCGCTACCAAAAGGTGGCCAAGGAACGCTCCGACCTGTCGCAAACCGTGGAGGTGTTCCGCCAGATCAGCAAACTGGAAGACGACATCGAGACCAATAACGAGTTGTTGGACGACCAGGACGACGAACTGGCGGACATGGCCAGGGACGAGATCGACGCGGCCGAAGAGAAGCTCCCGGAGCTGATCGAGCGGCTGCGCTTTTTGATGCTGCCCAAGGACCCCAACGACGACAAGAACGTCATTCTGGAGATCCGGGCGGGCACCGGCGGAGAAGAGGCCTCCCTGTTCGCGGCCGACCTTTTGCGCATGTACCTGCGCTACGCCGAACTCCAGAACTGGAAGCACGAGACCATGGACTCCCACCCCACTGACTCCGGCGGGTTCAAGGAGGTCATCGTGCTGATCAACGGCAAGGGGGCCTACAGCCGCCTCAAGTACGAATCCGGGGTGCACCGCGTGCAGCGGGTGCCCGCCACCGAGAGCCAGGGACGCATCCACACCTCGGCGGTGACCGTGGCGGTGATGCCCGAGGCCGAGGACGTGGAGCTGGACATCAACCCCGAGGACCTGAGGATCGACGTTTTCCGCTCCTCGGGCCCCGGCGGACAGCACGTCAACAAGACCGAGAGCGCGGTGCGCATCACCCACCTCCCCAGCGGAGTAGTGGTCTCCTGCCAGGACGAGAAGAGCCAGCACAAGAACAAGGCCAAGGCCATGAAGGTGCTCCGGGCCCGCATTTTCGATCAGATGCTGGCCGACCAGGCCGCCGAGCAGGCCGCCACCCGCCGCTCCATGGTGGGCAGTGGTGACCGCTCCGAGCGCATCCGCACCTACAACTTCCCCCAGAACCGGGTCACCGACCACCGGGCCAACCTGACCGTGTACAAGCTGGAGATGCTGTTGGCCGGTGAGTTGGACCACCTGCTCCCCGAATTGATCCAACAGTTCCAGGCCGAGGCGCTCAAGGCCGAGGCCGACGCGGCCTAAAAATTGTCCGATACCTGGACCGTCGGCCGCCTGATCCCCTGGGCGGCCGAATATCTTGGCGGCCACGGCGTGGACTCCCCGCGCCTGTGCGGCGAGTTGCTCCTGTCCCATGTGTTGGGGTGCAGCCGCCTGGAGCTTTATCTGCGCTTTGAGCAGCCGCTCAGCCCCGAGGAGCTGGCCGCCTTCAAGGCAATGATCATCAGGCGCAAGAGCCGGGAGCCGGTGGACTACATCCTGGGCAACCGGGAGTTCTACGGCCTGGAGTTTTCGGTGGGCCCTGGGGTGTTGGTGCCCCGGCCGGAGACCGAACACCTGGTGGAGGAGGCCCTGGCCCGCCTGGAGGGTCTGGAGACTCCCCGCGTCCTGGACCTGTGCACCGGCAGCGGGGCGGTGGCCCTGACCCTGGCCCACGAGCGGCCCGACGCCGAGGTGACCGGTTGCGATATTTCTCCCGAGGCCTTGACCTGGGCCCGGCGCAATGCCCACAATCTTGGTCTACAGGAGCGGGTGCGCTGGCTGCAGGGCGACCTTTGGGAGCCGGTGGCCGCGGGTAGCGGCTTTTTCGATGTAATCACCGCCAACCCGCCCTACGTGACCACGGCGGAAATGGCTGAGCTGCCACCCGAGGTGGGTCAGTTCGAGCCCCGCCTGGCCCTGGAGGGCGGCGAGGACGGCCTGGACATAGTGCGCTCCATCATCGCCGGGGCCGGAGCCCATCTGAGGCCCCTGGGCTGGCTCTTGGTGGAGTTGGGGGCGGGGCAAGCCGCCCAGGCCGCCCGCTTGGCCCAGGCCTCAGGGGCCTTTGCCGAGGTCAGCCTGGTAAAGGACCTGGCGGGCATAGAGCGGGTGCTGGTCTGCGAACGGAAGGATTATGGATAAGCTGGTAGTTACCGGAGGAAACCCCCTGGTGGGGCGGGTGCGCATCAGCGGGGCCAAGAACGCCACTTTGCCCCTGATGGCCGCTACTCTGCTAACCAGAGGCAAAAGCCGCCTGAGCAACGTGCCCGACCTTCGGGACGTGCGCACCATGGGCTCGCTCCTGGGCACCCTGGGCGCCAAGGTGAGCACCCGCAAGGACACCCTGTACATCGACACCAGCGGAGCCGAGGGCGACGAGGCCCCCTACGAGTTGGTCAAGACCATGCGCGCCTCGGTGCTGGTTTTGGGCCCCCTGGTGGCCCGCCAGGGCAGCGCCAAGGTGTCCTTGCCCGGCGGCTGCGCCATCGGCGAGCGTCCCATCGATCAGCACCTCAAGGGCCTGGAGGCCATGGGCTGCAAGGTGGAGATCGCCGGGGGCTACGTCATGGCCTGGGCCAAGCGCCTCAGGGGCGCGGACATCAGTCTGGACATCGTCACCGTCACCGGCACCGAAAACCTGGTGATGGCCGCCTGCTTGGCCAAGGGCACCAGCACCATCCGCAACGCCGCCCGGGAGCCCGAGGTGGTGGACCTGTGCAATGCCCTCAACGCCGCCGGAGCGTCCATAAGCGGGGCGGGCACCGCCACCATCGTGGTGGAGGGCAAGGCCGAGTTGGCCCCCCTGGACCATAGGGTAATGCCCGACCGCATCGAGGCAGGCACCTACATGGCCGCTGCGGGCATCACCCGTGGCGAGTTGACCATCGTGGACGCCCCCCTGGAGCACCTCACCGCCGTGGTGGGCAAGTTCAAGGAGGCGGGCATCCGTTTTCAGCCCACCCCCAAGGGCCTGGTGGTTTCGGCTAGGCGTGCCCCCCGCCCGGTGAGCATCATCACCGGCCCCTACCCCGGCTTCCCCACGGACTTGCAAGCCCAGTTCATGGCCCTGATGAGTCTGAACAGCTCCAGCGCGGTGTTTCAGGAGACCATCTTCGAGAACCGCTTCATGCACGTGCCCGAGCTCAGGCGCCTGGGCGCGGACATCGACGTCACCGGCTCCACCGCCGTGGTCAAGGGAGTGCGCCACCTCGCCGGGGCCCAGGTGATGGCCACCGACCTCAGGGCCTCGGCCTGCCTGGTCCTGGCCGGTCTGGCCGCCGAGGGCGAGACCCACATCAGCCGGGTGTACCACCTGGACCGGGGCTACGAGGCCATCGACCAGAAGCTGACCAACGCCGGGGCCACGGTGCGCCGGGAGTCGGAGCCGGGGCCGGGCCTGAAATAGGCCCACCCGCTTTTCCCAGGCCCACCCGGGCCGCCCGATGTTCTACAATAGGCCCCCATGAGCCGGTTGCATCCCCTGATCCTGCCCGCCACCGCCCTCATGGGGGGTATTTTTTTGACCGCGTGGCTGGGGCCGTGGCCGGTCTGGCCCCTGTTGGCCGGAGCCGCCCTGGTTCTGGCCGTGGCCTTGGGGCGAGGCCTGGCGGGCAAGGGCATCAGCCCGGCTCTGCTGGCCCTGGCCTGCCTCTTGGCCGGGGCCGGGCTTCTTTCCCTGGAGCGCTCCGCCACCCTTCCCTCTGACCACCTTTCCCACCTGGCCGACGGCAAGACCCACCGCATCGAGGCCATCGCCCTTTCCCCGGCCCAGCCCGGCGGCCGGGGCGTGCGCCTCATGTCCCAGGCGCTGCGCCTAGACGGCAGGCCGGTGAGCGGCCTGCTGCGCCTGTCCCTGGCCCCGGAGCTGACCCCGCCCCCGGCGGGCAGCCGCTTTGCCATGCGGGCCAGCCTGCGCCCGGTTACCAGCCTGGCCAACCCCGGCGGCTTTGACTACGCCCAGTTCATGGCCAGCCAGGGCATCTACGCACAGGCCTATGCCGGGCGCTCGGCCCAACTGACGGTGCTGGGAGCCGCCGACCTGCCCTGGCCCCGCGCCTGGCTCCTGGCCGCCCGCCAACGCCTGGCCTGGCAGATCGAGGCACTGCCGGAATCGCAAGGTCGGGAGCTGCTGCGCGCCCTGATCCTGGGGCAGCGAGGCGGTCTTAGCGGGGAGGTGCGCGAGGCCTTTGGGGTCACCGGCGCGGCCCATCTGCTGGCCATCAGCGGGCTGCACATCGGCCTGGTGTGGGGCCTGGCCTATGCCCTGCTGCGCTGGGCCCTGGCCGCCTGGCCCGGCTTGGCCTTGCGCTGGCCGGTGCTCAAGCTGGCCGCCGCCCTGGCCCTGCTGCCCGCCGCGGGCTATGCCGCCCTGGCCGGGGGCTCCACCCCCACCCTGCGGGCCTTGGTGATGATTACCTGCCTGGTGGCCGCCCTGTGGGCTTCGCGGCCCTATCGCCCCTCGGGAGGCCTGGCCTTGGCCGCCCTGGTCATCGGCCTGCTGTGGCCCGAGTCTCCGCTGACTCTCAGCTTCCAGATGTCCTTCGTGGCCGTGGCCGCCATTCTCCTGGCCGCCGCACCCCTGGCCCGTTGGCTGCGGGGCCTGGCCCCCGGCCCGCGCCTGGCCGGGGCGGTGCTGGGCTGGCTGGGCCTCAGCGGGGTGGTGGGCCTGGCGGTGTGGCCCCTGGCGGTGCAGAACTTCCACCAGCTCCCGGTATACTCCCTGCCCGCCAACGCCCTCTTGATCCCCCTGGTGGCCATGCTCACCTTGCCCCTGGCTCTCATTGCCGCCGGGGTGGGCTTGCTCTGGAGCGCCGGAGGCCAGGCCCTTTTCAGCCTGGCCGCCTGGCCCGCCGAGGGCGCGGTGCACCTGGTGCTGTGGCTGGCCGGCCTGCCCGGCGCGGTGCGCTATTTGGCCGGGCCGGGCCCCTGGGCCGCGCTCATGTTTTATGCCGGGGCCCTGGCCGCCCTCACCCTGCCCAAGCGCTGGGCCTGGGTCCTGGGGGCCGGGCTGGGCGCGGCCGGGCTGGTGCTGTGGCTGGGCCTCAGTGGCCCGCCCCCGGCCGACGGCAAGCTCAGGGCCTGGGTTTTGGACGTGGGCCAAGGCTCGGCCACCGTCGCGCGCCTGCCCCAGGGACAGGTGATGGTGATCGACGGCGGCGGCTGGGGTGGCAGCGACTTCGACTTCGGACGCCAGGTGTTGGCCCCCTTTCTGTGGGGCATGGGCTTTAGCAAGGTGGAGGTGGTGGCCTGCTCCCACCGCGACGCGGACCACGCCGGGGGCCTGCCCTTCCTGGCCCGCTGGTTCTCCCCCCGCCAGGTCTGGACCAACGGCGAGGCCGGGGAAGGCGGCTGGTACGCCGGGCTGCTGGCCACCGCCAAGGAGAAGGGCATACCCGTGCTGGGGCCTAAGGAGATCGCCCGAATGCGCGAGTTGGGCGGGGCCTCGCTGCGCCTGTTGTGGCCCCCGCCGAGGGCGGACCTGGCCGCCCTCAGCTCCAACGACCGCTCCCTGTGGCTGGGAGTGGGCCTGGGCGATTCCTGGCTGTGGCTGCCCGGCGACGGCGGTCCCAAGGTGGAAAAGGCGGTGACTCCGTTGCTGCCCACGGGTGGCAGCCAGATCCTGGTGGGGCCGCACCACGGGGCCAAGAATTCGCTGACCCCCGCCCTGCTGGAGCGCATGCGGCCCCAGGCGGTGCTGTTCTCCTCGGGCTGCTGGGGCCGCTGGCCCTCACCCAGCCGCCAGGCCCAGGCCAGGGCCCACAAGGCCGGGGCCACGGTCTACGGCACCAACTGGCAGGGCTGCCTGGAGTTGACCAGCGGCGGCGAGGCCTGGCGCATCATGCCCACCCTGTCCCCGCCGCGCGATTGCCTGGCCCCCTGGCCGGGGCAAAAATAAACCCGCTCCGCCGGGCGGCGAAGCGGGCCATCGGTCGCGGTAAGGCGGCGGCTAGCGCTGGGTCAGGCCGTCCACTAGCGACAGGGTGCGGCTCTGAATCTCCTTGAGGCGGTTCACCTGCTCTTCCAGGTTTTTCACCTTGAGGCGCAGGGCCGTCACCTCGGCCTGCAGGTCGCCCCCTTGGGGCGGGTCGCCGGGCCCCGCGCCGTCTCCGGCCAAAAACTTGCGGGCCTGGCGCAGGCTGAGCCCCTCGTCCTTGAGCAGGCGGCGCAGCTCGCCCAGCCTCCCCAGGGATTTCTGGCTGAACAGCCTGCGCCGTCCCGCCCCCCTGGTGATGCCCAGGTACTCCTCGAACTGTTGGTCGTAGTAGCGGATGGTGGCCGCCGGTATGCCCGTGCGCTCCACCACCTCCTTGAGGCTCATCAGCCCCTTGTCCGCCCCTGCCGCCTGATCCATGGCATCCTCCGCTGCATATCTTCCTATAGCACGCCGCCGGGCCGGGGGACAAGCAAAGCCCGCTGTGATATATTCTGGCACTTGAGGAATATGTATTTTTATGTCCGCAACTAAGGCATTCAAACCCGCCCGTTTCAAGACCTGGGAGTGGTGGGCCCTGGCGCTCATCCTGGCCCTCAGTCTGGGTTTGGCCCTCAAGGGCTACTACCTGCGCGAGCCTCATCCGGTGCGGGTCTTCCTGGAGCGGGCCGAGATTATCGACCAGGCGGCGCGCCGCTTCGCCGCCGACCACGGCGGGGCCTTCCCGCCCGACGGCATCATCACCAGACGCCCCGCCGGGCTGGACGACAGCTACCTCCACTGGGACGCCCGTTGGCTCATCGATTTCGAAGCCGCGCCCAACGGCAAGGGCAGCCACTACGTGTGCCTGGAGTTCACCGGCCCCAACGGACGCCACGAGTACCGCCGCCTGTGCGCCAACCCGGAGTACCGGCGGCGCTACGGCGAAGGCCAGCCCATCCCCGGCTACGAGAACCGCATCTGGGTCATCGCCGAAGAGGCCCGCATCTATCACCCCCCCAAGGACAAGGGCCGGCCCTAGGATGGATGCGGCCCGGCTGGCGCGAAGGGTCAACCTGCTGGGCCCCTGGCTGCGCCGGGTCATGGGCGGCCCCACCCTAAAGATAAGCCTGGACGCGGGTCTGGGATGCCCCCACCGCCCGAATGGGGTGGGCCCCGGCGGGTGTATCTATTGCCCTCCCGGAGGCTCCGGCCAAGGCCGGGGCGGCTCGGTGAGCGCGCAGCTAAACCAGGGCCTGGCCCGCCTGCGCTCCCGGCGCGGCCCCACACCCCGCGCCCTGGCCTATTTCCAGGCCTACACCGCCACCAACGCCGCGCCCGAAACGCTGGAGCCCCTGTTCATGGCCGTGGCCCGCCACCCGGAGGTGGCCGGGATCATTGTGGCCACCCGGCCCGACTGCCTGCCTCCGGCCACCTGGGAACTCCTGGCCGAAATGGCCCGCCGCCGCCCCCTGTGGCTGGAGCTGGGCCTGCAAAGCGCCCATGACGCCACCCTGGCGCGCATCAACCGGGGGCACGACGTGGCCTGCTTCGATGCGGCCCTGGAACAGGCCAACCGGCGTGGGCTCAGGGTGGTGACCCATGTTATTCTGGGATTGCCCGGCGAAGAGGTAGAGCATACCAACGCCACCGCCCGCCATTTGGCTGGGCGCAAGGTGTGGGGGGTCAAGCTGCACAACCTCATGGTGCTGGCCGGAGCCCCCCTGGCCAAGGAGCACCGCGCCGGAGGGCTCCGCCTGTGGAGCCGGGAGGAATACGCCCAGGCGGCGGCGGCCTTCTTGGCCCGCCTGCCCCGCCGGGTGCTGGTGCACCGCCTGGCCGCCGACCCCGGCCCGGACCGCCTTTTGGCCCCGGAGTGGGCGGTGGGCAAGGACGCGGTGCTCAGCGCCATCGCCCAGGCTTTGGAAGAGGCAAACCTGCACCAAGGAGACCTGGCATGAACCAGCTCAAGCTTTTCACCCTGGAGACGCCCCTGGGCACCCTGCGCGGGGCCGTGGGGGCCCGGGGCCTAGTGGCCCTGACCATGCGCCAAGATGAGGGGCAATATTTGGAGCAGTTGCTGAAAAAGCGCGCCCCAGGGGCCGAGCGCAAACAAGTTGCCGCCAAATCCACCGAGCCGGGCCGACGGCTCGCGGCCTACTTCAAGAACCCCCAGGCCTCCCTGGAGGCGCCCTTGGACCTGGAGGGGCTCACCCCCTTCACCCAGGCGGTGCTCTTGGCCCTTTTGGACATACCCCCCGGCCAGACCCTTACCTATGGCCAGGTGGCCAAGATCGTGGGCCGCCCCAAGGCCCCCCGGGCGGTGGGCCAGGCCCTGCACAACAACCCCCTACCCCTGTTTTTGCCCTGCCACCGGGTGATCGGCGCCAACGGCAGCCTCACCGGCTTCGGCTCGGGCCTGCCCAACAAGAAGGCGCTTTTGGCTTGGGAGAGCGGGGAAAACCCCTGGTAGCCGGCCATTGGGCGGCTGGCCGCTTAGCCCGCATATCTCATGAAAGCCGAGCGGCAGCGAATATCGAATAATTATTAATTCGGTCCTGATGAAAAATGGCTTGACCGTGCCTGGGGTAGCTTTTGCGCCTAGGCCCGGCACAGCCAGCCGGAGGCAGACAAGGCATCCGGCAAGTGAGGGCCGCAGGCGTAGCCTTTGCTACGTCGAGGCCCGAGTGCGGCCGGTAACGCAGTATGCCGCCGGCTGGCGCGGCCGGACGCGCGGATTTCATGAGATATGCGGGCTAAGCGGCCAGCTCGGTGCGGTCGCCGCCCAGCTCCTTGGCGCGGTACAGGGCCTGATCGGCCATGCGCAGCAGTTCGTCCGCGTCGCCGGTATGGCCTTGGCTGCACACCACCCCGATGCTGGCCTTGAAGCCCATCACCTGGCCGCCCACCACCAGGTTGGCCGAGGCCAGGGCCCGGCGAATCCGCTCCGCCAGCATGGCCGCGCTGTTCAGGTCGCTGTAAGGGGCCAGCACCAGGAACTCATCGCCCCCGAAGCGGCCTACCACGTCCTCGCGGCGGATGCTGCCGCGGATGGTGGCCGCGCAGGCGGCCAGGGCACGGTCCCCGGCCAGGTGCCCCAAGCGGTCGTTTACCTGCTTGAAGTCGTCCATGTCTATGAGCAGCAGGGAAACCACGTAGCCGTGCCGGGTGGCCAGGGAAAGCTCCCGCTGGGCCATGTCCATGAAGTGGCGGCGGTTGTAGGTCTGGGTGAGGTCATCGGTGCGCGAAAGGCGCTCTATCTCCCGGCGGGACAGGTGCAACTCCAGCATCACCCTGAAATTGCGGTGGGATAAGGGTAGTGCCACCGCCAAGGGAGCCAAAGTACTGGCCAGTAAGGCCGTCAGCAGCCCAGCGGCGGAGGTTGCCCCGATCAACAGGATGAAAACGGCGGACATCGCCCATGAAACCAAAACCGACATGGACGTCACGAAAAGGGTGGCTTTCACCACATCCCTTTTGCTTCTTATGTTCATCCAGGCCTCGGCCTTGTCTTTTTCAACCTTCACGAGGCTTGTTTCTCCACGCTCCAAGGGCGAAAAGGCGCTAACGACAGGGCTACTTTAGCATGTTTGGGCCTCTGGTAGCGAGATCGGGTGTAGCGGCCCGGTGGGAATTGGGGCGATGCGGGCTAGGCGGTCGGAATGAAAAAAAGGAGAAGGCCGGGGTTAGGCGGCAAGCTCGAAACGATCGCCACCCAATGCCTTGGCGCGGTACATGGCCTGATCTGCCCGACGCAGGAGAAGTTCGGCGCTATGGTCTTGGCCCTGGCTGCTAACCACTCCGATGCTGGCCTTTATACCCACCAACCGCGCCCCCACCACCAGATCGATGGAGGCCATAGCCTCACGCAGCCTTTGGGCCAGTTCGGCTCCGCTATTGAGGTCGCTGTGGGGGGCCAGCACCAAAAACTCGTCGCCCCCGAAGCGCCCCACCACGTCCTCTCCGCGTATGGCGCTACGTAGGGCGGCCGCGCAGGCGGCCAGGGCCTTGTCCCCCACCAGATGGCCCAGGCTATCGTTTACCTGCTTGAAGTCGTCCAGGTCGATGAGCAAAAGGGACACCGGGTAGCCGTGGCGCGCGGCCAGGGAAAGCTCCCGCCCGGCCACTTCCATGAAGTGGCGGCGATTGTATACTTGGGTCAGGTCGTCGGTGCGCGAAAGACGCTCTATCTCCAGGCGGGAGCGATTCACCTCAAGCACCAGCCTCAGGTTGCGTCCGGCAACCGGGATCGCCACCGCCAGGGGGGCCACGGTGCTGGCCAGGGCAGCCACAATTATGGTGCTGGTCGTCAAGCCGCCGACCAGCATCATCACCACGCCAGTGATGAGCCAGGAAGCCACCAAGGAGACCACGGCCACCTTAACAGTGGTCCGGGTCACGTCCTTTTGGTCTTGGATCATCAACCGAGAATTGTATTTCCGGCCGCGGTCGATCACCAGGTTCCCCTCTCATGGGCAGGCCAGGGCTAACGCCTCGCACGAACCTACTTAACATGTTTGGCGTTTGCCGACTCGCCGGGAAGCGGGCCTCACGAGCGTTTATAAGCTCCTACCGGCCTGGCCAAAAAAAGGGAGCCCCGCGTTTGCGAGGCTCCCCTTGGTTAGGCCGAATTGGCAGCTTTAGAAGTTGATGAACAGGCCCAGGAAGTAGCCGCCGGCCACCGCCGAGCCGATGACGCCGGCCACGTTGGGGCCCATGGCGTGCATCAGCAGGAAGTTGCGCTTGTTGGCCTTTTGCCCCATGTGGTGCACGATGCGCGCGCTCATGGGCACCGCCGACACTCCGGCCGCGCCCAGCATGGGGTTGAAGGGCTCCTTGCTGAACTTGGACATGATCTTGCCGAAGATCACGCCGGCCCCGGTGCCCACGCAGAAGGCGGCCAGGCCCAGGAACAGCACCAGCAGGGTGCGCGGGTCCATGACCCGGTCGGCGGGCATGGAGGCTCCGATGCCCAGCATCAAGAGGATGGTGATGATGTTGATCAGCTCGTTCTGGGCGGTGTTGCTAAGGCGCTCCACCACACCGGACTCGCGGAACAGGTTGCCCAGCAAGAGGAAGCCCACCAGTGGGGCGCTCTTGGGGATGATCAGGATGATCAAGAGCATGGCCACGATGGGGAACAGGATGCGTTCAGCGCGGCTCACCGGGCGCAGGGTGGGCTTCATGTAGGTGGCCCGCTCGGCCTTGGAGGTCAGCAGCTTGATGATGGGCGGCTGGATGATGGCCACCATGGCCATGTAGGAATAAGCCGCCGTGGCGGTGATGCCCATGATGTCCGGGGCCAGCAGGCCGGTGGTGTAAATGGTGGTGGGGCCGTCGGCGCCGCCGATGATGCCGATGGAGCAGGCCTCCTTGAGCGAAAAGCCCCAATCAGGCCAAATCAGACCCACGGCCAGGGCGCCCAGGAAGCTGGTGTAGATGCCCACCTGGGCCGCCGCTCCCAAAAGGAAAGCACGGGGGTTGGCGATGAGCGGGCTGAAGTCGGTGAGCGCCCCGATGCCGAAGAAGATGAACTGGGGCAGGATGGTCCAGGTATACAGGCCGTACTTCAGGATGATGCCCAACACACCGGCCATGCCCGGCTGCATCCCCGGTTCGGGCTGGGAGATCAGACCGGTGAGCGGAAGGTTGGCCAGGATCATGCCCGCGCCGATGGGCAACAGCTCGTAGGGCTCCCATTCCTTGAGAATGGCCAGGGTGATGAACCCCAGACCCACCAGGATCATGATTATGTGCGGAAGATCCAGGTTGCCGAAGCCCACCTGTATGCCCAAGATCTTGAGGACTCCCTCATGGTATGCGATCCAGCTCATGACTTGGCCTCCCCCTGGGCGATGGCGGCGGCCTTTTTCCTGGCATCGCGCGCGGTGAAAATCTTGCCCATTAACGAGGTGGCCACGGCCAACAGCGACATGATTAAAAATACGACCAGGAGCCCGCTTCCCACGATGCGGAAAGCCTCCCCCCAGTCAATCGGTGGTGGTTGCATGATTTTTATATCTCCCTTTTGACCAACTGCGGCCTAAAATCCTGCTTACTATCGCTTGTGGCCGCCATTTGGCGGTCTCGGCTATTTTGCGACTTGAATAATAGGAGGGGAAAGGGCCGCTGTCAAGGTTAGACCTTAAGCCTTAGTCGTCTGTATCGCTCTGCAAAACCGCTAAAAACGCCTTCTGGGGGATGGGCACGTTGCCCACCAGTTTCATGCGCTTTTTACCCGCCTTCTGCTTTTCCAACAGCTTGCGCTTGCGCGACACGTCGCCGCCGTAGCACTTGGAGGTCACGTCCTTGCGGAAGGCGTTTACCGTGCTGCGGGCGATGATCTTGGCCCCGATGGCCCCCTGGATGGCGATCTTGAACTGCTGGCGGGGAATGGTGTCCTTGAGCTTGTTGACCGCGTGCAGGGCTCTATGCCTGGCCTTCTCGGAGTGCACCAGCATGGACAGGGCGTCCACCTTTTCGCCGTTGACCAGGATGTCCAGGCGCACCAAATCGGATTTGCGGTAGCCGATCATCTCGTAGTCAAAGGAGCCGTAGCCTTGGGTCACGGTCTTGAGCTTGTCGTAGAAGTCGTAGATCACCTCGGCCAGGGGCAGGTCCACGCTCAGCTCCACCCGGCCGGGGTTGGGGTAGTTCAGGTTGGTGTTTTCGCCGCGCCGGTCCAGGCACAGGGGCATCACCGCCCCGATGTAGCGCTCGGGCATGAGGATGGAGGCCCTGACGAAAGGCTCCTCGCAATAGTCGATGGAGGCCGGGTCCGGGTAGTAGGCCGGGTTCTCGATCTCCAGCTCGGTGCCGTCGTGCAGGTATATCTGGTAGCGCACGCTGGGGGTGGTGAGGATCAGCGACAGGCCGAATTCCCGCTCCAGGCGCTCCTGGACCACCTCCAGGTGCAGCAGGCCCAAAAAGCCGCAGCGGAAGCCGAAGCCCAGGGCCTGGGAGGAGTCCTTTTGGTAGATGAGGCTGGCGTCGTTGAGCTTGAGCTTTTCCAGGGCGTCGGCCAGGTCGGGATAGTCGTCGGTGGCCACGGGGTAGATGGAGCTGAACACCACCGGCTTAGCCTCGCGGAAGCCGGGCAGAGGCTCGGCGGCCGGGGCGTCGGCATCGGTGATGGTGTCGCCTATGTTGGTGTCGGCCACGGTCTTGACCCCGGCCACGATGTAGCCCACCTGCCCGGCCCTGAGCTCGGTCTTGGCGATGCGCTTGAGCTGCATCACCCCCACTTCCTCCACCTTGTGGGTGGTCCCGCCGTGCATGAAGTGGATGCTGCGTCCCTGGCGCAGGGTGCCCTGCACCACCCGCACGAAGATGACGGTGCCCCGGTAGGGGTCGTACTGGGCGTCGAAGATGAGCGCCTGCAAGGGCGCGGCGGGGTCTCCGGTGGGCGGGGGAAGCCTCTTGACCACGGCTTCCAGCACCGCGGGCACGTTCTCGCCGGTCTTGGCCGACACCGCCACCGCCTCGTCGCCGTCCAGGCCCAGCTCGTCGCTTATCTGGCGGCGGGCCTCGTCCACGTCGGCGCTGATCAGGTCGATCTTGTTGATTACCGGCACCACCTCCAGGTCGTGCTCCAAGGCCATGTACAGGTTGGCCAGGGTCTGGGCCTCCACGCCCTGGGAGGCGTCCACCACCAAAAGCACCCCCTCGGCCGAGGAAAGGGCCCGGCTGACCTCGTAGGAGAAGTCCACGTGGCCTGGGGTGTCGATGAGGTTAAGCTCGTATTCCTCGCCGTCGGAGGCGATGTAAGGCAGGGTTATGGCCTGACTTTTAATGGTGATGCCCCGTTCGCGCTCCAGATACAGGTTATCCAGGAGCTGGTCTTGGAAGTCCCGGTCACTAACCATCCCGCAAAGCTGGATGAGCCGGTCGGCCAGGGTGGATTTACCGTGGTCGATGTGGGCGATGATGGAGAAATTGCGGGTATGAGCCTTGTCTGCCACGCTTACCTCATAAATTTAATAGGTTGTGCCAGAATGAGCTTAACCTGTGGCGGCGATTTCGTCAAATGCCCTGGGCCCTTGCGCCGCACCTGCCCCAGGTCCTCTCTATTAGCGGAACTAATATTGTAATTGCTATTTTATTTTTAATGATAGTAAACTGTTGGTCAGTACATCCGGCCCATCCAAAATTCGGGAGAATCGCCATGACGTTGGAGACCCCGGGTAAAAACGGCCAAACGACCGCCATCCCCTCCCCTCCTCCCATGCAAACCGCCCTGTTGGTGGACGAAAGCGGCTACGTTTCCAGCCACAGCCTGGCGGTGCTTGGCTTCCTGGGCTACGTGCCGGACGAGGCCCCCAAGCGCATCAACCTGCTCAGCCATTTCGCCACCTGGGACCGCAGGCGGGCGGGTCAGGCCCTGGGCCAGAGCCTGACCTCCGGGAAAGAGCACCAGAGCATTTACACCCTGATGCGGGCCGACGGCCGCGCCTTCCCGGTGCGCCTTACCTGCGCCCCTTGCCACTGCTCGGGGCGGCCCTCGGGGCTCAAGATCTCGCTTGACTGCATCTAAGACGGCTACCTTACAACCCACCACCGCCTAGGCGCACTTGTCTTCCGGCGCCAAGGTGGTTTTATTTTTAGGGGGCCGCCAACCGGGCTGGTTCAGGCGCTGGGCCATGAGGCCGCACAAGGCCTCCATGACCTTGGTGTTCAGGCCGTCCTTGCGCCGGATGAACACTATGGATATCCAGGCAAGCTCCGGGGGCAGGTCGTGGGCGGCCAGGTTGGCCTTGTAGGCCGAGACCTCCACCACCGAGCGGGGCAGCATGGAGACCCCCATGCCCGTGGCCACGCAGCCCAGGATGGCCTCCAGGGTGTCGAACTCCATGGTCCGGTAGGGCACCAGGCCCTCCTCGCGCAGCCAGTATTCCATGCGGGTGCGGTAGTGGCATTGTCCCTGGGGACAGACCAGGGCGTTGCGGTATTGCTCGTGGGGCGGCGGCCCGGTACCGGCCTGGGTCACCAGCACCAGTTCCTCCCAAAAGGCCTCCTGCTGCACCAGCTCGGGCCGGTTCACCGGGCCGGTCACAAAGGCGCCATCTAGTTTGTACTCGAGCACCTGATTCATAAGATCGTGCAAGCGGCCGGTGGCCAGGTTGATCTCCACGGCCGGATATTGCTGGTAATAGGGGGCCAGCAGGCCGGGCAGGCGCACCGCGGCGGTTGAGCCCAGGGAGCCCAGGTTCAACTTGCCCCCCACCTCGGCCTGCTCGGTCACCGCTTTTTGGGCCTCATCCATCAAACGCAGCGCCTTTTGGGCGTATTGCAGCAGCAACTCGCCGGCCGGGGTCAGGCTCATTCCCCGGGGACGCCGGTAAAACAGGCTCACCCCCAGCTCCTCCTCCAGCTTGCGGATGCGCGCGGTCACATTGGATTGCACGTAGTTCAGCTTTTGGGCGGCCTTGGAAACCCCACCCTCTTGAGCCACGGCCAAAAATATCTGTAACGCACTGAATTCCATGTCACCCCCCGACATATCACAATTAGTGATCGGTACAACCATTATAAATCATTGGTAATAATTATATTCCAGCGATACGGTCGGTACAAGGCTGGATTGCATGGCGCAACCGGCACACCGAGGAGGATCCCATGTCCTATCTGCCTACCGACGCTTCAGAGCTTTTCGTCATGTGCCTGGTGGCGATGCTGGCCGCCATGGGCCTGGTGGTCCTGGCCTTTTGGGGGCTGTTCTCCGTGGTGAGTGGGTTTAGAGATCGGGCCAAGGCCCGGCATGCCCGGCGGGCCGCCAGGTGTGTTCCAGGCACGGCCGATCCCAGTCCGTCGTAGCCGCCGCCCCGGAAACTTGCAAGGCTCCCAATGCTATGTTAGTCTAAATAAAAGAAAAATTGATTAGCCCCCAAGGACCCTAAACGCAAAGTTTAAGCCTATAAGCCTTCTCCACCTTCTCTGAGCAATGGCCAGAAAAGGTGGAGTTTCTTTTTTTGGGGGCCCGGCGCCGCCGCCAGACGGCGCCAAACACCTAAGCGGCAGCAGGCCCGGCGGGCCTCAAAGCCACGGAAAGGGAGACTCCATAATGTGCACCATCTGCGGACATTTCGTCCAAGGAGGCCACATATGCTCCAGCGACATCTACGACATGCTCAAAAAGATGGACCACCGGGGGCCCGACACCCACGGGGTCTACTTGGACCGGCAAACCCACCGGGCGCGCCAGGTGGATGATCTGCGCGACGAGCTTACCCACCATTCCCATATCGCCCTGGGCCACTCTCGCCTGCGCATCGTGGGCCGGGAGCAGAGCACCCAGCCCTACGTCTCCTGCGACGGCCGTTTGGCCCTGATCCACAACGGCGAGATCTACAATTATCAGAAGCTGCGGACCCTGCTCTACAAGCAGCACGACATAAAGACCACCAGCGACAGCGAGGTGATCGTGCACCTGCTGGAGGAGTCCTACCGGGGCGACCTGTTGGCTGCGGTCAAGCAAATCGTGGGCCTTTTGGACGGCATGTACGCCCTGGCGGTCACCGACGGCAAGTCGGTGGTGGTGGCACGGGACCCCATCGGCAAAAAGCCGGTGTACTTCATCCAGAACGGCCCGGCCACCTACTTCGCCTCCGAAAAAAAGGCCCTGTGGAACGGCCAGGACGAGCCGGTGCGCCTCAACCCCGGCGAGCTGTTGTGCATCGATGAGAAAGGCCCCAAGGTGGAGGGCGGCTACCGGATGGAGATGCCCCAGATCGACATCGTGGACTTCCGCCAGGCGGTGGAGGAGTACAAGAGAGTGCTCACCCGTTCGGTTTCCAAGCGCCTGACCGGGCTCACCGAGTCCACCCTGGGGGTGATCTTCTCCGGTGGCATCGACAGCGTGCTGGTGGCCAACCTCTTGATGCGCGAAGGCAAGAACATCGTGTGCTACTGCACCGGCACCGCCGACAGCGCCGACGTGCAGGCCGCCGAGGCGGTGGCCAAGGACCTGGGCCTGGTGCTCAAGACCTCCATCATAGACGAGGCCACGGTGGAGGCTCTGCTGCCCGAGGTGATCGAAAACGTGGAGGAGAGCGGCCTGTTGCAGGTGGAGGTGGCCATACCCATGTACCTGGCCGCCAAGCTGGCCGCGGCCGACGGCATCAGGGTGATGTACACCGGCCAGGCGGCGGACGAGCTGTTCGCGGGCTACCCCTGGTACAACGACGTGTTGGCCGAGCACGGTTACCTGCGCCTGCACGAGAAGCTGTGGGAAGACATAGGCATGCTCTACACCGACACCCTGGAGCGCGAGGACAAGCTGACCATGGCCCACAGCATCGAGCTCAGGGCCCCCTACCTGGACCGCGACGTGATCCTCACCGCCATGCGCATCTCCCCGCGCCTCAAGCTGGAAGGGGCCGAGGACAACCTGCGCAAGCGGGTGCACCGCCAGGCCTCGGCGGAGCTGGGGGTGCCGCCCTATCTGGCCTTCCGCACCAAGGATCCGGCCCAGTCCGGTTCGGGCATCCATCAGATCATCCAGAACATCGCCGCCTCCAAGTCCGAGGTGATCCAAGACGACGTGGTGGACAAGAACATCGCCCGGGACAAGGGCAGCCTCTACCGCTACGGCGACGAGTATGAGCACTACGGCGAGAGCCGGACCCGCTTTTATCTGCAGCAGATCGAGGACGACATAAAGCGGCGCTTCATCCCGTCTTTCCTGGACTGCGAAACCTCCCACCTCCCGGCGGCATAGGAGGAGCATGCGCATCACCCTGGCCCAAATAAACTTCGATCCCGAGGACGTGCAAGGCCACGTTGAGCGGCTGAAGGAGATCATCTCCCAAGAGCGGAGCAGCGACCTGATCGTGTTCCCGGAGCTGATACTGCACGGCCACCCTTCCCAGGTGAAGCCCGAGGGATTCCTCTACCGCAAGGTGAAGTGCGCCATTCACGGCGCGTCCCAGGATATTTACCAGCACGTCAAGGAGTGCGGGGCCAGGGTGGTGCTGGGCGAGTTGAAGCGCGAGGGGGACGGGTTCCTGAACCTGGCCACCTACGTGGACGCGCGCGGCGCCAAGAGCTACGCCAAGACCCACGTGCACTGGACCGAAAACTTCCTGCCCGGCGGCAGGCTAAAGGTGTTCACCACCCCCCTGGGCCGCATGGGGCTCAACATCTGCTATGACTCGGCCTTCAGCGAGGTGTGGCGGGTGTTGGCCCTAAACGGGGCCCACCTGGTGGTGAACATCTCGGCGGTGCCCGCCCACTTCCCGGTGCCTTACATGCGCCGGCGCATGCAGGCGGCGGCGGTTTTCAATCAGTTCTTCGTGGTCTACGTGAACCGGCCCGGCCCAGTGTTTTCCGGGGGCAGCGCGGTGTACGCCCCCCATGGCGACGAGCTGTTGGCCCTGGGCGGGGGCGAGGAGATCATCCAGGTGGAGCTGGACTTGGGGCAGGCCGAAGCCTGGCGGGAGCAGGAGCCTATCTACCCCAACCGCCGTCCCCTGCTCTACCGCCGGGTGGCCAGCCGCAACAAGGAGATTCCCGGCCCCAAGCGGGAGCGGCATTTGAAAGTGGTTGGCTAAATCTGGTCGCTTGAAGACTCGGCACGCGCTAGGTGTAGCTGCTAAAGAGGTTGTTCACAGGATTCCAGAAGTAGAGACTGGTGATTGCGACATCAACCGTCTTTGCTTTGGAGGTTCCCGTGAACAACCCACATCAGAATGCCAGGACCACGTTTTATAGTCGAGCCC
>JAHIND010000011.1 GCA_018896025.1 Pseudomonadota bacterium
AATCAGGGCTCGACTATAAAACGTGGTCCTGGCATTCTGATGTGGGTTGTTCACGGGAACCTCCAAAGCAAAGACGGTTGATGTCGCAATCACCAGTCTCTACTTCTGGAATCCTGTGAACAACCTCTTTAGCAGCTACACTTAGTCCTGCACCCCAGTTTTTTCGCCTCTTTCAGCCAATAATATCCCTCTAAGCAAATAGTCTTAAATATTGCCTAGATATCCCCCTAGGTTCGCATGGCCGCCGGTGCTAGACTTTAGGCATGGCTTTATTTCCCCTCTGATAATGGAGACGGCATTGAACTCCCGAGGAATCATCTTTTCCCTGGTTCTGGTGGTGGTCCTGATCCTGGCGGGCGCCGGCCTGCTGGCCATGCTGGGCTTCATGGCCGAACCCTCCAGCCCCCGGGCGATCCTGGCCGGGGGCTCCGGCGGCCCCAGCCTGCAAGCCTCCCAGGTGGTGTTCGACCCGCCCCGCCCGGAGGACGCCCCCACCGACATCCGCGAGGGGGTCATGCTGGGCTACCACATCCTCATGGACACCCAGACCTACGCCAAACAATACGTGGGCAACAAGCTCAACTGCCGCAACTGCCACTTCAACGCCGGGCGCGAGCGCAACACCCTGTCCCTGGTGGGGGTGGCGGTGAAATACCCCAAGTACCGCGAGCGGCAAAAATACGTCACCGACCTGGTAACCCGCACCCAAGGCTGTTTTAAGCGCAGCATGAACGGCAAGGCCCTGCCCCCCGAGGGCAAGCACATGCAGGCCCTCATGGCCTACTACCACTGGATATCCAAGGGCCTTCCCATGTACGCCGACGTCCCTTGGTTGGGGCTCAAGAAGCTAAAGAGCGAGCACAAGCCCAACCCCGCAGCGGGCAAGCAGATATTCGCCCAGGTGTGCGCCCGCTGTCACGGCGACGACGGCCTGGGCACGGCCATAGCGCCCCCCCTGTGGGGCCCCGAGTCTTTCAACGACGGGGCGGGCATGCACAAGATGGAAAACTTCTCGGCCTTCACCCATCATTTCATGCCCAAGAACAACCCCACCCTCAGCGTGGACCAGGCCCTGGACGTGTCGGCCTATGCCACCAGCCAACCCCGGCCCCACTTCCAGGCGGGTAAATAGGCCATGCTGTTCCCCACTTTTTATCTCCCTGGGCTGGGCCAGGGCATGACCATCGCCCTGGTGGCGGTGGTCCATGTGCTCATCAGCCACGGCTTCGCCATCGGGGTGGTTAGCATCATCGTGCTTCTGGAGCATCTGGCCCTGCGCCGGGGCGACGCCGAGCTGGCGGGCCTGGCCAAAAACATGCTCAAGCCGGTGGTGATCATCGTCACCGCCGTGGGCGCGGTGACCGGGGCGGGCATCTGGTTCACGGTGAGCGTCCTCGCCCCCGGCGGCATCGGCTACATGCTCCGGGTGTTCTTCTGGCCCTGGTTCATCGAGTGGATGGCCTTCACCCTGGAAGTGCTGGTGCTCTTGCCCTACTACTTCCTGTGGGAGCGCATGCGCGCCAAGCAGGCCGGGCTGCACGTCGCCCTGGGCTGGTCCTACGTGGCCGTGGCCTTGGCCTCGGCCTTCCTCATCTCCGGCATCCTGGGCTTCATGCTCACCCCGGACGGCTGGGTGCAAAACCAGCGGCTGGTGTCGGCCTTTTTCAACCCCACCTTCTGGCCCCAGTTGGCCCTGCGCTTTTTGGGAGGCCTGGCCATGGGTGGGCTTTGGTCTCTGGCCTATGTGCTGTTCAGCCGCCATATAGGCGCGGACCTGCGCCAAAGGGTGATGCGCCTGCTGGGCGGCTGGGTGCTGGTCAACGGCGCCCTGTGCGCCCTTGCGGTGTGGATATACCTGGGCCGGATTCCCCAGACCTATGCCACCCACAAGATTTTCGCGGTGCTCACCTCGCGCCTTTCCCAAGACGCCTGGCTGCTGTGGCTGGGCAATATCCTGGCCGCGCTTTGCATCGCCGCCGTGGCCCTGGCCGCCTGGCTGCGTTGGCGGCGGGTGGCCCTGGTCCTCATCATCCCGGCCCTGATCCTGACCGCGGGCCTGGTCAGCGAGTTCGAGCGGGCCCGGGAGTTTGTGCGCGGGCCTTACCTCATGCCCGGCTACATGTACGCCAACCAGATTCCCCTGGCCCAGAGCGACTACCTGAACCGGCACGGCTTTTTGGCTAACGCCGCCTGGTACCAGCCCCAGCCGCCGGGCCTCACTCCCCGGGCCCCGGCGGGACACGCCCTGTTCATGGCCAACTGCGGGGTGTGCCACACCATAGGCGGGCTCAACGACATCCGCGACCGCCTCAAGGGACGCACCCAGCCCTCGGTCACGGTGATGGTGCGGCGCACCAAGCAGATGGTGCCCTTCATGCCCTCTTTCTCGGGCACCCCGGCCGAGTCCCTGACCATGGCCGCCTATCTCTACGAGCTGTCCGGGGAGCGGCGCTCCCTGGAGGCGGTGCCGCCCATCAGCCGCAAGGGGGTGGGCCATGAATAACCTGCACGACCTCCTTTTG
The DNA here is from genome assembly GCA_018896025.1 of Pseudomonadota bacterium. GTDB lineage: Bacteria > Desulfobacterota > Desulfarculia > Desulfarculales > Desulfarculaceae > Desulfoferula. Next base: position 2,523 of record JAHIND010000011.1, read on the forward strand.
GCCAAGCCCTTCAGCGATCAGGTGATGGAGCTGCTGCTCTTCGGCTCCTTTGCCCTGCACCTGCTGTTCGTGCTGCTCATGCTGGGCACGGCCATGATCGCGGTGTTTTTCTTTGTGCACTCCTGGCTCACCGGCTTTAGTTACGAACTGCGCTGGGACAAGCGGGTGCTCTCCATCCACCTGGCCCTCAAGAGCCTGGCCGTGGTGCTGGGGGTAGCCCCCCTGCTAATTATCCAAGTGTTGTGGAGCGTGCCCTTCCTCACCGCCGCCTCCATCATGGCTCCCTACTGGCTGGCCCTGCTGGGCCTAATGATCTTCGCTTTCCTGTCCCTGGACATCCTGGGCCACAAGATGGACGTGCATCCGGTGCGCCACCTCATTTTCGGGGTACTGGGCCTGGCCGCCCTGGTGGCGGTGCCGGCGGTGTTCACCGCCGTGCTGAGCCTCATGGAAAACCCGGACAAATGGTCCCTGGTGGCGGGCAAGGGATTTGCCGCCGAGCCCGCCCTGCTTTTCCACTGGCTCATGCGCTATCTGCACATCCTGGGCGCGGCGGCCCTGTTCGGCGGGGCCTTCCACTATTTCTTCTCCACCAGAGGAGCCCAAGAGCGCCATTACCACCTCTCCCACTGGATGGTGGTGGCCACCCTGTTCCAGGTGGTGGTGGGAGTGCTGCTGCTGGTCAGCGTCATGGGACGCCTGACCCCGGCGGTGATCACCGCGGTCACCGTGGGGGTGTTCGCGGCCATGCTCCTTCTGGGCCTGGCCTTTTACCGCCACCCCGAGGTGGACAAACGGCGCATGGCCTCGGCCCTGGTGCTTTTGCCGCTGATCCTGGTGTCCATGCTCATGGCCCGGCAATATTTGCAGCACCAGGCCGTGGCCCCCATGCAGGCCGCGCTGGAGGCCAGGGCCCAGGAGGCGCGCCGGCGCCTGGCCCCCTTGCAGGCCACGGCCTTGCGGGGGTTCCAGGCCCATCTGGCCACGGTCTACGACAACGGCGAAACCATCTATGCCAACGCCTGCGCCTTTTGCCACGGCCAGGACGGCGGCGGCCAGGGCTCCGAAGCGGCGACCCTGATCGTGCCCCCGGAAAAGCTGAACGCGGTGCGGGCCCAGCGGCAATACCTCTACCAGGTGGTGCTGAAGGGCGTCCCCGGCTCGGGCATGCCCTACTTCTCGGTGTTCGACCGGGGCAAGCTGGACTCCCTGCTGGACTACATGAACGCCTCCTTTGGCAGCGAAGCCCTACCCCAGCCCCCGTCCCGGCAAGGCGACTTGGCCGCGGCCAAAATGGTGTTCGCCAAGACCTGCGCCGTTTGCCACGGCGAACAGGGACAGGTCAGTGTCTTTGGCGGCGGCCTGCGCCCCGCCCCGCCGGATCTCACCCGTTACGGGCTCACCCCCCAGCGGGCCTACGCGGTCATCACCCAGGGCTACGACGGCACGGTGATGCAGCCCTTCAACGCTTTACCCGAAGCCACCCGCTGGGGCCTGGTGGGCCTGCTGGCTTCGCTTCGCGTCAAACCATAGTCGCTGCCTTTGCGGCCACCGAACGAAAGAGAAGAAAGGTTGGTGCTCATGAAAAACTTGCTCATACCCGCCACGATCCTGCTGGTGGTCTTCATGTGGTGCGGATTGGCCTCAGCGGTTGACTGGCAATACCCCGCGATCAAGGGCGCGGGCGAGATCGTCCCCCTGCCCAACGCGGCGGTGCAACCGGATGCCGGTCTGAAGTACAAGATCGTGTTCGACATCACCGCCTGGCCCAAGATGGAGGGCAAGGTGGTGCCCGGCCTGGCCAAGGTGGCCCGGCTGATCAACGTGTTCGCCTCCGCCGGGGTTTCTTCCGACAAGATGGACCTGGTGCTGGTTATACACGGCCCGGCCACCGAGGCGGTGCTGAAGCCAGAGCTGTTCCAGAAAAAGCACGGCTTCGCCAACGCCAACCACGACCTTTTGGACCAGCTCAAGAAGGCCGGGGTGAAGCTTTACGTTTGCGGCCAGGGCCTGGCTGAGCACAACATCGCCCAAACCGAGGTTAACCCGCACCTGACCATCGCCTTGTCCGCGCTGACCGTGCTGCCCACCTATCAGCTCAGGGGGTATGCCTTTCTGCCCTTTTGATGACAGCCGCGAGCCATCCAGTCAGGCTTGCGCCATCACCGGCCCGCCCCGTTAAGGAGGTTCCCATGAAAACACGCATCGGCTTGCTGCCGGCCGCTTTGGCTCTGGTGTTGGCCCTGGCCCTGCCCGTGGGCGCGGCCCAGATATACCCCCCCTGGGCGGGCGTCCCCTCCGGCGGCAAGACCTTCTCCCTGCGGGGAGTCAATGACCTGGCTGACCTGCACGGCGACGTGGTGGACCCGCAGTTGGTGGTGTTCTTCGCGGGCAACCAGTTCATGGTCACCCATGAGTTGATGAATGCCTTCCGCAAAAAATATCCCCAGCACCAGCGCATCTACTGGGAAACCCTGCCACCGGGCATCGAAGCCGAGCAGATCGAACAGGGCGCGCTGATCTTGGGCACCCTGCGCGTCGCCGTGCAGCCCGACGTTTACACCGCCGGCAGCGGCCGCATCAAGAGCATGCAGAAAAGCAAAGGCTGGTTCGGGCGCAGCGAGGACTACGCCCGCAACCGCCTGGCCATCATGGTCTACAAGGGCAACCCCAAGGGCATCAAGGGGCTGAAGGACCTGGGGCGTGACGATGTTAAGGTGTCCATGCCCAACCCCAAGTGGGAAGGCATCGCCAGGCCCATTCAAAAGGCCTACGTGGCCGCCGGGGGCGAGGCTCTAAAGCAGCAGATCATGCAGACCAAGCTGAAAAACGGCACTACCTGGCTGACCCGCATGCACCACCGCCAGACGCCCATGCGCATCATGCAGAGGCGGACCGACTGCGGCCCCACCTGGTACACCGAGCCCTTTTTCCAGCAGATGATCGGCAACCCCATCTCCATGGTGGAGATACCGGAGAAGGACAACCAGTTCGTGACCTACACCGCGGCGGTCATGAAAAAAGCGCCCCATGCCCAGGCGGCCCAGGACTTCCTGGACTTTCTGGTCAGCCCCGAGGGGCAGGCGGTGTATCGCAAGTACGGCTTTTTAGCGTTGGAGAAAAAGTAGACCTACCCTCTATCGCTCTCCAAAAAGCAGGGTCCGCCCCCGCCACCATGGCGAGGACGGGCCCTACTTGGCGTGGGGTCTTGGTTGCGGCTCATTGCTCCAGGGCGTCGGTCAAAAGCTTCTTGAAACGGTCCAAGCTCACCGGCACCCCCATCAGGGGGATACCCATCCAGTCCGAGTAGTCCAGGATCTCCTCGGGCTTCTCGTTGAGGTACTCCTCGCACAGGCCCACTCCGTCCAGAACCCTGGCCCCGCCGTTGTGGCGCGGGAAGTTCTCGTTGGCGATGCCCTGGTCCCAGCCTTCGAACACCTTGTGGCGGTACTTCACCCAGCCGGGGGTCATCCACCACACCTTCTCGCCCGCAGCCAGCTCGTCGCGCTCGGCCTCCGAGGCCACCATGTCCATGCAATGGGTCGCCTGGACGCGCACCACCTTGGGGCCCAGCTCCTCGATGACCTTGGCCATAGTGCGGGTGGGCTCGGCCGCGTTTACGTAGCAGTACTTGCCGCCGTACACCACGATCACCCGCTCGTAATCCTGGGCGGCCCTCTGTACGGCCTCGCTGAGTTGGCGCTCCAACTCGGGGCAGTTCTGGTGCAGGCCGGGGGTGGTGTAGATGATCTTGCCCGCGTTGAGGAAGCCCTCGGCCTGGAGGTGATTAAGCTCCGGGCTCATGGTTCCGCAGGCCACGATGGCCGTGTTGCTGAAATCAGGGCTCGCCATGATCTTCTCCCGTCATAGTTGTGCCGAGCATATAAGGCTTCTCACTCCAGATCCCGGGCCAGCAGTTCGCTGACCTCCAGGATCTCCAGGGTGTCTTCCAGGCCCTCGGTCTTGCGGCTGTCCTCCAGCAGCGAGATGCAATAGGGGCAGGAAGTAGCCAGAACCTCGGCTCCGGCCTGGGCCGCTTCCCGCACCCTTAGCACGCTGAAGCGCTGCTCCTGGGGAGTCTCCATCCACACCCGGCCTCCCCCGCCGCCGCAGCACAGGGAGAACTTCTCCTCGCGGGCCATGGGCACCACTTCGGCCCCGGCGGATTGCAGCAGCTCGCGGGGCTCGGAGAACACGTTGCTGTGGCGGCCCAGGTAGCAGGGGTCGTGGAAGGCCACCTTGCGGCCGTCCTTGCCCTGGAACTTCAGCTTGCCCTCGCCCACCAGGTGGGACAAGAGTTGGCTGGAATGCACCACCTCATAATTACCGCCCAGCTCAGGGTACTCGCTCACGAAAGTCTTGAGGCAGTGGGGGCTGGTGGTAATGATCTTCTTGACCCCCTCGCGCTCAAACAGCTTGATGTTGGACTGGGCCAGCTTTTGGAAAAGCTCCTCATCGCCGCTCTTGCGCATGCTTTCGCCGCAGCAGCTCTCCTCCGGGCCGATGATCCCGTAGGAGACCCCGGCCGCGTCCAAGAGCTTCACCAGGCTGCGGGCGATGTTTTGGCTGCGCTGGTCGTAGCAAGAGGTGCAGCACACGAACAAGAGATACTCAGTGTCCGGGCCGTACTTGGGCACATTGAGCCCCTTGGCCCAGGCCAGGCGGTCTTCGCGCTTGCCGGACCAGGGGTTGCCGTTGGCGTGGCAGGAGCCGCTGGCCGCCTTGAGGGTCTCGGGCCGGATGCCCGCCTCGCTCACCATGGAGCGCATGGCCCGCATGATGCCGATGATGTCCACCTCCCGGGGGCAGTTGATCACGCACTTGTTGCAGGTGGTGCAGCCGAAGAGCACCTCGTCGGACTCGTAGCCCTCCAGGCCAAGCTGTCCCATGCGGATCATCTGGCGGGCGAAAAAGGGGCTCTCCACCTCCCGCCAGGGGCAAACCGAAGCGCACAAGCCGCACTGCATGCAGGCGTTCAAGTCCTCGCCGCCGTATAGCCGGATGGCCTCGTTTACTTCCAGAAAGGGGAATTCCGCCATGAGGGCTCCTCCACGCTCTTAACTCTTTTCTAGTAAACCAGGGTGGCGTTGGCCGAGAGGATCTCCTGGGTCAGCTTGGCCGCGGCCATGAGCTCGGAACCCTCGATGAGGTCGGCCTCTTCGATCTTGCGTTCGCGGATGCAAGGCACGCAGACCATGAGCCGCCCGCCCTGCTCCAGGAAGCTCTTGACCAGGTCTTTCAAGGGAGGCAAGCCGGCGGCGAATACGTGGTTCAGGCAGTCTCCCTTGGCCAGGGTCACCGCCGGGCCTTGCAGGGCCACCACCGCCTCCACGTCCATGGCCAACGCCGCGTTGGCCAGCACAAAGGGCAAGGTGGCTTTCTCCGGGTTTTCGCCGCCGTTGGTGGAGATGTAGACGATCTTTTCGGTTTTTTCAGACATGGTATGAGTCCTTTCTAAGGTATTTCATATGTCGCGCCGCTGTTGGTCAGCAGGCGGCGGGCCCTTGGGGAACCAGTTCATAGGTGAAGTAGTCGCCGCTCTTGGCGGCCTCCATCACTATGCCGTATTTGCGCATGGCCGCCAGATACCACATGGCCTCTTTGGGCGGCATGCCCAGGTCCTGGGCCACCTCCAGGGGAGTGGCCGGGCCCTGGGCCAGGCGTTCGGTGATGCGGCCCAGGTCTTTTTTTTGCTGCTTGGCCACGGCCGCGTTGGCCTTGATGGCCTCCTTGCGCTCCTGCTTGAGCTGCTTCAGGGCCTCTTTGCGTTCGGTGTCTTGCATGCTTATGCTCCTTGGGGCAGGGCCTGAGCCACGATGGCGTCCACCATGGCCTCGTATTGGCCCAGGGTCCAACCGGACAACTCGATGGCCCCTTGCTCGCAGGCGGCCACGCACACCCCGCAGCCCATGCACAGGGCCGGGTTGACCCGGGCCCTCTTTCCGACCTGGGTGTCGATCATTTCGATGGCTTCGTCAGCCAGGCAGGCCTGTACACAGGCCCCGCTGCCCACGCACTTGCTCTCGTCCACCTCGGCCACGAAGGGGTCCAGTTCCACGAAACCGGCGCTCAAAATGGCCCCGGCCTTGGCCGCTGCCGCGCCCGCCGCGTTGGCCGCCTCGGAGGTGTCCATAGGCGCCTGACAGGCCCCGGCCAGATAGATGCCCGCTGCGGGCAGCTCCACTGGACGCAGCTTGGGATGAACCTCCAGCAGGAAGCGGTCCGCGCCGACGGGCAGCTTCATCTTCTCCACCAGGGATTGGTTGTCCCGAGGCTCCATGCCCACGGCCAGCACCACCAGGTCCACCCCGATGGCCAGTTCCTCTCCGGCCAAAAGCTTGTCCAGCACGGTCACGGTGAGGGCGCTGTCCTCGCCGCCTTGGGTCACCACCGGCGGGGCCTCGGGCTCGAAGCGGGCGAAGATCACCCCGGACCGCCCGGCGTTCAGGTAGTACTCCTCGTGACCACGGCCATAGGTGCGGATGTCGCGGTACAGCTCGAACACGTTGGTCTCGGGGAACTTCTCGCGCAGCTCGCAAGCCGCCTGCAGGGTAGCGGTGCAGCACACCCGGGAACAATGCTGGTTCAGCTTGCCGTCCGGCCCCGGCTGGTGAACCCCCGGAATCTGGCGGCTGCCCACGCAGTGGATCAGGGCCAGGCTGCCGACCGGCTTGCCGTTCACCACCAGTTGCTCGCCGGTGGCCGACTCGTCGGCCATGAGCCTAATCAGTTCGGGCAGGGTGATCACCTCGGGCATCTGGCCGTAGCCGTACTCCCCCATGGGCGGGGTGTAGTGCTCGAAACCGGTGGCCAAAACAATGGCCCCGCTGACCAGCGCCACTTCCTCGGCCTCATAGGGTACCGGCCAGGCCGCCACCCCCACGAAGGGCACGAACTCGCCTGGCGCGGCATCCTTGGCCAGGGCCAGGCGCTCCAGGTCCTCGCCGCTGGGCGGGGTGCGCCGGATTTTGAGCTTGAAGCTGCCCACGTAGCCCGAGTACTCACTAAGCTCGGCGCAGGTGTAGACGGTGATGCGCTGGTCTGCCAGCACCTGGGCGGCCAGGGCGCTTAGCAACTCTCCGGCGGCCTCGTTGCTGGGGAAGGTCTTGTCGAGCTGAGCCACTTGCCCGCCCAGGAAGGGGCTCTTTTCCACCAGGGCCACCTTGAGGCCCTGAGCGGCCAGGTCGCGGGCGGCGCTCATGCCCGCCACCCCGCCGCCCAGCACCGTGGCGTGAGCCTCGGCCTCCACCCGGATGGGCTCCAGGGCCTCCAGCTCGCCCGCCTTGCCCACGGCGGCGGCCACCAGGGCCGTAGCCTTGTCCGTGGCACCGGGGCCGTGGTGCACCCAGGAGACCTGCTCGCGGATGTTGGCGTGCTCGTAGAGATAGGGGTTCATACCGGCGCGGGCGATGGCCCCCCGGAAGGTGCTCTCGTGCAGGGCCGGGGCGCAGGAGGCCACCACGATGCGGTTGACCTTGCCCGACTTGATGTCCTCGATTATCAACTCCTGGCCCGGATCGGAGCACATGAAGCTGTTGTCCCGGGCCACGGTCACGTTGTCCAGGCCGCCTGCCTGTTCCACCACCTTGGCCACGTCCACGTGATCGGAGATGTTGCCCCCGCAGTGACAGACGTAGACCCCGATCTTGGGTTGCTCCTGGCAGTTGTTTAGCTTGCTCATATTCACTACTCCTCCGGCTCAGGCCGCACGGCCGCCGCGCTGAGCGGCGAGATACTTGGCCGCGCCCAGGGCCGCCGCGCCCGCCTCGGCGATGCTGTCCACGATGTCCTTGGGCCCGGCCGCTGCGCCGCAGGTGAACACCCCTTCCATCTCGGTGAGGGTGGGGGCCAGCTTGGGCTGGGGCACCTTGAGGAAGCCGTCGGTGGCAGCACTCACTGGCACTATCTCCTCGGGCGCAAAGGCGGGCAGCATGGCCAGGGAGAGCACCACCAGGTCGTGCTCCCGGCTTACCGCGCCGCTGCCGCCTTCTTGGTCCTCGTAGCGCAGCACCACCGAGCCGTCCGGGTTGTTGCCCGCGATGATGGGCTTGGCCTTGACGAACTCCACGCCCATGGCCTTGGCGTTGTTGTAGAACTGCTCGTAGTTTTTGCCGAAGGCCCGGATGTCCATGTAGTAGATAGTCAGGTCGGCCAGGGGCAGCGCGCCCGAGAGCAGCATGGCCTGCTTGATGGCGTACATGCAGCACACCCGTGAGCAATAGGGCTTGCCCAGTTGCAAGTCACGGCTGCCCGCGCACTGGATAAAGGCGATGGACTCGGGCTCCTTGCCGTCGCCGGGCCGCAGGGCGCGCATGTAGGGGCCGTGGGGGGCCAGCAGGCGCTCCATTTGCAGGCTGGAAATCACGTTGTCCCCCAGGCCCGGCGCGCCGTAGGCCCTGGCCGGGAAGTCGGTCATCAGCTCGAAGCCGGTGGCCAGCACCATGGTGTCCGCCTCGATGACAAACTCCCGCTCGGTCTGAAGCTGATCCACCGCGCCGGTGGGGCAGACGGCCGAGCATTTGCCGCACATCATGCAGTGATCGCGGTCGATGAGGGCCAACTGGGGAATGGCGTTGGAAAAGGGAATGTAGATGGCCTTGCGGGCGGTGAAGCCGCCCTGCTCCTGGTCGGGCACCATCACCGGGCACTCGTACTCGCACTGGCGGCAGCCGATGCACTTGGCCGGGTCCACGTAGCGGGGCATTTGGGTCACCCGCGCCCGCAACTTGCCGTCCTTGCGCTGGGCCCCTTCCAGGCGGCACATGGTGAACAGGGTAACGTTGGGGTGGTGGGCCGCCGCCGCCATCTTGGGGGTGGTGATGCAGCTGGCGCAGTCCAGGGTGGGGAACACCTTGGACAGGCGGATCATCTTGCCGCCGATGGTGGCGTCGCGCTCCACCACGGCCACCCGGTAACCGGCGTCGGCCAGGTCCAGGGCCGCGGCCAGCCCGGCTATGCCGCCGCCCAGCACCAGGCTGTCGAATTTTTGGGTGTCGCCGTTTGGCATCTCAACTTACCTTTCCGGCGGATCAGGCCGCCCGCGCCTCGCTGCCCGGGGCTCCCAGCTCGGCCACCACCTGGTTCATCAGATTCACCTCCTTGATGAAGGCGCGGTTGCACACCGTGCAGATGGCGGTCAGGCGCAGCCGCCGGATGTCCAGGCCCTTTTGCTTCATCAAGGCGTAGATGCGGTCCACCCGCTTGGCCAGGGCCGGGTAGGCCCCCTCGTAGGGGCACTCCACCCCGCAGGACATGATGATGATTCCGCCGATGCCCTTGGCAAAGCAGTCCAGGTAGAACTTCTCGGGGAACAGGGCCGGAGTGGGGGTGCGGATGATATAGGTGTTGTCCGGGTAGTTCTGGTGGGCCTGGCCCACCGAGTTGGCTCCGGGATAGGAGCAGTCCTCGGTGGCCAGGATCAGGATGGGATATTTGCTCGCGCAAGCATCCATGGCATCACTTCTGGCGGCGAACGAAGATGCGCTCGTAGCCGTCAGCCTCGGCGTGGCCCAGATACGCGTGGCCCACCTTGGTGGCCCAGATGGGGATGTCGTCCTTGGTGCCGGGATCGTTGGAGAGTATCTCGAGGACCTCGCCCACCATTACGCTGCCGATGGCTTTTTTGGCCTCGAGCAAGGGACCGGGGCAGGCGCTGCCCCGGGCGTCCACGCTGGAAGCCGCGCTGGGGATTTCGCTGAGTGGCTGAGACATGATCTTCCTCCTAAGGCTTAGGTGTCGTATTGGCGGTTGGCTCTCCATCGCCGCGCCGCACGTACAGGCGAAGGCCTTGGCCGCTGTGGCGGGTGGCCATCAGGGCGTTTCCCCGCTGGTGCAGGATGCGCGGGAGGTCGATGGCCAACTGGGGGTCGCTGATGCTCACCTCCAGCACCTGCCCCGGTTCCAACTCCTCCACCGCCCGCTCGGCGCAGAGGATCGACCAGGCGGCGCTAAGGCCCCTGGTGTCTATGCGCGCGGTTACGGGGAAGTTGTCTTCGGCTTTGGGCATGGGCCAAACCTCCATGGGTTGGCCTTTGATAGAGCAAGAGCGGTGCCAAAAGCGGCGCAACGCTGTTTATGCTTTAGATACGGTTAGTTAACTTTTTATTGCTCCGGGCGGCGTTTATCCTTGTTTACCCAAATCGCAACGGATGTTAAGATTTCAGTTAACAAACGTTGCCTGTCTGCACGAGGAGAGCCATGCCCGAAAACCACGGCCAAGACGAGTACAACCAGTATTGGCGCACGGTGATCAACACCATGCAGGACGGGCTGATGGTGGTGGACCCCAGCGGCCTTATCGTCAGCGTGAACCCCGCCTTTGAAGAGCTCACCGGATATAGTGCGGGCGAGTTGGTGGGCAGCCCCTGCACCCTTCTGGAGTGCGACTCCTGCAACTACCCCCACGACTCTCAGGGGGTGTTGCAGTGCGACCTGTTCAAGAAGGGGGCCATCCAGCGCTGCCGCTGCACCCTGCGCAAAAAGGACGGTTCTCCCCTGTACGTGCTCAAAAACGCGGCGGTGATCCAGGGGCAAAAGGGCGAGGCCATGGGCGGGGTGGAGACCCTCACCGACCTCAGCGAGGCGGTGGCCCGGGAGCGGGAGCTGGTCAGCCTGCGCCGCCAGATGGGCATGGACGAGGTGTTCCAGGGCATGGTGGGGCGCTCTCCGGCCATGCTGCGCCTGTTCAACCTCATCGAGAGCGCGGCCGACTCCGACGCCCCGGTGCTCATCACCGGCGAAAGCGGCACGGGCAAGGAGATGGTGGCCGAGGCCCTGCACCGTCTGGGGCGGCGCAAGGAAGGCCCGCTGATCAAGGTGAACTGCGCCTCGCTCAATGAGAACGTCTTGGAAAGCGAGCTGTTCGGCCATGTGAAGGGAGCCTTCACCGGGGCCGACGCCAACCGCATGGGGCGCTTCGAGGCGGCCAAGGGGGGCGACTTCCTCCTGGACGAGGTGGGCGACCTGCCCCCCGCCACCCAGGTGAAGCTCCTACGGGTGTTGCAGGAAAAAATCCTCGAGCGGGTGGGCGACATAAGGCCCATCCCCGTGGACGTACGCATCATCGCGGCCACCCACCGCGACCTAAAGGAACTGGTGTCCCAGGGCCGCTTCCGGGAAGACCTCTACTACCGCGTGGCCGTGGTGCCCATCCACACCCCGGCCCTGCGCGAACGGCGGCAAGACGTGCCGCTATTGGTGGAGGCATTTTTAAAACGCATCCTTGAACGCAGCGGCAAGGACATCTCGGGCGTGGAACGGGCGGCCATGGACCTGATGATGGCCTACGATTGGCCGGGCAACGTGCGCGAGCTTATCAACGCCCTGGAGTACGCGGTGGTGCTCTGCCCCGGCGGCATGATCGAGCCGGGCCACCTGCCCGAAACCATCCGGCACGGCGATGCTCAGGCCGCGCCCCTGGGCGGTCAGGCCACCCCCCAGCCCGCCGCCAGGCAGGACGAGCGGGAGCGCATCATCCAGGCCCTGCAACAGACCGGCGGCCGCCGGGAAGAGGCCGCCGCTTTGCTGGGCATCAGCCGGGTGACCCTCTGGAAAAAAATGAAAGCCTACGACATCCAGATCCAGAACAAGATATGGTGAGTGACCGAGATTTTTCGCAGGTTCGTCCATCGGCGGCAGGCATAAGATTTGAGCCTTTACCCTACTGAGTAAAAGTTATGGCCATAGGCGCCAACCCATCCGGGCTGGCGCCTATGGCCCTTTGCAAAGCTAAATCCGGGAGCCCCCGGCGGAGAGAAGCGCCTCCTAGTAGGCGGACTCCGCCGATACGCTGCGCAGTACCGGAGTCTCCCATTCATCGGTGCGCATATCGATCAACGTCGGTCCCTGGGGATCGCTCTCCTTTGCCAGGGCCTGTTTCAGTTCGTCCAAGGTGTTGACCGTATAGCCGCGGGCTCCGAACCCCCGGGCCACGGTAGCGAAATCGATGTGATTAAAGTCTGATGAAATGTAGTTGCCGCCATAGCGGGCCAGCTGCACGTGCTTTATCCAGCCCAGCACGTTGTTGTTGAACAGGCAGACCACCACCGGCAACTTCAGGCGCACCATGACCTCCATCTCCTGCATGGAGAACGCGAAGCCGCCGTCCCCGGCAAATAGAAGCACCCGCTTGGCCTGGGGGCGGGCCAAGGCCGCGCCCACCGCCGCCGGGGCTCCCCAGCCCAAACCGGCAAGCCCACGGGGAGCCAGGTAGAAGCGCCCGGCCTCCTTCAGGCGCAGATAGGCCGCGGCCCAGCCCGAAGGCAGGCTGGCGTCGCACACCACCATATCACCGGGCTGCATGGCCTCATCGATGAGCCGGGTGACCGCCTGGGCCTTGAGGGGCTCACCGGGGACTTGGGGGCGCAAGGTGATTTCGTCGTACCACTGGCGGCCCTTTTGGCGCAGGGATTCCAACTCCCACTCATAGGCGAAGGTGTCGCCCTCCAGCGCGGCCAGCAGGGCGGCCAGGCCCAGGCGAGCGTCGCCCATCATGGCTATGCTGTCATGGAAGTTGCGCCCTATCTCCTCGGGGTCGATGTCCAGGTGGATGGTGGTCACCCCGTAGGCCGGGCTGTCATAGCCGAAGGTGGCCAACTGGCCCGCCTTGCAGCCGACGAAGAACACCAGGTCCGCCTGTTGCACCACTACATTGGCATTGGGGTTGCCCATGGTGCCGGCCACCCCGAACACCTGGGGATCGGTCTCAGCCATGATCCCCTTGCCGGTGATGGTGGTGACCACCGGCACGCCCAACTTGCGGGCCAACCGGGCCACCTCCTGGTCCGCGCCGGAGGTCCAAGCTCCGCCGCCCACCAGCATCACCGGCTTTTTGGCCTGCGTCAGGGCCTGGCGGGCCACCTGAACCTGGGCGGGGTCGGGCGCGCTGCGGTGGCGCGGATATTCGGCGCTGGGGCGCACCCGCCGCTGCCACTGGAAATCCAAATCCCCCACGTCGTCGGGCATGGCGATCACCACCGGGCCGGGACGGCCGCTCACCGCCACGCGGATAGCCTGGTCCACAACGTTTTCCAGGGCGGAGGGCTGGCTCAGGGTCACCTGCCACTTGCTCACCGGCTTGAACATCTCCAACTGCTCCATGGCCTGGGAGGCGTTACCCCGCACGCGGCGGTGCTCCCAAGCGCGGGAGATGTCGGAGATGATGGCCAGCATGGGGATGGAGGAGCAGTGGGCCTCGGCCAAGGGAGAGAGCAGGTTGGTGGCGCCGGGCCCCACCGTGGCGTCGCACACCCCCAGCTTGCCGGTGAGGCGGGCGTAGGCGTCCGCCGCGAAACCGGCGCTGCGCTCGTCGCGCATGAGCACATGGGTGATGGCCCCGTTGCTCTTACGGATGCCTTCGTACAGGGGCAGGGTTTGCCCGCCGGGCACGCCGAAAACGCGGTCCACGCCGCTTTCGGCCAATAGTTGCGCCAATCTGTCGCCTACGGTCATGATCCCCAATCCTTTCTGGTTTAAGTACCGTCAATCGAACACCACCAGCGAAGCAGGGTCAAATTAATAAATTTAATTAAAACTATTAGATGTCCTAATTGCGGTGTGGTAATCTTCCCGAGGCGCGTGATTGGACGCCCCGAAAACGGGACGGCACGTCATCCAAAAAACGCCGTCAGGTCTTGCGGGAAGCGGAGAATACACCTTGGAGTGGCAAAAAATATACAGCTTCTACCAGGTGGTGGTGCACGGCAGCTTTACCAAGGGAGCTGAGGCGGTTTTTCGCACCCAATCAGCCATCAGCCAGCAAATAAATGCCCTGGAAGAAGAAATCGGTTGCCGGCTCTTTGAACGGCCCATACGCCGCGATATCAAGCTGACTCAAGCGGGGGAAAAGGTTTTTATTTTCGCGGAAGGCACTATAAAGCGCTATGAGCAACTTCTCGGAGAAATCCGGGCCACCGAAGACCTGCACCAAGGCCCCTTGAAAATAGGCTCTCCATATAACGTATTGCGCACCGTCCTAAATGAAAAGATCCGCACCTATTCCCTGGAATACCCCTTGGTCGAGGTAACCATATACGATAGGCCTCCCAAGTTGGTGCTCGACCTTCTGCATCAGGGAGTAATTGATATCGGGACGGTTCTGGATTCTATTTGCCCCAACAGCCTCGCCAGGTTCCGCTGGAAAGAGATGGACGGATTTCTGATCACGCCCGATAACCATCCGCTGGTCAAGATTAATCCCAGCAATCTTACTCTGGAAAAAATAGCTGAATACCCCATCATCTCCTACCCAAAGGACCTCCACTACACTTCACGCGCTTTTCTGGAAAAAATGTTTTACAAGTCCGGCATTCACTACCGCATCGCCATGGAAGCGTCCACCATCGATCTAGCGGTCCAATATGTCAAAAGCGGCTTGGGAATCCATGTGACGGTCATGCAAAGCGATCTGGAAGGCGTGGACCAAACCGGCTTGTCATTCGTTCCTCTGTCACATCTCTTTGAGCGGGATCACCTCAACTTGGTGGTGAGGAATCTGGACTCTTTATTACCCTACCAAATAAAATTTATAGAATCCTTGCTGGGAGCGAAAATTTAAGACCGCCGGCCCAGGGCGGCATACACCAGCGCTCCCGCCGATGCGGGCTTTTAGGCCAACCCTCCAACTACAGTCGCTGCCCTGGGAGTGCCGCCGGTTGCCGCTTGGCCGCCTATTCGACCGGCAAGGATGTGCCCCCCCCGCGCGGCCAGGGCCCCACCGAATCGAGGATCAAGCCTTGCCTTGGTCCTTGCGCATGGGTATGCGGGCCAGCTTCTTGGCCAGGGCCACCTTTTTGCCCAGGCCGCATTCCCGGAAAATCATTATGCGCTGGGCCTGGGGTGAGCCCGCCCCGTGCATGGACTCCACCAGGGCGGTGCCACCGGTCATGGCCTCGATGAGCCTCCCCAGCTTGATACGGTCCTTGGTGGGAACGCCCTCCACCCCGCTCATATACTTCTCCACCAAGTGGCCCACTTCCGGGCTGGCCAAATCCTTCTCCCCTGGCAGGGTGGCGATGAAGCCACCGGCCAGGTCCAGGGCCAGGCGGGCCACCTCGAAGTGGAAGCGGGTTACGTTCTGCTTGCAAACATTGGCCAGCATGGTGTCCACCATGTAGGCCCCCGAGGCGGTGGGCCAGCCCTCGCAGGCGCAAGCCAGGGAGGAGCTGTAGAGCGTCTCACACAGGTGCACCATCTCGGTGACCTTGTCGCGCACGTGGGAGCCCTTGGCCGTGCCCTGGATCAGGGTGAGATAGCTCACCGCTCCGATGAGCACATCCATGAGCCCGGTCTTGCAGGCCCCGTAGTTGGCCCGGTGGTGGGCCGCGAAGCGGTAGACCACCTCACCGGCGAACTGGGTCTCGCCGGCCATGAACACCCGGTCCCAGGGCACCAGCACGTCCTCAAAGGCGATGAGCGCCTCGCCGCCCACCGTGCCGAAGGAGGGCTTGCCCACGTCCAGGCACTCGCACTGGTCCCGGCGCGAATCGTTGGCCTGGCGCCCGAAGACCATGGTCACGCCGGGGGCGTCCACCGGCAGGGCGCAGATCACCGCGTAGTCCTTCGCGTCCTCGCCCAGGGCGGTGGTGGGCATGAGCAATATCTCGTGGGAGTTCACCGCGCCGGTCATGTGCAGCTTGGCGCCCCGGATCACGATGCCCTCGGGGCGGCGATCCACGATGTGCAAAAACTGGTCCGGGTCAGCCTGCTGGGCCGGGCCCTTGGAGCGGTCGCCCTTGGGATCGGTCATGGCCCCCACCACCATCAGGTTCTCGTCCTGGATGTAGGTGAGCCATTTCTTGAAGCGCTGGTGATAGTCGGTGCCCAGGGCCTGGTCCATGTCGTAGGTCACCGAATACACCGCGTTGATGCCGTCGAAGCCCACGCAGCGCTGGAAACAGGTGCCGGTCTTCTGGCCCAGCACCCGCAGCAGCTTGGCCTTTTTGATGAGATCGTCGGCGTTCTGGTGAACGTGGGTGAAGCGCCCGATAGTGCGGCCGGTGAGATGGCTGGTGGCCGTGGCTAACTCTTTGTACTCGGGGTCCTTGGCCAGGGAATAGGTCATGGCCGCGGCGCGCACGTGGGCCGCGGTGGCCGGGTGGCGCACCACGTCGTGAATGCGCTCGCCCTGGTAATAGATGACCGGGTTCAGTTCTCGGAGGCTTTGCATATATTGTGAGCCGGTGGCTATCTTCATGACTTGACTCCCTGGCTAACCGGTTATGGACCGCCGCCTTGGTTGCTCAGGCCGTAATGGGCGATGTTGGCGTCGGCCATCCGCCGCAGCTTTCGGCCGGTAAAATCGAGCAAGTTTTAATGGTTTAAATTGCCCTCAGTGGATTGTAAAGCTCAATTTCAAAAATCGGCCCATCTCGAATACAGATGAAATCCCTGGGCACGGAAAACGACGCCAAGGTTATGGGCGCTCCCCTGCTCTCCCGGCAGCCCCGCAATGTTACGTTTCGTCCCGCCAGGCGGAATCACCTTTTTACTTGAATTGTATTTGGTAAAATTAGCTTATGTTACAAACACGTTAAGAAATGGTGACCCCATGACCAGCCGCACCGTCGCCAAGCAACCCAGCCGCGCCCTGCTTTGGGCCGAATGCTTGGGTCTGTTCTTCGCGGCGCCGGTGGGTCTGTACTTCTTGCGCCACCAACTGGCCCACCGGGTGATCCCACTGGTCATCGTGGCCGCCGGGTTTTGCGCCTGGTATCTGTTCAGGGAGCGGGACTTCGACCGGGGGGCCATCTGGCGGGTGCGGGGCCTGGGGCGGCATGTGAAGGAGATACTCCTGGGCCTGGCCCTGCCCCTGCTGCCCTTGGCCCTGGTGAGCTACCTGTTCGTGCAGGACAAGTTCCTGGCCATGCCCAGCACCCACCCCCACGGCTGGCTGCTGCTTCTGCTGCTCTACCCCATCCTGGCCGCCTATCCCCAGGAGGTGGTGTTCCGGGGCTTTTTCTTCCAGCGCTACCGCCCCCTGTTCCCGGACCCCAGGGTGATGATCCTGGCCAGCGGGGTGAGCTTCGGCCTGGCCCACATCTTTTACGGCAACTGGGTGGCCCCGGTCATCGCGGGCCTGGGGGGCTTGCTCTTCGGCTACCGCTACCTGCGCTCCAAGTCCCTGGTGGCGGTGGGCATGGAGCACGGTCTGTGGGGCAACCTGCTCTATACCCTGGGCCTGGGCTGGTTCTTCTACAGCGGCTGCATCTCCTAGCGCCGCCGTCCCCTACGAATACACCTCGCGCGCTCCCGGCGGGCTCAAGAGGGCCGATTGACGCCGTGGACGCAACGTAGCGTTTCCCGGCACGAACACCCGGAGCAGCCAGGGAGTGTCAGGCAAGGCGGCGGCGAGCGCAGACCGCAGGCGTATTCTTTATATACGCCGAGGTCTAAGTGACGCCGACAACGCTGCCATGCGGTGGCTGGCACAAACACCCGGCACAGCCAGCCGCCACAGGGCAAGGCGGCAGGCGAACGAGGGACGCAGGCGTATTCTTATATACGCCGAGGATCGAGTGACGCCGACAACGCAGCCCTGCGGCGGCTGGCTGTGCCGGGCGCCTAGGACTTGGTGCATTTATACGCCTTGCCTATAGCCATGGCCCGGCGGTTGCCCTGGTACTCCTGGAGCACCACGAAGTTGGCCCCCATGTTACCGGCCCGCTGGAGCAGGTCGTCGCGGGCGGTGATGCGGGCCAGGGGGGCGTTGCCGGTCTTGGAGGCCTCGCCGTAGCCGGTCACCTCGCCCACCAAGCGGCAGCCCACCACTTCGGCGGCGCTCACCAGAGTGGCGGGCGCGGTCACCTCGGTGCTGAACACCTTCTGGGCGGTGGGGTTGCTGCAGGCGGCCAGGGCCGCCAGGGCGGTCAACGCGAAAACCAGAAGCCACGCTCTGTGGGTCATCATTATTTTTCTATCCGAATTAAGTTATACAAGGCTAATTAAATAATCCCCTATCAGGGCCCGGGACGCAAGGCCCAAAGCCGTTTTTCGGCTTCGGGCCTTGCGGTTTAAAGGTTTGCTAGAAGGCCACCGCCAGTTGGGTGGTCACCAGGTCGCGCTCGTCGTCGTTGGCGTAGTCGCCGCGCAGGTATTCCAGGCTGAGCGCGGTGTCGGCCAGGAAGTTCCAGGAGACCGTGAAGCCGTATTGGCGCTCCGGCTCAAAGTCGCCCAGGTCGCCGCTGCCCTCATAGCGCACGGCAAAGGTCCAGTCTTCCAGGGGCAGGAAGGCCAGCTCCAGGTTGTAGGCATAGGGCTTGGCCTTGCTGTCGATAAAGGAAAGCTCGCCGGATTGGAAGTCGTCCAGGGCGGTGATGTATTCACCGTTGAACACCACCCACTTGTATTGCACGTTCAGCATGAACGACAACCCACCCACCAGGTCCTGGACCGTCTCGTCCACCACCTCGTCACCCAGGTTGCCGCCAGCAATGTTGTTGGTGTAGGCCACCCCGGCGTTGATGTCCAGTCCGTCGGCCAGGGCGTTTTCCTTCGCGTCGAACTGGGCCCGCACGTAGTAGGTGTTGATGGTGTTGTCCGGGGAATCGCTGCCTTGGTGCACCGTGGAGTTGTAGGTGCCCACTCCCACGTTGAACCAGTCCTGGGCCCAGCCGATCTCCACCGCGCTTGCCTGGGTCTCAAAGGTATTCTGGGTGATGGGGTCGCTGACCATGTAGGTCTCGAACAGGCCAATGGCCGGGTACATGCGACCGCCCAGGAAGTAAAAGGGCATGTCGTCGGTCTGGCCGATGAGGATGAAGGCCTCGTCGATGTTGATGGGGTCGGTGTCGCCCTGCTCATAGAGCAGATGCAAAAGGCCCTTGGTGTATTTGTTGATGGCGGCCTCGAAGAATATCTCGGCCGTGGCCAGGGTGAAGTCGCTGTCGGTGACCGACTCGCCGTTCTTGGGCTTCTTGTTGGTGTAGGAGCCCTCCAGTTCGATGGCCCCGTAGATCTTCAGGCGCTTGCCCGCCTCGCTCAACAGCCCCGCGGGCTGCTTGTCCTTGGTCTTGGCCACCTGTTGGGACATCTTCAGGGAGCGTCCCGAGGTGGCGTAGGCCTCGGCGGCGGCCTTTTGGGCGTCCTGGGCCGACTTTTGAGCCTCGGTCAGCTTGCTTTCCAGATCAGACACCCGCTGTTTCAGGGCCCGCAGCTCCTGCAAAATTGCCTCCTGGGTCGGGTCGGCCGCCAGGGCCGACGGCGGCCCCAGCAGCAACAGACACAACGCCAGCAAGGCGATGTTGCCTACAACTCCTTTCATCACCAGTCTCCTTTTGAAGGTTTTCCCGCTTGCGCCCGAATTCAGCGCAAAGCTCCCCTAGCCGGGCGCGAAAGCCCGGATCACAAAGGCGCAAATTTTTGCGGAGTCCCTAGGGTAGGTCCTTCAGGAGTCCCCCCTCCAAGCGAACGATATTGTGGCAGGTGCGTTCGAGAAGGCCCAGGTCGTGGGAGACCATGGCCCAGGACAGGTTGGATTCATCCAACACTTTTTCCATGACCGCAGCCCGCTCCGAGTCCAAGCCGGTGCTGGGCTCGTCCAGGAGCAGGGCCTTGGGTTGCATGGCCAAAACCGTGGCCAGGGAGATGAGGCGCTTCTCCCCGCCGGAAAGCTGATAAGTGAGCCTGTGGCCGTAGTCGCCCAGGCCCAGGCTGTCCAGAGTGTCAGTGACCAGGCGCTGCACCTCGCGGCGGCCCTTGCCCAGGTTCAGGGGGCCGAAAGCCACGTCCTCGGCCACGGTGAGGCAGAACAGCTGGTCGTCCGGGTCTTGGAACAGATAGCCCAACTCCCGGCGCAGGGCGCGGAAGTCCTTTTCCCCCTGGCACAGGCCGCCCTTGGCGTAGACCTTGCCTTGTTGGGGGTGCAGCAGGCCCAGGCAAATCTGGAACAGGGTGGACTTGCCCGCCCCGTTGGGGCCCAGGATGCCCAGGCGCTGGCCCTCGGACAGGGCGAAGTCCATGCCCTGGAAAACCGGCGGCCTGCCCGAATAGGCGAAGCTCACGCCCTCCAGACGAATCAATTCCATGAGATCCCGCTCCATTGCAAAAGGACCAGCACCAGCAGCACCAGTCCCGAGACAAGGCAAAAGCCGGTGTCCGCCCGCCGCCAGGAAAAGTGGTCCAGCAGCCAGAAGGTTCCCCCGAAGCCCCGGCAGAGCATGGCCTGGTACACCCGCTCCGAGCGGTCCAGGCTGCGCACCAGGAGGATGCCCGTGAGTTGGGCATAGGTCTTGTAGGTGTGCAGGTTGCTGCCCGGCTGGAAGCCGCGCACCTGCATGGCCTGGCGCAGGCGCTGGTACTCATGGCGCATCACATGCAGGTAGCGGTAGAAGAGCAAAAACATGGTGACCAGCTTGGAGGGCACCTTGAGGTGGGCCAGGGCGTGGAAGATGTCGTTGACCGGGCTGCTGCCCAAGAGGGCCAAAAGGGCCAGGAAGATGGCGTTGGCCTTGAGGGTGACCAGCAGGGCCAGGGTCAGGCCGTCGGGGTTGTAGGCCAGGCTCAGGTCCCAGGCGCCTTGGCCCATGGTGAGTTGCCAGGGCAGGAACAGCCACAAAAAGGCGGTGAACAGGTTGACCGCCACCAAACGGCTGAGGAACACCTTCCAGCCCAACCGGGCCCAGGCCACTAGACATAGGCCCAGCAGCACCCCCAGGGCGGCCATGAGCGGAGAGTAGGCCAGGGCCATGAGCAGGCTGTAGGCGAACACCACCACCAGCTTGGCCCGGGGGTCCAGGCGGCCCACCGGCCCCACGGCCAGGGCGTTGTCCAAGGTGGGCGCGGGCTCCACCCGGATCGCGGCCTGGGCGGCCGCCTGGGAGGCGGCTTCGCTCACTTAGGCGCTCCCGCCATCTTGCGTGCCTTCATATACGCGGCCAGGCCCAGCAGGCCCACGATCCATCCCAGGCCGCCCACGATGTCCTTGAGGCTCACCTCGTTGGAGCGCAGGGCCATTTCCGCCAACTGGGCCCGCAAGGGGGCCACCGCCTGCTCCACCGCCTTTTTTATCTGCGGCCCCAGGTCCTGATTGACGGCCACGGCCTGGGCAACGGGCTTGGCGGCCGCGGGGGCCGGCGCCGCCTTGGCGGCGGGAGCGGCCACGCCCAGGTCCGCCGCGCTCAGTTTAAAGGTGGCCCGGTGACCGGCCCCGGCGTTCAGCACCAGGGTCAGGGGTGGCTTGGCATGGGGCAGAGGCAGGGAAAAGGCGCCTTCCGGGCTGGTCTTGGCCTCGGCCAGCACCTTGCCCCCGGCGTCCAGCACCTGCACCTGCTGGTTGCTGACCTTGCCGCCGCCGGGCATGTAGCCCTCTCCCTTGATTTGGCCGTCCTCCACATAGGCGTAAACGCTGATGCGGTGGGCCTGGGCCGCGCCCGCCAGGGCCAGGATCAGGCCGAACAAAACCGCCGATATAGTCAAACGCATATTAGCCTCACTCCACATAGGGCCTCATGCCCAAAAGCTCCGGCTTGACCTTTCTGAGGAACATCACCGCCACGGCGGTAATAAGGCCTTCCAGGATCATGCCGGGCAGGTTGGCCGCCACGATGGCCCAGGCCGCGCCCAAGAAGGCCTCACCGCTGAGGTAGAGGCTGGCTCCGGTGAGCAGGGCAGAGAAAAGAATGGCGCAAAAGCCCGCCGCGAAGGCGGCGACCACCGGGGCCGTCTTGCCGCCTCGGCGCAGCAAGGGGGCGAACAGGTAATAGCCCAACACTGCGGGCAGGGCCATGGTGGCGGTGTTGACTCCCAGCACGGTTAGCCCGCCGAACTGGAACAGCACGGCCTGCAAAACCAGCCCCACGAACAGGGCGGGAAAGGCCGCCCAGCCCAGGATGAGGCCCACCAGGCCGTTGAGCACCAGGTGGACCGAAGAAGGCCCCACCGGCAGGTGGATCAGGCTGGCCACGAAAAACACCGCCGACAAAAGGGCCACCCGGGGCAGCTTGTCGTAGTCGATGTTCTTAAGGCCCAGGGCCAGGCCGGCGGCACTGATTACCGCGCCACCGGCCAGGACCGGCCCGGAGAGAACTCCTTCGGAGATGTGCACCTTTTAGTTGCCCTTTTCCGAAGACAAGGCAGGGTGGGCGTAAATCCAGATCACGCCGCCCAATTCCACGTCCTTGTCCTTGCCCTGGTGTTTCAGCTTATAGTCTTCCGCGGTGTGCAGCGCCGCGAAGCCCCACCATCCCGGCCAGGGGATGCTCCAGTTGAACACTCCGTTGCCATCGGTTTTGATCAGCTGGGTGACATAGGCCCCAGCCGGTGCCTTAAGTTTACCGCCCACATTGTAGAACTCCACCTCCACCTCGCCGCCCGCCAGAGGCTTGCCCTTGTAGAGCACTTGGCCGCAGAAGTTGTTGCCCGCGTAGACGCCGAAGGGTTTGCTCAGCGGCACGATCTCCATGGGCAGACCCACCGGCGCATCCCAGCCCTCCTCGGCCTCCAGGGCGTCCACCACGGTCTTGGTGTAGTGGATGATGAAGCAGTCCTCGCTGGGCTCCCAATAGGGCTGGGGAGTCATGTAGAAGATGTAGTCGCCTGGCGACTTGACCCGGTACTGGGTCTGCCAGGTGGTGAAGCCGTCCACCTTCTTTTCCTTGAGCGCGGGCAGCAGGTCGGTTTTCTTGCCCTTGACCACCACCCCGGCCTCCTTGGGCTTGACCAGGTTCATGCCCTGGCCTTCCATGGGGTGCCAGAAGCGGAAGTCCAGGTTGATCACGCCGGGACGCGCCATGAGGTTGCTCTCGGGGATCACCATACCGAAGTGGGCCAGCGCGGGCGTGGCCAGCAGCAGGCAAAGCGACAAAACCGCCATCACAATTCGCCCAAACATTCTCATGCTCCTTTGAGTGACAGGTGGCTCCGGCGGCCCCATTTTACATGATGGGCCCGGCCGGCCCTTTGCCGCGAATGGCGCAACAAAAAACCCGGCCGGCCCACGTTCCGTAGGCCACCGGGTTTTCTTAACCCAATCTTGTTGCGGGATACCGTTTTATTCCGAAGAGGCTTCTGCCTCGCGAGATGTCGATGCTTGGTAGCGATACCCACTAGGTTGATCTGATAACCCACCCCGGCGCGCCTGTCAAACTTTTTTTGGAACGGCCCCGTCGCCGCCGGGACCGCCGGGAGTTTTAAGGGGCGGAAAGTTACCCGCCCCGCCCGCGCAACCGACTCGTTTCGAACGATTTTTTGGGATCAGAGTACGGCAGTGCTGAACCGAGCCGGCCGGGGGCGGTATACTAGGGCCGACCCCGAGCCCAAGGACCCCGGCTGGAGAAAAGGAGGAGGCCATGCTCTGCGACAACCCGGCTGACTTGCAACTGCCCCCCATGCTCAAAATCCGCCAAATCTTCGACATCCCTCCGGCCATAGACCCGGCCCCGGCCCTGGAGCGCGAGTTCGCGGCCATCAAGGACGGCCTGAGCCTTGCGCCCGGGGCCAAGGTGGCGGTGGGGGTGGGCAGCCGGGGTATCAGCAATCTGGCCACGGTGGTGGCCGGGGTGGTGCGATGCCTGCGCTCCCTGGGAGCGGAGCCTTTTATCATTCCGGCCATGGGCTCCCACGGCGGGGCCACCGCCCAAGGGCAGATCGAGGTGCTGGGTTACCGGGGAGTCACCGAAGAGACCTGCGGCGCGCCCATCCGGGCCACCATGGAGGTGGTTTCCCTGGGCGAGACCTCCTGCGGCATACCCCTGTTCGTCAATCGCCTGGCCTTTGAAGCCGACGGCCTGGTGCTGATCAACCGCATCAAGCCCCACACCAACTTCATCGGCCCCACCGAGTCGGGCATTCTCAAGATGATGAGCATCGGCCTGGGCAACCAGGCGGGCGCGGAGTATTACCACCGCCTGAGCCTGGTGCGCCCCCAGTACGACATCCTCTCCACCGCCGGGCGCGAGGCCATGGGCCGCAGCCGCTTTTTGTTCGGGGTGGCCCTGGTGGAAAACCAGAACCACCAACTCTGCAAGCTGCGCCTGGCCGGGCCGGAGCGCATGGAGCAGGTGGAGACCGAGCTGATGGGCCTGGCCCGGGCCATTTTGCCCCGCCTGCCCATGGAGCAGGTGGATATACTCATCGTGGAGGAGATGGGCAAGGAGATATCGGGCATGGGCATCGACCCCAACGTGGTGGGCCGCGACGTGGCCGCCTATGGGGCCAGGCGCGAGACCCCCAAGATCGCCCGCATCCACGTGCGCCGCCTGAGCGCGCACACCGCAGGCAGCGCGGTGGGCATCGGCCAGGCCGACTCCACCCTGCGCAGCCTGGTGAATGAGATCGACCAACAGGCCACCATCATCAACTGCCTCACCGCCTGCACCCCCGAGGCGGGCATGATCCCCCCCACCTATGACACCGACCTGGACGCAGTGGCCGCCGCCCTGATGACCATCCGGCCCTACACCCTGGACGACCTGGGCATCGTGTACATCAAGAACACCCTGGAGCTGGAAGAGCTCTACGTGTCCCAGGCCTACCGCGCGGCCCTTACCGCCGACCCCAAGACCGAGATAAGCCCCGATCCCTGGGCCCTCAACTTCGACCAGGGTATGCTGCAAAGCCCCTTTTAGATCGCCATAAAAAACGGCGCACCACCCAGGCCGGGCGGCGCGCCGTTGACTATTGAGCCGCGAGGCTAAAAGGCGTTGGAGTAGATCTTCTCCACGTCGGCCTCGGTGAGGTCCCTGGGGTTGGGCACGAACAGCCGGGCTTGGGCCATACCACCCTGCACCAACTTGGGCAGGTCGTCGCGGCTGACGCCGTAGTCGCCGAGCTGCGCGGACAGGTTCACCGCCTCCATGAGCGAATACACCGCCTCCACCGACAGGGCGGCGGCCTCGTAGGGCGACAGGCCCGTGGTGTCCTCGCCCATGGCCTCGGCGATGTTGGCGAACTTCTCCAGGTTGCCACTCAGGTTGAAGGCCATGACATGGGGCAGCAGGATGGCGTTGGAGCGGCCGTGGGCCATGTGGTACTCGGTGCCCAAAACGTAGGCCAGGCCGTGCACCGCGCCCAGGCCGCCGCTGGCAAAGGCCGAGCCGGAGAGGTTGGCCGCCAGCAGCATGTTGTAGCGGGCCAACAGGTTGCCGCCCTTGGCATAGGCCTGGGGCAGATGGCGGGCGATCATGGCGATGGCCTGCAGGGAGAGTATCTCCGAGTAAGGGGTGGCGTTCACCGAGACATAGGTCTCGATGGCGTGCACCAGGGCGTCCATGCCTGTGTCCGCAGTCACCGAGGGAGGCACGGTCAGGGTCAGCTCCGGGTCCAATATGGACACGTCGGGCAGCAGGTAATCGCTGAAGACCACCTTCTTGGTGTTGTCCGACTCGTCGGTGAGCACCATGACGCGGGTGGCCTCGCTGCCGGTGCCCGCCGTGGTGGGCACCAGGATCAGCGGGGTGCCTTTTTTGGGCAGCATGTCCATGCCCACGTAGTCCAGCACTGATCCCGGATTCGCGGCCAGGTTGGACACGATCTTGGCCGAGTCCAGGGAGCTGCCGCCGCCCAGGCCCAGGCACAGGTCGTAGCCGCCGCGCCGAAACTCGTCGGCGCACTGGTCGATGACCCGGGCCGGAGGCTCGGGCAAGATGCCGTCGAAGACTCCCACCTCCAGGCCCGCCGCGCTCAGCGAGTCCCGCACCACCTCGGCCAGGCCCGCTTTCATCACCCCCGCGTCGGTCACCACCAGGACCTTCTTGGCCCCCAGCTTCTTGGCTTCCGGCCCCGCCTGGGCGATGGCCCCCTTGGCCAGCAGGGTCTTCTTGCTCGCCAGAAAAGTGCTCAGTTTGTCTGGTTCATAAAAAGTCGTTTTCACGCTCAGCTCCTTGCTACGCCGAATCTCTTGTTGAGCCACTCGGAGACGCTTCCCACGATCCCCTTGGGCAGGAAGATGATCATCACCAAAAGTACCACACCGAAAATGATCTCCGACACCCCCAGGAAGCCGGTGTCGAAGCTGATTCGGAAATATTCCTCCAATGACACCATTATGGCGCTTCCGGCCAGCGGGCCAAAGATATTAAACATGCCCCCCAGGATGGCCTTGAAGCAGGTGGACAGGGACACCCCCACCCCGCTGATGGTGCCGGGGTTGATGTAGGTGATGTACTGGGCATAGAGCACTCCGCCCATGGCGGTGAGCCCCGCGCTGAGCAGGGTGATGCCCATCTTGAAGCGGATGATGCTCACGCCCATGGACGAGGCGGCCAGCTCCGACTCCTCGATGGCGGTCAGGGCCAGGCGCATGCGGCTCTTGTCGATGAGCCGCCAGATGTACAGGGCCAAGAGCAAAAAGACGAAGATGATGTAGTAAAAGTAGCGTTTGTCGTCGAACTGGAAGCTGGCCCAACCCACCGAGGCCTTGAGGGTGCAGCCCAGGGAGCCGCCGGTCACCTCGCGGCAGGCCACGATGGCCAGGCTGACCACCTCGGCCATGGCCAGGGTGACCAGGGCGAAGTAGTCGCCGATGAGCCCGAAGCGGAAGCAGGAATAGCCCAATATGGCGGCCACCAACACCGCCGCGCCCACCCCGGCCAGCATGCCCAGCCAGGGGGATACGCCGTAGTAGTTGAAAAGCATCACCGGGATATAGGCCCCGATGCCCAGGAACACGCCATGGCCCAGGGACACCAGGCCGAAACGGGCCATGTAGGCCCAGGCGGTGGAGACAAAGGCCCAAAGCAGGATCAAGGTGCCGATGTGCACCATGTATTCCGAGGTGGCCAGCAGGGGCGCCAGCGCGATGATCAGGAGCACCCCGACGGTTATGATCTTGGAGGTCGTGCTGTTTCGTTTCATGATCATGCCTTTGCCCCCAAGATGCCCTGGGGCCTGACCATCATCATCAGGATGAACAAAACCAGGGCCAGGATGTCGGCCACCTCGGTGGAGGTGAGCACCGCGGTGATGGAGGTGACCACCCCGATGATGAAGGCGCTGATGAAGCCGCCCATGAGGTTGCCCATGCCGCCGAACACCACGATCACGAAGGCCATGAGGGTGAAGCTGGCCCCGAAGTGGGGATGCACCGTGTAGATGGGGATGAAGAAGGCGGCCACCACGCCGGTGAGCGCGCCACCCGCGGCCAGGGTGATGTAGTAGATGACCTTGGGGTTGATGCCCATGCCCTTGGCGATCTCCACATCCTGGGCCACCGAGCGGATGGCCAGGCCGAAGTAGGTCTTGTGGAGGAACAGGTAGAGGATGCCCAGGGTGGCGATGGCTCCCAGAAAGGCCAGCAGATAAGAGCTGCGGATGAAGATGTCGCCGAACTGGATGATGGGCATGCTGATGGGGATGCCCCGGTAGTCGGCGCCCCAGAGCACCTGGGCCAGGTTTTCCAAGACGATGATCAGACTGGCCAGGGCCAGGAGCTGATTGAGGCGCGGCGCGTTCAAAAGCGGGTTGATGATGAGTAGCTGCACCAGCATGCCCAGCAAGCCCATCACCACGATGCCCCCGGCCATGGCCACCAGAAGGGGCATGTGCCAGGCGGTGTGGAAATAGTATATGAAGTAGAAACCCAGCATCACGAACTGGCCGTAGGCCATGTGGATGATCTTGACCACGCCAAAGATCAGGTTCAGCCCGAAAGCCAGCAAGGCCAAGACCCCGCCCAGCAGGATGCCGTTGATAAAGGCCATCAACAATTCTTCAAGCATAACTACAACCCCAGGTATGCGGTTTTGATGTAGGGGTTTTTGTCGAAGCTGTCCCGGTCGCCCTCGTAGACCAGCTTGCCGGACTCCACCAGATAGGCGTAGTCGGCAACCTTCAGGGCCTTGTTGGCGTTTTGCTCCACCAGGAGGATTGCGTAACCCTCTTTCTTCATCTGCTGGATGAAGTCGAAGACCATGTTCACCACCAGGGGAGCCAGGCCCAGGGAAGGCTCGTCGAGCATGATCAGCTGGGGGCATGACATCAGGCTGCGGGCGATGGCCAGCATCTGGCGCTCCCCGCCGCTGAGCGAGCCCGCCGCCTGCCTCTTGCGGTCGGAGAGGATGGGGAACAGGGAGAATATCTGCTCCATCTGGCGCTGGGCGTTGGGGCGCGCCACGGGGTTGTAGGAACCCACCCGCAGGTTGTCCTGGACCGAAAGGTCCGGGAAGACCCGGCCCCCCTCGGGCACCATGGAGATGCCCCGCTCCACCACCTTGTGGGGGGCCAATCCGCTGATCTCCTCGCCCTGAAACTTGATGCTTCCGGTGCGGGCCTTTTGCAGGCCCAGGATAGTTTTCAAAAGGGTGCTCTTGCCCGCCCCGTTGGGCCCCACCACGATGACGGTCTGTCCCTTCTCCACCTTGAGGGAGACTCCCTCCAGGGCCTGGAACTCGCCGTAATAGGTGTCGATAGCGTCTACAGTGAGCATGTCGTTAACTTCCGTGTCACTCTACGCCCAGATAAGCCTCGACCACCTGCTTGTCGTTGGACACGCTGTCGGGGTCGCCGTCGGCTATCAACAGGCCATGGTTAAGCACAATCACCCTCTCCACCAGCTTCATGAGCACGTGCATGATGTGCTCCACCCAGATGATGGTCACCCCCATCTCGGCCCGGGCCTTGGTGAGGATGGCGGATGCGTCCTTGAGCTCGTCTTTGTTAAGGCCGCTCAACACCTCGTCGGCCAAGAGAATCTTGGGTTGGGTGGCCAGGGCCCGGGCCATCTCCAGCTTGCGCAGGTCGCCGGCGGTCATCTTCTCCGGAAAGGAGTCCGGGTCCAGGTTCAGGCCCACGAAGTCCAGCATCTTTATCGCGTCTTTTTTAATGCGCTCTTCGTGATATTTGCGTTTGCCGCCCCGGCCGAACAAAACCCCCAACATCACGTTTTCGGCCACGGTCAGGCTCTTGATGGGCTGCGGTATTTGAAAGGTGCGGGCGATTCCGGCATGGCAGATGGCGTTGGGGGTGAGGCCGCTGATGGTTTCACCCTCGTAGACCACCTCGCCGCGCGTGGGCCCCAGCGCGCCTGATATCACATTGAACATGGTGGTTTTGCCCGAACCGTTGGGGCCGATGAGCCCCACGAAGCTGCCCTCCTCTATGCGGAAGGAAACATCGTGCAGGGCCATAACCCCGCCAAAGCTTTTGCTTATATTTTGGATGTTAAGCATGACTCTCCCCGAGCCGCTCCCGGTGGTTCCCCACTCCCTGAATCAGGGCGCGTTGGGCTCAAGTTGGGAGTTGGGGGGGAAGCCCCCCAACTCCGGACGTCTTACTTCTCGGCGAAGGGGCTGCTTGCGGGCAGCGGAATCACCGGGGTCACGGTCTGCAAGGCGGCCGGCCAGGCGATGCCCAGCTTGCCGTTGATGGACTGCACCACCACCGGGTAGGAGCGCAGGTTCTGGCCGGACAGGGGGGTGCCCGGCTGGGCGAACTTCACGCCGTAGCCGCAGGGAGTGCCGCCCTCGGGGATGTCGATCTCCAGGGAGGCCTTGCGGATGGACTCGGGGCTCAGGTCGCCGTACTTCTTGAGCGCCAGGGGAGCCACGTCGTTGAGCAGAATCCAGGTGTGGCCGAAGCCCTGGGTGGCGTGGGTGGGCGGGTTGCTGACCTTGAACTTCTCCTCATAACGCTTGAGGAACTCGCCGATGAGCTCGCCGGTGCCCGGAGCCAGCTTCTTGCGGTCCAGCATCTGGGCCGGGGCCGGGTCCACGTTGAAGCAGTAGTTCATCAGGTCGCCGCCGGCCGCCTCGGCCAGCTTGGGCATGTTGG
The DNA here is from genome assembly GCA_018896025.1 of Pseudomonadota bacterium. Lineage (GTDB taxonomy): Bacteria > Desulfobacterota > Desulfarculia > Desulfarculales > Desulfarculaceae > Desulfoferula. The sequence continues at coordinate 32,223 of JAHIND010000011.1, forward strand.
CATGGCCCGCGCCGTGGCCCTCGATGGCCTTGGTCTTGAGGCCCAGCTCACGAGCCTGGCGGAAGAACAGCACCACGTCCGGGAAGTAGCCGGTGTGCAGGATCGCGTCGGGCTTGGTGCGCTTTAGCTTGAGGATCAGCGAGGACATGTCCTTGGTCTTGTGGGAGTAGGCCTCGTCCAGCACCACCTTCATGCCGAACTGCTTGGCCATGGCCTTGTTGGCCGCGGAGACCGAGCTGCCGTAGGGGCCGTCCTCGTGGATGATGGCCACCTTGAGGTCCTTGGCGCTTTTCACCCCGAACTTGGCGAAGTTGTCGTTTAGCAACTTCACCGTGCTCTGGCCCCACTGGGAGCCCATGGGCTGTACGCGGAACACGTACTTCAGGTTGCGGTCCTTGACCACCTTGTCGGAGATGGCGATGATCACCCAGAAGATCTTTTTGTTCTTGTCGGCCATGGGCGCCAGGGGCACCGCGATGCCGCTGGAGAACACGCCCAAAACCACCGGTACCTTCTCCACGGTCATCAGGCGCTGGCCCTCGCGGATGGCCACATCCGGGTTGCTCTGGGCATCGGCCACCACAGGCACCACCTTGTACTTACCGGCGATGCCGCCCCGGGCGTTGATCATGTCCACGGCCACCATGGTGCCCCGATAGCCCGCCAGGGCTCCGGCCGGGGCAAAGGGTCCGGTCAGGGAAAACAGCACCCCGAGTTTGAAATCCTTGTCCGCCGCAGCCGCCGGAGCAGCCATCCCCACCACCGCCACCGTTAGAATCGCCAACAACGCAATTAACTTTTTCATCTACCAGTCCTCCCTCCTTAGTAATGGGACCATTCGTATTCGACCAAGATGTCCGGCCTTTCCTAATTTCCCCAGGGAAAGGCCCTTCACCAAAATCCTCACTAACCTCAGGCCCTCGCGACCTGGTGCAGGAACGAGATGACCTCCTTGTTGAAGCGGCTTGCCATTTCCATGAAAAAACAATGCCTCCCCTGCGGGTACATCATCAGGGAAGAGTCCGGGATCAGCCCGGCCAGGATCAGCGAGTTCTCCGCGGGTATCAGGCCGTCATCGGAGCCGGTGGCGATCAGCGTGGGCGGAGACAGGCCTGGCAAGCGGGAGGCCGAGGAAAAGCCCTGCAAGGCCTCCATCTGCCGTTTGAAGGCGAACATCGGCTGCCGGTCCCGCAAGGCCATTTGTATGAAGCTCTCCACCTCCGCGGTTTTTTCGCGCAGGTAGCGGTCGGAGAAGTAAATCCTCAGGTTGCGCCGCAGTATCTCCTCGGGGCTCATGCCCGCGGGGTCGGCGTACCACTGCATGATGTGCTCCGGCGTGGTCAGGGCCTCGGACCCGCCGCAGGTGGTGCAGCCCAGGACCAGGCCGCGCACCCGCTGGGGAAAACTGAGGGCCAGCTCCTGGGCGATGCACCCGCCCATGGAGACCCCCAGCACGTGGGCCGATTCCAGGCCCAGGGCGTCCAGGAGGCCCACGGTATCTTCGGCCATGCCCGCGATGGTGTAGGGCTCGTCGGGCGTGCCGCTTTGACCGGCGCCGCGGTTGTCCATGAGAATCACCGTGAAGTGCTTGGCAAACTCCAGAGTTTGGCGGTGAAACCAGGTGTGGTCGCGCCTCAGGCCCATGAGCATCAACAAGGGAGGCCCCTCCCCCAGGGTCTCGTAATACAACTCGATGTCACGAAGCCGCACAAAGGACATCAGCACACCAGTTTCATCCGGTTGGTCCCACAGGCTCATGCCCATGAAGGCGCAAGAAACAAACTCGCTGTGCATAGAGCAATTGCCATGCCAAGAATTGAAGATTGTTCATCCGTGTATCACTTTGATTTAACTGGTAATTTATTTGGCAAACATTATCAGGGAAAACCCACTCGCGGTTTTGCGAGAAATACTGCTCACCTTTTAGGTGTTTTTGCTTTTTATCTATTGCTATGGACTAACCTTTTGCATTTTAATAGGGCATACTCGCAATAACGCGACTTACCCGCAAATTTGCGAGCAGTTTAGGCAATGGCCCGACGGTCAAAATTTTAGGAGATTGTTTTGCCGCCCGAAGAGATTCAAAGCCACGGGGATCAGTTCAAATGGCTGGTGGCCCTTAACTCCACCCACAACGGCATCCTAATAGTGAATGTCCAGGGGACGGTGTTGCTTTACAACCAGGCCGCCCACCGCATCTTCCGCAACGAAAATCCCCACCCGGTGGGCAAGCACCTGAGCCAGGTGCGCCCAGAGGCCTGGGCCGACATACGCGGGATACTGCGCACCGGCAAGCCCCAGGTGGGGGTGCGCATCGAGCTGCCCCAGGCCACCATCATCGCCAACCGCAACCCCATCATCCAAGACGGCAAGATAATCGGGGTCATCAGCGTATTCCAGGACATCTCCGACTACGAGGCCATCATCTCCCAGTTGCGCGGCTACCAGGAGCTTTACCGGGAGCTGGAGGCGGTGTTCGAATCCTCCTTTGACGGCCTGTTCGTGGTCAACGGCGAGGGCAACACCGTGCGCCTGAACAGCGCCTACGAGCGCATCAGCGGCCTGAGCCGGGACAAGATCGTGGGCCGCCATGTCTCCGAGCTGGTACGCGACAAAATCATCGACCGCTCGGTGACCATGCAGGTGCGCAAGCGCCGCGCCCCGGTGACCATCATGCAAAAAATCCAGGGCGACCGGAACATGATGGTCACCGGCACCCCGGTGTTCGACGAGGACGGCGAGATCACCTTGGTGGTGATCAACGTGCGCGACCTCACGGTGCTCAACCAGCTCAAGGCCAGCCTGGAGGAAACCCGCAAGCTGGAGAGCCTGTACCACCAGTCGCTGACCGAGCAGATCAACCTGGACCACGCCCTGGAGCGCATGGTCATCCGCAGCGAGGCCATGAAAAACGTGCTGCTCAAGGCGGTCAAGGCGGCCAACGTGGACAACTCCATGCTGCTGTGCGGCGAGTCCGGTGTGGGCAAGAGCATGCTGGCCCGCATCATCCACGAGATGAGCCGCCGCCGTATCAAGCCCTTTGTAAAGATCAACTGCGGGGCCATCCCCGAGTCGCTCATGGAAAGCGAGCTGTTCGGCTACGAGGCCGGCGCCTTCACCGGGGCCCTGCCCCAGGGCAAGGCCGGGCTCTTCGAGACCGCCGACCAGGGCACCATCTTCCTGGACGAGGTGGCCGAGTTGACCCCGTCCATGCAGGTGAAGCTTTTGGAGGTGATGGACGAAAACCGCTTCACCCGCATAGGTGCCACTCGGCCCAAGACGGTGGACGTGCGGGTCATCGCCGCCAGCAACCGCGACCTCAAGGCCATGATGGATAAGGGCAGCTTCCGCGAGGACCTCTACTATCGCCTCAACGTCATTTCCATCGACATCCCGCCCCTGCGCTCCCGCCGGGAGGACATCCCCGCCCTGGCCCGCCAGATCGTGCAAAACCATTGCGAGCAGCACAGCCTGAACAAAAAGCTCAGCCCCGAGGTGATGGACGCGCTGGCCAAATACCCCTATCCCGGCAACATCCGCGAGCTCAAGAACCTGCTGGAGTCCATGATGGTCATGAGCGAGGGCGAATCCATCACTCTGGCCGACGCGCCCAGCGAATTGCGTCAAGGACCCCGCTCGCAGCGCGATCCCTTGTCCGAGGAGACCGGCTTCAAGCAGGCGGTGCGGGAATTCGAGCTGAACCTCATCCAAAACGCGGTGGGCCGCTACGGCTCGGTGGCCGACGCCGCCCAGGCCTTGGGGGTGCATCCGGCCACCTTTTGGCGCAAGTTGGCCGCGGACAAGGGCCTGGCGGGCTAAAAAGGAATGAGTTTTATGCGTGGCCTTACGCCAAAATTCAAACGAATTTAGGAGAGGGTGATTCCCCCAATGGGCTAGGACCGGCTAAGTAAGCTCTTCGCCGTTGCCCTGGTACACCCGTACGCTGTTGCGCCCGTCCTGCTTGGCTTGATAAAGGGCTAGGTCCGCCGCTTTATAAAGTTCCTCCATCTGATCCATGCCCGGCTCCAACGCCGCCACCCCCAGACTGATGGTGATGTGCACCTGATGGTGGCCCACGGTGACGGCTTGGGTCTCCACCGCCGTTCTTAGGCGCTCGGCCGTTTTTCGGGCGTCCTGCAAGCTGGATTCAGGCAGGATAAAGGCGAACTCTTCCCCGCCCACCCTGGCGAACAGATCAAAGGAGCGAATCTTTTCCAGGCCGATGCGGGCCAGTTCGCGCAAGACCTGGTCCCCCACGTCGTGGCCAAAGGTGTCGTTGACCTTTTTGAACTTGTCCACGTCCATCATGATCGCGGCCAAATCCGTGCCGTAGCGCTTGGCGCGCTGGAGTTCGCTGCCCGCCACCTGCCAAAAGCGCCGCCGGTTGGCCAAGCCGGTGAGGGCGTCGGTGGAAGCCAGGGTGCGCAGACGCTCCTCGCTCTCGCGCAGGGCCTTTTCCGCCTTTTTGCGCCGCTCAATCTCTTGCTGGGCCTGGGTCAGTTCCTTCTTCATCTGGGCGAACTGCTTGAGGATGGCCAGCACCGGGCGCTGGGTTATCTGGGTGCCCCAACGGTGGTTTTGCCAGGAGAGATAGGCCCACAACAGGGGCGCGGCGAAACAGGAGACTATAAGGCGGCTCAGGGCGGTGCCCTGGATGATGGAGAGCCACTCGCCGGTTCCCGCGAAAGCCCCGGTGGCGAACAACACCACGTCCAGCCACATCACCCCCAGCAGGGTGAAAAAGGCCCGGATGCCCATGGGGATCCACTGGAAGCGGTTGTTCATGTACTCCCAGGCGATGGCCAAAAACACCAGGTCCATGGAGGTGGCGAACACCGAGGCGATGTTTATGCGCAGGCTGGGCGAGGGCACATAGCCCAGGGCGGGCACCCCGCTTAGCTTCATCTGGAAGTTGAGCACCAGGGCGATCAGGGGCACCATGATGGAAACCCCGATCACTGTGGAGATGATGATGCGCGTGGCCCTGAGGCCGTCGAAGACGTAGACCACGAACACGCCCAGAAGCAGGGAGGTGTAGAACACGGTGGAGCCCACCACAAAGGTGACGCCCCCCAGGTGGACGGCGATTCCCGCGTCGGTGACCCAGGACATCACCGCGGTAACCCCACCCAGGAGGGCGTAGTAGTGAGCCAAACCGAAGCGGTGGCGCAAGGAGTGGGTGCCCAGCACCATCAGGTAAACCACCACGGCTTCGGCCATCAAGATGACTACTTCAACGTTCAAAGATCACCGTGTGCCAGGGGGTTCCCCTATTTCTAGCCTGAGCCGTCGGCGATAGTCACTGTCGATCCAATTAGCCGGAGCGATCACCGAAGCCAGGCGGAATGGTTAAATAAAACCTAAAGTGCGCGGAAGCCAGGCAAAAATCACGGTTATTTTTATCATAGGAATAGCGACTAATCCATATCCTCCCCACTAAATGCCTATGTTTTGGGCGAATACCCCGCACCGCCGCTCAGCGCACCAGGGCCTGGCGCAGCTCTCCGGCCAGGCGGCTCACCGCCTCCACCGCCGCCTGGGGCGAGTCGGCCTGGTGCACCTGGCGCACCAAGGCGCTGCCCACCACCACCCCGTCGGCCACCGGAGCCAGGGCCTTGGCCTGGGCCGCAGTGGCCACCCCGAATCCCACCGCCACCGGGAGGGACGAGCGGGCCCGCACCTTTTGCATGGCCGCCAAGCGCTCGGGGGGCAACTCCAGCTCGGTGCCGGTCACCCCGTCCATGGACACGTAGTACAAAAAGCCGCCGCCCACCGCCAAAATGCGGTCCAGGCGCTCCATGGGGGTGCCGGGCGCGGCCATGAACACCGGGTCCAGGCCGTGGGTTTGGCAGGCATCCAGCCATTCGCCCGCCTCCTCGGGAGGCAGGTCGGGGATAATGACCCCGCTGACCCCGGAGCCCGAGGCCCGCTTGGCGAACTCCCCGTAGCCCATGGCCAGCACGGGGTTGACGTAGGTCATGGCCACCAGGGCGGCCTGGGTCTTGGCCGCGGCCCGCTCCATGGTGGCGAGCACGTTGGCCGGGGTGGCCCCGGCCTCCAAAGCCCTCTGGCTGGAGAGCTGGATGGTAGGGCCGTCGGCCAGGGGGTCGGAGAACGGCAGGCCCACCTCGATCACCTCGGAGCCCAACTCGTCCAGGGCGGTGATCAGTTCCAGGCAGGTGTCGGCGTTGGGAAAGCCACCGGTGACGTAGGGCACGAAAGCGGCCCGGCCCTGTTCGGCCGCGGCGGCGAATTTTTCGCGTATGACGGGCTTCATTTCTGCTTCTCCAAATAGGCGGCCACTTGGGACACGTCCTTATCGCCCCGGCCGGATAGGCACACCAGAATAATGTCGTCCTTGGCGTAACGGGGGGCCAGATCCTTGAGATGGGCCAAGGCGTGGGAGCTTTCCAGGGCGGGGATGATGCCCTCGTAGCGGGCCAGGTCCATGAAGGCCTGCACCGCCGCCTTGTCGTCCACCGTGGCGTAGGTGGCCCGCTCGATGTCCTTGAGGTAGCTGTGCTCCGGCCCCACGCCGGGGTAGTCCAAGCCCGCGGCCATGGAATAGGCCTCGATGATCTGCCCGTCGGGGTCTTGCAGCAGATACAGGCTGGAGCCGTGCAGCACGCCCGGACGCCCGGCGGTGAGGCTGGCGGAATGCTCCCCGCTTTCCAGGCCATGACCCGCCGCCTCCACCCCGATGAGGTCCACCGGGTCGTTCAGCAGGGGGTGGAACAGGCCGATGGCGTTGCTGCCCGCGCCCACGCAGGCCACCGCCGCCTTGGGCAGCTTGCCTTCGCGCTCCAGGAGCTGAGCCCTGGCTTCGTTCCCGATCACCGACTGGAAATCGCGCACCAGCATGGGATAGGGATGGGGCCCCACCACCGAGCCGATGATGTAGTGGGTGTCCTTGACGTTGGTCACCCAGTCTCGGATGGCCTGGGTGGTGGCGTCCTTGAGGGAGCAACTCCCGCTGGTCACCGGCGCCACCGTGGCCCCCAGCATCTGCATGCGGGTCACGTTGAGCGCCTGGCGCTCCATGTCCAGGGTGCCCATGTAGACCATGCACTCCAGGCCCATGAGGGCGGCCACCGTGGCCGTGGCCACGCCGTGCTGTCCGGCCCCGGTCTCGGCGATGATGCGCTTTTTGCCCATGCGCTTGGCCAGAAGCACCTGGCCCAGGGCGTTGTTGATCTTGTGGGCCCCGGTGTGGGTCAGGTCCTCGCGCTTCAGGAAAATTCGCCCCCCGCCCAGGGCCTTGCTCAGGTTCTTGGCCTCGTACAGGGGAGTGGGCCGTCCGGCGTAGTTGGCCAACAGGTCTTCCAGCTCCTCGCTGAAGGCCGGGTCCTGCTGGGCGGTCAGGTAGGCCGCGTGCAGTTCCTCCAGGGCGGGCATGAGGTTTTCGGGCACAAAGCGCCCGCCGTAGGGGCCGAAGTGCCCCAGCTCGTCGGGCAGAACCTTAGCCCCGCCGGACTTGGGCGATGAAGCTTGCGATGCGCTCATGGTCTTTGACGCCTTTCTGTTTTTCCACGCCGCTGGAAACATCCACGGCAAATGGTTGAACTTGCTTTATGGCCCGGCTCACGTTGTCCGGAGTCAGGCCCCCGGCCAGGATGATGGGCCGCTGCCGGGCGATGCCTTGGGCCAGGCTCCAGTCGAAGCTTTGGCCCGTGCCCCCGGCGGCCTGGGGATGATAGGTGTCCAGAAGCAAGGCGCAGCCGGGATAGGCCGCCGCATTGGGAGGCCGCTCCTGGGACACCCTGAGGGCCTTGATGACCCGGCGTCCCAGGGCGGCGGCCTGGTCCTCGCCCTCGTCGCCGTGCAGCTGCACCCAGTCCAGGCCGCAAAAACGGCGCAGCTCGCTCACCTCCACCAGGGGGGCGTCCACGAACACCCCCACCGTGCTCACCAGGGGAGGCAGCGCCGCGATGATGGCCCGCGCCTGTTCGGGGCTCACCTGGCGGGGGCTGGGAGCCAAAACGAAACCCAGGGCGTCGGCTCCCAAACGGCAGGCGGCCAGGGCGTCGTCCAGGCTGGTGATGCCGCATATCTTGATCCGGGGGATCATGCCGCCTCCACCAGGGCCCGCAGGGTGGCGGTGGGGTCCGGGGCCAGCATCAGGCTGGTGCCCACCAAAAAGGCGTCCAGCCCGGCGGCCTTGAGCTCCCTCACCTGCTCCGGACGACTAACCCCGCTCTCGGCCACCACGGTGACCGTGGCCGGAATGATACGGCGCAGCTCTCGGCTGGTCTCCAGGCTGACCTTCAGGGACTTGAGGTCACGGTTGTTGATCCCCACCAGAGGCGGGTCCAGGGCCAGCACCGGCTCCAGTTCCTCGGCCTTGTGCACCTCCAGAAGCACCTCCAGGCCCAGGCCCTTGGCCAGATGGTACAGCTCGGCCAACTCGGCATCTTCCAGGGCGGCGGCGATCAAGAGCACCGCATCCGCCCCGGCGGCCCGCGCCTGGTACACCTGGGCCGGGTCGATGATGAAGTCCTTGCGCAGGGCGGGCATGGGCACTGCCTGTCGGGCGTCGGCCAGGTCTTGCAAGGTGCCGCCGAAAAAGGGCAGGTCCGTGAGCACCGATAGCGCCGCCGCCCCCCCGGCCTGGTAGGCCTTGGCCCTGGTTGGCACGTCCTCGCCAGGGGCCAGATCGCCCCGGGATGGCGAGCGCCGCTTTATCTCCGCGATCACCGCGATGCCCGGCGCCTGGCGCAGGGCAGCCAGGAAGGAGCGGGCCGAGGGCGCTGCCTCAGCCTCCCGGCGCAACTCGGCCAGGGGGCGGGCGGCCTTGAGCGCGGCCACCTCCTGCCGCTTGGCCTCCAAAATGCGGGCCAGCACGCCCAAATCAGACGCCAACACCCTAGGCCTCCGCCGCCTCAAGGCGCAGGCCCTTGGCAAAGGAGATGAGATCCTCCAGCTTGCCCAGGGCCGCTCCGGAGTCGATGAGCTGGGCGGCCAGGGCCACGCCCTGAGCCATGTCCGGAGCCTTGTCCGCGGCCACCAGGGCCGCTGCCGCGTTCATGAGCACCATGTCGCGCTTGGGGCCTTTCTGGCCGGAGAGCACGTCAAGGGTGTGGGCGCGGCACTGCTCCACCGAGCCGCCCAGCACCTCCGCCAGGTCGGCCCGCTTCAGGCCCACCTCTTCGGGAGTGACCTCCAGCATGGTGACCTCGCCGTCCTTGAGGCGAGCCATCTTGGTGGTCCCGGTGATGGTGATCTCGTCCAGGCCGCCCTCGCCGTGCACCACAAAGGCGCTGGTGGCACCCAAACGGCCCAGCACGTGGGCCAGGGGCTCCACCAGCTTGGGGTCGTACACCCCCACCACCAAGACCGAGGCCCCGGCGGGGTTGGTCAGGGGGCCCAGCAAATTGAAGATGGTGCGCTGGCCGATCTCCCGGCGGGGACCGATGGCGTGCTTCATGGCCCCGTGCAGGACCGGCGCGAACAAGAAGCCCACCCCCACCTCATCCACGCACATGGCGATCTGCTCGGCGTCCAGGTCCAGGGGCACCCCCAGGCTCTCCAGGAGGTCCGCCGCCCCGCAGGAGCTGCTCACCGCCCGGTTGCCGTGCTTGGCCACCTTGAGCCCAGCGGCCGCGGCCACGAAGGCGGTGGTGGTGGACACGTTGAAGGTGCCCGCCCCGTCGCCGCCGGTGCCCACGATGTCCACCAGCACCCCGTCGCCCGCCGCCGAGGCGCAGGCCACCGGCGTAGCCTTGGCCCGCATCACCTGGGCCGCCCCGCTGATCTCCTCCAGGCTCTCGCCCTTCATGCGCAGGGCGATCAAGAGGGCCCCGATCTGGGCCGGGGTGGCCCGGCCTTCCATGATCTGGTCCATGGCCCCGATCATCTCCTGTTCACTCAGGTCGCTTCCGCTCACCGCCTTGGCAATGGCTTCCTGAATCATGGCTGCTTTCTCCTACCGCTAAAAAAACTGAAACCGCGAACCCCACTCTCGGGAGTCCGCGGTTGTTCGGCCCGGCGCCAGGATGGCGGGTTAGGGCAAAACGGACTCCCGGCCCGTGTCGCGCCACCGCCACCAATAAAAGCTCTGTTTGTCCTGCCGCTGTGATTTCATCTTTTGCCTTAGCATAAAAAAAGAACCGGGGCCGCGAACCTTCTTTTGGTCCACGGCCCCGGTGATTGCCTGCTTTGGCTGGGGTTGCCTAACGCTTGGGCGCGGGTGGACCACTCCTATACCAGTTCCGCCACCAATAACGCCACGCAGTGTTAAACATCCCAAAATCTCCCTTGAATTTCTGTATACAAAAATTACCCCCAAAAGCGGCTTGGGTCAAGCACAGAGTGCGGGCCGGCTATTTTTTATGAATGCCCCCACCTGTTCCATGGTCTCCACCAGGGCCCCCCGGTCCTTGCCCTCCAGGGCCGATACCATGCAGCCCAGGCCTTGCAGCAGGGTGCGGGCCGCGTCCAGGCCGCCGGGATTGTTCAGGGCCAGGTCAGCGTAAAGTTCGGCGGGCTGCACGCTTTGGCGGGCCAGGAGGGACAGCAGTTCGCGGAACCAGGGGCCGGAGATGTCGCCGTCTTCTTCGAGGCTGTAGCCCATCTTCATAAGGCTCCAGCCAAAGGCGTAGAGCAACAGATGCCGCATGGTCTGCACCTGGGCCATGAGCTGGTCGTGGCGCTCCGGGGCCATGACCACCGGCCGGGCCCCCTGGTTGCGCAAAAAGCGCTTCAGCCAGGTGAGCCAGCGCCGTCCCCGGCCCTCGCTGAGAAACACCACCTGGTCTTTTAGGGAGTCCGCGCCGGGGCCGAACAGGGGGTGGGCCCCCACCACCTCGCCCCGGGCATGGGCCAGCATGCTGGCCAGGGGCATCTGCTTGAGCGAGGAGATGTCCACCACCACGCCCTCGGGGTCGGTGTGGGGGCCGATCTGCTCCATCACCCCCTCCACCGCGTCCACCGGCACCGCCAGAATGATCATCTGGCAGGAGGCCACCCACTGGGGGGTGGCGGGTTCGCTCCTCACGTCCGCGGTGAGCAGACGCCCCACCTCCGGTTCCAGCAGGTGGCGCAGCCAAGCGCCCATGCGGCCCTGGGCCCCGATGATGCCTACGGTCAGCCCGGCGGCGGAGCCGGAATGGGCAGGCCAGCTAAAGCCGCCAAAATCATCCTCCGAGTTCATGACAGCATCTCCCCTACCGGAAACGATCCCAACACCCTAAGACGCTCCACCTGGCTTTCCAGGGCGGCCAAGGCCTTGGCCACCTGGGGGTCTTGGCGATGACCATGCAGGTCCACGAAGAAGGCGTATTCCCAAGGGCGGTCCTTGGTGGGGCGGCTCTCGATGCGGCTGAGGTTCACCCCCATCTCGGCCAACTCGCCCAGGGCCTGGTACAGGGAGCCGGGGCGGTGGGCGGTGAGGAACACTATGGAAGTCTTGTCCTGACCGCAGGGGGGCACCTCCTGGTTGCCGATCACCAGGAAGCGGGTGGTGTTGTAGGAGTAGTCTTGGATGCCCTCGGCCAGCACCTTGAGGCAATGGTGCCGGGCCGCGGCCACGGCCCCGATGGCGGCGGAGCCGGGGGTGTCGGCGGCCTGGCGGGCGGCGGCGGCGGTGCTGGTGGACTCGGCCACCCGGGCCTGGGGCAGGTTGCGGTTCAGCCAACCCCGGCACTGGGCCAGGGCCTGGGGATGGGAGTAGACCGTGGTGATGGCGGCCAGGTCTTCCTCGACGGACATGAGCACGTGGCTGATGGGGGTGTAGACCTCGCCGCAGACCTTGAGGCGGGTGGTCATGAACTGGTCCAGGGAAGCGCCCACCGCGCCCTCGCCGGAGTTCTCCACGGGCACCAGGCCCACCTGGCAGCGGCCGCCCTCCACCTCGCGGAACACCTCGGCGATGCCGCTCTGGGGGGCCAGGCGGCAGGAGGTCCCGAAGTGCTGCACTGCGGCCTGGTGGCTGAAGGTGAACTCCGGTCCCAGGAAAGCCACTTTGAGCGGCTGCTGCACCGAACGGCAGGCGGAGATTACCTCGCGGAAGACGTTGACCAAATAGCGGTCCGGCAAGGGGCCGTGATTGCCCTTGGTCAGGTTCTCCAGGAGGTCGCACTCGCGCTCGGGTACGAAGACCGGCAACCCGGCGGCTTGCTTCAGGCGGCCGATGTCCATGGCCAGGCGGGCGCGCTGGTTTAACAGGGCCATCAAATCGCGGTCCACCTGGTCGATCTCGTCGCGCAGGGCCGCTATGGCGTCGTTGGCCGGACTGGCCTCGCGCTCGGCGGGGCTGGGCATGGTAGTCATGGCTGTATTCCTTTAGCAGGCCAGCCAGCCCTGGCGCAGGGCGGTCATGGCGTTGAGTTCTTCCATCATGGCTTTGAATTCCTTGGGGGTCAGGGACTGGTCCCCGTCGCACAGGGCCTTGTCCGGGGTGCAGTGCATCTCCACCATGATGCCGTCGGCGCCCACGGCCAGCGAGGCCCGGGCCAGGGGCTTCACGTAGCGGCGGTTGCCCACCGCGTGGCTGGGGTCCACCACCACCGGCAGGTGGGTTTTTTCCTTGAGCACGCACACCGCGCTGAGGTCCAGGGTGTTGCGGGTGGCGGTCTCGAAGGTGCGGATGCCCCGCTCGCACAGGATCACCTGATCGTTGCCCCCGGCCAGGATGTACTCGGCGGCCATGAGGAATTCCTTGATGGTGGTCATCAGGCCGCGCTTCATGAGGATGGGCTTGCGGAGCTGGCCCAGCTTGCGCAGCAGGGAGAAGTTCTGCACGTTGCGCGCCCCCACCTGGATCACGTCGGCGTACTCGGCCACCAGCTCGATGTCGCTGGTGTCCATGACCTCGGTGACCACCGGCAGGCCGGTGAGGCGGCGCGCCTGGGCCAAAAGCTCCAGGCCTTCCTGGCCCAGGCCCTGGAAGCTGTAGGGAGAGGTGCGCGGCTTGTAGGCCCCGCCCCGCAGGATGGCCGCGCCGTAGCGCTGGGCCCAGCGGGCGGTGCAGAGCATCTGCTCGGGGTTCTCCACCGAGCAGGGCCCGGCGATCACCGTGAAGCTGCCGCCGCCCACGCTCACCGCCCCGGCGTGAACCACGGTGTCCTCGGATTTGGCCTCGCGGCTGACCAGAAGCGCTTGGGGTTTGAGCTTTTGGGCCACCACCCCAGCGGTCACCGCCTCGACCGCCGCTACTTTGCTTTCAATTTTACTTGCCAGTGCCATCTTTATCGTTCCTCTTGTTGCCAGAGCCGACTTCCGGCCGCCCCGCCTGCCCCAAACAAAAAAAGGCCATGGGCGACTTTTCAGTCTGCCCATGGCCTTGGTTGCTTGGTTTTGCCTAGTTAGGCTTTAACCCTCCCCAGCCCTTGGGCAGACGGCGGTAAAATAATAAAAATAAAAAAAGACGTCCCCGGAGCTAAATCGCCCCTGGCCGTCAATCATTATTTCCGCTCTGCCCGTCATTTTTACTTTAGGTTCCTTGCCAGTCCACTTTGGACCGAGTTGGGTTATGCCAAGTAAACGCCCCCAGGCCAGGCTTGTCAAGGGCAAAAAAACGCCGTCCCGCTTAAGGCCCTATTGTTCATCGCCTCGTAACATGGCGAACCAATGCAGGGCCAGGGCGTAGGAGCGCCAACCGAAACCGGCCACCGAGCCGGCGCAAGCCCCGGCCAAATAAGAGTGGCGTCTAAACTCCTCGCGGGCGGCGGGCTGGCTAAGATGCACCTCCACCACCGGCACCCCACAGCAGAGCACCGCGTCGCGGAGAGCCACGCTGGTGTGAGTGTAGCCCCCGGCGTTGAGAGCCACTCCGGCGTACTCCGGGGCCGCCTGTTGCAGAATGTCCACCAACTCGCCTTCGTGGTTGGATTGGGCAAAGCCCAACTCCAGGCCCAGCACCTGGGCCAACTCGCCCATGCGCCGATTGATCTCATCCAGGGTCAGGCTGCCGTAGTGCTCGGACTCGCGGCGGCCCAGCATGTTCAGGTTGGGTCCGTTGAGCAGCAGGATCTTCATGTCTCGCTCCTTGCCTGGGCCTTTTGCATGAGCCAGGCGTCGGCCAGCACCAGGGCGGCCATGGCCTCGGCCACCGGGGCGATGCGCCCGCAAAGGCAGGGGTCGTGCCGCCCGGTGATGCTTATCTCCACTGCCTCGCCCGCCAGGTTTTGGGTGCGCTGGGCCTTGGAGATAGAGGGGGTGGGTTTGATGGCCAAACGCAGCACCAAGGGCATGCCGCTCGTGATGCCGCCCAGAATGCCCCCGGCGTGGTTGGACAAAAAGCCGTTCGCGTCCATCTGGTCGTTGTTGGCCGAGCCCCGGCGGGAGGCCACGGCGAAGCCGTCGCCTATCTCCACCCCCTTGACCGCGCCGATGGAAAACAGAGCCCCGCCCAGGCGGGCGTCCAGCTTGTTGAACACCGGATCGCCCAGACCGGCGGGCGCTCCGCTTATCACCAGTTCCAGCACCCCGCCCACCGAGTCGCCCTCGGCGCGGGCGGCCATGACCTGGTCCACCATGGCCTGGGCCTTATCGGGGTCGGCGGCGCGCAAGGGATGCTCGCGGGCAAAGGCCGGGTCTATGCGCTGGGCCTTCACCGGCCCCACCTGGATGGTGTAGGCCGCAAGCTCCACGCCCAGAGGCTCCAGCACCGCCCGGGCCACCGCCCCGGCGGCCACCCGGCCCACGGTTTCGCGGCCCGAGGAGCGGCCGCCGCCGGGCTGGGGCGGCAGGCCGTACTTGCGCCAAAAGGTGTAGTCCGCGTGGCCGGGTCGGAACTTGTCGGCCAGGGCCGAGTAGTCCTTGGAGCGGGCGTCGGTGTTGCGCACCAAGAGGGCGATGGGGCTGCCCAGGGTGCGGTCCTCGGCCACCCCGGATAGAATCTCCACCTGGTCGGCCTCCTGACGGGCCGAGGCCAGGGGCGTGGTGCCGGGGCGGCGGCGGTCCAGCTCGGCCTGGATGGCCGCGCGCTCCAGGGGGATGCCTGCCGGAACGCCCTCCACCACTACGCCTACGGCCGGGCCGTGGGACTCGCCAAAGGTAGCTACTTTTAGAATCTCGCCGCTGAAGCTACCCATCTCAGGCCTCTTTCGCTCGGTCCAGGGCCGTGGCCAGCTCGGCGGGAGTCACGTCGTCCACCACCACCGGCTGGCCCACTTCTTTCAAAAGCACGAAACGCACCTTGCCCTTGATGTTCTTCTTGTCGTCCAGCATGATCTCCCAGGCCTCGTCCGCCGGAGCCCAGGCCAAGTCAGCGGGTAGCAGAGGCTTGACCGTACGGTAAATCGATTCGGCCTCTTCCCGCGCCAACAGCCCGCGCTGGGCGGACAGGGCGGCGGCCACCAGCATGCCCCCGGCCACGGACTGGCCGTGCCCCAGACGGTAGCGGTGCCACCCCTCCAGGGCGTGGCCATAGGTGTGCCCAAAATTCAGTATGGCCCTTCGGCCGCCCTCGCGGAAGTCCTGGCCCACCACTTCTGCCTTGGCCCGCACCGAGCGGCGCACCACCTGGGCCAGGCCCAGCACTTCGCCTCCCAACAGCAGGTCCATGTCCTCTTGGCACAGGCGGGCCAGCTCGGGGTCGGCCACCAGGCCGGTCTTGTAGGCCTCGGCCAGGCCCTCCACCCGCTGGGACTTGGGCAGAGTGGCCAGGGCTTGCAGATCCAACAGCACCATGCGCGGCTGGGTGAAGCAGCCCACCTGGTTCTTGGCCGTGCCCAGGTTAACCGCCGCCTTGCCGCCCACCGCCGCGTCCACGCAACCCAACAGGGTGGTGGAGGCCAGCAGGAAGTCCATGCCCCGCTTGTAGGTGGCGGCGATAAAGGCCCCCAGGTCGGTCATCACCCCGCCACCCAGGGCCAGGAGGATGTCCCCGCGCTCGATGCGCGCGGCCAGCATCTGCTTGTACACCCCCTCGGCGGTTTTGAGGCTCTTGCTGTTCTCGCCCGGCGGCAGGGTTATGAGCAGGTCGTCGCCCAGCACCCGGCGATAACGCTCCCCATGCAGGGCGGCCACTTTGCGGTCGGTCAGCAGCACCACCCGGCGCTCCTTGACCACCTCGCTGAGCGCGGCGGCCGCCTCCCAGGAGCTGTGCACCAGGCACAGCTTGCCCTCCAGCTCCAGGGGGAACTCATCCACCCCCAGCAGACCGGCGGCCACGGTCTGGGCCGCCTGCTCGGCGTCCAGGTGGTCCACCTCCACCTTGAGGTCGCAGTCGGCGTAAGCCTCTTGCCGGGCCTGGAACAGGCGCTCCACCGCGTCGGCGTCCTGCCACATGGGCCGGGTGGAAACCTCGTGCGGTCCCAGGCGCAGGCGGCAGGTGTCCAGGCAGGCGTCCAGATGCACGATGCGCCCGCTGTCGTGCATGATCTTGCGATTGGCCTCACTCACCGCCGCCCCGCCGCCGGTGTCCGCCACCAGGCCCTTTTCCAGGGCCAGTTTGGCCAGTTCTTGGCTCTCCATCTGGCGGAAGGCCTCCTCGCCCTTTTGGGCGAAGACCTCGGGGATGGGCTTGCGCGCGCGGCGCACGATGCGCTGGTCCAGGCTCACCAAACGACGGCCCAGGGCCTGGGCCAAAAGGCGGCCCACGGTGCTCTTGCCCGCGCCCATGAAACCGGTGAGGTAGATGTTGCCGGTCATGCCTTGCCCTCCAAGGCGGCCAGGAAGCGCGCTCCGGCCACTGGTCGTCCGGTCCAGCGAGTGAAGCTCAGGGCCGCCTGATGGGCCAGCATGACCAGGCCGTCGCTAAAGCGGGCCCCATGAGCCTGGGCCAGCCCGGCCCATAAATTGTCGCTGCGTCCATAGTTGATGTCCATTACCTGCTCCAAACGGGACGCGTTGAGTGACTGCGCCCAAACGGCCAGCTCCGGCGATTCCGCCGGGCTGGAAGCGGCGGCCGCGTTGACCAGCAAGCGAGCCTCGGCGGCAAGCGAGGCTGCCTGGTCCATGCCGATGGCCTCGCCGCCTAGCTCGGCGCACAGGGCCTGGGCCTGGGCGGGCCGCCGGGCGGCCACCCACAGGGGCGCGGCTCCCAGGCGCGCCAGGGCCAGCACCACCGAACGGGCCGCGCCTCCCGCGCCCACCACCAGGGCGGGACGCCCCTGGGCCGCGTAGCCGGTTTCGGTCAGGGCCTGGGCAAAGCCGGGGCAGTCGGTGTTGCCGCCTTCCAGACGATCACCCTTTACCACGATGGTGTTTACCGCGCCCAGGGTGGCCGCCTCCTCATCCAGGCTGTCTATAAAAGGCAGCACCGCCTGTTTGTGAGGCACGGTCACGTTGATGCCCGCGAAGCCCTCCCCGGCCAAGCCGCCCAGGAACCCGCCCAGGTCAGCCGCTTCCACGGGAATGGCGTCGTAGCGGCCCTCCAGGCCCTCCTGGCGCAGCACCGCGTTGTGCATGCGCGGCGACAGAGAGTGCACCACCCGCTGGTCGCCTATCACCGCCAAACGAATCACTGCGTGAGGGCCTCCAAGTCGCGGTAAAAGTCGGGATAGGATACCCCGGCGCAGGCCGCGTCCGCCACCTCCAGGGTTTGCCCGCACACCAGACCGGCCACGGCCAGGGTCATGGCGATGCGGTGGTCGCCGTAGGAATCATAGCTTCCCTGAGGCTTCAGGGGCGTGGGGCCTTCGATGAACAGGTCGTCGCCCTCTTCCCACAGGTGCGCGCCCAGGGCGCCAAGTTGAGTGACGATGGCGGCTATGCGGTCCGATTCCTTGATGCGCAGTTCGTTTATGGAGCGCATCACGGTGACGCCCCTCGCCTGGGTGGCGGCCAGGGCCAAAATGGGCACCTCGTCCACCAGCAAGGGAATTTCCTCGGGCAAGACCTCGGTGGAGATCAACTCCGGGGTGTAGGCGGCGCTCACCCGGCCCCAGGGCTCGGGATCGCGGCCCTCCTCGCTCACCTCCAGCTTGGCTCCCATGCGCCGCAGCACGGTGAGTAGGCCCACTCGGCCGGGGTTGAGGCCCACGCCCAGGGTGGTCACCTGACTGCCCGGAGTAATCAGCGCTCCGGTCAGCATGAAGGCGGCGGCGGAAACATCGCCCGGCACCCGGAGGGTCTCGGGCAAGTTGATGGCCGAGGGCCGCACCCGCCAGCCTCCCTCGGCCGGGGCGATGTCCGCGCCCATGGCCTTAAGCAGGCGCTCGGTGTGGTCCCGGCTGAGATGGGGCTCGATAACCAGTGTCTCGCCCGAGGCCTGCAACCCGGCCAGGAGCAGGGCGCTCTTGAGCTGGGCGCTGGCCACGGCCAGCTCGTGACGTTGGCCGTTCAGGGCCGCGCCCTCGATGGTCACCGGCGGGCGGCCTTCGGCGGTGCTCACCTTGGCCCCCATGCGCGTGAGTGGGTCGGCCACCCTAGCCATGGGCCGCCGCCGCAGGGAGGCGTCGCCGTCCAGGGTGTAGCGGCCCGGCCGCCCGGCCAACAGGCCCATGAGCAGGCGCATGGTGGTGCCCGAGTTGCCGCAGTCCACCGCCGCGCTTGTCAGGTTCCCGGCAGCGCCGCGCAGAACCACCTCCTCGCCTTGGCGCTCCACCCGACCGCCCAGGCGGCTCACCGCATCCAGGGTGCTGGCGCAGTCGGCGCAGGGCGAAAAGTTGCTCACCCGGCAGGTTCCCGTGGCCAAGAGGGAAAACAGCCCCGCCCGGTGGGAGATGGATTTGTCCCCCGGCGGGGTCACCGCACCCTTGAGGCTCATGCCTCGATCTCCCGCACCTTGCGGCCCACCGCCGCCGCCACCCGGCGCAGGTCGGCCATCATCTCGGAGAACTGCTCTGGCCGAAGGCTCTGGCGGCCATCGCTCAGGGCCGTTTCGGGCGTGGGGTGCACCTCCACCAGGATGCCGTCCGCCCCGGCGGCCACCGCGGCCAGGGCCAGGGCGGGCACCAACTCACGCTTGCCCGCCGCGTGGCTGGGGTCCACCACCACCGGCAAATGGGTGTACTGCTTGAGCAGCGGCACCGCGCTGAGATCCAGGGTGTTGCGGGTCTCGGTCTCAAAGGTGCGGATGCCCCTCTCGCAGAGCATCACCTGCCAGTTGCCCCGGGCCACGATGTACTCGGCCGAGAGCAACAGCTCCTTGATGCTGGCCATCATGCCGCGTTTGAGCAGCACCGGGCGGTCGGTCTCGCCCACCGCCTCCAGCAGGGCGAAGTTCTGCATGTTGCGAGTGCCGATCTGTAACACGTCGGCGTAGCGGGCCACCAGCTCCACCTCCGAGGCGGTTAGCACCTCGGTGATGATGGGCAGGCCGGTGATGTCGCGAGCCTCGGCCATGATTTTTAGACCCTCTTCACCCATGCCCCGGAAGGAGTAGGGGCTGGTGCGGGGTTTGAAGGCCCCACCCCGGAGCGCCCCGGCCCCGGCCCGGTGTAGCAGGTCGGCGGTCTCCAGGAAGTTTTCCCGGCTCTCCACCGCGCAGGGCCCGGCGGCTACCAGCACCTCGGGGCCGCCCACGGTCATGGAGCCAAGCTGCACCTGGGTGGTCTCGGGCTTGAAGCTCTTGGACACCAGCTTCCAGGATTTCTCGAAGTTGGTGATCTCCTCCACCCCGCTGAGCCCGCCCACTTCCTGGCTGAGGCGCTCGGCCTGGGCGGGGCTGATCTCTTCCACCACCCCCAAGACCACCCGCGGGTCCGGGGAGATGATGCGCGGCTCCAGGCCCGCCCGGCGCAAAACCGAGATTACCCGCGCCACGTCGCCCTTGGGGCAGTTTGGCTGCATGGTGATGACCATGGCGATTCTCCCTTACACCTGGACCGGGGCCGCTTGGTCGGCCGGATTGCGGTGATGCCCGTTGGCCTGGGTACCGCCCAGGTGTTGGCGCAAAAAGTTCTGGAACAGGGTCATGCCCTGGGCGGTGGCGATGGACTCGGGATGGAACTGCACCCCCTCCACCGGCAGATCGCGGTGCCTAAGGCCCATGACCTCGCCTTCCATGGTGTAGGCCGATATGAGCAGCGGCGCGCTCACGCTGGCCTCGGGCACCACCAGGGAGTGGTAGCGGCAGGCCACGAAGGGGTTTCGCAAGCCCTTGAACAGACCCTTGCCGTCATGGAACACCTCGCTGACCTTGCCGTGCATGGGCTTGCCCGAGCACACCACCTGGGCCCCGAAGACCTGGGCGATGGCCTGGTGCCCCAGGCACACCCCCAAGATGGGGAAGCTCCCCGCGTAGCGCTCGATGGCCGCGCAGGTTATGCCCGAGGTCTCGGGGCGGCCCGGCCCCGGCGAGATGATCATGGCCTCGGGTTCGTACTCCTCGATGGCCTCCACCTCTATGGCATCGTTGCGAAACACCTTGAGTTCGCAGCCCAGGCTGCCCAGGGCCTGCACGATGTTGTAGGTGAAGGAGTCGTAGTTATCGATTACCACGATCATGCCAAACCCTCCGAGGCCAGCTTCAGGGCGGCGAGGCCCTGGGCGGCTTTGTGGCAGATTTCTTCGTATTCCATGGCCGGGTCGCTGTCGGCCACGATGCCCGCCCCGGCTTGCAGGGTGTAGCGGCCCTGGTCGAATTGCATCATGCGGATGCCGATGCAGGTGTCCATGTACTGGCCGGGGCCGAAGCAGCCCACCGCCCCGCCGTAGGGGCCGCGGGCCACGCCCTCCAGCTCGTTGATGATCTCCATGGCCCGAACCTTGGGCGCGCCGGACAGGGTGCCCGCCGGGAAGGAGGCCTGGAAGGCGTCCCACACCGAAAGATCGGGGTCCACCTGGCCCACCACCTGGGAGACGATGTGCATCACGTGGCTGTAGCGCTCCACGGTCATGTAGGGAGCCACCTGCACCGTGCCGTAGCGGCTCACCCGCCCGGCGTCGTTGCGGGCCAGGTCCACCAGCATCACGTGCTCGGCCCGCTCCTTGGCCGAGCCCATCATCTCCCGCTCCAGGGCCAGGTCTTCTTCCGGGTCCGCCGAGCGGCCCTTGGTGCCTGCGATGGGCCTGAGGTAAACCATGCCGTCCTTGACCTTGACCAGGGTCTCCGGCGAGGAGCCCGCCAGGGAGAAGCCGGGGTATTTCAGGAAGAACATGTAGGGTGAGGGGCTCTTGACCCGGAGCCAGCGGTACACGGCCAAGGGGTCGATGTCGGTCTCACCGGTGAACCGAGCCGAGGGCACCACCTGGAAGATGTCGCCGGCCATGATGTACTCCTTGGCCTTTTCCACCGCGGCCATGAAGGGCTCCTTGGCCGGGGCATTGACCTGAAAGCTGCCGGGCGGGGAAACCAAGCGGGCCGGGCGGTGCAGCCGGTCCACCATCTCGGCCAGCTTGGCCCGGCCCCGCTCAGGGCCATCGGCCAGGGCCACCAGGATCAGGCGGCGGTGCAGGTGATCGAACACCGCGAAGCTGGCCGGGAAGCAGAGCCAGGCCACGGGCAGGCGGTGGGGCTCAACCGGGGGCAGGCGCTCCACCAGGCGCACCGCCTCGTAGCCCACGTAGCCCATGAACGAGCCCACAAAGGGCAGCGCGGGCAGCCCCTCCACCTTGAGGGCGTCGCTAAGCTCCTGGGCCGCCGCGAAAAACTCACTTTCGGGGCGCTGTTGTTCCTGGCCGCCATGCTCCACCAGGGTTTGGCCTTGCTCCAGGCGCAGGGAGCTGATGGGCTCCCAGGCCACGATGGAGTAGCGGCCCACCGAATCCACCCCCTCCCCGCTTTCGAACAAGAAGGAGGTCTCTTCCCCCTGGCACAGCTTCACATAGGCCGATACCGGGGTGTCGGCGTCGGCCAAAAGCTCCTTGGTGTAGGCTTGCAAGCTTCCCATGTTCATCCTTCGCGGCAAAAGAAAAACCCACCGTCGTTGTGACGGTGGGCTCGCTGTTCGGCTTGGGAGTTTAAGGACCTAGGCTGGTTTCCTCCCGGCGGAGCGCACCGTCATGGGTGAACGCCACCAATAAAACCAGACACCAAACACAGGGGCGAAAGCGACATCCGCCATGGGGCGGGCGCTCTTGCCATCCTGGTTTGGTTGGGTCTTTTGCATTTCGTATACAACTCCCGTGTTGCTGTTCAGTATCGCCCCTCACCGGTTTTTGTCAAGGGCAAAAAACGGTGGGCCAAACCCGAATTTTCCACCAAAGGCCGGAAGCCAGCGGACGACGCATTCGTATCTAGGCGATTCCTAATGAAAAACAATTAAATTTGGTTCGGGGCCAAAACCGGCACAGCCAGCCGCCGGCAGACAAGGCGACCGGCGAGTGAGGGACGCAGGCGTAGCGAATAGGCTACGTCGAGGACCGAGCGAAGCAGGCAACGCCGTATGCTGGTGGCTGGCTGTGCCGGACGCCCAACCTTTATGGCATTACCCGGTCTAGCGCCCTGTTGCATCCGCCTCGTTGGAGTATCCCCGCTTCTCCCAAAAGCCCTTTTGGGCTTCGGCGGTCAACTCCAGGCGCACCACCCACTTGGCCCACTTGTAGCCCAGCTTGCCCGGAGCCACCAGTTGGAAGGGCCAGCCACGGGTGGCGTCCAGGGCCAAGCCGTTGATTTTATATCCCAACAGCACCTTGTCCCCGCGCAGGTACTTGAGCGGCAGGCCGGTGGAATAGCCTTCGGTGGTGTGGAACATCACCCAGGTGGCCTCGGGCTTGGGCCCCGCCAGGGCCAGCAGATCGCTTAGGCGAACCCCCTGGTAGAGCAGGGTCTCGGTCCAGCCCTCCACGCAGGGCATGTCCACCACTTGTTTGACCGGGGGCATGTCCAGCACCTGCTGGTAGGTCAGGCTAAGGGGCTTTTGCACCAACCCATCCACCTTAAGGCGGTAAGTGTCAGGGGCCACCTTTTGGGGTCCGCGAATGGAGTTGTCATAGGTGCGGTGATAGGGGCTCAGCTTCACCCCATTGTAGGTCTTGATCTCGTCCCCAGCCGCCGCCGGGGCGCAGATCAGCGCCGCCATGAGCAGGGCCAGGCAAGCCGCTTTGGGCATAAGCAAACCTTCCCTTTTAAAAAGGAATCACTATTAAAAGACTAAGGCTTGCTTTGAGACGGGTCAAGGGAAGGAAGCTTATTCCTTGGAGTCGGAGTCGGTGAACTCTTCCTCTTCGGCGGCCCGGCGTTCGGCCTTTTTCTTTTCCGTGGCCACCACCATCCAGATGGATATCTCGTAGAGGATGATCAGCGGCACGGCCATCATGATCTGGGTGACCACGTCGGGCGGGGTGAACATGGCCCCGACCACGAACATGATGAGAACGGCGTACTTGCGGTTTTTCTTGAGGCCCTTGGCGGAGACCACCCCGATGCGGCCCAGAAACACCAGCACCAGGGGCATCTCGAAGATGACCCCGAAGGCGAAGAGCAGGGTGGCGCTGAAGCTCAGATAGGACTTGAGGCTGAGCATGGGCACGATGTCGTCGGTGGCGAAGCTCATGAAGAACTGGAAGGCGTAGGGGAACACCATGGTGTAGCAGAACACGGCGCCCACGATGAACAGCACCGAGGACACCAGCACGAAGGGCCACACCGCCTTGCGCTCGTGGTCGTAAAGGCCCGGCGCGATGAAACGCCAGAACTGGTGGAATATCACGGGACAAGCCACCACGATGGCCGCCAGGAGGGCTATCTTCAGGTAGGTGAAAAAGGCCTCGGCCGGGGCGGTGTAGATCAGCTTGGCCCCGGCGGGCATGGCCGCCTTTAGGGGCCGGGCCAAACCCTGATAAAGCTCTTCCTTAAATATATAGGTGCCCAGGAAGCAGACCCCCACCGCGATGGCCGAGCGCACCAGGCAGGAGCGCAGCTCCTCCAGATGGCCCAGGAAGGGCATGCGCGATTCGTCGTCATCTTCGGAAGGCTCGTGGCGCTCTTCTTCCGGCTCCGGCGGCGCGGTTCCCTGGGTCTTTTCCTGATCCGACATCTAGGATTCTTTGCGGCTTGTTTCGGGGTTGGCTTGGGGGTCGGAGCCCTGGTTTTTGGCCTGGGGCTTGGCGTCGTCCGCCGGTTTGGCTTCGGGCTGGACTTCGGGCTGGGCCACTTCCACGGTGGCCTGCTCCTTGGGATCCTCGGTCTGCTGCTTTATTTCCTTCATCAGGGCGTCGCGGCCCGAGAGGTCCAGGCTGGGCTCCTTGGCCTCCACCAGGGGGTTCACGTCGTCCAACAGCTTGCGGGGATTTACTTCGTCCAGGGTGTCGCGGAAGGATTTGTTCAAACCCTTGAGGTCTTGATAGGTCTCGTTTTCGGAGAATTCATCCTTGATTTCATCGGCAGCCTTGCGGAATTGGCTAAGGCCCTTGCCCAGGCTCTTGGCCATATCCGGCAGCTTTTTGGGGCCCACCACGATGAGCGCAACCACCAAAATTATGATTAGCTCGGGCATGCCGATGCCGAACATGCAACCCTCCTATAATTCTGCCGAAGTCTACTTTGGGGGCTGGGCAGTGTCAAGGGCGGCCAAAAAGGAGGCCAGGCGCCGGGCGGTGGACTCGTCCAGCCCTCCCCGCTCTTGCAGCTCCTTTTCCCCGGCTTTTTTCACCGCCGCCAGGGAGCCGAAGCTCTTGAGCAAGCGGGAGCGCTTCTTGGGGCCGATTCCCGGCACCTCCTCGAGTATAGACCGGGTCAGGGCTTTTTTGCGCAGCAGGCGGTGATAGCTCACCGCGAAACGGTGGGCCTCGTCCCTGAGGCGCATGATCAAAAGCAACGCCGGATCACTCGCCTTGAGATTCACCGGGTTTTTGCGCTGGGGCAGGTAGATGCGGTCCGGCTCGCCGGGAGCGCGGCCCTTGGCGATGGAAGCCAGGGCCGGGGCGTGCTCCGGCGCGGCCTGGGCCAGGGCCTGCACCGCCATGGAGAGCTGCCCCTTGCCGCCGTCCAGGATCAGCAAATCCGGCGGCGGGTCGTCCCCGCTCAGGCGGCGGGCCAATACGTGGGCCATGGCCGCGTAGTCGTCCCCCCCGCCCTCGCCGCCCAGCACCTTGTAGCGGCGGTAGGCGCTCTTGTCCGCCGCGCCCTCGCGCATGGCCGAAAGCCCGGCCACGGTGAGGCTGCCCCCCAGGTGGGAGATGTCCAGGCACTCCATGGTCTGGGGCGCCTCGGCCAGGCCCAGCTTCTTGGCCAGGCGCTCCAGGGCCGCGGCCGGGCCGGGGCCTTCGTGGCGGGGCTGGGCCGCGTTGAGCTTGGCCATGTCCATGAGCTTGCGCTTCTCTCCCCGCAGAGGCAGGCGCAGCTCCACCTTGCGCCCGGCCTTCTCGCCCAGCACCTCGGCCACCAGGGAGGGGTCCGAGGGCATCTGGGAAACCAGCACCAAGGGCGGCGGGGCGTGCAGCTCGTACAGGGCCAACAGGGCCTGGGACATGGTCTCGCCCGGCTCCTGGGCCGCCCGGCTGAGGTCGTGCACCCGGCTGCCCACCACCTGACCGCCGCGCACCCTGACCTGGGCCAGGCGCATGCCGTCCTCGGCCTGGTGCAGGGCCACCACGTCGATGTCCTCCTCCTGGGGAGCGGAGACTCGCTGGCGCTCCAGGGTGCGGCTCAGCGCCTGCCAGCGGTCGCGCAGCAGGGCGGCCTCCTCGAAGCGCTCCCCCTGGGCCGCCTTTTCCATCTCCTCTTGCAGCCGCCGGGCCAGTTCCTCGCCCTGGCCCGCGAAAAAGGCCTGCATCTGCTTGACCAGCAGGGCGTAGTCCTCGCGGCTGATCTTGTCCGCGCAGGGGGCCGGGCAGCGGCCGGTCTCAAAGTCCAGGCAGGGGCGGGCCCGGTTGCGGATGGTGTGGTCAGAACAGCGGCGCAGGGGGAAGATGCGCTGCAGCAGGTACATGGTCTGGCGCGCCGCCCCGGCGCTGCCGAAAGGCCCGTAATATTGCGCCCCGTCGCTGAGCTTGGGACGGCGCACCAGGGACAGGCGGGGGAAGTCGTGCTCCAGGCTCAGGCGGAAGTAGGGGTAGGATTTGTCGTCGCGCAAGTCGGCGTTGTAGCGGGGCCGGTGTTTTTTGATCAGGGTGCTTTCCAGCAGAAGGGCTTCCTTCTCGCTGGCGGTGATTACGAACTCCACCGAGGCCACCTGCTTTACCATGGTGGCCACCTTGTTGGCGTACCAGGTGGGGCCGGAGATGGGGCGGGTGTAGGAGGTCAGGCGATTCTTGAGGTGCTTGGCCTTGCCCACGTAGATAATGCGGCCCCGGGCGTCTTTCATAAGATAGACGCCGGGGTCCAGCGGCACGTGGGCCAGGGCCTGTTTTATGACCTCGGCGCCACGGGGCTTGTCTGTGGTTTGGGTGGTGGCCAAACGTCACCCTACAATGAATTAAGGTTTGTTGGGTTTCGCTTCGCTCTACCCAACCTACACGACGGCTCTGAAATCAGGCCCCTACTTCCCCGCCTCGCCTCCCCGCACCGCCTTGCCGTCCGCGAACTCCAGCAGCAGGGCGTTGACCTGCTTGGGCTTTTCCAGCATCACGAAGTGCCCCGCCCCAGGGATTTGCGCGCAGCGCAGGTTGGGGAACAAGGTCCGCAGCCAGGCCTCGAAGTTGGGCGGCAGATGGGGGTTGGGCACGTAAATAGCCAGCACCGGGATGGTCAAGGGCCGGTAGTCCCAGTTGGCCGGCTTGACGAACTCGGCCATGGAGCTGCGTCCCACGTGCCAGGGCGTGGCCAGGGCCTGGGCCTTCACCCACTCCCGCAGGGCCTGGGGCGTGGTCTTGTCCTGCATGGCGTCGAAGAAGAAGCCCACCTTCTGCTGGCCGTCCGGGCCCTGGAACTGGGCGGCAAAGGCATTGGCCTGCTTGCACCACTCGGCCCGGGCCACCGGCTCCTGGGGTGGCAGGCCCAGGGCGCCATCCATGGATACCAGGGCCCTCACCCGCGTGGGATGCTCCAGGGCCACGCGCCGGGCTACGTCCAGGCCCATGCTGTGGCCCACCAGCACCGCGTCCTTCACCTTGGCCTGGTTCATGACCGCCAGCACCGACCGGGCCAAAAGCTCCTGGGTGTAGGCCACCTGGGGCGCGTCGCTCTTGCCGTGGCCGATCATGTCCAGGGCGATGACCCGGTGTTTCTTGGCCAGGGCGGGAATCTGCTCCCGCCAAAAATTGTGGTTGCAGATCCAGCCATGAATAAGAACCAGGGTGGGTTCGCCCTTGCCCTGGTCGGTGTAGTAGACCTTGTGCCCGTCCAGCTCGGCGTAGGCCCCCTGCCCCGCTTGGGCCATGACGGGCAATAAAAGCATCAGGGCGATCAGGCAGGCCGCCCATATTTTCAGATGCCGGTTCATGCCAATTCCTTCCAGGCCAGTTCCTCGGCCTCCAGCTTTTTGATCTTGTCGCGGATAAGGGCAGCCTCTTCGAAGCGCAGGTCCTTGGCCATCTGCTCCATCTCCCGGCGCAGCTTGGCGATCTCCTGGGGTATCTCCTCGGGCTCCAGCTCCGGGCCCTGCTCGGCCAGGGGCACGGTGGTGTAGTCGGCCTCCAGCTCGTGGGGCAGCATGGCTCCGATGGCCTTCTTGATGCTGGTCGGGGTGATGTGGTGCTCGCGGTTGTACTCGGCCTGCACCGCGCGCCGCCGCTCGGTCTCCTCCATGGCCCTGGCCATGGAGTCGGTGATTTTGTCGGCATAGAGCAGCACCCGGCCCTCCAAATGGCGCGCCGCCCGGCCCGTGGTCTGGATGAGCGAGCGGGTGGAGCGCAAAAAGCCCTCGCGGTCCGCGTCCAGGATGGCCACCAGGCTCACCTCGGGCAAATCCAGGCCCTCGCGCAAGAGGTTGATGCCCACCAGCACGTCGAACACCCCCTTGCGCAGGTCGCGGATGATCTCCACCCGCTCGATGGTGTCGATGTCGCTGTGCAAATAGCGCACCTTGACGCCCATCTCGTCGAAATACTCGGTGAGTTCCTCGGCCATGCGTTTGGTCAGGGTGGTCACCAAGACCCGCTCGCCCCTGGCGACGACCACGCGCAACTCGCCCAAGAGATCGTCCACCTGGCCCGAGGCCGGGCGCACCTCGATCACCGGGTCCATGAGCCCGGTGGGGCGGATGATCTGCTCCACCACCACCCCCTCGGCCTTGGTCAGCTCATAGTCGGCCGGGGTGGCCGATACGTAGACGGTCTGGTCAACGTGAGATTCGAACTCGTCGAAGTTGAGCGGCCGGTTGTCCAGGGCGCTGGGCAGGCGGAAGCCGTAATCCACCAGGGTCTGCTTGCGGGAGCGGTCACCGAAATACATGCCCCGCACTTGAGGCATGGAAATGTGGCTCTCGTCCACTATGAGCAGCCATTTCTGGGGGAAGTAGTCCAGCAGGGTGGGCGGGGCCTGGCCCGGAGCCCGACCGGTGAGGTGGCGGGAGTAGTTCTCGATGCCGTGGCAGTAGCCCAGCTCCTTCATCATCTCCAGATCGAACAGGGTGCGTTCTCGGACGCGCTGGGCCTCGATGAGCTTGCCCTGGCTCTCGAACTCGGCCAGGCGATCGGCCAGTTCGCTGCGGATGGCGCTCATGGCCTGCACCCGGATGCTCTCGTTGGTCACGTAGTGGCTGGCCGGGAAGATGGTCACCCGGGGGGCCCGCTCCATGGCCACTCCGCGCAGGGGGTCGATAAAGGCGATCTCCTCCACCTCGTCGCCGAAAAAGGAGATGCGCACCGCCCGGTCTTCCTCGTAGGCCGGGAACACCTCGATGGTGTCGCCACGCACCCGGAAGGTGCCCCGGTGGAAGGAGTACTCGTTGCGCTCGTAGAGCATCTCCACCAGAGTCCTGAGCACCTGGTCCCGATCCGCCTCCTTGCCCTGCTCCAGGTACACGATCATGCCCGCGTAGGCCTCGGGCGAACCCAGGCCGTAGATGCAGGACACGCTGGCCACGATGATGACGTCTTGCCGGGTCAAGAGGGCGTAGGTGGCGGCGTGGCGCATCTTGTCGATGCGCTCGTTGATGGAGGAGTCTTTTTCTATGTAGGTGTCGCTGGCCGGGATGTAGGCCTCGGGCTGATAGTAGTCGTAGTAGGAAACGAAGTACTCCACAGCATTGTGGGGGAACAGGGACTTGAACTCGCCGTAGAGTTGGGCGGCCAGAGTCTTGTTGGGGGCCAGCACCAGGGTGGTCAGGCCTGTGTTTGCCACCACGTTGGCCATGGTGAAGGTCTTGCCGCTGCCGGTGACTCCCAGGAGCACCTGGTGCTTCATCCCGGCGTCCAGGCCCTGGGTGATCTCGGCGATGGCGCCCGGCTGGTCGCCCTGGGGGGTGAATTCGCTTACCAGTTCGAAGTCGGCCCGGCTGGGCGCGGTGCGCCACCAGTGGGAGGTGAAATCGCTTTCCCGAGCCATGCCTACTCCGCCGGGAACAGGCGGGCCATGTCCTGGGCCACCTGCTCCAGCCAGGCCTCGCGCTGTTCAAGGGTGCTCAGGCAGATGACGCCGAACAAACGGCGGTGAAACTCCAGATCGGCGCACAGGCCGAAGATGCAGTCGCGCCACAAGCGCTCCAGGGGATCGCCGAAGGTCTCCCGCTCCCGGTCGGGCGGGGTGTTGCCGGTGTTGTAGACCACCGCTGTGGCCGCGGGCAGCAGCCCCTGGGGGACTCCCTCGCCGCCGTCGTCCTCCAGAAAACGATAGGCCCGACCGGGGCGAAACACCCGGTCGATCCAGCCCTTCATGACCGCCGTGGGCATGCCCCACCAGTTGGGGTGCACGATGACTATGCCATCGGCGCGCTCCAGGTCGCGGCAGTGGGCCTCGATGGCCGGCGGCAACGGAGCGCCTTCGGCTATTTCCTCGCGGCTCAGGATGGGGTCAAAGCCCTCGGCGTGCAGGTCATGGAAAACCACCTCGTGGCCCAGGCCTCGCAAAGACTCCACCGCCTGAGCGGCGATGGCCGCGTTGAAGCTGGCCGGGTCGGGATGGGCCAGCACCACCAAAAGCCGCATGGCCTGCTCCTAGGAAAAAGTGATCTCGCCGTAGTAGTCCGGCACCTGCTCGCGGAAGGAACGGGAAAAGCGCTCGGGAAACACCACCCGGCGCACGTCGCCGATCTCGAAGCTCAGGTTGCCGAAGACCCGCCACTCCCGCTCCATGTAATAGTTCTTTTCGTCAGCCGGAGGCAGCCCCTCCTCGTAGAACTTCACAAAGCTGAAAAAGTGGTAGATCAGGAACACAAAGATACTGGTGATGTCCTGGGGGCCGTCCTTGACCGGCTCCCCATCCTGGGGCGGGGGGGTCAGCTTTTTATAGGCATCGTAAAAGGCCCAGAGCTGGTCGTGCTTTTCGTCGAAAAGGGCGGCCAGGGTCTTGGCCCGGCCTTCGGGGGAGTTGACCAGGGAGTTGCTGGCCACGTAGTAGACCGGGTTGGCCCCGCGCTCGATGAGGAAGCCCTTGCGGAAGGCCAGGCCGAAGCGGCTGAACTTGCCCATGTGGATGCCCAGGTCGGGCACCGGGATGTCGGAAAAGCACACCACGTTGGAGCGGTAGGCCTCGTTGCCGGAAAAAGGCTTGTCTGGCTGAAAAGCCACTTTGCCGTCCACGTTTTCGCCCAGGGTGCCCGAGCGCAAAATCCGCACCAGCAGGTCGAACTGCTGCTCATGGGCGTTGTACTCGTGGCGGAAGCTGCGCCCCACGAAGTGGGTCAACTCGTCGCTGACATATCGCTGCATGCTCACGGCAAGGCTCCTTGTCTATTCGGCCAGCCGCCAGCGGGTGCCGGTGGGGCTGTCTTCCAGGACTACGCCCATGGCCGTGATCTCATCGCGGATGCGGTCGGCGGCGGCAAAGTCCTTGTCTTTGCGGGCCTGGGCGCGCTGGGCGATAAGCTCCTCGATCTTGGCCGGGTCGGGTCCGTCCCCCGCGGCCGGGGCGCTGGATTGCAAAAACTCTTCGGGCGACTCGCCCAGCAGGCCCAGGCGACCGCCCAATTGCTTGAGGCGGGCGGCGGCCAGGCCCAGCAGGGCCTGCCGAGCAGAGGCCATCTTTTGCCCGCCCTTGCCCAGCATGGGCTGGCGGGGGGCCGGCTCCGGCGCGGCGGCCAGTTTGTTGGCGGTCTTAGCCAGGCTGAACAGGGCTCCCAAGGCGCGGGGGGTGTTGAAGTCGTCGTCCATGGCCGCCTCGAACTCCACGGCGTGGCCGTCGATCTCCTTCATCCACTCCAATTCCTCGGGCCGGGTCAGGCGCTGGGACAGGATCTGGTCCGGCGGCGGGGTGGACTCGCGCAGGGCCAGGTAGAGCCGCTCCAATCCCTGCCCCGCCTCCTTGAGTGCCTGGTCGCTGAAGTCCAGGGGCGAACGGTAGTGCTTGGACAACAGGAACAGGCGCAGCGCCTCGGGCTTCACGGTCTTTAGGATGTCGTCCACGGTGAAAAAGTTGCCCAGTGACTTGGACATCTTCTCGTGGTTCACCCGTACGAAGCCGTTGTGAATCCAGTAGCGGGCAAAGGGCTGGCAATTGAGGGCCTCGGACTGGGCCACTTCGTTCTCGTGGTGGGGGAACAGGAGGTCCTCGCCCCCGCCGTGGATGTCAAAGGTGGCGCCCAGATACTCCTGGCTCATCACCGAGCACTCGATGTGCCAGCCGGGGCGGCCCGGCCCCCAGGGGCTGTCCCAAAAGGGTTCGCCGGGCTTGGAGCCCTTCCACAGCACGAAGTCCATGGGGTTGCGTTTACGCTCGTCCACCGCGATGCGAGCCCCGGCCTGCATCTGGTCCAGCTCCCGGTGGCTCAGCTTGCCGTATTCGGGGAAGCTGTCCACCGCGAACAAGACGTCGCCGCCCTCCACGGCATAGGCGTTGCCCTTGTCGATGAGCGCCTGCACCGAGGAGATGATGCCCTCGATGTGTTCGGTGGCCCGTGGCTCCTTGGTGGCCGGGAGCACCTTGAGGTCCTGCATGGCCTTGGTGAAGGCCGCGATGTTGTCCTGGGTCAGCTCACGCCAATCCTGGCCGGTCTCATTGGCCCGTTTGATGATTTTGTCGTCGATGTCGGTGAAGTTGCGCACGTAGGTGACCTGCCAGCCCTTGGAGCGCAAATGGCGGTGGATGGCGTCAAAGGCCACGTAGCAGCGGGCATGGCCGATGTGCGGCGCGTCGTAGACCGTGACCCCGCAGACGTACATGCTCACCTGGCCGGGGACCAGGGGCTGGAACTCTTGTTTTTGCCGGGTCTGGGTGTTGTAGATAACCAGGGACATCAGCTTCTCCGCTTGCGCACGGCAGGTTGAAATATTTATGACCGGGCTATGACCGCCGTGGCCCAGGCGGCCATGCCCTCCTCGCGGCCCACGAACCCCAGGCCCTCGGTGGTGCTGGCGGCCAGGTTCACCTCGCCGGTCCCCAGGCCCAGAGTCTGGGCCAGCTTGGCCCGCATGGCCGGGTAGTGGGGGGCTAGCTTGGGCCGCTGGGCCAAAAGGGTCAGGCTCACTTGCTGGGGCCGCCAGCCCTCATGGGCCAGGCGGCGCACCACCTGAATGAGCAACTCGATGCTGTCGGCCCCGGCAAAGGCCGGGTCGCTGTCCGGGAACATCTGGCCGATGTCCCCCAGTCCGGCGGCGGCCAACAGGGCGTCCATCACCGCGTGGGTGGCCACGTCGGCGTCGGAGTGGCCCAAGAGGCCGGTCTCGTGGGTGAGTTCCACCCCGGCCAGGATCAGGCGGCGGCCTGCCACCAGGCGGTGGGCGTCGTAGCCCTGCCCCACCCGGGTGACCGCGCCAATGAGGCCCTGGGCCAAGGCCAGGTCTTCGGGGGTGGTTACCTTTAAGTTGTCGCGGCTGCCCATGACCAGCTTCACCTTCTCTCCCAAGCGCTCCACCAGCCCGGCCTCGTCGGTGGCGTAATACCCGTCCTTCGCCGCCTGGGCCAGGGCCCTCTCCAGCAAGGCGCGCTCAAACACCTGAGGGGTCTGCACCAGCCAAAGCGTGGAGCGATCCAGGGTGGCCTCGGCCAGGTCGTCGGCCCCGGCCTGCTTGATGGTGTCGGCCGCGGGCACGGCGGCGATGGCCGCGCCGGTCTGGGCAGCGGCCTCCAAGACCCGCGCGAACAACTCGGGCTTGGCCAGGGGCCGAGCCGCGTCATGGATCACCAGCCACTGGGCTCCCAGCCCGGCGGCGGCGGCCACCCCGGCGGCCACGCTGTCCTGGCGCTGGGCCCCACCGGGCACCACGGCAGCCACCTTGCCCAGGCCGTAGGGCTCCACGCAGGTGCGCCGGGTCTCCTCCTCCCCGCCGGGAGGGCAGACCACCACCACCGCCTGGATCTGGGGCGTCCGCTCCAGCACCATCAGGGTGCGGGTGAGCAGAGGCCGCCCGGCCAGGGGCAAAAACTGTTTGGGGCGCGTACCGCCCAGGCGGGTCCCCGCCCCGGCGGCGGGCACCACCGCCACCACCATGCCTCGCATAGGCTCCCTAACGCAAACAATTGCAAGAATTCTAGTATCAACCGGCGGGCGGCGCAAGGACGGCGGTTTAATCCTCGCTCATGCGGCGGCTAACCTCGCGGTGATAAGCGGCATTGACCTCGGAGTGGTCCAACATGCCCAGGATGCGTTGCTGTCCGTCCTCTTGCCCCACCACCGGCAACTGGCCGTAGCCGCTCTCCAAAAAGACCAGCAGGGCGTCGTAGAGGCTCTGGTCCAGGCGCAGGCTGGCCGGGGGGGTGCACAACTCGCCCACCAC
Source organism: Pseudomonadota bacterium (assembly GCA_018896025.1). GTDB lineage: Bacteria > Desulfobacterota > Desulfarculia > Desulfarculales > Desulfarculaceae > Desulfoferula. The sequence goes on from JAHIND010000011.1 coordinate 65,745, forward strand.
CACCAGATCCTTGAGGGCGTCCTCGAAGATCACGGTGCGGATGTTGGTCATGGAAAGCAGGCCGATCATGGTGCCCTGGCTGTCGGTGACCGGGAACACCGCCTGCCCGCTGGCCGCCACCGCCTGGCGCAACTTGCCAAAGGGGGTGGAGGCAGACAAGGTGTGGAAGGCCTTGTCCGGCTTGAACACCTGGCCCACGGTGAGCTCTTCCATGACGTTCACCGTCAGGTCGCCCTGGTGAGCCGGGGACTGGAACTTGTTGGCCACCTGCTTTTCGTAGATGCTGCTGCCCCGGTTGAACAGAATGGCGATGACCGACACCAGCATCAGGGGGGGCAACAGAGCGTAGGACTGGGTCATCTCGGTGACCATGATAAGAGCGCCCAGGGGGGCCTTGGCCGCGCCGGAGAAAAAGGCGGCCATGCCCACCAGCACGTAGGCTCCCGGCTGGGTGACCACCTCGGGGAAGAGCATGTGCCCCAACTGGCCCACCACTCCCCCGATCATGCCGCCGATGAACAGGGTGGGGCCGAACACCCCGCCGCTGCCCCCGGAGCCGATGGTCAGGCTGGTGGTGGCGATCTTGGCCGAGGCGGCCAGGCACATCACCAGGATGCTCAGTTCGCCGTAGATGGCCATTTGCAAATAGCCGTAGCCGCCGCCGATGGCCTGAGGCACGAACAGGGCGATGGCCCCCACCCCCAGGCCGCCCAGCATGGGGCGGAAATGCTTGGGGATGGTCAGGCGGCGGAAGGCGTCGCGGGTGCCGTAGAAAACCTTGACGTACAGCCCGCCCACCGGGGCGCACACCAGGCCCAGCACCGCGAAGATGGCCAATTGGCGCGGGTCGTGGGCCACGAAGCCCGGCGTGGCGAAGATGGGGGCAAAGCCGAAGACGAAGGTGAATATGGAAAAGGCGATGACCGAGCTGATCACGCAGGGGATGATGGCTTCGCTCTCGAAGTCCTCGCGGTAGAGCACCTCGACGCTGGTGATGGCCGCGCCCAGGGGGGCCCGGAAGATGGCTCCCAGACCGCCGGCGCACCCGGCCAGCATGAAGATGCGCCGCTCCTGCACCGAGAGCCTCAGCAGGCGCGACACCCAGGAGCCGAACCCGGCCCCGATCTGGGCGATGGGCCCCTCGCGCCCGGCCGAGCCGCCGGTGGACAGGGTCACGATGGAGGCGAAGGCCTTGACAAAGGGCACCCTGGTGCGGATGAAGCCCTTTAAATTGTGGAAGGCCGAGATCATGGCGTCCATGCCGTGACCCTCGGCCTCTGGTGCGAAAGTGTAGACCACCAGGCCGGAGATGAGCCCGCCGATGGCCGGGATCAGAAACAAGAGCCAGGGCCGGTAGGGGGTGGTGGCCACCAGGTGAACCAACTGCTCGCCGGCCGGTTCCGGGGCCGGGGCCCCGGCCAAATAGGCCAGGCAGAACCAGCGGGACCACTCCAGGGCGATGAAAAAGGCGATGGCCCCCAGTCCCGAAACCGCTCCGATGAGTATGCTAATGGCTATGCGCCGAGTAGGGTCTTGGCGGTAAAACACCATTAAATCGGTGAGGTGAAAGATGGAGCGCCTGTTTTTGGTGGCCGCTGGGTTCATAGCTTAGGGGCCTCTTTGGTTATCTGGCGGATACAACAGCGAAAAATACCACCGCCAGGGCATATGTCAACGCAGTTACATTACAGTCTGCCCTATTGCCAAGCTTTGTTACAAAGGTTAGGGTGATGAAAGTGGTTGGAGTTTGTAAGTTTTTCCTTGGAGAGTGTACATGGCCAAGGCTACGGTTTTGGTGGTCGAGGACGAAAAAGACATCCTCGACGTCGTTGATTTCAACCTGCGCCAGGCGGGATATCGGGTGCTCAAAGCCACCGACGGGGCCGAGGGCCTGCGTTTAGCCAAACACGAGAACCCGGATTTGGTGGTCCTGGACCTCATGCTGCCGGGCATGGACGGCAAGGAAGTTTGCCGCCGCCTCAAGGCCGGGGAAGATACCAGGGGCATACCGGTGCTCATCCTCACCGCCTTGTCCGGCGAGACCGACCGCATCATCGGCTTCGAGATCGGGGCCGACGACTACCTGACCAAGCCCTTCAGCCCCCGGGAGCTGGCGCTAAGGGTGCAGGCCATCCTGCGCCGCAGCCAGGAGCCGGTGGTGGACACCGGCCATCTGGAAATAGCCGGACTCAGCATAGACCCCGAGCGCCACATGGCCCAGGCCGGTGACGAGGAACTGGACCTGACCGCCACGGAATTCAAGCTGTTGCACTACCTGGCCGCCCACGCGGGCAAGGTGCAGACCCGCGAAATACTGCTTTCCAGAGTGTGGGGCTACGCCTACGAGGGCTACGCCCGCACCGTGGACACCCATATACGCCGTTTGCGCAAGAAGCTTGGGGCCTTGGCCGACCGCATCGAGACGGTGCGCGGCATCGGCTACCGCTTCCGGGAAGAACGGTGAAAGCGCGTCTAAGCTTCCAAGGCTGGATATTGGGGGGCTGCCTGGTGGTGGTGGCGTGCACCCTTATATTCGTGGCCGTGGTCATGGAGCGCTCGCTCAGCAGCCACATGCTGGAGCTGGTGCGCAGTTCCATGCAGCGGGAGATTCTCACCGTGCGCGAGGTGGTGCGCGACCGCTGGCATCCGGGCGAGGGCATAGTCGCCGGGGACAAGCTGGCCGACGAGTTGGGGCGCATCGTGGGGGCGCGGGTCACCCTTATCACCCCCCAGGGCAAGGTGGTGGGCGACAGCGAGATGTCCAGGGACAAGGTCCCGGAGATGGTGAACCACGCCGGCCGTCCCGAGATAGTCCAAGCCATGAAAGAAGGTGAGGGTTCCTCGGTCCGCTACAGCTCCACCCTGGGGCTGGACCTGATGTACACCGCCCTGCGCATGGACGGGCCGGAGGGCGAAACCATATTCGTGCGCCTGGCCCTACCGCTGAGCCAGGTGCAGCAGGCGCTCAGCCGCACCAGGGGCCTGGTGCTGTGGGCGGTGTTCCTTGGCGTCCTGCTTTCCATCGGGGTGGCCTACTTGGTGGCCCGCAGCCTCAGCCGCCCGGTGCAGCAGCTCACCCGCACCGCGGCCAGCATCGCCGCGGGCGACCTTTCCCGGCGCTTCACCCGCTACCCCCGCCACGAAATAGGCGAGCTGGGCCGGGCCTTTGACCAGATGGCCGACAACCTGCAAAGCACCATCAACGACATCACCCAGTCCCGCGACCGCCTGGAGGCCATCCTCCGGGGCATGGTGGAAGGGGTGCTGGTCATCGACAACGACGGCCAGGTGCTGTTGGCCAACCGGGCTCTCATGAAAATGCTGGAGCTCAAGGCGGTGCCCCCCGGACGCCTGCCCTCGGAGATCATCCGCAACGCCGACCTGCTGGAGGCCCTGGACGAGGCCCGGGCAGGGCGGGAGTACGTGTGGCGCGAGATCCAGACCCTGGGCAACACCCCGCGCTTTTTGGAAGCCCACGTGGTGCGCATCTCCAGCGAGGCCGACGGGCCGGGCATGGTCTGCGTGCTGCACGACATCACCGAGCGCAAGCGCCTGGAAAAGACCCGGCGCGATCTGGTGGCCAACGTCTCCCACGAGCTGCGCACCCCGCTCACCGCGGTGCGCGGCGCAGCCGAGACCCTCTTGGACGGCGCCCTGGACAGCCCCCAATACGCCAGCCACTTCGCCGAGCTGATCCTGCGCCAGAGCCACCGCCTGGAGCGCCTGGTGCAGGACCTCATGGAACTGGCTAGCCTGGAGTCCGGCGAATCGCCGCCGCGCCTCAGGCCCATCGACGCGGCCGAACTGGCCGACTCGGTCATGGAAGGGGTGATCGACCTGGCCCAGACCCAGGGCATCGAGCTGGAGCGCCGCCTGCCCCGGGAGCCCTTGGTGTTCGCGGCCGATGCCCGCCAGGTGGAGCAGGCGGTCTTGAACCTGCTGGACAACGCCATCAAGTACTCCGGCCAGGGAGGCCGGGTGACCCTGGCCATGGAGGAGAAAAACGGCGAGGTGGTGATCAGCGTAAGCGACACCGGCCCCGGCATCGCCGCCGAGTTTCTGCCCCGCCTGTTCGAACGCTTCTACCGGGTGGACACCAACCGCTCCCGGGAGATGGGCGGCACCGGCCTGGGGCTGGCTATTGTCAAACACATCGCCCAGGTGCATCATGGCCGGGTGGAGGTGGCCAGCGCCCCTGGTCAGGGCAGCACCTTCCGGCTGATCCTTCCCCTGGTGCAGGTGGAGGACGCGTGATTGAAATCGGCGGGGTCTAGCCATGCTTCCACCTCTGGACATAGGCATCATCCGCGACGAGAGGTTCTTGCATCACCAAACCGGGTTGTCTCACCCTGAAACCCCTCAGCGCTTGGCCGTGGTGCACCGGATGCTGGACTACGACTTCGCCGCCGCCTTTGACGAACGCCCCGCAGAGCTGGCCACCCTGGAGCAGGTGGAGGCCCTGCACACCCCGGACTACATACGCATGGTCATCGCCACCGCCCGGCGGCGCTTCACCAACCTGGCCGCCGACACCACGGCCAGCTCGGAGAGCTGCTTCACCTCTTTCCTGGCGGCGGGGGCCTGTATCCGCGGGGCCGGGGACCTCCTGGCCGGGGACTACCAGGCCGCCCTGGCGCTGGTGCGCCCTCCCGGCCACCACGCCCAGCCCGCCAAGGCCGAGGGCTTTTGCATCCTCAACAACCTGGGCATCACCGCCCTGGAGCTGTTGCGCCATGGGCTAAAGCGCATCCTCATCGTGGATTGGGACCTGCACCACGGCAACGGCCTGCAAAAGGTCTTTTACAACTCGCCCGAGGTTTTCTATTTCTCCAGCCACCACCTGATGTCCTATCCCCACACCGGCGACTGGGAAGAGGCCGGGGCCGGGCCCGGCGAGGGCTACACCCTGAACCTTTGCCTGCCCCCTGGCGCGGACGACAACGACGTGGTGGAGCTGTACCGCCAACTCCTGCCCTCGGTGGTGGAGCGCTACCAGCCCCAGATAATTTTGGTGGCCGCCGGGTTCGACGCCCACCGGGACGACCCCCTGAGCAACCTGAGCATGAGCGCGGCGGGCTTCGGCGCCCTGGGCGGGCTTTTGGCCGACCTGGGGCCCAGGGGTTGCGGGGCTCCCCTGCTCCTGGCCCTGGAAGGCGGCTACGACCCCACCGACCTGGCCGAATGCCTGCGCCAGGTGCTCCTGGCCTGGCAGGGAGACCCCACCATGCTGGAGCGGGCCTCCAGCGACCGGGGGGCCGAATGGGCCGAGCGGGCCCGGGCGGTGCACCGCCGCTACGGCGTGTGGCTGGACTAAACCATGGAACGCGCCCGCATAGCCAGCCGCCAGGAAGGGGCCAACCTTCCCGATTACGCCGCCGCCCGCCGCCACTTCTCCTGGAGCCAGTGCGAGTCCGAGTTTTCCTGGAGCCAAAGCGGTCAGTTGAACATTGCCTTCGAGGCCGTGGATCGCTGGGCCCTGGGCCACAAGGCCGGACACAGCGCGCTGATTTACGCCCAGGGCAACGACTCCCAGGCCATAAGCTTCCGCCGCCTACACCGAGAATCCTGCCGCCTGGCCAACCTGCTGACCTCCTTGGGGGTGCAGCAAGGGCAGTGCTTGGCCATCTTCCTGCCCGCCACGGTGGAGACCTTTTTCATCCAGGCCGCCTGCGCCCGCCTGGGGGTGGCCTACTGCTGCCTGTCGCCCCACCTGACCAAGGAGCAACTCAAGGACCAGATCGGTTGCCTGATCCCAGCCGCCCTGGTCACCGATCCCGTCCTGGGCCAGCGCCTGCCCTGGGAGCACCGGCCCGAGGGCACCAGGGTGCTCTACACCTGCGAACCGGCGGGGGGCATGGACGCCGGCGACCTCTGCCTGTCCGAGGCCATGCGGGGCCAGCCCACCGAGCACCAGCCCTGCTGGGTGGGGGCGGAGCACCCGCTGTTCATCACCTTCGCCAACTCGCCGGACGGCCCGGCCCGAGGGGTGGTGCACACCCACGGCGACATGGCCGGGCAGCTGGTCAGCGCCCGCTGGGTGCTGGACCTCAAGGAAAAATCGGTGCTGTGGTGCGATCTGGAGCCCTGGGGCATAGCGGCCACGGTGTACGGCACCTGGGCTCCCTGGCTGTGCGGGGTGACCACTCTGGTGCAGGCCGAGCCCATGCCCGCCTCTACCTGGTACCGCACCCTGGAGGCCTTCGGGGTCACCACCCTCTACAGCAGCCCGGAGCGGCTGCGCCAGTTGGCCGAGGCGGGCGACGACCTGCCGGGCCGCTACGACCTGAGCCGCCTGTTGCACCTGGCCACCCTGGGAGAGCCCCTGGACGCCAAGCTGTTCTTCTGGACCCGCAACCAACTGGGCCTGCCGCCCCACGACACCTGGTGGTCGGCCTTCACCGGCATCATCGCCCTGGCCAACCTGCCCAGCCTGGACATCCGCCTGGCCTCCTGCGGCAAGCCCCTGCCGGGCATCGAGGCGGCGGTGGTGGACGGCCAGGGACGGCCCCAGACCCTGCTCACCCTGGGCCAGCTGTCCCTGCGGCCGGCCTGGCCCGGCCTGGCCGGCGGCTTCTGGGAGCAGGGGCGCATGGTGCCCCTGGAGCACGACCCCAACCAGTGGCTGCGCACCGGTGACCTGGCCCTGATCGACGAAGACGGCTACTTCTACATACAAGGGCGGGCCGACGACCTCATCCGGGTGCAGGACCAGATGGTGGGGCCCCACGAGGTGGAGAGCCTGATCATGGACCATCCGGCGGTGGAGGAGGCGGCGGTGATCGCCCGGCCCGGCCAGGAGTACCGCCCGGTGTTCAAGGCCTTCGTGGTCTTGGCTCTGGGGTGGGCCCCCAGCAGCCGGCTTCGCCGGGAGCTTTTGGACGAGGCCATCGCCCGCCTGGCTCCTCTGACCCCCTTGGCCGACCTGGAGTTCACGCAAGCCCTGCCCCGCAACGGGGCGGGACGCCTGCTGCGCCGGGCGCTAAGGGCGGCGGACCTGGGCCTGCCCTTGGGCGACACCAGCAATATGGAATAATTTTCAGTTCAAGGGGTTGTAGGGGTCGCCCTGATCCAAGCGGCGGCTCAGGACCTCTTGGGACTCATCCATGGGCACTTGGCCCTCCATTTGGGCGCTTACCACCACCTCGCCGCGCTGGTTGGTGTAGAGCGCCTCGGCCTTGGCCCAGCCCCGCTGATCCACCGAGGTCACGGTGACGGTGCAGGTGATGGTGTCGCCGAAGAACACCGGCCGCCGGAAGCGGAACTCCATGGCCGTGGCCAGCCAGGCCAGCTGCCCCCCCACCTCGCAGACCATTCCCGCGGTCAAGAGCCCGTGCAGAATCAGCTGGGGAAAGCCCTTGATGCCCGCGAACTCCTCGTCGTAGTGCACCGGGTTGTAGTCCTTGGTCAGGTGGCCGAAGGCCTCGGTCTCCTCCTGGCTGAAGGTGCGGGTCACGCTGAACACGTCACCGGCTTGGATGCCCTGGGCTGCCTTTTCACGCATGCGGCTCATGATCTCTCCTAGGGGTGGGCTGGCCCGCCCAGCATAGCTATGCCGGGCCCCAGGAGCAAGCGCCGGATTGGGTCGAGTCGTATCATCGGCATTATCTATTTTAAAAAGCATTTAGTATCGGATAATAAAATATTAGTGGATACTATAGGGGGGAGTCCGCGACCATGACCGCCCTTCGCAAGTGCATCTTGGTTTTGTTGGACGGCTTGGCTGATCGGGCCCAGGCCTCCCTGGGCGGGCTGACCCCCCTCCAGGCGGCGTCCACCCCCAACCTGGACCGCCTGGCCTCTGAAGGAGCTTGCGGGCATTTCCACGCCCTGTCCCCTGGCCAGGCCCTGTCCAGCGAGGCGGCCCACTTTTTCATGATGGGCTACGCCCCCGAGGAGTTTCCCGGCCGGGGCTATCTGGAGGCCCTGGGCGAAGAGTTGGCCTTCGGGCCGGACGACATTCTCCTGCTGGCCCATCTGGCCCGCTGCCTCCCCCAGGATGGGCGGCTGGTGCTGCGGGAGAAGAAGCCTCCCCTGCCCGAGGAGGAGGCCAAGGAGTTTTTCCGAGCGGTCCACTCCTACCACGGCCCGGAGGGGTCGGCCCGGCTGGAGCGCACCAAGGGCTCCAGCGGAGTATTGATTTTAAGCGGCGGGGCGCTCACGGCCTCCATCACCGACAGCGACCCCATGTACCCTGGCCTGCCCCTCATGGAGCCGCTGCCCTGGGAGGGAGCTGAAAGCGACCCCGCCGCCCTTCGTTCCTGCGCCCTGCTTAGGGCCTACCTGGGCTGGGCCCACGCCCGCCTGGACGCCCATCCCATCAACGCCGGGGCCGCCGCGCCGGTAAACGCGGTGATCACCCAGCGGGCGGGCCGCACCCCACGCATTTCCACCCTGCAAGAGCGCTGGGGCCTGAAGGCCCTGTCCATCTCCTCGGCCCCCATCTATCGGGGGGTGTTCCGCGCCCTGGGGGCCCAGGCCATGGTGACTCACGAAGCCCCGGACCCCACCCAAGACCTGGCCGCCAAGCTGGCCCTGGCCGGGGAGCGCCTGGAGGAGTTCGACCTGATCCACGTGCACAGCAAGGCCCCGGACGAGGCGGGCCACAAGAAAGACCCCGACCTCAAGCGCCGGGTGATCGCCGCCCTGGACGCTGGCCTGGGCCGGGGCCTGGAGGCCCTGGCCGGGCGCGACGTCCTGCTGGTGGTCACCGGCGATCACGCCACCGCCTGCTCGGGCGACATGGTGCACTCGGGCGAGCCCTCTCCCCTGCTGCTGTGGGGGCCTGGGGTGTGGCGCGACCAGGCCGCCGCCTTTGACGAGACCCGCTGCGCCCAGGGCGCCCTGGGCCTGTTGCGGGGTCCGGAGTTGATGCACACCATCCTTAACGGCCTGGACCGGGGCAAGCTGTGGGGCCTGCGGGACAACCCCAGGGACCTGCCCTATTACCCCGCCGCTCGCCGGGCCCTGCGGCTGGAGGATTGACCGGCGCCATGGACAAGCAAGCTGCGCGGATATTCCGCGACAAGCCCGAGACCCTGCCCCTGCCTCCGGCCGCAATGCTGCCGCCCGAAGAGATACAGCGCCTGAGGCGCGCCTCCGGGGTGGCGGTGGTGGAGCTGGCCGGGCGCGACAGCGTGGCCGCCGCATTGAAAGCCGTGGATGAGATGGGCCTCAATATCCTGGTGCCCACCTACGTTTACACCGGCAGCGAGCACGGAGCCTGGGACGAGGTGCCCCAGGCCTGGCAGCGCCTGCGGGACCGCCTGCCCGCCGGGGTGGAGCTGACCCCCCTGTTGGTCATGGGATCGCCCCGCTTCTGGCGAGCCCTCAACGGCCGCTACTTGCAGGAGCTGACCCGGCGCTTCGGCTTCAGCCCGGTGTGCCCCGGCTGCCATCTGTACCTGCACGCGGCGCGCATCCCCCTGGCCAAGCGCCTGGGCGGGGTGGTGGTGGTGGCGGGCGAACGCCTCAGCCACGACGGACGGGAAAAGCTGAACCAAGTGGCCCCGGCCCAGGAGGCCTATCAGGAGCTTTTTCGCGGCTTCGGCCTGGAGCTGGACCTGCCCCTGGCCCAGGTGAGCAGCGGCCGGGAGATCGAGGAGATCCTGGGCCTGCCCTGGCCCGAGGGCGGCGACCAGTTGGGCTGCGTGTTCTCGGGCAACTATCTGGAGCCCGGCGGCACCCTGGGCGTGTCCCTGGACAGCCTCAGGTCCTACTTCCAGCGCTTCGCCCTGCCCCTGGCCCAGGAGGTTACCGCCGCCTACCTGGAGGGCCAAACGCCCGACCATTTGTCACTGGCCGGGGGGCTGTTGTCCGCCTAGGGGCCTTGGCAGCACGCCTCGGCTTATACTAAGCTGTAGCCAGGCAGGCCCCAGGCATACTCACCCTAAGCCGGAATCCGCCAGTGCCCCAATACAGCAGCAGCGACAATCCGCCGCCCAATGAGTCCTCCAGCCATGGCGGCCTGAGGCAACAAGAGGCCATGCGCAACGTGGTGGCCTCCATGAGCGACGGCCTCATGGTCATCAACCAGGACGGGGAGATCGTCTTCACCAACCCGGCCCTGAGCGGCATCCTGGACCTGATGCCAGACGAGATGCTGGGCCGGGGGTGGGCCGAGCTTTTCTTCTCGGAACCGGGCAACCGCGAGTTCAACCAGATCATCGTGGACGTCATCACCGAGCGCATTTACCACTACAACAAGCAGGTGACCTACAAGGTGCCCCACGGCGGCACCAAAGACCTGATCATCACCACCGCCCTGTTGCCCAGCGTCGACCAAGACAAGGAGGTGGGCGGGGTGCTGGTGATGTTCAAGGACGTCAGCGAGCTGACCCAGCTCCACCGCCGCTCCCGGGAGCTGCTGCGCCAGTCGCGGCGTCTGTTCCAGGAAAAACTGGAGAGCCTGGACCGCCTGGCCCGGGCCGTGGCCCACGAGATACGCAACCCGGTGACCACCATAGGCGGCCTGGCCGCGCGCCTGATGAGCGACAAGCCCGCGGAAAGCCGCGACGCCCGCTACCTCAAGCGCATTTTGGACGGCACCGCCCGCCTGGAACGGGTGGTGGAGGAAGTACGCAACTACGCCGACCTGCCCGCCCCGGTGCACCGACAGGTGAACCTGGCCAAGTGGCTGACCGAAACGGTGGCCCCCTTCCGGGACAAGGCCAGGAGGCAACAGGTGCAGCTAAGCCTCAGCGGCACGGGCAGGGGCCGCCAGGACAGCGATGCCATGATCGACCCCACCCTGCTGGGCAGGGTGGTGGAAATACTGGTCACCAACTCCCTGGAGGCCATGCCCCAGGGAGGGCGGCTCAAGATCGGGCTGATGTGCGACAAGATCAGCGGAGTGATCACGGTGAGCGACACCGGCAAGGGCATGAGCCCGGCGGACCTGCCCTACATCTTCGATCCCTTTTTCACCACCAAGGCCGACGCGGTGGGTATGAGCCTGGCCGTGGCCAAGCGCATCGCCCTGGAGCACCAGGGCGACCTGACCGTGATCAGCCGCCCGGGCAAGGGCACCACCTTTACCTTGACCATTCCCCAGGACGGCGGCCTGATGGATGAGAACGCCTCATCGACCCTCGCCCGCCCGCCGGAGATGAAATAGCCCGCATATTTCGTGAAGGTTGGGCGGCATAGGACAACGAATCAGTAGTTATTTTTTCCCGACGAAAAGAGCGCTGGCCCCATCAGGATACGGTTTGTGCCTGGGCCCGGCACAGCCAGTCTCCGGCAGACAAGGCGTCCGGCAAGCGAGGGCCGCAGACGTAGTCAGAGAGCTACGTCGAGGACCGAGCGCAGCCGGCAACGCCGTATGCCGGTGGCCGGCGCAGCCGGACGCACGGCCTTCATGAAATGTGCGGGCTAAGTTTACAATCCCAAAAAGGCGCGGCGCACCCCGTCGGAGGCCAGCAAGTCCTTGGCCGGTCCCTGGTCGCGGATGCGGCCGGTTTGCAGGACATAGGCCCAGTCGGATAGCTCCAGGGCCTCCAGCACGTTTTGCTCCACCAACAGCACCGTGGTCTCGCCCTCGGCCTGCAGGCGGCGCACCGTCTCGAACACCTCGGACACCATCAGGGGGGCCAGGCCCAGGCTGGGCTCGTCGAGCATGAGTAGCTTGGGGCTGCTCATCAGGCCGCGCCCGATGGCCGCCATTTGCTGCTCGCCGCCGCTCATGGAGCCCACCGCCTGTTTCTTGCGCTCGGCCAGGCGGGGGAACAGCTCGTATACGTGCTCCAGGTTGCGCCGCTTGGCCGCCTCGTCGCCCACGGTGTAGGCCCCCAGCAAGAGGTTCTCCTCCACACTGAGCGGGCCGAAGAGCCGCCGCCCCTCTGGCACGTAGATCAGCCCCAGGCGCACGATCTCCTCGGTGCGCAACCTGTCGATGCGCCTGCCGTTGAAGTGCACCTCTCCGGCGGCAATCTTCACCGAGCCCATGATGGCCTTGAGCAGGGTGGTCTTGCCCGCCCCGTTGGCCCCCACCACGCCCACGGTCTGGTTCTGCGCCACCTTCATGGACAGGTCGCGCATCACCGGCAGGCCGGAATAGCGGACGGTGATGCCCTTGACCTCAAGCATCGCCGTTCTCCTTTTGCCGCTTCACGTAGTGGTCGCCCAGATAGGCGCGCACCACCTCCGGGTCCTTGACCACCGCGGCGGGCTCGCCCTCGGCGATCTTGCGGCCGCTCTCCAGGACGATGACCCGGTGGCTGAGCTTCATCACCATCTCCAGCACGTGCTCGGTGAGCAACAGGGCCACCCCCCGCTCGCCATGGATGCGCTGGAGCAGTTCGATGAGCCCGTCGATCTCCGAATGGTTGAGCCCGGCCCCCACCTCGTCCAAAAGCAGCAGCTTGGGGTCGCTGGCCAGGGCGGTGGCCAGAGCCACCCGCTTCTGGGCGGCCACGGGCAGCTCGGTCATCATCTCCCCCGCAGTGTCGGCGATGCCCAGAAATTCCATGACCTCCAGGGCCACCTGGCGGGCCGCCCCTCGGGAGCTGGTGCGCATGAACGAGCCCACCATGACGTTTTCCACCACCTTGAGGTCTCCCGAGGCCTGGAAAATCTGGAAGGTGCGGGCCAGGCCCAGGCGGGCTACCTGGAAGTCGCTGAGCGCGGTGATGTCCTCGCCGTCAAAGATCACGCTGCCCGAGGTTAGTTGATGGAAACCGGCGATGCAGTTGAACAGGGTGGTCTTGCCCGCCCCGTTGGGCCCGATGAGCCCCACCACCTCGTCCTGGCCCACCTGAAAGGAGACCTCGTGGTTGGCCACCAGCCCGCCGAAGCGCTTGGTCACGTTGTTTACCTGCAGCAGAGTCATGGCCTCACCTCCGCCGCGCCCGCATCGCTTCCACGATGCCGTATACGCCGCGCGGCTGGGCGGCGGCGATAATCATGATGATCAGGCCGTACATGGCCAGGTCCATGCCCGCGAAGCCTGCCTGGCCCCCCAGCCAGGACCCCAGGTAGTTTTTCATGGGCACCAGGATGGCCGCGCCGATGATGGGCCCCCACATGGAGCCCGCCCCGCCCAGCATGGCCATCATGGCGATGAGGACCGACAGGTCCAGGCTCATGGTGTCCTCGGGCTCGATGTTGAAGTTGTAGCAGGCGTGGAAGGAGCCCACCATGGCCACGTAGGCGGTGGCCATGGCGTAGGCCTTGATCTTGGACCAGTGCACGTCGATGCCCAGGCTGCGGGCCACGTGCTCGTTGTCCTTGATGGCCCGGAGCTGGTAGCCCAGGCGCGAATGCCGAAAGCCGTTCATGTAGATCAGCCCGACCAACAACATGCCCAGGATGACGTAATAGTAGTAATAGTCTTCCCGGAACTGGAGATAGAGCCAGTTGGGCATATCTCCCTTCATCGGAATTTCCAGGCCCCTGGCCCCGCCCACGAAGTTCCACACCTCGAACAGGTCCTTGAGCACCAGGCTGGTGGCGATGGTGGCGATGGCGAAGTAGTGGCCCTTGAGCCGGAACAGGGGGTAGCCGATGATGAAGGACCAGCCCACGGCAAGGGCCATGCCCACGGGCATGGAGAACCAGAAGGGCACGTCCCAGCGGATCATCATCACCGCCGTGGTGTATGCCCCGATGCCCACGTACTGGGCCTTGCCCAGGTCCACCTGGCCGCCGTAACCGCCGATGAGGTTCCAGCCCATGCCGTAGAGGCTGAACATGAGGAACTGGATCATGGTGGCCATGCCGAAGCTGGAGTGGGGCATGGCCGGGAACCACAGCAAGAAGGCCAGGGCCAGGGCGGCCAGCCACAGCTCGCTGCGGGGCATATCTCCGAAATCGAAGGCGTTCTTTACTGCTTCCATCCGAAGAGCCCCTGTGGCCGCAAGACCATGATCAAGAAGTAAACCGCGTACACCATGGTGTACTTGAAGCTGTGAATCTCCATCCCCCTAAGGCCCGCCGCGTCGATGGACCGGAGAATGGCGTCCCACACCGGCGGCAGGTTGACGATGAAACCGATGAGGATGCCCGCCACCAGGGCCCCGCGCACGCTGCCGAAGCCGCCCAGGGCCACGGTGGCAAAGGCGATCATGGTGAACAGCAGGCCCACCCCCGGCTCCACCGGCCAGAAGTTGACCAGCAGCCCCCCGGCCACCCCCACCGACGCGCCGCCCACGGCCCAGGCCAGGGCGTTCATGTATTCGGTGGAGATGCCCATGTAGCGGGCGCCCTCGGCGTCCAGGCTGGTGGCGGTGATGGCCTTGCCCACCCTGGTGCGGTTGATGAACCACCACACCACCGCGAAGCTGATCAAACTGAGCGCCGCCGCAGCCACTTTGGTGGACTCCAAGACCACCCCCGGCCCCACCAGGATGCTCTTGCCCACCAGCCATCCCTCATGAATGATGCGCGGCTCGCTGCCCATGAACAAAAGGGCCAGGTTGCGCAAAAAGATCATCAAACCGAAGGTTCCGAAGAGCTGGGCGATCATGGGCCCGCGCAAGAGGAAGCGGATGAGCCCGAAATAGCACATCACCCCCAGCACCGCGCCCACCAGCCCGGCCAGGGGAAGGGTCAGCACGGGGTCCACCCCCAGCAGGGGGCTGGTGAGCAGAGTGGTGTACATGCCCACCATCAAAAATTCGCCGTGGGCGAAATTGACGATGTCCATGACCCCGAAGATCACCGTGAGCCCCAGGGCCACCAGGGCGAACACCAACCCCATGATCAGACCCGAGACCGCGGATTTAAGAATTTGGATGCCTAGTTCTTCCATGCCGGCTCCGCGCGGCCAGGGCTCACCCCTGCCCCGCGCATGGGCATGCGTTTCCGGGCCGGGCCCTACGCCCGGCCCGGAAACGCCTGGTGTTCAACTGATACGGTCAAGCGCCGTCCTAGTATCCCTGGAAGGGATAGACCATGGGGGCGGTGGCGATATCAAAGGGATAGACCACCTCCAGGCCGATCTTGCCGTCCTTTTGCTTCTGGTACTGGCCGATGAGGCCGCCGCCCAGCACGTTCTGGCCGATCTCTTCGCCCTTGGTGGAGAACTTGATGCCCACCCAGGGGACCACCAACTGAGCGCCGGGGATACTGATGGTGTTGCAGGCGGCCTGGATGGCCTTGGGATCGGTGCTGCCGGCCTTCTCCAAAACGTAGACCCAGGTTTGCAGGCCGGTGAAGGAGCGGGCGCTGGCCCCGCCCAGGTCGTGGCCCATCATCTTGACGTACAGGTCGTTCACCTGGCCGGACAGGGGCTTCATCTTGACCACGCTGGGCAGGAACACCGAACGGGTGAGGATGCCCACGATGTCGTCGCCCAGGGCCACGAACTCGGGCTTGTCAAAGCCGGCGTCCTGGCCCCAGATGATCTTGGGCTTGGCCTTCATGGACTTGAGGGTCTTGATCATCAGCAGGGCGTCGGAGGTGTAGGAAGCGAAGAGCATGGCTCCCGGCTTGGCCGCGATCATGCTTTGCACCTCGGAGGACAGGTCCGGGCTCTTGGCCGCGTAGAGGATGTCCGAGGCCAGGGTGAAGCCGTACTCCTTGGCGAAGTTCTTGATCTCGATGGCAACGTTGGAGCCCCACTCGGTCTTCTCGCAAGCCGCCGCCAGGGGGTTCAAGTCTTGCTTGGGAACCGCCTTGACGCCCTTGGCCCGGCCCTTGGTCAGGCCCACCAAAAACTCGAACAGGTCCTTGGTAAACCACTTGTCATGGGGAGTGGTGCGCCAGAACCACTTGAAGTCCCGCTTGGTCAGGGTGGGGCTGGTGGAGGAGCCGTTGATCATGGGCACGCCGTAGCGCTCGCACACTGCGGACACGGTCTTGGTCACCGAGCTGTGGTAGCAGCCCAGGATACCCACCACTTTGTCGTCCTTGATCAGCTTCTTGGCCAGGTCCGCGCCAAGCTGGGGATTGCCCTGGTGGTCCTTGATGATCAAGGTGATCTTGGCCCCACCCATGGATTTCACGCCCGCGTTCTTGGCCATGTCCATGTTGATGTTAGGCATGACCTTGTTGGCGATCTCCGCGGCCAGCTCGGCCCCGGCCCGAAGCTCACGCCCGGCGGCGGCCGCCGGTCCGGTGAGAGGATAGATCACCCCGATCTTGATCTCCTTGGGGGCGGACCAAGCCATGGCCGGCACCAACATCGCCGCCAAGAGCACAATGGCGGACACTAGAGCTATCTTACGCATCTGGTTCTCCTCCTTTTGAGGCAGTAGATGGTTTTGCTCACCAAAATATTTCCGCTCAGCCGCAGGCCACCAGGGCCTTGTGGCCGAGTTCCTCGGCCTTGATATCGGTTATGAACATGTGCCCCGGCGCGTGGGTGAGGGCCAGCTCCACCCGGCTGGCGGCCACCGCCGCCTGGGGGGTGACCCCGCAGGCCCAGAACACCGGCACCTCGCCGGGGCGCACTTCCACCGCGTCGCCGTATTCCGGGTGGTCCAGGTCCACGATGCCGATGGCCGCCGGGTCGCCCGCATGCACCGGCGCGCCGTGGGCCTCGGCAAAATCGCCGGACACCAGATGGGCCTTGGCCACCAGCTCGGGGGGCATGGGGCGCATGGATACCACCAGGGGG
Source organism: Pseudomonadota bacterium (assembly GCA_018896025.1). GTDB lineage: Bacteria > Desulfobacterota > Desulfarculia > Desulfarculales > Desulfarculaceae > Desulfoferula. The sequence goes on from JAHIND010000011.1 coordinate 82,300, forward strand.
CCGTGCAGCCGCCCCGCAGGAGCGGCGGGCAGCTTGGTGCGGTACATGGGCACGTTCACCCCCATCTCCTGGTGGCGCACCGGCAGCCCGGCCGCCCTAAGGGCGTCGTCGAAGCTGAAGCTGCACCCCAGGTAAAAGCTAACCAGGTCGTCGCGCCACAGGTGGCGGATGTCGGTGGGTTCCTCCACCAACTCGCCGCCCAGCCACAGACGGTAGCGGGGCAGTTCGTCGCGCACGTCCGCGCCGGGGGCGATTACCTTGCTGATGGGATCTCCGGGGTCCAGGACCTCGAGTATGGGGCAGGCCTGCTTGTTGCGCAGGCCAAACAGCAGAAAATCGAAGGCCCAGTCCTTGGGCAGGATCACCAGGTTGGCCTGGGCGTAGCCGGGACACAGGGAGGCGGTGTTGCCGGTGATCTCTCCCCTGGCTATCGCCGCGCGGACCTGGCGTGGCGAGGCAGTGCTAACGTCCAATATTCGACCTCGTTGCTTGGCTGTGGAAACAACCGCATCCCAGCGGCGCCCGCCGTTTCCAGCGCATTCCGCCTCCGGGGGAAAAGCAGACTCAAGGTTGAAGTTACTAGCAGTGGAGGTTTCATTATAAGGAATCGCTTCAAATTTGGCCAGCCCCTTAAGAACCTGATTCCACTAAACCATTGCGGCATTGCCTATCGCAGCGCCATTGGTTAGACTGGCTTTCCATACACCATGCGAAAGGAGCTTCATGTTCATGGACCTCAACTGCGACATGGGCGAAAGCTTCGGCGACTACTGCCTGGGCTGCGACGACGAGGTGATCCGCTACATCACCAGCGCCAACCTGGCCTGCGGCTTCCACGCCTCCGATCCCCTGGTCATGGACCACACCGTGCGCCTGTGCGCCGAGCACGGGGTGGCGGTGGGTGCCCATCCCGGCTACCCCGACCTACGCGGTTTCGGGCGGCGCAACCTGGACTCCACCCCTGAAGAAGTGCGCACCGACGTGCTCTACCAGACCGGGGCCCTGGCGGGCATCGCCAAGGCCCACGGGATCGGGCTTCAGCACGTGAAACCCCACGGCGCGCTCTACAACACCGCCGCGGCCCATCCGGCCACGGCCCAGGCCATCGCCCAGGCGGTGGCCTCCTACGACCCCGGCCTGATATTGGTCACCCTGGCCGGACCGGCGGGGGAGACCTTCCGCACCGTGGCCCAGGAGATGGGTCTCACCGTGGCCAGCGAGGCCTTTGCCGACCGGGCCTACACCGCCGAGGGCCGTCTGGTGCCCCGGGGCACCCAGGGCGCGGTGATCCACGACCCCGAGGTGGTGGCCGCCCGCTGCGTGCGCATGGCCACCGAGGGGGTGGTGGAAAGCATAGACGGCAAGCTGGTGGAGTTGAAGGCCGACACCATCTGCGTGCACGGCGACAACCCCAGCGCGGTGGAGTTGGTCAAGGCGCTCAGCCAGGCCCTGACCCAGGCCGGAGTGGAGCTGAAGGCCATGGGTCAAGCCGATTAGACCCGTGCGCGAGAGCCTACCTGCCAAGCCCCAGGGCGAAGCCGCCCTGCTGGTCTACCTGGGCCAGGGCATAGATTTCGCCCTCAACTGCCGGGTGCGGGCCCTGGCCCGGCGGCTCACCCAGCGGCCCCTGCCGGGGGTGCGCGAAGTGCTGGCCGCCTACCATTGCCTTCAGGTGCAGTTCGACCCCCTGATCACCGATCATCAAGAGATGGCCTCTTGGGTGCGCGGGGAGCACCGCCTCATGCCCCGGGACAAGGCCCAGGCCGGGCGGCGGGTGGAGCTGCCGGTGGTCTACGGAGGGGAGGCGGGCCCGGACCTGGACTACGTGGCCCAGCGCACCGGCTTGGCGCCGGCGGAGGTGATCCGCCGCCACGGCGCGGTGGACCATCCCTGCTACGTCATGGGCTTCACCCCCGGCTTTCCCTATCTGGGCGGCCTGGACCCATCCCTGGCCGTGCCCCGAATGGACTCGCCTCGGTTGGACAACCCGCCCGGCTCGGTGGCCCTGGCCGGAGGCCAAACCGGGGTGTATCCCCTGGGCGGGCCCGGCGGCTGGTGGGTCATCGGCCGCACCCCTTGGCTCATGTACGACCCCCGCCGCGATCCGGCCACCCTCATGGAGGCCGGGGACCTGGTGCGCTTCGTGCCCAGCGGGGAGACGCATTTCCCCGGCCCGCCTCCCCTGAGCCTGGACTGGGAGGCCAAGGGCGTGGAGGTGTTCGAGGTGCTGGCCCCGGGAGCCTTCACCACGGTGCAGGACGCGGGCCGCTGGGGTCACCAGTTCCGGGGGGTGCCGGTGTCCGGAGCCTACGACCAGGCCGCCCTGGCCTGGGCCAACCAGTTGGTGGGCAACGACCCCGGCGACGCGGCCCTGGAGATCACCCTCATGGGCCCGCGCCTCAAGGCGCTCAGGCCGGTGGTCATCGCGGTCACCGGCTGCGACCTGGGCCTGACCATCGACGGCAAGCCCGCCCCCACGCACCAGGCCCTGGCCCTTGCGCCGGGGCAGGTGCTGGGCTTCCGAGGGCCCCGCCACGGCGGGGCGCGGGCCATGCTGTCCCTGGCCGGGGGGGCAGCCAATGAAAGGCTGCTGGGCAGCCGCTCCACCTATCTGCTGGGCCGCATGGGCGCTCCCTTGAGCAAGGGCGATGTGGTGCGGAGCACGCCGGGCCCCCTGCCCCCGGCCGGGGCCGCCTGCCCCGCCCTGGAGGAGCCGAGCCGGGTGCTCACCCTGCGGGTGGTGCCCGGACCCAACCAGGAGTTTTTCTCCCCCCAGGGACTGGAGACCTTTTACAAGGCCCAATACGAGCTGACCGCCCAGGCCGACCGCCGGGGGGCTCGTCTGGAAGGCCCGGCCCTGTCCTTCGCGCCGGGCAGCCCGGCCTCCCTGGTGAGCGAGCCCAACACCCCCGGCGTGATCCAGGTGCCCAGCGGCGGCCAACCCATCATCATGCTGCGGGAGCAGACCGTGGGCGGCTACCCCAAGATAGGCACCGTGTTCGGCCCGGACCTGGACCACCTGGCCCGGGCCCAGAGCGGCCAGGCCATCCGCTTCGCGCCCATGAGCGCCGAGGAAGCCGTGGCCGAGGCCAGACGCCTGAACCGGGAGTTTCAGGCCGCGCGGGAAAGGACAGCGGATTGAACCCCGGAGAGATGATCCAGGTTGAGGGACCGGTGTGGCTCCTGGTGGGGGAAAACCGGGGCAACTTCCCCTTTTGCCATGGCGTGGTCATTCGGGACGGCGGGGTAACCGCCCTGGTGGACCCCGGCTGCGGACCCTCGGTGCTGGAGCCCCTGGCCGCCTCGGGCCGGGTGGACCTGGTGATCAACAGCCACACCCACCCGGACCACTGCTCGGGCAACCACTTTTTCAGCGGGGCCGAGATACTCATCCCCCAGGCCGCCTGGGACTTTGGCGGGAGCAAGCTGAAGCTTTCCGAGCGCTTGACCGAACCGGGGGACCTGGCTCAAGCCTGGCGGGAGTTCGTCACCCGCTCGATGGGGTTTGAAGATTTCGAGCCCACCGGTAGCTTCGCCCCCGGCCAGGAGATCAAGGTCGGCTCCACCATTCTGGAGGTGGTGCCCACCCCCGGCCACACCGCGGATCACGGCTGCTTCTGGCTGCCCCAGCACGGCATACTCCTGTCGGCGGACATCGACCTCACCCCCTTCGGGCCTTTTTACGGCCACCGCGAGTCGTCCCTGGTGCAAGTCAGGGCTTCGGTGGAAAAGGTCCGCGGCCTGCGCCCCAGGGTGCTGGTGTCCGCCCACCGGATGCCCCTGAGCCAGGATCTGGACCAGGCCATGGACAAGTATCTGAGCGTATTGGACCAGAGGGAGCAAAGAATCTTGAAACTCCTGGATCAGGAGATGACCACCCCGGAAATGGTCGAGGCTTCGCCCATTTACGGAGGGCATAACAGCAGGCCCGCGCTGACCCGCTACTGGGAGGGGCGCATGATCGCCGACCACCTGGACCTGCTTGAATCCCAAGGACTTATCCAAGCCACCGCCAAGGGTTACCGATCCACCGCCAGTATTGTGACAAGTCCTTAACTTGCCGTCCCCTCTGGGGCGGTGTTAAGATAGACACTGTTCTTCATAAAAAGCGTTCTTTCGCCTCCCCCTGGCAGAGCGGTCAGGGTAAGGGGGCTTTATGGCCGGAGGCCGGCGATGACCTTACCAGAAAAAGTATTACATCTAGGAGAGTTAATCGCTCAAGGCGACAGGGACCGGCTGGTCAGGGAGATCACCGAGCCCCACCCGGCGGACGCCGCCGAGGTGCTGGGCGCCCTGGAACCAGCCGCCATAGCCAAGTTCGTGGAGTTGGCGGGCACCGAGGAGGCCTTGCAGGTCTTCGAGTTTCTGCCCTTCGAGACCCAGAAGGAGGCCCTGAAGCACCTGAACCGCGCCACCCTGGCCCAGCTCATGAACACCATGAGCCCCGACGACCGCGCCGACCTGGTGGAGGAGTTGGACGACGAGTTCCAGGAGCGCCTGCTCTCCCTGCTGCTGCGCCACGAGCGCGAAAACGTCCTAAAGCTCATCAAATATCCCGACGACAGCGCCGGGGCCCACATGACCACCGACTACGCCATCCTCCGGCCGGACAGCGACGTGCAGACCGCCCTGGAGCAGGTGCGCCTGCAGGCGGCCACCAAGGAAACCATCTACTATATTTATGTGGTGGACGCGGCCCGGCGGCTGTTGGGCCTGGTGTCCCTGCGCGATCTCATCGTAGCCCGGCGGCACAGCCGGGTGGGCGACATCATGAGCAAGCAGCTCATCAGCGTCAAGGCCGACGTGGACATCGAGGACGTGGCCAAGCTCTCCAGTCGCTACGATTTTCTGGCCGTGCCCGTATTGGACGACAGCGGCCGCATGCTGGGCATCATCACCTTTGACGACCTTTACGACGTCATCGCCGAAGAGGCCACCGAGGACATGTACCGCCTAGCCAACCTGGACACCGACGAGAAGATCGACTCCCCCCTGCTACGCTCGGTGATGCTGCGCTTGCCCTGGCTCTTGAGCAACCTGGGCACCTGCCTGGTGCCCGCCTACGTGGTCAGCCTGTTCTCGGGCACCATTCATGAAGCAGTGGCCCTGGCCTCGCTGATGCTCATCGTGGCCTCTTTGGGGGGCAACGCGGGCAATCAGTCGCTCACCGTGGTGGTCCGGGCCATGGCCCTGGGCCAACTCAAGATGACTCAGAACAAGCGGGTTTTGACCAAACAGGTGGCCATAGGCATGTTCAACGGGGTGATCGCCGGTATGGTGATCGCCGTGGTGGCCTTCTTCTGGTTCGGCAACCCCTGGCTGGGCCTTATCGTGTGGATGGCCTTGGTGGGCAACCTGATAATCGCGGGCCTGTTCGGGTCCATGGTGCCCATAGTGCTGCGCCGCCTCAAGCTGGACCCGGCCCTGGGCAGTTCCATTTTCGTCACCACCGCCACCGACGTGGGCGGCTACTCCATCTTCCTGGGCCTGGCGGTGATGGTGCTGCCCCACCTCATCGGGAAATAACCCCGCCTAAAGCAAGCGCGCACCCAGTTCGGCCACCTCGCTGCGCTCGCCCTTTTTCAGGGTGACGTGCCCACTTATCTCCTGGCTGCGCAGCTTGTCCACCATATAGCTCAGGCCGTTGCTGCTGGCGTCCAGGTAGGGGTGGTCTATCTGCTCCGGGTCGCCGGTGAACACGATCTTGGAGCCCTCCCCCACCCTGGTTATCAAGGTCTTTACCATGTGCGGGGTCAAGTTCTGGGCCTCGTCGCAGATGATGAACTGGCCGGGTATGGAGCGTCCCCGGATGTAGGTGAGGGCCTCGATCTCCAAAAGGCCCTGGGCGGTGAGGTAGTCGGCCGCGCCCATGGGCGGGCCCGCCTTGTTCTTGCCACCGGTGGATTCGCGGAAGAGGTACTCCAGGTTGTCGTAGAGGGGCTGCATCCAGGGGCGCAGTTTCTCTTCCTTTTCGCCGGGCAGATAGCCCAGATCCTGCCCCATGGGCACGATGGGCCGGGTCACCAGCAGGCGTTTGTAACTCTTGTGCTCCACCACCGTCTCCAGCCCGGCGGCCAGGGCCAACAGGGTCTTGCCGGTGCCCGCCGGTCCGGCCAGGCTTATCACCTTCACCGCAGGGTCCAAAAGCAGCTCCAGGGCGAAGCGCTGCTCCTTGTTGCGCGGGCTTATGCCGAAGCACTCAGTGTTGCCAAAGCTGAGAGGAAGAAGCCGCCCGCCCTGGTGGCGGGCCAGGGCCGACTGGGGGCTGGTGGCCCGGCTCTTCAGCACGAAAAACTGGTGGGGCTCGGCCGGTCCCAGGCCGTTGAGAGTCAGCAGGCCCTGACGGTAGAAGGAGTCCACCACGCCCCCCTCCACCTCCACCTCGCGGATGCCGTTGTACAGGTGGTCGAAATCCACCTTGTCATTGAGGAAGTCCTCGGAGGGCACCCCCAGGGCGTCGGCCTTGACCCTGAGGTTCAGGTCCTTGGTGACCAGGATCGCCGGCAGGTTTTCCTGCTCCCTGAGGCCCCAGGCCACGCAAAGTATGCGGTTGTCGGGCTTTTCCAGGCCCAGCACCGGGGGCAGGCCACGGCCCAGGCGGGTGTGGTTCAGCTCGATGCGCAGGGTGCCGCCCTGGTCGGTGGCCACTCCCTGGGCCAGGGAGCCCCTGGTGCGCATGCGGTCCAGTTCGCGCGAGACCTGGCGGGCGTTGCGCCCGATCTCGTCCTGGCGCTTCTTCTGGTCGTCTATCTCCTCGATGACCGCCAGGGGCAAAACCACGTCATTGTCTTGGAAAAGAAAAAGGCTGGAAGGGTTGTGCAGCAGAACGTTGGTGTCTAGCACATAGGTTTTTTTCATGAACTGGCAACACCTCCATGATGGGATGCGTTCAGATTGCAACCACATTATATGGTGTATACGCAGTCAAAACCAAGCATTGCCTTGCCCGTAACTAAAACTTAACTTATCCCCCGCGGCCCGGCTGCTCTTGGCAAGGTTGCCCCTAGGCCCTAAAATCAAAACTGAGTCCACCACCTGAACCTGATTATTCGCACGCGAGGACTGAACATGAGCGCCATCTACTGGCCGGACGCCTACCAAGCCAAGAAATGCACCGCCGCGCAGGCCATATCCCGCATCAAACGGGGCAAGCGGGTGTTCGTGGGAACCTCCTGCGGGGAGCCCCAGACCCTGGTCAAGGAGATGGCCCGCCAAAGCTGCAACTTCACCGACGTGGAGGTGGTGCGGGTGCTCAGCCTGGAGACCGCGCCGCTCACCCTCATCGCCGACGAAACCGCCTGCCGCAACCTGAACATCCGCTCCTTTTACCTGGGTTCGGCCAAGCCCAGGGTGCTCAGCAACAGCAAGCGCTTTCTGACCCCCATCAACCTCTCCGAGGTGCCGCGGCTGTTCACCAGCCGTCAAATGCCGATACACGTGGCCCTGATCCAGGTGAGCGAGCCCGACGACTTCGGCTGGGTCAGCCTGGGGGTGAGCGTGGACGTGACCATGGCCGCCGCCCGCTCGGCCGACCTGGTCATCGCCCAGGTGAACCCGGCCATGCCCAGGGTGATGGGGCGCAGCTTTTTGCACGTCAATGACATCGACCTGGTGGTGGAGGCCCACGAGCCCATCTTGACCGTGGGCAGCCCGCCGGAGTTCGAGTCGGCCAAGCTCATCGCCCAGCATGTGGCCCGCATCATCGAGGACGGCTCCACCCTACAGATGAGCCTGGGGGCCACCCACCAGGCCACGGTGTTGGCCCTCAAGGACAAGAACGACCTGGGGGTGCACACCCAGTTCCTCACCGACACCATCTTGAACTTGGTGAGCCGAGGGGTGATAAACAACCGCAAAAAGGGCTTCAACGAGGGCAAGCTGGTGGCCAGCGGAGCCATCGGTTCGGCCAACCTCTACGAGTTCATGCACGACAACCCGGGCATCGAGTTCCACCCCAGCGACTACGTGAACAACCCGCTGATCATTAGCCGCCACAACAAGATGGTGGCCCTGAACGTGGCCATGGCCATGGACCTGACCGGCCAGGCCGCGGCCGACGCCCTGCCCTACAACCACTTCACCGGGGTCAGCGGGGTCATGGACTTCGTGCGCGGGGCCAGCATGGCCCCGGGCGGCAAGTCCATCCTCATGCTGCCTTCCACCACCCTGGACGGCAAGTCCAGCCGCATCGCGGTGCAGCTTGACAACACCGCGGTGGTGGTGCCCAGGGGCGACGTGCACTACGTGGTCACCGAGTACGGGGTGGTCAACCTGTTCGGCAAGAGCCTGCAGGAACGGGCCATCGCCATGATCAGCGTGGCCCATCCCAAGTTCCGCGACCAGCTGTTCCAGCAGGCCAAGGAGGCGGGGCTGTTGGGCAGCGAGCGCACCCTGGCCGAGACCATCAAGAGCGTCTATCCCAGGGCCGTGGAGGAGACGCGGAGCTTCGACGGGACCGAGGTGCTGTTCCGCCCGGCCCGGCCCACCGACGAGCGCCAGATCCAGGAGCACTTCTACAACCTGGACCGCGACGACGTGATGCGCCGCTTTTTGCATGAGCGGGTCAGCTTCGCCCGCCAGGACATGCCCGAGATGTTCCAGGTGGACTATATCCACGACATGACCCTGGTGGCGGTGGTGGGCGAGCCCGGTTTCGAAAAGGTCGTGGCGGTGGGCAACTATTTCCTGGATCCCGCCACCAACCTGGCCGAGGTGGCCTTCTCGGTGGCCCGCGACTGGCAGAAGAAGGGCATCTCCACCATCCTGCAGCGCAAACTGGCCAACATCGCCCGCGAGCACGGCATCGGCGGCCTGGTGGCCTACACCCACCCGGCCAACCGGGGCATGATCGCCCTGTTCAAGAAGCTGCCCTACAAGGTGCGCTCGGCCTACGACGGCGAGGTGATCACCCTCACCGCCCGTTTCGACGAGCCCGCCGAGCCCGCCGGGCGGCCCCCCGCCCCGGTTCGCAGGTAGATTCCCCAGCGCACCGTCCATTTGCTACAATACCCCTGGCTTTTCTGGAGGTCTTGTATGCCCAGGCCAGTGGACGGCGCCGCTCCCGGATCGGGCAGGCGGCTCAAGGCGCGGGTGCGTCGGGTGGTGGGCACCCCCGCTTTCGCGGTGCTGGTGTTCGTCATCAGCCTGGTGCTGTTCCATTGGCCCTACCTGGCCGAAGAAGACCGCTGGACCCCTGCCCACCTGTTCATCACCATGTTCGCGGGCTGGACCGTGGTCATAGCCCTGGTCTTCCTGCTCAGCCTGTTCCTGCCATCCTCCGGTTCGGAGGATAAGAAACCTCCCTCGGGCGGTTAGGCGGAATGTTCGAGAGCCTAACGGTCATAAGCGTCTTCTGCTTCTACATGGGGCTAATCTTCGCCCTGGCCGTGTGGGCCGAGCGCCGCCAGGCCGCCGGGCGCAGCGTGGTCAACAACCCCCTGATCTACGCCCTGAGCCTCAGCGTGTTCTGCACCACCTGGACCTACTACGGCTCGGTGGGCTACGCCGCCACCAGCGGCATGCTTTTTATGACCATCTACCTGGGCCCCACCATGGTGGTGATCTTCTGGTGGGGGCTGTTGCGCAAGCTGGTGCGCATCAAGACCAACCACCACATCACCTCCATCGCCGACTTCATCGGGGCCCGCTACGAAAAATCCGTGCCCTTGGCCGCCCTGGCCACCCTCATCGCCCTGGTGGGCACCATGCCCTACATCGCCCTCCAGCTTAAGGCGGTGCTCACCACCTTCGACATGATCACCCAGGACACCGGAGTGGCCAGCGCCTGGATCGGCAGCCACGTGGGTCCCATCGTGCTGGCGTTGATGGTGGTGTTCACCATCATCTTCGGAGTGCGCCGCCTGGACCCCACCGAGCGCCACGAAGGCATCGTTATGGCCGTGGCCGCCGAGGGCCTGGTCAAGCTGGTGCTGTTCATGGCCGCCGGGGTTTTCGTGGTCTACTACCTCTTCGACGGCTTCGGCGACATCTTCACCCGCTACTCCGCCCTCACCGAGACCCCGGCCGGTCTGGGGCTCAAGCCCAAAAGCATCGGCTTCATCACCTGGGGCAGCTACCTTATCCTGGCCGCCAGCGCGGTCTTGTTCTTGCCCCGCCAGTTCCACATCGCGGTGGTGGAGAACCAGAACGAAGACCACATCAAAAAAGCGATGTGGATGTTCCCCCTGTACATGCTGCTCATCACCATCTTCGCCTACCCCATCGCCCTGGCCGGGCTCATCACCGGCCTGCCCGTGGAGCAAGCGGACACCTTTGTGTTGCAGCTTCCTCTCAGAAGCGGCCACCAATTGCTCACCCTGCTGGTGTTCCTGGGCGGCTTCAGCGCGGCCACCAGCATGGTGCTCATCACCGCCATGACCATGGCCACCATGATCAGCAACCACCTGCTGTTGCCCCTGGTGGACTGGATTCCCGCCCTGGGCTTCATCGAGCGCCACCTGCTCAAGTCCCGCTGGCTGGCGGTGACCTGCTTCATCCTCATGGGCTACTGGTTCGAGCGCCTGGTGGGGGGCCAGGTGATGCTGGTGAACATCGGCATCATCTCCTTCGCCGCGGTGCTCCAGTTCGCCCCGGCCATCGTAGGGGGCATCTTCTGGCGCCAGGCCAACAGCCGGGGCGCCATGTGGGGCCTGTTCGCCGGGGCTCTGGTGTGGGCCTACACCATGCTGCTGCCCGCCCTGGTCACCGGCGGCTGGTTCTCCCCCCACCTGATCACCGAGGGCCCCTGGCACCTCAGCTTCCTTAGGCCGGAGCAGCTCTTCGGGGTCAGCGGCATGGACCCGGTGAGCCACAGCGTGTTCTGGAGCCTGTTGGCCAACCTGGGGCTCTACATCCTGGGTTCCTTGACCCAGCGCCCCAACCAGCAGACCCAGCGCGACGCCGAGGCCTTCGTGGGGGCGCTCATCGACGAGGCGGTGCTCAGCCGGGGAGGCCGCCACGAAGCCTACATCAGCCTGCCGGACAAACGGCGGCGCATAGAAGCCCTGTTGCTGCGCTACTTTGAGCCGGCCGGGGCGGCGGCGGTCACCGAAAAGTGTCTGCGCGAAACCGGACTCATGGACCGGGAGCGCATCTCCATCACCGAGCTGGCCGAGCTGTACAACGAAGCGGAGAAGAACCTGGCCGGCGTGGTGGGCACCGCCGGAGCCCACCGCACCCTGACCTCGGCCGGGGTGTTCACCCCCCGGGAAAGCCAGGAGCTGAGCGAGGTCTACGGCGAGATCCTGGCCGGACTCAGGGCCCGGCCCGAGGACCTGAAGCGGCGCATCAACTTCCTCCAGGAGCGCCACGAGCTGGCCAACCGCCACGCCGAGGAGCTGGAGGAAAAGGTGGCCGAGCTGCAAAACCAGATTTTGCGGCGCAAGATGGCCGAACAGCAGCTCCGGGAGAGCGAGGAGCGCTACCGCACGGCCATCGAGTATTCCAACGACGGGGTGGTGCTGATCAAGGACAACATCCTGTGGTACGTGAACCACAAGTTCGCCGAGATGTTCGGCTACGCCTCCCGGCGGGAAATCGTGGGGCGATCCCTGACCACCATCGTGCACCCTCAGGACCGGGAGCGGGTGGTGGAGATCAGCGGCGCCCGCCGCGACGGCCATCTCTCCCCGGCCCGCTACGACTTCAAGGGCCTGCGCAAGGACGGCACCTCCCTGTTCATCGCGGTCAGCGCCACCAGCGTCCTTTATAAAGGGCGCACCGTGAACCTGGCCTACTTGCGCGACGTCACCGATCGTCGGCGCCACGAGGACGAAATTCGCCAGCTTTCGCGCAGACTTATCCAGGGCAGCGAGGACGAGCGCAAGCGCCTGGCCGCCGACCTGCACGACGAGTTCGGCCAGTCGCTGAGCGCCCTGCACCTGGGGGTGCGCTCCCTGGCGGGATCTTTGCCCAGCCAACTGGACGACCAACTGCTTCGCTGCGAGTCGCTGACCAGCATCATCGAAGAGCTGGCCGAGAACGTGCGCAAGATATCGAGCGACCTGAGGCCGGACATGCTGGACCACCTGGGACTGATCCCCACCCTTGAGTGGTACGTGCGCGAATTGGCCCAACGGGCCCCCCTGGGCATCAAGTTCGAAGCGGTCGGTTTTAAAAGAAGACTTGACCCCAGGGTTGAGATCGTCTTGTATCGTATTATGCAGGAGGCTCTGAACAACGTGGTCAAGCACGCCCAGGCGGACCAAGTGAGCATCCGCCTGACCTACAGCCACCCCACGGCCATCATGGTTATCAGCGACAACGGCAAGGGCTTCGACCCCTCCGACCTGCACCCGGACATGGAGCGCCGCCAGGGCATCGGGCTCATCAGCATGCGCGAACGGGTGGCATCGGTGGGCGGGTCCATCGACATTCGCTCCGCGCCCGGCAAAGGCTGCACCATACGGGTGGCCTTGCCCGAGCGGCCGCCCTTGGAAAGCGAGCAAACCCTGGAAGACCAGCCCCGGATCTGGAGGGAAGCTTGAGTCGAAGAACCATCAAAGTTCTCATAGCCGATGATCACGCCATCGTGCGCGAGGGAATCCGCCAGTTGGTGGGGGCCCAGGAGGACATGGAAGTGGTGGGCGAGGCCGGCGACGGCTTGGAGGCCCTGGAGATGACCAAGTCGCTCAGGCCCGACGTGCTGCTGTTGGACATCGCCATGCCCGGAGTCAGCGGCCTGGAGGCGGTGAACCTTATCAAGGACGCGGTGCCGAGCTGCCAGGTGGTGGTCTTGACCATGCACAGCAAGGACACCTTCGTGCACCGGGTTTTGGACGGCGGGGCCCTGGGCTACGTGCTCAAGGCATCGCCCACCGAGGACGTGATCAAGGCGGTGCGCGCCGCACACCAGGGGGAGTATTTCCTCAGCTCCAAGATCAAGGCAGAGGTGGTCAACGCCTACCTGGACAGCCGCAAGCAGGCTCCGGCGGTGAAGGGCTACGACCTGCTCTCGGAGCGCGAGCAGCAGGTTTTCCGCCTGGTGGTCGAGGGCAACAGCACCAACCAGATCGCCGACGTGCTCTGCGTAAGCCCCAAGACGGTGGAGAAGCACCGCACCAACATCATGAAAAAGCTGGGGCTCAAGGACCGCCTGGAACTGGTCAAGATGGCCATCCGCATCGGCATAATCGACCCGCAACTCTGGGATAATTAGCCCACTAGGGGTGCTTCCTCCACCGACTTTGTGAAAAAGTAGGGCCTTCCCCCCCATAATTACGGGTTTTCCCCCATGGCCCCCGGCAGGGCCCTTTTCCTACTATGATGCTCAGGGAAGCTGGCCTCGCATCCGTAGCGGCCGTAAAGGCGCGGGGCGTCGCACAGGCAGACGTCTCCACCATTGAAGGGCTCCGAAAAACGGCGGGCCCCTTTCATATAGCCGCTTCCCGACCCCATCGCCCGCCGCTTTACGCCCTTCGCGCCAGGCCGCCGCAGGCCGGCCATCCCCATTAGAGCCGAGTAAGCTACGACTCTCGGGAAAGGAGGGCTAGGTGAGTAAAGATCGCAAGGAGTATTGGCGCAAGAACCTACGCATAATGGCGTGGCTTCTTGCAATATGGGCCTTTGTGTCCTATGGGCTTGGGATCATCTTGGTAAACCCGCTCAACCATATCCACTTGGGCGGGTTCCCCCTGGGCTTCTGGTTCGCACAGCAGGGCTCCATCTACGTATTCGTGTTGCTCATCCTTATTTACTGCAAGCTGATGCGCAAACTCGACCGCGAATACGACGTGGATGAATAGGGGGTAAGTCATGGGTATTCTAGGCTGGACTTACGTATTCGTCGGAGTCACCTTTGCTCTTTACATCTATATTGCCTGGCGCTCCCGCGTGTCCGACACCAAGGGCTTCTACGTAGCCGGCATGGGTGTGCCGCCGGTGGCCAACGGCATGGCCACGGCTGCAGACTGGATGAGCGCGGCAAGCTTCATCTCCATGGCCGGACTCATCAGCTTCCTCGGCTATCCGGGGGCCTACTACCTGATGGGCTGGACCGGCGGTTATGTGCTGCTGGCCCTGCTGCTGGCCCCATACCTTCGCAAATTCGGAAAGTACACGGTGCCCGACTTCGTAGGCGACCGTTACTATTCCAACGCGGCTCGCCTGGTGGCTGCGGCATGTACCGTCTTCGTGTCCTACACCTACGTCTGCGGCCAGATGCGCGGCGTGGGCGTGGTCTTCAGCCGCTTTTTGGAGGTGGACATCAACACCGGTGTCATCATCGGTATGTGTATCGTGTTCATCTACGCGGCCCTGGGCGGCATGAAGGGAATCACCTGGACCCAGGTGTGTCAGTACTGCGTGCTGATCACCGCCTACCTGATTCCCGCCATCGCCATCTCCATGAAGATCACCGGGGTTCCCATTCCCCAGATCGGTTTCGGCAGCACCATTGCCGCCGGACACCCCGATGCGGGCAAGTACCTGCTGGACACCCTGAACATCATAGCTAAAGATTTAGGGTTTGTGCAGTACACGGCGACCTTTGCCACGGTGAACACCAACATGCTCAACGTGCTGTGCATCACCTTCGCCCTGATGGTGGGCACCGCCGGTCTGCCTCACGTCATCATCCGTTTCTACACGGTGCCCGGCGTGCGTCAGGCCCGGGCCAGCGCCGGCTGGGCCCTGCTGTTCATCGCCATCCTCTACACCACCGCTCCCGCCGTGGCGGCCTTCGCCCGCTACAACATGGTGAACACCTTGAATGACAAGCCATACATTGAGCGGCCCCAATGGTATACCAACTGGCAAAAGCCCGGCCTGGTGGCCTGGGTGGACAAGAATGGGGACGGCATCATCCAATACCGTCCGGGCGCGGCCTTTGTGGGCCGTCCCAACTTCAAGATGGCCGACGGCAAGCGGGTGCTGGGCAAGTACGGCCAGCCCCTGCTGAACAACAAGATCACCACCAACAAAAACGAGCTTTACGTGGACCGGGATATCATGGTGTTGGCCAGCCCGGAGATCGGAGGCCTGTCCGCCTGGGTGGTCGGCCTGGTCGCGGCCGGTGGTTTGGCAGCCGCCTTGTCCACTGCGGCCGGTCTGCTGTTGGCGGTGTCCTCCTCCATCAGCCACGACTTCTACTATCGAATCATTAACCCGCAGGCCACGGAGAAGCAGCGCGTCCTGGTGGCCCGTATCTTCATCGGTCTGGCCATCGTTTTGGCCGGCTACTTCGGCATCTACCCTCCAGCGTTCGTGGCTCAGGTGGTGGCCTTCGCCTTCGGCTTGGCTGCCTCGAGCATCTTCCCGGTCATCTTGCTGGGTATCTTCTACAAGAAGACCACGCGTGAAGGTGCTATCTGCGGCATGGTCGCGGGTATCCTGTTCACCGGTATCTACATCATCCAGACCAAGTTCATGGGTGTGGGTAACTGGTTCCTGGGCATCACCCCCGAGGGCATCGGCACCATCGGTATGATCATCAACTTGGTGATCACCCTGGTGGTCAGCTCCTTCACCAAGGAACCGCCTCCGGAGATCCAGGAGCTGGTGGAGAGCGTGCGCATCCCCAGGGGCTCCGGCGAGGCCACGGACCACTAGGGACAAGCGAGACCCGCAAGACGTGAAAACCCCAGCCAGGGCGCACCGGAGCTATCCGGTGCGCCCTGCTTTTGGCTTGCCCACCGGCCCGCTATACATCTAAAGTGAGGACCATGCAGAAACGAATCTTGACGCCGGAAGAGGTTACCTCCAAGTCCCTGCTCAAGGGCGGCCTGGCCGCGGCCGCGCCGGGTCTGGCGGTGCTGGTCGTGGCCATGGCCGCGGAGCCCACCAATCTGCTCCAAAACGCCAAGCTGGGGTTTTGGGGGCTGTTGGCGGTGGCGGTGGAGTTGTTCGCCTTGGGCTATCTGTTGCGCAAGGCCCGCTGGTGGGCGGGCCTTCCCGCCCTGGCTGCCTCTCTAGCGGCCATCGTGTTCTTCATCACCACATTCCTGCGGCCGCTGTTGGCCTATTGGCAATACAACCCCATGAATAGCCTGGGCGACGTCCTGGAGCCCCTGATGCTCCTGTCGCCCCAGTTGGTCTTGGTCCTGATCTCTTTCACCCTGGGTTTGGTGGTGTTAAGAACCATGCGCCTCGCCCGGACCGCCGCTCCCGGTAAGGTGACCCTCTTGGCCTGGGGAGTCATGGCCCTATGGCTGGTGATCTTGGCCGGGGACGCCTGGTATCAGAACCTGGGCTGGCAAAGCATGGGCGGGCCCAAGGATTTTGTGGTACGCCTTTGCCTGGGCAGCGAGGCGGATCAGCGAACCGCCCAGAACAAGCTGCGCGAGATGGGGATGGAGGCGGCTCCCGCCCTGGTGCAGGGACTCAGCCTGGGCGGCCGGGCGGTGGGCCCGGTCTTGGACTGCACCCGCGAAAAGAGCAGTCTGCTGCTGCAAGAAATGGGACGAGAGGCCCTGCCTGCCCTCAGGGAGGCCGAGGCCAAGGGTGATGAAAAGGCCACGGCCTTGCTACGCCGCATGAAAGCGCCGGGTTCTTAGACTAGGTAATTCTTATCCCAGACTCAGCCGGAATTCTTCCTTGAGGGCCGCCTTCAGCTCATTGGTTACTGCAAAGGCGTCCTTTAGGGTGTGGCGCTCCAGATCGGAGAGCTCGGAGGGGTCCAGGAAGTTGTTGGGGGGCAGTCCCTCCTCGTCCAAACGCTGCTGGTGCATCAGCCTGAGTTGCATCTGGAACTCGTAGGCCTGCATGGCCTCGGTGGTCAGTTCCGGGGAGATGTGCCCGCCCTCGCCCAGGAGTTGCAAGCGCTCCAGGGTGTTGGTTTCCTTTATGCCGTGGGCCAGGGACAGCACTCTGGCGAAGTCCACGAAGGGCACCAGGCCCTTGGTCTTCAGATCAATCTTGTTCTTGTGCTCCCCTTTTTTCTCCAAAACGAAGTTGCGGAACATTGTCAGCGGCGTGGGGGTGGTCATGGCGTCCTTGGCCAGCAGGCGCAAAAACACCTCTTGGCCGCGCACCTCTTTGGTCAGGTGGTCGCGCAGGCGCTCACCCAGGGAAAGCTCGCCGTGGCCCGGGCGGAAGTCGAAGAAAATGGTGGCGTAGAGCACTTCCTTGGGCTCGGGCTTGTAGATCCAGCGGTCGAACAGGCCGCGCCACTTGGTGTAGGGCTGACGCCACAGGGGATTGGAGGCCATCATGTCGCCGGGGCAACGGGGAAAGCCGCAGGACACCAGATGCTCGATGGCCTGGGCGGTGAAGGCAGTGAAATATTCCTCGGCCCGCTTGGCCTGCTCCGGGTCCTCGGAATCGGCGTAGACGAGGCCGTTGTCCTGATCGGTGCGGAAGGTCTGCTCCTTGCGCCCCTCGCTGCCCATCAACAGCCAGCAGTAGGGCACCGGCGGCGGCCCCTGTTCCTTTTGCAGCAGGCTGAGCACCCGTTCCAAGAGGTAGTCGTTGAGCAGGGTGATCATGCGGGTGATGTTGCCCGGCCGGGCTCCCTCGTAGATCAGCGAGCGCACCACCAGGGGCACCCGCCGCGAGAGGTCGTAGATCTCGTCGAACTGGTCGGCGTTTAATATCTCACGCAGCAGATAGAAGGGGCTGGACCCCTGGGCCACCATGAGGTCGTGGCCACTGACCATGCCCTCTATCTTGCCCCGGCGCTCGATGGCCAGGTGGTGCACCTTCAGGCGCAGCATCTCCAGCAGGGCGTCGAAGCAGATGGTGTGGAAGCCGATGGTGTGCACCGGGGCGCTCATGACCGTGCTCACCGGACCAAGGTGGTCCAGGTCTTCGGTGACCACCCGCCTCAGATCGCGGTCGGTTACCACCCCCACCACCTTGCCCGCCTGGTCGGTGACCAGCAGGGCCCCCACCCTCCCGCTGGTGAGCTGGGCGGCGGCGGCCTGGATGGGCTGGTCGGCCGCGATCATCTCCGGGCGGCGGCGCACCAGGTCGCCCACCTGGGCGCTGAACAGATACAAGGCCCCCTCGCTGGATGAGGTCGCCTTGGGCCGGCGCAGCTCGGTGAGGGCCTTGCCCACGTAGTGTTCGGAAAGGTACTTCAGATAAAATTGGGCGAAGCGGGCGCTTCTTTCGGTGAGGTGCAAGAATCCCTCACGGGGGATGAGCAAGCACAGGGTGTCTTCCATGGCCTCGGCGTTGAGGTTGGAAAGGCTTTCTCTAAAGATGCCAAGCGCCCCGATGGTTTCACCGGGGCCCCGTGTGTCCTGGAGGTTTTCCGAGCCGTCCTGGCCGGGCAGGAACAGGCGCACCTTGCCCTCGTAGATCACCAACAGGTGAGTGACCTGGCTTTGCCCGGCTTGCAAAATAAGCTCACCCGCGGCAAAACGCTGGGTGGAGACATTGCCCAGCACGGACTCCAGGCCCGCCCGCCCCAACTCCTGGAAAGGCGGGGTGTCCAACAAAAATGCCAGCAAGGTTTCCTGGTTCGGGCTACTGACCGAATCGCTTTGAGGCATACCTCCTCCCAGGGCAGTCACGCTTTACAACTACTTGTGTGCTCATCCGGCCCCACATGGTGAGGCGCGGACGCATGTAAGGCCTAAGCCACCGCCCCCGCGCTCCGGAGGCGGTGGCTGTTGGGTTTTACTTGCCCTTCATCTCCACCAGGGTGCCCACCACGCTGGGGTCGGCCAGGGTGCTGGTGTCGCCGAAGTCGCTTTCGCCGGCGGCCATCTTCCTGAGGATGCGCCGCATGATCTTGCCCGAACGGGTCTTGGGCAACGCCGGGGCCCAGTGGATCACGTCCGGCGAGGCGATGGGGCCGATCTCCTTGCGCACGTGCATGACCAGGTCCTTCTTGAGCTGCTCGCTGTACTCCTCTCCCACCTTCAGGGTCACGTAGGCGTAGATGCCCTGGCCCTTGATCTCGTGGGGGAAGCCCACCACGGCGGCCTCGGCCACGGTGGGATGGCTCACCAGGGCGCTCTCCACCTCGGCGGTGCCCATGCGGTGGCCGCTGACGTTGATCACGTCATCCACCCGGCCGGTGATCCAGTAGTAGCCGCTCTCGTCGCGCTTGGCGCCGTCGCCGGTGAAGTAGTAGCCGTCAAAGTCGCTGAAGTACACCGTCTCAAAGCGCTCATGGGAGCCATAGGTGGTGCGCAGTTGGCCGGGCCAGGGGGCCTTGATGGCCAGGCGTCCGCTCACCCCGTTGCCTTCCAGTTCCTTGCCGTCGTCATCGAGCATGCAAGGCTGCACCCCGAAGAAAGGCAGGGTGGCCGAGCCGGGCTTGGTGGGGATGGCTCCGGGCAGGGGAGTGATGAGGATGCCGCCGGTCTCGGTCTGCCACCAGGTGTCCACGATGGGGCAGTGGCTCTCGCCCACCACCTCGTTGTACCAGCGCCAGGCCTCGGGGTTGATGGGCTCGCCCACCGTGCCCAGCAGTTGCAGGGATTTACGGCTGTATTTGGTGACGAAGTCGTCGCCCATGCGCATGACCGCCCGGATGGCGGTGGGAGCGGTGTAGAAGATGTTCACCTTCCACTTGTCCACCACGTCCCAGAAGCGTCCAGAGTCGGGATAGGTGGGCACGCCCTCGAACATGAGGCTCTGGGCCCCGTTGAGTAGCGGCCCGTAGAGGATGTAGCTGTGGCCGGTGACCCAGCCGATGTCCGCGGTGCACCAGTACACGTCGCCATCATGATAGTCGAAGACGTATTTGTGGGTGATCGATACATAGACCATGTAGCCGCCGGTGGTGTGCAGCACCCCCTTGGGCTTGCCGGTGGAGCCGCTGGTGTAGAGGATGAACAGCGGGTCCTCGGCGTCCATCCACTCCACCTCGCATTTGCTGTCCGCGCCGGCCATGAGGTCGTGCCAGTATTGGTCGCGGCCCTCCTTCATGGGGCACTCGATGCCCTTGCCCGGGCCCACGCGCTCCACCACCACCACGTTGGGTACCGTGACCCCTTCCTTCTCGGCGTTGGTCACGGCATCGTCGGCGATCTGCTTGAGGGTGACCGCCTTGCCGCCGCGATAGGTGCCGTCGCTGGTGATTACCAGGTTGCACTCGGAGTCCACGATACGGTCCTTCAGGGATTCGGCCGAGAAGCCGCCGAACACCACGCTGTGGATGGCGCCGATGCGGGCGCAGGCCAGCATGGAGATGGCCAGCTCGGGGATCATGGGCAGGTAGATGGTGACCCGGTCGCCCTTTTTGACCCCAAAGCCCTTGAGCACGTTGGCGAACTTGCACACGTGCTCATAAAGCTGACGATAAGTGATTATCCGGTCCTCGCCGGGCTCGTTACCCTCCCAAAGCAGCGCCGGCTGGTCGCCCCTGGTCTCCAGGTGGCGGTCCAGGCAGTTGTAGGTCATGTTGGTCTTGGCGCCCTTGAACCACTCAATGTTGATGGGCCCCTTGCTGCGGTGGAAGTTGTACTCCAGGACCTTGTCCCACTTCTTGTCCCAATGAAACCCCTGGGCCACTTCCCCCCAAAAGCCCTCGGGGTCATCGATGGAGCGCTTGTACATCTCCTGGTACTGCTCAAAGCTGTTGATGTGGGCTTTTTCCACAAAGGACTGAGGAGGATAGTACAGCCCGTTTTTTTCCAAAACCTTATCGTCAGCCATCACGCGTCCTTTCTCCCGTATCGTTTAACGGGTACCAAACTGGCCCAAGCTATATCGGCCGCCCCGGAGCGCGCCGCAATCAGCTTGAAACAGGATAGCAAATTTCCGCCAACTTTATTGCACCCCGGCCACCCGGACCAAATCTCCCAAGGTTTTCCACCCCGCGTGCTCCATCTCCGGCAGCAGGCGCTGCAAAATCAAAGCCGTGGCCATGGCGTCGCCCAGGGCGGTGTGCCGCTCCGGCACCTCCAACCCGTAGCGGGCGGCCAGGGCGTCCAAGCTGCAACGCTTGGCCCCCTTCTTCTGGCCGTAGGGGTCTGGTTCGATCAGGGCGGCCCGGCACATCAAAACCGTGTCCACCACCAGGTTTTGCAGGCGCATGCCGTATTGGGCCCGCATCACCCGATTCAAGAAAAACATGTCAAAGCGGGCAAAATGGGCCACCACTATGTCGCGTCCCAAGAAGCCCAGAAAATCGCGAAACACCTCCCAGGCGGGCCGGGCGTCGCGGATGTTGTCCGGGGTGATGCCGTGCACCTTGATGGACTCCACGGGTATGCCCCGGCCGGGGTTGGCGAACTCGTTGAACACCTCCCCCAGACGAATGTGCCCTCCCACCACCCGGAAGGCCCCCACGCTCACCACCCGGTCCTTGGTGTGGTCCAGGCCGGTGGTCTCCAGGTCCACCACCACGTAGCGCTGGGCCGAAACCGGGGCCCGGCCGCTGAGGCCGTCCAACACCGAGAGGTTGGCCCTGGCCTCGTCGGGCAGGCGGCGGTGGGCCAGGCGCAAGCGGGTGGCCCGGTTGAGTAGCTTGGCCTGCCACAAATTCAACGCCTTCCTCTCTAACCGGCCCCTGGATTACTGGGCATAGCGTTGGGCGGTGAACTCTTGCAACTTGCCCACCACCTGGAAACTTTCCTTGAGCATCTTGCGCTGCACCCGGTTCAGCTCCGCCGGGTCCAGATAGGCTCCCTCGTCCTTGCCGTTGTGGCTCTCCTCCAGGCGTCGGGCGATCCTCAGCAGGGTCACGAAGCTGAAGGCCTCGTAGAGGTCCTCGGCCATGCGGTCCTTCAGCAGACCCAGCCTGGTCACCGCCCCCAGGCGCTCCAGGGTGTTGGTCTGGCGCAGCCTCTGGTCCAGGGCCATTATCCTGGCCGCTTCCACCACCGGCTGCAGGGCCACTTCTTCGAGATTGAGCCGGTCGAGGTAGGCACCGTCGAAATCCACCGCGAACTGGCGCAAAAAGCCCACCGGCGGGCGGGTCTGGGGGCCGGCCTGGTACAGGCGGCCCAGAAAATCGCGATTAGCTTCGATGGCATTGAAAATCTTGCCCCAAAGCGTCTCCACGAAGCCGGTTTCCGCGTACACCGCCCTGAGGTCGAAGTATTTGGCCGCCATGGCCAGGGCTGGAGGATGGGCCCCCTCGACCCAGGCCATGAACGACTCCTCCCAGGCGGCTTCGCTACGGCAGCACAGGAGCGCATCGTTCATCACCGCCTCGGAGGTGCCCGTGAACCCGCAGGAGGAGAGCCCCTCGATCATGCGCGTGGCGAACTCGCTGAACCAGGTGTGCACCGTTTCCTCGCGGTCCGGGGGCACGTTGGCGTAGACCACCGCGTAGTCCTGACCCTGGTGCAGGGCCTGTTCGCGGCGTCCGGCCGAGCCCAGGGCCAGCCAAGAGAACTGCACCGGGGCCGGGCCCAGCCCCTTGTGCTCCATGGCGGTCTGGGTAAGCCGGATCAGGCGCACGGTAAGACGGTCGTTGAACTCGCTGAGCACGTCCAGCATGTACTCGGCGCTGCCCCCCAGGCGAAGGAGCGTTTCCATCACCCGGTTCATGCGCCGGGGCAGCCCGGCCAGATCCTCCAGGCTGGAAACCTTGGCCACCTCCTTCATCACCCCCACCGGCGAAGAGCCGGTGACCATGGTCAGGTCGTGGTCGCTGATCACCCCCACCAGGCGCTGGTCCTCGGTAACCGCCAAGTGGTGCACCCCGTGACGGGCCATCTCGATCATGGCCTCAAAGGCAAAGGCCTGGGGCGAAATCGCCTTCATGGACCGGCTCATCACCTCGGCCACCGGCACGTCCGAAGGCACCCCGGCGGCCAGCACCCGCACCCTGAGATCGGTGTCGGTGAGGATGCCCAGGGGCCGCCCTCCCGCCTCGCAGACCATGATGGAGCCCACCTTGCGCTGGGTCATGAGTATGGCCGCCGCCTTCACCGGGGTGACGGGCAGGCAGGTGAGCAACTGCTTGCTCATCAACTCGTGCACCCGGCTGCCGGTAAGCACCGCGTCCAGGCCCAGGGTGTCGGTGCCGGTCATCTGGGTGGTGTGGTGGTCGGCCGCCCGGCGCACCGCGTCTATGTTGCGGGCCAGGGAAAAGCTGAAGTGGCGCTTGAAGACCGGGTTGTCCCTGACCAGGGCCCTAAAGGGCTCGTCGGGTAACATGAAGGCCAGCAGGTCTTCCTGGGCCGTTACCGTGAACAGGGCCAGCTCGCCCTGCAAGAGGCTGAGCGCACCAAAGGTGTCGCCTTCACCACGCACGTCGATGAGCAGTTCCTCGCCGGTTTGACGGGGCAGGGTCACCCTCACCGAGCCGTTCATGATGACGTAGAGATTCTTGGAGGGGTCCTCGCCCGCCTGGATGATCACCTCGCCATGAGGAAAGTAGGCCAGGTCCATCAGGCCCACCACTCGTTGCAGTTCAGCCTCCTCCATGGTGTCGAAGGGGACCACCGACTGCAAAAAATCCTTTATGCGGGGCAGAGGGAAATCGCTCATGCCACCTCGCCGCAAGCAGGATAAACGGACCGACCCATGATCAGGCCTGCCCTTGCGCGGCCTCATCTGCCCTCCATGGGCCCTTTGTCCCTAATTTCTCAAATATATCCTATGAAAAAGCTGGCTCCGGCCGCCATGGGGGGAAACCCGTAATTTAGCGGGGGGAGCCCCTACCCAGGAGGCGGCAGGCACGCATAAGTCAGGAAATGCGCAATGGTATTTTATTGTTGTGGCCCTTGGAGGACGAATCGCCGGCTTTGCAGGTTCGGGCGTACCCAAACCGAGCGCAGCCGGCAACGCGGTATGCCGGTGGCTGGCGTAGCCGGGGACTAGCGGCGGCCCTTGGCAAAGGCGGCGGCCTCCAGCCCGGCCACGCAACCCTCGCCCACCGCCTTGGCCACCTGCCAGGGCGGCCCGGTGATGTCGCCGCAGGCATAGACGCCGGGCAGGTTGGTGGCTTGCTTCTTGTCGGCGGCGACGTACTGCATGGTCTCGGGGTCCATCATCACCCCCAGGGTCCCGGCCAGGGCCACCGCCCCCTTGGCCCCCAGCTCGATGAACACCCCCTCCACCTCCAGGGTCGCGCCGTCGTCCAGTTCCAGCCCCTCCACCTTGTCCGCGCCCAGGATGGCCTTCACCTTGCGGCCGGGGTGGGCGATTATGCCGCCGGCCTCCACCTGCGCCGCCAGGGTGGGGTCCACCGTGGCCTGGCCGTAGATAAGGTGCACCTCGCTGGCCGCCATGAGCAGAGTGAGGGCGCCGCTGAAGGCGGCGCTGCCCTCGCCCACCACCGCCACCTTGGCCTGGCGGTAGAACCCGGCGTCGCAGTCCACGCAGTAGCTCACCCCCTTGCCCAACAGCTCCTTCTCGCCCTTGACCCCCAGCTTGTTGCGGCTGATGCCCATGGCCAACACCAGGGCCTTGGCGGCTAGGTCCCGTCCGCTCTCGATCTTGATCAAGAAGCCCTCTCCCTGGGGCTCCACCTCCAAGACGTCCTCGTCCCACATCTGGGCCCCGAAGCTTTGGGCCTGCTCCCGGCCCGCCTCCAAGAGGTCTTCGCCGGCGATCTTACCCAGGCAGCAGAAGTTCTCCACGTGGGCCTTGTACAGGCTGCTCTGGGGGCGGCGGCCCAACACCAGCACGGAAACCTTTTTGCGAGCCGCATGGATGGCTGCCTGGAGCCCGGCCGGGCCGGTGCCCAGGATCACCACGTCAAAGTTGTCTTGGCTCATGGGAAAAAACCTTCCCGGCGCCGGGCGCCGCGTGCCTACTGGGGTTTGGAGGGGTCAACGTGCACGATCACCTCGCCCACGTCATCCACCTCGGCCTCCACGCAATGCTCCACCGCCTTGGCGATATCGTGGCCCTGGGAAACCCTGAGTTCTCCGTCCACCACCACGTGAATCTGCATCTGGTAGCGGCCGCCCAGACTGCGCACCTTGAGGTCGTGCACCTGTTGCACCCCGGCCACGCTCATGGCGCAGCGTTCGATGGATTCCACCACCTCACGGGAAGGAGCGGTGTCCACCATCTCCTTGAGGGCGTCCCAAAGCACATCCGCCCCCACCTTGAGGATGAGCAGGGAGACCACCAGGGCGGCCCAGGCGTCCAGGCTGTGCCAGGACGGCTTGATCATGGCCCCGGCCACGCCCGCCAAAACCGCCACCGAGCTGAGGGCGTCGGAACGATGATGCCAGGCATTGGCCACCACGGCCTGGCTCTTTATGCGACGGCCCACTCGCACCGTGTAGCGGTACAGGGCCTCCTTGAACAGGATGGAAACCGCCGCAGCCGCCAAGGCCAGCCAGGTGGGGTGGTGAGCATCTCCCCGGATCAACTGAACGATGGCATCATAGCCCAGGATCACCGCCAGGGCGGCGAGAATCGCCCCCACCACCACGGTGGAAAGGGTTTCTATGCGGCCATGGCCAAAGGGGTGACCGGCATCCGGGGCGCTGCGCCCCAGCTTGAGCCCCACCAGAACCACCCCGTCGGTTATCAAATCGCTCAACGAGTGGGCCGCGTCGGCGATCATGGCCTGGCTGTTGCCGAAAATTCCGGCCAACAGCTTACCAACGGACAGGACCAGGTTCACCCACACCCCCACCCAGGTCACCCGGCGGCCTTCCTTGCCTTGTGTTTTCAGGTCTGGGTTCATCAGCGCACCACCATTTTGGGACAGGAACGTACGCCTAATACTCTAGGCCCTGGGCTCTCCAAAAACAACGGCCTCGGCCTCGGCGGCCTTGCATGCCCGCCGCACGCTGCCATAATGGTAAGCTATACTTAGTAATTATTTACCGCGAGGAGCCCATGGCCAAGGCCAAAGCCAAAAAGGCCCCATTTTCGCTGCTAAGCGAAGATGACCTGTACTTGTTCAACGAAGGCAGCCACCTGGAGCTTTATAACAAGCTGGGAGCCCATCAGGTGGAGGTGGCGGGGCAAGAGGGCACTTACTTCGCGGTCTGGGCCCCCAACGCCCACGCCGTGTTCATCATGGGCGACTTCAACGGCTGGGACCAGCACACCGCCCCCCTAGGCCTGCGGTCGGGCTCGGGCATCTGGGAGGGCTTCGTGCCCGGGGTGTTGGCCGGGCAGCGCTACAAGTATCACATCGAATCCAAGACCATGGGCTATCAGGTGGACAAAGCCGATCCCCTGGCCCAGGCCACCGAAGTGCCTCCCTTGACCGCATCGGTGGTGGCGGACCCGGCCTATGAGTGGGGCGACGGCCAGTGGATGCATGAACGGGCCCAGGGCAACGTTCTGGACCGGCCCATGGCCACCTATGAGATGCACTTGGCCTCCTGGCGCAAGGGCCCGAACGGCGAGACCCTGGGCTACCGAGATCTGGCCCCGCTTTTGACCGACTACCTGGAGGAGTTGGGCTACACCCACGTGGAGTTCATGCCCATCATGGAGCACCCCTTCGGCGGCTCCTGGGGCTATCAGGTAACCGGCTACTTCGCCCCCACCTCCCGTTTCGGCCCGCCCCAGGATTTCAAATATCTGGTGGACTATCTGCACCAACGGGGCCTGGGGGTGATCCTGGACTGGGTGCCCAGCCACTTCCCCACCGACGGCCACGGGCTGGACTTTTTCGACGGCACCCACCTCTACGAGCACGCCGACCCCCGCCAGGGCTTCCACCCGGACTGGCACAGCGACATCTTCAACTACGGCCGCGACGAGGTGCGCTCCTTTTTGCTCTCCAGCGCCATGTTCTGGCTCAAGGAAATGCACGCCGACGGCCTGAGGGTCGACGCGGTGGCCTCCATGCTCTACCTCAACTACTCCCGCGAGGACGGGGAGTGGATTCCCAACCAGTACGGGGGCAACGAGAACCTGGAGGCGGTGGGCCTGCTGACCCGCATAAACATCGAGACCTACGCGGCCAATCCGGGCATCGCCAACATCGCCGAGGAATCCACCGCCTGGCCCATGGTCAGCCGCCCCGCCTATTTGGGCGGCCTGGGATTCGGCCTCAAGTGGGACATGGGCTGGATGCACGACACCCTAGCCTACTTCCGCCAAGACCCCATCCATCGCAAGTTCCACCACAACAAGCTCACCTTCCGCATGCTCTACGCCTTCACCGAGAACTTCGTGCTGGCGCTGAGCCACGACGAGGTGGTGCATGGCAAGGCCTCCCTGCTGGGCAAGATGCCCGGCGACAACTGGCAAAAGTTCGCCAACCTGCGCCTGCTGCACAGCTACATGTACGCCCAACCGGGCAAGAAGCTTTTGTTCATGGGCGGGGAGATCGCCCAGTGGAGCGAGTGGAACCACGAGGGCGCCCTGGACTGGGCCCTGTTGGACTACGAGCCCCACACCGGTATGAAGCGACTGGTGAGCGACCTCAACCGGACCTATCGCCGCGAACCGGCCATGCAGGTGGACCTGAAGCCCGAGGGCTTCTCCTGGGTGGACTGCAACGACACCGAGGCCAGCGTCCTGGCCCTGCTGCGCCTGAACCCGGCGGCGGGGGCCTCCATGCTGGCGGTGCTCAACTTCACCCCGGTGCCCCGCAAGAACTACCGGGTCGGGGTGGACCGGCCCGGCTTCTGGCAAGAGATTTTCAACAGCGACGCCCCGGAATACGGCGGCAGCGGGGCGGGCAACGCCGGAGGAGTGAACGCCTCCACCACCGGAGTGCACGGCCGCGCCTATTCCTTGGAGCTGACCCTGCCGCCCCTCGGAGCGGTGTTCCTGCGCCCCGCAGATCAAAAGTCCTGACCCCTTGCGCCGGGTCCAAGGCCATCTGCCCTTGCAGGCCCTGGTCTTCGGCTTGGTGGCCGCGGCCATTAGCGCCGTCTACTTCACCCAGCCGGTGCTGCCCGAGATCAGCCGGGAGTTCGCGGCCTCGCCGCCCCTGGCCTCGCTCAGCGTTTCCCTGGTCATACTGGGCATCACCCTGGCCTGCCTGCCCTTCGGGGTCCTGGCCGACCGCTGGGCAGTGAAATCCATCATCGCCCTGGGCGGCGGGGCCACCATCGCCTGCCTGGCCCTGGCCGCCCTGAGCCCCAACTTGACGGTGCTCTTGGCCGCGCGCTTGGGCCAGGGACTCGCCCTGCCCGCCCTCACCTCGTGCCTGGCCGCCTATTTGGCCCGCACCCTGCCCCCCGCCGGACTGCGGGTGGTCATGGGCTCTTACGTGGCGGCCACGGTGGTGGGCGGGCTCATGGGCCGCCTGCTCAGCGGGTTTTTCCTGGCCGGGCACTGGCGGGCCTGCTTTTGGCTGGGGGCCTTTTTGGTGCTGGCCCTGTCCCTGGCCGCCATGGCCTGGCTGCCCACCCAGGGGCCGCCGCCCGCTCACCAGAAAAGCGAGCCCGGCTACTTGGCCCTACTGAAGAGCCGCCCCACTCTGGCCCCCTATCTGTCCACCTTCGGCAGCATGTTCGTGTTCGCGGCGGTGTTCAACTACATCCCCTACCACCTGGCCGCCCCGCCTTTTTTTGCCTCCACCAGCCTGATCAGCCTGGTCTACCTCAGCTTCATCATCGGGGTGGCCCAAAGCCCTCTGGCCGGGCGCTTGGCCGGAAGGTGGGGCGCGGGTCCGGTGCTGCTCATGGGCGCGGCCCTGTTCGCTCTGGCCCTCGTGGTGTCGCGCTCGGCCTCGCTGCCCATGGTTATCCTGGCCCTGGTGTTGGTGTGCGCCGGGCACTTCACCATCCACGCCACCAGCCAGGGTATTTTGAACATGCGCCTCAGCTCCAGCCAGGGCCGGGGGAACAGCCTATACGTATTGGTGTATTATTTGGGCGGCTGGGCGGGCATCACCGCGGCGGGCGCCCTGTGGAGCAGGTGGGCCTGGGGCGGGGTGACCGGTTTGGGCCTGGTGATGCTCCTGCTGCCCGTGGCGGTGGGGCTGCTGGAAGTAAAACACCGAGGCTGATCATGAACCAAATCTGCTACGAGCCCATAGGCCTGCTGTACACTCCCTTCCGCGAGCCCAGCGGCGCGCCCATCCAACCCTGCGGGGCCGGGGACGCCCTGGGGCGGGCCGAGCTGCGCCCGGAGCTGGCCCCCGCCTTGGAGGGGCTGGATAGCTTCAGCCACGTGATCCTGCTCTATCATTGCCACCGGGCGGCGGCCTTCAAGCTCAAGGTGAAGCCCTTCCTGGACCAGAACGAGCACGGCCTTTTCGCCACCCGGGCCCCGGCCCGGCCCAATTCCATGGGCCTGTCGGTGGTGGAGCTGGTGGCGGTGGAAGGCAACGTGCTGCACCTGAAGGGCGTGGACATGCTGGACCAGAGCCCGCTGTTGGACGTCAAGCCTTACGTGCCCCAGTTCGACGCGCCTCCCGGCGAAGTGCGCACCGGCTGGCTGGCGGACAAGGCCCAGGACGCGCCCACCAAGAAAGCCGACGAACGCTTCAGTTAGTATTGCCCAGGGCCGAGGGCCGCTGTTAACCTGGAAATCTCAGTAGAATCCACGAGAGGTGTGCCATGAGCGAAGCCATGGAGAAAGCGGCCCAGCGGGAAGCAACTCCGGAGATCCTGGCCCTTTTGGAAAAGGCCCGGGCCCTGCCCCCTTTGCCCGACCAGCCCATCCCCACCCCCTTCTTGAAGCGCGCCTTTGACATTGCCTTTTCCGGAACGGTGCTCACCCTCACCCTGCCGGTGTTTTTGGTCACCATGCTGGCCATATTCCTGGAGCACCTGGGCCGGGGTCAGGCCGGGGCGCCCCTGTTTTATTACGAGCCGCGCATATCCCAGGGGCGCACCTTCCACTTCATGAAGTTCTTCATCTTCAAGCCCGAGGTCATCGAGGAGCTCAAGCGCCAGGGCAAGTTCATCCACACCAAGTACCTGGAGTGGGACGGCCACTCCATGACCAAGGTGGGCTCGGTGCTGCAAAAGATATACCTGGACGAACTGCCCCAGCTCATCAACATCTTCCTGGGCGACATCAGCGTGGTGGGGCCCCGGCCCATCAACCTGGAGGTGTACGAAGAGGCCCTGGCCGCCGGGGTGCTCAACTGGAAGGTGCTGCGGGCGGGCATAACCGGGCGCTACCAGTCCTTCAAGGGCCACGGCCTGAGCCGCGACGACCAGTATCTGCTGGACCGGGACTACGTGGAACTGTTGCGCACCGGCAGCGGCTGGCAGGTGCTGCGCGGCGATTTGCAGATCGTGGGACGCACCATCAAGGTGATGCTCAAGGCCCAGGGCCTTTAACGCCTAAGTTTTTACAACCCGGCTTCGCCAGGCGACGGGGTGCTGTGTTGCCGGCGTCACTCGGGCCTCAATGTAGCGCACAGCTACACCTGCGGCCCTCGTTCGCCGGTCGCCTCGCCCGCCGCCGCCTGGCTGTGCCGATTGGCTACATGATGGGCATGCATCACTACCGAACAAGAAATCGCACCTACTACCGGCCTTCTATAATTTCCGAGTTACTTCCTTAATAACCTCTTTAAGGCCCTCGCTATTGGCGGTTCAGCAGATTCTTGATCAGGCTCTCCGCCGCGGGAATCAGATTGCCCTTCAGGTCCAGCTTGGGCACCGGCTTATGGATGGTGCCGCCCAGGCCGATGGGGAAGGTGCCGTCCTTGTCCAGGAACTGCCGCAGGGTGTGGCCCACGGTGTCGGCCTTGAACTTGATCTTGGCGTCCAGGGAGTCGTCCAGCAGGTCGGTGTTGCCGATGATCTGGGCGTCCATCTCGTCTTTACCCGCCATCAGGGCGATGTCGTAGTTCACCTTGCCCTGGCCGATGGTGTAGTCTCCCTCGAATTTCTCGAAGCGCCGGGGCAGCTTGGCCAGGTCGTTGCCGAAAATCTTGGCCACCGATTCCACATCGTCCAGGAAGTCCATGCCGATGGTCACCCCGTCCTTGGCCTTGAGGCTGCCCTTGCCGGTTAGCGAGGTCAAGATCGCCTCGGGCTCCAGGCCCTGCCAAGCCATTTGGCTGTCCAGGGAGAACACGCCCTCCAGGCTGCTGAGAGGCAGGGCGAACAGAGGGAAGTCGTTCTTCAGCTTGCGGAACATCGAGGGGGTGATCTGGATGTCCTTGGCCTGGGCGGTCAGCTTGCCCTCCGGCGCGGCGGGCTTGAAGTCCACCGCCGCCTTCGTCTGGACGCTGCCGCCCAGGAAACCGGCCTGGAACTGGGTGATCTCGGCCTTCTGGTCCTTCACCTGCATCCGGGTCTGAAGGTCCTTGATCTGGTAGCCCTTCATGGTCAGGCGTGCCAGCTTGACCTCCACCTCGGCGTCCAGGCCCTTGAGGTCCTTGCGGGTCTCAGCCGCCTTTTCCGCTTGGGTCTTGGCCATCTTTTGCCCGGCCGGGGCCGGGGCCCCCGCCTTGGCCGTCTTGCCGGCGCGGGCCGGGGATTTTCCGCGCCTGTCTTGCGGCAGCCCCAGGGGCAGGCGGTCCAGGTCCAGGTATTCGCCCGCCACCTTCAGGCGCAGCTTGGTCTGGTCCTTCTCCATCTTGACCATGCCGGTGAGGCCCAGCTTGGCCGGGGTGGAGACCCAGTCCATCTGCCGGATGTCCAGCTCCTTGCCGTCATCCTTGACCAGGAGCTTGAAGTCAACCCGCAACTCGGGCTCTTTCCAGGGCGCGGGCCAGGCCGGGCTCTCGACCATGGCGCCGCGCACCAGGCCCTGCCCGCTCATCTCCAGGGCGCCGGGTCCGGCCCCCTTGAACAGCACATGCTTGCTGGCCTGGCCTCTGGCCTTCAGCGGCCAGGGCAGCAGAGGCTCCATGAAAGCGGCCAGCTTTGCCAGGTCGGTCTGCTGATCGTAGACCGCGTCGCTCTTACCCAGGGACTTGCCCCAGCCCAGCACGCCCTTGAGGGTGTGCACCATGCCCGCCTGGGGGATGAGCAACTGGGCCTGCTTTATGTCCACGGTCTTGGCGTTCAGGTGCACGGAGGCCTGGGCGGCCCAAGAGGCGTCGCCCACCCGGAAGGGCCGCTTCATGGCCCCGGTCTGCACCTGCAAATCCTTGGCCTGAGCCTGGGCCTGCACCATGAGGGCGGCGGCGTCGCCGCTGGCCAACCCGGTGACCAGCACGCGGCCCTGGGCCCTAAGCGAGGGGGCCAGGGGAGCCAGGCGGGCGGCCAACTGGGCCAGGTCGATCTTGAGGTCCAGGCGGCCCTGGTCCAGCTTGAAGCTGTCGCCATAGCCCCGGCTCTTGAAACCGGAGTTGAGGCTTAGGCCCGGTATGGCCAGGTCCATGCTGCCCGAAGAATTGTTCAGGGAAAGGTCGCTGCTCAGTTCGCAGCGCTCCAGAGGCAGTTCGCTGCGCTTGCCGTTGGCCTGGTTGAACAGGTAGAGCGCCGAGCCGGTGACCGCCAACTTGCGGATGACCAGGCTGCCGTCGTCCGGGGCCTCCTTGGGCCCGGTCTTGGCCGCGCCGCCGCCCTTGCCCGCCTTGCCCTCCTTGGCCGGGAGGTCCCGCCAGTTCAGGCGGCCGTCCTTGGCCCGCACCATGGACAGCTCCAGGCCGTCCACCAGAATCCGGTCCACCACCACGCGGCCGGTGACCAGGGGCCAGAGACTGGCCTCCAATTGCAGCGAGCCCAGCTTAACCAGAGGGCGGCCGCCGTACTCCGGCTTGTCCTCGACCACCACACCCTTCACCTGTAGGTCCAGGCCGCCCCAAAGGCCCAGCGACACCTCCTGCACCGTGGCCTTGCGGCCCAGGTTTTCTTCCAGCGCCCCGGCCAGCATGGAGCTGAGAGGCAGGGCCCGGGGCAGGATGGTGATGCCCAGCGCCGCCAAGGCGGCCAAAGCCAGCAACACCACCACGATTATCTTTAGCGCTTTAGCCATGGGATATGCCTTCCCCCCCTGCTCGTCAGAATCCTGGTTTGCCGAAATACGATAACGCTCTTTTCAAATTATGATAGCCCCGTGGCCGCGAGTAAAGCGGTCAGCGGGGCTATCAACATAGTCATTTGGGTGAAGCAGGAGGTTAATGCGCAGCGAATAAGCCCGACACCGGCACCTTTTTCTCCCAAACATGCAGCGGAATTTCCTGGCCGGGGCGCAGCTCGTAATAGAGCTTCACCCGCAGGGTCAGCTCCCGGCAGGGCTTGCCCAGGGAAATGACGAAGTTCTCGCGCTTGGGCTTGAAGGGCTGCAAGGTGGTGTCGCGCACGATGCCCAGCTTGCGGTCCGGCCCCAGCACCATGACCGGGCCCAGGCTGTCGGTGCATTGGGGCATGAAGATGCGTTTTTCCTTGAACAGTTCTTTTCCGTTTTCATCCTTGGCGGCCGCTTCCAGGACCACCTGCGCCCGGGAGGGTCAACCGTCGGGGATGCGGTGGCCCGCCCGGTTCTGGATGGTGACCTCCACGACCACCTGGGGCGCGTCCTCTTTGTGCCCCGGATGGAAGGTGTAGGGCAGAGCCTCCACCTCCATGGGAAGGGCGGCCCGGTAGAGCTTGGCCGTGGCCTCCTTGTCGCTGAAGTCGGGCGGGAAGGTGTGGTCGGTGCCGGACATGTGGCAGTCCAGGCAGGTCCGCGCGCCGCCGTCGGCCACGTAGCCGTGCAGATAGCTGCCATAGAGCGTGGCGCACTGCACCGGCGGGGTGAACTCGAAGTTGGGGCCCATGCCGTGGCACTGGCCGCAAAAGGCGGGCGAGGACATGAAGGCGCTCCTCCGCACCGCCTTGATGGCCCCTTCGTGCTGCGGCAGTGCCTTGGGCCCGTAGAGGACGCCGGGCTCGGGGCGGTGGTGCACCACGGCCTTGTCCTGGTGGCACACCAGACAGCCGATGTTCAAACGCCCCACCACCGCCTTGTCGTCGCGCCAGATCACCTCGGCCAACTCCTGGGCCACCTTGGGATCGGCGCTCATCAGTTGGGGCAGGTGGCACTTGGCGCAGGAGAAATTGGCCAGGGTGGCGTCCTGAGGACGCTTCACCGACAGCGGCCCCTTGCGCAGGTATTTGCTCATGAAGCTGAAGCCGTCCAGGCCCATGAGGGAGCGGGCGTGGTGGGAGCGCGACCACTGCTCATATATTTCGCCGTGGCACTCCTGGCAGCGCTTGGAATCGTAGCGCTCCAGCAGCTCGTTCAGGCTTTGCGCCGGGGCCCGGCCGCCGCCGGCCCAAACCCACACCGCGCCACAGAGCGACAAGGCCGCCACCGCCGCGCCCAGGAGCACTACCTTTTTATACAGGGCCGAACCGTTCATTAGCCCAACCTCTTTCAAGACCCCCGCCGATCACCTATGCGCCGGTGAAAGGCGAAACGATGAAGTATGCGCCCAAAAGGCCGATGCCCACCCCGGCCGCGCGCTTGAACCAAAGGCTGCCCTGCTGGAAGGAGTTGTTCTCCAATACGCCGCCCACCAGGGCGGTGGAACTGCCCGCCAAGGCGATGGGCAGGGCGTGGCCGATGCCGAACAGGGTAATCATCAAAAGCCCGGCCAGGATGTCCTTTTGCACGGTGATGATGGCCAGGATGGGGGCGATGAAGCCGAAGGTGCAGGAGCCGGAAAGCACCCCATAGGCCAGGCCCAGGACGAACGCCCCGCTCATGCCCTTCACCTTGAGACGACCCATGAGGTTGCCGGACATGGAGAAGGCTTGCACGCCCAACATGTCCAGGGCCACCCATATGAGCACCGCGCCCACCAGAATGGTCCAGTAGGGCCCCACGTCGCCCAACATCAGGCCCAGCCAGGCGCAGATCACCCCCACCAGGGCGATGGTGATGAACAGGCCCCCGGTGAAGGCCGCGGCGTAAAAGGCGGCGCGGCGCGGCCGCACGCTCTGGTCCTGACCGGCCACGTAGGTGACGATCAAGGGGATGGAGGCCAGATGGCAGGGGCTGAGAGCCACGCTGACCATGCCCCACAAAAAGGCCCCGGCCAGGGCGATGAGGCTGCCCGAGGTAATCCAGGCATTCAGGGTGATGAAAAACTGATCCAACATGCCTGCCCCCCCTTTTCGCGCCGCCTACTTGGCGGGCACCTTGGGCTTCTCTACGCCCAGCTTGGCCAGCACCAGTTCGATGTTTTCCTTGCTCAAGAAGCCCTCGTGGCGAAACACCTCGCGGCCCTGCTTGTCATAGAAGACCTGGGTGGGGATGGCCCTGATGCCGAATTTGGGCCCCAGGCTGGGGTCTTGCCAGACGTCCAAGAACACGATGGCCGCCTTGCCCTTGTACTCGATTTTCAGCTCATCCAGGATTGGGGCCATCATCCGGCAGGGGATACACTTGTGTGCCCCCAGGTCCACCAGGGTGACCATGCCCTTGACCGGCAGTTCGCCAGCGGCCAGGGCCGGGTCGTGCATCGCCCCCAGCGAGGCCATGGATATGCCTAGGATTAAAAACAGGGTCAAATAGATGCGTTTCATGTTCACTCGGGCCTTTTCTCAGGTTGAGGGTTAGGGCTTGCAGCTGACGTGGCAAACCCCAGTGGGGCCCTCCACGGCGTAGGGGAAGTACTTGCGTTTGAAGAACAGGGCCACGTTGACCAGGCCGATCAAGACCGGCACCTCCACCAGGGGGCCTATCACCGCGGCAAAGGCCTGGCCGCTGTCGATGCCGAACACGGCCACGGCCACGGCGATGGCCAGCTCGAAGTTGTTGGAGGCCGCGGTGAAGGACAAGGTCGTCGCCTGCTCATAGGTGGCCTTGGCCTTGAGCGACAGCCAGAAGCTTACCAGGAACATCACCACAAAGTAGATGCACAGGGGTATGGCCACCCGCACCACATCCAGGGGTAGGGCCACGATGTACTCGCCCTTGAGGCTGAACATCACCAGGATGGTGAACAGCAGGGCGATGAGGGTTATGGGGCTGATCTTGGGGATGAACACCTCTTCGTACCACTGGCGTCCCTTGAGCTTCAGGCCCACCACCCGGCTGATGATCCCGGCGATAAAGGGTATGCCCAGATAGATGAACACGCTCTGGGCGATCTGGCCTATGGACACCTGCACGGCCATGCCCTCCAGGCCCAGCCACTGGGGCAGCACGGTGATGAAAAACCAGGCATAGAGGCTAAAGAACAGCACCTGGAAGATGCTGTTGAAGGCCACCAGCCCGGCGCAGTATTCCCGGTCGCCGTGGGCCAAGTCATTCCACACGATGACCATGGCGATACAGCGGGCCAGGCCGATGAGGATCAGCCCCACCATGTAGGCGTGCTGCCCGGAGAGGAAGGTAACCGCCAGGGCGAACATGAGCACCGGCCCGATGACCCAGTTCTGCACCAACGACAGCACCAGCACCCGCACGTTCTTGAACACCTGGCCCAGTTGCTCGTAACGCACCTTGGCCAGGGGCGGGTACATCATGAGTATCAGGCCGATGGCGATGGGCAGGTTGGTGGTGCCCACGGAAAAGTGGTCCATGACCTGGCGCACGCCGGGGAAGAAATAGCCCCAGCCCACGCCCAGGGCCATGGCCAGAAAAATCCATAGGGTGAGGAAGCGGTCCAGGAAAGATAGCTTTTTAACCTCAGTGGGGGGCATCTTCGGTGTCTCCCTGATGGGGGTCAGTCTTGCAGGCTCTGGGGCAGGCCCTGCACCATGGTTTTGATTTCGTCACGCACCCGGCGGTAGGGAGCCAGGGCCTCGTCTTCGTCGGCCGCGCCTTGAACCAACAGGGGCGGGTCGTCGAAGCCGCGATGCACCCTGGTCACCGGGCCGGGGAAAAAGGGACAGGCCTCGTTGGCGTTGTCGCACAGGGTCACCACCCAGTCCCAGTCCTGGCCTATGAAGGGGTCCACGGCCTTGGACTCTTGGCCCGCGATGTCCACCCCGGCCTCGGCCATTACCGCCACCGCCCGGGGGTCCACCCGACCGGGGGCCACCCCGGCGCTGAAGGCCTCGTACTTATCGCCGCGCAGGGCGTTGGTAAAGCCCTCGGCCATCTGGCTGCGGCAGGAGTTGCCGGTGCAGAGAAAGAGGATGCGTTTTTTGGGCGTATCGCTCATCCGTGATCACCTTCGCTCGAGGTTCAAAGTTGCGGTCTTGTTAGTCCAACCCAGCGATCAAGCTCCCGGTGCCTTCCCCCTGCCCGAGGAGGATTTTTATCTCCCGCGAGCATCACCGCCGCCGGGGGCTGAGTTCCTTGCAGCGTCCATCCCGGCAGGCGCCGGTGGCCCTTTTGATGTCTTCCAGGGTCTTGGCCCCGGCCCGCATGGCCGCGAGGATATCCCCCTTGCTCACCTGGGAGCAATAGCAGACCAGTTCCTCCGGCGGAGCGGTCAATATGTCGGCTGAAAACTCCA
Organism: Pseudomonadota bacterium; assembly: GCA_018896025.1. Lineage (GTDB taxonomy): Bacteria > Desulfobacterota > Desulfarculia > Desulfarculales > Desulfarculaceae > Desulfoferula. The sequence continues at coordinate 119,330 of JAHIND010000011.1, forward strand.
GAGGTATCGTCCCTAGCCGCAGCACCCGCAGGAACCAGAGGGCGCGGCCATGAGCAGGGGAGACCGGGCGCCGCGCACCAGGTCCTTGACCTGCTCAACTTCCTCGCGCTTGAGATTCAGGTCCTTGTTTTTGGCGATGCCCTGCTGGGTCAGAACCACATAGCCCCGTAGGGGCAAGCCCGCCTGTTGCATGATGGCCTTGGCGCAGCCTTTTTCGCAGCCGTCCAAAATCACCAACTCCGGCGCGTCCTTCACCGCTTGGATGAAGCCCTGCAACTTGCCCCCGACCCCGGCCAGGCAAAACATCTTGCCAAACCCCTCTTGGGTCAGCTCCACGCAGGCCTGATTGGTCAACTGCCCCACGTTGGAAGCCCCCGAACAGGCCAGCAGCATCACCTGCCCTCCATCAGCGCAACAACTGTCTGCCATCTTAATATCCACCACTCAGGAGGTATAGTTTACTCCGCCAGCCAGGCCTTGACCTGGTCTTTGGTGGGCACCTTGCCCACCAGCTTGACCTGGCCGTCCACCACCACCGCGGGGGTGCCCAGCACGCCGTAGGCGGCGATGTCCATCATGCCGGTGACCTTTTCCACCTCGGCCGCCACTCCGGCCTCGGCCACCGCCTCCTTGACCACTTCCTCGGTTTTTTTGCACTTGGCGCAACCGGGGCCCAATACCTTGATTTCCATGTCTACCATCTCCGTGGGATATTTGGATGATTTTTCGGTTACAAACCAAACCGGCAGGCCCGCGGGGGCTTGCCCGGTTACTCCGCCACCTCCAGGGCCAGTTCGTCGGTCTGAATGATCTGGTGGCGGATCAAAGCGAAACTAAGCAGCCAGCTCACAAAAAGGCCGCCGCCGTAAATCAGGAACAGGCCGCTGAAGCCTTCGTGCTGGATCACCACCCCGCCCAGGGCGGTGCCCAGGCCGCCGCCGCCCATGAAGCAGAACGCCACCAGGGACATGGCCGCGCCGCGCGCCTTCATGGCGAACTCGGTGGCCCTGGTGAGCAGGGTGGAGTGGGTGAAAATGAAGCCGAAGCCCAGCAGGGCGATCCCGGCGATGAGCCAGCCCAGGCTCGAGCCCAGATAGGCGAAGGCCGACTCGGCCACCACCGCCGCCAGCAGGCCCAGGCTAAGAAGGCCACGGGGGCTCATGGCCTTGGCCAGCTTGCCGCTGAGCTTGCCGCCGATGACCGAGGCCAAGCCGAAGGCGGTCATGATAAGGCCTATGTAGAGGTAATTGTAATGGTAGGTTTCCGAAATATAGGCCCCAAGATAGGAAAAGCTGCCGATGATGAAGATTCCTTCCAGCAGCACCAGGATGTAGGTGTAGAGGCTGCGGGTGTGGGCCAGCAGCTTGGCATAGGGGGCCAGAAACTTGGCCTGGGGGTTTTTGCTCGAAGGTATGGAGGCATAGGCCTTGATCAGCGCCAGGGTCGGTATAACCGAGAGCACGGCGTACAGGAGAAACACTCCCCGCCAGCTCAGGAAATAGGCGGTCACCCCGCCGATGGCCATGCTGAGTCCCTGGCCCAAAAACGAAATGCCCATGAAGGAGCCGATGGCCCCCTGGCGCTTTTCGATGGGGAACAGGTCGCCGATCAGGGCCAGGGATATGGGCATCACCGAGGCCGCGAACATGCCGGTGAGGGCACGGTACAGGGCCAGGTCCGGCAGCCCCAGGCCCAAGGCGCACAGGCCGGTGGCCAGGGTGAACAGAATCATGGAAAAAGTTATCACCTGCTTCTTGCCGAAGCGGTCGGCCAGGGGGCCGAACACCAGCTGGAAGAGGCCGAAGGGCACCATGTAGGCGGAGATCAACAGCCCCGCCCTGGTGATGTCGATGTGCAGGTTTTCGGCGATGGCGGGCAGGATGGGCGAAACCACCCAGTTGTCGGCCATGACCACGAAACCGGCCATTCCCAGTAATGCGACTATGTTCTTGTTTTGCATTGCTCCCACCTGCCTTCCGTATTGGGCCGCCCGGCCTGTCAGACCAGGAACGCCCCGTAAATAAGCCCCGCGATGGTGGACATCACCACGATGATGCCGCTGAACACCGCGGTCTTTTTCCAACCCATGACCCCGCCGATCACCAGCATGTTGGGCAGGCTGAGCGCCGGACCGGCCAGCAGCAGGGCCAGGGCCGGGCCCTTGCCCATGCCCGCGCCCAAGAGCCCCTGCAGGATGGGGATCTCGGTGAGGGTGGCGAAGTACATCAGAGCCCCGGCCACCGAGGCGAACAGGTTGGCCCCCAGGGAGTTGCCGCCCAGGGAGGAGCTGACCCATTCGTCGGGGATGAGGGCGGGATGGCCCGGACGGCCCAGCATGAACCCGGCCACCAGCACCCCGGCCGCAAGCAGGGGCAATATCTGCTTCATGAAGCCCCAGGTGGACTCAACCCATTCCACCCGCTCGTCCCGGCTGAACCAAGCCCTCAGCATGAAGACCAGGCCCACCAGGAGCCCGGCGGTGACCCACCACTTGAGCCCGAAGATGAGGGCCCACAGCCCTGCTTCACCCTCCACTGGGCGGGCCCAGGCGGCGAAGACCAGGATGAGCACCAGGGTGAGCATGAACAGCGATTCCTGGCCCAGGGTGCGGCCGCTGGCCTCGTCCTCGGGCAGGTATACTTGCCCGGCGGTGCGGGCCGCGTCGTCCTTGCGGAAAATCAGGGCCATCAAGAGGCCGGTAATCACCGCGAACAGCACCGCCCCTATGGCGCGAGCCAGACCCAGCTCCCAGCCCAGGATGCGGGCGGTGAGCACGATGGCCAGCACGTTGATGGCCGGGCCGGAGTATAGGAAGGCCGTGGCCGGGCCGATGCCCGCGCCCCGGGAGTAGATGCCCGCGAACAACGGCAGCACGGTGCAGGAGCAAACCGCCAGCACCGCTCCGGAGATCGAGGCCACCGAATAGGACAGGAACTTCTTGGCCTGGGCCCCGAAATACTTGAGCACCGAGGCCTGGCTGACAAACACCGAGATGGCCCCGGCGATGAAGAAGGCCGGAATCAAGCAGGTGAGCACGTGCTCGCGGGCATACTCCCGGAGCATCATGAAGGCTTCCAGGCCCGAGCGCCGTATGGGCTCGCTGTTCCAGGGCACGAAATAGGCCGCCGCGAACAGGACCACGATCATCAGAAGCTTGTAACGTTCTTTCATGGCATCTACTCAACCATTTGGCCAAATGGCCAAAGTTTAATCCAAAAAAAATTCCCCAGCGACTAGCCGATCATCTCGATCTGATGCTGCACCCGAGCTTCCAGCACCGACTCCACGCAGTCGAAGAAGTTGAGCACGCAGGGGGCCAGCAGGGTGTAGAAAACCTGGTTGCCCCGCTTTTCGTCGCGCACCAGGCCCACCGACTTTAGCAGGGACAAGTGTTTGGAAACGGTGGATATATCGTTTCCCACCGCCTGGGTGAGATCGGCCACGCACTTTTCGCCCTGGGCCAACTCCTCCAAGATCAACAAGCGGCTGGCATTGCCCACCGCCTTGAGGATGCGGGCCCTGGCTTCCAGTCTTTTTTGCCGGTTGGCGTCCATGTAACGACCTCCTATTTGCAATATTGGCCAAATAGGCAAGAAAGTCAAGAGCGGGAGCAAATTTTTTTAATTAGCCCTGGCGCTCGCTGGGTTTTGCCTCAGACCTTTGGTTCCTTCCACCAGGGATAGAAATCCGGTAAGTCGCGGGTAGGACTGAGCTTGAACTCCGGCGGCCGCTTTTCCAAGAAACTCTGGATGCCCTCGGCGGCGTCGGGCTGCTTGCCCGCCCAATAGAACACCCGCGAGTCGATGAGGTGCACCGACTGGGGTTCCGTCTCGCCCAGGCCGTGCCAGATCATGGCCTTGGCCAGGGCCACCGAGGTGGCCGAGGTGCTGGCCGCGATCTCCTGGGCCAGTTCCAGGGCCTTGGGCAGCACCTGATCGGCGGGCAGAATGTAGTTGAACAGGCCGGTGCCCTCCTGATCCTTGGCCCGGAAGACCCGGCCGGTGCAGGCCAACTCCAGGGCCTTGCCCGCCCCCACCAGGCGGGTGAGGAACCAGGAGGAGCAGGCCTCGGGCACCAGGCCCCGGCGAGTGAACACCAGGCCCATCTTGGCGTCATCGGCGGCCACGCGCATGTCCATGGCCAGGGTCATGGTAAGCCCCACCCCCACCGCCGCCCCGTTCATGGCCGCGATGATGGGCTTGCGGCATTTAAAGGCGGCCAGGGCCACCCGGCCTCCACCGTCGCGGTGGGTGGCCGGGGAAGCCTCCTGGGGGCTGCGCGCGGCGTAGTCAAAGGTGACGCCCCCGGCGGCCAGGTCCATGCCCGCGCAGAAGGCCCGGCCCGACCCGGTGACCACCACCGCCCGCACCTGGTCGTCCTGGTCGGCCTGGCCAAACAGGTGGATCAGCTCGTCGCGCATCTGCACGGTGAAAGCGTTGAGCCGGTCGGGGCGATTGAGGGTGATCAGGGCCACCCGATCTTTTACTTGGTAGATGGTTTCTTTTAGTTCCATGCTTGGCCTCCCCGCCGGTACGGTCATTTAGAAGTGGTAGCCCAAGGTAGCAGGTCGTCGGCTCCAAGGCCATATTTTCCAAGCTATGCGGCGCACTGACGCACAATTTGCTTTCAGTATCACCAATACATTGATATGATGGGTAAATTTTATATTTATAGCTGGATAGGATTATTAGATCATGACTATCGCCCGCCCGCTAATAGCTTTGCTGACCCTGGCTTTTTTGCTTACGCCCCTGGCTAGCCATGCGGAAGATGAAAGGCCGATCGATGCGGATGGCTATCTGCTGCCTGAAACTGCCAAACAGCTGCAACATAAGCCCATCCCCATGCCCGATCTGATCAAGCGCGCGGAGAGCGGAGAGGTGTGGGCCCAAAACCGCCTGGCGGAACGCTACCTGAAGGGCATTGAAGCACCCCAGCACTTCGGCAAGGCGAAGGAGTGGTATCTGCGGGCGGCCAACCAGGGATACGGTCCGGCCATGCTGCAGTTGGGCGAACTCTACTCCCACACCAAGGGAGGGTTCCAGAATTTGGCGGAGGCTTATTTCTGGTACAGCCTGGCCGTGGCCAACAAGATGCCGGCGGCCCTCTCGGCCCGCGACGGCCTATTGGAAAAGCTGACTCCCACCGACCTCGCCAAGGCTCAGGACCGGGCCGCTCATTGGGCTCCCAAGCCCGAAGGCGGGGCCAAGCCCTGACCCGCCAAATCGGGGCCCAAGCCGCGCGGCTTGCATCCCTTCATAATCTCCCGCGGGCCGCGCTGGGATATTGCCGCATCTGGGCTGGGCGTGAGCACCCACCGGAACCATAAGTTATAATGAGGTGCTTTTTGGCGGCCATTGCCGCCCCGCCGCAACCCTGGATGGAAACGCCATGCCCAAGCCCAAAGCCCCCCTGGAACGCAACGCCCTGGCCAGAGGCCCGGAAAACCAGCCCGCGGGCCTGCAGCTCAAGGGCCGCATCTGGCTGGAAAAGGACGGCGACACCTTTCTCTCCTGGGGCCGGGTGGTGCTCTTGGAGCGCATCGCGGAGCACGGCACCCTGGCCGCCGCCGCCCGCTCCATGAAAATGAGCTACAGCCACGCCTGGAACCTGGTGGAGCAGATGAACCGCATGGCCGAGGGGCCCCTGGTGGACAAGCAGGCCGGAGGCAAGAAGGGCGGCGGGGCCCGCCTTACCCCCGCGGGGGAAAAGGCGCGGCAGGATTTCTGGCGGCTGGTGACACAGTTCCAGGTCTGGGTGGAAGGCCGCAAGATCAAGTAGACCCACGATTATTTTTTTGGTGCGTTATTTTTTTTGTGATATAACGCTTAAAAGAACATAGGGGACGCGAAAGCGCTTCCGGTTGGCCGTTCAGCCTGGGCGCTTTTTATCGGCGATGCGTTATATTTATGTAAAGCAAACGACTGGGATATAGCCCCGCTAAGGACAGCATGCTCATGCACGGTCACCTTCTCGCCCTGCGGGTCCTGACTTCGGCCTTCCCGCCCCATACGGGAGCCAGGCCATGACCCTCGAACTCCTGCTCCACTACATTTATTACGCCTGCATGGGGGCCACCCTGGCGGCGGGAGCCCTGGCCTGGTTCGCTCCGGGCAACTGGTGGCGGGGAGCGGGATGGCTGGTGCTGGCCCTGGCCCTGGCCCAGGCGGTGGTCTCGGCCCTCATCCTGAACCGCCCGCCCCTGGCCGGGACCTACGAGGCGGCGATGATGTTCACCCTGTGGCTCAGCGTGCTGGCCCTCATCCCCTGCGGCAGCCCGGAGGGGCAGCGCCGCCTGGCCGCCCTGTGCTGGTGGGCCGGAACCGCCTTCATGGCCCTGTTCCTGGTGGCCTCCAACCGCTTCTACCCCGACTGGTACATGTACAAGTACATCTGGAGCCGCCTTTTCTTCACCCTGCGCATGGCCTCCCTGGCCGTGTTCCTCTACGCCTCCTTCGCCGCCCTGGCCTCCCTGGGCATGCGCCCCGAAACGCGCACCACCCTGCTGCGCTGGTCGCGCAACTTTCTGCTCTTGGGCACAGCGGTGTTCTTGGCCGGGGAGTTCAGCGGCTTCACCTGGCGCATGCAGTGGATGGGCGACTACTGGTGCTGGAACGCCAACTTCCTGGAGGCCACCCTGTTCTTCCTGCTGGTGACCGCGGCGGCCCACCTGCCCCCCTCCTGGGCGGCCAGGCCCCGCCTCCGGGCCGCGGCCCAGGCGGTTCCCGGCGTGCTCATGATCTGCCTGTTCATGACCTTCATGCTCTTGGAGCCGTGATGGAGCGCCTATCATCGCTGAAATTCACCCTCGGGAGCCTGAGCGCCCTGATGATCTGGCTGGGCCTGGGGGTGTTCATCGGCCAGCCCAAGCTGCTGGCCGCCTCGTTCTTCGACATGAACCGCATGCTCATCCTGGACTGGCTCCTGGGTCCGGCCTGGGCCCAGCCCCTGGCCCCCTTGTGGTTCCTGGGCCTGTGCCTGGGGGTGGGGGTGATGCTCCTGAACCTGGGCTTCTGCACCTTCACCCGGCTGCTGCCCCGGCTGCGGGCGGGCAACGCCCTCAAGGGCTGGCTGCTCACCCTGGTGCATCTGGTGATGCTGGTGGTGCTTTTGGGCCACGGCGCGGAGATGGCCATGGGCCACAAGCAGGAGGAGCTGCGCATGCTGCCCGGCCAGACGGTGGAGCTGCCCGAAGGCCTCACTCTGAGCCTGGAGTCGGTGCTCTTCGTCAGCGACCCCTCGGTGATCAACCTGTCCTACCGCAAGGCCCGCTGGACCTGGACCAGCACCAACTTCAAGCCCAGGCAAAACTGGGCCAAGGTGGTTATCCGGCGCGGAGATGCGATAGTTACCCAGGGCGAGTTGCGCATCCTGGAGCCCATGAAAATCGAGGGGCTGCGCCTGACCCTGGCCGGGTTCTACTCGCCCAAGGATGAAAAACCGGCCCGGGTGGGGGTGCGATTGGCCTTGGTCAAGAACCCCCTGACCACCTTGTTCTTTGTGGCCTACGGGCTGTGGGTGGTGCTTTATGCCGCCTTGGCCGTGGTCACCTGGCGCGGCGGCCCCAGCAACGGCTCGGCCCGCCAAGCCCAGGCCGTGGCCGTTTGACCGAACTTTAATCCCGCGAGGAAGGCACATGCCGTTTAAAAATTGTTTCCGAATCCTGGCCGCCCTGACCCTGGCCTGCTGCCTGGGCCTGGCCTCTTCCGTGTCCCTGGCCGCCGGGCCGGTAATGATCTTCGCCGCCGCCTCCACCACCAACGCGGTGAGCGACGTTATCAAAGCCTTCGAGGCCGCGGGCAAGGGCAAGGCGGTGGCCTCTTTTGCCTCCAGCTCCACCCTGGCCAAGCAGATCGCCCACGGCGCCCCGGCCCAGGTTTATCTTTCGGCCAACGAGAAGTGGATGAACTACCTGGCCGAGAAAAAGTTCCTGGCGCCGGGCACCCGGGTCGATCTTTTGGGCAACCGCCTGGTGCTCATCGCCCCCAAGGGAGCCAAGGAGCGCGGGCCCATCCAGGCGGGCATGCCCCTTCTGGCGTGGCTGGGCGACGGCCGCCTGGCGGTGGGCGACCCGGACCACGTGCCCGCCGGGATCTACGCCAAGCAGGCGCTGAAATCACTGGGCCTGTGGGAAAAGGCTGCGCCTCGCCTGGCCCGGGCGGCCAATGTGCGCGCCGCTTTGGCTCTGGTTGAGCGCGGCGAGGCCCCCCTGGGCATCGTCTACTCCACCGACGCGGCCATCACCCCCAAGGTGACCGTGGTGGGCGTGTTCCCGGAGGGCAGCCACAAGCCCATCGTGTATCCCCTGGCCCTGCTCAAGGGCCAGGCCACGCCCCCGGCCAAGGCCTTCTGGCAGTTTCTGCAGGGTAATGAGGCCAAGGGTATATTTAAAAAGTACGGCTTCAGCGTGCGCTGAGCGCCTGAGCCCGCCCCCATAAAAGCCCCTCCCCATGCGTGGGGAGGGCCCTTGCATTTTGAGGAAACGCCGTGGACGGCATATTGGCCGCATTCAGTCGGACCCCCTTGGAGAGCGAGGCGCTCAGCCTCAGCCTGTGGGTCAGCCTGTGGGCCATGCTGGGCAGCCTGCCCCTGGCCGTGGGCGCGGCCTGGCTCTTGGCCCGGCACCGTTTCCCCGGCAAAACCCTGTTCGACGGCCTGCTGCACCTGCCCCTGGTGGTGCCGCCGGTGGTCACCGGCTATCTGCTGCTGGTGGTGTTCGGACGTCGGGGCCTGGTGGGGGCCTGGCTGCACGACCAGTTGGGCATCACCTTCGCCTTCAACTGGAAGGGCGCGGCCTTGGCCGCGGCGGTGATGGCCTTCCCGCTCATGGTGCGGGCCATACGTCTTAGCCTGGAGGCGGTGGACCGGGGCCTGGAGCAGGCGGCCCATACCCTGGGGGCCGGGGCCTGGCGGGTGTTTTTTACAGTCACCCTGCCGCTGACCCTGCCGGGCATATTGAGCGGCATGGTCCTGGCCTTTGCCCGGGGGCTGGGCGAGTTCGGTGCCACCATCACCTTTGTCTCCAACATCCCCGGCCAGACCCGCACCTTGCCCCTGGCCCTGTACAGCGTGTTGCAGTCCCCCGGCGGCGAGGCTGCCGCCCAGCGACTGTGCATCATCTCCATCGTCCTGGCCCTTATCGCCCTGCTGGTCTCCGAGCTGCTGGCACGCCGGGTGCAGAAGCGGCTGAAGGGGTGAGGCCATGCTGTCGGTAAGCTTGAAAAAGCGCCTGGGCGAGCTGGATGTGGAGGCCTCCTTTGGCCGCCAGGGACCGGGGGTCACCGCCCTGTTCGGCCCCTCTGGGGCGGGAAAGACCTCGCTGGTGAACATGCTGGCCGGTCTGCTCACCCCGGATTACGGGCGCGTGGTCTTGGAAGGCCGGGTGCTCTTCGACTCCCATGCCAAAATCAACCTGCCACCCCAGCGCCGCCGGGTGGGCTACGTGTTTCAGGAGGGTCGCCTGTTCCCCCACCTTTCGGTAAAGGGCAACCTGGCCTACGGCCAACGCCTGGCGCCACCGGAGAGCCGTTGGGCTTCCTGGGAACAGGTGGTGGAGCTGCTGGGCCTGGAAGGGCTTCTGGAGCGGCGGCCCGCCAAGCTCTCGGGCGGGGAAAAGCAGCGGGTGGCCATCGGCCGGGCCTTGTTGGCCAGCCCCCGCCTGCTGCTCTTGGACGAGCCCCTGGCCTCCTTGGACGCCCAGCGCAAGGACGAGGTGCTGGGCTATCTGAGCAACCTTACCCGTCACCTGGCCATCCCGGTGATCTACGTAAGCCACCAGCCCGGCGAGATCCTGCGCCTGGCCGACAGCGTGGTGCGGGTGGAGAGCGGCCGGGTGCGGGGCGTGGACGATCTGGAGGGCTTCCGCCGCCTGCTGGACTCCTGGCCCAAGGAGCGCCTGTGGCTGAGCTGAGGCCCCGGCGCTAGTCCTGGGCCGGTCCGCCTCGCTTGCGGCGCAGGTCCAGGATGAGCAGCAGCAGCCAGCAGAGCATGGCCGCGCCGTAGGCAAAGAAAAAGGGCTTGGCCAGAGGGCGGCGGCTCACATTGACCACCGCGCCCACCACCGGCTCGGGTCCGGAGGGGCAGAAGTAGCCCACCAGGTTTACGCGCACGCCGTCGGCGTCCCAGGGCTGCATAAAGGCCACCTGTCCCTGGCCCAGCGCCAGCCCGTCGCGGCTCAGGGCCACCTCGGCCCAGCCCGGCCCCTTGGGGAAGCGCGCCCTGCGGCGGGTTTGTTTTTGGGAGGCCTGGCGCAAACAGGCGGCCATGGGCTGGGGCTCAAGGTGGGCTCGCTTTAAACTAAGCGCCGCGCCGTCGGGCAGGGTCAGGCTCTGGCCGGGCAACAGGCGCTGATGCTGGCGCTGATAGCCCACCACCAGGGTGGCTCCGTGGGCCAGCATGACCAGGAGCACCGCCAGGTGCAGGGCCAGGAGCAGGGCGTTGCGCCAGGACCAGTTGCGCACCAGCTTGCTCAGGCTGCAACAGAGCAGGTTTAAGGCCAATAGGCCGCTGAGGGCCAGCAGGCCCAGCACCCAGAACATGCCCAGGGACGGGGCCTGGCCCCACTGGGAGGGATGCACCAGCAAGTGGCCCTCTGCCAGGGCGCGCAGCAAGGGCGCCAGGGAGGGGCTGAAGGCCATCTGCACGCCCCAGGCGGTCCACAGCACCAGAGCGGCCATGGCCGCCACGGCCAGGCGCAGGCTGGACAGGGCCTTCATGATCCCATTCCCATCTGGTGGTTGAGCACCACCAGGTTCAGGGCCACCCCAGGGGCGGCCCCCACCACGAGACGCAACCAGGGCAGAGCGGCCCAGCGGGGGGGCAGATGCAAGCCAAGACCCATGAGCAGCAGCAGGGCGGTGGAGGAAAGGAAGCCCGCGTTCCACTGCCAGAAGTCGCCCAGCCAGCCGTAGCTCCACCAGGCCCCCACCAGTTCGCCGGTCATGAAGGCGCCCCAGCCGCTCAGGAGGGCCAAGCGCCCTCTGGCCGCCACGCCATTGCCCCCGCCGCGCCAGGCGGCCAGGTGGCAGGCCGCCGCATAGAGCAGCAGGGCCTGGGCGGCCAGGCGCAGCTCAAAGAACATGGGCATCCACACATAGCCGGGTATGAGGTTGATGGGTGCCGCCCCCAGCTTGGCGAAGAACAGCCACAACATCAGGCCCGCGCCCAGGCCCCAGCTCCAGGCGGCCACGGCCAGGCGCTGGGAGAGCGCGTCCCACATGGCCAACAGCCCCAGCCACAGGCCCACCATCATCAGGCTCTCGTAGGGGCCGTAAAAGGCGATGCGCCCCGTGGACAACGACACCGTGCCTATGCCCAGCAAGCAACCGACCAGGCCCAGGCCGCCCGCTCCAGCGGCCACCCGCCGCAGGCCCCTGGCCCCGGCCAGGGCGGCCAGGCAGAACCCGCCCAGGGCGCAGCCAAAGGCCACCGCGCACAAAATCCCCGCTACTTCAGCCGCCAATGGCTAACCCCTCTCCTGCTCCCTTTGGTTGCGGCGGCGGAACACCAGATACAGCGCCACGCCGACGGCCAGGGTGAGTGCCCCCGGCAGGGCCCGCCAAGGGTCCCCGGCCAGGGAGAAAACGATGATCCAGGCGTTGGACCCGATGAACAACAGCGGCACCCAGGGGTAGAGGGGAACCCGGAAGGTGTCCGGCGGTCCCAGGCGGCGGCGCAGCACCAAAAGGCCCGCCACGCTCAGGGCCGCGAAAAGCGACAAGATAAACCCTATATAGAACAGAAGCGCCTCGAAGGAGGCGGTAAGCACCAGCAAGGCGGCGATGGCCGCTTGCAGCCACACCGAGTTGGCCGGCACTCCGGAGGCGGGGCGCACCCGGCCCAGGGCGGCGAAGAACACCCGGTCCTGAGCCATGGCGTAGTAGATGCGCGGGCCGGTGAGGGTCATGGCCCCCAGGCTGGAGAGCAGGCACAGAGCCACCAGCAGGCTGAACACCCGCCCGCCTATGGGCCCCAGCAGGGCCTGAGCGGTGAGGGAGCCAATCTCCTTGACTCCGGCCATCTGCTCCGGGGGCACGGCGGCCAGATAGGCCAGGTTGATGAGCAGGTACAGGGCGGTGACCAGGCCGGTGCCCGTCAACAGGGCCAGGGGCAGGTTGCGCTGGGGGTTTTTGATCTCCCCGCCCAGATAGGCGGCGGCGTTGAACCCGCTGTAGGCAAAGGACACGAACACCAGGGCGGTGGCCACCCGGGCAGCGGCCGATCCCGGCGCTACCAGGGCCTGGCTCAAAAAGCCCTGGCCGTCCCAGGCCCCCAGGCCCGCCGCGATGAGCCCCACCAGCACCAGCAGCTTGAAGCCGGTGAGCAGGTTTTGCACCCGCACCCCCACCCGCAGGCTGGCCGCATGCAAGAGGGTGAAGCCCAGCAAAATGCTCAGGGCCAGCAGGGACTCCCCGGACAACGACAGGCCGCCCAGGGAAAGGGACCAGCCCGCCGCCTGGGGCCAGGCCCTGAGAAGATAGCCCGCCCCAGCCACCGCAGCTGCGGCGATGGGCGCGGAAAAGCCCACCACCAAGGATATCCATCCCGACAAGAAGCCCCACAGGGGGCCGAAGCTTTGGCGCAAAAAGACATATTCCCCGCCCGCCTGGGGATAGCGGGCACCCAACTCGGCGTAGCTCAGGGCTCCGGCCAGGGCGATTATTCCCCCGGCCAGCCAGCAGAGCATGAACAGGGAGGGGCTTCCCGTCTGGGCCAGAATAAAGCCCCCGGCGGTGAAGATGCCCGTGCCCACCATATTGGCCACAATGACCATGGCCGCGCTGTAGGGCCCCAGGCTGCGCCGCAGCGCTCCTTGCTTGGCGATTACCACTTAATCCCCTTTATTTCCGCCGCCTCTATACCTTTTATCTTGACACAAAAACTTACCTATGTTTTTTATAACATCGTTGCCAAAATTGACATATGTCATTTATGATCAATGCATTTCGCCAATACATAACTAGGATGCACATAATGCGCAAGCTATTAATTTTGGCTACGATTTTGGTAATGATTACCTCCGCCGCCGCCATGGCCGTGGCGGCCAAAAATGACCTGGGCCCCATGCTCACGGTGAGCGGGCTGGTGAAGCAGCCGCTGCGCCTGAGCATGGACGATCTTAAACGCCTTTCCTGGGCGCGGGTCAAGTACAACGACATCAAGGACGACGGCTCCTTCCATGGCTGCTTCTGGTTGCAAGGGGTGCCGCTGCGCAACATTTTGGAGCTGGCCCAGATCGGCAAGGAGGGGCACGGCTTCAACAAGATGGTGGACCTGGCGGTGGTGGTGAAAAACGCTCAGGGGCAGCAGGTCACCGTGTCCTGGGGCGAGATATTCCACCGCAACCCCGGCGAGGCCGTCCTGGCCCTGTCCTCCACCCCGGTGCGCCCCAAAAAGAACTGCAAGGCCTGCCACCAGCCGGACGTCTACGAGGACCTGCTCAAGCAACTCGACCGCAAGCTGGGCCTGCCCAAGCTGGTGATGACCAGCGACTTCGCCAGCGACCGCGGCCTGGAGAACGTGGTCTCCTTGCGGGTGGTGGAGCCGGTCAAGGTGCCCCAGGGCCCCCGGCCCAAGACGCTCTACTCCCCCACCCTCACCGTGGTGGGCCCGGACGGCAAGGAGCACAAACTGGACAAGCTGCCCGCCCTGCACCGGCGCACCATCCTGGCCAACCAAGTGGGCGAGGGCAAGGGCTTCCACGGGCGGCCCCACTTCAGCGGGGTGTCCCTGGCCGACCTCTTGAAGCATTTCAAGATCAGCGGCGACGACCAGAGCGCGGTGGCCGTCAGCGCGCCGGACGGCTACACCTCCCTGGTCTCCTGGGCTGAGCTGTTCCGGGGGCCGCTGGGCGGGCGCATCATCGTGGCCGACCAGATGGACGGCAAGCCCATGAAGGAGAACGGCCGCTTCGCCCTGATCCTGCCCGACGACCTCTGGGCCGACCGCTGGGTCAAGGCCGCCGGCAAAATCGAGGCGGTGCGCATCGCCAACCAGCCCAGGCTCACCGTGATCGGCATGGGCTGCGGCGACAGCAACCTGCTCACCCTGGAGGCCCTGGACGCCTTGGCCCAGGCCGACGTGCTGGTGGCCCCCAAGGATATCCAGAAGCGCTTCGCCCCCTTCCTGGCGGGCAAGCCGGTGCTTTTCGACCCCATGGCCGCCGCCCAGAAGAAGCCCATCAAAAAGCAGATGGAGGCGCACAAGGACGCCAAGGCCCGCCACATGGACCAGCAGCAGAGCGCCGACTCCGCAGAGATCATCAAGGCCCAGCTTGCCAAGGGCAAGAGCGTGGCCGTGCTGGACTGGGGCGATCCCATGGTCTACGGCTCCTGGCGCTGGCTCAAGGACGTGTTCCCCATGGAGCAAATCCGCTTCGTCTCCGGGCTCAGCGCCTTCAACGCGGGCTCGGCCGCCATTGGACGGGACATAGCCTGCAACGGGGCCATCGCCATCACCGACCCCTTCACCCTGTTCAAGCGGCCCGAGATGCTCGGTTCCCTGGCCGCCCAGGGGGCCACGGTGGTGGTCTTCATGGCCATGCCCAAGTTCACCCAGGTTATCCAGGCGGTGCAAGCCGCCTACCCTCCGGACACCCCCACGGCGGTGGTCTACCGGGCGGGCATGCAGACCCAGCAGGTGGTCAAGAGCCGCCTGGATCAAGTCATTGAGAAAAACAAGGACCGTGAACGTTGGCTGGGAGTTGTTTACGTGGGGCCTTGTTTGCGATAACCCCAAACACGCAATCCGAGGAAAAGAGAGGCTAAGTTAGTCATGAAGCTGGTCAAATTTACACTTGCGGCCCTTGCGCTGTTGGCCATGGCCTGCCCCGCCCTGGCCCAAGAGGCCAAAAAAGCGGATAAGGACTATCAGGTCTACGAACTGGGCGAGATCGTGGTCTCCGGCCAGAACGACTCGGTGAACAAGGTGACCGACACCTACAGCATCACCGCCGAGGACATCGCCGACAGCCACGCCCTCACCGTACCCGAGGCCCTTTCCTACGCTCCGGGCATCACCGTGACCACCGGGCGCAAGAACGAGCCCGAAATCCGCATCCGGGGCTTCAACCAGGAAGAGGCCCTTATCCTAATCGACGGCGTGCCCTACTATGAGACCAACTACGGCAAGCTGAACCTGAACCAGCTTCCCACAGAGATGATCGCCCGCATCGACATCATCAAGGGCGCGGCCTCGGTGCTCTACGGCTCCAACGCCATGGCCGGCGTCATCAACATCATCACCAAGAAGCAGGGCATCAAGCCCTCGCTGAGCGCCACGGCCGAAGTGGGCGAGGACGGCGCCTACCGCCTGAGCGCCTCCCACGGCAACAGCCTGGGCAAGTTCAAGTACTGGTTCAACGTGAACCGGCGCGAGGCCGACGGCTGGTACATGTCCGACGACTACTCCCCCAAGGTGGGCAGCACCGTGCGCAAGCCCGGCGGCACCACCAAGGAAGTGATCCAGGGCGAAGGCGAGCGCCTGAACTCCGGCTACGCCCAGACCAGCGTGTGGTTCAAGGCCGGCGTGGACGTGGCCAAGGACTCCGCCTATTACCTGAGCGCCTACCTGCTGGACTCCCGCTGGGGCATGCCCCCCTCCACCGACAGCAACAACGTGTTCACCAGCCGCCCCGCCTTCTCCCAGTACGGCACCATGTCCAAGTACCAGGACTGGGGCCTGGACCTGAGCGGCGAGCAGGCCATCACCAGCACCTTCAAGATGCGCGGCAAGCTTTTCTACCACAACCACGTGGATGACTACGTCTCCTACTACGACAAGTCCTACAGCGAGGTCATCTCCACCAGCCGTTACAAGGACTATCTGGCGGGCGGCTCGCTGTTCGGTGACTGGGAAATTATCCCCCAGGACACCCTGCGCTTCTCGGCCCATTACCGGGGCGACAGCCACAAAGAGCGCGACGACGAGTACCTGCCCTTTGCCGAGAGCTTCTCCTACACCGGCTCCCTGGGCGTGCAAAACGACTGGAAGCCCTGGGACAACTTCGTGATCATCGCGGGCGTGAGCTACGACTGGTTCAACGTGACCAAGGCCGAGAGCGTGGAAACCGACAAGAGCGGCAACTACGACGGCACCGAGGACCTGGACACCCCCAGCACCACCGACAGCTTCAACCCCATGGTCGGCGCCACCTACACCTTCGTGGACCAGACCCGGCTGTTCGGTTCGGTGGCCCGCAAGACCCGCTTCCCCACCCTGCAGCAGCTCTTCAGCTCCAAGGGCGGCAACATAGAGTTGGACCCCCAAAAAAGCACCAACTACACCCTGGGCGTGAGCCGTCCCTTCGGCAAGATGTTCTACGGCGAGTTCTCGGTGTTCTACAACGACATCGAGGACCGCATATCCCGGGACGGACCCTACCAGGACTCCATGTACCGCAACTACAGCAAGGTGCGGACCTACGGCTTCGAGGTCATCGGCGAGCTGACTCCCCTGGAGGGCCTGCTCCTGCGCTTGGGCTACACCTTTATGAAGGCCAAGGATGAGAGCGACGATCGGGTGACCGACGACGTGATCGGCGCGCCCGAGCACAAGGTGGACATCAAGGTGCAGTACATCATTCCCAAGGTGCGCACCAAGCTGGACTTCATCGGCATGTACCTGGCCGCCCAATACGACCAGTTGCCCACCGCCTCCAGCCCGGACACCGAGGTATTGGAGACCAGCGGCTACTTCCTGGCCAACTTCAAGGTCACTCAGCCCATCTGGGACAAGTTCGAGGCCTTTGGCTATGTGAGCAACATCCTGGACCGCGACTATGAAACCGAGAGCGGCTATCCCGGCCAGGGCCGGGCGTTTTGGATCGGCGTAAGCGCCAAGTTCTAGACGCCGGCCGGAAAAGCCACCAGGGGCCGCCTTTCGGGGCGGCCCTTTTTTTGTTTCGCCTGGGTCACGTTTCCCGCTTTCGCTTGTACCAGCCCCCCGGCTTTGGCAGGATGAAAGTACAGCCGCCGCATCGGCGGATCGCAATAAATTCACGGAGGCTATTATGGCCGGCAAAGAAAAGAACTATTTCGAAGCCCTGTATCAGGTGGCCAAGGTGGTCAACTCGTCCCTGGACCCCGCCAAGGTGCTGGAGGAGATCGTCACCGGGGTGAGCGAGGCCATGGAAACCAAGGCCTGCGCCATCCGCTTGCTGGACCCGCGCCGCAAAGAGCTGGTCATGGGTGCATCCCACGGCCTGTCCGAGGGCTATCTGCGCAAGGGCAAGGTCCTGGTGGACAAGAGCGGCCTGGACAAGGAGGCCCTCAAGGGCGGGCCGGTTTGCATCATGGACGCCCAGAACGATCCTGGCTTCCAGTACGGCGACCGGGCCAAGATCGAGGGCATTCAATCCATCTGCGTGGTACCGCTCAGGGTGGGCAAGCGCTCCATCGGAGTGCTCAGGGTATACTCGGCCACCAAGCGCGAGTGGAGCGAGGAGGATGAGCGCTTCCTGGAGGCGGCGGCCAACCTGAGCGCCATCGCCCTGGACAACGCCCGCCTGCACCGGGCCCTCAAGACCGACTACAACCTCCTGGTGGCTCACGAATACCGCCTGGACGATAACTAGAAGGGGTAATACTCATGGTGCGTATCGGCATTAACGGCTTCGGCCGCATAGGACGCCAGGTACTCAAAGCGGTCTTGGAGCGCCACCCCGACCAGCTCCAGGTGGTGGCGGTCAACGATCTGTTCGACTCGGAGACCAACGCCCATCTTTTCAAGTTCGACAGCAACTACGGCCGCTGGCCGGGGGTGGTGGAGGCCAAGGAGAACGCCATCGTCATCGACGGGCAGGAGGTGACCTGCTTCGCCCTGCGCGATCCCGCCCAGATCCCCTGGGACGAGGTGGGGGTGGACCTGGTGGTGGAGGGCACCGGCCTGTTCCGCACCGGCCCCCAGGCCACGGCTCACCTGGAGGCCGGGGCCAAGCGGGTGATCATCACCGCGCCGGGCAAGGAGATCGACCTCACCGTGGTGATGGGGGTGAACCACGAGGACTACAAGGCGGACGAGCACTACATCGTGTCCAACGCCTCCTGCACCACCAACTGTCTGGCCCCGCCGGCCAAGGTGTTGCACGAGGCCTTCGGCATCGTCAAGGGCCTGATGACCACGATCCACTCCTACACCAACGACCAGCGCATTCTGGATTTGCCCCACAAAGACCTGCGGCGGGCGCGGGCGGCGGCCATCAACATGATCCCCACCTCAACCGGTGCGGCGCGGGCCCTGGGCCTGGTCATCCCCGAACTGGCCGGGCGCTTCGACGGCTGCTCGGTGCGCGTGCCCACCCCCACGGTGAGCCTGGTGGACTTCACCGCCGTCCTGGCCAAGCCCACCGACACCGCAGGGCTGCACCAGGCGCTGACCGCAGCGGCCGAGGGTGCCCTGGAGGGCATCATGGCCGTGGACCACGGGCATCTGGTGTCCATGGACCTCAAGGGCGATCCCCATTCCTCGGTGGTGGACCTGGAGTTCACCCAGGTGCTGGACGGCGACCTGGTCAAGGTGTTGGCCTGGTACGACAACGAGTGGGGCTATTCCTGCCGGGTGTCGGACCTGGCCGCCTACATGGCCTCCAAGGGGTTGTAGGGCGCTCGTAGAGCTTACAGGGTCTTGAGGTAGGCCAGCAGGGCGGCTATTTCCCGCTTGTCCAACCACGGAAAGGGGGGCATGCGGGGGCCGCCCTGTTTTATGTGGCCGCCCACGTTGGCGTCGGTCACCGGCTGCTTCATGGCCGGGGTGAGCCCCCGCCCGTACAGGCCGGTTAGGTCCGGAGCCGTGCGCCGCGAGCCGTCCTGAGGGTCGTGGCAGGTCTGGCAGTAGTGCTGGAAATGCTTCCGGCCCTGGGCCGCCGACTCCGGCGAGGCCTGGGGCTGCCCGGCCGCCTGGCCCTGGCCGGAGGCCTGGTGGGCACAGGCCACGCCCGCGACCAAAACCAGGGCCGGCAACAGCGATGCCGTTAGCTTCAGGGATAATCTCAGCTGCATAATCTCACCGCCTCTTGCCGGGGCTCCGGAGCGCCGGGACCCTTTTCAATCCGTATCGGCCCCGGTCTAAAAACTCAGGGCCCGCACTGCCTGGCCGGTGTTGGGATAGACCTGAAACACCTTATCCAGGCGGGTGAGTTGGAAAAGGGAGGTCAACGCCGGTCCCGCCCCGCTGAGCACCAACTGCCCGCCCTGTCCTTTCAGGGCCTTGAGGGTGGAGATGATCACGGTGAGTCCGCTGGAGTCCATGAACTCCACCGCGCCTAAATCCAGCACCAGCTTGGTGCAGCCGTTGTCGGTGTGCCCATGCAAACGCTTTTTTAGGGGAGCGGCCACCGAGGCGTCCAAACAGTTGTCCTTGAGCGTCACCACCAGGACGTTGCCGATCAGTTTTTCCTCAACCTGCATGGGGCCCTCTTCTCCGGGGACAGGGCCGCCCCGGCGAGACAAAAGCCTGTTTTATGCCTTTATGGTAGGTTAAGCTGTGCATGATAAAATTCTAGCACAGTGAAAGTGCCCTATCCGAAGGATGTAGGAGGAGACCCCGCTGCGATGGCAATGGAACCCGATGAAGGTCTGGGCCGGCGGCTGCGGGCCACCCTGATTCGCTTTCTACTGTTGTACATTCCCGTCGCCATGGTCCTGATTCTGACCACCTATCTTTTCTATCGTCTCGAGGCCAACAACGAGCGGCGCCTGTTGCAGAGCGAACAGCACCACCAGGTGCAGCTCGAAAAGGAAGCCGTGGCCGGAATTTTGGACGAGGTGGTGGTGGACGCCCAGGTGCAGGCGCAGCACGAAATCCTGGAAAATTTGCAAGGGCCTCCCGGCTCACGGATCTTGGACAAGCTGGCCCACGAGCTGACCAAGGTCCTGGAGACCACCCGCTCCTACCGTCGCATCCTTTACATAGACCGCAACGGCCAGGTTCTGTTGCACCTGGCCCGCGAGGGCGACCAAACCAGCGTGGTGCGCAAGCCCCCCCCCCGCGACCTGTCTTCCCAGCCCTGGGTGGAGGCGTCCCTGCGTTTGCCGCCGGGCAGGATATATATCTCACCTCTGCTCCACACCGACGACAAGGGCGCGGTGATCAGGGTGGCCGCCCCGGTCACCAACCGCTGGGGCGAGCGGGAGGGCCTGCTGGTCATGGACTACCGCACCTCCCAAGCCATGCGCAAAATGGCCGGGCTGTTTTTCAGCCGGGGGATGGTGCTCCTGCTGGACCAACAGGGCCGCATCCTGCTGGGCGGCCGCTATCAGGGCAGCCCCCAGATCGAACCCAAGGCGGAGGGCAACTCCTTCGCCGGAATGTGGCCGCAAATGTGGAGCATGGTGGCCCGGCAGGACCAGGGGCAGGTGTTCGACAAGGCCGGCCTGTTCACCTGGGACACGGTGACGCCTCCCCGGCCCGCCCAGGACCGGCAGTCCTGGCTGAAAATCGTCTCCCTGGTGCCCGAAGCGCGGGTGGACGCGGCGGTGGGCGTCTATCTGATCCAGCTCATCCAACTTTTGCTGATCGTGCTTTTCGTGGCCGGGCTCATCTGCTGGTTCCTGGCCTGGGCCCAGGTGCGCCACCACCTGGCCCAGCAGGCCCTGGCCGAGAGCGAGCAGCGCCTGCAGGACATCATGACCTTCTCCCCGGCGGTGATCTATCTGAAGGACCATGCCGGGCGCTATCAGTTCATCAACCGCCGCTTCGAGCAACTCATGGACATCAAGCAGGAACAGGCCCTGGGCCTCACCGACCGGGAGATGTTCCCCGCCCAGACCGCCAAGGCCTTGCACCGCCACGACAAAGAGGCCCTGATCGGCAAGGGGCCCCTGCACAGCGAAGAGCACATACGCCAAAAGGACGGGGTGCACAGCTACCTCACCTCCAAGTTCCCCCTGCGCGACCCCGGCGGCCGCATCTACGGGGTCTGCGGCATCTCCACGGACATAACCGAGCTGAAAGACACCCAGGCCGAGTTGAAAAGGGCCAAGGAGGCGGCCGAGACCGCCAACCTGGCCCTCATGGAAAAACAGGAGCGCCTGGACGAGGACCTCCAGGCGGCGGCGGGCATCCAGCGCACCCTGCTGCCCTACAACCTGCCCCATCTGCCCCAGGTGGAGTTGGCCTGGAAGTTCGCGCCCAGCGAGTTTATCGGCGGCGACCTTTTCCACGCCCAGCCCTTGGGGCCGGGGCAGCTGTGCCTGTACATGCTCGACATCAGCGGCCACGGCGTGCCCGCCTCGCTGATGACCGTGTCGGTGCACGAGGCCCTGGACCCGGCCAGCGGGCACGTGGCCAAGCGCGACATCAACGGGGCGCTGCAGGCCCTGCCCCCAGGCAAGGTGTTGAGCGTCCTGGACCGGGAATACCCCCTGGAGCGCTTCGGCAAGAGCTTCAGCATCGTGTACCTGCTGCTGCACCTCACCGACGGCGAACTGGTCTACTCCAACGCCGGGCACCCCCACCCCCTGCTGCTCAGGGCCGGGGGCGAGCTGGAAGAGCTGACCGCCGGGGGGACCCTGATCGGCCTGGACGGCGCGGTGCCCTTCGAGGAAGGGCGAACCGTGCTGCGCGTCGGCGACCGGCTGATCCTCTACACCGACGGGGTGGTGGAATACCGCAACCGCCGGGGCCAAATGTTCGGGGTGGAGCGTCTACACCGTCACGTGATCCAGGGGGCCGAGCTTCCGGTGGGCGAACTCATGGAGGCCCTATGGAAAGAACTCATGGCCTTCGGCCACAACCGGCCCCTGGATGACGACGTGAGCATCATGGGGCTGGAATTCCGCGGAGGCGGGCTGGGCTCATAGCTGGGCCTGGGCCCACTGGACGATACCCGCCGCGGGCATGGCCCCGGAGGTGCGGGCCACTTCGCGCCCACCCCGGAAGAGCACCATGGTGGGTATGGAGGAGATGCCGTATTGGGCGGCCAGGGCCTGCTCCTTTTCGGTGTTCACCTTGAGCAGGCGCACCCTGGGATGGAGCTGGGTCGCGGCCTGGGCAAAGGCCGGGGCCATCATCTTGCAGGGGCCGCACCAGGAGGCCCAAAAATCCACCAGGGCCGGCAGACCCTCGGTGGACATCATCTTGCCGAACAGGGCCGCGTCAGCCTCCACCGGCTGGCCGGTGAGCAGGACGGCCTTACAGCGGCCGCAGGTGGGGTTTTCGCTCAGGCGCTGGGAGGGCACCCGGTTGGTGGCGGCGCATTTGGGGCATACGATATGAATATCGCTGGACATGAATCTTCTCCCGGTTAATATCTTGCTCTTTTTCCCAGCTGGAGTTCAATCCCCGCATATATTTTATGATAAGTCCGTGAAAGCCAACTTTCAGCCTCGGGATGTGACAAATTTGGGTAAAACCCATGATTAATTCCAATAGTCCCGCCGCCGCGATTCCGGCCGGGCTGGTGTTGGCCGCCGGCCTGTCCTCGCGCATGAAGCAGTTCAAGCCCCTGCTGCCTCTGGGGGGCCAAAGCGTCCTGGCGCGGGTGGTGGGCCTGTTGCGGGATGCGGGGGCCGCGCCGGTGCTGGTGGTCCTGGGCCACCGGGCCGCGGAGTTGGAGCCGGTGGTGCGCTCCCTGGGGGCGACGCCGGTGCTGAACCCGTACTACGAGCAGGGCATGTTCAGCTCCCTGCGGGCCGGGCTGGCCGCCCTGCCCCCCACCTGCCGGGCCTTTTTCCTGTTGCCCGTGGACATCCCCCTGGTGCGGCCCCACACCCTGGCCCGCCTGCGCGCGGCCTGGGACCAGGGGCGAGGCCCGGTGCTGCACCCCACCTTCCGGGGCGAGTGGGGTCACCCTCCCCTCATCGCCGCGAACCTGGCCCCGGCCATCATGGCCTATGACGGGCCGGGCGGCCTGCGTGGCTTTTGGGACCTACATCCGGAGTTGGCCCAGGAGGTGGCGGTGGCCGACCGCTTCATTCTGCGCGACCAGGACCATCCCCAGGACTACGACGCGCTGAAGGCCGAGCTGCCCGGATACGACACGCCGGATCAGGCCGAATGCCTGGCCCTGTTGCGAGAGGTTTTACAGCTGGAGCCGGAGCTGGTGGCCCACAGCGTCATGGTGGGCCGGGTGGCCCAGGCCCTGGCCCAGGCGGCCCGCAAGGCGGGCGCGGCGGTGAGCCCATCCCTGGCCCTGGCCGGAGGTCTGCTGCACGACGTGGCCAAGGGCCAGGCCGACCACCCCGCCGCCGGGGCGGAGCTGCTGGCCGGCCTGGGCTTCGCGGCGGTGGCTCCCCTGGCCGCCCGGCACGTGGACATCGACCTGATTCCCGGCGCGCCGCTCGGCGAGGCGGAACTGGTGCACCTGGCCGACAAGCTGGTGCAAGCCGACCGGCGAGTTGCCCTAGGCCAACGCTTTGAGGACAAGCTGGCGCGCAAGGGCAACAGCCCCGAGGCGCGGGCGGCCATCCAGCGGCGTTGGGACCTGGCCCGGAGCATCACCCAGAGGGTGGAGGCGGCGTTGAGCATGGGCCTGGAAGAATGCCTGGAGCGGGCGGACCTGGCGGTGGAGAACGGGAAATCATGATCTATCTGATGCGCCACGGCGAGATAACCCAGAGCAGCCCGCGCCGTTTCGTGGGACGCCGCGACCTGCCGCTCACCGAGTTGGGCCGCACCCAGGCCGCAGGGTGGGGCGAGCGCCTGCGGGGGGTGGGCTTCAAGGCGGTGTACACCAGCCCCCTGTCCCGCTGCCAAGATAGCGCCCGCCTGGCCGCGCCGGGCCGGGAGATCGTGGTGGAGACGCGATGGCAGGAAATTTCCCTGGGCGCCTGGGAAGGCCTCAGCGTGGAGGAGGTGCGTGAGCGCTTCCCCGGCGAGTACGAGGCCAGGGGCGAGGACCTGGCCGGGCACCGGCCCCAGGGCGGCGAGAGCTTCGCGGACGTGGCGGAACGGATCGTCCCTCTGCTGGAGGCCCTGGCCGACGGCCCGTCCCCGGCTTTGGTGGTGGCCCACTCCGGGGTGATCCGCGCCGGGCTGTGCCGGGTGCTGGGCCTACCCCTGAAGCACCTGCTGCGCCTGGAGCTTGACTACGCCGGGTTGTGCCTGGTGGAGCGGGGGCGGCAGGGCTGGAAGCTGCACGGCTTCAATCTGCAACCCGATAGATTTTAAACAACAAGGAATTGTTGGGTTTCGGGCTAAGAAGCCCTCTACACCAACCTACACCATATTTAGATTGTTGCCGAAGACAACCACCTGGCTATCTTCGCGGCACAGCCAGCCGCCGACAGACAAGGCGGCAGACGCAAGCGGGCCGTTTCTGCCGCCAGGCCGGCACCCGCTGACGAACAGAGACTGCTTCGTCGCTAAGCTCCTCGCAGCGACATCACATTTTTCTCTTCTATTTTTTCGCACACCTTCAATGCTAGCGGCACAGCCAGGGAGCGCCAGGCAAGGCGGAAACGAGCGAGGGACGCAGGGGTAGCAGGTCTACCCCGAGGACCGAGCGACGTTGACAACGCCGCATGGCGCTTCCTGGCGCAGCCGCCTAACCTAATAAGGTGCCGGCTACGATAATTTTCTCCACCTCCTTGGTGCCCTCATAAATTTCAAGGATCTTGGCGTCGCGGTAGAGGCGCTGCACCTTGTACTCGTCGAAATAGCCGTACCCGCCGTGGATCTGCAAGGCCTCGTCGGCCGCCTCCACTGCGGTGCGGGCGCTAAACCACTTGGCCATGGCGATGAGCCCGTGGTCCACCTTGCCCCGGTCCACGTTCCAGGCCGCCTCCCAATACAGGTTGCGCGAGGCGCGGATCTTAGTGGCCATCTCGGCCACCTTGAATTGGTTGACCTGGAATTTGGCCAGGGCCTGGCCGAACTGCACCCGGCCCTTGAGGTGCTTGACGCTCTCCTCCAGGCAGCCCCGGGCCAGGCCCACCGCCTGGGCGCAGATGTGCAGGCGGGTGCGGTTGAAAAAGGCCATGAGTTGGGTGAAGCCCTGGCCCAGCTGGCCCACCAGGGCGTCGCCCGGCACTCGCAGATTGCTCAGGGCCACCTCGGCGGTGTCCGAGGCCCGAATGCCCAGCTTGCCATGAAGCTTGGTGGCTTGGAAGCCGGGCACGTCGGTGGGAGTGAGAAAGAAGCTGTGTCTGGCGTGGCGATCGGGGTTGTCCGGATCGGTGGCCGCGAAGATCAGGGAATACTTGGCCGTGGTGCCGTTGGTGATGAACATCTTGGAACCGTTGATGCGCCAGCCGTCGCCGTCCCTCACCGCCGTGGTGGCCGCCCGGCTGGGATCGCTGCCCGCCTCGGGCTCGGTGATGCAGGAGCACATGATGGCCTTGCCTTCCACCAGCTCGGGGAGCACCATCTGCTTTTGCTCTTCGCTGCCGAAAAGCTGCAACAGCTCGGCCCCGAAGGTGACCGCCAGGACGCTCTGGCCGCAGCCGGGGTCCACGGCCCAGAACTCCTCGGTGATCAGGCTGTGCTCCAGAAAGCCCAGGCCAGCCCCGCCGTACTCCTCGGCCAGGAAGGTGCCCACAAAGCCCAGCTCGCAGGCGTTGCGCCAGATATCGAGGTCAAAGCTCTCGCTGCGGTCGAACTCCAGGGCCCGGCCGGGGAACTCGCCCAGGGCGAACTCCCGCGCCGCCCGCACGATGTCCCGCTGCTCCTTGCTCAGATTAAAATCCATGGCTCTTTCCTATCCCCCGAAACGCTCGGCCAGTTTGGGCAACACCTCGAACAGATCGGCCACGATGCCGTAATGGGCCACCTGGAAGATGGGGGCCCGTGAATCGGAGTTGACCGCGATGATGGTGCCGCTGTTTTTCATGCCCGCCTGGTGCTGGAAGGCCCCGCTGATGCCCAGGGCCAGGTAGATCTTGGGGCGCACCGTCTTGCCGCTGGTGCCCACCTGGCGGCTCTTGGGCAGCCACCCGGCGTCGGCCACCGGCCGGGAGCAGGACAGGGTGGCCCCCAGGGCGTCGGCCAGGGCCTGAGCCTGGGGGATGTTGTCCGGGCCGCCGATGCCCCGGCCCACCGAGACCAGGATGTCGGCCTCGGCGATGTCAACGTCTTCCACCACGCCGGCCAGATATTCCAGGAAACGCCGGGCGTGGCGGGGGGCCAGCTCGGTGAGGGTGATGCTCTCGGCGGCGGTTTCAGCCGCCCCGGCGGGCGCGGCCTGATAGGCCCCGGCCTGGAGGGTGGCCACCACCGTGGCTGCGGGCTTGAGAGTCAGCTCCTGCATGGCCTTGCCGCCGTACACCGCGCGCTGCACGGCGAGCGCGCCGTCGTTCCAGGACATGCCGGTGCAGTCGGTGACCAGGGGCAGGCCCATACGTCCGGCCAGGGCCGGGGCCAGGTCCATGCCCTGGCTGGAGTGGGGCATGAGCACCAGAGAGGGTTGCAGGGCCTGCACCGCGTCGATCACCACCGGCAGATACAGCTCGGGGTTGAAGGCGGCCAGGTCGGGGTGGGCGTAGAGCTTGAGCCCGTGGGTGCGGCCGGTGAGCTCGCCCGCCAGGGAGTCGGGGGCATCGGCCAACAAGAGAGTCGTCACCTCGCCGCCCAAGGCCAGGGCCGCGCCCAGGCACTCCAGGGTGGCCTCGCGCAGGGCTCCCTGGCGGTGTTCGGCAATAACCAACACGCCGCTCATGCCAGGCCTCCCTTTTCCCGCAGGATGGCCGCCGCCTGGTCGCACAAGCTGTCCAGGCCGCCTTCCAGCATCTGGGCCCCCTCGCCCATGGGCGGCAGGGCCAGGGATTGCGAATCAACCATGGAGGCGGCCGCGCCTAGGGCCTCCTCGGCCAGGCCCAAATCATCGGCCTGTATCTGCTCGATGGTCATCTTGCGCACCTTGCGGATGCCCATGATGGAAACGTAGCGGGGCTGGTTGATGCCCGACTGCACCGTGACCAGGGCGGGCAAGGGTAGGGCCACCTTCTCGCTGGTGTTGTTCTCCAGCTCGCGGGTGACCACCACCTCCCCCGCGCCGGGCTCCAAGGCGATGGCCATGGTGGCGTGGGGCAGGCCCAGCTCCTGGGCCAGAAGCACCCCGGTGGAGGCCTGGCCCAGGTCGGAGCTCTGCACCCCGGTGAGGATCAGGTCGTAGCCGCCGCCCTTTACCGCCGTGGCGAAAATGCGGGCCAGGGTGGCCGGGTCCGAGCCCTCAAAGGCCTCGTCGCACAGGTGGGAGGCCGCGTGGGCCCCCATGGCCAGGCCGCGCCGCAGCACGTCCTCGTCGTCCTCGTTGCCCAGGGTCAGCAGGTGAACCTCGCCGCCGGAGGCCTCGGTGATGCGCACCGCCTCCTCCACCGCGTAGTTGTCCCACTCGTTGACCACCATCTCCAGGTCTTCCAAATCCAAGGCCCCCTGGTCTATCTCCAGTTCGGCCTCGGCCACCTCGGGCACGTTTTTTACCAGCACCAAAATCTTCATGCGCTTGCTTGGGCCTCCCCGTCCTTGGCGGCCAGGCCCAGGGCACGAGCCGCCAGTTCGCTAAGGTCGATGATGGCGAACTTATCCTCGAACCCGCCGGTCTTGCGGGCGTCTTCCAGCATGATCAAACACAGGGGGCAGGCGGTGACCACCAGTTCGGCCCCGGTGGCGGCGGCCTGCTCCAGACGGCGCACCGCCAGGTTGGCCTGGCCGGGTATCTCGTGCCACATGCGCCCTCCCCCGCCGCCGCAGCACAGGGAGTTCAGGCCGTGGTCGGCCATCTCCACCAGCTCCAGGCCGGGCATGGCCCGCAGCAGCCCACGGGGCTCGTCCACCAAGCGGTTGTGCCGGGCCAGGAAGCAGGGGTCGTGATAGGTGACCTTCAGCGGCAGGGGGTGGTCGAAAAACATTCGCCCCTGCTGCCACAGGCGGTGCAGCATCTGGCTGTAGTGCAGCACCTGCAGGGGCAGGCCCTCTTCCGAGAAGAGCGGGTGCACCTTCTTGATGGTATCGAAGCAGTGGGGCGAGGTGCAGATGATGCGGGTGAGGTCACGCTTGTTGAGCAGGGCCTGGGTGGTTTCGATCTGCTCCTCCATGAGCCCCTGCTCGCCCAGGCGGCGGGCGATGTCCCCGCAGCAGGGCTCCTTCTTGCCCAGGGTGCCGAAGGACACCCCGCAGTGGGTGAACACGTCGCTAAGGGCGCGGGCCATGCCCTGGGCCCTGGTGTCGATGGAGGTGGTGCAGCCCACGAAGTAGAGCCAGTCCACCTCCGGGCCGGATTTGCTCAGGTCCGGGATGTCGCGCCCCTGGGCCCAGCCCGCCTTGGCCCCCTTCTTGGCCACCCAGGGGTTGCCGTAGCGGTGGAGTTTTTCCAGGGTGTCCATGAGCTGGGGCGGCACGGCCGAGCCTTGCTCCACCAAACCGGCCCGCAGCTTGCGGATCATCTCGATGGGCGCGGCCTGCACCGGGCACACCTCCAGGCAGGCCCGGCAGGTGGTGCAGTACCAGGCGACATCCCAGTCGGCGGCCCGGTCGCGCTCCAGCAGGGCCTGGCGGCGGTCCCGCAGCCAGGGCAAACGGTACAGGGGGCTGTATTTCAGGCGGGCCTGGCGGCGGGCCCGGCGCAGCAGGTCCCGCGGCGAGAAGGGCTCGCCCGCCTGGGCCACGGGGCACACCTCCACGCAGCGGCCGCAGCGGGTGCAGGCGTCCAGGTGCAAAAGGTGCCGCAGTCCCAGGGCCGCCAACTCGCCTTCCTCGGCCGCCACGGCCAGTACGGCGAGAGGCTGACCTTGCAGATAGAGGCTGGCCGGCGCGGCGAAGGCGTGGGCCAGCTTGGACCAGGGCAGCCAGGCGATGAAGCCCAGACTGATGATCGCGTGGGCCCACCACAGCCAGGGGAAAAGATCGCGGGCGGCTTGGGCGCTGGGGAAAAAGCCGGAGAGGCCGTAGCCCAAGAAGGACCAGGCCTCCCAAGGCGGGCGGGTGGCGGCCAGGCGGGCCGCCTCCACCATGAAGCCGCCGCAGGCCACAGCCAGCAGCCACAGGGGCAGCAGGGTGTCGTCGGGCCGCCGCTCCAAACGGGGCACCGGCAAGAGCCAGCGCCGCGCCACGGCCAAGACCAGGCCCAGCACCAGTAGCAGGCCGCAGACCTCCAGCCCGGCCGAAAACCAAAGATAGACCTTCCCTTGCAGGAAGGAGACCAGGTAGTGGTCCACGGCCACAGCGCAGGTGCCGATGAACAGGCCCAGGAAACCCCACAGCAGCATGAGGTGCATGAGCCCGGCGGAGGCCCCGCCCCGCCAGATGCGCCGCCCCAGGAAGACGTCGGCCAGGATGGCCCCCAGGGGATGCTTGTGGCTGGCCACCGGAGCGGCGCGGCGGCCCTGGGCCCACAGTGATATTTTTTCCCACAGCCCCAGGGCCAGGGCGGCCAGGGCCAGGGCGGCCAAGAGGTAGAAGAGCCAAGCCCACTCCACTCCCCAGAAAGGCGTGCGTAGGGGGTTCATGGCTAGGCCCCCTCTCGGGGCCGCAGGACCCCGCGCCCGAAGATCTCCCAAAACATCTCGGAGAGCTCTTCCGGGCTCACCTTGCCTTTGGGGCGGTACCACTTGAAGGTGTAGTGCACCATTCCGAAAAAGGCGAAGGCGGCCACGGTGGGGGGCACCTGTTTGAGGCGCCCCTGGCCGCGCAGTTGCTCGAAGATGTCGGTGAGCGCGGCCAGGTAGCGGCGCTCCTTTTTCTCCAGGACCTTGCGGAAGCGAGGCTCCAGGTTGTCCACTTCGTTGACCAACAGGGCCAGGCGGTCCAGGTCGCGGGCGTAAAACCGGGTGTAGTAGCGCATGAAGTCAGCCAGCTTTTCCTCTGGGTCCTGGCCGTCGGAGCACAGCGATTGGATCTCGGCCAGGGCCTCGGAGATGTAGTCGTCCAGAAGTTGGTAGAGGAGTTCCTGCTTGGAGTCGAAGTAGTGGTACAGCGAGCTTTTGTTGAGCCCCAGGGCCTCGGCCAGCTCACGCAGGCTGGTGGCGTGGTATCCCTGGGACGCGAACAGGCGGGCGGCGGCGTCGTAGAGTTGTCTTTGGCGTTGGCGGCCTTTGGGTAGCGATGACATAAAATCAACCGTCCGGTCGGTTTGTTTTGTGCAGATTACCCGGCCCGGCGGGAGCTGTCAAGCCAAACCAGTTCACGCCAGGCCGGGCCGGGGATCTAGCCCGCATATTTCATGAAGGCTGGGCGGTCTTGAACAACTAATAAGTGCTTTGGGGGTACATATGGAAAACTCGTTAGCCTAATCCGGCAACTTTTTGTACATGAACCCGGCACAGCCAGCCGACGGCAGACAAGGCGTCCGGCAAGCGAGGGCCGCAGGCGTAGCCAAAGCCTACGTCGAGGCCCGAGCGTAGCCGGCAACGCCGTATGCCGTCGGCTGGCGCAGCCGGACGCACAACCCTCATGAAATGTGCGGGCAAATTAACCGGCGCGGCGAGAGGCTTCCTCGCCGCGCACCTCGCGCCTGAGCAGCTTGCCCACCTTGGACTTGGGCAACATGTCGCGGAACTCGATGTACTGGGGAACTTTGTAGGCCGCAAGGCGCTGGCGGCAGAAGGCTATGAGGTCGTAGCCGGTGATGCCCTTGATGTCCTTCTTGAGCACCACGTAGGCCTTTACCCGCTCGCCCACCTTTTCGTCGGGGATGCCCACCACGCACGAGGCCACCACCGCCTGGTGGTCTTGCAGCACGCACTCGATCTCCGAGGCGCTGACCCGGTAGCCCTTGTGCTTGATGGTGTCCACGGTGCGGTCCACGAAGTATAGGTAGCCTTCCTCGTCCTGGCGAACCACGTCGGCCGTGCGGTAGAAGAGCTTGCCGTCCAACTCCACGAAGGCCTCTTGGGTCTCCTTGGGCTTGTTCCAGTAGGAGCTGACCATGGGGTCCGAGTGCACCAAAAGCTCGCCGGGCTCGCCGGGCTCCACCGGAGTGAGAAAGGCGGGGTCAATGATGCGCACGTCCTTGGAGGGCAAAATCAGGCCCATGGAGCCGGGCGGGTTCGGGCGATCCGCCGGGCTCATGCACACCCCGCCCACCGTTTCGCTGGCCCCGTAGCCGATATAGATGGGCCAGCCGAAGCGCTCCAGCCAGCGGGTGGCCACGTCCTGGGGCAGCACGTCGCCACCGCAGAAGCAGTACTTCAGCGAGCTGAGGTCGTACTGGTCCAGGCGGTCGTGCTCCAGAATCATGCGGTACAGGGCAGGCACCCCGATGAAGGTGGTGGCCTGGTGGGTGGTCACCGCGTGCATCATGGCGTCCAGGTTCACCTTGGGCTGCAGGATGATGGTGCCGCCATGCACCAGCACCGTGCCCAGG
The DNA here is from genome assembly GCA_018896025.1 of Pseudomonadota bacterium. Taxonomy (GTDB): domain Bacteria; phylum Desulfobacterota; class Desulfarculia; order Desulfarculales; family Desulfarculaceae; genus Desulfoferula. The sequence goes on from JAHIND010000011.1 coordinate 150,564, forward strand.
GCGGTGGTTTGCCCCAGGATGTGGAACAGGGGCGCCGAGCCCAGGACCATGTTGTCTTGCACCTCGAACAACGCCGCGCTGGTGGATATCTGCTCGTCGGCGCACTCCAGCAGCAGGCGGTGGCTGATGGGCACGCCCTTGGGGTGGCGGGTGGTGCCGCCGGTGTAGATGATCTCCGCCGTGGAGTCCGGGTCGGCGTCGGCCACCGGGGGCTTGCCGGATTCCTTTATGAGGTCGGTGAGCATCACCGTGCCCTCGCCGGCCCGCCCCACCCGGCCATTGGGCACCTTGTCGAAGGCCCAGCCGAAGAAGCGCTTGTAGCCGGGCAGGACGTCGGTCATGCTGGTGACCACCACCGTCTTGAAAGGGTGCTCCTTGCGCACCTTTTTCACGTAGCCGTAGTTGCGGTCGGTGCACACGATAGCCTCGGCCTGGGTGTCCCCGGCGATGTAGGCCACGTCGAAGGGGGTGTAGATGGGGGTGATGGGCACGGCCACCGCCCCGGCCTTTTGGATGCCCAGCCAGGCGATGAGCCATTGCACGCCGTTGGGCAGATAGAGCATGACCCGCGAGCCGGGCTCTACCCCGTTGCGAAGCAGCCCGGCGGCGAAACGCTCGGCCATCTCCTTGAGGCGGGCGTAGGTGAAGGCGGTGCCCAGGTACCAGGCGGCGGGCTTGCCCGGGTTCAGGGCCGCCACCCGGTCGAAGGTTTGGGGGATGTTGGTCAGCTCCACCGGCTGCATAAGGCTCTCCCTGTTAGACGCCGAAGTAGGCGCTTTTTATCTCGGGGTTGTCCATCAACTCGGGCCCAGGCCCGGTGAGGGTGAGCATCCCGTTCTCGATGACGTAGGTGAAGTCAAGCCAGGGCAGCAGAGGCCGGGCGAACTGCTCGGCGATGACCAGGGTGACCCCGGTGTGCCGCCGCACGTCCTTGATGGCCTTCACCACCTGGTTCTGCATGGCCGGGCTGAGCCCCAAGAGCGGCTCGTCCAAAAGCAGCAGTTTGGGGCCGACCATCAGGGCCATGCCGATGGCCAGCATCTGCTGCTCGCCGCCGGAAAGGAAGCCCGCCTTGCGGCTGCGGTGGCGGTCCAGGTTGGGGAACAGCTCGAAGCTGAGCTCGATCCCCCGGCGCACCTCGGCCCAGGAGCGCAGGTAGCCCGCGATCTTCAAGTTCTCCACCACCGTGGAGTCCGGGAAGATGGGGTGGCGCTCCCGGCAGAGCACGATGCCCGCCCTGGCCCGGCGAAAGGCCGGGAGGTCGCTGATGTCCTCGCCCATGAACGACACCTGGCCCATCACGGTGATGCGCTCGCCGCCCCGGCGTTTCTCCTTGATGAGCATGTCCCAGATGAGGCCGCTCAGGGTGTTCATGAGGGTGGTCTTGCCCGCGCTGTTGGAGCCGATGACCCCCACTATCTGGCCTTCGCGCACCTCCATGGACAGGTCGTTGACCGCGATGGCGTTTTCGTAGAAGACGATTAGGTCCTTGACCGTAAGCACGTTTACTCCTCCGCCTCGCTGCCCAGATAGGCGCCTTTGACCTGGGGGTCTTCCATCACCTGGGCGGGCTCGCCCTCGGCGATCTTCTGGCCGAAATTGAGCACCAGCACCCGGTCGGCGATGCGGAACAGCTCCTTGAGCCGGTGCTCGATCATCACCAGGGTCTTGCCCTGGTGCACCAGCTTTTCGATCACCGGCACCAGGGAGGCCACCTCGGCCAAGGACAGGCCCGAAAACAGCTCGTCCAGCACGATCACCTCGGGTTGCAGGGCCATGCATTTGGCCAGCTCCAACCGCTTGAGGTAGCCGTGGGGCAGGCTGGCCGCCTGGTGGGAGATGACCCAGGAGTCGCGCTCGAAGCCCACCTCCTCCAACAGGTCTTTGGCCACCGCGTCGCGGTCGCCGTAGCGGCCGCCGGCCAGACGGCGCACCCGGGGCGAGAGCAGGGCCACGTTGAGGTTCTTGAAGGCGGGCAGTTGATAGAAGGGCTTGACCATCTGGAAAGAGCGGGCGATGCCCCGGTCGGCCACCTTGTAGGGCGGCAGGCCGGTTATGTCCTGGCCCTCGAAGAAGATCTTGCCCTTGCTGGGTTTTACAAAGCCGGTGAGGAGGTTGGCCAGGGTGGTCTTGCCCGAGCCGTTGGGGCCGATGACCCCCAGCACCTCGTTGCGCCGCAGGCTGAAGCTGACCCCGTCCACCGCCTTGACCCCGCCGAAGTAGCGCGAGAGGTTCTCGGCCTGCAAAATAACTTCGTTGTTCATCGCTCCACCCCCACCCAGCGCTCAAACTGGTTGTACTTGCGCGACAGGTAGTGGAAAATTCCCTCGGGGAGTCCCACCGTGAACACCACCAGTATCACCGCATAGATCACCACCCGGAGCCCGCCCAGGCCCCTGAGGAGCTCGGACAGGGGCACCAGGATGAAGCTACCCAGCATGGGACCGGCCAAGGTGCCCATGCCGCCGACGGCCACCGAGGCGATGGGGATCATGGAATAGTCCAGGGCGAACACCGGCATGCCCACGAACTGGTAGGCGTGGGTCATGAAGGCCCCGGCAAAGGCTCCCACCGAGGAAGACATGAACAGTGCCTGGGCCTTGTAATGGTAGATGTTCATGCCCGCGCTCATCACCGCCCGGTCGTTGTCGTTGATGCCCTTTAAGAGCAGGCCGTAGTCGCTGCCCATCATGCGCCTAAAGCCGAACAGGGCCACGAACACCATCACCGCGGCCAGCCAGAACTCCAGGTGCGGGTTGCCCAGGGTGGACAGGCCGCTGATGCCCTCGGTGCCCCCGAATATCTTGGTGGCCTCGATGACCCGCTCGATCATCATGGGCAGGATCAGGGTGACCATGGCGAAATAGATGCCCCTGAGGCGCAGCACCGGCAACAGGGCCACGGTGCACAGCACCCCTCCGCCGATGGTGGCGATGGGGATGGTGAGCCCCGGCGGCAGGCCCAGGTAGTGGTTCAGGGTGCCCGCGATGTAGGCCCCCACCCCGAAGAACAGGGCCTGACCCAAGGAGACCATGCCCGCCGAATTTAGCAGGTCCCAGCTTATGGCCAGCAGGGCGAACATGCAGGTGGAGATGAGCACCCGCTCCCAGTAGGGCCCGGCCACCAGCCCCAGCACGAACAGGGCCACCACCGGCACCACCCGGGGGGCGGCCAGGTAGAGCATCTCGCGCCAGGAGGTGAGGACGAACACGTCGTCGCTACGGACCTTGATTCCCCGGTCTATGCGCTCTTTGCGTTGTGCCATCAGATGCGCTCCTCAAGCTGCTTCTGGTGCCCGAAGAGCCCCGAGGGCTTGAGCACCAAAATGGCCAGGATGGCCACCAGACTGACGAGCATCATCCAGCTGGTCTCCAGGTAGGTGGCGGTTAGTATCTGGGCGAAGCCGATCAAGAAGCTGGCCACGATGATGCCCACGGTGCTGCCCAGGCCGCCCACGATGCACACCGCCAGGGCGTTGACCAGCACGTTGTAGCCTTCGTTGACCGCGATGGTGCCCAGCGGCAGGATGACCAGGGCGGCCAGGGCCCCGTAGCCCGCGCCAAAGGCCACCGACAATGCGGCCACCTTGTCGCCGTTGATGCCCAGGGTAAGGGCGGTGCGCTCGTCCTGGGCGATGCCCCGGAAGGCCAGGCCGGTCTTGGTGTAGTGGGTGAAGAACCACAGGAAGGCGGCCAGCAAAATTCCGGTGGCCACGATGCACAGGCGCTGGGCGTCCACATAGGTGTCGCCGATCATCACCGAGGCGTCGATGATGGGCGGCAGGGTGTACTCGAAGCCGATGAAGCCCAGGTAGCGGAAAAGCTCCAGGATGGCCAGGCCCACCCCGAAGGTGGCGATGACCTCGCTGACCACCAGGCCGCGCACCCTGAGCAGGATGAACCAGTAGATCAGCGCCGCCACCCCCGCGGTGATGGCCACCGCCGCCGGGGCCGCTATCCAGTAAGGCAGGCCCAGGGCGTGGAGCCCCAGCCAGGAGAGATAGCCGGTCATGACGTATAGCGCGCCATAGGCGAAGTTGGCCACTCCGCTGATGCCGAATGTGACCGAGAAGCCCAGGGCCACCAGCATCAGGATGACGCTGTTGATAAAGCCGTAGATCAGGGTGCCTTCAAGCATGGTTCGCCCGTGCCTCGCCGGCGGCGGAGCTTGCCGCCCGCTAGTGGTTAGGGGGAAGGGGCCGGGGGGAGCCCTGGGAAGGCAGGGCCTCCCCCCGGTTATGCGATCACAGAGTGGCTACTTGGCCGACTTCATGCCGGTGGGCAGCTTGATCTTGCCCTCGGCGATGGCCGGGGGGAAGACGATGAGCCGCTTGCCGTCGTCGGTCCACTGGAAGAAGCAGCCCAGGGCTTCCTTGCTGGGGTCGTTGCCGTAGATGGCCTGGTTGCCCTTGGTGAACTTGATATGGCCCATCACCCCCTGCACGTCGGTGGCTTGCAGAGCGGCCACGATGGCGTCGGGGTCCAGGGAGCCCGCCTTCTCGATGGCCGCCTTGAGCAGGTACACCGAGGCGTAGGCCGGGGCCGGACCGTGACCGGCCTCCAGAGGCTTGCCGTACTTGGCCAGGTAGGCGTCGTAGAACTTCTTGGAGGGGGGATACTTGGCGCTGGGGATGTTGCCAAGCTCGAAGATGGCGTTGAGCGCGCCGCCGATCTTGCCATCAAAGGTCTTCCAGGCGCCGGGGCCGGTGAGGGGGCTGATGAAGCCGGCCATGACCGCCGGGACCTTCATGGCCTTCCACTGCTTGACCAGGATGCCGCTCTGAGGCATATCGAACACCGGCATGATCACCTGGGCGCCCTTCATCTTGGCCTTCATCAGGGCCGGAGCGAAGTCGCTGGCGCCGGTGGGGAAGGTCTCGTGGCCCACCACGTCCCACTTCAGCTTGCCCTTGAATATCTTGGTCATGATGTCGGCGGTGGCCCGGGCCCAGGCCACGTCCTGGTTCATGATGAACACCTTGTTGAAGCCGAACTCCTTGCCCATGAAGCCCATGACGCCCGCGATGTAGCCCACGAAGTACTTGGCGTCCAGGGAGACGCGGAAAACGTACTTATACTTGGGGTCCTGGGCCACCTTGGCCTCGGTCTTGGGGCTCATGGCGATGGTGCCCAGCAGGGGCACCTTGTGCTTGGAGAGCATGTCCATGCCCGCCAACAGGGCCTCGGAGCGGAAGGGGCCCACGATCAGGGCGTTGGGCTTTTTCTCCAAAATCAATTTTTCCATGCCCAACAGGGCCTCGGGCACCGGCACGCCGGGGGCCGCGTCGCGGATGTCGATGGACTCCACCGCGAAGGGCAGCATCTTGCCGCCCACCTTGACTCCGCCCGCCTTGTTGATTTCCTCCACGGCCAACTTGACCGAGTTGTTGGCTTCCTTGCCTTCAAGGAAGTTCAAGGAGGTGGTTACCCCGATTACGATTTTGTCCGCCGCCATTGCCCCGGTGGGTGCCAGGAACAAGGCGGTCAGGAGCAGGGCGATGGCCGTCAAGCAGGTCAACTTCCTCATCTAAAGTCCTCCCCGTTAAGGTGGGGGCGTTGTGCCCCATACCTAAAAAAGTACGCCCACCCCTGTCCCCTGCTGCCGCTGCTAGCTGCGCGGGGTGTTGGCCCACATCAATGCAAGTAGCGGTCCATTCCGGGCCGTTAAGGGTAACTTGCTGTTTTACTTAAATATAATTTCGCAGAGCCAAACGGGTGGCGCAGGCAGGTGTCACTATGGGTAACACCAAACTCGGCCCGGCCAGGGCTCCCACCGGGTAAATAGCTATTTCGTAGCGATTACCGAGGGGTTAAGTGGACAAGTAACCTTTGGTAACGGCCTGGGAGCAGCTGTGTGCGAAGGTAACACTTAGGGGGTAGGCACAAAGGCCGGGAGTTCGATGTCCCCTTCGGCGATGGCCGGGGGGAACACGATTCGCCGTTGTCCCTGGGGGGTCCACTGGATCACCGCGGCCAGGGCCTCGCGCCTTGGGTCCTGGCCGAAGAAGGCCTGGTGGTCCGGGTGGAAGCGAACCCGGCCCATGCAGCCTTGGCGGTCGGTAGCCTCCAGGGCCTTGACCAGGGCCGAGGGCTCCAGGGTGCCCGCCCGCTCCATGGCCTGGGCCAGGATGTACACCGCCTCGTAGGAGGGGGCCGGGCCGTGGCCTGACTGCACCGGCATGCCCCAGCGGCGCTGGAAGGCCTGGTAAAAGGCGGCGGCCGGGGGATAGCGGCGGCTGGGCACGTTGCCCAGCTCGAAGATCACGTTGAGGCTGCCCGCCACCTGGCCCTCGAACTCCTGCCAGGCGCCGGAGCCCACCAGGGGAGAGACAAAGCCGCAGAGCAGGGCCGGGACTTTCAGCCGCCGCCACTGGCGGGCCAGGCGGCCGCTGTGGGGCGAGTCAAAGATGCACAGCAGGGCCTGGGCTCCCTGGGCCCGCGCCTCTTCCAGGGCCTGGGAGAAGTCCCGCGCCCCGCTGGGGAAGCTCTTTTGCCCCAGCACGTGCCAGCCCGCCCGGCGGAAGAACAGGCGGATCATCTTGGAGGCGGTGGTGCGGGCCCAGGCCACGTCCTGGTTGAGGATGTAGACCCGCTTGAAACCGAAGCGCTCTTCCAGAAAGCGCATGCTGCTGATGAGGTAGTCCACCAGATAGCGGGTGTTGAGCCCCACCCGGAAGATGTTGCGGTAGGCCGGGTGCTTGAGCACCATGGCCTCCGAGGCCGGGGTCATGGCGATGGTGCCCAGCAGGGGGATGCGCCGCTTGGCCAAAAGGTCCATGGAGTTGAGCAGCACCTCGGAACGGAAGGGCCCCACCACCAGGGCGTTGAGGCTGGGGTTTTGCAGGAAGCGGCCAAACGAGGCCACCGCGTCCTCCACCGCCACCCCCAGGGCCGCGCCCCTGAGGTCGTGGGACACCACCTTCAGCGGCAGGCGCCTGCCGCCGATGCGCACCCCACCCGCCGCGTTGATCTCCTCCACGGCAAGGCGCACCGCCATGAGGCTCTCGCGCCCCTCCAGCAGAGTGAGGCTGGTGGGCACTCCCAGCACGATGGCCGTGGGCACCGGCGCGGCCATCCCCGGCCCGGCCAGGCACAGGGCCCCGGCCAGGAGCAGGATTGCGGCCCTAATCCTGGCTGTCGGCCACGCCATAGCGCTCCAGTTTTTCATAGAGCCCCTTGCGGGAGATGCCCAGGCGCTTGGCCGCCTGGCTCTTGTTGCCCCCGCACTGGGCCAGGGTCTTTTCAATGAGCTCGCGCTCCATGTCCTTGATGGTGGCCCCTTCCTCGGGCAGGCCGCTGATGAGGCCGCCGTTGGAGGGCCCGGCGGGCTCCCCCTCCCCGATGAGGTCCGAGAAGTCCTCCAGGTCCAGGCGCTGGCCCTTGGACAGAATCACCGCCCTGGCCACGACGTTTTCGAGCTGGCGCACGTTGCCCGGCCAGGGGTGCTCCATCAGGGCCTGCATGGCCCGGCGGCTGACCCCTAAAACCGGCTTGGAGTAGCGCTGGGACATGCGGTCCACGAAGTAATCCACCAGCAAAGGGATGTCCTCGCCGCGCTTGCGCAGGGGAGGCAGGTCCAGGCCGATCACCTCGATGCGATACACCAGGTCGCCCAGGAACTTGCCCTTCTCTATGAGCCCCTCCAGGTCCTGGTTGGTAGCGGCCAGCAGGCGCACGTCCACCCGTCGGGGAGAGTTGCCCCCCACCGGCTCGAAGGTGCGCTCCTGCAGAAAGCGCAGCAGCTTGGCCTGCAGGGCCAGGCTCATGTGGCCGATCTCGTCCAGGAACAGGGTGCCCCCGTCGGCCAGCTCCAGGCGGCCCTTCTTGTCCCCGCCCGCCCCGGTGAAGGCCCCTTTCACGTAGCCGAACAGCTCGGCCTCCAGCAGGGATTCGGTGAGGGCGGCGCAATTGATGCACACCAGGGGCCCGGTCGTCCGGGGGCTTTCGGCGTGCAGGGCCCGGGCCAAAAGCTCCTTGCCGGTGCCGGTTTCGCCGTGGATGAGCACCGAGGCGTCGGTGGGCCCCACGGTGCGCACCAGGTCGAACACCTCGGTCATCACCGGGCTGGTGCCGATGATGCCGTGGAAGGAGCCCTCGGCCTCCACCCGGCGGCGCAGAGTGGCCAGCTCCCGGGACATGCGCCGCTGGCGGATGGCCTTGTCCAGGACGATGGCCAGTTCCTCATAGTCCAGGGGTTTGAACAGATAGTCGGCCACCCCTTGCTTGAGGGCCTCCACCGCCGAGCGGGCCGTGGCGTGGGCGGTCATGATAACAAAGGGCGGGGCGTCGCTTTCGTAGCTTATGCGCCGGAACAGGTCCAGGCCGTTCATGGCCGGCATCTTGAGGTCGGCCAGCACCACATCCAGGTCCGGGTGCGCATGGTATTGGGCCAGGGCCTCCTCTCCGCTGGTGGCGGTGAGCACCTCGTAGCCCTCGTCGGCCAAAATGGCCATGAGCACCTTGAGGGCGTTGATGCGGTCGTCCACCACCAATATCTTGCGGGGGCTATCCAACTGGCTCCTCCTGGCTTATTTGCGGTGCCGGTCTGTAGGGCAACTTTATTATAGCCGTGGTCCCCTGCCCCGGAAGGCTGCGGATTTCCAGCTCACCGCCGTGGCCCTGCACGATGCCCAGGCTCAGGGTGAGCCCCAGGCCGGTGCCCGCGTCCTTGGTGGTGAAGAAGGGGTCGAAGATGCTGGCCTGTTGCTCCGGGGTGATGCCCGAGCCGTTGTCCTCCACGGCCAGGCGCACTTGGCCCTCCAGGCCGGGGGCCGGGCGCTGCCAGGTGGTGGAAAAGGTGATGTAGCCCCCCTCTTCGGGCATGGCATCCATCGCGTTGATGAGTAGGTTGACCAGCACCTGTTCGATCTGGTGGGGGTCCAGCATCACCAGGGGCAGGGTCTCGTCCAAGAGGTCGTGGAAGCGTATGCCGCGCTTTTGTGCTTCCGCCTGGAACAAGGTCTGTACCGACTTGACCAGGGCGTTCAGGTCGGTGGGCACCGGCTGGGGCGGGGCCTGGCGGGCGAAGTAGAGGAACTCGGTGACGAAGCGGTTGAGCCGCTCGATCTCCTCGCAGACGATCTTGCCATACTCATTGATGAGAGGGTCCTCGGGCCGCCGCCGCTGCATGTGGACCATGGCCCCCTGCATGGCGCTCAGCGGGTTTCTGATCTCGTGGGCCACGCCCGCGCTGAGCCGGCCCAGGGAGACCAGCTTTTCGCTGCGCACCAACTCGGACTGGGTGCGCTCCAGGTTGCGGCTCATGCGGTTGAAGGCCCGGGTCAGCTCGCCCAGTTCGTCACGGGAGGTGACCGGAAGCTCGCGGGCCGACTGCCCGGCGGCCAGGCGCTCGGTGGCCGCGGCCAGGCTGCGCACCGGCTTGAGCAGGTTGTAGGAGAGGATGCTCACCCCGGTTACCGCCAGGATCAGGGCGATGACCATGACCTGGATCACTCGGTGCTGGATGGCGTCGGCCTCCTGGCGAAACTCCTTCACCGGAATGGTGGCGGCCACCGACCAGTGCAGGGTGGGGATGGGGGCGAAGGCGGCCACCTTTTCCTCGCCCTGGAAGCGGTAGGTGCGCCAGCCGGTGCCCCCGGCCATCATGTCGGCCAGCAGGCGGCGCAGGCTGTCCGGCCCTACCTCCGGCCCCAGTTCATAGGGCTGGGCGTGGGGATGGGCGATGTTGCGGCCGCTCTGGTCCACCAAGAAGGCGTAGCCCAACTGGCCCACCTTGATGTCCCGCACCATCTGGGTGATGCGCGCGAAGTCCAGGTCGATGACCACCAGGCCGGTGAAGCGGTCCCAGGGGCTGTCCGTGGGCCGGGCGCAGTGCATGACCAGGCCGCCCAGCTCTGGCGCCTGTTGCAGGGAGGAGAAAAAGACCCCGCCGGAAACCGGGCGGCGGGCGGCCTCCAGCAACGAGGCGGCCACTCGCCCCAGGGGCGGGTCGCTCTGGCCCCGGCGCACCGTGATAAGCTCCCGGCCCGATGCGTCCACGTAGCGCAATTGCCAGTAGTAGGGGGTGCGGGCCAGAAAGTCCTGGAACAGACGCACGATGTTGTCGCGGTTGAAACCCGCCTCGGCCTTGAGGCGGAAAGAGCGGGCCAGGTTGTACTCCTCGATGAGCGGCAGTCCGGTGATGGTGGCCAGATCGATGCGGCACGAATGCAGCACGTCATCGATCTTCTTGGCCGCCGCTTCCACCTGCACCATCTGCTCCTGGCGCACCAGGCGGTTCACCCGCTCCACCGAGGCCTGGATGGAGAAGTAGCCAACCACCGCGGTGGGCAGCACCACCAGGGGCAGGATGAACAGGAGCAGCTTGTAGAAAATGGAGGACTTGAGTTTCATCGCCGCCGGCCCGGGCCAGTAACGGCCCGCCAAAGTTGCTGCCTGTGGGAGGCGGCCGGCTGTCGGCTCAGACCATGAGGTAGCGCTTGCGCACTTCCTCGTCGGCTCTAAGATCCTCGATGGTGCCGGAGTAGCGGATCACTCCGTTGTCAATGATGTAGCCTCGGTCAGCCAGCCCCAGGGCCACTTCCTGGTTCTGTTCGGCCAACAGCACGGTCAACCCGGTCTGCTTAAGGCTCTCTATCTGCTGGGCCAGCATGCGCACCACCAGCGGGGCCAGGCCCTCGGTGGGCTCGTCCAGCAGCAAAAAGTCGGGATTGGTCATCAGGGCCCGGCCGATGGTGAGCATCTGCTGCTCCCCGCCGCTGAGGAAGCCCGCCTGGCGCCCGTCGATCTCGGCCAGGGGCGGGAAGAAGGAGTAGACCTTATCCTTGTCCCACTGGTCGGAGCCGGGGCCGGTGCGGGCCACGATTTCCAGGTTCTCCCCCACCGTGAGGTCGGCGAAGACCCGGCGGTCGTCGGGCACGTAGCCCAGGCCCAGGCGGGCTCTGAGATGCGGCTTCAGGCCGGTGATGTCCTGGCCCTTGTACACGATGCGCCCGCGCTTGGGCGGGGTGAGGCCCATTATGGAGCGCATGGTGGTGCTCTTGCCCGCGCCGTTGCGCCCCAACAGGGCGACCACCTCGCCGCTGCCCACCTTCAGGCTCACGTCGAAGAGGATGTGGCTCAGGCCGTAGTAGGTGTGCACTCCTTTGAGCTCAAGCATCGCCATGGCCTCCCAGGTAGGCCTGCTGCACGTTCTCGTCGCAGCGGACCTCGTCGCAGGTGCCCTGGGCGATGGTCTCGCCCTGGCGCATGACCATGATGCGTTGGGCCAGGTTGAACACCAGCTCCATGTCGTGCTCGCAGAAAAGGATGGTGATGCCCATGTCGCCGCTGAGGCGCTGGATCAGGCCCATGGTGGCCCGAGTCTCCTCGGGGCTCATGCCCGCGGTGGGCTCGTCCATGATCAGCAGCTCGGGCCGGTTGCCCAGGGCGATGGCCATTTCCAGCACCTTGCTGTCCCCGTGGGACAGGGTGCCGCTGATCACATCGGCCTTATCGGCCAGGCCCACGTTGCTCAGTATCTCCCAGGTCTCTTTTCCGGCCAGGCGCACCGCCGGAGTGAACAGGCGCAAGACCTGCCGCCGCCGGGCCAGCACCGCCACCCGCACGTTCTCGAAAACGCTCATGCGCGGGAACACGCTCACCACCTGGTAGGACAGGCTGAGCCCTCGGCGGCAGACCCGGTGGGGGCTCAGGCCCGCGATGTCCTGGCCCTTGAACACCACCTGGCCCTGGTCGGGCTTGAGCTGGCCGGTGATGAGCTTGAACAGGGTGGTCTTGCCCGCGCCGTTGGGCCCGATCACCGCCACGATCTCGCCCTGGGCCACGGTGAGGTTGGCGTCGGACACCGCCAGGAAGGGGCCGAAAGACTTGCGCAGGTTTTGCACCTTCAGCATGTCAGTCCCCCTCCCCCGCAGTCCGGCCGCGTCCCAAGCGGGCGAGAAAGAAGCCCAGCACCCCCTGGGGCAGGAAGAAGATTAGGAGCATGAGGATGATGCCCAGCACCATGGTCCAGTAGTCGGTGTAGATGCCCACCACCGCCCGGAGCGCCACCACCATGCCGCCGCCCAGCATAGGCCCCAGGAAGGTGAACCACCCGCCCAACAGGCACATGATGATAACCTCCAGGGACAGGGTCCAGAAGAGCATGTCCGGGAAGACGCTGCCCTCCACGGTGACGAACAAGGTGCCCGCCACCCCTCCGAAGAACCCGGCGATGACCAGGCCGATGAGCTGGTGCAGGCGCACGTTCACCCCGATGGCCTCGGCCCGCTCCGGGTTGTCCCGGATGCTCTCGAAGACTCGGCCGAAGGGCGAGTTTACGATGAGGTACATCACGGCCAGGCAGACCACCGTGACGATGAGCACGAAGTAGTAGGCCCCGTCTATGGAGCTGATGAGCGGAGGCACCGGCACCCCGTGCATGCCGTCGTCGCCGCCGGTGAAGGAGTACCAGCGGAACACCACGGCCCACACCAGGCTGCCCAGGGAAATTTGCAGCATGCCGAAGTACAGCTTGCTCAGCCGCACGCAGATCAGGCCCATGAGCAGGCTGAGCGCCGCGGCCACCACCGGCCCCAGCAGATAGCCCCACCAGGGGTTGACCCCGCCGCGCACCGTGAGCAGGGCGGCGGCATAGGCCCCCACGCCGTAAAACACCGCGTGGTTGAACTGGTACATGCCCCCGAAGCCCAAAACCATGTTCAGGCTGGTGGCCAACAGGCCGGTGACCATCATCAGGGCCACCAAGTAGATGTAGTAGCGGCTGACCATGGCGGGGAACAGGGCCAGGGCGGCCAGCAGGAGCGCCACCAAAATCAGGCTGCGGGAGCCGAGCAGTTTTTGTTGGTGCAAAACCGCCCTCCCCTCACCAAGTGCTCTTGAGCAGGCCCTTGGGCCGGAAAACCAGCACGATGGTCACCGCCACGTAGGGGAAAACGATGGCGAACTGGGGCCACACCAGGATGCCGATGGAATCGGTGATCCCGAAGATGGCCGCGCCCAAAAGGGCGCCCCACATGTTGCCCAGGCCGCCGATGATCACGATGAGGAAGGCCTCCATGATGATGGCGTGGTCCATGCCCTGGGTGATGTTCTGGGTGGGGGCCACCAAGGCTCCGCCCAGGCCGGCCATGAGGCAGCCCAGGCAGAAGACGAAGGCGAAGACCCAGCTGACGTTGATGCCCATGGCCGCCACCATCTCCCGGTCCACCGCCGCGGCCCTGGCTATCTTGCCGATCTTGGTCTTGTTGGTGAGCGCCCAAAGGCCCACGGCCACCAGGGGGCCCATGATCAGCAAAAACAGGTTGTAGCGGGGGAAGGGCATGCCGCCCAGGGAGAAGGAGCCCTGCATCATGGGCGGAGCGGACAGAGAGCGGTAGTCCGAGCCCCAGATGAGCTTGACCACGTCGCCCAGGACCAGCATGAGCGAAAAGGTGAACAGCAGGAGCATGAGGTGCTCGCGCTCGTAGAGGTGACAGAAGATGCCCCTCTCCACGGCCAGGGCGAGCAGGCCCACCGCCACCGGGGCCACGGCCAGGGCCACCCAGAAGCCGGTCTGGCCGCCGATGAAGGTGGCCACCGAATAGGTGACGAACGCCCCGATCATGTACAGGGAGCCGTGGGACACGTTGGGGATCCTGAGCACCCCCAGGATGAGGCTGAGGCCGGAGCTGACGATGAACAGGATGGTGGTGCGGCTGAGCCCCACCAGCAACTGTTGCCCCAAGGCAGCCAGGGTTATGTGGCTTGCCGAATCCATGGACTCCTCTTGGCGCGCGGGAGCTTTAAAAACTGTTTAGCCTGGCGGGCGGAGCCTGGTCGCTCCGCCCGCCGGGCGTTGGTTGCGAGGTTGGGCCGGAGCTACTTGCCCCTGGCCTTCTTGATCTCGTCCAGGTCGGGCGCGGCCTCTTCGGGGGAGATGGTCACGATGCCGTCGGCCACCAGGAAGTCGTACTTGGGCGACTTCTTGGTAACGCCCATGTACATGGGCAGCAGCGCCTGATGGTCTTCGGGCCGCAGCTTAACCGGGCCGACCGGGGTCTGCACGGTCAGGCCCTCCACCGCGTCGATGAACTTCTCAGTGTCCAGGCTCTTGGTCTTTTGATAGGCCTGAATGATCAGCTGGGCGGTGATGTAGCCATAGAGCGCGCCCACGGTGGGCAGGCGCTTGTAGGCGTCCTGGAACTCCTTGACAAAGGCGATGTTGGCCGCGCTCTGGGGATGATAGAAGAAGTAGTTGCTGGTGCCCAGCACGCCCTCGGGGGCGTTCTTGCCCACCGGGCGCAGGGTGGCCAGCTCGGCGGCGGTGTGCATGAAGAAGGGGACCTTCTTGTTGAAACCGGTGGCCTGGGCCGCCTTGAGGAAGGGCACGCAGTCGCGGCCGCCGGTGGCCACGATCACCGCGTCGGGCTTGGCGGCCAGGATGGCGGTGATGTAGGGGGTGAAGTCGGGCTCGCCCACCTTCCACCAGCTCTGGCCCAGAAGCTGCACTTCCGGCTTCAGCTTCTTGAGGTGGTTCCATACGCCCATGCCCACGGCGTGGCCGTACTCATAGTCATCGCCCGCGATCCAGTACTTCACGTAGGGCTTCTTGGCCAGGCCCGCCGCGGCGGCCTTGCCGATCATGGCCGTGTTCTCGGTGATCTGGAACACGTAGCGGTTGCCCTTTTCGCCGCTGATCTTGGCGCTCTTGCTGAAGGTGGCGAAGAAGGGAATCTTTTCGCGCTGGCAAAGGTCGGCCAGGGCCAGGGCCAGGGCGCTGTTGATGGTGCCCACCAGCATGGACACATTCTCGCGCATGATCAGCTCTTTGGCCTGGCTGAGCCCCAGGTCCACCTTGAATTTGGTGTCCCGGGTCACGATCTCGAACTTGTTGCCCCAGACGCCACCCTTGGCGTTCACCTTGTCCATCTGCAACTTGAAGGCGTCGCGCACGTCATTGGTGTAGGTGCTGGGCGGACCGCTGTAGCAGTCGATAAGACCGATCTTGATGGTTTTGGCCATGGCCGGTCCGGCCCCCAGAGCCAGTCCCAGCGCGGCGGTCAAGGCCAGCAGCAGCCAAAGTTTACTCTTCATGAGTCTCCTCCCCTTCCCTTTGTGATTTTGTGGCTGAGACCGGGACGGCTCCATCCCTTGGCGGTCGGCGTCCGTCCGCGCCTTGGGGCCAAAGCCTACCGGGCAACCGGCCCAAGCATAACTCTTTTGAGCCTCAGGTTCCAGTGTTGTGCTTCTATGGCCTCTAGCCGGGCAAATGGTTATAGTAGTCCCATAGTTATCGGGAGGTGCCATGTCCAGCGTGAAAATACCCTGCGGTCGTAAGGAAATTAGCCTGGATCTGCCCCCGGACGCGGCCCTGCTGCAGAGCGAGGAACTGCCGCCCCTGGCCGATCCCGCCAAAGCGGTGGCCCAGGCCCTGGCCCGGCCCCTGGGGGGGCCGCCTCTGGCCGAACTGGCCCGGGGCAAGGCCGGCGCCTGCATCGTGGTCAGCGACGTCACCCGCCCGGTGCCCAACCGCCTACTGCTGCCGCCGCTGCTGGACACCCTCCTGGCCGCCGGGGTGCCTCGGGAAGGCATCACCATCCTCATCGCCACGGGCATGCACCGCCCCAACCTGGGCCCCGAACTGGACGAGTTGCTGGGGGCCGAGATCGCCGCCCAATGGCCGGTGGTCAACCACGACTGCCGAGACCTGGCCTCCCTGCGGGTGGTGGACACCATAGAAGGCGCGCCCATCGCGGTGAACCGCCGCTATCTGGAGGCGGAGCTGAAGATCGTCACCGGTCTCATCGAGCCCCATCCATTTGCCGGGTTCTCCGGGGGCGGCAAATCCATCCTGCCCGGCGTCTCCGCCCTGGAGACCATGCACTTCATGCACTCCTTCAAGATGATCGAGCACCCCGGCCTCAGGGCGGGCGGCCTAACCGGCAACCCCTTTCAGGAGCAGGTGGCCCGAGTGGCCCGCGCCGCCGGTCTGGACTTCATGCTCAACGTGGTCATCGACCGCCGTCGCCGCCTTTTGGGCGTGTTCGCCGGAGAGTTTCCCCAGGCCCATGTGCAGGGCTGCGACCTGGCCACCCGCCAAACGGTGGTGCCGGTGGAAGAGCCCTTCGACCTGGTGATCACCAGCGGGGGCGGCCATCCCCTGGACGACACCTTGTACCAGTCGTCCAAGGGTCTGCTGGCGGCCAAGGGCATAACCCGGCCCGGCGGCACGGTGCTGTGGATCACCCAGTGCGCCCAGGGCCTGGGCAGCGAGGAGTACTGCCGCATGGTGCGCCTGTGCGCCACGCCCCAGGGTTTTCGTGAACGCCATGCTGACCCGGCCAACTTCGTCATCGACCAGTGGGGGGCCCAGGCCTATTTCCAGTGTTTGGAGCATCTGGGGCGGGTGCTGGTCTATGCCCCCGGCCTGCCTGCCCAGGAGGCCCGCTCCTTCGGCCTGGAGTACGTGGAGGACCTGCCCGCCGCCGTGGCCGAGCTGTGCGCCACCCACCAGCGGGTGGCGGTGATGCCCGAGGGGCCCTACCTGAGCCCCCTGTTGACCAGATAACCCCGGCCCGGCCGGTTCGTCGGAGGAAGACGGGATGGCAGGCATGGCTGATCAAACGCCTCGGGCAAGCTCCGGGCCGCAAGCCGCACCCCGGCCTGGACGCGGTTGGCGGCGCTGGCTGAAAGCGGCCATCATCCCCGCCGTTTTGCTGGCCCTGTGCGCCTTTTGGCGGTGGGGGCCATGGAGCGGCCTGCTGGACGAACAAAGCCTGGACCGCCTGGCCGCCGCCATCCGGGGCGTGCCCCTGGCCCCTCTGGCCGCCCTGGCCGGTTTCTTGGTGGGCGGCCTGGTCATGCTGCCGGTGGTGTTGCTCATCGGGGTAACGGGCATGGTCTTCGGCCCCTGGCTGGGCGCGGCCTACGCCTTGGCCGGGGCCCTCACCAGCGCCCTGGCGGTCTACGGCCTGGGCTTCGCGGCCGGGCACAAAACCCTGGCCAGGTTCTCCGGCGGCAAGATCGGCAAGGTGAGCCAAAAGATGGCCGACCACGGGCTGGCCGCGATCATCGTCCTGCGGGTGCTGCCCGTGGCCCCCTTCACCCTGATAAACCTGGCCGCCGGGGCCAGCCGCTTCCGGCTCTGGTGTTTCGCGGTGGGCACCATCCTGGGCATGATCCCGGTCACCTTGGCCATCACCGTGTTCGCCGACCGTCTGCGCCGCATTTGGCGCGACCCCAACTGGCCGGACTTGGCCGTGGCCGCCGGGGTGCTGGTGGCCCTGGGCCTGTTCACCTGGCTGCTCAAGCGCTGGCTCAAGCACCGGCATCACCCAAGCGTCTAGCTCCGCTTATCCTTGCGGACCGGCGCTGGCCGTGCCATAAAAAAGACATCCGCGCTAATTACGGCCTGGCCCGAAAGGAAGCCCTGGTGAGCCACAACCAAAGCCAAGCTCCCGACCTAACCGCCTGGCAAATACTGGCCAGCCTGGGCGACTCCCTGATGATCGTGGACCGCAACTACCGGGTGATCTGGTCCAAGGAGCCGCTCATGGAGGACGACCAAAGCGTGGTGGGCCAATTCTGCTACCGGGTCTTCGCCGACCGCGACACCCCCTGCCCCGGCTCCTGCCCGGTGCGCCCCATGTTCGCCGATGGGCGGCCCCACTCGGCGGAGCGGCACTTCGTCACCTCATCGGGCGAGGAGATCTGGCGCGAGGCCAAGGCCTATCCCATCGTGGACCGCCGGGGCGTGGTGGCCTTTGCCGCCCGCATCAGCTTCGACATCACCCACCGCAAAAAGCGCCAGTCCCGCCTGGAGGGGGAGTTGATGACCCTGGAGCGCTCCCTGGAAGAGATGAACCGCTTCCAATTAGGCGAAATGCCCTTCCAGCCCCAGGGCAAAATCCCCCTGACCAGGCGGGAGCTGGAGGTGTTGCGCCTCACCGCCCAGGGGCTTTCCAAGCCGCGCATCGCCCACGTGCTGGGCATCAGCCAGAACACGGTGAAACGCCACGTGGTGAACATCTTCAACAAGCTGGGGGTCAACGATAGGGCGCAGGCGGCGGTGTGGGCCGCGCGCCAGGGGTTGGTTTAGACTGGCTGGCTGCGCCGAAGGATGTGCGAACCGATTTCCGCCGTGGCCAACCCTTTTTCAAAAATTTCTTATACCCCATCAGACTGCTTTACTTCCCACATGTTAAATGGCCGGGGAATATCACCCGTTCGGGCGATTCGCGGGTACCCGCCGGAGGGTAGATTTAAGGCCATATTGCGCCACCATCAACGGAGCACGGCGACATGGCCCCCCTCAAGAGCTACCTGGACCTATACAAGCTGCTTCCCCAAACCAACTGCAAGAAATGCGGCATGAACGCCTGCCTGGCCTTTGCCGCCGCGGCCATGCGGGGGCAAAAGCCCCTGAGCGCCTGCAAGGACCTGGACCCCGAGTTGCGTGAAGAGCTGGCCCAGGAGCTGGGCCAAGTCACCACCCCCAATGAGGACTTGACGCGGGCCATGGCTCCCCTGAAGGCCAGGGTGGCGGAAGTGGACCTGGCTGCCAAGGCCGGGCAGCTTGGCTGCGTGCACAACGGCAAGCACCTGATTCTCAAGTGCCTGGGCAAGGATTTCACCGTGGCCCCGGACGGCAGCCTGGCCTCCCAGTGCCACGTAAACGCCTGGCTGGCCGAGCCCATGCTCAACTACGTGAGCCTGGGCCAGGGCAAGGACCCGGTGGGACGCTGGGTGCTGCTCAGGGAGTTACCCAAAGGCGAAGACTGGCACCGGCTGTTCGCCCAGCGCTGCGAGAAACCGCTGCAAAGGGTGATCGACGAGCACCGCGATCTGATGGAATGGGTGATAGACATCTTCGGGGCCGAGGCGGTGGAGGAGGAAGGCTCGCCCGAGCTGGGGGTTATCCTAAGGCCCCTGCCCAAGCTGCCCCTGCTGATCCGCTACTGGCCCCCGGAAGACGGCATGGAGTCCACCCTGAACCTGTGCTTCGACGCCACGGCCACCGACAATCTGCCCATCGAGTCCATCTACACCCTGGGGGTGGGCCTGGTTACCATGCTGGAGAAGATCGCCCTTACCCACGACCGCTAGGTCTTGGGAGCTGCCCGGTCCGTCTGTAAAGATATCTGGAAGGGTAAAAACTTCTAACGCAGGCCGGTAGGCAGGCGCGGCCTCCCAAAGCTGCGGCCAATCATCCTGTCGGCCAAAGACGGGGACCCCGACAGGAAAGAGCCCGCTCATGCCGAGCAGACGGTTCATCCTGTCGTAGCGTACAGGTACGGTGGTCGGCGCTGGTGCTTAACCAGCAAGCATCACCTGCCCGCCGGGCGCGCTCTCTTTCCTTTAAAAACCATCTTGGAAACCGTGCGAACAGCTTCCTCGCTCGCCACACTCAGGGCAAGGGCTTACTCTGGAGCTGACGGTAGGTGCAGGGTGAAAGTGCTTCCCCGGCCCGGCTCACTGTCCAACTCCATACGGCCGCCGTGGCTCTCCACCACCCGCTTGACAATGGCCAGCCCCAGGCCGGTGCCGGGGATGTGGCGGGTGTCGGCGTTTTTGACCCGGTGGAAACGCTGGAAAATGGCCTCTTGCTCCTCGGCGGGGATGCCCAGGCCGTTGTCGCGGACCTCCAGGATCACCTCGCCGTCCCCGCCCTGGGCGCGCACGGCTATTTGGCCGCCGTCCGGGGTGTACTTGACCGCGTTGCTGATCAGGTTCACCGCCACTCGCTGGAGCTCCTCGCCCACGCCCATGACCTCGGGCAGCTTGCCGGGCAGGTCCAGCTCCAGGCTCTGGCCCTTGGCCTGGGCCCGGCCCTTTAGCTGGTCCACCGCCTCGCGCACCAGGGGGGCCAGGTCCACCCGGCCCGCCTGGCCCATGACCCCGGCCTCGATCTTGGACAGGTCCAAGAGGTCCTTGCTCAGGTTGGCGATGGACTCCAGGCGCTCCCGGGCCCGGCCCAGCAACTCCTTCTGGGGCTCTTCCAGGGGGCCCAGCAGGCCCTTGCCCAGGTTTTGCAGCTGTCCCAGCACCGCGGACAGGGGGCTGACGATCTCGTGGGCCACGGTGGAGACGAACTCGTTCTTGTACTGGTCCAGGCGGCGCCAGGCGGTGATGTCGTCAAACACCGCCACCGCGCCCACCGGCTGGCGGCGGGCGTCGTAAAAGGGGGCGCAGGTCACCTGGAAATAGGTGGCGTCGTCGCCCTGGCCCAGGCTCACCTGGCCCCGGCAGTCGTCCTGGGTCAGTTCCTCCCGGCGGCGGTGCATGGCCTGGTCCAGGCACTCGCACACCTCGGGCCAGGGAAGTACCTCGGCGCAGGGGCGGCCCTGCATCTGTTCGGGGGTGGCCCCCAAGAGCCTGGCCAGCACCGGGTTGGCCAGGGCGGTTTCCCCGGCGGCGTCCACCACCAGGACCCCGTTGCGCATGGAGGCCACCAGGGCCCGGGTGCGGCTTTTTTCGATGGAGATGTTTTGCAGGGTGGCCGCCCGGCGGAAGGCCCGCTCCACCACCATGCGCAGGTCCTGGGGCTTGAAGGGCTTGGCCAAGAAGTCGTCAGCCCCCTGCTTCATGGCCTCCACCGCCTTCTCCAGGGTGGCGAAGCCGGTGATGACCACGGAGGTCAGGTCCGGGTAGCGGCGGCGGGCCTGATCCAGAAACTCCATGCCGTCCATGACCGGCATCATCAGATCCACCAGCACCAAATCCGGGGCGTGCTCCTGCACCATGGCCAGGCCCTCGGCCCCGTCGGCGGCCAGGAAGACCTCGTAGCCCGCTTCGGTGAGCACCCGCTCCACGGCCTGGCGCACCCGCTCTTCGTCGTCCACCACCAAAATTCGGCGTGTTGCTTGAATACTCAACCGATCTCCTCTTCCTCAGGGTCGCTGCGCATCGTGCTCGCAAAATCCAGCAAGGTCTTCGGAGCCTGGGCCGGTAGCTGAACCAAAAAGGTGGTGCCCTGGGGACCGGTTTGCTTCACCAGAATTTTACCTTCGTGCCGCGAGATTACTCCGAACACCACGCTAAGCCCCAAGCCGGTGCCCTGCCCCGGCGGCTTGGTGGTGAAAAAGGGATCGAACACCTTGCTCAGGTATTCCGGGGAAATGCCGCTGCCGGTGTCGCCGACCTCCGCGCAACGCATGCCGCCCTCGTCCAGATAGGTGCGCACCGTGAGCTTGCCCCGCCCGTCCATGGCGTCGTAGGCGTTGGAGATGAGGTTGATGAACACCTGGCGCAATAGCTGGCGGTCGCCCTGGATGATCAGGGGCTCGGAGGCCCACTCGGTGACCACCTGCACCCGCCATCCCTGGCTGTCGGCGTGGGTTAGCGAGAGCGCCTCCTCCACCAACTGGCTCAGGTCCAGGGACTCAAGCTGGATGCTGCCCTGGCGGCTGTAGTCCAACAGGTCGCGCACGATGTCCCGGCAGCGCTCGGCGTCCTCGATGATGCGCTGCAAATCCGGCTGCACCGGGTGATCGGGGGGAAGCTGGTCGCGCACCAGCTCGCCGTAGATGGTGATGCCGGTGAGCGGGTTGTTGAGCTCGTGGGCCACGCCCGCGGCCATGCGCCCCAGCATGGCCAGCTTGTCCGACTGCACCACCTGCATGCGCGCCGAGCTGAGGTGGCGCTCCATCTTGGCCCGCTCCCGCTGGTCCCGGATGATGCCCAGGGTGCCGATGGGCTTGCCTTCGCGGTAGATGTAGTTGAGGTTCACCACCACCGGGACCACCTCGCCGTCCTTTTTGGTGAGGTGGGTGCGCACCCCGCGCACCGGCCCGTCGCTGGCGTCCAGAATGCCTCTGAGGCGCTTGAGCTCCTCGTGGGGGCTCAGGCCCCACAGGGTCTTGCCCACCAACTCCTCGGGGGTGTAGCCCATAACCGGCAGGGAGTTGCGGTTCACGAACAGGATGCGACCCTCCAGGTCGGCGGCCACCACCACCCCCAACATGGAGTTGAGCAGGCCGCCCAACAGCTCGTTGGTCTCGGTGAGGCTGGCCTCCAGGCGCTTGGCCTCGGAGGTGTCGCGCACCGACTCGATGACCCCCAGCACCTTGCCGTCCTCGTCGGTGAAGGGGCTCAGATGCACCTCCTCCACCACCCAGTGCCCCCGGGAGTCCTTGTATTCGTGCAGGTTGAAAAGATCCTGCTGGCCCTGCATGGCGGCCGGGAAACGGCAGATGGCCGCCGGGCAGGGCTGGTTGCCCCGGCGGTAGACCTCGTAGCACAAATGGCCCAGCACCTTGTCCCGGGTCAGGCCGTAGCGCTGCAAAAAGCTCTTGCTCACCGCCAGCACCCGTTTGTCCGGGCCCAAGAGGATGGTGGGGATGGGCAGGTACTGAAAAATGCGCCGGTAGTTCTGATCGCTCAGCTCGATCTTGGGCGGCGCGGCCATGGGCAGGCTATCAGCCATTGTCGCCTCCCGGAGCGCAGAAGCCCCGTCCCAGGCCCTCCAGGGCCGCCCCGCTGCTTTCCGGGGCCAGGGTTACCTGTATGGTGTGGGTCACCCCCAGGATGCTCAGCGGCTCCACCCCGGCCGACTCCATCCCGCAAAGGGCCTCGGAGGCCAGGCCCCAACGGTCGCCGAAGTGGGGGCCCTGCAAGTTGACCACCCCGGCTTGGCTGCATTGGGCCGTGCCGACTCCGGTTCGGGCCGCCGCCTCTTCCAGGCGCGGGGCCTGGTCCTGGGGCAGGCAGACCTGCAAGAGGGCCAGGTCGCCCTCCCACATCAGGCTGCAGGAGACAAGTTGCAGAGGCGGTTCCAGGGCGGCCAGGGTGGCGGTCAGCCCGGTCAGTTGGTCGGCGGTGCATTCCAGACTCAGCGCGATGTTGCCCAGGCGGGCCTTGATCCCGTAGGTGCGCACTGGCTTTTCAAAATAAACCGCCACGGTTTCCATGGGTCAGCCTTTTCTCTTCACCGGGCTCTGCACCACGCTCACCCGCTCCTCGGGCGGCGAGGCCCCCTCGGGCAGATCGAAACGGCTGCCCAGGGCCTCTACGGCGGCGGGGAGCATTTCCTCGGGCAAGATCACGGTCATGGCCGCCAGGGAGGTGCCCAGGGCCAGAGGGTGGAGACCCGCACCGGCCAGGCAGGCCAGGGCTTCGGCGGGCAGGGTCATGCCCCCGGCCAGGGGGTAAAAAGTCAGGGCGATCACCGGTTCGCGAACCAGGGGCTCCCGCCAGCCATGGGCCTGGGCCAACTCCACGGCCAAGGCCTGGGCCTGGGGCCGCTTGCCCTGCTCCAAGCACAAACGAACCCACACCCCGTCTTTTCCCCCTTGCATCAGGAGAAAAGGGAGGTTGATGTGGGCCTGGGCCAGCGCCCCGGCCAGGGTGTTAACCCCGGCCCAGGGCCAATCCTTAAGGGCCAGCAGGCTAAGCTCCCGGCGATGTTTCCAGCCGGTTATGCGCAGCCGCGTCATGGCCGGCACCGGCTCACCGGACGGCCGCCTAGGCCAGCTCCGCCACCAACTCGGCGAGCTGGTCCAAGTCCACCGGCTTGGCGATGTACTCGTCGGCCTCGGTGGTCATCCCGTCGCGGTGGGTGTAGGAGGTGGAGTTCACCGCCGAGCCCACCGCGGTGAGCAGGATCACCGGAATGTCGCTGAAGCTGCTGTCGCCCTTGAGCTGGGCGCAAACCTCATAGCCGTCCTTGCGGGGCATCATCACGTCCAGCACCACCACGTCGGGCCGCCGGCTCTTGATGCTCTCCAGGCCTTCCACCCCGTCGTAGGCCTTACCCACCTCGAAGCCCTTGGCCTCCAGGTTCATGGCTACGGATTCAACCAGATCCGGGTCGTCATCCACCACCAAAACGTATTTACCGTCGGCCATGCGGCCTCCTCCTTGCTGTCCGGCCCGGGGGGGCGCGGAGCCTTTAGACCTGTGGCCGGGGAAGCAGGCCGGCCCGCTCCACGATCTCCGGTACCCGATGCTCCCATTCAATGGCCATCAGGTGGATACCAGCCACGCCGGGCATTTCGCGTAGTTGCTCTATCTGTTCACAGAGCAGCTTGATGCCTTCCTCTGCCTGTTTTTCCTTGGGCTGGTCGGCAATGCGCTTGACCACCTCGTCGGGCACGTCCATGCCCGGAACCTTCTTGGCCATGTAGCGGGCCATACCCGCGCTCTTGAGCGGGGTCACTCCGGCCAGCACCTTGGTCTTCTCGGTCAGGCCCATGTCGACCGCCTGACGCATATATTCCGCGAAACGCTCCATATTGTAAATACATTGTGTCTGAATAAAATCCGCCCCGGCCGCCACCTTCTTGCCCAGGCGCAATACCCGAAGCTCAAAGGGGTCGCCAAAGGGGTTGGCCGCCGCGCCCACGAACATGCGCGGGGGGGTGTCGATCTCGGCCCCGCCCTGGAAGCGGCCCTGGTCGCGCATGGTGGTTACCATCTGGATCTGCTGGATGGAATCGATGTCGTGCACGTTGGCGGCCTGGGGATGGTCGCCGAAGCTGGGGTGGTCGCCGGACAGGCACAGCATGGTGTTAATGCCCAGGGCGGCGGCGCCCAGGATGTCCGACTGCATGGCCAGGCGGTTGCGGTCGCGGCAGACCATCTGATAGTTGGGCTCCATGCCCATTTCCCGAAGCACCAGGCTAACGGCCCAGGAGGCCATGCGCACCACGGCGGTCTGGTTGTCGGTGACGTTCACCGCATCGACCATACCCTTGAGGTGGGTGGCCTTGTCCTTGATGGCCTGAAGGTTGGCCCCACGGGGCGGGCCCAGTTCGCCGGTTACCGCGAAATGGCCCGCTGCCAGGACTTTCTCCAGATTGCTGTCGCTTTTCATATCGCCATGTCCTCTCTGACGATGCGGCGCGGGCCGCCGTCACGGGCACTGCGCCAATCCTTGGGAGCCATGATCTGGCTGTAAAGCTCGGTCTGGCCCAGTTGTTTCAGGCGGTCCCAGATCAGTTGCCAGGCGCAGTCCACGTCCGGGCTGATCTCACACTTGCCCTTGCTGGAGCCGCCGCAGGGGCCGTTGAAGATGCGTTTGGAGCAGCGGGCGATGGGGCAGATGCCGCCGGTCATGCCCAGCACGCAGTTGCCGCATCCGGCGCAGCGCTCGGCCCATACGCCGTTCTTCTCGCTGGAGCCCATGAAGGCGGTGTTGACCATGGGCATCACCGGCAGCCCCTGGTAACGCTCGGCCACGGTCTGCACGCCACAGCCGCAGGCCATGGAGCAAACGGCGTCGTATTGGTCCACCACCAGGGCCAGTTCCTCGGCGTATTCCGGGTCGCACTGGCGCTCCAGGGTCATCTCGTCCACGGTGAGCGGAGCGCCCTGCTTCAGCCGGCCCATCCTGAGAGCCGAGGCCAGCATGGCCACCTCTTTACGGCCGCCGGCGTGGCATACCGTAACGCACTCGTTGCAGCCCACCAGCAGGATCTTGCCGAAAGGCTCCACGCTGCGGAAAATCTCTTCCATGGGCTTGCGTTCTGCGGTGATCATGATCTTTCCCTTCAGGCCGCCGCCTTGGCGCCTTGCTTGATGGGGTTGGGCCCCATTTCACCTATCTTTTTGCTGAACTCGGTGGCTATTTCAGCGAACTTGGCTCCCTGGCCCGCGCTCACGTTGACCATGGCCACCCGCTCACCGCCGATGCCGATATCGTCCAACATGGTTTGCACCCGCTTGACCCGGGCCGCGGCCCTGAGGTTGCCGTTCTTGAAGTGGCAGTCGCCCACCAGGCACCCGGCCACCATCACGCCGTCAGCCCCTTTTTGCAGGGCCTGCATGATGTAAAGCGGCTCCACCTTGCCGGTGCAGGGCACCCTGAGAATCCTCACCCCGGTGGGGTAGGAAAGGTTCATGCGGCCGGCCACGTCGGCGGCGGTGTAGGCGCAGTAGTCGCAAGCGAACACCACCACTACCGGTTCGAAATCACTCATTACAACACCCCTTCCAGCAGGGCCTCGGTGCGGCTGAGCATGCGATCATCCTCGTAGCCCGGCAGCTGGATGGCCTGGGCCGGGCACTCGGCGGCGCAGACCCCGCAACCCAGGCACTGGGCCGGGTCTATCTCCGAGTAGCCATCGGCGTTGATGTAAGGAATACCATAGGGGCAGGTGCGCACGCATATCAAACACGCGGCGCAGCGGTCGCCGTTGACCTTGGCCACCGGGGTATCCAGGACCAAGCTCATCTGGGAAACCATGGTCAGGGCCCGCCCGGCGGCGGCCAGGCCCTGGGTGCGGGCCTCGGCCAGGGAGGCCGGAGCCAGCACCGAACCCGCCGCGAACACTCCGGGGGCCGGGGTGTCGACGGGCTTGACCTTGGGATGATCCTCCAGCAGGAAGCCGCCCGGCCCCTGCTGCAAGCGGAAGATCTCGCAAAGCTCCTCGGTGTCCTCGTCGGCGGCGATCTGGGGCACCGAGAGCACCAGGGCGCTGGGCTCCACGGACAGTTCGCGGTCCAGGATGTGATCCTTGAAGATCACCTCCATGGTGTCGCCGTCCTTGCTAACCCTGGGAGGCGCGTCCGGGCTGTAGCGCACGAACAGCACCCCCTCCTCGCGGGCCTGGCGATAGGCGTCCTCGGAGGTGAAGGGCATGCGCATGTCCCGATAGAGCACGAACACCTGGGCGTCGGGCTTTTGCTCCTTGATCCATAGGGCGTTCTTCACCGCGCTGCGGCAGCAGATGCGCCCGCAGGTGGGGTTGTCGTCGTTGCGGCTGCCCACGCACTGGATCATCACCACGGTGTCCAGGGCGTCGCCGCCCTCGCCCG
The DNA here is from genome assembly GCA_018896025.1 of Pseudomonadota bacterium. Taxonomy (GTDB): domain Bacteria; phylum Desulfobacterota; class Desulfarculia; order Desulfarculales; family Desulfarculaceae; genus Desulfoferula. The sequence continues at coordinate 177,260 of JAHIND010000011.1, forward strand.
AGGCCAACAGCTTTTCCATCTCCAACTGGGTCATGACCTTGGGGTCCTGGCCGTAGAGATATTCGGTGGGCTCGTAGCGCCGGGCGCCGGTGGCCAGGATGGTCACGCCGTGGTTGATCTGGCGGTAGAACATGCCCGGGCCGGTCTGCACGCCGGTGATGAAGCTGCCCACCTGGCCCTTGTGGTCCACCACCAGGGTGTCGGTGAGGATTTCGATGTTGGGGTTAGCCTTGACCTTTTCCACCAGCTCGGCCAGCTCCGGGGCCACCGGGCGGCCGTCCAGGGTGCGGGCCAGTTGGTTGGCCAGGCCGCCCAACTCGCGGCTGCGCTCCACCAGGTAGACCTTGCCGCCTTGTCCGGCCAGGCCCAGGGCCGCGCTCATGCCGGCCACGCCGCCGCCGACAACCACGGCGTCGGGGTTGAAAGGCAGGGTCAGGCTGGGCGTGGGCTTGGCCTGGCGCACTCCGGCCACCGCCGTGCGCACCAGGGTGACGGCCTTGTCCGTGGCCGCCTTGGGATCGTCGTGATGCACCAGGGCGTCCTGCTCGCGGATGTTGGCCATCTCCAGGTAGGCCCGGTTGAGCCCGGCCTTGCGGATGGCCTCGGCGAAGATGCGGCCGTGGGTGCGGGGGCTGTAGCCGGCCACCACCACCCGGTTGATCTTATGCTCGCCAATGGCCTTTTCCAGGGCGGCCAGGCCGTCCTGGCCGTAGGAAAGCTCCAGCCTCTCCACGTGGACCACGCCGTCCAGCTTGGCCGTGGCCTCCTCCACCGTCTTGGAGTCCACCACTTCCTGGACCACGCGGCCCCAGTCCACGAAAAAGACCCCGATGCGCGGGTCCTGGCCGCTGAAGTCCTTCTCCTTGGGCAGATCGTCCTCCCGGCGCAGGGCGCGGGGGGCGGCCAGGTCGGCGCTGGCCATGCAGCCGGCGGCCGAGGCCTGGGTGAGCGAGCCGGGGATGTCCTGGGGGCCCAGGGCCATGCCGCAGGCGTACACGCCGGGGCGGGTGGTGCTGACCGGGGCCAGTTCGTCGGCTTTCACGAAGTGGTGCGAGCCCAGCTCGATGCCCAGGACCGCGGCCTGCTCCTGGGCGTCGGAGGCGGCGCAGAAGCCCACGCCCAACACCACCAGGTCCAGGTCCACCTCTCCCAGGGAGCCGTGGTCGTCCACGTAGCTCATCCTGAGGTCGCCGGTCTCTTCCTTGTAGTCCACGGTGTGGGGGCGGCAGCGCACGAAGTTCACCCCCAGCTCGTTCTTGGCGCGCTGGTAGTAAAGCTCGTAGTCCTTGCCCATGGGCCGCATGTCCATGAAGAAGACCGTGGCTTCCAGGTCCTTCTCAAAGTGCTCCATGGCCCAGATGGCCTCTTTCATGGAGATCATGCAGCAGATGGAGGAGCAGTAGGAGTTGCCGCCCTCTTTGGTGGTGCGGCTGCCCGCGCACTGGATCCAGCCGATGCGCTTGGGATGGCGTCCGTCGCTGGGGCGCTGGAACTTGCCGCCCGTGGGACCGGCGGCGCTCATGAGCTGCTCGAACTCCAGGCTGGTGAGCACGTCCGGGAAACGGCCGTGGCCGTACCACTCCTCCATGGGAGCGGGGTCCCAGAGCTCGCCGCCGCTGGCCAACACCACCGAACCCACTTCCAGGCTCTGCTCGACCTCTTTCTGGTCCAGGTCGATGGCCTCGGGCGCGCATACCTTGATGCACTCGCCGCAGCGGTCGCACTTGCTCATGTCGATGGCGAAGGCTTGGGGAGTGGCTTGGGGGTAGCGCAGGCAGGTGGGCGAGTTGGTGTCCAGCCCCGGAGTGAAGCTGATGGCGCCCTGGGGACAGGCGGCCAGACAGGCTCCGCAGGCGTTGCAGCGGTCCACGTTTATAAAGCGGGGGCTGGTGAGCACCTTGGCATTGAAGTCGCCGGCCTGTCCTTCCAAGCTCACCAGCTTGGTCAGGGGCATGGCCTGCACGGTGCGGGCGCCGCCCGCCTTGTCGGCGTCGGGGGACAGATAACAGATGTTGCAGTCGTTGGTGGGGAACTGCCGGTCCAGCAAGGGGAGAAAACCGCCCAAAGCCGGTTTTTTCTCCAGCAAATACACCTGCCTACCTGCCTCGGCCAGATCGTAGGAGGCTTTTATACCGGCTATGCCGCCGCCCAGAACCAGCACCGAGTTGCTCGTACGCTGGCTGTTTTCTTGGTTCATTTGGCTAGGCCTTTCTGACGCGGGCCCCGCCCGGGGCCCATTAGCCCTACTGCGTAGCTAGGTCGAGAATCTGCGGCAAGCGGTCTTCCCAACCGGCAGTCATCAAAAGCGCCCCACCGCACAGCTCCTTGAGGCCCTGCACGGTTTCGGCGGCGACTTTGACGCACTCGGCCGGACGATCGCTGGCCGAGCGGATACGCTTGATGGTTTCTTCACTGATGTTGATGCCGGGCACGTTTTGGTTCAAGTAGCGGGCCATGCCCACCGACTTGAGCAAGAGCACGCTGGCGATGAGCGTTGCCCCGCAATCCTTTAGTTCGGCGGCCAGAGGGGCGAAGGCCTCCAAGTCGAACACCGGGGGAGCTATAAGGAAGGATGCACCTTGGTCCACCGCGGCCTTGGCCCCGGCGGCGTCCTGGAAGGAGGCCACGGAGGCGCCCATACAGAACTGCGGCTTGCCCACCAGCTCGCGGCCTCCCATGTCCCGCCCCTGGGCCAACCCGGCGGCGGCCTGAAGGAACTCGGCCGGACTCAGGTCGTTCACGGCCTTGGCGCCGGGCTGGTCGCCATGCTCGATGGGCTCGCCCGCCGTGGCCATGACGTTGCCCAGGCCCAGGACGTGGGCGGCCAGCAGGTCGCCCTGCAAGGCCAGGCGGTTGCGGTCGCGGCAGGAGAACTGCACGATGACCTCCAGGCCCAGGCCCTTGAGCACCGAAGCCCCGGCCAACGCGGCCAAACGCATCACCGCGTGGCTAAGGTCGGGCACCAATACGGCGTCCACCCGGCCCTTGAGATGACGGCCGCTGTCCACGAAAGCGGACAGGTCCACGCCCTTGGGCGTTTCCATCTCGGCCAAGTACACGAAACTCTTGCTCTTCAACTTGTCTGCGAAAGCCATTTGCTTTCCTTCCCAAGTTTGGCGCGGAGCCTAGCCCCGGGTTATCACTTCCTAGCCTAAGCAACTAATATAAACGAATCTTTGATAAGCACGGCTGAAAATAGGGCACGGATTCATTTTACCACGCAAGGCGAAACAGCCCTGAATGGCCTCTTTTAACTAGAAACCTTGCATACTCCTATCTAAATTTCGTTTCAAGAAATAATTGTGAAAAATTTAGCATTATGTAAGTAGTTAAATATAGATTACCAAAGTACTCTTTGCGGGTTATCTGTCCGGTTTAAATCATAAATGCTTATCCGGCATTTTCGGCCTCCCGGCCCGCAGCGTCTGGTAGGGCCGATTTTTATTTGAAACATATTACATTTGCTTTCTTGCCTTTGGCCAATTTTACGCGTATAAACGAAATATATTGCAAAAGGAAAAAACCATGCCCCGCAACAAAAAACCCCGTCTGGTCAGCTCCATCCCGCCGGTGTCTTTTTTCCGGCCCCAGGGAATTCCGGTGCACGATCTCAAGGGCGTGGTGCTGCCCCTGGAGGGCCTGGAAGCCCTGCGCCTGGCCGACGCCGAGGGCCTGCACCAAAAAACCGCGGCGGCAAGAATGGGCGTTTCCACTGCGACGTTTTGCCGCATTTTGGGGGGTGCTCGCTTCGCGGTTGCGCGCGCTCTTACCAATGGCTGGTCCATCCGCATCGAGGGGGGGGTGTATCAGATACTGCCTCCCCGTCCGGTCCGTCCCAGGTAAATGTCTATATTTTATACTATTTTTATCTGAATCCCCGCAAAGCCCCGCCAAGCGGCCCCTCGGGATTAGCCAAGCAAGCCAATGGGAATAGTATTATTATGCTCATATGAGCATTTTCTAGTTGACAGCCCTTGCCGGAGGGGTACCATTGTTTTGCACATAAGAGCAAATCAGGAGAGTGATTGTGCCGAGACCCCGCAAATGCCGTTGGGTGCAGAACGAGCCGCCCATAGCCTATTTCAAGCCCAGGGGCGTACCCATGCGGGAGCTCACCGAGGTGAACCTGACCGTGGAAGGCTGCGAGGCCCTGCGCCTGGCCGATCTGGAGGGCTTGAGCCACCAGGACGCGGCGGGGCGCATGAAGGTTTCGCGCCACACCTTCGGTCGCGTGTTGGCCGAGGCTCGCAGGGCCGTGGCCGAGGCGGTGGTGCTGGGCCAGGCCCTGCGCATCGACGGCGGGGACTACGCCATCCGCGGACGCAAAAAGCAGCTCTCCCCCCAGCCGGAGGCCTGCTGCGCCCCGGCAACCAAACTGGAGAATTACATGAGCAAGATCGCCATTAGCAGTGAAGGACCCACCCTTGAAGACCTGCTCGATCCCCGCTTCGGCCGGGCCGGTGGATTCGTGCTTTATGATCCTGAGACCAAAAAGACCGAGTACATCAACAACGGCACCGCCCAGAGCATGGCCCAGGGGGCCGGCATCCAGGCCGCCGAGACGGTGGCCAAGGCCGGAGCCAAGGTGCTTCTCACCGGTTACGTGGGCCCCAAGGCCTTCCGCGCCCTGGAGGCGGTGGGCATCAAGGTGGGCCAGGACCTGGAAGGCCTCACCGTGGGACAGGCCATCGAGCGTTACGAAGGCGGTCAGGTGGAGATGGCCGACGGCCCCAACCGCGAGCAAGGGGGCCGCGCATGATCCTAGCCGTGGCCAGCGGCAAGGGAGGCACCGGCAAGACCACGGTGTCGGCCTCCCTGGCCTCGGTATGGCCCGCCCCGGTCCTGGCCGTGGACCTGGACGTGGAGGAGCCCAACCTGCACCTTTTCCTGCACCCGGAGATAACCGGGACGGAAAAGGCCTACATGGAGGTGCCCCTGGCCGACGAGTCCAAGTGCACCGCCTGCGGGGCCTGCTCGGACATCTGCCAGTTCAAGGCCATCAGCCTGTTGGGCGACGTGCTCATCAGCTTCCCGGAGATGTGCCACGGTTGCGGGGCCTGCCTGGAGGTCTGCCCCGCCGGAGCCCTGACCCCGGACCGCCGGGAGCTGGGCGAGGTTAGCTGGGGCAAGGCCGGCGAGATCGGCTTTCTCATGGGCCGCCTCCGGGTGGGCGAGGCCATGAGCCCTCCGTTGATGCGCGTGGTGCGGGCCAAGGCGGCAGAGCTTGCCGCCGGGAGCGGGGCGGACATGATCGTGGACTGCCCGCCGGGGGTCAGTTGCCCGGCGGTGAACGCGGTGATGGACGCGGACACCATTCTTTTGGTCACCGAGCCCACCCCCTTCGGGCTCTACGACTTCCGCCTGGCCCACCAGGCCTTCACCCCCATGGGCAAGCCCATGGCCGCGGTGATCAACCGGGCCGGGCTGGGCGACGACGAGGTGCGCCGCTACTGCCAAAGGCACGACCTGCCCATCCTGGCCGAGATTCCCTTTGACCGCGAGGTGGCCAAGGCCTATTCCCAGGGCCAGGTGGTGGCCCAGGCCTCCCCGGCCATGAAGGTGGCCTTTGAGGACCTGGCCGCCCAGGTTCGTTGCGTGGGCCCCAACTCTCCCTGCGAGGCGGCCCATGCCTGAGATACTGGTAATCAGCGGAAAGGGAGGCACGGGCAAGACCTCGGTCACCGGAGCCCTGGCCTATCTGGCCCAAAACAAGGTCATCTGCGACCTGGACGTGGACGCGCCGGATTTGCACCTGCTGCTCCAGCCCCAGGCCCGCCAAGTGCATCAGTTCTACTCGGGCAACGAGGCGATCATCAACCCCGAGCTGTGCACCTCCTGCGGCCTGTGCAAGGAGAAATGCCGCTTCGAGGCCATAATCGAGGGCGAGGACGCCTTCCGGGTGGACCCCTTGAAGTGCGAGGGCTGCAAGCTGTGCGTGGCCCTGTGCCCGGCCGAGGCCATCGAGTTCCCCCAGCGCCACTGCGGCACCTGGCAGGTGTCCGACACCCGCATGGGGCCCATGGTCCATGCCCAGCTCTTCCCCGGCCAGGAGAACTCGGGCCGCCTGGTGGCCCTCTTGCGCCAGCACGCCCGAGAGCTGAGCCAGGAACACGGCTATGAGTTGATCCTGAGCGACGGCCCTCCGGGCATCGGCTGCCCGGTGATCAGCTCCATGTCTGGCACCGACCTGGCGGTGGTGGTCACCGAGCCCACCCCCTCGGGCCGCCATGACCTGGAGCGGGTGCTGGAACTTTGCCGCCACTTCAAGGTCCCGGCCGGGGTCATCATCAACAAGTGCGACCTCAACCTGGACCAAAGCCAAGCTATCGCCGACTACTGCGCCCGGGAGGGCCTGGAGCTTTTGGCCCAGCTGCCCTTTGACCCGGCCATGGTCAGGGCCATGGTGCAGGGCCAGGTGATAAACGAGTATCAACAGAACGGCCTGGCCGAGGATTTGGCCCAGGCCTGGGAAAAGATATTAAAGATGGCCGCCCATAAAAAGGCGGCCTGAAACAAACCAACGACGGCCGCCGAGGCCGCCAAGGCAAAACCCGAGGAGACTATAAAATGACTGGATTAGTAGCACTGCCCTCCAACGCTCCCGGCGGCATGGACGCGGGCCTGGGAGCCCATTTCGGCCACTGCGACCTGTACACCCTGGTCGAGGTGGAGGACGGACAGATCAAGAACACCAAGGTAGTGCCCAACGTGCCTCATCAGCAGGGCGGCTGCATGGCCCCGGTGCAATACCTGGCCGGACAGGGCGTCAAGGCGCTCATCGCCGGCGGCATGGGCATGCGCCCCTTGATGGGCTTCAACCAGGTGGGCATCGACGTTTACTTCGGCGGCAACTCCACCACGGTAAACGAGGCCGTCCAGGCGCTGTTGCAGGGCAGCCTGCCCCGCTTCACCCAGCAGTTCACCTGTGGCGGCGGCGGGCAGTAACACCCCTCCCTGATCACGACCCAACCTCTAACAGGGAGGCCCAGGTGTCCAGCCATGACAACCCCCTGCCGGGGCAGGTGGACCAGCGCTTTCTGGCCCATGCCCAGCTCCCCCACAACCTGGGGACCCTGAGCGATGCCACCGGCCAAGCCACCGAGGTGGGGCAATGCGGGGACTCGGTGGACGTTTTCATCAAGGTGGACGGCGACACCATAACCGAGATAAAGGCCATGCCCCATGGCTGCGTCTACACGGTGGTGTGCGCCAGCGCCCTGGGCGATCTGGCCCAGGGCCGCAGTTTGGACGAAGCCCTGCAACTGGAGCCCGAGGACATTGAAAAGGAACTGGGCGGCCTGCCCGAAGACCACAAGCACTGCGCCCGTTTGGCGGTGAACACCTTGGGCGAGGCCATCGCCGACCACTACCGCCGCAAGGGTGCATAGGAGGAAAAGCCCATGCCTATCTTTGAGATAAGCTGCGCCGGATGCGGCTACAGCGGGGAGCTTTTGGTCATGAGCAGCGGGGATCCGCTGGTCTGCCCCCAGTGCGGGGGGAGCGAGGTGGAAAAGATGATGTCCGCGCCCAGCGCCCTCACCGGCAGCGGGAAGCAGGCTTTCCCCGGTCCGGGGGACCATAGCTGCTGCGGCTCCAGCCCCGGCCACGCCGGATGCGCCGGTCCGGGCTCCTGCTGCGGCAAGGCCTGATTAAGGAGCTGAGATGTATAAAGTGCTGTTGGCCGGCGACCAGCCCGAAGCCCTGGCCAGGCTGGCCGCCGGGCTCGAAGAAGACGGCCGGGCCCACCTCTACTGGGCCCAAGATGACCAGGAGGTCCTCACCCTGACCCAGGAGCTGGCTCCGCAGCTGGTGGTGATCGACGGGCAGGGCCGCGACAAAGAGGCTTTGGCCCTGGTGTCCAAGCTCTTGATGGTCAACGCCATGGTCAACACCGCGGTGGTCACGGCCATGGACGAGGAAGAGTTCCATGAGTTCAGCGAAGGCCTGGGCATTCTCATGTCCCTGCCCCCCGATCCGGGGGAGGACATGGCCAAGGGCCTCTTGGACAAGCTGATATCGGTGGCCGGGCCGCCTCCGGCCTAGGACTTCCGTTGGACGCGAAACGGGGCCTGGAGATTTCTCCAGGCCCCGTTCTTTTATCGCTGCTTTGGGTCTGTTACTTGCCTCTGACCAACTCCAGGCCCTTTTCCATGATGGCCAGGCCCTCGTCCAACTGGTCGTCGGTGATGACCAGGGGCATGAGGGTGCGGATGATGTTGCCGTAGCGTCCGCAGTTCAGGGCCAGCAGGCCGTTCTGGTGGCAGTAATCCACCAGCTTCTTGGTCTCGTCGCCGGCAGGCTCCTTGGTCTTCTTGTCGCGCACCAACTCCAGGGCCAGCATGGCCCCCAGGCCGCGCACCTCGCCGATGAGGGGGTACTTCTCGGCCATGGCCTCGAAGCGCGCCCGAGCCAGCTCGCCCACCCTGGTGGCCTTGGAGCACAGATCCTCTTCCTCGATGACCTCCAGCACGGCCAGGGCCGCGGCGCAAGACACCGGGTTGCCGCCGTAGGTGCCTCCCAGGCCGCCCACATGGGGCGCGTCCATCATTTCGGCCTTGCCCACCAGGGCGCCCAGGGGCAGACCGCCGCCCAGGGACTTGGCGGTGGTCATCAGGTCGGCGGCCACCCCGAAGTGCTCCATGGCGTAGAGCTTGCCGGTGCGGCACAGGCCGGTCTGCACCTCGTCGGCCACCATGACAATGCCGTACTTGTCGCAGATCTGGCGGATGATGCCGAAGTACTCCTTGGGGGGCACGATGAAGCCGCCCTCGCCCTGCACCGGCTCGGCCACGATGCAGGCGGTGTTCTCGGCCGCCACTTCCTTGAGGAAGAAGTCCTCCAGGGCGTGGGCGCAGCGCATCCCGCAGGAGGGGTAGCTCAGGCCGTAGGAGCAGCGGTAGCAATAGGCGAAGGGGATGCGGTGGACCTCGGGCGCGAAGGGCCCGAAGCCGAACTTGTAGGGCTTTACCTTGCTGGTCATGGTCATGGTCAGCAAGGTGCGGCCGTGGAAGGCGTCGTCAAATACGATGACCGCCGGGCGCTTGGTGTAATAGCGGGCCACCTTGACCGCGTTCTCCACCGTCTCGGCCCCGGTGTTGACGAAGATGGTCTTCTTGGGGAAGTCGCCGGGGGTGATCTGGTTGAGCTTCTCGGCCAGCTTGATGTAGCCCTCGTACATGAGCACGTTGAAACACACGTGGGTGAAACGGGCGGCCTGCTCCTGAATGGCGGCCACCACCTTGGGGTTGGAGTGCCCCACGTTCATGACCCCGATGCCGCCGGCGAAATCCAGGTAGCGCTTGCCATCCAGGCTCCAGACCTCGGCGCCCTGGGCTTTGTGCGCAAAATAGGAATTGGCGTTGGAGACGCCCTGGGCGACCGCCTGGGCCCTCCGCTCAGCTAGTTGCTGCATGTCTTGCTGTTTCATGACGTTATTTCTCTGCCTTGGTACCGCACAGATCCGCGATCAGCGCGGTGTAAACCTGACAAGCGGTTATCACTTGGTCCACGGGCACCACATCCTTGGGGGTGTGGGCCAAAAATTCATTGCCCGGCCCGAAGCCCACGCAGGGGATTCCGGCCTGGCTGATAAAGGTGCCATCCACTCCGAAGTACCAGTTGCCCACCTCTCCGGCCTGGCCCATCACCGTTTCCCTGGCCCGCAGCATGGCCTGGACCACCGGCTCGCCGGGCTCGGTGAGCATGGCCGGGAACCACTTCAAGGGCTCCATGGTGGCCTTGAACTCCGGGTCCTGGGCCTTGATGGCGTCCAACAGGGCCTGGAAACCGGCCAGCAGGCCGTCCTCAGTTTCTTCGGGCAAGAAGCGGCGGTCCACGATGAGGTTGCAGCGGTCGGGCACGATGGGGCTCAGGGCGCCGGGGCTGGCGTTGATGTCCAGCACCGTCACCGTGGCCGGGCCCAGCACCGGGTGCTCGGGCAGCTCATAGTCCTGTTGCAGGGCGTTCAAAACCTTGTTCATCTTGTAGATGGCGTTGACGCCCCCCGAGGGGAAGCCGCCATGGGTGGTGCGGCCCTGAGTGGTTACGCGCATCTCGAACTTGCCCCGGTGGCCCAGGTAGACCTTGAGCCCGGTGGCCTCGCCGCTCACCGCGAAGTCGGCGGTGAGCCCGTTCTTCAGCAGGTGGCCGATGCCCTCGCCCTGGGCTATCTCCTCGCGAGACACGCAGGTGACGATGAGTTCGCCCCGCCTCGGAAAGCCCAGGCCGCGGGCCGCGGCCCCGGCGTGCACCATGGCCGCCACGCCCGCCTTCATGTCGCTGGCCCCCCGGCCGTAGATCACCTCGCGGTCATAGCCGTAGGGCGCGCCGTTGATGATGGCCCCGGAAAAGGCATCGGGCATCTCGCCCACCCCGGCGTGGTCGATGTGGCCGTTGAACAACAGGCGGGGGCCGGGCTCATCGCCCTTCATGATGCCCACCACGTTGAACAGCTCGTCGGTGTAGACCTCGTCGTAGCCCAGGGCCTCCATCTCGGCCTGGATCACCTGGCTGATGGCCTCCTCCTCCCGGCTAAGGCTGGGGGTCTGGATGAGGCGGCGAGTGAACCTTGTCAGCCGGTCCGGGTCCACGGCTTTGTTGAAATCAGGCATGTCCCAGTCCTAATGGCCCAAGTAGGCCCGTTGCACGTCCGGGTTGGCCGCCAGGGCCGCGCCGGTGTCTTCCATGGTCACCCGGCCGTTCTCCAGGATGTAGGCCCTGGTGGCCACCTTGAGGGCCCAGCGGGCGTTCTGCTCCACCAAGAGAATGGTTATGCCCTTTTCCTGGTAGATCTGCTGGATCACGCGGTAGATGGCCTCGCGCACCACCGGGGCCAGGCCCAGGCTGGGCTCGTCGAGCATCAAGAGCTTGGGGTTTGACAAAAGGCCCCGAGCGATGGCCAGCATCTGGGCCTCGCCGCCGCTCATGGTGCCGGCCAGCTGGGCGCGGCGCTCCTTGAGGCGCGGGAACAGGTCGAAGACCTCCTTGAGGTCGCGGGCCACTCCGTCCTCGTCGCGGCGGGTGAAGGCTCCCATGCGCAGGTTCTCGGCCACGGTGAGGTCCGGGAACACCGCCCTGCCCTCGGGAACCTGGATGATGCCCTGGTTCACGATGAGATGGCTGGGCTGGTTCTGGATCTCCTTGCCGTTCCACACTATGCGTCCGTCCAGGGCCCGGTTGATGCCCGAGATGGTCTTGAGCAGGGTGGACTTGCCCGCCCCGTTGGAGCCCAACAGGGTGACCAGCTCGCCCTCCTCAACCCGCATGCTCACGTCGTGCAGGGCCACGGCCTTGCCGTAGGCGACCTTGAGGTTCTCAATGTTGAGCATCGGAGTCTCCTCCCAGATAGGCCTCGACCACCAGGGGGTCGTTGTAGACCTTTTCCGGTTCGCCCTCGGCGATCTTTTCGCCGTAGTGCAGCACGATAAGACGGTGGGAAATGCCCATGATCACCTTCATCACATGTTCGATGATCAGGATGCTGGTGCCCTGGGCGTTGATCTTCTGGATCAGGTCGATCTGCCCGGTCAGCTCGGCCGGGTTCAGGCCGCTGGAGGGCTCGTCCAAGAGCAGCAGCTTGGGCTGGGTGGCCAGGGCCCGGGCTATCTCCAGGCGCTTGGTCAGGGCGTAGGGCATGTTGCCCGCCTGCTCGTCGCGGTATTTACTGATGCCCACGAAATCGAGCAGCGAGTCGGCCGTGGCGCAGGACTCCTTGTCCTCGGTGAGCGCGCAGGCCCGGCGGAAGAAGCTGTCCCACACCAGGGACCAGGGGCCCTTGTGCTTGCGATCCACCATGGCCGCCAGCACGTTCTCCAGGGCGGTGAGGCGGCTGAAGATGCGCACCACCTGGAAGGTGCGGGCGATGCCCAGGGTGTTGACCGTGTGAGCCTTGTCCCTGGTGATGTCCCTGCCCTCGAAGGTTATGGTGCCCTTGCTGGGCGGGAAGGCTCCGGAGATGAGGTTGATCAGCGTGGTCTTGCCCGCCCCGTTGGGGCCGATGAGCCCCAATATCTCGCCCTGCTCCAGGCTGAAGCTGACGTCATTGACCGCGGTGAGCCCGCCGAAGTTCTTGGTGAGCCGGTCGGTGGTAAGTATGGCGCCCATCAGCGGTCCCCTTTCACTCTGGCCCAGACGTTCTTGATCACTCCCACCAGGCCTTCACGCATGAACAGGATGGTGAGGATCAAAAGCAGGCCGTAGACGATCAGGCGGATGTCGATCTTCAGCACCTCCTCCATGGAGCGCAGGGCCTCGGAAAGGATGGTGAGGCTAACCGCGCCCAGGATGGGACCGGCGATGGTGCCCAGCCCGCCGATCATGGCCATGGTCAGGATGTCGAAGGTGTTGTGCAGGGCCAAAAGTTCCGGGCTGACCAGGCGCGCGAAGTGGGCGAAGAGCCCGCCCGCGAACCCGGCGAAAAAGGCGCTGATGGTGAACACCGCCAGCTTGTAGGAGCTGGGGTTGATGCCGATGCTCTGGGCCCCGGCCTCGTCGTCGCGCATGGCCTGCAGGGTCACCCCGAACTCCGAGCCGATGAGGCGGCGGATGCAGAACAGGGTGAACAGCACTCCGGCCACCACCACGTAGTAGTAGTCGCGCTCGAAGTAGAACTGCATGGTGAAGTCGCCGATCTTGATGGGAGTGAGCAGCGGGACGCCGCTTAGCCCCAGGGAGCCCCGGGTCAGGTCCACCCAGTTCATGGCCACCAGGCGCAGGATCTCGGCGAAGCCGATGGTGGTGATGGCCAGGTAGGGCCCCGAGAGCCGCAGCGCCGGGAAGCCCAGCATCAGGCCGAAGACGGCGGCCACCAGGCCTCCGGCGAACAGGCCCAGCCAGGGGCTCAGGCCGGTCTGCATGGCCAGGATGGCGCTGGTGTAGGCCCCGATGCCGTAGAAGGCGGCGTGGCCCAGGTTGAGCTGGCCGGTGTAGCCGGCCAACAGGTTCCAGCTAAGGGTGAGGATGGTGAAGATGCCCGCCATCACCGCGATGTGCATGAAATAGCGGTCCTCGACCACGAAGGGGATCAGGATGAGCACCGCCAGGGCCACGATCCACAAAAGTATGTTTCTAAGCCGCGCGCTCATCAGGCACCTTCCTTACGGCCGAAGAGCCCGCTTGGCTTGACCAGCAAGACCAGGATGATGATGAAGAAGCCGATGGCCTGCTTGTATTCCATGGCGATGTAGTTGCCGCCCAGGGCCTCGGCCACGCCCAGGATCAGGCCGCCCCAGATGGCCCCCCGGATGTTGCCCATGCCGCCCAGGATGGTGACCGCGAAGGCCTTCAAGGTAGGCAGGGCTCCCATGGTGGGGTAGATGGCGAACAGGGTGCCGTAGAGCACGCCGCCCACGCCGGCCAGCAGGGCCCCGACCCCGAAGGTGATGCGATAAACCTGGTTGATGTCGATGCCCATGAGCTGGGCCGCGAAGCGGTTCTGGCTGGTGGCCCGGATGGCCACCCCCATGCGGCTGCGGTTCAAAAACAGCTCCAGGCAGAAGATGGTCACCCCGGCGAAGAAGAAACAGAACAGCCTGAGCAGGCTGGTGGAGGCCACGCCCAGATTCACGGTGGTCCCGCCGAAGGGGTCGCCGATCATGCGCGGAGTGGCCCCGAAGAACAGCTGAGCCAGGTTGTCCAATAGAATGAAAAGTCCGATGGACACCATGATCATGTCGATGTCGGTCCAGCGGGTCATCAGGGGCCGGAACACCAAGCGCTCGGTGACCACGCCCAACAGGCCCACCACCGCGGCGGCGGCCACCACCGAGCCGATCCAGCCCAACCATCCGCCCACCCAGGCCATGACGAACACGGCGGTGTAGGCGCCCACCATGGAGTAGTCGCCCTGGGCGAAGTTGGAAATTTTCATCACCCCGAAAATCATGGTCAGCCCGATGGCGATCAGGCTGTACACGCTTCCGGTTATCAGGCCGTTCAAGACCTGCTGCAAAAATAGGGAGTCCATAACGGGCACCAATTCAATGGACGGCCTGGGGCGCGGCCGTGTTTTTATTCAGAGGCCTGGCCGCCCCGCCGAAGCGGGGCGGCCAGGCTCATACGGGGTCTACTTGCACTTACGCTCGGACCAGGGCTTGGGGGTCTCGTACTTGGCCGCGGCCCGCTCCATGGGGTAGATGATCTGGGTGTCGGGCTTGCAGTCCTTGTCCAACTGCACCTGCACCACCGAGGGCAGCACGGTATAGACCTGGCCGTCCTTGCCGAACTTGATGGTGCCCTGGGAAAGCTTCATGTCCGTGGACATCAGGGCGTCCTTGATCTTGGTGCGGTCCTTGGACAGGTTGCCGCCGGGCTTGCCGGCGCGCTCCACGGCGTTCAGGATCACCTTCAGGTTGTCGAAGCCCTGGCTGGAGAAGATGCCGGGGCGTGAACCGGGGTACTTGGCCTGGTAGGCCTTGACGAAAGCGGCGGTGACCGGGTCCTTCATGGCCTTGGTGGGCTCCAGGGAGCTGCCCATGGCGTACTGGCTGATGGGGCCGGTCATCTTGAAGTAGGCCTGGGTGAACTGGCCGCCCACGCCGATCCACTGAGTCACGAAGTCAAGCTCCTTGGCCTGCTTCTGAATCAGGGCCGCCTCGGTAGTGGAGGCGATGTTGAACACCACGTCGGGCTTGAGCTCCTTGAGCTTGGAGATCTGGGTGGTGAAGTCGGTGTCGCCGATCTCGAAGTACAGGTTGGCCACAACCTTGGCCCCGATTTTCTTGGAGGCCGCTTCCCAGATCTTCTGGCCGTCGCGGCCGTAGTCGGAGTTCTCCATGAAGAAGGCCACGACCTTGGGCTTTTTCACGTCGGCCAGCCACTTGTTGATGCCCATGAGGAACATGGGGCTGTTGGGGCTGGTGCGGAACACGTAGTTGTAACCGCGGTTGGTGATGGTGGGGCTGATGGCAATGGCCACCACGTCGGGGGTCTGCTCATAGTGGCAGAACTCGCTGGCGGCGATGTTCACGCTGGAGCAATAGCCGCCGCCCACCACCAGGACCTTGTCCCGGGTGACCAGCTTCTTTACCGCGGCCAGGCCCTTGTCGGGCTTGCACTCGCTGTCGCCGTAGACGATCTCCACTTTCTGGCCGAAGAGGCCGCCCTTGGCGTTCACCTCGTCCAGAGCCAGCTCCATGCCCTTTTTCATTTCGCCGGCGTTAAAGGCCAACGACCCGGTGAAGGGCCCCAGGATGCCGATCTTGATGGGATCGGCGGCCGAGGCCGGTCCGGCCACGGCCAGACCTACCAGCAGAAACAGGGCGGTCAGCAAAATTACTGACTTCTTCATAAACTTTTCCTCCTTGCTTGGCATGGCTGCTCCCCTCCCAGGGGCCTCCCGCCCGGCCGGCTCTTTCGGCTCGGCCATGTTGGTAAGAAAAACTCCAAGACTCCTCACGGGGCGCGGGCCCCACACTGACTCCCTCGTTACTGCACCAAGCCGCACCACCGGGCCAGGAACAGAGCGTAGACCTTGGCGGTGTAAATAATGCTGTCTATGTCCACCCGCTCGTTGGGCGAGTGGATGTTCTGGGCCACCGGGCCGAAGCAGGTGGCCTGGGCGCGCCCGTAGGCGACAAAGCTCCTCAGATCGGTGGTGCAGGTGCAGGCGTAGGACGCCGCCTGCTCACCGCTGAGTTCCTCGTGGCATTGGCCCAACAGGTTCAGGGCCGGCTGGTCGCGCGGCACCCGGTGACCCTGGGAGCGGAAGCCGTAGAACTCCACCTCGGGCGGGTTGGTCCGCAGCCAGGCGTCCTGCTGGGCCGCCTGGGCCAGGCAGTCGCGCACCGCCTGGGAAGCCTGCTCGAAACTCACGTCCGGCATAAAGCCCAAACGGCAGTGGAACTCGGCCATGGCCGGCACCGTGGAGGGCCAGTCGCCGCCCTGGATCACCCCGATGTTCAAATGGGCCGGGTTGTCCAGGTGGGCGAAGTCCTCGCCCTTGTTTTGGTTGAACTCTTTTTCCAGCCCGCGCAGGGCCTTCATGAGGTAGCAGCAGGTCTCGATGGCGTTGACCCCGCTGGAGGCCTCCAGGGTGTGCTTGGCCACCCCGGTGAGCGAAACCTTGAACCACATCACTCCCACCTGGCTGGTGAGAATGGTGGTGCCGAAGGGCTCTGGGATGAGCGCCGCGTCGGCGTCGAACCCGGCCACCAGACAGGCCAGGGCCCCGTTGCCGGTGCATTCCTCCTCGATGACCCCCTCCAGGATGACCGGCGCGGCCAGGCCCAGCCCGGCCCGCTCCACCGCCTTCAGCGCGTAGGTCATGGCGGCCACGCCGCCCTTCATGTCGCCGGCGCCCCGGCCATGGAGCCAGCCGCCCTCGATCAAGGGCTCGTAGGGGTCGCGCTCCCAGCGGTCCAAGGGCTCTTCGCTGACCACGTCCAGGTGGCCGTTCAGGATGGCGCTCTTGCCGCCCTCGCCGTCGGCGGCGCGGGTGGCGGCCAGGCTGTAGCGGCCCTCCTGGCTCCAGGGAGTGGGGGCGAAGCCGGGATGGGCGGCCATCTCCGGTGAATCCATGGGGGCGCGCACCGGGTCCAGGCCCAGGCTCGCCATCTCCTGCTCCATAACCTCCAGCGCCCCCTCTTCTGCGCCCAGAACGGAGGGCTGGGCCACCAAACGGCAGGCGAAATCCAGCATATCTTCCTGGAGGCTTTCCACCGCCTCCGTAAGAGCCAACTCTTTTTTATCCATCTGCTTCAACCTATCGTCTGCGCTTTCTCGGGTCTCAGGAGCCTTGTTCGTGCCCACAACGGGCGGGATAGATGCTCTTGAGCCGGGTGAAGCCGTTTTCCGTGAGGGCTATCACCAAACGGCGGGCCCTCTCCGGGGTGGTGCGCACCAGCAGCACGGCCGGTTCTACCTGGTTGATGCGCTCGATATCGATATCGCCTTCTGTATCCTGCGCCAAGATGGCCCGAGCCTGCTCCAGGCTCTGGGGGCCGGGCCCCACCTCCAACAAAAGCTGGGCGAGCTTGGCGTCACAAAGCAGAGAAGAGGCCAATGAGTCGAATGAAACCACTTACTTGCTCACTCACGGTGTCGGATCAGACCTTCGCCGTCATAATAAGCAACATATGTGCCACACAAGACAAGTGGTCGTTATGACTTACTTAATACAAAAATGAAATAGTGCCGCTGATGCAGGACTGAAAGAATTATGCGGATTCGAATCTTGATGCGTAACGTTAACCAGCCGTGTTTACACACTTTTTGCTGGTGTTGCTATTTTGCACCGCGTTGCAAGTTTGCAACAGGAAGCCCGTGGCGCCGGGCCTTTCGCGACAAAGTGGAATGATTCACCCCCAGGGCCTCGGCCGCGGCCCGTTGGCTGCCGTATTCGGCTATGGCCCGGGCGATCAGCTCGCGCTCGGTGCGGGCCACCGCCTCGGCCAGGTCCCAGGCGTCGCCATGGGTATCGGGGGAAAGCTCGAAGGGAGTTTGGCGTATTTCGGCGGGGAGGTCGCCCAGCTCTATGGTCTTGCCGGGGGAGAGCACCACCAGGTGCTCGATGAGGTTGGCAAGCTCGCGCACGTTGCCCGGAAAGGAGTAGCGCCGCAAACGGTCCACCACCGCCGGGGCCACCTTCATCTCCTTGCCGCACTTTTGGTTGAAGATGGCCAAAAAGTGGCCGATGAGGTGGGGGATGTCCTCGGTTCTTTGGCGAAGAGGCGGGATGTTGATAGGCACCACGTTGAGCCGGAAATACAAATCCTTGCGGAAGGTGCCAGCCTGAACCATCTTCTCCAGGTCGCGGTTGGTGGCGGCCAGGACCCGCACGTCGATCTTGCGCGGGGTGGTGGAGCCCACCGGCACCACCTCGTTCTCCTCCAAAAAGCGCAGGAGCTTGGTCTGCATGAGCAGGGGCAGCTCGCCCACCTCGTCCAAGAACAGGGTGCCCCCATCGGCCAGCTCAAAATAGCCGGTCTTGCCCTCGGAGCGGGCCCCGGTGAAGGCTCCCCGGGCATAACCAAACAGCTCGGCTTCTATAAGAGAGGAAGGGATGCCCCCGCAGTCCACCCGCACCAAGGGGCCTTCGGAGCGCGGCGAGGCCCCGTGGATGAGCTTGGCGAACACGCCCTTGCCCACCCCGGACTCGCCCTGGAGCAGTACGCAGGAATCCACCCGGGCCACCTTCATGGCCGTCTCGAAGATGCGCTGCATCTCCCGGGAGCGCATCACCAGGCGCGAGCTTAGCTCGTCCTGGCGATGGATGTGGGTCAGCTCGGAGCGGTATTGGTCGGTCAGGGCCCGGCTGTGCTCCAGATCCTCTTGCAGGCGTTTCATGGCCGTGAGGTCCCGGGCGTTGATGACCACCAGGCTGATCTCGCCGTTTTCATCGAACACGGGGTTGCCGGTGACCAGGACCTGCCGCCCGTCCTTGGACTGCTGGATCAGCGAAACCGCCGCCTGGTGCTTGAGCACCTCCAGGGTCACCGAGCGGTCGAAGTAGCCCGCCTCCACCAGCTCAGACACGTTGCAGCCGATGACCTCCTTGGCGTTGACCCCGGCGAAGCGCTCCGAGGCCGGGTTCACCCTGACCACCTTGCCCTCTGCGTCGCTGATCCACAGGCCGTCGTAGGAGGAGTCGATGATCACATCCAGCTGCTCGCTAAGCTGGCGGTAGGCGTGCAGTTCGCTCAGAACTCTTTCATATTCCGTGGCGTCCTGGAAAACGCTGATCACCCCCATGATCTTGCCGTCCAGGTAGACCGGGGTGCGGTTGCCGAAGATCATGGTGCCCGCCCCGGAGAGAGTGCGGCGCGCCACCTGGGGCTGGCCGGTGGCCAGAATGCGCCGCATGTCCTCCCACACCTCGGGCTCGAACTCCCCGTAGTTGCGCCCCACCACGTCCTTGGGGTCGTGGCCGGTCACCCGGCCGGCGGCGCGGTTGAAGACCACCACCTCGCCGGTCTCATCCACCATAAGGATGCCGTTGTGGGCGGAATCCAGGATTTCGCGAAGCAGGCTGAAGTCTTTCAGGGGCACGGCCGGTTGACCTCCAGACCTCGGCAAGAAGCAGGCTATCTAAGCCCAGCGTTGTGGTTGATCTTTTTATTTTACCATTGTGGCCCGGCGATCGCGTCCCCTGGTTTTTGGCCCGGCCCGCGGGCCCGCCAAGGCGCGACGGGGCCCGGTGAATCGCCGGATCGCCCCTGGCACGGCTCCCCTAGCCGCCCTGGATCATGGCGCAATCAAGGCCGACGGGCCGGTCATCTCGGCTTTTTTGCGCCCCAAAATAAGCATTTTTCCCATAGTACATACTAGCATTTTTTATTCACTATATAAACTATTAGCTTCATATATTGACTTTTACCCCTAAAGACTGATCGTCTTTTCCCGACCGTTCCCCCAAGTCTGGCCCGCAAATGATAAAATACGTTTTTTAATGTTATTCAAGCATGTTACGTTGCGGTTACCGATGACGAGTTTTCACCTCCCAATCGCTCACACCGATCACCGGCCGCCGACAGGGCACTTGTTTAATTTTATTAATTAATTCAAAGCAATATCGCATATAAGCAGGCAAGGATATTCCAAGGTGGGCCGCCGTCCCCAGATCGCGCCCCTTAAAATACCGTCAGAAAAATTTATAGCTTTTTCAGAATGTTTTGGTTACAATTCCTTCTCAATCCCCACCAGCCAATCGCTCCCCCTCCACCTCCCAATTTCGTTACCATTATGATCTTTTTTTTACAGCATATGATATTCGCAATGTGAATATTTATATTCAAAAAAGCCTTGACATTACTGCGCCCCCCCGGCTATTATTTGAGCCGTAACAATAATTTCACCATACGAACTTTAGGTCTTCGGGAACTTACCTTGGGCTAGGCGTAAGGGCTATGACTGACTTTTCAAAAGTTCCCAACGCGAATGTTGACGCCGGCCCAAACCTTTTTTCCGGCGCTCCGGGATTCCCCATGAGTTTTGAGCAGCGCGCTTGCGCAATTTATCCGTGCGCCCATCCCGGTTTTTCGCCGCCGCCAGAGGACGGTCCTTGGCCCCAGGCCTCGCAGCCATCCCTTCGACTCCTTATCTTGCTCTTCTCAAGCACAGGTCCATCGCGACGGCGCAGGCCTTCACCGGCCGGGCGCGCCGGGGCTTGGGAGGCCGGGCCGGGAAAACGGCCGTCCGGCGGCGAAAAACCGGGAACCCTTTCTTTCGTTCTCAGTGCACGTTCCACGGGCCGCGCCGCAAACGACCGGCCCACGCACCAGATGCTTTTCCACCAACGAACAGTCGCGGCTCAGGAGTTTTAGAAAGGCTAAATGGCTATGCAACAGGCATCGAACTGGATCATCAAAGTGGGGAGTGTCGTTGCTGCGATCGTCACTTTGATGCAGCTATACGTCGTGATCGTCGGCTTCCCCCCGGTAATGCTTCACCGCACCGTCTTCCTGGTGCTCATCTTCATCCTGGTCTTTCTCACCTACCCCCGCAACAACATCAGGATGAGTTGGTGGAACATGCTGCTGGTGGCACTGAGCCTCGCGGTCGGCGTCTACATTTTATCCACCTTTGAGAACATCAACAGCCGCATAGCCTATGTGGACGATGTCACCAAACTGGACATCTTCTTCGGCCTGGCCTGTCTGTTCGTGCTTTTGGAAGCCACCCGGCGCACCTGCGGCACCGGCCTGACCATCATCGTGCTGGCGTTCTTCGCCTACGCCTTCGCGGGGCCCTGGCTCCCCGGCCTTTTGGGGCATCCGGGCATCAGCATTGAGGACCTCATCGACCTGCAATTCCTCACCCCCGGCGGCATCTTCGGCGTGGCCACCGGGGCGGTGGTGAGCTTCGTGTTCTTCTTCCTGTTCTTCGGGGCCTGCCTGGAGCAAAGCGGGGCCAGCAAGGTGTTTCTGGACACCGCCATGTCGCTTACCGCCAAACGCACCGGCGGAGTGGCCAAGTGCGCCGTGGTGGGCAGCAGCCTGATGGGCATGACCTCGGGCAGCGCGGTGGCCAACACCGTGTCCACCGGGGCCATCACCATACCCATGATGAAAAAGGGCGGCTATCCCCCGGTTACCGCCGGGGCCATCGAGGCCATCTCCTCCACCGGCGGCCAGCTCATGCCGCCCATCATGGGCGTCAGCGCCTTCATCATGGCCGAGATCGTGGGCGAGCCCTACCTGACCATCGCCATCGCGGCCACCCTGCCGGCCATCCTGTTCTACTCCGGCATCTACTTCATGGTGCACCAGTACGGCATCAAATTCGGCATCAAGGGCGACCCCAGCAAGGCCAAGGCCTTCTGGTCCATCATGAAGTCCGAGGGTTACCTCTTCCTGCCCATCGCGGCCCTGATCTATTTCATCGCCACGGGCAACACCCTCATGTCCGCCGCCCTCAAGGCCTCGGCCCTGGTGCTGCTCCTGTCCATGATCAAAAAAGAAAACCGGATGACCCTGCGCAAGCTGGCGGACATCCTCATCGACACCGGCAAACGCACCTGCGTGGTGGCCATCCCCTGCGCCTCGGCGGGCTTCATCACCGGCATCATCACCCAGTCGGGCCTGGCCGCCAAGATGAACGCCATCTTCGTGAGCCTGGGCGGCGGATACCTGCTGCCCACCCTGATCATCACCATGATCCCCTGCGTCATCCTGGGCATGGGCATGCCCACGGTCACCGCCTACATCATGGTGGCGGTCACCATGGCTCCGGTGCTCATCCACCTGGGGGCCTTCCCCATCGCGGCGCATTTGTTCGTGTTCTACATCGCCCTGATGGCCATGGTCACCCCGCCGGTGGCCCTGGCGGCCTACGCGGCTGCGGGCATCAGCGAAGCCAATCCAGGCAAGACCGGTTGGCGGGCCCTGTCCCTGGGCTTCAGCGGCTTCGCCATCCCCTACCTGGTGGTTTACTACCCGGCCTTGACCATAGTGGACGGCACGGTCTTTGAAACCATCGTCTCATTCATAAAGGTCTTTGCGATCATCTACCTGATCAGCGGGGTGATCACCGGCTACTACCACAAGAAGCTGACCTTGATCGAGCGCGGCTTCGGGTTCCTCACCGCGGTGGTGGTGGCGGTCTCGCTGGACTCTATCCTCGTCACCCTCCTGGGGGCGGCCATGTTCGCGGCCCTGATGCTCTACCACTACAAGTTCAGCGGAGTGATCGCGGCCAAACAAGCCTCATAAGGCAATAGACAGGCATTCATCATCCATAAGGGTATGGACGTTTTTTAAATTACCGGTTTTGTCGGCAAGCAAAACCAAATGACCACATCAAGGGAGGAAAGTAAGCATGCGAGCCAAAAATTCCAAAGTCGCCATCCTGGTGGCCTGCCTGGCTGTGATGACCATGTTGGTCTCCTTCAGCGCCCCGGCAGCTGCCCAACAACCCACCAGCATCCGCATGGCCTCTTTCAACATCGGTGGTTCCTGGTACATCTGGGCCTCGGCCATCGCTTCCATCGTGCGGCCCAACCTGCCCCAGGGTTCCAGCATCGACGTGCTGCCTTACCAGGGCGGCATCGGCAACCCCATGCTTCTGGCCAAGGGCAAGGCCGACATCGCCCTGTCCTTCCTGCCCTGCACCGTTTGGGCCTACAAGGGCTTGCCCCCCTATAAAACGGCAGACAAGAACCTGCGCTCGCTGGTGGGCGGCCTTAGCCGTCCCCACCGCATCGGCGTGATGATCAGCAAGAAGTCTGGCATCAAGTCCTTGACCGAAGTGGCCACCAAGCACCTGCCCGCCCGGATCGTCACCGCCCAGCGCGGCGCCACCGGCCAGGCCGTGTCCATGCAGCTGCTGAGCGAGTACGGCATCACCCCCGAGAAGCTGGAGTCCTGGGGCGGCAAGCTGGAGCACCTGCGCATGCCCGTGGCCGTGGGCCGCATCAAGGATGGCCACGCCGACATCATCATCCACAACGTCGGCTTCAAGGAGCCCCGCTTCAGCGAGCTCAGCCTGACCACCGAGATATTCTTCGACGAGGTCCCCGCCCAGATCCGCGCGGCCATGGCCCAGAAGTACGGCTACCAGGACAACCTGGCCATCGAGAAGGATGAGTTCCGCGGCGTGACCAAGAACGTCGTGGCCCTGGGCTACCCCACCAGCCTGATCGCCGACACCAAGCTGTCCAACGAGATGGCCTACATCATCACCAAGGCGGTGTGCGAGCATCCCAAGGAGCTGGGCCAGGCCCACGCCGGCCTGAAGGTCTTCGACCCCACCAAGGCCTGGGAGCCCGCGCGCAACGGCGTGCCGTTGCACCCCGGCGCAATCAAGTACTACAAGGAAAAAGGCTTGATGAAGTAAAGGCCTTTGCCTGGCAAGGCGTCGCGGCGCAGCCGCGCCGCGACGCCAAACGACACCACCGAGCGAGATCACGCAGAAGGGGTAGGACAAATGCAGGAGTTGGAGCTGACCGGCAACGAAGCCATCGCTTGGGCGGCCAAGTGCGTGGGAGTGGACGTGGCCACCGGATACCCCGGTCTTCCTTGCACCTCGATCATCAACACCTTGAAAAACATCGCCGAGCCATCCGCCACCCGCGTGGAATGGTCCGGCAACGAGCGCATCGCCCTGGAAACCGCCTTCGGCGTGTCCATTTCCGGCGGCCGCTCGCTCAGCGTGCAGAAGATGGCCGGTCTCAACGTGGCCCTGGACAGCCTGATGGTCATGAACATCCTGGGCACCCTGGGCGGCATGGTGGTGGCGGTGGGCGACGTCCCCGGCAGCATCTTCTCGGGCAACGAGCAGGACTCGCGCTGCCTGGGCGCCTTCGCCGAGTTGCCGGTCCTGGAGCCGGGCACTCCCCAGGAGGCCTTCGACTTCACCATGGAGGCCTACCAAATTTCCGAAAAGTTCGGCGTGCCGGTGATCCTGCGCTTTGCCAAGGGCTTCGCCCTGGCCAAAGGCATGGTGAGCTTCGACTGCGCCGCGCCGGCGAAAAAGCCGGTCACCTCGGTGATCAAGCGCAGCTACGCCCCGGCCAAGGCCAGGGTGGACGGCCACGCCAAGCTGCACCGGAAGCTCAAAGAAATTCGCGCCTACTACGCCGGTTCGCAGCTTAACACAGCCGAAGGCTCCGGCGACAAGGCGGTGGTGACCAGCGGCTTCACCTACGTGAAGGTGAAAAAGGCCATGGAGGCCAAGGGCCTGCTGGGCGCCTGCAAGCTTATCAAGGTGGGTTCGTTGAACCCCATGCCTCAAGAGTTTTTGTCCCAGGAGCTGGCCGGGGTGACCCAGGCCATGGCCATCGAGGAGATCGAGCCCTACCTGGAGGAGATGCTCCGGGTGTTCGCCAACACCGAGGGCCAAGACCTCAAGGTCCGCGGCAAGACCAGCGGCCAGGTGCAGTGGGAGGGCGAGCTGAGCCCGGCGCACATCGAGCTGTCCCTGGATTGGCTCATGGGCGATCAGGCCTTGGGCGGCCCGGACTTCGCCTCGGTGCAGGTGGCCGAGGGGGGCAACGAACTGCCCGGCTTCTGCGACAACTGCCCCTACGACTTCTATTTCTCCGAGCTCAAGAAATACCTGGCCAAGAACCAGCTCCCCCGCCCGGTGTTCACCGGCGAGCCCGGCTGCTCCATCTACCTGGAGGCCCCGCCCTACGAAATGCTCGACGCCAAGACCTCCCTGGGTGGCAGCCTGGGCCTGGCCTGCGGCCTGTCGCTGATGCAAACCGACCGCGAGGTGGTGGCCATCGTGGGCGACTCGGCCTTCTTCCACAGCGAGATTCCCACCTTTGTCTACGCCGCCCAGAACGGCATCGACGTGATCGCCATGGTGGTCTACAACCACGCCGCCAGCGTGACCGGCCGCCAGCCCAACCCGGCCTCGGGCTTCGACATGAAGGGCGAAAAGACCGACATCATGGAGATCGCCGACATCGTAACCGCTTGCAAGGCCCCGCTGGTCAAGGTGGTCAAGGGCAAGGACGAAAAGGCGGTGTGGGAGGCCTTTGACGCGGCCTTCAACTCCAAGGGCCTCCGGGTGCTCATCCTGGACGACCCCTGTCCCCTGATCTAGACGCGCCCCGCTGGTTTTTCAACAGGAGAGACAAGGCCATGAAGATAGCCAAGATCACCACCCACATGGTCTCCGTGCCGGTGGAGGAGAAAAGCGCCTGGGTGTCCAGCCTGGGCCGGGCGGTCAAGCGCGACTGCCTCATCGTGGAGATGGAGACCGACAGCGGCCTCAAAGGCGTCGGCGAGTGCTACCACGGCTCATCGCCGCTCACCCTGGAGCGGCTGGTGGGCAAGGTCCTGGCCCCGGTGCTCATGGGCAAGAACCCCCTCAACTGGGAGCTGAACAAGTCCCTGCTCATCAAGCGGGCCAAGCTCATGGGCCCCTTCGGCGTGATCACCATGGCCATCGCCGGCCTGGAGATCGCCATGCTCGACATCGTGGGCAAGCACCTAGGCGCTCCCATCCATCAGGTCCTGGGCGGCTTCCGCGAGTGGGCCCCCCTGTACGTGGGCGGCCTGTGCCTGGGCTGGAAGGACGTGGACGACCTGTGCGCCGAGGCCAAAAAATACGTGGAGCAGGGCTTCAAGGCCATGAAGCTCCGCATGGGCCAGGGCTATGAGCGCGACGTGGACAGCGTGCGCCGGGTGCGCGAGACGGTGGGCCCGGACATCCGCCTGATGGTGGACGTGAACCAGGGCTACTCCGACCGCGATGCCATGAAGATCATCAAGAAGTACGAGGAGTGCGACCTGTTCTGGCTGGAAGAGCCGGTGCCCCACGACAAGCTGGCCACCATGGCCCGCCTTCGGGCCATGAGCCCGGTGAACCTGGCCGCCGGGGAGAACTCCTTCACCCTGGGCGACTTCAAGCGGGTCCTGGACGCCGGCGCGGTGGACATCATCCAGCCCGACGCCTGCAAGATCGGCGGCATCGGCGACATGCGCAAGGTGGCGGTTTTGGCCGAGTCGCACCAGATCGAGGTGCATCCCCACATCATCGGCACCTCCATCGCCCTGGCCGCGGCCCTGCAGTTCGTGGGCTCCATACCCAACGCGGGCATGATCGAGTGGGACAACTCCGAGGGCAACCTATTCCGCGACGGCATCATCCGTGAACGCTACGAGATCAACGACGGACAGATCAAGATTCCCTCCGCCCCCGGCCTGGGCGTGGAGGTAGATTACGATTTCCTTAAAGAATATCCCTACGTTGACGGCCCCTGCTACGTCTAGGCCGCATTGAAATTCTAGGAGGCAACCATGAGCGAGAAAAAAAACATCACCTTGGGCTTCATCGGCTTCGGCGAATTGGCTCAGGGCCTGGCCAAGGGACTGAAGGGCGAAGGCCTGGCCAAGATCAAGACCTTTGACAAGGCCGTGGCCGACGGCACCGAGGCGGGCAAGAAGATGCAAGCCGCCGCCGAGGGTATGGGCGTGACCGTCGTCGGCTCCCTGGATGAGCTGATCGAGGGCGCGGACCTGGTGTTCTCCACCGTGACTCCGGCCGCCGCCGTGGTGGTGGGCACGGCCGCCGCCGCATTGCTGAAGCCGGGCCAGCTCTACTGCGATCTGAACTCCTGCACCCCCAGCTACAAGCGCCAGTCCCAGGCCGAGGTGGTCAAGTCCGGGGCCGACTACCTGGACGTAGGCGTGGTGGGCGGCATCAGCCTGCAAGGCCACCGCATCCCCTGCCTGGTCTGCGGCGAGGCGGGCCCCAAGCTCAAGGAGCTGATGGACCCCTACGGCATGAGCCTGACCCTGGTGGAAGGCGAGATCGGCACCGCCGCCCTGATGAAGATGCTGCGCTCGGTGGTGCTCAAGGGCATCGAGGCCCTGA
The DNA here is from genome assembly GCA_018896025.1 of Pseudomonadota bacterium. Lineage (GTDB taxonomy): Bacteria > Desulfobacterota > Desulfarculia > Desulfarculales > Desulfarculaceae > Desulfoferula. Next base: position 204,020 of record JAHIND010000011.1, read on the forward strand.
TGCTGGAGATGTTCATGGCCGCCCAGACCTACGGCCTGGATGAGACCATGATGGCCAACGTCGCCGCCACCTTCAACCGGGGCGACTTCGAGGCCTACTCCAACATGCTCATGAGCACCCACGGCCTGCACGCTGCCCGCCGCTGCGACGAGGCGGAGATGATCCGGGACACCATCAAGGAGACCGGCGTGGAGCCCTTTGTCACCGACGGCATCTTCAACTTCTTCAAGCACTCGGCCAAGCTGGGCATGCCCGAGTACTTCAAGGGCGTCAAGCCCGCCGACTATCGGGCGGTGGCCAAGGCCATCCGGGAGCTGTCGGCCAAGTAATGAATCTCCCTCCCCATCCCGCACTAGATGGTGATGACTAAAATATGGCGTAACGGTTAAATAAAATATCTGGTGGGGTGATCATGGTGCGCTTTCCCGCGCTGGGTTGTTAAAATTCTAGGGAAAGCCGCAGCCCGATGGTCACCCCACCGGCTTTTTTGCCGCCCGTGGAGCGGCCCGGCCCCGCGCGGCGGCGCAGCGACGCGCCCGAAGGGAGAAAAGACAAGGTATGGAACGGATCAAGTTGGCACCGGTAAAGGGGGTTCTGCCCCCGGTGGTCACGCCATTCAAGGACGAAGAGCTGGACCTGGAGGCCTTTGAGAACAACCTCAAGGCCCTGAACCGGACCGGGCTCAGCGGCTACGTGGTGTTGGGCTCCACCGGCGAGAGTGTTTATCTGGACGAGCGGGAAAAAGAGATGGTCCTGGCCTCGGCCCGGGAGGCCGCCGCGCCGGGCAAGCAACTGGTGATGGGCACCGGCCAGGAGTCCACCCGGGCGGCCATCCACCTCACCCGCCTGGCGGCCAAGCACGGGGCCGACTTCGTGCTGGTGGTGACCCCGGCCTATTTCAAGGGCCAGATGACCGCCGAGGCTCTGATGACCCACTTCACCAGGGTGGCCGACGATTCGCCCATACCGGTGCTGCTGTACAACGTGCCCCAGTTCACCGCCCTCAACCTGCAACCCGAGGTGGTGGCCCAGCTGGCCCAGCATCCCAACATCCAGGGCATCAAGGACAGCACCGGCGACATCGCCCAGCTCACCGAGATAATCCGCATGGTGCCCCCGGAGTTCGCGGTCTTGGTGGGCAGCGACACCGTGTTCTACCCCGCCCTGTGCGTGGGGGCCACCGGCGGGGTGCTGGCCACCCCCAACGTGATCCCGGACCTGCTGGTGGAGCTGTTCAACCTGTTCCTGGAGGGCAAGCACCTGGAGGCATTGAACCTGCAGCGGCGCATCAACCCCCTGGCCTCCCTGGTGCTAAAGGACTACGGGGTGGGCGGCATCAAGCTGGCCATGGACATGATGGGCTTCCAGGGCGGCGGGGTCCGCTCCCCCCTGACCATCCCCCATGGGGCCAGGGGCCGCTTCAGCGCCGAGTTGGCCAAGCTACGGCCCGAGTCCCATCCCCAGCGCGAAGAAACGCCGCTTTTCAAGGAGCCCGGGGACGAGTAGGCTCCTCCCGCTGCGCTCGTCCCGCCACCCACCAGGGCCCGGCCGCTCGGCTGGGCCCTGACTTTTTCGGCTCTCGGGCGGGCCGGGGGCCGGGCGGGCTTGTCCCCTCCCGCGGCCGGGGGCTAGAATAGCCCCTATGAACAGGAGGAGCGCCCGTGTCCCACGCCCTGATAATCGTGGATATGCTGCATGATTTTGTGCACCCCCAAGGCGCCCTGTGCGTGCCGGGGGCCCAGGAGATAGTCCCGGCCATCCAGCGGGAGTTGGAGCGGGCCCGCCAAGCGGGCGACCCGGTGATCTTTGTGTGCGACGCCCACGACCCCGACGACCGCGAGTTCCAGCGCTTCCCGCCCCATGCCGTGGCCGGGAGCGCCGGGGCGGAGGTCATCGGCCATCTGGCCCCCCTGGAGGGCGAAATGGTGGTGGCCAAGCAACGCTACAGCCCCTTTTTCAACACCGAACTGCACGACATCCTGGTGAAGCATGGGGTGACCGAGGCCACGGTGGTGGGGGTGTGCACCCACATTTGCGTCATGGAAACGGTGGCCGGACTGGCCAACCGGGATATTAAGGTGCGCGTACTCCAGGACGCGGTGGCCGATTTCGACCCCGAGTTGGCCCAGGCCGCCCTCCGGCGCATGGAAAATCTTTTCGGGGCCGAAATCTCATAACGGACGCCGCCGCCCGCCCTTGGGTGGAAGCAAAGACGATGGTATGCTTATTTAAATAAGACCATCCGTGCAACTCCTTGGAAAGGAAATCCTCATGACACCACCGGTTAAGCTATTCGCCCTTAGCACTTGCAGCCATTGCCGCAACACCCGCAAGTTTTTGGACGAAAACAACGTGGCCTACGATGCGGTGGAGGTGGACCTCTGCCCCCTGGATGAGCGTGAGGAGGTCATCAACGAGGTGCGCAAATACAACCCCGCCACCAGCTTCCCCACCCTGGTAATCGGGGACAAGGTGATCGTGGGCTACCGGGAAAACGAGATCAAAGAGGCGCTGGGCCTATGACCGCTCAAGAGCTCTATGAGATGCTCAAAAAGGTGCAGGAGCCCAAGGGCTTCTACTTCAATGTAGACATGGAGCGCACCATGGGTCTCATGGAAGCGCTTCTGGTCAACAAGGAGCGCTACGGCTACATGTGCTGCCCCTGCCGCCTGGCCTCGGGCGACCGGGAAAAGGACGCGGACATCATCTGTCCCTGCGTTTACCGCGAGCCCGACGTGGCCCAGTACGGCTCCTGCTTCTGCAACCTGTACGTGACTCCGGCCTGGAACCAGGGCGACATCGCCCACGATTACGTGCCCGAGCGGCGGCCCCCGGAAAAATTCCCCTACTGAGGCCCCATCATCCGCGACTAAAAGGCCGGACCCCGCACGGGGCCCGGCCTTGTTTTTGCCGACGCTGGGACGGCTTAGTTGCCGCCCTCAAAGGTGCACTGGGTGAAGTCGATCTTTTCCCCACAACCGTTGCAGTAATGCTCCTTGTCGAACTCGTCGGAGAATATTTCCTTCTCCTTACCGCACTTGGGGCATTTGCAAACGAAAGACTTCAGGCTCTTGTTGGCTTCGAAACCAGGGCAATGACGGGGAGTGGTCACGGCATACTCCTTTTCCCAGGTGAGCGCCCGCCGGTGTTGGGAACCAGGCAGGCAGAATGTCTCTAAAGGGCAGTATTATTAATTAATTTTGCAGCGATGCTTCGGCCGGGTCAAGGACTCATTGAAGCGTGCAGGGGACGCTTGCATGTCACTGTGGATAGGTGTAGTTAATACCTTTTAAGTCTCAACCGCCCCCAGCGGCGAGTGGATAAATCACCCAGTCGGAGGACGATGCAGATGCCTGTGGTGGCTCCCTTTCGGGCCGTACGTTTCAACCCTGAAAAAGTTTCCAGCCTTGCCGACGTGGTCACGCCTCCCTACGACGTGATCAGTCACGAGCAGCAAGAATCTTTTTATGCGTCCGACCCGCACAACATCATCCGCGTGGAACTCAATAAAAAGCGCGACAGCGACACGGCACAAGACAACCGCTACACCCGCTCGGCCGAGCATTTCCAGGCCTGGCGCGATGCGGGAGTTCTCACCCGGGACGAGTCTCCGTCTTATTATCTTTCGGAAACCACCTACACCGACGCCGAGGGCAACCAGCAGGTGCGCCGGGGCTTCTTCACCATGCTCAAGGTGGCCGACCCCCACGAGCGCAAGGTGCTGCCCCACGAGAAAACCTTCACCGCCCACAAGGAAGACCGCTTCCAGCTTTTCAAGGCGGTGCAGGCCAACATCTCGCCCATCTTCGCCCTGTACCCCGACGACCTCAACGAAGTCATGACCACTCTGGACCAGGCCAAGGAGCCCCTGCCCCTCAACGACTTCGTGGACCCCATGGGCCTGCCCCAAAAGCTCTACCGGGTCAGCGACCCCGAGGCCTGCCGCAAGGTGCAGGAGCTGATGGCCGACAAGGTGATTTTCATCGCCGACGGTCACCACCGCTACGAGACCGCGCTGAACTACCGCAACTACATGCGCGGGCTGCACCCCGAGGCCGGTCCCGAGGCCCTGTTCAACTACACCCTCACCTACCTGTGCTCCATGAGCGATCCGGGCCTCACCGTCTTCGCCTGCCACCGTCTGGTGCCCCGTTTGGACGGCTTCGGCGCGGAGGACTTCCTGGCCCTGGCCAAGCCCTACTTCGAGGTGCGCGAGGTGGAACTGGAGGGCGACTTGGAGGCGGCCAAGGCCAAGCTCACCGAGGCCCTGGCCAAGGCCGACGCCAAGAGCAACAGCCTGGGCCTGATCTCCCACGACACGGACAAGGCCTATCTGCTCACCATGAAGCCGGGGGCCATGGCCGGGCAGACCGGCCCGGACGTGGAAGGCCCTCTGGCCGAGCTGGACGTGGTGGTGCTCACCCATCTGGTGCTGGACCAAATCCTGGGCTTTGACAACAACGCCCGGGACCAGGACCACACCATCCGCTATCTGGCGGACATGACCCATGTCTTGCAGGAAGTGAAGAGCGGGCGCTCCCGCCTGGCCTTCTTGCTCAACCCCACCAAGGTGGAGCAGGTGCAGGCCGTGGCCGAGGCCGGGCTTATCATGCCCCGCAAGGCCACCTACTTCTACCCCAAGGTGCTCACCGGCCTGGTGATCAACCTGCTATGCCCCGATGAAGAGGCCGAAGGCTGTAAATAGCGGCTCGGTTTCCCCGGGCGGTCAGGGAGTGGCCACCACCACCCACGACCGCCTGGGGCGCCATTACCTTGAGCAGCCCGCCGGGGGCTTCCGTTTCGCCATAGACAGCGTTCTGCTGGCCGACTTCGCCACCCCGGCGGACGGCCCGGTAGCCGATCTGGGCTCCGGCTGCGGGGTCTTGTGCGTGCTCTTGGCCGCGCGGGGACTGGCCGGGCCCTTCAGCGCCCTGGAGATAGACCCCTTGGCCGCAGGCTGCTGCGAGCGCAATTTCTCCCGCGCGGGCCTGGCGGGCGAGGTGCTCACCCACGACCTTTCCCAGCCTCACCCCGAGCTGAAGCCGGGCTCTTTCTCCCTGGTAATAACCAACCCTCCCTTTGGCCAGCCGGGCCGGGGACGCCTTTCGCCCGATCCCGCCCGGGCCAGGGCCCGCCACGAGCTGGCCCTTACCGCCGAGGACCTGTGGCAGCGGGCCAAAGAGCTGTTGGCCCCCGGTGCGCGCCTGGCCCTGTGCTGGCCGCCCAGCCGCTTGCCCCAGGCCCTGGCGGGCCTGATGGAGCACGGCCTGGCCCCCCGGCGGCTGCGCCTGGTGCATGGCCGGGTGGAGCTACCCGCCAAAATATGCCTTATCGAAGCGGTGAAGGACGGCGGTGAGGAATTGAGGGTGGAGCCACCCCTGATCGTCTACGCCCAGGGCCAGGAGTACGGCCCCGAGGTGGCGGCTATTTATCAGAAGCTTTGTTAGCCCGGCGGCAGGCCCGTCCCAGAGAGGCCAGGGCCTCGCGCAGCTCAGGATTTTTGATCCCGGCCACGGCGGCGTCCACCTCGCCCTCTTCCTTGGCGTCCAGCTCGGGCAGGGGCCTGGGAGGAGGCGGAGGCGGGCTAAGGGAGGGGGCGCTCACCAGCTTGAGGCGCTGCACCGGATGACCTGCCGCGCTTAGGCGCTCGCATATCTGGGGACCGGCAAGGGTAAGCTCCTGCTTCCAGGCCGACCCGCCCACCGCCACCACCAGCACTCCGCCCTTTTCCAGGGACACCGGCAGGGCCCGGCTGGCCAGGCCTTTCCCGGCGGCCTCGCGCCAGGCGGCCAGCAGGGCGGGCGAAGGCAGGCGCTGGGCCAGGGAGCCCGGCAGGGCCCCGCCCAACACCTCTTTCAAGCTCTGGGGATCGCGCGGCATGGCCCCAGTATAGCCCCCGCTCCCCGTCCTTGTCTTGCCCCAGACAAACGCTATAGAATGATGCGACCTGTCCGTCTGCCGCCTTGTCCCTAATAGCCTGGGGGAGTCATGAGCGTTGCCACCGTTTCCCGCCCCGCAGCGTACCGTTGGTTGGTATTCGCGGTCCTGGCCTGCGCCTATCTGCTGGTCTACTTCCACCGGACCTGCCCGGCGGTGGTGGCCGCGGACCTGATGCGCGACCTCAAGGCCGGAGCCACCTCCCTGGGCATCTTGGGAGCGGCCTATTTTTACCCCTACGCCCTGATGCAGCTTCCCGCCGGGCTGCTCAGCGACACCTGGGGGCCGCGCAAGACCATAACCCTGTTCTTCTCCCTGGCCGGGGTGGGGGCCATCTGGCTGGGCCTGGCCGGGTCCATCGGCCCGGCCATCGCCGCCCGCACCCTGGTGGGCCTGGGGGTGGCCATGGTCTTCGTGCCCACCGTCAAGGTGCTCACCCACTGGTTCACCCGGGGAGAGTTCGCCCGCATGATGGGCATCCTCATGGCCCTGGGCGGAGTGGGAGCCTACACCGCCGCCCAGCCCCTGGCCTGGCTCAGCCTTATCGTGGGCTGGCGGGGCAGCTTCATTATCATCGGCGTGGCCACTCTGCTCCTGGCCGGGGTCATCTGGGTGGTGGTGCGCAACCGGCCCGAGGACAAGGGTCTGCCGCCGGTGCCGGACACCGTGGGCGACCCGCCGGGTAGCGCCGCCATGACCCTGGGCCAGGGCATAAAAATGGTGCTGGGCAACCCCCGCTTCTGGGCGGTGGCGGTGTGGTTCTTCATCACTCCGGGCATCTTCTTCTCTCTGGGCGGCCTGTGGGGAGGCCCTTACCTCATGCAGGTCTACGGCCTGAGCAAGACCCAGGCGGGCGGGGTGCTCAGCATGTTGGCCGTAGGCATGATCATTGGCAGCCCCCTGGTTTCCTGGGTATCGGACAAGATCCTGGTCTCGCGCAAGCAAACCATGATCATCACCGGAGTAGGCCTGTGCGTGCTGGTGGGCATCCTCTATCTGGCCCCGGCCTCCTTCAGCCCCTCCATGCTCTACTTGTGGTTCTTCTTATTCGCGGTATGCTCCAGTGCCATAGTCGTCATCGGATTCACCACCACCAAGGAGTTGTTCCCCGTGGCCATCGCCGGCACCTCCACAGGACTCATCAACTTGTTCCCCTTCCTGGGCGGCGCGGTGCTCCAACCGGTAACCGGCTGGATGCTGCAAATCCAGGGCGGCCCCCAGGGCCCCTACAGCCCGGTCATGTATCAGAACGTGTTTTTGTTCTATCTGGGCCTGTCCGTGGTGGCCCTGATCTGCGCCTGCCTGATCAAGGACACCCTGCCTGGGCGGGGGGCTGCCCGGAGCGCGGCGTGATGGCCCTGGGTGAGCGACTGGCCTACGCCCGCCAGGTGGTGGGGACGGACCCCGTATCCACCCTCTTGGGCATCCAGGTGGTGGAGGTGGAGCACGGCCAGGCCACGGTGTGCCTGATCCCCCAGTCACACCACCTCAACTCTCTGGGCCGGGTGCACGGCTCCACCCTCTACGCCCTGGCCGACCAGGCCATGGCCGTGGCCGCCAACACCCTGGAGAACCCGGCCCTGATGGTGGAGACCCACATCAGCTTTCTGGCCAAGGCCGAGCCCGAGCAGCGCCTGCTGGCCACCGCTCGCAGGCGCGACGCGGGACGCAAGCTCAGCCTGTGGGAGGTGGAGATAAAAGACGAGAGCGGCCGCCTGGTGGCCCTGGCCACGGGCCGGGGCTATCACTCCGCGGGCGCTCCCTTGGCCCAGAAGCCGGAGTAGGCCCGTGCCCACACCGGTGCGTTTGCTGATCGAGGGCCTGGAGCTGACCGGCGAGCTGAACGACAGCGAGGCGGGCCGCGCCCTGGCGGGGCGTCTGCCCCTGGCCTGGAGCGCCGACCGCTGGGGCCGGGAATACTACGGCCCCCTGGACCAGCCCGTGGGCAATCCCCAGGGTCAGGGCAAGCAGGACATGGCCCTGGGCGAGTTGGCCTTTCATCCCGACAGCGGCCTGCTGTGCCTGTTCTTCGGCCCCACCCCCATGAGCCACGATGACATGCCCAGGGCCGCCTTCCCGGTGCTCCCGGTGGGCATGCTGGGCGGCGACTGGGAGGCCCTGGCCGCTCTGCCACCAGCGGTCAGCGCCCGATTGGAGGCCCTTTGAGCCCGTGCCCTTGTACCACCGCCCGCGTGTGTTAAATTTCTAGTAGGCAGCTAGCATCTATAACCCCCTTGCAGGCCGCCGCCAGGCCCTAAGCGGCGGCCAAGGTTTTGTCCATTGAGATCTCGCGACCTGGCCCTGATCATCGTGGCCTTTCTGGGAATCGCCGGGGGAGTGTTCCTGCCGGGGCCGTCCGGTATTTTCACCCCGGCCACCGTGTACATGATGATGGCCATCCTCTACCTAGCCTTCTTGCGCATCGACTTCGGGGCGCTGTTCCGCCTTAACAAGGCCGACTTCACCGAAATGGCCTGGTGGAGCGTCATCAAGCTGTTCCTGCTGCCCATAGCCCTGTGGTATCTCTTCCGCTGGCTGGCTCCGGGCTGGGCCCTGCCGGTGCTCTTGTTGTCCGGGGTCTCCGCCGGGGTCACCGCGCCCTTTTTCAGCCAGATGCTGGGCGGCAACGCCAGCCGCACCTTGCAACTCACGGTGCTCACCTCGGTCTTGGTGCCGCTGACCCTGCCCGCCCTGGTCAAGCTGTTGGCCGGGGCGGAGATAGACATCCCCTTCGCCCACATGGCCCGCATGCTGGCCCAGGTGATCTTCGTGCCCCTGGTGCTGGCCTGGCTCACCCTGCGCCTGCTGCCCGCCCTGGCCGACGCCTTGGGGCGGGTGCAGTTCCCCCTGGTCCTAGCTTCCTTCTTTTTCATCAACCTGGGGGTGTTCGCGCAATTCTCCACCTTTTTCTTTTCCCAGTCCGAGCAGGTGCTGGCCGCCCTGGGCATCGCCTGCGGCCTGGCCGCCCTGTACCTGGGGGTGGTGTGGCTCATGGGCCCCCTGTCCGGCTGGCGCATGGACCTGATCTCCTGCGGCTCCGGGTTGATCTTCGTCAACAACGTGCTCATCGTGGTGTTCGCGGCCAACTTCTTCGGCCCGCGCAACCCTCTGCTCTCGGCCCTTTATCTGCTGCCCCTGTACGTAATGCTCTTGCCGCTGCGCGCCCTGGCCAACCGGCAGAAGCGCGCCACCACCACGGGAGTTAAGCCTTGATGTGGTTCCTGGCCACCTTTGTCAGCGTCTACACCCTGCTGCACCTGATCTTCTACCGCACGGTGCGCTGCCTGCTGCCCGCCGGGCCCGGCTCGCGGGTGCTGCTGGGCCTGTTCCTGCTGCTCATGATCCTGGCCCCCATCATTACGGCGATGGCCGGGCACAAGGGCTACGCCGGCCTGGCCCGTTTGGCGGGCACGGTGGGCTACTGGTGGATGGGCTATCTGATCCTGGCCCTGCTGTGTCTGCTGGCTCTGGCCTTGCTGCGTTTGGGCGCCCTGCCCTTTTCCCCCCAGGCCTGGAACTGGCGCGTGCCCGTGGCCCTGGCCCTGGGGGTAGCCTTCATCATCGCCGCCTACGCGGGCTACGCCGCCACCGACGTGCGACTCAAGCGCCTGACCATACCCACCGCCAAGCTGCCCGCCGGGGTTGAGAGCCTCACCATCGCCCAGACCACGGACCTGCACCTGGGCCTGCCCGGCGGGGTATCCCGCCTGCGCAAGACCATCAAGCTGGTGGAGCGGGCCAAGCCCGACCTGTGGCTGGACACCGGCGACATGTGGGACCGGCCCCTGCTGGACGTGGACCAACTGGTGGCCATGATGCGCGAGGTTCGCCCGCCCCTGGGCAAGTTCATGATCGCGGGCAACCACGAAGTGTACGTGGGCCTGGACACCTCCTTTGAGCTGAGCCGGGCGGCCGGGTTCACCGTGCTGGACAACCGGGGCCAGGCGGCGGGTCCGCTGTATCTGGCCGGGGTGGAAGACGCCCGCGGCATCAACCCCGAGTGGGACGCGGCGGCCATGGCCGGGAGCGACGCTGGACGCTTCACCATCTTCATGCGCCATCGCCCCCTGTTCAACCAGGAATACGCCGCCAAGGTGGACTTGCAGCTCTCGGGCCACACCCACGGCGGCCAGATGTGGCCGGCCCATCTGATCACCAGCCGCATATTCCCCTATTTCGCCGGGCTCTACCGCCCGGCCGAAAGCTCCCTGCTCTACACCAGCCGGGGCACCGGCACCTGGGGACCGCCCATGCGCCTGTTCTCACCACCCGAAGTAACCGTAATTCAACTGGTGCGCACCCCGGCCAAGCCCTCCCGCTAGTAGGCCCACCGGGCTCCTAAAGATTTCTTGACAGCGCGCCTCCTTGCGTTTTACTTTACGTTAACGTTAACTGTAGGTATTGTGAGCATGAGAAATACACCCGCCTCCCCGTCCCGTTCCTGGACCATCGCCGAGTTGGCCCAGGAGCTGGAAATCAGCACCCGCACCATCCGCTTTTACGAGGAAAAGGGGCTCATCAGCCCGGAGCGCACCTCGGGCAACCGGCGCATTTATTCCAAGCGCGACCGGGCCCGGCTAAAGCTGATCCTCCGGGGCAAGCGCTTCGGTTATTCCCTGGAAGAGATCGGGGAGATGATCGGCATGGGCGCGGTGGATCTGGACGAAGAAGAGCAGATCGTGCGCAGCCTGGCCTACGGTGACAAAAAACTGGGGGACATACGCCAGCGCATCGACGAGCTGAAGATGCTGGCCGAAGATATCGAAACCATGCGGGCCAAGCTTTTGGCCAAATTGAGGGAACTGGAACCGCAAGGAGGGAACGGCAGCCATGAACCTGGTGGAGATACTGGAGCTTAACGCCCGCAAGTTCGGGCAAAGGGATTGCTTGCGCTACAACGGCGAGGGACTCACCTACGGCCAACTTGACCGGAAGGCGTCTCAGGCGGCCGGGCTGTTGCAATCATGGGGAATCGGCAAGGGCGACCGGGTGGGCCTGATGAGCTTCAACACCCCGGCATTCGTCATCGCCTACTACGGCATTCTTCGGGCAGGCGGGGTGGTGGTGCCCATCAACCACAAGCTGCAAGCCCCGGAGGTGGACTACATCCTGAACCACAGCCAGGCCAAGCTGATCTTGGCCGACGGGGCCCTGGCCCCGGTGCTGGCCAAGCTGGGCTCCCAGGTGCGCCGCGCCGCCCTGGACAGCGACATCGACGGCATGGACCGCTTCGAGGCCCTGCTGGAGGACGCGCCCCAGGCCAAGCCGGTGAAAATCGAAGATAGCGACCTGGCCCAGATCCTCTACACTTCCGGCACCACGGGCAAGCCCAAGGGCTGTTTGCACACCCACCAAACGGTGCTGTTCGCGGGCATCACCGGGGCCCTGGTGGTCAAGATGGACTTCCGCGACCGCCTGCTCATGGCCATGCCCATCTGGCACTCCTCGCCACTGAACAACTGGTTCATGGGGGTACAGTTCGTGGGCGGCTGCACGGTGCTCATCCGCGAGTACCATCCCCTGCACTTCCTCCAGGCGGTGCAGGACGAAAAGTGCACCATCTACTTCGGCGCGCCCATCAGCTACATCCTGCCCCTACAGATGATCCCCCACTTCGACCAGTTCGACCTGAGCTCCATGCGCTGCTGGATCTACGGGGGCGGGCCCATCTCCGGCGAGGTGGTGCTGGACTTGATGAAGCGCTACCAGAGCGAAAACTTCTACCAGGTCTACGGCATGACCGAGGCGGGCCCCACCGGCACCACCCTGTTCCCCTGGGAGCAGGTGGCCAAGGCGGGCTCCATCGGGGCCCAGGGCCTGCCCGGCGCGGACACCAAGGTGATGCGCTTCGACGGCACCCCGGCCCAGGCGGGCGAAACCGGCGAGATATGGCTCAAGGCCCCCTCCATGATGAAGGGCTATTACGAGGACCCCACGGCCACGGCCGAGGCCTTCAGCAATGGCTGGTACAAGACCGGCGACGTGGCTCGGGTGGACGAGCAGGGCTACATGTTCATCGTGGACCGCTCCAAGGACATGATCGTCACCGGCGGGGAGAACGTCTACTCCAAGGAAGTGGAGGACGCCATCGCCGCCTACCCGGCGGTGATGGAAGTGGCGGTGCTGGGGCGGCCCCACCATGAGTGGGGCGAAACGGTGGTGGCCTACGTGGTGCCCAAGCAGGGCGAGCAGGCCGGCGCCGAGGAACTTGAGGCCTTTTTGGCCGACAAGCTGGCCCGCTACAAGATACCCCGGGACTTCATGTTCGTGGCCGAGCTGCCCCACACCCCCACCGGCAAGATAATGAAATACAGACTGCGCCAGGATGCGTCCTAGCGCCCGGAGGCCCAGATGTTTGATTTTTTGCTGAACGACGAGCAGCGCAAGTTGCGTGACGAGGTGCGCGAGCTGGTGGCCTGGGTGCCCCGGCAGCTCATCCTGGACATGGACCAGGACAAGGTCACCTTTCCCAAGGAGTTTTTGGCCGAGGCGGGCCGCCGCAACCTCATGGGCTGCCGCTATCCCAAAGAGTGGGGCGGGCGAGGCCTGGACTGGGTGAGCACCTGCATGGTCATGGAAGAGGTGGGTGTCTTGGGCTACATCTTCGCCTGCGTCTTCGGGGTGGGGGCCGAGCTGGTGTGCGACGCCATCATCCAGCACGGCAGCGACGACCTCAAGGAGCGCTACGTCAAGCCGCTGTTGGCCGGGGAGATGTTCGCCGCCGAGTGCCTCACCGAGCCAAGGGGCGGCTCGGACTTCTTCGGCACCACCAGCGTGGCCGAGGACAAGGGCGACCACTTCCTGCTCAACGGCCAGAAACGCTTCATCGTGGGGGCCGAGGGGGCGGACTACTTCCTGGTCTACGCCCGCACCGACCCCGACCCCAAGGCCGACCCGCGCAAGGCCCTGACCTGCTTTGTGGTGGATCGCGGCCCCGGGGTGGAGGTGGCCTATATCTACGGCCTCATGGGCTGCCGGGGCGGCGGAGCGGGCCGCCTGGTGTTCACCGACGTGAAGGTGCCCAAGGCCAACGTGGTGGGCCAGGTGGGCGGGGCCTACGCGGTGTTCAACACCATGATGATCCCCGAGCGCCTGGGCACGGCGGCCATGACCATCGGCGCGGCCCAACCGGCGGTGGACGTAGCCACCGGCTACAGCACCCGGCGCAAGGCCTTCGGCCAGGCCATCAACCAGTTCCAGGGCGTGAGCTTCCAGGTGGCCCAGGCGGTCACCCTGCTGGACGCTTGCCGCGCCATGATCTACGCCACCGCTCGAGCGGTGGACGCCGGGGAGAGCCAGAACCACACCCGCCGGCTCATCAGCCAGACCAAGAAATTCGTCACCGAGAGCTGCCAGCAAGCGGCCAACCACGCCATGCAGGTGATGGGGGGCATCGGGTATACTAACGTGTTCCCGGTGGAGCGCATCGTGCGCGATTTGCGTTTGGCCTCCATCTGGACCGGCACCAACGAAGTGATGAGCATGATCGTGGCCCACGAGTGGTACCGTGCCTATCACAAAAACAAGGCCTCGGCTCCCCGGGATTTCGAGGCCGACGCCATGGAAGCCGGGTCCGGAGAAAAGATCTATGAGTAGTGAGCCTGGCTGAAACTCTGGCCTTGGCCGTGGCCCTGGGCTGTGATGCCTTTGCGGTGGGCCTGGCCCTGGGGGGGCGCTTCGGCGCCCCCCGCCAAATATTCCGCCTGTCCTTCCATTTCGGCCTGTTCCAGTTTCTGATGCCGCTCATCGGCTGGGGCCTGGGCGCGGGCCTGGCTACCGTGGCCGCCCTCTGGGCGCCCTGGATCGCGGCGGCGGTGCTGGTGTTCATCGGCGGCAAGATGGCCTGGGAGGCTCTGGCCGCTCCCGAGGAGCGCACCCACGGCCTGGACCCCACCAAGGGCTGGAGCCTCATCGCCCTGTCGCTGGCCACCAGCATCGACGCCCTGGGGGTGGGCCTGTCCCTGGGCATGGTGGGGCACAACGTGCTGGGCGCGGCGGTTATCATCGGCATCGTGGCCGCGGGCATGACCCTCATCGCCATGAAGCTGGCCGGTCTAATGAGCGCCAGACTCGGGCAGCGCATGGGCATAGTGGGTGGAATCATACTCATCGCTATTGCCGTGAAGCTTGTTGCATTCTAGGCGGCTGCGCCAGACGGCCGAGGGCTGTGTTGCCGCCATCGCTCCAGCCTCGACGTAGCCTAAGCTACGCCTCCGGCTGTCGCTCGGCGGACGCCTTGCCCGCGACCGCCTGGCTGTGCCGCTGACGAGGGTCAGCGGTACAGGCTCCTTCAAGAAACAAAAAGGGTTGTCGTTGCGAGCCGCTCGGCGGCGGAGCTATCTGGTCCACCAAAAGATGCTCCCGCACAGACAACAAGAGGTACAGTAGGTTATCACCAACCGGCGCGATCTTCTCGCCGCCGCCTTGTGCCACCTCTTGCCGCTCGGCCAAGGGCCTCGCGCCCAGACAGCGAAGCTGTCTGGGCCACCCGAAACCCCTTTTTCAAAACAAGCTTGTCGTTGCGAGCCGTGCAACAGCGAAGCAATCTCAGTCCGCCAGGAAGTGCTCCCGCACAGGCAACGACCCTCGGTCCATCACATCCATCCCAGTCACCGGCGGGCCTCGCAATGACCGTCATTCCTGATTCCTTTTTCCCGACCTCTTTATCTTTTTTACGCCCCACAAAAAAGGAGGAGCCACGCAGGGCTCCTCCCGGACATACTATTTAGCGGCTTCGGCGATTAATCGACGACTGGTCTAGGCAACAGCCCCGCCCCCTCGATGATCTCCTTGGCCCGGTGCTCCCACTCGATGGCCATGACGTGCACTCCGGCCACGCCATCCATCTGCTTGAACTCCTCGATCTGCTCGATGGCCATCTTGATGCCCTCGGCGGCCTGCTGCTTCTTGTCCACGCTTTGCAGGCGCTTGACCACCGATTCGGGCACGTCCATGCCCGGCACGAACTTGGCCATGTACTTGGCCATACCCACCGACTTCATGGGGGTGACCCCGGCCAGGATGTAGCACTTCTCGTGCAGGCCCCGGTCCACCGCCTGTTTCATGAACAGGCGGAACTTGTCCATGTTGTAGATGCACTGGGTCTGCACAAAGTCGGCCCCGGCGGCGATCTTCTTGGCCAGGCGGGTGACCCGGAACTCGAAGGGATCGGCAAAGGGGTTGGAGGCCGCGCCGATGAATATCTCGGGCGAGCCGTCCAGGTCCTTGTCGTTCAAGAACTTCTTCTCGTCGCGCATCTTCTTGAAGGCGGCCAAGAGCTGCACCGAGTCAAGGTCGTAGACGTTCTTGCTCTCGGGGTGGCTGCCGAAGCGCTGGTGGTCGCCGGACAGGCACAGCACGTTCTTGATGCCCAGGGCGGTGGCCCCCAGGATGTCGGCCATGAGCGCCAGACGGTTGCGGTCGCGGCAGACCATCTGGTAGTTGGGCTCCAGGCCCTCGTCGATGAGAATCTTGCAGGCGGCCCAGGAGGCCATGCGCACCACGGCGGTCTGGTTGTCGGTGATGTTCACCGACTCCACGATGCCCTTTAGGAAGCCCGCCTTGTGGCGCACCTCCTCGGCGTTGTTGCCCTGGGGGGGACCCAACTCACCGGTAACCGCAAAGTGGCCAGCGGAGAGCATTTTTTCCAGATTGCTGCCGGCTTTCATTGCTTGAGGTCCTCCCTGACCCGCTTGCGGGGACCGCCGTCGCGGGCGGTCAACCAGTTCTTGTTGGGCCACACCTGCTCCAACTCCTGAAGCCTGCCCATGGCGCTCATCTTCTGCACGATCTGGTCCCATACGCAGGGCACCTCCGGGCTGATCTCGCAGTTGCCCGAGGCCGAGCCGCCACAGGGGCCGTTCATCAGGCTCTTGGAGCAGCGGGCGATGGGACAGAGCCCCCCGAAGTTGTGCACCAGGCAGTTGCCGCAGCTCTGACAGCGCTCGGCCCAGACCCCATGCTCCAGGGCCCCGCCGATGAAGGTGGTGTTGATGCCCGGAAACACAGCCACGTCACGGAAGCGCTCGGCCACGAACTGTGGCCCCACCCCGCAGGCGATGGAGACGATGGCGTCGTATTTCTCGGCCACGTCGGCCAGCTCCTCGACGTACTCGGGGTCGCACTGGCGTTCCAGGGTCATCTCTTCCACGGTAGGGGGCAGGCCGGCTTTTTTGCGGGATATGCGCAGGGCGCTGGCCAGGATGCCAACCTCTTTTTCTCCGCCCACGTTGCAGACGGTCACGCACCCCCGGCAGCCCAACACCAGGACCTTGTCCCGTCCCTCGATCATGGACAGGATCTCCTCCAAGGGCTTGCTGTCACCTACGATCATTGCAACTGTCCTTCCTAGTCAACAGATAGCTAGATCCGCCTCAATGCGCCTAGGCCGCTTGGGCCTGCCCGACGGGGCTGGGGCCCAGCTCCTTTATGCGCTCGGTAAACTCCCGGGCCACCTCGGCAAAGCGAGGCCCCTGGGCCGAACTCATGTTGTACATCTCGATGCGGCCGGGCTCGATGCCCAGCGACTCCAAGACTTTTTGCACGTACTCCACCTTGCGGCGCGCCTTGAGGTTGCCGGTGAGGAAGTGACAATCGCCTTCCATGCAACCGGCCACGTAAACGCCGTCCACTCCGTCTTCAAAGGAGCGCAGCAGGTGCAAGATGTCCACCCGCCCGGAACAGGGCAACTGGATGACTCGCACGTTGGTGGGATATTGCAGTCTCATCGAACCTGCCAGGTCCGCTGCGGAGTACGCTCAGTACTGGCAGCAGAACGCTACGATTTTCGGCTCAAACTCAGCGCTCAAGTTCATCCTCCTCGTCCCGGAGAGCCCACGCGCGCCGGGCAACGGCAGGTGAAGGCCCCGGCCCGTGGGGCCGGGACCGGCAATTAGGCTCAGTTCATCGCCGCCCGTTCCTTGGCCAGGATCTGGGCGTCGGTGAAGTGTTGCAGGGTAATGGCCTTGCCCGGGCACTCGGCGGCGCAGGCCCCGCAGCCGTAGCACTGGGCCACCTCTATGTGGGCCGCGCCGTCCACGATCTTGGGCACCCCGTAGGGGCAGGTGCGCACGCAGGTCAGGCACACCGAGCACTTCTTGGGGTCCACCGTGGCCACCACGCCGCCCACGCGGATAACGGTCTTGGCCAGGACGGTCATGGCCCGTCCGGCGGCCGCGTTGGCCTGGGCGATGGCCTCGTCGATGGGCTTGGGATAGTGGGCCAGGCCCGCCTGGTACAGGCCCTCGGTGGCGAAGTCCACCGGGCGCAGTTTGGCGTGGGCCTCCAGGAAGAAGCCCTCGGCGTTGAGCGGGGTCTTCATGGCCTCGGCCAGCTTGTGCACCTCGTTGGGCACGATGGCCGCGGCCAGCACCAGCCGGTCCACGTCGAAGCTGATGGGACGGCCCAGCACGTGGTCGGTGGCGGTGACGGTGAGCTTGCCGTTGTCCTCATTCACCTGGGGCTTGCCGTCCAGGTTGTAGCGCACGAACAGCACGCCCGCCTCGCGGGCCTTCTTGTAGAGGTCCTCGCGCACCCCGTAGGTGCGGATGTCGCGGTAGAGGATGTAGACGTTGGCCTCGGGGTTGGCCTCCTTGACCTTGACCGCGCTCTCCACCGAGTGGGTGCAGCACAGGCGGGAGCAGTAGGGCCGCTCCGGCTCGCGGGAGCCCACACACTGGATGAAGGCCACCGAGTCCCAGGCCTTGGGCGCGTCGGGGTTGCCCTTGAGCTCCATGTCCAGCTCCAGGGAGGTGACCACCCCGTCGCTCTGGCCGTAGAGGTACTCGCTGGGCTTGAGCTCGTGGCCGCCGGTGGCCAGCACGATGACTCCGTGCTCCACCACCATCTCTTCTCCGCCCGCCGGGGTGATGCCGCTGACGTAGTTGCCCACGAAGCCCTTGAAAGAGGTCAGCTCGCTGTTCATGTGCACGGTGAGGTTGGGGTGGCTGTTCACCTTGGCCACCAGGTCCTCCAGGTAGGGGGCCACGGCCTCGCCCTTCCAGGAATTGAGCAGGTAGCGGGCGTTGCCGCCCAGCTCGCCGCTCTTTTCCACCAGACGCACCGGGTAGCCGGCTTCGGCCAGGTTGAGCGCCGCGCTCATGCCGGCCACGCCGCCGCCCACCACGATGGCGCTCTTTTCCAGGGGCAGCTCCACCTGGTGCAGGGGCTCGATGAGGGTGGCCTTGGCCACGGCCATGCGCACCAGGTCCTTGGCCTTGGCGGTGGCTTTTTCCGGCTCGCCCTGGTGCACCCAGGAGTCTTGGTCGCGGATGTTGGCCATCTCGAACAAATACTTGTTCAGGCCCGCCTCGCGGATGGTCTCCTGGAACATGGGCTCGTGGGTGCGGGGGCTGCAAGAGGCAACCACCACCCGGTTGAGGTTGTGCTCGGTGATCTTGTCCTTGATCTTGTTCTGGGTGTCCTGGGAGCAGGTGAACAGGTTGTCGTCCACGAAGGCCACGTAGGGCAAGGTGGCGGCGTATTCCCGCACCGCGGGCACGTCCACGATGCCCCCGATGTTGATGCCGCAGTTGCACACGAACACCCCCACCCGGGGCTGCTCCTCGCTGACGTCCTTCTCTATCGGGTAGCTGACTTCCTTGCTCAGACTGCCCCGAGCCTCGGACAAATCAAGGCTGGCCACGCAGGCGGCGGCGGATGCTTCCATAACCGCCTGGGGGATGTCCTTGGGCCCGGCAAAGGCGCCGCAGGCGAAGATGCCTTCCCTGCTGGTGCCCACCGGGGCGAAGGAGCTGGTCTCGCTGAAGTTGTAGCCGGTGAGGTCGATGCCCAGGCGGTGGGCCGTCTCGATGGCCTCGGGGCC
>JAHIND010000012.1 GCA_018896025.1 Pseudomonadota bacterium
ATCAGGGCTCGACTATAAAACGTGGTCCTGGCATTCTGATGTGGGTTGTTCACGGGAACCTCCAAAGCAAAGACGGTTGATGTCGCAATCACCAGTCTCTACTTCTGGAATCCTGTGAACAACCTCTTTAGCAGCTACACCTAGTCCTGCAGGAAGCGCCCCCGGGCCAACTTGCGGCCGGTGTTGGTCTTGAACACCTTGGCGATGAGCTTGCTCATCTTCTCCTGGCTTATCCCCGGGAACTCCTCTGGGATGTTCACCAGCCAGTCGCTGTCCCAGATGATGCGAAACTCCAGGGTGTCGATGTCCTTGGCCGAGTGGTGGTTGGCGATGATGCGCCCCACGTGGTCGCGGGTTTCAATGTCCAGGCCCAGGTCCTTCATGATGGCCTCGGCGATGGGCGGGCCTTCCAGCTCCTGCCAGCGCCCGGCGCTTGAGCCGTGCTTGGCCTCCGCCGCCTGGATGCCGATGTCGTGCAGCACTGCCGCGGCCAGGATCACCTTGGGGTCGCCGCCCTCGGCCTTCATCAATTCCTGGGCGTTGGCCAACACCGCCTGGGCATGCTCGATGCGCTTGGCGTCACGGCCGAAGGTGGCCTTCATGGCCTCCAGCAGACGGTCCAGCAGGGACTCGCCCCCGCCGCCGGCGGCGGCGTGCTCGGCCAGGGCTTCCTTGGGGTCGTAGCCCAGGCACTCCTTGGCGTGCTCGCACCACTGGGCGCATCCCAGGTTGAGCTTGGGGTTGGCCACCTTTTGGCCGCAGCCGGGGCAGCGGCGCGAGGCGTCGTCCTTGAAGAACTCGATTTCCGCCCCGCAGTGGGCGCAGGTGGTTTCGAAGATGTCGTTAGGCCCCCAAAACTTGGTGTCTTGACCGGGGCACATGGTCTGAGCCATCACTCCCCCTCCTTATGCTTGTCGGCCCACCAGGCGGCGAAGCGCTCTCCCTGGGGGGCGTGTTCGATATAGTCGTCTATGGCCCGGCCCATGAGGGCCACCGCCTGCTCCGGGCTCCCCACCCTGGCCACCTCTCGGGCCAAGTGAGGGTGGCGGCCCAGCTTGCCGCCCATGAGCACCCGAGCCTCCACCGGGCCCAGGCTCACCGCCCCGGTGGGGCAGGACTGGGCGCACCCCAGACAGCCCAGGCACTGGTCTTGGTCCCAGGAGACCGTTTCGGCCACCGCGATTGCACCGTCGGGGCAGACTGCGGCGCAAGCGCCGCAGGCGGTGCAATCGTCGGGGTCGAAGACGGGACTCACGGTTCCCACCAGGGCCAGATCGGCTATCTGGGGGCGCGAACATCCATTGGGGCAACCGGCCAGGGACAGGCGCAGCTTATGGTGGAACAGCACCTGATCGCCCTCAACCTTGGCCCGCAGCCGCTCGCTCACCTGATTGGCCACCAGCCACGCTTCCAGGGCCTCGCGCCAGGGGTCGGTGTCCATGAGGGCGTTGGGGCAGCCCGAGAGCTTGGCCCGGCAGGACTCCATCACCACCAGCTCGGCGCCGGGGCGGTTGGCCGCTGGCATTAGCTGGGCCAGCTCCTTCTCGCTCTTGGCGCCCATCACCGCCCTGAAGCGGGCCTCGGCGGCGGCGAAATCGGCCATGCCGACCTGATCCCTGCCTTCTGAGCGCACCCGCTCCTCCACCTTGCGGCGGGCCAGGGGGCGCACCAACACCGGCACCCCCTTGAGGGCCTGGGCCGCTTCCGGGGCCCAGGCTATGCCACCGCGTCCGGCCATGCTAGGCCGCCAGGCTCCAGGGCAGGTTGCGCTTGCCCAGGACCGTTCCGGTGCGGGAGATGACCATCTCGCCCACGGGCAGCTTGGCCCCGGAGCGCTGCATGGCCTGCTCCACGATGTGATTCAGGCCCGAGCAGCAGGGCACCTCCATGTGCACGATGGTCAAGGAGCGCATGCCACCCCCGGCCAGCAGTTGGGCCAGCTTGTCAATGTGGGCCTGGGCGTCGTCCAGCTTGGGGCAGGCCAGGGCGATGGCCCGGCCCGGCAAAAAGCGCCGGTGCAGGTCGGGCAAAGAGGCCGCCGCGCAGTCGGCCAGGAGAATCAGGTCCGCGCCCTTGAGGAAGGGAGCCTGGGGCGAAAGCAGTTGCAGCTTGATGGGCCAGTGGCCCAGCTGGCTGGGAGTGGGCCAGTCGTCCTCGTCCGAGGCCGGGGCCGGAGCCGAGGGCGACAGGCTCATGGCCGCGTGGCCGGGACAGCCGCCCGCGACGGGGAAGGGCTGGGCCGGGGCGGCGGCGGGCTCGGCATGAGGAGCCTTGCCCTGGGAGACCAGCAGCTCTTCCACCGCCTCCTCGTCAAAGGCATCGGCCTGGCGCTTTTCAATGGTCAGGGCTCCGGTGGGGCAGCCCTGCAAGCAGGCCCCCAGGCCGTCGCAATATATCTCGCCCACCAGGCGGGCCTTGCCGTCCACCAACTTAAGGGCCCCTTCGGCGCAGTCCAAGATGCACTGGCCGCAGCCGTTGCACAACTCTTCGTCGATATGGATGATGTCCCTGGTATTAGGCATTGACCGCCTCCTGACGAAAGGTGTCCTTAAGATCCGAAAGCCGGGTTTGGGAGAAATAGTCACGCACCTCGTCGCCCACCCGCTCCAGCAAGCCGCCCAAGATGCAGTTGCCGTTGCACATGGGGTTGCCCAACAGGCAGCGCCGCTCCTGCAAGGGTCCCTCGGTGGCCTCGTAGACCTCCAGCAGGGTGATGTCCTCGGGATTGCGTTGCAGGGCGAAGCCGCCCTTGGGCCCCCGCTGGGAGCGCACCAGCCCGGCTCGGCCCAAACGCTGCATCACCTTGGCCAGGTGAGCCTCGGAAACCTTCAGGCGTCCGGCCAACTCACGGGTGGAAACCTGCTCGCCGGGCCGGGAGGCCAACAGCCCCATGGTGTGCAGGGCCAGAGAGGCCGCTTCGGATATCTTCAAGAGATGTTGCATGTCCATGGTCCTTTTTTGTTATTCTGGTATTAGAATACCTATTTAAAATTTCATTGTCAACCTCTTGGCAATTTTTTCTTATTTATCATTTAAAATCAGTTTGTTAAAAAATTGAGCCCGGCCGGGCTAATTCTGGAAATAGCTTGGGGAGGCCTGTCTCCTGCAAGCTGTACGGCCCTAACCATCGCGGTTGGGTGTTCGGCGGGCAACCGCCTTGGCGGACCGGCCATCAGTCCCTTGGCAGCCACCCGGCCAAGGCACGAGGCGCGCCGGGTCCTGTTCCCCGGCGGATCCTCACTTGGTCTTGGGGCTTGCGGCCTTCTTACGTGTGGTGATTTTTTTGGCGGCTTTCTTGGGGGCAGCGGTTTCCTTTTTGGGCGCTGGCCGTTTGGCGGCGGGCGCAACCACCGGAGCGGGGACTGGAGGCTTTGCCGGTTTGGGCGCGGGCGGTTTGGCAGCGGGCGCTGGAGGCTTTGCCGGTGGAGCGGGAGCGGGGCTGGGGGTTTCCGCCGGCGGAGCCTGGGTGCCGATCATAATGGCCGGGGCTTGTTCCGCCCCCTGCTTGGGGTCGCTCCAGCTCAGCTCCAACGAGAGGCGCTTTTTGCCCTTTTTTTGGGAGGCGCTGACTTCCACCTCCATGGGCGTGGTCTTGCCCAGGCCCATGACCACGTACTCTTTGTCCACCTGCACACAAACCGAGCCCTTTTTCAGCGACTCCACCAAATTTTCCAAAAGGGCCAAAGCTTGCGAGGTGGGCAGATCGGCCTTGTAAGAAACGCCATTCTTGGACAAGATTCGCTCCTTGGTTAAAGGGTGGTGCTCTAAAAATTATAAGCCATTGGATGCCGCGGGTGTGATTTGTAACCAAAACGCCATCATAGCCGGATGCGCTTATTCAGGCGTCCGGCACGCCCGGACCAAACCCGGTAGGCCCACGAGCTTCAAAAAAATCGCGGACTGAACCTACAGCCGGGTGCGCGGGGTCTGGGGCAGGGATTGCTCGGCCGGCGGCGGGGCCTCACCGGGCAGCAAAAGCTTGAAAACCGTGGGGCCGATAAAGCAGGTGAGCAGGGCCAGAAGCACTATGGCGTCCTTTTGGACCGTGGTGAGCAGCCCGGCCTGCATGCCGATGGAGGCGGCGGCCACGATGAGGCTGAGGCGGGCCGAAAGCAAAAACCCGGCCTGCAACGCCGAGCGCAGCCCCACCCCCTGCAGGGTGTACAAGAGGCTCGGCAAAAGCTTCACCCCCAAGGCCACCAAGAGCAGCAGCAAGCTGGCGGCCAGGCGGCCCGGCCCGGCGATGCTGTGCAGGTCGAACTGCATGCCCACGTGAATGAAAAAGATGGGGATCAGGAAGCCGAAGCCCAGGCCCGAGAGCTTGCTCTCCAGGGGCTCCTTTTGGCGCATCACAAAAGAGATGACGCAGCCGCCCATAAAGGCTCCCAGCACCGGCTCCAGCCCGGCCAGCTCGCTGATGGCCACGAACAGGAAAAGCAGGGCCAGGGAGAAGCGCACCCCCTGCTCCTGGGGGTCGTCCGAGAGCAGCAGGCGCTGGGCCGGTTCCGGATGCCACCAGGCCCACAGCCGCCCCAGCCACAGCAGCAGGCCGAAGCCCACGAACAGGGGTATGGGCAGGGCCAGACGCCAGTTCACCCCGTGGATGTGCCAGGAGTTGTACATGGTCAAGAGCAGCAGGGTGAGAAAATCGGCCAGGGTGGCGGCCACCAGGATGCTCTGGGCCAGGGGGCTTTTGACCATGCCCGATTCCTTGAGGATGGGCAGCACCAGCCCCAAAGAGGTGGTGGATAGCACCAGGGCCATGAACACCCCCAGCCCCAGGGCCAGGCAGGCGGCCAGGGCCAGACCGGCGGTGCAGGCGAACACCAGCACCTGGAAGGCCAACTGGGAGGGGCGCTGACGGCCCAGGGCCTTGAAGTCGATCTCCATGCCCGCGTGCAGCATGAGCACCAGAAAGCCCAGCTCGGCCAGGAAGGGCATCCACTGGCCGGTGAGCTGCAAATCGAAAAAGCTCTTGCCCAGCACGATGCCGAAGATGATCTCCAGTACCGGGGCGGGCAGGCGCAGCAGGCGGGCCACGCCGGGCAACAGGGCCGCGGCCACCGTGATCAACAGCAGGGAGTAGGCCTGGGAAAGCGCCACAGACTTCAGTCCTCCTTGGCCACCACCAGCACCGAGCAGCCCGCCTTGGCGGCCAGGTGCTCGCCCACGTTGGGGGACAAAAGCCCCCTGCCCCGGCTGGAGCCACCCACCACCAGCAGGTCATAGTCGGCGGAGATGGCGCGTATCTCATGCACCGGGTTGCCCTGGAGCACCACCTCCTTGATGGGCAGCTTGTGGATGTGGGCCTGCTCCCTGGCCTTGGCCAGCACCTGCTCCACCCAGGGGCCGCTGTCCTCGCCGCGCACGAACTCCGGCTCCTCCACCATGGCCAGGCTCACCTCTCCCCCGGTCTGGCGGGCCACCTCGGCGGCCACCTCCAGGGCGGCCAGGGAACTGGCCCGGCCGTTGAAGGGCACCAGGATCTTCTGGTACGGCAAGGTGCCCCCGGCCAGCACCACCGGAGCGCCCAGGGATTCGGCCAGATTCATCAGAGCGGCCTTGGCCAGGGAGTCCAGCAGGGTGGGCTCGAACTTGCCCATCACCACCAGGCCCACCTCGCCCTGGGCGCACAGCTCCCGGGCCCGCTCCAGCAGGCCCGAGGCCACCGGCTCAACGCGCACCTGGGAGGCGGCGGGCCACTCGTTGAGCTGGGCCTGCAAATCGCACTGGCCCTCGCGGCACAGGATTATGGCGTCGCTCACCTGGCTGTTCAGGGCCCAGGCCAGGGCCTCGTTCATCAGGCCCTCGTGCTCGTCGGGGTCCTTGGGGTTAAGGACCACCAGCAGGGTGTGGCCCCAGGACAGGGGGAAGCCGGGCAGGCCGCACTCCAGCTGGGAGCATACCTCGCCGTAGGTGTCCGAGGGCCCCATGAGCAGCAGATGGTCCCCCGGCTGGATGCGGGCGTGGGGGTCGGGCAGCAAAAGCTGCTGCTCTCTGACCAAGGCCACCAGACGCCACTTGTCGCCGCGCACCGAGTCCACCCGCCGCCCCACCAGATGGGGCAGGCTGTCGGCTTCCAGCTCCATGACCGCGCCCCGGCCCAGGCCCAGGGGAGTCACCATGAGGTCCGGGTCCTCCAGGAAGTGGTTCACCTCCCGGGCCAGGGCGGCGCTGGCCAAAAGGGCCTCCACCCCCAGCTCGTTGAAGCGGGCCTGGCCGGCCGCCTGGTAATACACCGCCAAGACATGGGGCACTCCCGCCTGGCGGGCGGCCTGGGCCACGGCCAGGTTCACCGCGTCGTCCTCGGCCAGGGCGGCCACGTACTGCTGTTCGGCCAGCCCGGCCTGCTCCAGCACAACCGGACTGGAAGGATCGCCCTCATGGGTGGTAAGCTCCCCCGCATAGACCGCATGGGCCCGCTCCAGATTTGCCTTGCTCTGCCCCACCAGAGTGGGCTCCCAACGACCGCTGAGGCGCTTGAGCAACTCGTGGGTCACCGGAGTTGCGCCGCAGATCATTATCTTGCGTTTTTGGTTCATGGCCTCGCCTTGGTTCGTCGCATGTTGCCTGCCATTTTACAACAACCCGCAGTTGGAAAAGTCACAGCTTCGCCGCTGTGTCTTCGAATAATGGCATGCTAAAATTATGTGTTTATAATGACATCGATCATCTCATGTAGTGGGGCAATTCACGGGGGATAATGACAGTGGACAGAAAGTATCAATTTTCCTGGGACCTGCTGGGAGACATCGCCCAGGGCAGGCCCAACCTTGGTCCGGGCACCCGCCTGGAAGTTTATCGCCTGATGCAGTTTTGTATCCGCGACGTGCTGGAGCAACAGCTGGGCAAGCAAAAGGCCGACGAAGTTTTCTACCAGGCGGGCCACCTGGCCGGCTCCGAGTTTTACAAGAACGTCCTGGGCCAGCAGAGCGAATTCAACGGCTTCGTGCGCTCGCTGCAAAACGTGCTCAAGGACATGGGCATCGGCATCCTCAGGGTAGAGGAGGCCGACCTGGAGGCCGGGTCCTTTGTGGTCACCGTGTCCGAAGACCTGGATTGCTCCGGCCTGCCCGAGCTGGACTACGAGATATGCATCTACGACGAGGGCTTCATCGCCGGGCTCATGGAGAGCTTCACCGGACGCAAGTTCAAGGTGAAGGAAGTGGACTGCTGGTGCACCGGCGACCGCACCTGCCGCTTCACGGCCAAAGTGGTGGACTAGGCCGTGGACCAGGAAAGAGTTTTGGAAAAGCTCCTGCTCATGAGGCAGGAGCTGGAAAATATATTTCCCGATCCCAGCCCGGATGAGTTGGAGCATCTGGCCCATTTGGCTGCGTGCCTGGCCGACGAGGCCGGCCTGTTGCCGCCGCATTCCTATCGGACCTATCGCCGGAAGTAAAAGACGCCGTGGACCTGCTGAGCGAGGTGGTCAACAGCAACCATCCCCCCGAGGGGATCGACGGGTCCCTGGCCCACAACCAATCCCTGCAGGCGCTTTTCCACACCCTCCGGGCCATCAGGGCCTCGGCCCTGGCCCTGGCCGGAGGGGACCTGGGGGTTAAGATCGAGGCCAAGGGCTACCTGGCCGGCTCCCTCAAGACCCTGCAAGCCCATTTCAAGCACCTCACCTGGCAGACCCAGCGGGTGGCTGCCGGCGATTTCAGCCAGCGGGTGGACTTAATGGGCGAGTTCGCCACCGGCTTCAACGCCATGGTGCGGCGCCTGGCCCGCACCGTGGAGGCCCTGCAACAAAAAGAGGCCGAGGTGACCGCCAAGAACCAGGAACTGGTGAAGGAAATTAATAACCGCCTGCGGGTGGAAAAGGACCTCAGGATAAGCGAGGAGCGCTACCGGGAAATGGCCATCATGGACCATCTCACCGGCCTGTACAACCGCCGCCATTTTTATGTGCTGGCGGAAAACGAGCTCAAACGCACCCTTCGCCGCGGGCACAGCCTCGCCTTGATAATGTTGGACCTGGACCACTTTAAAAAGATCAATGATAATTACGGGCACGACGTCGGAGACAAGGTCTTGATGGAAGTCGGCCGGGTGTTGACCAGCCAAGTACGCTCGATGGACATCTGCGCCCGCCTGGGCGGCGAGGAGTTCGTGCTGCTGCTGCCCGAGACCCAGGACCCCCAGGCTCTAAACGTGGCCGAACGGCTGCGCGAATCCATTGCCCACTCCTGCGTGCCCGCCGGTGACGACTGGGTGGGAGTGACCGTCAGCCTGGGGGTCACCGGCCTGAACAATGTCCAACGCAGCCAAAGCCAAGAGCCCAAGGACCTTCTGGAGCTGCTCATCAAGCAGGCCGATAGGGCCCTCTACACCTCCAAAACCGCCGGACGCAACCGCATCACCGTTTACGAACTCCCCGCAACTCCCGATAAAAACTGACATTACCTCGCGGCGGCCCCGCGCCGGTAGATGAACGGTACCGTAAATCACCTGATTACTGTATAACATTTATGGATTTAAAATATCGGCTCCCCGCTCCGGGCGGGGCGGGGACGCCGTCATCTTAACGGGGAGGACAAAAATGGAAAAAATATTGATCGTCGGCTGCAAAAAGGCCATGGACGATGTGTGCATAGGCTGTTCGCGCTGCCTGGTGGGCTTCAACCGCCGGGGCGGTGAATTTGCCCGCTACCCCCAGGGCGAGGCCGAGGTCATGGGCCTACTCAGTTGCGGCGACTGCCCCGGCGCGGCCATCGTGACCCGCCTGGCCCAGGTGAAGCTTTGGAACGCGCCCATGGAAGAAAAGCCCACCAAGATCCACATCGGCCCCTGCCTGAGCGATCACTGCCCCCACGCCGACACCATCATCACCAAGATAAAGGCCAAGAGCGGCATCGAGGTGATCGAGGGCACCCACCACTACTTCCCGGAGGACATCTTTGCCTGAGCCCGGTGCTCTGGCCCGCAAGCTGACCACGGCCCTGGGCCCCAACGCCCAGGGCCGCGTCGCCCAGGTGGTGGTGGGCCTGGGCTACACCGCGGCCATGCTGGAGGACGGCCGGGCCGGGGTGGCCTATACCCTGCGGGACCAGGCCCAGGGGGGATGCGGCGTGTTTCAGGGGCGGCGGCCCCTGGCCGGGCAGGAGGCCGCGGAGCTGCTGGGCCTGGCCGTTTCCCGCGATCCCCTGGAGGCGGCGGTGGGCCTGGCCGTGGCCGGGGCCCTGCTTTCGCCGGGCCCGGCCGAGGCCGCGGCGGGTGACGTCCTAGACTATCTAAACCTGGAGCCCGAGGACACCGTGGGTATGGTGGGCTACTTCGGCCCCCTGGTGCCCGAGGTGCGCCGCCGGGCGGGCCGCCTGATCATCTTCGAGCGGGTGGACCTGCCCCAGGGAGACATCCTGCCCCAGGAGCGGGCGCGCGAGTTGCTGCCCCAATGCCGGGTGGCGATTATCAGCGCCACCACCCTGCTCAACCAAACCCTGGAGCCCTTGCTGGAGGCCTGCGCGGGATGCCGCGAGGTGGTCCTGCTGGGGCCCAGCACCCCCCTATGCCGCCAAGTTTTCGCGGGCACCCCGGTGACCATGCTCAGCGGGGTGACGGTGCGCGATGCTCCGGCCCTCTTACAGGTGGTGGCCGAGGCGGGCGGCACGCGGCAATTCAGCCGCCTGGTGGACAAAAAGAACCTGCGCCTGGGCTGAGGCCGGGGACGCGGCGACACAGGACCATTAACGACTGGACGGCGGCACGGTCCAGGCGCTAAGGTTTTACCCCTAGGAGCGGCCTATACTAAGGGCCAACGCGGGAGCGCCAGGGACAGCCCCGCATCAACATCTCCATGAAGGGGAGCCGCATGTCCAAAGTAATGATCCATCCTGCCGATTTCGAGACCTGCCAACAAGCCGTGGACCGGGCCTTCGACCTTTTCCCTCTGGACGTGGAGGGCAAAAAGGTTTTGGTGAAGCCCAACGTGCTCCGGACCGCCAAGTCCGAGGAGGCCATCACCACCCACCCAGAGGTGCTGCGGGCCGTGGTGAACCGGCTCAAGAGTATGAACCCGGCCCAACTCATCGTGGGCGACAACCCCGGCGTGTTCACCTACGGCGCCAACGAGAAGGCCTTTTCCGACACCGGCCTGACCGAAGCCTCCCTGGGTCACTACCGCAACATCGGAGCCGAGTCGCGGGAAGTAGCCTTCAATCCCGAGTACCGCGACACCCTCAGCGTATCCACGGCGGTGCTGGACGCGGATGTGATCGTCTCGGTGCCCAAGTTCAAGACCCACGGCCTCACCGTGCTGAGCGGGGCCATCAAAAACAGCTTCGGCATCCTGCCCGGGGCTCAGAAGGCCCAGTTGCACAAGGTGGCAGGCAACCCCAAGCGCTTCAACGACCTATTGGTGGAGGTGTTCCGCCTCAGGGTGCCGGATCTGTACATCGTGGACGGCATCGTGGGCATGGAGGGCAACGGCCCGGCTTCCACCGAGCTCAGGGACGTGAACCTGATCCTGGCCTCGGACAACGCGGTGGCCCTGGATGGGGTGATCGCCCGGCTCATGGGCGTGGCCGACCCCGGCCAGGTGCGTTTCCTGGCCACGGCTCAAAAGGCCGGGCTGGGTGAGTTCAGCGACGAGGCCACCGAGATCATCGGCGAGCTCATACCCATCGAGGGCTTCAAGCTGCCGCCCGCCGGCGGCCCGGACCGTCCCGGCGCGGAAAAAATCCAGGAGTTCATAGAAAGCCGCACCAGGCTGCGGCCCCAGGCCGACCCGGACATGTGCACCGGCTGCGGAGCCTGTATCGATCAGTGCCCCGCTTCGGCCCTGGCCTTTGACGGAGAGCTGCCCAAGGTTGACCCCGACAAGTGCATCGTGTGCTTTTGCTGCCAGGAGATGTGCCCGGAGCAGGCCATGCAGCTGCAATAAAGCCAAGAGTGAGGATCATGACCAAAAACTGGAAGTACTACCTGGGGCTGTCCCTGTTCATCTACAGCCTGGTGCCCATCCTGGTGCTGGCGATCTTGCCTTTCATGGGCATGAGCCTGTCGGAGATGGGAACCCTGGCGGTGGTCTTCCTGGCCAGCGGCGAAGTGGCCTTCTACGCTTCGGCGGTGCTCTTGGGCAAGCCGTTCCTGGCGGCTCTGAAAAAGAAGTTCGCCTCCTGGTTCCGCCGGGAAGCCGCTCCGCCCAAGCCGGTGAGCCGGGCCCGGCACCGGCTTGGGGTTTGGCTGCTGATCATCAGCTTTTTGCCCTACTACGCCGTGCTGGTTTATCTGCTCTTCCTGGTGCCGGACGACGCCACCATCCATTTCCTGGCCTGGTCCATGGTGGCCGGAGAGGTGCTGGGCATGGTCAGCCTGTTCGTGCTGGGCGGCCAGTTCTGGGAGCGCCTCAAGCGGCTGTTCCAGTGGCAGGACGAGCAAGGCTCGGCCACGGCCCAGAGCGTCTGAGCGCCCTGAGGGACGCGGGTGAAGGCGGGCCGGTAGCCGGAGGGCTCCGCCCGCCCTCGGCCGGGGCCTACTTGAAGGTGACCGGCACCCGCAGAGGGGTGCTTTGCCCGCTGGTGTCCTTCTATGCGCAGGCCCAGCAGGTAATCGCCGGGCGGCATGCCGCCGATGTTCAAAGCCCTAATGCTCCATGGCAAGCACCGTGGCGGCCCCTGGCTTCGCCTTATACCCGCGCCCGGCCTCCAGCCAGGAGGCCTGCCTGCCCGAGGCGCGGCGGCGGACTGTTGGCGCCTCCGGTGGTCAAGCGCTTGCAAGCCGCCGGTCTTATCGCCTGACTGGTTGCCATCTTTCATAAAAATGATAGATTAGCTGCGGGCTTCATCTTGGCCGAGGCCTATGTATTGGTTTGATAACGGTGGTAATCCTCGGACGCAAGCCACCCTTTGAGGAAAAACTTCGGCACGATGCGCGTATTTTTCTCCCGTCTTCCGCTGGCACTGCTTGGTGCCTTTATCGGTGCAATCATCCAACTACTCTGGTTGAGCAACCATGGGTGGGACGAGGCCGCCCTGCGCATCCCGGCCGGAGCCCTGGGCGGCGGCCTGATCTTCTGGCTGTTCGGCGAGCTGATCGCCTGGCCGCTCCGCCGTGCGGGGCGGGACTTCTGGGCCGGGGTGGGCCGCTTCTGGCCCTTCATGGCCCGCGCCTCGTTGTGGCGGGGGGCGGCAGCCGTTTGGCTGGTGCTGCTGGTCGGCTTTGGGGTGGGGCTCTACGTCTACGCCACCCGAGCCTGGCCCTATCCCATCGTTCAGCAACTGGAGGCCTGGTTCCGGGGCGAGGGCAACACCACTCTCGGGGAAAAGCTGGCCAACGACCTGGACATCGTGCCGTCCAGGCATTTGGTGACCGTGGATTTCAAGGCCCCCGGCGACCGCACTTACAAGAGCCTGGAAGGCCTGCCCATCCGCTCCCGCCGCCTGCCGCCCAAATACTACCTCTCCCCGGACGCCCCCAGGGTGTACCGGGTGATTTTCGGAACCTTCGACTTTGACGACAAACGCTATGGTGTGGTGTTGCTGGGCCCCGACGGCAGAGTGAAGCACCTCTGGAAGCCCAGCCAGGAGGACGTGCCCTGGGAGCATCGCGACGACGGCAACGTGTTCCCCCACGGCTTCGACATAGGCCCCGATGGTTCCATCTACGCCGCCTATGACAACGGCACCTCCCTGACCAAGTACGACTGGTGCGGCAACATCGTCTGGCGGATTCATGGCGGCTTCCATCACTCCATCAACCTGAGCGACGACGGCACCCTGTGGGTCTGGGGCCCCACCGCCGACGACCCCAATCGCAAGGACTGCCTGGTGCAGGTGAACGACGCCACCGGCAAGATTGTCAGGGCCATCCGCCTGGAAGCGATAATCGACGCCAACCCGGACATAGACATCTTCGGCATCCGCCAGCTAGATGAACATTCCCGCTCCACCTGGGTGGAGGACGGCGGCGGCCAGTGGCACCCCAACGACATCGATCCCTTGCCTAAGTCCCTGGCCCACCTCTACCCCGACTTCAAGGCGGGCGACCTGCTGGTCTCCCTGCGCTCGGTGGACCTGGTGTTCGTTCTGGACCCCGACACCCTCAAAGTTAAATGGTGGCGTCAGGGCCAGACCAGACGCCAGCATGACCCAGACTGGAATCAGCGGGGCGTCATCACGGCTTACGACAACAACATGCACCGCGATTTTTCCAGCATAGTCGAGATCGACCCCAAGACCTATAAAAGCAGGGTCTTGCTGGACGGCAGGAAATACAATTTTTACAGCCATATTCAGGGTAAGCACCAGATTCTGCCCGATGGTGGCATACTGATAACCTCACCACAACAAGGGCGCGTTTTCGAGGTGGACAAGAACGGCAAGGTGGTCTTCGAGTTCCTCAACCTGTATGACGATAAAAACCGCTACCTGGACGTGTCCGAGGCAAAGATTTTGCCGTTGGACTATTTCAAGGAGTTGCCCAAATGCAAATAGCGTTGTTGGCCGTCGCCGCCCTGCTGGTCCTGCTACCCGGCACCGCCCAGGCCTATGTGGGCCCCGGCTTGGGGTTGGGGGCCATCGGCGCCATCCTGGGCGTAATCTTCTCCGTCATCCTGGCCATCCTCGCCTTCTTCTGGTACCCCATCAAACGGCTTTTTGGCATAGGCAAAAAGAAGCAGGAAAACCGGGAAGATGACCCCCTGGACTAGTTGGGCCCTCCAAGCCCTGGCCTGCCTGCCGGGGGCGGTGGTTTTCGTGGAGCTGTTCCGCTCACTGCCCATGATGGACAACCTGAACCGCCTTAAGACGACCACCCAGAAGGTCATGGGGGTGGTCAAGTCTTCCAAAGTTTCTGATCACTGGAAAGAAAAGATACTGCCCCACTACGCGGGGGCCATCCTGGCGGCCAGCCTGCTCAACGTGGTCTACATCGCCATCATGGCTGCGGGATTTGCCCTGGCCTTCTGCCTGGTGGGCATGTGGTTCCTGGGCGGCTTCGCCGCGGCGGCGGCCCTGCTGCTGGAGCCCTCGGTGCAGATCATCGCCGCCGTCCTGGGCATGGCCTACGCCTTCGCCCGGGTCAAGCTGACCCCTGAGGAAGGCGGCGACTACCACCTGGGCTCCAAGCTGCTGCACCACCTGGCCCTGGACAGCCGCCTGGTGCGCAAGGCGGCCTTCGACCTGGACTGCTCCCTGTCCGCCGCCCGCAAGCTGCCCCCACCGCCGGGGCCGCCGGTGTACATCACCGGCCTGGCCAGGGGAGGCACCACCATCCTGTTGCAGGCGGTGTACGCCAGCAAGCGCTTCGCCACCCTCACCTACCGGGACATGCCCTTTATCACCGCGCCCAACATGTGGAACTCCCTTTCCGCCGGGCGGCGGCAATACGCCGAGGCCAAGGAGAGGGCCCACAAGGACCGGCTGCTGGTGAACTACGACAGCCCGGAGGCCTTCGAGGAAATCTTCTGGATGACCTTCGACCGGGACCGCTACGTGAAAGAGCGCCATCTGGCGCCCCACAAGCCGCCCCGGGAGGTGCTTATCCAGTACCGCCGCTACGTGTCCAACATCATCGCCAAGGACTCCGGCAAGGCCCCCCTGCGCTACTTGGCCAAGAACAACAACAACCTGCTGCGCATCGCCTCCCTCAAGCGGGCCTTCCCCGAGGCGGTGATCCTGGTGCCTTTCCGCAACCCGCTGGACCACGCCAAATCCCTGATGGCGCAGCACCAGCGGTTTTTGAAAACGCACCAGGAAGACCCCTTCTCCCTCAGGTACATGAACTGGCTGGGCCATCACGAGTTCGGGGCCAACCTGAAGCCCTTCCGCTTCAACAACGACGCCCTGCCCCGCTGCCCCGACGAGGTTGAAGACTTCTCCTACTGGGTCCGCTATTGGGGCTGCGTTTACGACTATGTGCTGAGCAACCACGCCGACGAGATCGTGTTGTTCGATTATGACCGTTTCTGCCGCCAACCGGCGGCCTGCCTGGAGGAACTGGCCCCCATCCTGCAGCTGGACAAGGCCCAGCTGGAGCCATTCTTCAGCCAGGTGAAGCCCTCCACCCGGCACAGCCACCCCCCGGTGGACACCAAGATTTTGGCCGAGGCCGAGGCGGTGCATCAAGCCTTGCACCAGAGGGTCATGGCCGGGGCGCGGCAATGAATCCCCGGATGTTTCACGGATGCCGCAAGCACACGAAGTAGTCTGATATTTAGGCCCGGTTCAAGGCCTTTAAACACGGAATCTGGTGAACAAATGAGTATGGAAGAATTATCAGCCGGCACTTGCCCCGATATACTTGCGCAAAACATCTCCACCAAAAGCGGCGTGGTCTGGTTTTTCGGCATGCCGGGCAGCGGCAAATCCACCCTGGCGAGCTCGCTGCGCGAGGTCCTGACCAAGCACGGCAACTGGGTGTCCTTTTTGGATGGCGACCAGGTGCGCAAGCGCCTGAACCGCGACCTGGGCTTCAGCGAGGCCGACCGCACCGAAAACCTGCGCCGGGCGGCGGAGATCGCCCGCCTCATGGCCATGGCGGGCTCTATGGTCATCGTGTCCTTCATCACCCCCCTGGAATCCAACCGCCAGATGGTGCGCGAGATTTTGGAGGAGCACAACTACTGCGAATGTTTTGTAAAGTGCTCCCTGGCCACCTGCGAGATGCGCGACCCCAAGGGCCTGTACGCCAGGGCCCGCAAGGGCGAGATCGCCAACATGACCGGCATCGACGCGCCTTTCGAGGTGTCGGTGACCTCGGAAATCATCGTGGACACCGAGAACCAACAACATCCCGGCTGCATGGCCCAGCTGCTGCGCTCTCTTCAGGAAAAGGGCCTCATAACCATCGGGTGATCCTGTAGAAATTCATTCGAGGCAGATTTCGTGTGCTGCCGGTTTCGGTTGAAATAAAAAACCCCCGGCCGCGGCTGCGCGGTCGGGGGTTTTCATTTTGCCTTGGGGCTGTGCCGAAACCAAGAGGCGGCGGCTATAAATTAAAGCTTATGCTTTAACACTGTCCCTGCGCGGGCCGGGGTACCGGCCCGCCAAACTGAAAGCAAACACTTTAATATTCGCCGCGCCTGCTTTCCGGCTCGGGTCTAGGCGGCGGCCATGCGCCTGCGGCCTTGCCGGGGGCGAGGCGGACGCACGGTGCTCCGGTTGCTCGGAGCGTAGCCCGACACGCCGTAGGTGCGGGTGTCCTGCACCGGCACCGACTGGTGAATCAGGCGCTCTATGTCGCGCAGATAGGATTTTTCCTTGGGAGCGCAGAAGGATATGGCGATGCCGTCGTTGCCGGCCCGGGCGGTGCGGCCGATGCGGTGCACGTAGCTCTCGGGCTCGTTGGGCAGGTCGTAGTTGATAACGTGGGTGATGCCTTCCACGTCGATGCCCCGGGAGGCTATATCCGTGGCCACCAAGACTCTGGTGTGGCCGTTGCGGAAGTTGTTCAGAGCCTTCTGCCGGGCGTTCTGCGACTTGTTGCCGTGGATGGCCTCGGCCCTCACCTTGCCGTCCACCAGTTGGGCGACCACCCGGTCGGCCCCATGCTTGGTGCGGGTGAACACCAGGACCCGGTCGGTCTGGGCCTCCTTGAGCACCTCGCCCAACAGAGCGCGCTTGTCTATCTGGGCCACGAACAGCACCCGCTGGTCGATGCGCTCCACCGGGGTGGCGGCGGGGGATATCTGGATCTTCAACGGGTTGGTGAGGATGGTGTCGGCCAGCTTGGCGATGGTGGGCGGCATGGTGGCCGAGAAGAACAGGCTCTGGCGCTGCTGGGGGATGAGGGTAAGCAAGCGCTTGATATCAGGCAAAAAGCCCATGTCCAGCATGCGGTCGGCCTCGTCCAGGACGAACACTTCCAGGCTGTCCAGGCGCAAGTAGCCTCGGCCGATGAGGTCCAGCAGGCGGCCGGGAGTGGCCACCACCACGTCCACGCCATTGGTGCAGGCCCTGATCTGGGGGTGCATACCCACTCCGCCGTAGATCACCACTTGCTTGAGGCCGACGTAGCGTCCGTAGTCCCTAAAGCTCTCGCTGATCTGGACAGCCAACTCCCTGGTGGGGGTCAGCACCAAAGCGCGGGTGGAGCAACGGGCGGGCCGCTTGCGGTTAGCGGAGAATTTTTGCAGGATGGGCAGGGCGAAAGCGGCGGTTTTGCCGGTTCCGGTCTGGGAGCAACCCAGCAGGTCACGCCCCTCCAATAAGGGGGGAATGGCAGAGGCCTGCACCGGGGTCGGGGTCTGGTAGCCCAGGCCGCTCAGGGCCTTGCGCAAGGGGTTGCACAGGGCCAGTTGGTCAAAGGAACTAATAGGAGTATCGGACATCTTGCGGTTCTTCCTTGGGACGGTGAGGACGAGAACCCAAGGCTCCATCCTCCTGATAATAAAAACGATCCCCCGCCCGGCCGAGCCGGGTAGGGGTCGTCTGGTGCTTACTTCTGTGGTGTAGGTCTTAGGCTACCAACGTTGGGGCGGACGAGACTCGCGGGGCTTGGCCTCGTTGACCTTCAGGGCCCTGCCGTCCAGATCGGTGCCATTCAGGGCCTGGACTGCGGCGCTGGCCGCCGCAGCGTCCATCTCCACAAAACCGAAGCCGCGCGGCCTGCCGGTGTCCCTGTCCTCGATCATTTTGACGGAAAGGACTTCACCGTACTGCTCGAAAAGCTGACGGATGCCCTGCTCGGTGGAGTCATAAGAGAGATTGCCTACATAGATACTGGTTGCCATAATTCGTGGTCCTTAAAAAATAGTTGAACAAAACCGCCCTCGTGGGGGGTCGTACTGAACCAAAAAGCCAAATTTTTCTGCTATGATGAAGGCGTGAATTCGCCGGCATGTCTAGCGGAGAGTCGGGCAGTGTGGTCTTCTTGAAAGGCAAGTGTATAGCGAAAGCGGCCCTTGTCAACTAAATACTTCAACAAAGTGCGGGATGCCGCATTCGGGCCCTCCCTCCCTCATCCCCCCATCTTCCGTATCTTGGCCACCTCGCTCTGCCAGCCCTGGGTAACCGGGCGGCCCTGCTTGTAGCGAAAATCGCAGCGGGGATAGCCCATGGCCAGGGTGCCCCGGCGGGCCAGGCCGGTGCCGTAGGCCTGGCTGCGGGCAAAATCGTTGATGCAAACGTAGGGTGCCGCGGCCGTGGCGTCCTGGCTGCGGAAATACTTCACCAGGGCGCACTCGCTGTAGTCGTAGCCGTAGTCAAAGTCCCGGCCGTCGCCCAGGATGAAGCGGGCCACCCAGTTGGCCGGGTACCCACGCTTTTGGGTCCAGGCCGCCCAGCTCTTCATCCGGGCCAGGTAGGCCGGGCTGAAGCGCTCCCTCCCCTGCCGAGCCAGTTGGGCCGCGGGGGTTGCGTGGTACTGCATTACGTTCAGTTCGTAGATCATGCGGCCCAGGTCTTCGGCGCTCAGCCCCCGCTTTAGGAAGGGCCGGTAATAGGCCACGTACCAGGCAGCCACGGGCACGTACCCAGCCATCACGTTTTGCTCGCCGCCCACCTGGGGCAGGCCGGGCAGCAGCTCCCCAAAGCCGCGCTCCGCCTCGGCGCAGAGTTCCCGGGCCAGGGCCTTGCCGTGCTGAGCGGCCAGGTATTGCGCCGCGCCCTGGTTAGTGCCCGCGAAGTCCCTGATCAACTCGGCCCGGTGGCGCTGGTAATAATCTCCACCGGCCAGGCCGGTCGAGCCCCCGAAGGCCAGGGCAAAGGCGCAGCCCCCGGCGGCCGCCAAACCTCGGGACAGGAAGTCGCGCCGGGTCATCGGGGAAGCCGTCATGGCGGATTTGCTCCAAATAAAATGATCGTTGCTCACTCTAGGCGCGTCCCGGCCTGGGTCATTTGGGCGGCAGGCCCATGGACCAGCCGGGCGGCCATATCTTCATGCGGTAGTTGTGGTCCTGCTGATACTTTTTCACCTCGGGCCGCCAGGGCGGTCCACTCTGCACCTGGCCCGATCCGGCAAAGGCGAAATAGCCCCACATTCCCACCACCAGCAGCCAGATGACCACGGCCCTGGCCCAGAGGCGGCCCCTGCCCCGCAGGAGCATGGCCAGGCCCAGCACGGTTAGCCCGAACAGCACCTGGGGGCCAAAAGCGTAGCGGTTTCCGGCCAGCACGTTTAGGAGGTCGGCCTTGTTGCCCAGCGAGCCGGCGTAAGCGCCGGTGGCGATGATCCCCCCGGCCAGCAGGAACCACAGGGGCGCCTCCTTGGGGCGGCGCAGCGCTCCCCAGGCCAAGATCGCGAACAACACCGCCACCACGGCCAGGGGCCAGAGAGGCCCTCCGGCCATGCTGAAATCACGGGCGAACAGGCTGATGAGCTTGGAGTCCAGGGGAGTGGGGACCAAGGGGATGATCACCTGCTTGGCCAGGACGATGGCGCCCAACAGGGTTGGGGAGATACCCACTTCGCGGCCCGGGATCGGGGCAAAGAACCACAGCAACTGGATGGTCACCCCGAGGGCCACCACCAGGGTTTGCCATACCCTGGGCCCGGAACGCTCCACCACGGCGCGCAGGACGAACAGAGGGGCCAGCACCCAGGACATGGGCGCGCTGAGGGTGGCCAGCAGCAGCACCGCCAGGCGCAGCACGCCCACCAGGCCGCCGCGGCTTTCCAGGGCCAAGATTATGCCCGCGCTCAGGGTCAGGTGATACTGGCTGCAAATGGAGTTTAGCCACACCTCCTCGGAATGGGGCGGGGTGGCGATGAGCAGCAGGGCCGCCGCCAGCACGGCCCGGTGGCGCAGCCAGTCCAGGCGGCTGGTCAGGATGATGGCGGCGGGCAGGCACTGAATCAGCAGGGCCAGGCCGGTGCTCACATAGGGCGCGGCCCACAGGGGAGGCAGGTACCGGGCCAGCAGCCCGGCCGCATTGGCCGTCAGGTTCAGATACCCGGCGTATGAATACAGCAGAGCGTCGAGCCAGGGCAGGTTCCAGGCCTTTTCAAAATAGACCCGGCCTTCTTCGGCCCAAAACCGCCCCTCCAGAAACACTCGGGGCAAGCGCACCGCCACCAGCAGGGTGAAAAAGAGCAAATAGGAGGCGCGCTCCAGGCCGGACCCAGGTGGACGCATGGCCCAATCCACAAGGGCCCGCGGGCCGGAGGCTGACGCTGGTTTCGCTTCGGGCTGCCATGCAGCCGGGGGCGAGGCTGATGAATGCAAGGGGCCCCCTTTCTTTTCGACGCCCAAATGGCCGGTTACCAGAAGACGCCCCAAGCGGGCATCCTGATCGTGCCTTGATTATAGCGGAGCTAAAAGTGTTTTTGCGGTGTCTTGAAAATAAGCCCATTATTGCCAGCGCGAGCGAATCGATCTACTATGGCGCAAATCGAGGTTTACAGGACTGCCCGCAATTACTGATTTGAAGCACTGCCATAGCTGCTGAATCCAAGGGACAAAACATGAAAACCATCTACAGTGTCATTTTTATCGCCATGTTCGGCCTTTCCATCGCCCTGGCTGGTTGTGGTGGAGCCGACGTGAAAAACCAGAACACCACCGTGTCCGAAGGCCAGCAGCTCATCGACCTTCAAAAGGCCTACAAGAGCGGGGCCATCACCAAAGATCAGTACGAAGAACAAAAGGCGAAGATACTGGACAAGTAGTTCGCCTTGACGCCCCCGTCCCCTGGGGCGGGGGCCGCGATAGGGCCCAACAAAGCCCTCCATAATCGATACAAGGCCTTTGGCCCGAGCCCCGGCGGATCATTCCTCCGGGACGGGAGGCCAAGGGCGTTGGTTTGTCACGTCACCAGGCAGGCCTAAAAGTTCCACTTATCCTTTTTTGCCTCGAAGTGCTCGGTCCGGTTCAGCGGGGTCAGCGGCGAGTTCCAATCTGCCCACTTGGTTTTCACGATCTGCCGGTTGGAGTCGATGATCACCCGACCCTTGAGGACGTAAGGGGTGCCCAGGATACCCCCCTGAAACTTGATTATCATCTTGATGGCCAGGACCCCGCCATCGTCGCTCTCGCACTTGGTCTGGCATGAATTGAAAACCGCCATGCCCGGCGCATAGGCGGATTGCAAAAAGGCGTCGCAATCGCCATCCAGTTTGTCATAGGCCTTGGAACAGGCCGCGTTCGCCGCCACGGGCGAAAGGGCCACAAAAATCGCGCACAAGACTAAGGCTTTGATGAAATGTGACATGATCCCCCCAGATCAAGCGGAATTCACCGTGGATTACACTTCAAAACTTACAATGATTTAATTTGGCGCGCGCGGCGGCGCCACCAACCCCCGCGCAACGATAGCTTATAAAAATCCTGCCGGTCAACCCCCAGCTCCCCCACGCCCAAATGATCCGGCCCGCGCCAATGGGTAGTTCACCCCATGGACAATGGTATTTCGGCCCATTCACTCCAGTGCCAAAGGCCCATATCCTGGCCGCGCCCAGAGGATTTATCTTGGTATAAGGTTAGACCTTCGCACCCCTCCCAACCGTCTGCCGAGGCATGGCGCGGTGCGGGCGAAGGTTGGCAGCAAGGCTCTTGGGTTACACAACGAGGAGTAGCGAAATGAGCGACAAGGAAAAGACATCCGGCAAGAGCGTAACATCCCGGCGTAACTTCTTGAAGCAGGCAGGCGGAGCGGCCGCGGCCATGGGTCTGGCCACCTCCGGGCTGATGATGAAAACCACGGAAGCTGGTGCCGCTGAGCTTCCCAAGAAATGGGACCAGACGGCCGACGTCATCGTAATCGGCAGCGGGTTCGCCGGCCTGGCCGCCGCCCTGGAGGCCAAGAAGGCTGGAGCCAAGGTAATCATCCTCGAAAAGATGCCGGTTCCCGGCGGCAACAGCATCATCAACGGCGGGCTCATGGCCGCCACCGGCTCACCCTTGCAGGACAAGGAGGGCATCAAGGACTCGCCCGAGTTGATGTTCCAGGACATGCTCAAGGCGGGCCTGCACATGAACCACCCGGAGTTGGCCATGATGGTGTCCGACCAATCCCTGGGCGCCTTGATGTGGACCCTGGACTACTTGAACGTGGACTACAAGGGCCGGGTGACCCACCTGGGCGGCCACTCGGTGCCCCGCAGCTACCTGACCAACATACGCTCCGGCGCGGGCATCGTGCGCCAGGAGCTCAAGAAGGTCAAGGAGGAGGGCATACCGCTCCAGAAAAGGGCCTACCTGGAGCACCTGATCATGGACGGCAAAAACGGAATCGTGGGCGTGGAGGTCCTGAGCGGCTATGCCTTCCCCAAGGCGGGCAGCGGCAAGCGGACCTTCATCAAGGCCAACCAGGCCGTGATCATGGCCAACGGCGGCTTCTCCTACGACGTGCCCTTCCGCATGATCCAGGACCCGCGCCTGGACGACAAGCTGGACTGCACCAACCACCCCGGCGCCACCGCCGAGGGCCTCATCGAGTTGCTGCGCATCGGGGCCACCCCGGTGCAGCCCTCCTGGATCCAGTTGGGCCCCTGGGGATGCCCCCAGGAAAAGGGCATGGGCATCGGCTACATCTTCGCCATCAGCGGCTGCTTCCCCTTCGGCATCATGGTCGACCCCAAGACAGGCAAGCGCTTCGTCAACGAACTGGCCGACCGCAAGGTGCGCGCCGACGCCATCATCAAGACCGGCCACTGGGCGGTGGGCATCGCCGACACCAACGGAGCCAAGTACGTGGACAAGCTGGACAAGATGCTGGCCAAGGGCACCGTCAGGCAGTTCAACACCCTGGATGAGCTGGCCCAGGCCTTTCAGGTCAACTCGGCCGAGCTGCAAGAGCAGGTCAAGCGCTACAACGCCTTCTTGGCCAAGGGCAAGGACGAGGAGTTCGGCAAGCCTCTGCGGGCAAGCTCGCAACCCATAGCCAAGGCCCCCTTCTACGGCATGAACCTTTGGCCCAAGGTCCACCACACCATGGGCGGGGTGCAGATCAACTCCAAGGCACAATTGCTCGACCTGTACAGCCAAGTGGTGCCGGGGCTCTACGCGGCGGGCGAGGTGACCGGTGGAGTGCACGGCGCGGTGCGCCTGGGCAGCAACGCCACCACCGACTGCCTGGTCTTCGGGCGCATCGCCGGGGCCAACGCGGCCAAGGAGAGGCCCCGCGGCTAATCCGCCGGCCCCACCTCAACCAGGCGGCCCACGCCTTAACCGGAAGTCCGGGCCGTATTGGCCCGGACTTCCGCAAATGTGCCAACGGGCAACGGATAAAGAATCATGAGAACCTCACAACATCGCCGTTTGCTCTGGAAATGCCTGCTGCCGGGCCTGCCCCTGCTGGCGGCCTTGCTTATTGTTCATTGGGGCGCGCAGGCCTCCAGCGCCACCCAAGGCGGCGGCCCCAAACAATTGGAAAACGCCGATGTCGGCGACTGCGCGGCCTGCCACGGCCCGGCCATGTCGCTCCCCAAAGACCACCCGACCACCAAGGGGCAGGCCAGGAAAGACTGTGACAAGTGCCACAACGGCAAAAAGGCGGCCACCCTGCGGGGCAAGCTGCCGCTCAGCCACCTGCACGCCCTGGGAGGAGTGTCCTGCGCGGATTGCCACGGCAGCGGGGACAAGTCCGCAGTGGGCACGGAAAAATGTTTTGAGTGTCACGAGTCCGGCGAGGCAGTGGCCAAGCTGACCGTGCCTCAGGACAAGGTGCATAACAACCCCCACGATTCCCCCCATTACGGCACGGACCTTGATTGCGTGCTGTGCCACCACGCTCACGCCAAGAGCGAGAACTACTGCTCCCAGTGTCACGAAAAAACCCAGGTGGTGCCCTGAGCCCCCCCTCCCGCCTGAACCGCCGCTAAAAAAAGATGGGGACCGGGCCTAGGCCCGGTCCCCTTGGTCACCAAAACCGCTCGGGCCGTCACTTCTCGGGGTAATACACCATGACCTTGGGATAGCCCAGGGTGCGCAGGGTGTAGTAGGTAGCCGCCGCTTCCTCCGGCTTGTCGGAGTAGCAGACCACTTCGGCCTGCTTAAAGACACCGGCGCCTTCGTATAGTTTGATCAGGTTGGATGCGAAATCCAAGACGCCGTACTCATGGAAATTCTTGGCGGCGGGGATGTGCACCACCTTGGCGCCCGCCGGATCGAAGGGCAGCTTTTGCTCTTGCTGGGATGAAACGATGTACACCCTGGGGTAGCCCATAAAATCAGGCTTCTGCCCGGGGTTGCTCAGGCGCTTGGCCGCCTGGGGCTTGGCCTGCATCTTGGCCGGTTGGATGGCCACGTCGTACTTGGTCTTGGCCGGAGCGATTATGGTGGGCTTGTCGGTAACCTTCAGCTTGTTGTCATGCCAGGCCTTCATGCCGCCGTTGAGCAGTGACACCTTGGGGCGCCCCAGATATTCGGCCACCCAGAACATCAAGCAAGCGTCGGGCGAGGACTTGTCGTCCACGATCACAAGTTCCTTGAAGTCGGCCGCGCCGCTGTCGCCCAGCACCTTGGCCCATTGAGCCTGGTCGATGCCTTGCTTGGCCACCAGCTCCCGCACCGGGATGTTCACCGCGTAGGGGATGTGACCGGCCCTGTAGGCCTGGGGAGAACGCACGTCCACGGTGAGCACCTGGGAGTCGCCCACCAGGTATTGGATGCGCTGCCCACCCCACCAGCGCACGAAATAGGGATCGCGCAGCAGGTGCTGGTTCCAGTAGGTGTGCAGGGGCAGGTCGCGGGGGTCGTCCAGCCAGCCCATGGTGGAGCCCTTGTAGTAGTAGCGCACCTTGGGATAGCCCAGCACGTGCTTGAGGGTGAAGTACAGGCAGGAGGCGGCGGGGTTGCCGCCGCAGTAGCAGATGATCTCCTTGTCCGGGGTGGCCCCCACCGAGGCGAACAGCCTCATGAGCTCGTCCTTGGACTTCCAGGTCTTGTCCTTCTGGAAGTAGTCGGGATAGGAGACCATGACCGAGCCGGGGATGTGGCCGATCTTGGAGTAGGCCTGGAAGGGCCCATAGTACCAAACCGGGGTCACGGCGTAGACGATGACCGCCTCGGGCTTGAACTGCTTGGACAGGATGTAGTCGGTGGTGGCGATCTGGGAGCCGCCGGACGGCTTGGCGGTGAAGTTACCTTGCTTCACCTTGGGGATGTCGGTCACCGTGGGTAGGCCCATGGCCTTCCACTTGGCCAAGCCGCCGTCCAGGATGTAGGCGTCCTTGCAGCCGTTGAAGGTGAGGGTCCAATAGAAACGGGGGGCCCGGAAATGGCCGCCGTCGTCGTAGATCAACACCTTGGAGTTGTTGTTGATGCCCAGGGAGCGCATCACCTTTTGGATGTAGGGGGTGGGTCCGTCCTGCCAGGGCAGCGGGTCGCTGGGGCTGTTGATCAGGTCGTTGCCTCCATAGGAGGTATCGATCCCGTAGGACAGATAGTGGTCCTTGTCAAAGGAGCAACTCACCGCCCCCTTGATGTGTCCCGCCAGGTAGTTCTTGGTGCGCGAGGCGTCGATGATCACCAGGTTGGGGTCGTTCAGGTGCTGTTGCAGCCATTGGGCGTCCACCAGTCGGCCAGTCTTTGCCTGCTGCGGGGTGGCCAGGGCCGTCCCGGCCAAGGCCAGGCACATCAGGGTCAACCCCATGAACATGATCCAGCGCGTGCTGCGGGTTTTATTGCGGCAAACCGCTATGTGTACCTTCATGTCATCCTCCTAGATGCAATAACGCGTAGCTTTCCCTTGGGCCTTGTCTAAACGCGCCTATGTGACAAGTCATTGCCTCTGACGGTCCGGTTGTGGGTGGATGGTTGCGGCAGGAGTTGCGTTGCATTCATGCGGCTGCGCCCTCTGGGCCCCGGTGTTGCTGCGATCTCGGCCCTTGCCGCCATTATAGGTATTTACCGGTGCGGGCCGTAAATGAGGGCTCGGCCTTATTGGGACCCCGTGGGGGCCCCAAAGGCCGGGAGGAAATCACCCAGGATTACCCAGAGGAATGGAACGGCGGAAGGCGGAAGAAAGGGCCCGTCACTGGGCCGGGCCCTTGGGTTGGCTACAGGTAGAACATGTAGGTCATGACCACCAGGACGGCCATGTAGATGAAGCTCAGGATGCCGCCGATCTGGATGTAGTCCCTGGTGCGGTACTCGCCCGGCCCCATGTACAGGGCATTGACCTGGTGGGTGGGCAACAGGAAGGAGTTGGAGACCCCCAGCCCCACCACGATGGCGGCCACCCGGGGGTCTATGCCGATCTGGTGGGCAATGGATATGCCCAGGGGCACCAGCAGGGTGGCGGCCCCC
Source organism: Pseudomonadota bacterium (assembly GCA_018896025.1). Taxonomy (GTDB): domain Bacteria; phylum Desulfobacterota; class Desulfarculia; order Desulfarculales; family Desulfarculaceae; genus Desulfoferula. The sequence goes on from JAHIND010000012.1 coordinate 26,132, forward strand.
ACGTTGGAGATGACCAGGGTGAAGGCGGCGCTCAGCACCGCCAACACCACCAGCAGCAGCAGGGGAGACATGAGGCTGCCCAGGCCCAGTACGATGCCCTTGGCTATCCAGGTGGCCGTGCCGGTCTGGTCCACGGCCATGCCCAGGGGGATCAACCCGCCCAGCAAGAACACGGTGCGCCAGTCCACCGAGTGGTAGGCCTCGCTGATGGTGATGACCTTGAACAGCACCATGCCCACCGCCCCCACCATAAGGCACACCGACAGGGGGATGGGGTTGTAGGGCAGGTTTTGGAAATAAAAGCTGGAGACGATCATCATCACCAGGGCGGTGAGAAAGCTGATCAGGGCCCACTTGGCCTTCTCCGGCTTGTGGAACTCCTGCTCAAAGGGAGTGATGATGATGAAGTTCTGGTGAAAGTCCTGCAGGGCGTGAAACTTCTCCCAGGTGCCGTGCAGCAGCAAGGTGTCGCCCGCCTGGAGAGGCAGGTCCGCCAACTCCTGATAATAGGTGTGCCCCGCCTGGTGCACTGCCAGGGGGTTCACCCCGAAGGTCTCCCGGAAGCGAATCTCCTCGATGGTCTGGCCGATCAGGCTGGAGCGCGGCGACACCACCCCCTCGACGATGCCCGCCAGGGAGGGGTTGAACATGGTGTCCTTGAACGCCTGGGGCCGGTCCTTGAGGACCAGGCCGTATTGTTGCACAAAGGACTGGACGTCCTCTTCCGGGCCGTAGACGCACAGGGACAGGCCGGGCTGGATGGTGGTGCTGGGCAGGGGGGAGAAATTGCACGAACCGTCGGTTTTAGCCACGGCCACTATGTTAACCAGAAATCGCCGCCGGATCAGCACCATCTCCTGGGGACCCGGGCCCGGCCGATAGTCCGAGGGCACCATGATCTCGAAGGGGCCTTTGATCAGGGGATAGGAGCTGACAAAGCCGTCATCCGGCGAACCGCCCTTGTCGGCCTGGTAACTGGACTGTTTGGCGGAAACCTTGGCCAGCAGGCGCATGCCGCCGGTGGAGAGATAGGCGATGCCGCCTATGGCCAGAGCCAGGCCGATGGGAGTCAGTTCCAGGAAACCGAACTTGGGCATGCCCGGAGGCAGGATGTCGTTGAGCAGAATCAGGGGGCTGGTGCCGATCATGGTCAGGGTGCCGCCCAGAATGGCGGCCATGCCGATGGGCATGAGCACCCTGGAGATGGGCACCTTGAGCTTCTGAAAGGTAACCGAGCGCACGGCGGGCAAGAACAGCACTGCCGCGCCGGTGTTCTGCATCACTCCGGAAATGGCCGCGATGAGCGACGAAAAGGTCACCACCAGGCGGGAGGGGCTTTTGCTGACGAACCCCAGGATGGGCTGGATGATGCGGTGCACCAGCCCGGCCCGGTTCAAGCCGTAGCTGATGATCATAACCCCGATGATGGCCACCACCGCGTTGCTGCTCAGGCCCCGGAAGGTGTCCGAGGAGTTCAACAGGCCCAACTCGGGCAGCAGGACCATCATCACGATGGCCACCACGTCCACCCTCACCCACTCCACGATGAACAGGAACACCGCCGCCGCCACCACGGCCAGCATGAGCAGCTTGGTGCGCAAATGGGTGTCCACCTCAAAGGGCAGGCGCAGAGCCCCGGCGTCGTGGACCTGGCCCCCTTGCGAGGACTTCAGCTCCGCGAAAATGTCCAGCCAGAAGCTGTGCTTGCCCGCCTTGGTGCGGCTGGTGATGGAGTATTCCACCTGGGCGGCGAGAGGACCGGCCAGGTTGCCCGGCGGCCTGGTGAAATGGACCAGGATGTGCTGGCGGGGCCGCTCGGGGTGGGCCTTGTCCAGAAAGGCGATGCCGCTGCCGCTGGAAGAGGCGATCCACAAGGTCACCGGCGCTTTTACGCCCGGATCCCAGGCCAGGGCTTGCCCGGAGGAGTCTTTAGGGGCGGCGATGCGCGCTTCCAGCTTGAGGAAGCCGGTTTCACCGGCCACCAGTACGCGGTCGGGGTGCTCCAGATGGATGCTGACGAAGCGGGGGGCGCGGGAGGATTTGGCGGCGGGGCGGCCCGCGAGCTGAGCAGGCGGGGATGCGCCGGATGGCGAGGCGGCCGCGACGGGCTCGGCCATGCCGCCCCCTCCTAGAAGGATCACCAGGACCGCCAGGCCCAACCCCAACAAACAGCACCTCAGGTGTTTCATATGCGCGGACACCCCTTGCTTAGTTAGCTGCTTCCAAATAACCCTCTTCATACTTATTTAGGCGGCATCCGCCGCGCCGACCTCTGTGTGGGCCTTGTGGTGCTTCCGGTGCAATGTGATGCGGTTGGATGGCGTCCAAAGGATTTATGGCCCCTATGCTGGCGAGGAGTGTTTGAAGTAAAGACAGGGACAACCGTATCCCTGCCAGCACCTATGGTAGTCCTATTAGCCGGTTAGATCAAACCAGGGCCAAGGCCCCACCGGGCGGTGAAAGCCAAGCGGGCGCCGCCCGGCAAAAAGCCTATCGCGTTTTTGCGCAATTATCAGTGCGTTGGGCAAGGCCCAGGCGACGAGGCGACACGGGCGCTTGCAATGAAAAGGGGCGGCCGAGGCGGCCGGCCCCTTGTTTTGAGATGCATCTAGGGGGACGTGAAGCCATCCCCCGGGCGGGCGCTAGGGCTCGGACAGCTCCACGGCCAGGCCGTCCAAGGCCCCGGAGTCTATGAAGGCGATCCGCTTGCCGCGCAGGCCCACCTTGGGCGCGGCGTCGCGCATGGCGATGCCCCGCGAGGTCAGCGATTCAATGGCCTGTTCGATGTCTTCCACCTCCACGCAGAAATGGTGCACCGCGTTGCCCCTCTGCTCCACCATCTGCTTGAAGGGCCCGGCCTCGCTGTAGTCTTCCAGAAACTCCAGGGAGAGACCGTCCAGGGTAAGCACCGCCACCTTCATTTTTTTCTCGGTCACGTCCTTGATGGGCGGTAGGGGCACTTCAAAAAGGTTGGCGAACACCGCCAGGGTTTGCTCGATATTTTTCACCGCGATGCCCAGGTGTCCTACTTTACGCAACATGCTGCTGCCTCTCGTAAGCGGGGCCCGCTGGGGCAAGGCCCCCGCGTTTGCGGCCGCGTGGGGCGCTTCCCCGCGCCCCGTCCACAGCCGGGGTTTTTATAAGAAGCGGAGGCAGCGCCCGGGATGACAACCAGGCCTGGATAGGGCGCCGCCCCCGCGAGCGGTCAAGGCCGCGAGGCCAACCATTGCAGCTGGGCGAAACGCTCGTCCACCTCCTGCTGCATGGCCGCCAGGTCGTTTTCGCTCAAGTGCTTGAAGCGGCCTTGAGCCTTGAGGTATTCGGCGACCGGCTTGGGGTTCTTACCGGGTTTGCCCAGGATGTATTTGCCGTTGACCACCTCGTACAGCGGATAGTCCCGGGTTTGAACTGCCAAGCGGGCCACCTTGATCACCTCTTGGGTCGGGATGCGCCAGCCGGTGGGGCAAGGCGCCAGCACATGGATGAACGCCGGGCCCTTCACCTGGGCTCCCCGGCGCACCTTGTTCATCAGGTCAAAGGGATAGGCCGGCGTGGCCGTGGCCAGGTAGGGGATGTGGTGCTTTTCCACGATGCCCACCAGGTCCTTCTTGGCCTCCTGCTTGCCGGGATGCTCTTCTCCCAGGGGACAGGTGGTGGTCCAGGCGCAACGCGGCGTGGCCGAGGAGCGCTGGATGCCGGTGTTCATGTAGGCCTCGTTGTCGAAGCACAGGTACACGAAATCGTGCCCGCGCTCCAAGGCCCCGGAGAGCGACTGCATCCCGATGTCCGAGGTGCCGCCGTCGCCGCCCATGATCACGATCTTGGTATCGCCACCCGCCAGCCTGCCCTTGCGGGCCAGGGCCAGCAGCGCCCCGGCCACGCCCGAGCCCACGGCAGAGGCGTTTTCAAAGGCCACGTGCATCCAGGGCACCAGCCAGGAGGTCTGGGGATAGGGGGTGGTGATCACCTCCATGCAGCCGGTGGCGCTGACCACAATGATCCGCTCTCCCAGGGCCTTCATGGCCAGACGCATGGCCAGCACCTCGCCGCATCCCTGGCAGGCGCGGTGGCCCGAGGCCAAGGCCTCGAAGGCGGGCAGGTTCTTCATGGATATCTTCTGGGTATCGATCGCTGCTTCCATTTTATGCGCACCTCACGTCCAGGAAGGTGAATTGACGAACCTGCTCTTGCCCGGCCAGGGCCTGGCGCACGATTTCCTTGAAGGTGCGCCGGTTGATCTCCCGGCCTCCCAACCCGGCCACCACCTCATAAATGCGGGGCCGCACTGGAGCGTCATAGAAAATGGAGCGCAGGGCCTCGCCCACCGGGCCGCCCGTGCCGCCGGGAGTGAGCATCCTATCCAGCACCGCCACCACCTTGGCCCCTTCCAGGGCCTGGCGCAGCTCCTCCTGAGGCAGGGGCCTCCACATACGGATGCGCACCAAGCCCACGGCTATGCCCTGGGCGCGCATCTCGTCCACCGCCGCGCGGGCGGTCTCGCTCACCGCCCCCATGGTGACCAGCACCACCTCGGCGTCGCCGGTGCGGTAGGACTCCACCGCATGGTAGCGCCGCCCGAACTGGGCCTCGAAGTCTTGCCAGATCTCCTCCATCACCTCCTGGGAGCGCAGCAGGGCCATCTCCTGCTGCATCTTGGCCTCGGTGTACACGTCCTGGGCCCCGAAGGGTCCGATGGAGCGGGGGTGGTCCGGGTCCAGCAGCCGGGCGGGCTCGATGGGCGGCAGGAAGCGGCGCACCTCATTGCGCTCCATCATGGTGATGGGCTCGATCATGTGCGACAGGGTGAAGCCGTCCAGGTTGACCATCACCGGCAGCAGCACACGGTGATCCTCGGCCAGGCGGAAGGCCTGCACCATTAGGTCGTAGGCCTCCTGGCCGTTCTCGGCGAACAGCTGCACCCAGCCCGTGTCGCGCTGGGGCATCACGTCCGAAAGGTCGGCCCAGATGTTGATGGGGGCGGACACCGCACGGTTGGCCACGGCCATGACCACCGGCAGGCGCAGGCTGGAAACGGCGAACAGGATTTCGTGCATCAGGGCCAGGCCCTGGGAGGCCGTGGCGGTAAAGGCCCGGCCCCCGGTGGCCGAAGCGCCCATCACCGCGCTTATGGCCGAGTGCTCAGACTCCACGGCGATGTACTCGGCGTTCAGCTTGCCCTCGGCCACCAGGTCGGCCAAGTGCTCCACAATGTGGGTCTGGGGGGTGATGGGATAGGCGGCCACCACGTCAACGTCGCACAGGCCCACCGCCTCGGCCACGGCGATGGAGACCTCGATTCCCACTCTATTGCTCATGGCTTTCCTCCCGCATGCTGATGGCCCCCTTGGGACATTCCTCGGCGCAGATGCCGCAACCCTTGCAGTAGCGATGGTCCCACTCGATGGCCCCGTCGTCGGTGAAGTTCATGGCCAGGTCCGGGCAGTAGACGTGGCAGAAGCCGCAGCTTATGCACTTGTCGCGGTCGATGAAGGGGCGTCCCGCGCTGCGCCAGTTGCCGGTGTGGAAAGCGGCGGTGCTGCCGGGGCGGTCGATGTCGCAGCCGATCTGGAGCTGGTCCCACACAAGCAGGGCCTCCCTTTGCAGCAGCTCCGCATAGGTGCAGGGCTCCTGTACCACCGGCGCGTCCGCGGGCGAGGGCGCGGCGGGAGCCGCGAGCACCTCGGTCTCCTCAAAGGCCCGCTGAAGGGCCAGGAGGTTCTTGGCCGCCAGCCGCCCGAAGCGGCGCTCCATGGGGCCTTCCATGGTCTTTAGCGAGGTAATGCCGCAGGCTTTGATCAGGGAGCCCAGGATGGCGGTGTTGGTCACCGGTATGCCTATGGTCTCCACCGCGATGCGCGAGGCGTCCACCACCGCCACCTGGAACTGGTCGCCGTACTTGGCCAGGGCGCCCCGCCCGGAGGCGGCCAGGTTCATGACCAGCATGCCGCCGGGTTTCAGCCCGTCGGCCACGTTGACCAGGTCGATGAGGGTGGGGTCCAAGACCACCACCGTATCCGGGGACTCGATCTTTTCCCGCAAATATATGGGTTGGTCGGATACCCGCAAAAAAGCGGTAACCGGGGCCCCGCGGCGTTCTGGTCCGAAATTGGGAAAGGCCTGGGCGTATTTTCCGTCCAGGATGGCGGCTTGGGCCATCAGTTCGGCGGCCGTGACCGCCCCCTGGCCCCCTCTGCCGTGAAATCTTATTTCCATCATGCGCTTTTCCTTACTCTGTGATGTTGGACTCCTGGGCTCGTCCGCTATGGGGTCCACTGGGGCACGGTGGGCCAGCCCAGGCGCTGGGGGATTAGACCAGCGAGATCATATTTCAAGCACGGCGCCCTGGGATGCCGGGGTCACCATTTGGGAGTAGCGATACAAATAACCGGTGCGCACCTTGGGCTCCGGCGGCTGCCACTGGGCGCGCCGCCGGGCCAGCGCTTCCTCGTCCACCAGCAGTTCCAGGGTCCGGCCGGGGATGTCGATGGCGATGAGGTCGCCCTCCTCGACCAAGGCTAGCGGGCCGCCCTGGGCCGCCTCGGGGGAGATATGGCCCACCGCCGCCCCGCGGGTGACCCCGCTGAAGCGGCCGTCGGTGACCAGGGCCACCGACTCACCCAATCCGGCGCCCACGATGGCCGAGGTCGGCGAGAGCATCTCCCGCATGCCCGGCCCGCCCTTGGGCCCTTCGTAGCGGATCACCACCACATCCCCCGGCAAGATGGCCCCGTCCAGGATGGCCTTCACCGCGTCTTCCTCGCACTCGAACACCCGGGCCGGGCCGGTGCGCACCAGCATGCTCTCGGCCACGGCGGACTGCTTGACCACCGCGCCGTCCGGGGACAGGTTGCCCCGCAAGATAGCCAGGCCGCCCTCGCTGTGGATGGGCCGCTCAAAGGGACGGATGATCTCCTCGTCGCGGATGGCGGCGGCCTCCAGGTTGGCCCCCAAGGTTTCGCCGGTGGCGGTCATGGCCTCCAGATTCACCAGGCCGCGCTGGGCCAGGCGCTTCATCACCCCTTGCACCCCGCCCGCCCGGTCCAGATCGTCCAGATGGTGGGGGCCCGCCGGGCTCATGTTGCACAGGTGGGGGACCTCGCGGCCGATGGCCTCGAAATCATCCTGGTTGACCGCCAACCCGGCCTCGCGAGCCATGGCCGGCACGTGCAGGATGGTGTTGGTTGAGCAGCCCATGGCCAGGTCCACCGCGATGGCGTTGGCAAAGGCCTCGCGCCCGGCTATGTCCCGAGGCCGGATTCCCGCGGCCAACAGCTCCATCACCTGCATGCCCGCCCGTTTGGCCAGGCGTGTGCGGGCCCCGCTAACCGCCGGGATGGTGCCGTTGCCCGGCAAGGCCAGGCCCAGAGCCTCGGCCAGACAGTTCATGGAATTGGCCGTGAACATCCCGGCGCAAGACCCCGCGCCGGGGCAGCAGCAGGATTCCAGGTCATCCAGCTCTTGCAGGCTCATGCGCTTGGCCCCCACCTTGCCCACCGCCTCGTTGACCGTGGTCAGGTCGGTTTCCTGACCCCGCCAAACGTTCGCCTGCATGGGGCCGCCGCTGAGGATTATGGCCGGGATGTTCAGGCGCAAGGCGGCCATGATCATCCCTGGAGTGATCTTGTCGCAGTTGGTCACCAGCACCAGGGCGTCGAAGGGATGGGCCATGGCCATGGTCTCGATGGAATCGGCGATAAGCTCACGGCTGGCCAGGCTGTAACGCATCCCGGCGTGGCCCATGGCTATGCCGTCGCACACGGCTATGGTGGGGAAGCACACCGGAGTGCCGCCCCCGGCGCACACTCCCCGCACCACCGCCTCCACCAGCCGGTCCAGATGGATGTGGCCGGGTACGATCTGGTTGCCGGAGTTGACCACCCCCACCAGGGGACCGTCCAACTCCCGCCGGGTATAACCCATGGCATAGAAAAGCGAGCGGCTCATGGCCCGCTCGATCCCCTTTTTCATCTGGTCGCTTCTCAGTTGCATCGGAATCCTCGTGGCGGGCCCAGCGGCCTCGCTGACGTTTGTTTATTCGTCGGAGTCTATTTCCTGCATCAGGCGGCACTGGCGGATAAAGGAACGGTCCCGGCGATCCAAAATGCGCCCGGCGGCGTCTTGGCCGTAGTCGTAAAAACCCTGCCCGCTTTTCACGCCAAGGTGGCCTTCGGTGACCAGGTCGGCCAACATGGGCGGCGGGGTTTTGGCGTCGCTCAGGTGCTGGAAAAGATATTTGGAGATTTCGTAAAACACGTCCAGGCCGCCGAGGTCAGCCGTTTTCAGGGGGCCGATCCAGGGATAGCGGAACCCGAGGCCGTAGCACATGATGCGGTCCACGTCCTCGGCGGAGACCACGCCCTCCTCCACCATGCCCAGGGCCTCCCGGAAAAGGGCGAATTGCAGCCGGTTCAGGCCTATGCCGGGCACTTCCTTTTGGATCAGCACCGGCTTTTTGCCCAGCTTCACCGCCAGCTCGTAGATCAGGCCGATGGTTTCATCGGAGGATTTCTCCCCGCATATGATCTCCACCAGGGGCACCAGTTCCGGCGGATTGACCCAGTGCATGCCCGCGCTCAGCTCCGGGCTGAGGCTTTGTTTGGTAATTTCCGAAACGCTCAGCCCCGAGGTATTGGTCACCCGGATGGCGTCCGGGGGGCAGGCCTCCTCGATTTGCCGGAAAACCCGCCGCTTCAGTTCCAGCTCTTCGGGGACCGCCTCGATGATGAACTGGGCCTGGGCCACTGCTTCCCCAAGGTCGGTGTAGCAGTGGATGCGCGCCATGGATTGCCGCGCCTGCTCTGGGCTAAAAATTCCTTCGCGGATCAAAACCTCCTGGCAGCTTTGCACCCGGGCCAGGGCGTTTTCCAACTGGCGGCCGGAGACGTCGTACAGGTTGGCTTGGTATCCAGCGGCGGCCACGCAAAGGCTGATGCCCGAGCCCATGGTGCCGGCCCCAATGATGGCGACGGTGTTGATCTGGTCGATGTTCATTTTTTACCTTTGGGGCCTTTTGAAGGGGAGCCGTAGAACTGCTCCAGGGTTCGCTGGATATCCTCGATGTGTTCATTCATGGCCGCCGCCGCCGCATCCTCGTCACGGTCGCGCAGGCCCTGATAAATCTTCTGGTGGAAGCGCATGGAGCGGGCAAGCAGCTCGGGCAGCAGCCAAAAAGCCTCGGCCATGAACTGCTCCATCATGCTGCGGATGGTCACGAAGAAATGCAGCATGATGTTGTTGTGGGAGCACACCGCCAGGTGATAGTGAACGCGGGTGTCCAGCTCGGTGTATTCCTCCCGACGCCCCTTTTCCAGGGCCTCGGCCATCTGCCGCACAATGGTGCCGGTTTTGCGTATCTCGCTCTCGGTGGCGTTGCGGGCGGCCAGCTTGGCGATGCCGCCCTCGATGAAGCTGCGGGCTTCCAGCAGTTGGCGGGTGGCTGCTTCATCATTCACCAGCGGCGTGGCCAGGTGGGAGGCGAACAGGGCCGGGGTCAGCGACTTGATGACCGACCCGTAGCCGGGCCGTTGCTCGACGGCCCCGACCATGGCCAGGGTTTGCATTGCCTCGCGCAGGGAAGGACGGCTCACTCCCAGGCGGGCGGCGAACTCGGTTTGATTGGGCAGCCGGTCGCCCTCCTTGAGTTCGCCCGCCTCGATCATGCGTTTGATTTCGTCCAGGACAAAGTCGGCCAACTTCTTTCTCTTGATGCCTGCCAAGCTACCCATCCCTTACGCGCTTTGGAGTTAGTAAGATAGTAAGATAGTAAGATTATCTTACTAAGTTTGAAAATATGACGTCAAGCCATTTTCGCCTTCCGGCGCTCAAATTTTACGTCGCTGCCAAGAAAGCGGCCGCAACCATGCCCTAAAACGGCAACAGCCCGCCCTCGCCTTGCGGCAGGGGCGGGCCGTTGGTTTTTTACTTGGCCGGAGGGCTAGGCTTTTTCAAACACATAGTTCAGGTTGCCGTTGGGTAACTGGTTGACCCTGGTCACCATCTCCATGCCGATCTTCACCTCTTCGAAGGGCACCTCGCCGATGCGCCCGAACACCTTGAAGTCGCCGTAGTCCAAAACCGCGATGGCGTAGGGAAGGTCCTCGCCAAAACCGATGGGCGCGTACATCAGCTCGCTGAAGGTCATGAGCTTGCCCGTGCCCTGA